>JAHEIH010000018.1 GCA_024639455.1 Cellvibrionales bacterium
TCATACCCTCATCCAAAATCTGCGTGGCAAATTGCCCCAGCATTTTTTTCGCGTATTCCCCTTGGGATGGCTCGATCGCCATCTTGCCTTCCAGAACAATTTTGTCTAGAAGACTTAACTCACTTGTAATTGAAGCAGAGGCCGTGGCACCGGCATCAGATGATGTTTTTGTTACCATACAAACTCCTAACTTTTATTTCTAACGCTGTCTAAACAATCAAACACGATTTGCTGGCGCATCTGCCTCCGCACTGGCGCCAGTCGTGACATCACCAGGCGCTGCGCCTTTGATTTCCTGTAACTGCTCGGCATTTTGAACAATGTCTTTTAGTAACATATCGAGCTCGTCGTTACCATCCAATTTATTTAGCAGGTCACGCAATTGATTACGAGCAACTAGAAGCTTTGAAAGTCGAGGTACATGGTTTACGATCGCCTTTGGCTGAAAGTCGCTAAACTCGTTGAATTTAAGTTCTACCTTTAAAGTGCTTTCATTTTTCAAAATATCTGGGATCAACATATCGAGACGGGGAGCGATCTTACCTAGCACAGCATCAAAGTTGTCACGGTCTATATCAATAAAACGCCGCTCCTTTAGCTTAGGTGGAGCTACCAGTGGCTGGCCGTTTAGGTCTGCCATGATTCCAATGACTAGCGGCAGTTCCCGAGATTCGATTGCGCCGCCCACCTCTACATCGTAAGTAATCTGAACCCGAGGGGGGCGATTTCGACCCACCCACTTTTGCAAACTATCTGACATAAAATTACCTCTCAAATAAATACAATCGGCAAAATGATTAATTAATCACTAGCCGTCTTGATGGGACAGCACCACATTTTCAAAATATGCCAATTGCTCGATATATCTCGCCTCGTGATGGCCATATTTCTAACTTTAGAACACTTATTATGATTTTTTTCATAAGTTTTCATGTTCTTGATTCAATGTTAATTTATCCTGCTTCACGGTCTTTGACGTTGTCATACATGAATGACCACTGTTGATGCTATCAACTCATCAGGCCATTAAATAATAAAGATGCACACGTTAATTAGAACTATCAGAGGCAACAACCATTACCAACGAAGTTTTTAGAAATTTAAAAATTGCTACGCTTCCGCTACCTTTGACATGAAGGCTTCTGGGACTTAAGCGTCGCCAGTCTGGGAATATCGGTAACCCCTATTTAACAAATGAGAATTATTGTCAAAATCTAAACTGAACGAGTTCAAAGAACATTGATGCCTGATCACAGAGAAAGGAGCACGCCTAGAGACATCAGCAACAATAATTCGATGTCAAAGTCGCTAAGAGGTTGGGTATCCGTGATCTACCGCTACGTAGACTTCCGCTTTTTCGAAGGAAGGACCGATGAGGAAATCAAAGTTTACGGAGGGCCAGACCGTGGCATTTTTCGACGAAGATGAAGCTAGGTTGGCCATGGCAGAGGTCTGCGGCAAGCATGCAATCAACACAGCTACGCATTACCAATGGAAGAGCAAATATGCCGTCACGTCGACGAATACACGCAGACGGTTCGTGAAGCTCAAAGAGAGGGACAGGCACATCAAGCAGCTTTTATCAACGGTCGCAAATAATCTGCCATTATCGATTAAGACCGGTTATTTAAATCTACTTTTGAAACTACTCTGGCATTTCGAAGTTCCTCTCTCAGCGCGTCATATGCTGCTGGAAAAAGTGGATCGCCCCTATATTTTACTAAATCATTTTTATCATTTAAAATCTTAAAGGAGCCAAATTCTGCCAATGCATCAAATCGTTGACCCCCAAGTGCACTCATTACCAAATTTTGTCGACACGTACCTTGACCTATTTCAGAAACAATTGGCAGAACATGCCACCGCTGCGCAAATTTCTTTCGTTCATTAGTGTATATTAACCAGTCAATCGGTCGTAATATGTTTCGTGGCGAACCAATAATATTAGCTATCGCACGAACATTGCGTGCATCACTGTCACGACAAATGGCAAGTGCATGTACTTCTATATCTTTGAGACTGTGATCGTTCAAAAAGAAATTCTGAAGTTGTTCTTGGGCTGAAATCAAAGATTGCGCACTTTGTGTGTAATCAATTAGCAGTATTCGGTTTCGAATGGGTCGAGTAGGAAAATATCGTTTAAAGTGTGCGAATACTAATGCCTGATTCGCTGCGGTTAATCTTGGTTGCCCCTGACCCGAATATTTAACCAGAATTTCGTCAGTTATCGACCATCCAATATTTCGCGGACGAAAATCTGAAAGGGGCATGGATAGCGCACGAGTTTTTTGATTCTCAAAATATGCGATTAAAGGTGCGGGACTCCGACCTACACCGACATACAGATATACCTGAGGTGGATATTCTCTTATGATTTTTTCACCAAGGTCACATATGCCATTAAACAGCTCAACTTGTTCAATATACTCATCTAAGTTTTCAAGAAAACTTGCTTGCTGATGAACCTCAAAGATTTGATCCCAGTTCTCAAGGAAATTCTTCAGAATTGTAGGCATAATTGGATTACTTGGAAAAGTATAATTACTTTGATTAACCCACGCATACGCCTGATGTAATTCTATTTTTTTTATACCATCCAAAAACCTCACTTTTACAGGCATAAATCACTCCCCTATGTTTATCTGGCCATGTGAATCACGATTCTTATGTCTTGTGCAGCAGGATTTCTAAAAGTTTCTTTTCATTGATTGTCTAGGCGCAGATAAAAATTCCCGATATAAATAAAACACAACAGGTTTGGGCTGCCTCCTTGGGACGTAACACCCAACGAGAGATAGCCCAGTTTTGCTGAAAAGCAGTGCCCGAGACTTGATTTCGTTCCAATTAAGAGGCATTTAGCACTCATAAAATGAGTACAATGGTAACTTATAGTGTTTTATTTAATGCTATTAAATTAATATAGGTGTGCAATACGAGCGCTACTATGGTGGCAACCCATTACACCCCCGCCGTCGCAGACACGGCGTTTAGCTTGGCTTTGATTTGTAGCGCCAAATATTTTGAGTAAATCCGACACTGTGCCAAGCTGCCTGCGCAGAACCACAGACCCTCTTGCGGTGTCTCCATCCACATGTTGTTGAGCTCTTGGCTGTCGCTATTTATTCCCCACACCGCCCCAACCCTTGTGCGAATCGCATCACCCAATAATTTGCCAACCATCTCGCTTTGACCGAGGTAGCCGTTAGCAGTGACGACGAGGTCGGCCGTAACCAACTCACCTGATGCCAGTTCAAAACCGTTCGCCACGAAGCGCTGGATGTCGGCGTGCTGGACCACACGGATCTTTCCCTCAATGATCAGGTCACTGCAGCCTACATTGAAATAGTAGCCACCGCTTTTGGTGATGTACATCAACTGCCAACTGACGCCGTCGGTGCCGGTATTCACGCGGAACCGCTGTCGTTTCAAGCGTTACGCGCCATAGTATTCAAACCACCCCGCTAACTTATCCTTCGGGATGTAACTGGGCCACGTTTCTGGGGATGGGATGTAGGGCAAGTGGTTGACGTGCCGCTGGTTGTGCAGCACCAACGCGTGGTAGCGGTTGCGCCAGTTATCGCCGACGTGCGCATTTTGATCAACGATGAGTGCGTCTGGCTGACGGTCGTCAAACCGATCGCCTTGGTCGCGACGGTCTTTCCAGTTAGGGCCAGAGAACGACCGCCTGCCATGAACATCGGCTCGATGTCACGCGCAGGCCGTGGGCGTCAGGTTGGGTGAATTGCTCATCGCAGACACACGCGGTATGGATGGGTGGGTTTAGATACCCATTTCTTTAAACACTTCTTTGGCGTTTCGGAAACTGTCAATCGCTGCCGGTACGCCACAGTAAATCGCAGCTTGGAGAAACACCTCTTTGATCTCATCTTTGGTCAAGCCGTTGTTGATCGCACCACGCACATGGAGCTTGAGTTCGTGTGGACGATTTAGGGCGGTGATCATGCACAGATTCATGATGCTGCGTGTTTTGCGGTCTAGGCCGGGGCGGTTCCAAATTTCGTTCCAGCAATACTCGGTGACCAATTCCTGCATCGGTCTGTTGAAGTCGTCGGCGTTTGCGATTGATGCGTCGACATATTCCGCACCCAAAACTTCCCGACGCGTTTTGAGACCTTTATCGAATGATTCTTTGTTCACGTTTTACCCCTTTAGGAATTAACAAATAAATAGCAACACGCCATTGAATTCTGAAAGCTGAATCTTCACAGCAGACACAACACAAGCGACCTCTTATAGGATGTCTGCGGAGTCATCCTATTTTTCGTTCAAACCAGCTTGAACATCGATCGCACGCCTGTCGATGTCATGAAAAGGATATGACCCGCTTTTTGCCTGATCATTTTTTTGCCAGCAGTCTTGTCAACTTAACCGAGGACAAAAAACCGCGCGTAGGTCAATATGCCAGCGTTGTTTACGAAATATTTCATGCAAGGAATTGGTCATAGATGGCTCCGCAACAGCATTTACTTGGTCATTCTCCAACACAGTTGCTGGGCCGAAGTCAACTTCGGGACAGCCCAAGGCAGTAGGGAACGAATTCGCTCTGAGGCGAATCACGCGGTCACAAAATCTCGTACACCTGATAGATTGGCCCGCTAGGCTCGCGGTGTCCGCTACCCACCGCGATGATCCCGTTGAGCCAGGCGTAGCGCGCATCGCTGGTCTCGAACACCGGGGTCATGCGGAAGTAATAGAGCTTAGGGTCGACCGGCTCACCGGCGTTGAGCTTTTGCATGACCTCGGCAGGCCCATGACGCAGGCCGCGGTATGCCATGTAGATAAGGGCCTGGTCGTGTGTGCGCAGGGTCAGGCGAACGTCGAGCATCAGCACCCCATCAGGCCTGAGCAACAGCCAGTCCCCGCCAGGCGAGGGTTCGACGGTGCCACGCATGCGCTCCCCCTCGAATTGACCACCCGCCACCGTCGCAATCCGCCGGTGCCCCATGGGCGTTGGCCCCAGGTCGACGATTTGAGGCACATCGAGTCGCAGTTCAAACAAATGTTGGCTTTCAAGCATGGGTGGTCTCCTTGGGGTGGCAAGTGCAGATGGCTGATTCCCCATCTGCTCTAACAACTTTGATTAACCGGCGACCCGGTCGAGGCGCCTGCAGGTCTTTAACGATCCTATTCGCAAGCGCTCACTGGGGTAGTTGACCGCTTTTGATCACATTGAGAATAAAAATACGCTGATCCCAAGCCGTGGCCGAACTGTTGGTGACAACGATTCGAGAGTTATCCATATCGATCATCATATTCTGGCCGTTGTAACCCTCGGTGGCCAAAATATTTCTCCCACGCATACCGTGGAAGTCGAAATAAAACTGTGCACCATATTTTTTCGCATAATTATGGAGCCATAGGTGCCGCCGCTCTCCGCTTGGCCGGTATTTAGGCCAATTCTTCGCTTGGGCTTGGGCCTCTTTCAAATATTTTCCAACACAAGTTTGGTTTTGATAATCCTTCATCATCGCCTCTGCGATTCGAAGAAAGTCGATACGAGTTATGTAGTACGAATAGGACGCAAGTGTCTGCGCTTGACCGTAGTATGCAGAACGTCGGCCATCAGTTAGCGTCGGCGTGTGCTTCTGATATGACACTGCATGTTCGATTTTCACTTTGTCCTGAAAAACCTTCCACATCAGTTCGTCGTAGTTATTGCCAGCTTTGAAAGCAACGTAGTTTGCAATCACATCCGCTAGAACATTGTTGTAAAAAACTTCATCCCCAATTTTTTTGGTGCCAGCCAATAAAGACGCAGCAGTGTCTAGCCCCATGTCGCGATGGTGCGTGGAGGAGCCCATCACGCGAGTGCTTCGCTGATCGACCGTATGCTTATCTCCAGCATTCATATTGAGTAGATTTCTTAGGGGCTGACCTTGGTACAGGGTCGCACTCATCATTGGCCAATCGATCACTTCATCCATTGAGCTTATGTAGCCATCGCATATTGCATGTCCAACGATATATGACGTGATGCTCTTGCCCGTCGAGTGAGAGTAAAAAAGAGTCTCGTCATCAATATCGCTGGCAAATCGCCCGTCCCTGGCTTTGCCGTTGTATTTGATCACACCATTCTCAAAGTAAAGGTAGCTCAGGATGTAACCCTGAGATAACTCCTTTTCAAGTATCTGACTGTCTTGCGTCAACTCTTGCCGATACTTGATCGCATTACCTTTGGGCTGGATCGTATAAAGCCGACCGCGCTCCTTGCTGCGCCGAATAAAAGATAACCGTCGCTCTGAGTACAGCGAAATCGTCGCATCGTTTGGTGTAACCTCCTCAGGAAGCTCGGCATTACCTTCGTTGTGTACGACGGCCTTGCCGCCGGGGTCGGTTTGTGGCATCGAGGAAAGAGTCTGACAAGCAGCCACGATGAAGGAAGCTGCCATGACACACAAAATTAAATAGGCCCTTGATGATCGTTTCAAAACGTATCCTCTACTGATGGTTTGGATTAACAATATTGACAGTGTGAAATTCGGGTGTTGGTCAAAATATTTCCAACCACTTTAATTTGGCCCTATTGTGAGCTTTGACCTCTGTCAGGATTCAAGATTACTTAACCAGATGCTGAGTAAAAAAACCAATAGCTGTATCAACTGCCTCGTTTAGGTCTTCGCGACTCTTCCCAGAACCGGCCCTTCTTGTAAAGCACTTACCAATTTCCTCTCGGGTGATCGCAGTGCCATCAACCCGAGTGAATTTATCGCGTCCGTAAACGACGACGGGATTTTCAGAACAACCATTGAAGGCAAGGCCATTAACGATTTTCCCGTTGTGACTAAAGTAGTGATTAGATTTTGGGAATAATTTCCAATCAATCTGCATGTTGGCCTTTGCATAAAATTTCTTCAGGTTCTCACATGCCACCGGAGGGTAGTGACTCTCTCCACCCTTCATGATTAAGATCGGGGGAATGGCGACCCTTGGGGGCGCTGGAAATGAATTGCAATCTGGCTCTGCGGCGACTAATGCGCGCCATCGAACAACGTCAGGACGGTAAAGGGTGCTGAGAGCTGATCTACCGCCATAGCTAAAACCGGTGTAAAAAATATTTTTTGAGTCAAGCCGTTGATCAGTGCCAATACCATCCCGGAGGTAGCCAGCGTAGATTTCTGCACTGGGAAACTTTGTTTTATCACCCGCCGTCAGATTTTTCTTATAAAACGCGTCTAATGCGATGACTGCGAAACCGCGCTCAACAGCTTTTTCAATTAATCGTTTTGAATACTCGTCGGTAGCCCCCTCGCCTTCCTTGAACGCTCGCCCGTCTCGCTCAGATCCATGCTGGGTAATGACCACAGGAAACGGGCCGGGACCGTCGGGGATTGTCATCTCGATAGCAACCTCGGCCAAACCGTAAGCTCGCTCGTTGATATTGACGATTTTGGTTTCTGTGGTCGCGCTGAGCGCGTTACTCATGACCGCAAACAGCGTGGAGAGACCAATTATTTGCCCGCGTTTTTTCATTGTTTGATCCTTTAACCAGTGGAGAAAACTATTATTCTTTTGAGAATATTTCTCAAGCCAACTACGCCATCTCCCATGCGGGTCTGCGTGTGTCATGGTGCCGGGCGTATGGTCCCGGAAACCACGACTTGTGATTTGCATTAACGGCCTTTGAATGCCGCGTCGCGACGTTCCTTGAAGGCGGTCGTTCCTTCAGCCAAGTCTTCGGTCAGACCGACGTCGAAGAAGGAACGTGACTCCAGACGCAGCGCCTCGTCAATGGGCATTCC
>JAHEIH010000013.1 GCA_024639455.1 Cellvibrionales bacterium
CCGAAAACTTCTGCACAAACGCGAGTCAGCGCAGCAGTCAGAGTAGTTTTACCGTGGTCAACGTGACCGATGGTGCCCACGTTTACGTGGGGTTTCTTCCGTTCAAATTTTTCCTTAGCCACCGCTAAATCCTCAAACTTTGTAATTCAAAAAATGTCGACGTGGAAACGCCATCCCATTGGGCGCGAAATCATAACTTCCTTTTCATGGGAGTCAAGGCTTCGAGCGTATTTTTGCTGATTTTTTGATCAGGGAGGGTGTCTTTGTGCATATATATGCCAATAAGATGAAATTTTCTGAACAAATTTCGATCAGCTATTCCCTCGCCATCGTTAGAAATGTATAATACGGCGCACTTTTTTACCCCCTTGGATTCGAGTGATACCATGACTGACTTAACAAAATACAGAAACATCGGCATTTTCGCTCACGTTGACGCTGGCAAAACCACAACGACTGAGCGTATCCTGAAACTTACCGGTAAGATCCACAAAACTGGTGAAGTACACGACGGTGCAGCGACCACTGACTTCATGGCACAGGAGCAAGAGCGCGGCATTACCATTCAGTCAGCAGCGACCACCTGTTTCTGGAAAGACCACCGCTTCAACATTATCGATACTCCCGGACACGTTGACTTCACTGTTGAAGTATACCGTTCGTTGAAAGTGCTCGATGGTGGCGTAGGTGTTTTCTGCGGATCTGGCGGTGTTGAGCCTCAGTCAGAAACTAACTGGCGCTACGCGAACGACTCAGAAGTGTCACGTATTATTTTCGTTAACAAGCTGGACCGCATAGGTGCAGACTTTTTCCGCGTTGTAGGTCAGGTGGAAAAAGTATTGGGTGCTAATCCTCTGGTGATGACGCTCCCTATCGGTCGTGAAGACGAATTCACAGGTGTTGTCGATGTACTGACCAAAAAAGCTTTCATTTGGGATGACTCGGGCCTGCCTGAAAACTACGAGGTAGTCGATTGTCCTGAAGATATGGTTGATATGCTCGAAGAGTACCATGAGAAGTTGATCGAGACGGCGGTTGAGCAAGATGATGACCTGATGATGGCTTACATGGACGGCGATATGCCCTCTGAAGAAGACATCAAGCGTTGTATTCGCAAAGGTACTATTAACCTTGACTTCTTCCCCACCTTCTGTGGTTCGGCGTTCAAAAACAAAGGTGTTCAGTTGGTATTGGACGCTGTTGTTGATTACCTGCCTTCTCCCGTTGAAGTGGATCCCGAGCCCCTGACTGACGAAGAGGGTAACGAAACTGGTGAGTATGCCACTGTGTCGATTGATGAGCCCTTCCGTGCGTTGGCGTTCAAAATTATGGATGACCGTTTCGGCGCGTTGACCTTCGTACGTGTCTATTCTGGTAAGTTGAACAAGGGTGACACCATTTTGAATAGTGCTACCGGCAAGACCGAGCGTATTGGTCGCATGGTGGAAATGCACGCGAACGATCGTAACGAATTGTCTTCAGCGCAAGCGGGCGACATTATTGCGATCGTGGGTATGAAAAATGTTCAAACCGGTCACACTCTGTGTGATCAAAACAAGCCTTGTACCCTTGAGGCGATGGTATTCCCTGAGCCCGTAATCTCTATTGCTGTTGCACCAAAAGATAAAGGTGGTTCGGAGAAAATGGGTATCGCTATCGGTAAAATGGTGGCAGAAGACCCTTCATTCCGCGTTGAAACCGACGAGGATTCAGGTGAAACCATTCTTAAAGGTATGGGTGAGTTGCACTTGGATATTAAGGTCGATATTCTCAAGCGTACCTATGGTGTTGATTTGGAAGTAGGCAAGCCTCAAGTAGCCTACCGTGAGACTATTACTTCACCTATCGAAGATAGCTACACGCATAAGAAGCAGTCGGGTGGTTCTGGTCAATACGGTAAAATTGATTACCGCATTCGTCCCGGCGAAGCCAACACTGGCTTCCAGTTCAAGTCAGTGGTTGTAGGCGGTAATGTACCTAAAGAATTCTTCCCTGCTATCGAAAAAGGCTTTGAGTCTATGATGCAGGAAGGTCCTTTGGCGGGTTACCCTTTGGTTGACGTAGAGGTAGAGTTGTATGACGGTGGCTACCACGCGGTTGACTCATCGGCTGTTGCATTCGAAATCGCTGCTCGTGGTGCATTCCGTCAGTCTATGCCTAAAGCTAATCCACAGATTCTTGAGCCTGTTATGAAGGTTGACGTTTTCACTCCCGAAGATCACGTAGGTGACGTTATCGGTGATTTGAACCGTCGTCGTGGCATGATCCGTGACCAAGAGCCCGGTATTACTGGTGTTCGCATTAAGGCAGACGTTCCTTTGTCAGAAATGTTTGGTTACATTGGTCACTTGCGTACTATGACGTCTGGTCGTGGTCAGTTCTCTATGGAGTTCAGCCACTACAGTCAGTGCCCCAGCAACGTTTCTGAAGAAGTTATCGCAGCCGCTAAGGCACGCAAAGAAGCCGCTAAAGCCAAGTAATTGTTACTGGCTTTACGCAAGCAAAGGGCGCCATTGGCGCCCTTTGTCGTTTGGGGGCTACTGGCTAGTAGGTCGCGGCGAGGCTATTTCAACGTTGGTGGTGTTGGGTGGGTTTTTTAGTCTGTCTCATGCTTAAAATGACGTTGTTGCAGATTATTTAGTCAAATTTTGTATAAGAAAAATAAAATAAACGCTTTCCTAAATTAGTAAATCATTATATGTTTATTCTTTGAGGTTATACCCTAATTACAATAACGACTAATGCACTGTTGAGGATGAGTATGGACGATAAACCTGCAATTATTTCTTGGAAGGCGGCCGGCATTGCGCTTGGGCTGCTGTTGGTGTTTGCAACGTGGTACAACAAGCCGTTGGGTGTATCTACCCAGTTCGTAGTTACCGATGCCATTGTTGTGCACAAAGTTGCCCCTGAAGCGGCTGAAGCCAATAAGTACATGGCGAAGTATGGCGAAAAGCAAGATTGGGGGATCGGTTATGGCTGGATGCTAGTGATCGGCATGTTTGCTGGTGGCTTCATTGCGGCTCGCCTTACTGGTGATAAGCAACCTGAGGCGGATAAAGGTTCTATGCCCCCTATGTGGGAGCGCGTGTTTGGTGCGTCGCGTGGCAAGCGTTTTGCGGCGGCCTTTGCTGGTGGTGCGTTACTATTGTTTGGTGCTCGATTAGCGGGTGGTTGTACCAGTGGTCATATGATTAGTGGTATTTCACAGTTGGCGATCAGTTCCTTTATTTTTGGTATTTGTACATTTGGTGCCGCGATCTTGATGGCGCACTACTTGTACCGCAACAGAGGTTAATGTTATGACTATGGCTGTTGGTTTTCTGATTGGTTGTGTCTTTGGTGCGATTCTTTTTATGGGCGGTGCTACAAGCTATCGCCGTATTTTGGGTACGTTATTACTCAAGGATATGCACATCATCAAATTGATGTGTACCGCTATCGGTGTGGGTACCTTGGGTATCTATCTGCTTGATTTGGGGGGGGTGGCTAATCTCAGCATCAAGCCTGCCTATATAGGGGGTGTTGCTTTAGGCGGCGTTATCTTCGGTATTGGTTGGGCGATTTCGGGTTACTGCCCAGGCACTTGTGTGGTGGGTGCCTCGGAAGGTAAGCTCGATGCAATCTTTACCGTGGTGGGTGGCTTAGTTGGTGCGTTAGTTTTCTCTTTTGCCTATCCTGCGTTGGAAGAGGCTATATTAAAGCCGCTTGATTTTGGCAAAATTTCATTAGCTACCGAGCTGGGAGTTAGTGGTATTTGGATTGCTATACCCATGAGTGCGGCGCTCATTGCGCTGTCCTTCTTTGTACTGAAGGATCGCTACGAATAGCTGTAGCTAAGCGGTATTGTGTGAGAGCGGGCGCCAGGTAGGCGCCCGTTTTTTTTGTCTGTTGCGTGGCGATAAAATAAACGAGATTAGTGCTTGTTTTTTGAGCGGTGGCTATATAGAATGCGCTCTCTTTTTTTGGGGTCAGTTCCTAGTGGATTGACATGCCGCTGCAGAGTTTTATCGTAAGCGGTTTTTGAGTTGGATGTCCGCCCTGTATGAGTAGGCGCAATAAGTTGCGCACCGCTTGACAGGGCGTTCGTACATATGTAAAATCTCGCTTCCTTTTTCGGGGGTGCCTCTTCACGAGCGCATTCGTTCATTACAAACAGGCGAATTTGTATTGTGCGTGGCATCCCATTATTTAACCGTTTTGGAGTTTGGTTTAGATGCAAAATCAACGCATTCGGATTCGCCTGAAGGCCTTCGATCACAAGCTGATTGATGTTTCTACTCAGGAAATCGTCGATACGGCTAAGCGCACAGGTGCGCAGGTTCGAGGCCCAATCCCTCTGCCTACCCGTAAAGAAAAATTCACTGTATTGATCTCTCCGCACGTCAACAAAGACGCGCGAGACCAATACGAAATCCGTACACACAAGCGCTTGCTAGATATCGTTGAGCCTACAGAGAAAACTGTAGACGCACTGATGAAGTTGGACCTGGCGGCGGGTGTAGAAGTCCAGATTAGTCTGGGTTAATCATACCGAGCCCCTTTGTGGGGTAGGTGTAACGCTCTGGAATGGGCGGCCATAGCGGGTAAAAGCCCCGTACACATGAGGTGAAATATGACAATAGGTTTAGTCGGTCGCAAAAGCGGCATGACACGTATCTTTACAGAGGATGGCGTTTCAGTACCTGTTACTGTGCTGGAAATGGCTCCTAACCGCATTACTCAGGTCAAGACGGGTGATGTTGATGGTTACACTGCTGTGCAGGTAACTGCTGGTGAGCGCAAAGCGTCTCGCGTCAGCAAGGCCGAAGCTGGTCACTTTGCGAAGGCGGGTGTTGAGGCTGGTCGTGGTCTGTGGGAATTTCGTGTTGATTCAGTAGAAGAGTACCAAGTCGGCGGTGAGCTGAGTGTTGGTCTGTTTGAAGCGGGTCAGAAAGTTGATGTCACTGGTCAGTCTAAAGGTAAAGGCTTCCAGGGTGGTATCAAGCGTTGGAACTTCAACGGCTTGGATATGACCCACGGTAACTCGCTGTCTCACCGTTCGAATGGTTCAATCGGTCAGTGTCAAACTCCCGGTCGCGTTTTCAAAGGTAAGAAAATGTCTGGCCATATGGGTGCTGAGCAAGTGACTGTGCAGACTCTGGAAGTGGTTCGCGTTGATGCTGAGCGCAACCTTCTGTTGATCAAAGGTGCCGTTCCTGGTGCCCCAGGTGGTGACGTGATCGTACGTGCCGCTGTGAAAGTATCTTAAGGGGATTAGGCAATGGAATTGAATATTGCAAAACCCGGTAACGCAGCATCAGGTGCCCTGCAGGTTTCTGACGCGACGTTTGCTCGTGAATTTAACGAAGATCTGGTGCACCAGGCAGTTGTTGCCCAAATGGCAGCTGCTCGTCAGGGTACTCGCGCTCAAAAGACTCGCTCAGAAGTTAGTGGTGGCGGCAAGAAGCCTTGGCGTCAAAAAGGTAGTGGTCGCGCTCGTGCCGGTACTATCCGTAGCCCTTTGTGGCGCACTGGTGGCGTAACTTTCGCTGCTAAGCCTCAGGATCACAGCAAAAAGCTGAACAAGAAAATGTACCGCGCGGCGATGCGTTCTCTGTTGTCTGAGCTGGTTCGTCAAGAACGTTTGATCGTTGTTGAGGACTTCGTGGTTGATGGTCCTAAGACCAAAGGTTTGGTGACTAAACTGGCTGACTTCGGTGTAAGCGATGTGCTGATCGTCACTGGCGAGGTTGATATGAATCTGTTCTTGTCATCACGCAACTTGCACAAAGTTGATGTTCGCGACGTTGAAGCAGTAGACCCAGTAAGTCTGATCGCTTTCGACAAGACCATCATGACGGTTGATGCTGTTAAGAAGTTTGAGGAGTTGTTGGGATGAACCAAGAACGTATTTTTCAAGTCCTGAAGGGGCCTCGCGTTTCAGAAAAAGCCGCTATGGCTGCTGATGCTGGCAATCAGGTCGTTTTCACTGTTGCAGTTGATGCCAGCAAGCTTGAGATCAAGCACGCCGTTGAAAAACTCTTCGACGTCAAAGTTGACAGCGTCAATGTTGTGAATGTTAAAGGTAAAGTGAAGCGTAATAAGTACGGCGCAGCTCGTCGTGCATCACTTAAGAAGGCTTATGTTCGTCTCGCTGAAGGTCAAGAAATTGACTTTAGCGTTGCAGAGTAAGGGGTTGGCAGACAATGGCTATCGTTAAAAGTAAACCAACATCTCCAGGTCGTCGCTTCGTAGTAAGCGTTGTTAATCCTGATCTGCACAAAGGCGCTCCGCACAAGCCTTTGCTGGAGAAGAAAAGCAAGACTGGCGGTCGTAATAACAACGGTCGTATCACTACCCGTCACGTAGGTGGTGGTCATAAGCAGCACTACCGCGTTATCGATTTCAAACGCAACAAAGATGGCATACCAGCTGTCGTTGAGCGTCTCGAATACGATCCAAACCGTAGCGCTAACATTGCACTTGTTTGTTACGCCGATGGTGAGCGTCGTTACATTATTGCTCCCAAAAACGTAAAAGCGGGCTCTGAGCTTATGTCTGGTTCAAACGCTCCTATTAAAGAAGGTAACACTCTGCCTCTGCGCAACATCCCAGTGGGTTCTGTTATCCACTGCATTGAGATGAAGCCCGGTAAAGGCGCGCAAATTGCTCGCTCGGCTGGTACTTCGGCTCAGTTGATCGCTCGCGATGGTCAATACGTGACTGTTCGTTTGCGCTCAGGTGAAATGCGTAAAATTCTGAGCGAGTGTCGTGCGACTTTGGGTGAAGTGTCTAACAGTGAGCACAGCTTGCGTTCACTGGGTAAAGCGGGTGCTTCACGCTGGCGTGGCGTTCGTCCTACCGTTCGCGGTGTGGCGATGAACCCTGTTGATCACCCCCATGGTGGTGGTGAAGGTCGTACCTCTGGTGGTCGTCACCCTGTGACTCCCTGGGGTGTGCCTACTAAGGGTTACAAGACACGCAAAAACAAGCGTACTGATAACTTAATCGTCCGTCGTCGCGGTGCTAAGTAAGCACTGCGTCGGTAGAGTGAACTAATAGAAGAGGAAGCGGTTGTGCCACGTTCATTAAAAAAAGGCCCGTTTATTGATCTTCACTTGCTGAAAAAGGTAGAAGTTGCCTCAGAAGCAAATGATCGTCGTCCTATCAAAACTTGGTCTCGTCGTTCGATGATACTGCCCAACATGGTTGGTCTGACTATCGCCGTGCATAACGGTCGTCAACACGTACCAGTTTTGATTTCTGAAGATATGGTTGGCCATAAGTTGGGTGAGTTTGCTGTTACCCGTACTTATCGCGGCCACATTATTGATAAAAAAGCTAAGCGTTAAGCTTGGTTGGCCACTAACTAGAGGTTTTAGAGATGGAAGTTGCTGCTAGTTTGAAAGGTGCACGCATTTCAGCGCAGAAAGCCCGCTTGGTTGCTGACCAGGTACGTGGTAAGTCTGTTGAAGACGCGCTGAACTTGCTGAGCTTTAGCACCAAGAAAGGTGCAGACATCATCAAGAAAGTACTGAACTCTGCGATTGCTAACGCAGAGCACAATGAAGGTGCTGATATTGATGAGTTGAAGGTGTCGACTATTTTCGTTGACGAGGGTATGACAATGAAGCGCATCAAGCCACGTGCCAAAGGCCGTGCTGACCGTATTTTCAAGCGCACTTGTCACATTACAGTAAAAGTTGCAGATAGCAATCGCTAAGTAGGAGACGACCACATGGGTCAGAAAGTACACCCAACCGGTATCCGTCTGGGTATTGTGAAAGATCATACCTCGGTATGGTATGCGAACAGCAAAGATTACGCTGGTAAATTGATCAATGACTTGCAGGTACGTGAGTTTTTGAACAAGCAGCTGGAAAACGCTTCGGTTAGCCGTATCGTTATCGAGCGCCCTGCGCAAACTGCTCGCATTACTATTCACACTGCCCGTCCCGGCATTGTTATCGGTAAGAAAGGCGAAGACGTTGATAAGTTGCGTCGCACTCTGTCAGAGATGATGGGCGTGCCTGTGCATATCAACATCGAAGAGATCCGCAAGCCAGACTTGGATGCCAAGTTGGTTGCGCAAAACGTTGCCCAGCAATTGGAGCGTCGTGTTATGTTCCGTCGCGCTATGAAGCGCGTCGTTCAAAACGCCATGCGTCAAGGCGCTGAAGGTATCAAGGTTCAAGTAGGCGGCCGTCTTGGCGGTGCTGAAATCGCACGTACCGAATGGTACCGCGAAGGTCGTGTGCCTCTGCACACCCTGCGTGCCGATATCGATTACGCAACTTACGAAGCGTCAACCACCTACGGTGTGATCGGCGTTAAAGTTTGGATTTTCAAAGGCGAAGTTCTGGGTGGCGAAAGCAATGAAGCCGCTAAGAAAAAAGCGAGTAATTAAGGGCTAAGCAGATGTTACAACCCAAGCGCACAAAATTTCGCAAGATGCAGAAAGGCCGCAACCGCGGTCTGGCTCTTCGCGGTAGCAAAGTAAGTTTTGGCGAATACGCGTTGAAATCAGTTGGTCGTGGTCGTATCACCGCACGTCAGATCGAATCTGCACGTCGTGCCATGACTCGTCACATTAAACGTGGCGGTAAAATCTGGATTCGCGTATTCCCCGACAAGCCAATCACTGGTAAGCCTCTTGAGGTACGTCAGGGTAAAGGTAAGGGTAACGTTGAGTACTGGGTGGCACAGATCCAACCAGGAAAAGTGTTGTACGAAGTAGAAGGTGTTTCTGAAGAGTTGGCTCGTGAAGCGTTCTCTCTGGCTGCGGCTAAATTGCCAGTTGCTACTGCCTTCGTTAAACGTCAGGTGATGTAATGAAAGCTAGTGAATTGCGTGAAAAATCCGTTGAGGAATTGAACGGTCAACTGCTCACTTTGTTGGAGCAGCAATTTAAACTTCGCATGCAGCAATCGACTGGGCAATTGGCACAGACACACTTGCTGAAAGCGAACAAGCAAGATGTTGCGCGCGTGCGCACTATCTTGAACGAGAAGGCAGGTAGTTAAGATGGCTGAGCAAAAAGTAACTCGTACTCTGACTGGTAAAGTAGTCAGCGACAAGATGGATAAAACCATCACTGTTTTGGTCGAGCGTCGCGAGAAGCACCCTGTTTACGGCAAGTACGTAACTCGTTCTTCTAAAGTACACGCGCACGATGAAAACAATGCGTGCAAAATCGGCGACACCGTTACTGTCAAAGAAACCCGTCCCTACTCTAAGTCAAAGTGCTGGGCTCTGGTTTCAATCGATAGCAACGCTGTTGAAGCCTAAGTTGCTGTAACAGTTATTGAGGAATAGACAATGATTCAAACTCAATCGTACTTAAATGTTGCAGATAACACTGGCGCTCGCCGCGTTATGTGCATCAAGGTATTGGGCGGTTCGCACCGTCGCTATGCCAAAGTTGGTGACCTTATCAAGGTCAGTATTAAAGAAGCCAGCCCTCGTGGTCGCGTTAAGAAAGGTCAGGTGATGAATGCTGTTGTGGTTCGCACCAAGAAAGGTGTTCGTCGTCCAGACGGTTCACTGATCAAATTCGACGACAACGCTGCAGTGTTGCTGAACACTAACCTTGCGCCTATCGGTACCCGTATTTTTGGTCCCGTAACTCGCGAGTTGCGTTCAGAGAAGTTCATGAAGATTATTTCTTTGGCTCCTGAAGTATTGTAATCAGGAACAGGGGTAGGGGATAAGCAAATGCTTAAAATTAAACGTGACGATGATGTAGTAGTCATCGCAGGTAAAGACAAAGGCAAGCGTGGCAAAGTTGTTCGCGTGCTTGATAACGGCAAAATGATCGTTTCTGGCATCAACATGGTTAAGCGCCACACTAAGCCTAATCCGCAAGCAGGTATCGCTGGCGGTATCGTTGAGAAAGAAGCAGCAATTGATTCGTCAAACATTGCTATTTTCAACGCTGCCACAGGTAAAGCTGACCGCGTTGGTTTCAAAGTGGACGGTGATGCCAAAGTTCGCGTCTTCAAGTCAACTGGCGAAGCGATTGACGCTTAATTTAGGTGATGACAATGGCGAATTTGAAAAAAGTATACAACAACGAACTTGCTGCCAAGCTCAAAGAAGAACTCGGCTTAAGCAATGTAATGGAAGTGCCCCGCATTACCAAAATCACTTTGAATATGGGTGTTGGTGAAGCATTAGGCGACAAAAAGGCATTGGAAAATGCTCTGGCTGACCTCGAGAAAATCGCTGGTCAAAAGCCTGTCGTAACCTTGGCGCGTAAATCTATCGCGGGCTTTAAAGTTCGTGAAGGTTGGCCCATCGGTTGCAAAGTAACTCTGCGTCGCGAGCGTATGTATGAGTTCCTGGAGCGCTTGATTTCTATCTCAATCCCTCGTATTCGTGACTTTCGCGGTGTGAGTGCTAAGTCTTTCGATGGCCGTGGTAACTTTGCTATGGGTGTAAATGAGCAAATCATTTTCCCAGAGATCGATTACGACAAAGTCGACAAGCTGCGCGGATTGGATATTGCAATTACAACAACTGCCCGTACCGATGAAGAAGGTCGTGCACTGTTGAAAGCATTTAACTTTCCCTTTAAGTAAGTAGTTAACAGCTTCCAGAAACGAGGCTAAAGGTAAAAGATTATGGCAAAGCAATCGATGATTGCGCGCGAAGCAAAGCGTGAAAAAACTGTAGCGAAATTCGCTGCGAAGCGTGAAATGTTGAAAGCGATCCTGAAAGACGTGAACGCTAGCGAAGATGAAAAGTGGGATGCACAAGTTGCTCTGCAAAAAATGCCCCGCGATGCTAGCCCTGTGCGTATCCAGCGTCGCTGCAAAGTGACTGGCCGCCCTCACGCGGTCTACCGCAAGTTCGGTTTGTGCCGTAACAAATTGCGTGAAGCGGCTATGCGCGGCGACGTGCCTGGCCTCGTTAAGTCTAGTTGGTAAGCAAGATATACGCGACTATCTAGGCGCGAGTAGGAGTTTAATATGAGTATGCAAGATCCTTTGGCGGATATGCTAACCCGCATTCGCAATGCGCAAATGGCGGAAAAAGCAAGCGTCAAAATGCCCTCTTCAAAATTGAAAGTGGCTGTAGCCAACGTTCTTAAAGAAGAAGGTTTCGTATCTGAAGTTGCAGTTAATACTGTTGACGGCAAATCAGAACTGTCTATCCAGTTGAAGTACTTCAACGGTGCGCCAGTGATTTCTGAATTGCACCGCGCAAGCACTCCAGGTCTGCGTCGTTACGCTGGCCGTGACGAGTTGCCTTCGATTCGCGGCGGTTTGGGTGTAGCCATTATTTCTACCAGCAAAGGGGTCATGACTGACCGTGCAGCGCGTAGCGCTGGTGTTGGTGGCGAAGTGCTTTGCACAGTCTTTTAATCCGGTTTTAGTGACGAGTTTTGTACTATGTCTAGAGTTGCAAATAGTCCTGTTACCCTGCCTTCAGGTGTTGAGCTGAAGCTCGACGGTCAGTCCCTGAATGTCAAGGGTGGTAAAGGAACATTGAACATGGATATCCACGACCTAGTCGAGGTATCACAAGAAGAGAATGTCGTTACTTTCAAGGCACGTAATGGTTCGCAAAAAGCACGCGCTTTGGCCGGAACCACCCGTGCATTGGTAAATAACATGGTTATCGGTGTCAGTGCTGGTTTTGAGCGCAAGCTTGAACTGGTTGGCGTTGGTTACCGTGCGAAAGCCTCAGGTAACGTATTAAACCTGTCAGTAGGTTACTCGAATCCTATCGATTTCGAAGTACCTGCCGGCGTGAGTGTCGAAACCCCTACTCAGACAGAAGTTGTTCTGAAAGGCATCGACAAGCAATTGTTAGGTCAAGTTGCGGCGGTTATCCGTGCGTTCCGTGCGCCTGAGCCCTACAAAGGCAAAGGTATTCGCTACGCAGGTGAACAGATCCTCCGTAAAGAAGCCAAGAAGAAGTAAGGCGAGAGATTATGAGCGTAAAAAACAATGCAAGATTGCGTCGTGCCCTCCGCAGCCGTATGAGAATGCGCGAGTTGGGTGTAGAGCGTTTGAGTGTTCACCGCACCCCTCGCCACATCTATGCACAAGTATTGTCAGCCGATGGTTCAAAAGTATTGGCGCAAGCTTCTACTTTGGACAAAGAGCTGAAGTTGGCTTCAGGTGGCAATATCAATGCAGCGGCTGAGATCGGTAAACTGATCGCAGAGCGCGCTAAAGCAGCTGGTGTTAGCAAAGTAGCTTTCGACCGCAGTGGTTTCAAATACCACGGTCGTGTAAAGGCACTGGCTGATGCAGCTCGCGAAGGCGGTTTGGAATTCTAGGGGAACGACATGGCTAAAGAACAGAAAGACAACGGTGAAAATGCAAACGAAGGCTTGATCGAGAAGCTCGTTCAAGTTAACCGCGTTGCTAAAGTTGTAAAAGGTGGTCGTATCTTCAGCTTCACCGCACTGACTGTAGTGGGTGATGGCAATGGCCGTGTAGGTTTTGGTCGTGGTAAGGCGCGTGAAGTACCAGTAGCTATTCAAAAGGCTATGGAACAAGCTCGTCGCAACATGATCCAGGTAGACCTGAAGGGTGATACTATCCAGTATCCCATCAAAGCGAGCCATGGTGCTTCTAAGGTTTACATGCAGCCTGCGTCAGAAGGTACTGGTGTTATTGCTGGTGGTGCGATGCGTGCGGTTCTTGAAATCGCCGGTGTTCACAACGTATTGGCTAAGTGCTACGGCTCTACCAATCCCGTGAACGTTGTTCGTGCAACCTTCAATGGCTTGAAAAACATGCGTTCACCCGAGGCAGTTGCTGCCAAGCGTGGTAAGAGCGTTGAAGAGATTTTGAACTAGGGCGTTAAGATCATGGCTAAGGCTAAGACTATTAAAGTAACACTGGTAAAAAGCACCAGTGGTCGTTTGGAGTCGCATAAAGCGTGCGTAGCCGGTTTAGGTTTACGTCGCATTCGTCACACCGTTGAGGTTGAAGACACTCCATCTGTCCGCGGTATGATTAACAAGGTGAACTACCTTTTAAAAGTTGAGGAATAAGGCAATGTCTGATTCATTGCGTTTAAACACGCTGAGCCCTGCCCCCGGCCACAAAACTACCGCTAAGCGCGTAGGTCGTGGTATCGGTAGTGGCCTGGGTAAAACTGGTGGCCGTGGTCACAAAGGTCAAAAAGCTCGTTCAGGCGGTAGTGTTCGCCCTGGTTTCGAAGGCGGTCAAATGCCTTTGCAAAAGCGTTTGCCGAAGTTTGGTTTTACTTCACGCATCGCTCGCGTGACTGCTGAAATTCGCACAGCCGAATTGAACAAGTTGACTGATGAAGTTATCGATCTGGATGCATTGAAGCGTGCTGACCTGATACAAGATAACATGCAACGTGCCAAGATCTTCCTGGCTGGTGAAGTCACCAAAGCAGTGAAAATCAAAGGCCTGGCAGTAACTAAGGGCGCTAAAGCAGCTATTGAAGCTGCCGGTGGTTCTGTAGAGGAATAACATGGCAAACCAAGGCCAGTTAGCACTCGGCAATCAAGCCGGACTGGGCGAGCTTATGGCTCGCCTTCGTTTTGTATTGCTTGCGATTATTGTGTATCGCGTTGGTACCCACATACCTGTGCCCGGTATCAACCCCGATCAACTCGCAGCTTTGTTTAACCAAAATCAGGGAACCATCCTTGGTCTGTTTAACATGTTCTCGGGCGGTGCGCTCGAGCGTATGTCGATTTTGGCCTTAGGTGTCATGCCCTATATTTCGGCGTCAATCATTTTCCAGTTGATGTCAGCGGTGTCACCCACCCTGCAGCAACTTAAGAAAGAAGGTGATGCGGGCCGTCGCAAAATTACCCAGTACACCCGGTATGCCACGGTGGTACTCGCGACGATCCAAGCCTTTGGTATGTCGGTAGGTATGGCCGGTCAAGGCCTGGCCTTTAGTGCGGATTGGTCTTTCTACTTCATCTCAGTAACCTCTTTGGTAACTGGTGCTGTATTTTTGATGTGGTTAGGTGAGCAGATCACCGAGCGCGGTATCGGTAACGGTATTTCGTTATTGATTTTTGCTGGTATTGTGGCGGGTTTACCCTCAGCAATCGGCCAATCATTAGAGTCAGCGCGTCAAGGCGAAATGAATATTGCAATTTTACTGTTCATTCTTCTTTTGGCAGTTGTTGTTATTTACTTGATCGTTAAGATCGAGCGTGGCCAACGTCGCATCACTGTTAATTACGCTAAACGCCAACAAGGTCGTCAAGCGTTCGGTGGTCAGACAAGTCACTTACCGATGAAAGTGAACATGGCGGGTGTTATCCCGGCTATTTTCGCAAGCTCTATTTTGTTGTTCCCTGCTTCGATTGCGCAGTGGGTGAGCAGCTCAAGTACGGACATGGATTGGTTGCAGGACGTTGCCTTGGCAATTGGTCCCGGTCAGCCGCTGAACATTATTTTGTTCACCGTGTTGATCGTGTTCTTCTGTTTCTTCTACACGGCGTTGATGTTTGACCCCAAAGAAGTGTCAGAAAACCTGAAGCGTTCGGGTGCGTTTTTGCCCGGCATTCGTCCAGGCGAGCAAACCGCGAAGTATATCGACGGTGTTCTGACTCGCTTGACTGTGTTTGGTTCGGCCTACATCACCTTGGTGTGTTTGCTGCCTCAAGCATTAGTTGTTGTTTGGAACGTGCCCTTTTACTTGGGCGGTACCTCGCTACTGATCGTAGTCGTGGTGGTCATGGACTTCATGGCGCAGGTGCAATCACACCTGATGTCTCATCAGTACGATTCACTGATGAAGAAGTCTAATTTAAAAAGTTATGGTAAGAATGCCTAACGCTTAGTGTTAGGCCTTTCGGAGTAGTGAAAATGAAAGTACGTGCATCAGTTAAAAAGATCTGCCGCAACTGCAAAGTTGTTCGTAGACACGGTGTTGTTCGAGTGATCTGCAAAGAAGCTCGCCACAAACAACGTCAAGGCTAATTGCCCAACTTTTTATTTGTTGATTTTGTAAGCAACTTTAGCTAGAATCTTGCGCCTTTCGAGCTGCGCGTAAGTTTTTTAAGCGTTGTTGAATTTATTTTGGAGTAAAAGATGGCCCGTATTGCTGGCGTAAACATCCCAGATAACAAGCATGCGGTTATTTCGCTGACTTATATCTATGGTATTGGCCGCACCACTGCTAAAAGCCTGTGTGCGTCTACTGGTATTGCTGAAGACACCAAAATTGGTGATCTGAACGAAGAGAAGCTCGACGTTTTGCGTGAAGCGATCTCTAAATTGATCGTTGAAGGTGATTTGCGTCGTGAAGTGTCAATGAGCATTAAGCGCTTGTTGGACCTCGGCTGCAACCGTGGCTTGCGCCACCGTAAAAACCTACCTGTTCGTGGTCAGCGTACTAAAACCAACGCGCGTACCCGCAAAGGTCCTCGCAAACCCATTCGGAAGTAAGATTCGTCTTGCTTCCTAATTTAGTGTAGCTACACCACTGTGTAGTGTTGATATTGAAGTAGGAAAGTTCATGGCAAAGCCAAAAACTGCACCTCGTAAAAAGGTGAAAAAGTCCGTCGCTGACGGCATTGCGCATATCCATGCGTCATTCAACAACACCATTGTCACAATCACTGATCGCCAAGGTAATACTCTGTCTTGGGCAACAGCTGGTGGCTCTGGTTTCCGCGGCTCTCGTAAGAGCACGCCATTCGCTGCTCAGGTGGCTGCCGAGCGCGCTGGTCAATCTGCTATGTCAGACTACGGCCTGAAAAATTTGGATGTGCTGGTTAAAGGTCCTGGTCCCGGCCGTGAATCAGCGGTACGTGCCCTTAATAATGTTGGTTACAAAATCACCAATATTACTGATGTGACTCCGATCCCACACAACGGATGTCGCCCACCCAAGAAACGTCGTGTTTAACGGCTGAGAGATACAGGATTCTAAAATGGCTAGATATATTGGTCCTAAGTGTAAGCTTTCACGTCGTGAAGGCACCGATTTGTTCCTGAAGAGCGGTGTACGTTCTCTGGATTCAAAGTGTAAAGAAGAAACCGCACCAGGTATGCACGGTGCACGTCGTGGTCGTTTGTCTGACTACGGTGTTCAGTTGCGTGAAAAGCAAAAAGTTCGTCGCATCTACGGTATTCTGGAAAAGCAATTCCGCGGCTACTACAAAGAAGCTGCTCGTCGCAAAGGCAACACAGGTGAGAACTTGTTGCAGTTGTTGGAATCGCGTCTGGACAACGTTGTTTATCGCATGGGCTACGGCTCAACACGCGCCGAAGCACGTCAGCTGGTTTCACACAAATCAATCACTGTGAATGGCGCAGTTGTTAACATCGCTTCTTACCAAGTAAAAGCGGGTGACGTTGTGGCTGTTCGCGAGAAAGCGAAAAATCAATTGCGTATTCAATCTGCATTGCAACTGTCTGCCAACCGTGGCGACATCAGCTGGATTGACGTTGACTCAGGCAAAATGATGGGCACGTTCAAAAACGTCCCCGATCGTAGCGATTTGCCTTCAGAGATCAACGAAAACTTGATCATTGAGCTTTACTCTAAGTAATTAACAGCAGATACACGCGATAGGTGGCATTTATGCAAAGTTCAGTTAACGAATTTCTTACTCCACGCGTCATCGATGTTGAGGAAGTTAGCACTACTCGTGCAAAAGTGATTTTAGAGCCTCTGGAGCGTGGTTTCGGCCACACTCTTGGTACAGCTCTACGTCGTATTCTTCTTTCTTCAATGCCTGGTGCAGCGATTACCGAAGTTGAAATCGACGGCGTTGAGCACGAGTACAGCGCAATCGAAGGCGTATTAGAAGACGTCATTGAGATTTTGATGAACCTGAAAGGTGTTTCACTGGTTCTGAACGAAGTCGATAGCACAACACTCACATTGTCTAGCTCAGGCAAAGGCATCGTGACCGCTGGCGACATTCAAACCGATGGCCACGTCGAGATCATCAATCCCGAGCACGTGATTGCTCACCTCGACGAAAAAGGTTCAATCAGCATGCGTTTGACCGTTGCCAAAGGCCGCGGCTACCAACCTGCTGAAGTACGTAACGAAGGCGACGAGGAAACTCGTTCACTGGGTCGTCTGCAGTTGGACGCTTCGTTCTCTCCCATTAGCCGTGTTTCTTACGTTGTAGAAAGCGCGCGTGTTGAGAACCGTACCGACTTGGACAAGCTGGTTTTGGATCTGGAAACCAACGGTACCATTGATCCTGAAGAAGCTATCCGTCGCAGCGCCACTATTCTGCAGCAACAGCTGGCTGTGTTTGTTGACCTCGAAAGCGAGAAACAAGCTGAGCCCGCACAGGCTGAAGAAGAAGTTGATCCCATCTTGTTGCGTCCCGTTGACGACCTGGAACTGACTGTACGTTCAGCTAACTGCTTGAAAGCAGAAAGCATCTACTACATCGGTGACTTGGTACAACGCACTGAAGTTGAACTGTTGAAGACTCCTAACCTCGGTAAGAAGTCTCTGACAGAAATCAAGGATGTATTGGCATCTCGTGGTTTGTCTCTGGGCCTGCGCCTGGACAACTGGCCACCAGCTAGCCTGCGCAACGACGATCGCGTTCGTCTGTAATTGTTATCGCAGCGCTGCGGCGCTGCTTCCAAATTGTAAACTTGCTGTGATAGCAAGCGTTGTAAGGATTTGAGTTATGCGTCATCGTCAGAGTGGCAGAAAATTTAACCGTAACAGTGCTCATCGCAAAGCGATGTTCCGCAATATGTCGGCATCATTGTTCGAGCACGAGTTGATTAAAACAACCCTTCCCAAGGCAAAGGAACTGCGTCGTCACGCAGAGCCTCTGATCACCTTGGCTAAAGAAGATTCAGTAGCAAACCGTCGTTTGGCGTTTGATCGTCTGCGTAGCAAAGACGCGGTAGGTAAACTGTTTGCTGAACTGGGTCCACGTTACCAAGGCCGTCCTGGTGGCTACATTCGCATTTTGAAATGCGGTTTCCGTGCCGGTGATAAAGCGCCTATGGCTTATGTTGAGCTAGTTGATCGCCCTGAAGATGCGGTCGCTGCCGACGAAGAATAAGTTCGGTTCTTTCGATCTGATTCATAAAAACCACGCTTCGGCGTGGTTTTTTTTGCCCAGCGATGGGCGTAATCCCTGTACAATATTTGTCATGACTAAAGGCAATTCAAAAATCGTTACTAGTAACCAGCAGGGTATCCATCCCAATCTAGAAAACGTTGTTCGCCGCCATTTGGCTCATGCCAATCAAAAACCATTTAGTGAGCATACGCTAGTCGCCTTTGCGCAGGCGCAAGCGTGGATCGGCCAACGTGAGAACCCTCTCATTTTAGACGCCTGTTGTGGTAACGGAGAAAGCACGTTGACTCTTGCTGAACAGCATCCTGATGCCTTGGTTATTGGGATTGATAAATCTATTCATCGATTACAAAAGCATAACGGTGAAAGTGATCGCTATTTATTATTGCAGGCAGAACTTAACGATTTTTGGCGTTTGGCACGCCAGGCGGGTTGGTGTTTGTATAAGCACTACTTGCTTTATCCCAACCCCTATCCCAAAAGTGTGCATTACAAACGTCGATGGCATTGCAGTCCTGCTTTTGCCGACATTCTCGCGCTTGGCGGCGAGCTCACAGTAAGGAGTAATTGGTCGCTGTATATTGATGAATTTGCAGCGGCCTTGTCAGTGGCGGGCATTGAGGCACAATGTCACGTTTATATTAGTGCAGCACCGATAACGGCGTTTGAACGAAAATACTGGGCAAGCGGGCAAACCAGTTGGCAAACCCGGGTGTTACTCTAATTGCACATTTTTGGTGCGTCTCGTGCTTGTGCGTGGTGCTTGATGCCTTTTACTGATCTCAAAAGCTACTAATGTCGGTGGATTTTTTGGGCATTGATTTTGCAATCCTTTGTGATGTTACCCACATCGTTTTGGAGCGCTATGAAAACCTTTCTCCCCTTTAAAGTTGGCCAATGCCTTCAGCCAGGTACACACAGCACGGCGGCTGAAGGATTTTCATTCCATATTCCACAAGGGGATGCCTTGATTAAAAAAGGCGCGGTCTTTGTTTTTGTCTCAAGTACGGACGTCGACGCCGATAGTCGTGCGATCGCACAGCGCTTGGTCAATGATTACAGTGCGACGTCACAAGTGTGGTCTGTGACTGAGGCCATTGAACGGGTAATGGCAGTGGCTGATGCTTTTTTGGCGGGGTGCAGCTTTACAATGCTGGTTATCAAAGGTGCCACTGCGCACATTGTGCAGCATGGCAATACGGCGTTGATACATTATGGTGAAGGTGGTTCGGCGTGTTTGTCGAACACGGACGGGCATCGCATTAAAAAGTTGGCTATCGCCGCGGGCGAGGTGTTTTGTTTGGCGCCCATTGTGATACGGGAAAAACTTATGTCCTCGCCCATTATCGATTGTATTAAAGCTAAGGAAGAGGATTTAAATCACACAGCGTTTGGCATGACGCGTGTGCTTGAGACTCGTGGTTCCGAGCTCTGCCACAGCGTAGCGTTAATTGAGCTGGTCGATCTGCCACAAGCACTCATAAAAGAGGCGGCTGAAACTGTTTGCTCGCCCCCCGTGTTGGTTGAGGACGATATCTATGAAGGGTATCGTGTCCTGTCTTTGCTTAGCGAAAGTACGCGCAGTCGCGTTTATCGAGTGACTGACGGCGCTATTGAATTTGCCTTGAAATGCCCATCCACCGAGCTTGAGCCGCGCCAAGAGCGCGAAGCCTTTTTATTGCAAGAGTGGCTGCTGCAACGGTTAGATCATCCCGCCATTGTTTCTTCGGTGCCACAACAAACAAATCGCCAATCGCTGTATCTGCTAACACCATTTGTCGATGCGCCGCCGTTAGGGCAATGGCTGGCAGCACACGAACCAACGTTAGCGCGCGTAATGGATGTGATAGATCAGTTGGGCAAGGCCTTGTTGAGCATGCATCGCGCCGGTGTTTTCTATCGCGCGCTGTCGCTCGATAATTGTTTAATTAGCCGCGACGACCGTGTCTCAATTATCGATATGAGTGCTGCGTATGTGCGCGGGATAGGGGCTTGTGGGCCTATTCCCCAAGAGTTGATGGGCACCACGCTTTTGGCGCCCGAGTTGGCACGTGGTGAGCCTGGTACAGAGGCTAGCGATCAGTACATGCTCGCGGCACTCATGTATAACGTGTTAAGCAAGGGTAAGGCGCCCTCGCCGCAAGGTTATACCCCTCTCGCGCCGTTTAACGCTCAGCTTTCTCCGTGGATTGATGAGTGTTTACAAAAAGCCCTCTGCGATGACCCGCTGTGTCGTTATGGTGATGTGGCTGAGTTTATCCATGCTTTAAAACACCCTGCGCCGAAGCGTCATGAAGTACCCATAAGTCGCCGTTTACCGGTGGGATTTTGGCAAGTGCTTGCGGTTATCTTGGGGATCGGTTGGTTAATGACGCTTATTGTATGGTGGCGTTAAGCATGAACGAAAAATGAGTGGAAATAAAATAGGTTTGTGACTATTCTGAATTGGAAACATCGCTGAGCCATATGGACAGTGCCTCACTCAAATAATTTTTTGCCGCACTATGGTCAATGTCGTTTCTTTGCCCCCTAAGCCTCAATCAGCGCAGCCCTGGCGTCGCTGGTTCGGCTTTATTCTGCCTAACCCTGAGTTAGACGATGCCCAGCGCGACGCGCGTTACTGGTCGGCGGATATCGCCGCCGCCATGTCGGTGTTGGCGGTTATGCTGTTTGCCATGATCAACCTTATCGCGGTGCGTTGGCCCTGGGCAGCGTTCGAGATTTTTGACGGTTTTTTACTGCTTACCTTTGTATTGTACCCCTTGGTATGGGCGTTATACCGTTGGCTGGGGCGCCGTGAGTCGCTGTTGTTTTACTTCTTTGTAATGCTAGTATTTGCCATAGCTGCTGGTTTTAGTATCAAGGGTTTGGCGGCCACAGGTAGCTTACTGCTTGGTGTGGTTTTAGCCCGCCTACTTTTACCTCGACACCAGGCGTGGTGGATCTGTCTGGCTGGCTTGTGCGTCACTCTTATATATTGGTTGGGAATCAGTCACAGTGACCTATTGCAAAATGCCATTGTTTATCGTGTGTTAGTGGTCAGCTTTGTGGTTTTTACTGTCATGGACGCCGTGTATGCCAGGGCGAACCAGGGGTTGGTTGTCAGTCATCTCACGGGTATGCGCAGGCTATGGCAGGTGACGGGTGTAACAACGCTGTGTATCTGGATCTTGGGAGAATTCACTGATTTCCCTATGAATTCGATGTTGGTCATCATATTCAACGGCATCGCCCTGCTATGGTTTATAGCTGAACGATTGTTAAAGCCGTTTATGGGTCTTTTCCTATTTGCTCTTATTGCCCTTGTCATGCAGTCGTTTCAGGCCCTAAATTCCAGTAATTTGGCACTACCCTATGCGATATTAGCCGTTTTGGCCATGTCGCTGGCGTTTCCGCTCGGCCTTTTTGTTATAGGTACGGTCGCGATCGTGGTGCTTAATTCCTCGCTGTATATCATGCACGACCATCTGACTCTTGATAGCTTGTATGCCCGCTTCATGCTGGGGGCCTTTTTCTGTATGCCATTAACGATGTTAGTTCACGGATTTTTTGTACCGAGTGTGATGCAGCCATTGACCAATATGTTGCGCGACAATACTTGTCGGCAGCGATTTTTCAAGCGTACCTTGCTAGGGTTGGGGGCGGTCCTTATTTTAGTCTCCCCTGTGCTCATCGCTATGCCCACCGAGTCGTTTTTAGTGCGCTTTATGTCGTCGAGTATTAGCTGGTTCTGGTGGTGGACCATTGCCCTCACTGTGATCATGGTCAGCGCCATACTGGTGATGAGAATCAAACGCAGCCATGAACTTTCGCAATTACTCTTGCTGGCACAACAAGACAATGAAGTAAAGTCCATGTTTGTAGAAAACATGAGTCACGATATTCGCACACCTATGAATGGCTTGCTCGGTATGCTGCAAGTGCTTGAGCTAGATACGTCATTGAACACTCAGGTGGCTAAGCGCTTAACAACGATTAAACAAAGTAGCATGCAGTTATTGCATTTGGTCGATGATATTTCCGATATTGGTCGCATTGAACGCGGTGAGTTGCAAATGCACGTTGAACCGTTTGATTTGTCGGCATGGCTCATTGGGCAGCTCGACCTCCAGCGTCAAAAAGCTGTGAAAGCCGGGGTTGTATTGTTGATCGACAGGCAGATCGACATACCCTGTTGGGTGGTGGGTGACGCGTTTAGGTTGGGGCAAATTCTCGATAATTTGGTCGGTAATGCCATTAAGTTCTCGCCGGGTGGCATTGTTCAAATAGATCTGCGCTTCCGCAGTGGGATCTTTGAGCTGCGGGTGGCAGATGATGGTATTGGTATGGACAAAGCCACCTTGGCGCGTATTTTTAATCGCTTCGAACAGGGCGATGTCGGCTATACCAAACGTTTTCAGGGGCTAGGCTTGGGGTTGGCAATTGTCAGTGAACTTTTGCAATTGATGGGCGGCGAATTACAGGCCGATTCAACCCCTTGCGAAGGCAGTGTTTTTAAGGTTTGCCTGCCCTTGCCGGTTGCACAACCTGTCGATGGCGCGCCGAGTATGCCCTCTTCTGAGTCTTTACTCGGTTCCCTTGCTGTGCTGGTAGTCGATGACGACGAGGTCAATGTATTGGCGCTTGAGGCCATGCTGTCCGGTAGCGTTGGTCAAGTATTTAAGGCGCAGCGTGGCCACGAAGCACTCGAGTGTTTAGCGCAACACGCGATAGACGTGGTGATTACTGATATTGATATGCCTGAAATGAATGGTGAGCAATTGTTGCGCCTCGTTAAGCAGCAGTATGCCGTGCCTGTGATTGCCATCACTGGCCATGCTACAACTGACGAATTGCAGCGCTTTCAACGTGTAGGGTTTGAGGTTGTGCTCAGTAAGCCACTGCTGCGTCAGCACTTGCTAGACACCCTAGCCAGGGTAGGTAAGGGTGTTGTGCATGCGTAATTCGCGTCTACTCTCCGTGTGGCTGCCTGACACATTGCGCGACAAGGCGGAAGCGCCAATGCGCAAGCGAGCATTTAATGCCTTCGTGCAGTGTTTTAGTGCCATTGTGACTCTTATTTTGTTCTATATGGTATTCAATAATGCCCCTCTGGAAGTTTTTCGGGGAGTCATCCCTTGGGCGTTTCCACTTTTCGTGCTGACCATCATGGGGCGTGTGGTTTTTCGTCTAGCTGGGCAGATCGAGTGGTTTTTTACGGGTATTTTTTTCTTGTCTGCCTTAACGCCTTGGTCCAGTGTCCCTTCGCAGGGGGTGGCACCCTTCGGCATGTTACTCACCGTTGCCGGGGCTGTTCGATTATTACAGCCTCGCTATAAAGCCTATTGGCTATTGCTTTTGATACTGTTGTCATTTCTCTGCCAGTTGCCTCAACTCACGATGTCCGAGATGATGACCGCGCTTCGTTATCTGTTAGGAAGTGTTGCCTTTTTTCTGTTGTTTGACTTTGCCTTAGTCACAAAGCGGCTTGGCCAAGCCGGGCGAGTCTTAGCTACGATGCGCCGTTTAGCCTTGGGGCTGTCCATATTATTTTCGGCGAACTTAGTCGCGGCATTCTGGCAGTGGGACATGGCCTCAGTGTTATTGGATACCGCAGTGGTGTTGTTATGGCCGTTGTGGCTTTTGCTGCGACGGTGGTTGAATCCGCCGGTGGTCGCCGTGGTGGTGTGTGTGATATTGGTTGTGGTCCATATGATTGCCCTTTTCACCTTAGGGGCGCGCGCGTTTGCCTTTGCCGCGTCCATTTATCTGTTGTTATATGTGCTGTTACCCCCACGTTTTTTCTGGGGATTTTTTGTGGTGATGTATGTGACTGATATCACCTTCTTGTTGGCAAGCCACGAGCAATTAAATGAGCAACTGTTGTTTCGTCAGGGGTTGAGTATGCTGCTGGTGGGTTCGATGATTGTGCTTGTGCAGCCTATGCGCCGGTTTTTATCGCGCGGAACCCAAAAACCCCCCATCGAGGCATGGTGGCAGCCAGATATCAAGTGGCGGCTACTCGGCTACTTTGCCCTCTGCATCATAGTGATCTTGTTACTGGCCGTCCCTCTTCTATTGTTGGCCCACGCAGATCGCGCAGTGGTAAATCTCAATGAGCTACTTCTGCTGTATTGTCTGCTCAGTGTTGCCGCTTGGGTCGCGTGGTTGGCGGCGCACTCTCATCGTCAAGAAAAGGCTATTCTTGCCTACACTGAGGCCGCTCGACAAGCGAGCCAGGCGAAACAGCAATTTATGAGCAACATGAGTCATGAAATGCGCACCCCGCTCAATGGTATTTTGGGGATGATTCAAGTATTGAAATTCGAGCTCGATCTTAGCCCTAAGCAGCAGGCATATGTTCAGCTGTTACATCGCGCCGGAGACAGTTTACACCGTTTGGTGGAAGAAACGCTCGACATGACGCGTATTGAACGTGGTAAGTTTGCCCTAAGCCGTGAGCCGTTCATGCTTAACGACTGCTTGCAGGCCCTGCAACAGCAGCTTAGAGATGACGCGCCAGCAATAGCCGCCAATTTACGTCTACACGACCGCTTACCGAGTGGTGTGATGCTGCACAGTGACAAAGACCGGCTGATTCAGGCGCTCGATATTGTGATACGCGACATGTTAAGTAGCGAGGCCGTTGCTGCGCTTGATGTTGAGGTGAGACTTGAAGAGGGTAAGGTTGTATTGAGTTTTAAACAACAAGGCCCGCGCTGGGAAGACAGCCAGCGTGACGCTTGGCAGCAATGGCAGGCTCGTAGCGATAGTAGCGTGGGACTGTCGATAGCGTTTGAGATCTTTAAGCAAATGGACGCGACCTTCACTATTGCTGCCCATCCTGTGGCAGGGGTGAATCTGCATCGGTTGGTACTGCCCTTGGCGCTCTCAATGATTCGTGACCAAGCCAGCCAGGAGGCGCCGTTGCCTCGTCGTTAGTTGTCTTCCTTAGCCGAAGCCTTGGTGTTGGTGGTGGATAACGATGGAACCAATCGTTTGGTCATGCAAATGGGTTTGTCGCCACACGTGGCAAAGGTGTTTTTAGCCGAGAATGCCGAGCAAGCCCTGCAGCTACTGGAGCCACAACCGGTCCACTTGGTGCTGTCTGATATTTCTATGCCGGGCATGGGTGGCGAAGCCTTGTTGAATGCCCTTGCTGAGCGCCAACCCGATCTCCCCGTGATGGCGTTAACAGGTAATGCATCGCCACAAGATATCACGTACTATCACAGCGAAGGTTTTATTGGCGTTGTTGCAAAACCTGTGGTGTTTGAGGCGTTGATCCAAAAGATTCAGCGTATTTTGTTGCCCAAATAATCACCGGATAAAGGTATGTCATTGAGCGGCGTAAACCCAACCTCTGGTTTTGCATAGGGTCGAATAGATGCTATTACCCTTGGTGACCCACCCGAGTTACAGTTATGTGTTTCCTGAGAAGCATCGCTTTGCGATGGATAAGTTTGGGCGCTTAGCAAGTTATTTGCGTGAGCGGGGAATATTACGTGCCGATAATCTCTATCGCCCTGGCATATGTAAAACGGCGTGGTTAGAGGCGGTGCATTGTCCTGACTATATCGAACGTTTTCGCAGCGGGCGTTTAACCCGTGTTGAAGAACGCCGGCTGAATCTGCCTTGGAGTGAAGGGCTCGTTAAGCGGACCTTTATTTCCCCTGCGGGTACGGTATTGGCTGCCCAGCTTGCGCTACATACGGGTATGGCTTGTCATTTAGCAGGCGGGACACACCACGCTCACTATGACCACGCTTCAGGTTTTTGTGTATTTAATGATTTGGCCATGACCGCCAAGGTCTTGTTGAAGCATAGTGGTATTGAACGCGTATTGATCTTTGACTGTGACGTTCACCAAGGCGATGGCACCGCTCTGTTGTTAGCCAACGAGCCTCGCGCGTTTACCTGCTCCATTCACTGCGGTAAAAACTTTCCCTTTACCAAGCAGTTGAGTGACGTGGATGTTGAGCTCGATGATGGCATGAGTGACGACGAGTATTTGGCAGTGGTGCAAGATACGTTGTGGCAGGTGCTAGATTCATTCCGGCCGCAGATTGTGCTTTATGATGCGGGCGTAGATGTTTATCAGCAGGATCCCTTAGGGCGCCTGAACATCAGTTTGGCGGGCATTCGTGCGCGCGATGAATACGTGCTGAAAACCTTGTTGGATCGAGCAATACCCGTGGCGACGGTGATTGGTGGCGGCTATGACGACGATCGCTCAGCGTTAGCGAAACGCCACGCTATCGCGGTTGAAGTGGCGCACGAATTGATGATGACTCGCTAAGAGAGTTCGGATTGGGCGGATGGTAGTTCGATGACTTTCAGCGGCATTTGACCGTCGCGACGCGTTTCGAGTGTGCCGTCGTAAATAGTGACGCATTCCACATTGCTCAAAAGCATATATTCATCGCGCTTGACCAGCTGGTCATAGGCGTCTCTTGCGCTTTGTGCGGCTAAATGAAAATAGTGTCGACCACCGAGGGTATCAACGTCGGCGCTGAATAGGAGTTCTCGGCCAGTCCTGTGCATTCTTCTTCTTCTTTTATGTTATAAATTAGCAAACCAGTATAAGGATTTGGCCAGTGATTGGCAACGATTAGGTGCGATGGTGTTGTTGGTGCCGCCACACCGGTTTACCAATTCGGATTGCTATTTATCGAACGATCTATAGTATTCCGCCTTCATGTTGTGGGGTGTCGTATGATGGGTCGTGTTTGTTTGCTGTTTTTATTGTCTTTGTTGGCTGCTTGCGGCGGAGGTGGCAATACTTCGGCGACGTCAGTTCCCGATCTGGCTCCACCCGCCTCTGCCAGTGTGGCTATTAGCACGTTTAATGCAGATTCCCCGTTTGTTTTTGTTAGCGGTACTAGCCAGCAAATTAGTGGCGCTGTCGAGCTGACGCTGGGTGACTACACTCATGAGATAAGGCCCGCGAGCAGTGGAAGCTGGCAGTGGCAAGCCAGCCAGTGTGATGAGGCATTAGCGAGTGGAAATTATCGCGTCACTGTGACGGCGACTGCAGTCGATGGCCGAAATGTGCAAGTGAGCCGTGACTTTTCGGTAGCTTCACAGGTGTTCATGAAGGTGCACTATTTTCGCCGTGAGGCAAATTACAAGGGATGGGGTCTCCACCTCTGGGGAAATGCTGTAACCCCTGCATCGCAAACCACATGGAATAGCCCGAAGACGTTTGATTGTCAGCAAGACGGTTGGGTGCAGTTCTGGGTGCCGTTGCAAGACCTCGACGAGGTTTTCAACGTTATCGTTCACGCAGGGGATTTCAAAAACACCCCGGATGACCTCGCGCTAGTACCCCGAACCTTTGGCGTGGACGTCTATATTGTACAGGGTGACCCCACCCTTTATGCGACCCTGGCCGAGGCGCAAGTGGCCATCACTAATGCAGGTAATGCCTCAGAAAATCTTGATTTAACGCCAGTTTCAATCGGTAATACTAGCAGTGCTTTGCCCGCTGGGTGGGCAGACAGTGCGGCCTTTATGGAAATCTATGTGCGTGGTTATCAGGACAGCGACGGCGATGGACAGGGCGATCTCCAAGGTCTTATTCAGCGGTTACCCTACTTGGCTGACTTGGGCGTGAAGGGCGTGTGGTTGATGCCAATCACTGAAAGCTCTGACAATGATCATGGCTACGCGGTGGTCGATTATCGCGATATAGAAGATGACTACGGCGATTTGAGTGATTTTCAAACGCTCTTAAGCGAAGCTCACCGGCTAGGGATTGGGGTGATCATCGACTACGTGATGAATCATAGCTCTAGTGCTAATCCGCTATTTTTAGATGCTAGTTTAAGTACAGATAACAATAAGCGAGAATGGTATAACTTCGCCAGCTCGGACTTGGGTTGGGGGCCTTGGGGCAATGGCTGGCGCGCAACTGGCAGCGGCGACTATTACTATGCCCCGTTCAGTGCCATGATGCCCGACTTTAATTTGAGAAATCCCGAGGTAGTGCAGTTCCACCTCGACAATCTGCGCTTTTGGCTAAATATGGGGGTGGATGGTTTTCGCTTCGACGCGGTGGGAGTGCTGTATGAATCTAGCGACGGCAGTGTGACCGTCAACCACCCCGACAACCACCCTTTAATGGCTCAAGTCCAGCAGTTGCTGAATAGTTACGACAACCGCTTTATGGTTTGTGAGGCACCGGATGGTCCGCTCGCCTATGCACAGTCAACGTCTTGTGGTCGCGCTTTTGCCTTTGGTGTGCAGCATGCGATTTTGCAGTCTGTGCTTCACGGCGGTTTGCGCAGTGAAGTGGTCAACCATTTCAATCAATCAGTGCGTGATCGCATGCCGTTGCTATTGTCCAACCACGACCACTTTGCCGGTGATCGACCGATGTCTTTTTTGTTGGCGCAAGAGGGTATTGATGGCGACAATGTTGACGGCTTTTTGAAGGCGGCAGCATCGGTATATCTTCTTTCATCGGCGACGCCGTTTACCTATTACGGCGAGGAAGTTGGCCAGACCGGTAGTGGGGGAGACTGGGACCTTCGACGCCCCATGAGCTGGACCGATGATGAAGGCCATGCTGGTTTCAGCAGTAGTGCCACCCCGTTTAGGCCGCCTGTCGATAATGTTACCAGTAACAATGTGCAGTCTATGCAGCTAAATAGTGAGTCCTTACTTTCTCATTATGCGCTTTTATATCAAGTGCGTAGGCAGGTGCCTTTGCTGGCGACCGGGCAGTTAACCCTGCACAGTTCGGTCAATGCGCCGGTCATGGCGTTGACCCGGGAAAGCGACGAGGGGCAGGCTATTGTGTTGGTGAATCTGAGTAATAGCGAACAAACAATGCGAGTCCCTCGTGATTTGAATGGTCGCTATGTCGAGGCGCTCAATGCAAATGCGGTGAGTGTGGTGGAAGATAGCGTAAGCACGCTTAGCGTGGCCTTGCCAGCACACGGGGCGGCTGTCCTTTTGCGACAATGACCCACGTTCGCTGTTCTCTTAGGCGACATCTGGTAGATTACTCAAAAATGACATAATAAAAGGCCGTTTCATGAAATCTTCACTGTTTTTGCTGCTGGCGGGAGTCGCCGCCGTTTCCTCTAATGCAGCGGATGCATCATTGAATTACCCCACTACCCCCCTGTGGGGCGATACGCATTTGCACACGTCCGCCTCGGGGGATGCGGTGATTTTTGGTGGCAGTATCTCGGCAGAAAAAGCGTTTCGTTTTGCCCGTGGTGAAAAGGTGATGGCGCGCTCGGGTCAAATGGCGCAGCTGCATCGGCCGCTTGATTTTCTGGTCATTGCCGATCACGCCGAAGCCTTTGGCATGTTTAACCGTCTTGATCACCCCTTGTTGGCCTCGGATAAAGCATTGCAAGCATTAGTGGCCAAAAGTAAAGAGTCACCCGCCATGGGCATGAAGGTGATGGGACGTTTAATCGCCGATATTGGCAATGGTGTTGGGCCGGCTTCACTACAAGATCCCGCCAATATCGCGCAAATCAGTGGCGAGGCATGGGCCGAATTTACCGACCTGGCCGACCGTTTCAATCAGCCCGGTGAGTTTACCGCCTTTATCGGTTATGAATGGTCGTCCCACCCTGCAGGTGACAATCTACATCGTGTTGTCGTGTTTAAAGATGGCGCGGACAAAGCGCAGCAAGTGTTACCTTTTTCATCCATGCAGAGCCAAGACCCCGCCGATTTGTGGCGCTGGATGGGCCGGTTTGAGGAAAAAACCGGGGGCGAATTGTTAGCGATACCCCATAACAGCAATATTTCTGGTGGCAAAATGTTCCCGACAGCCGTTGAGAGCGCCGCAATGACTAATGCGCAATTAGCTGAGCGTCGCCGTTGGGAGCCCTTGGTAGAAATTACCCAGATAAAAGGTGATAGCGAGTCCCATCCGGTGCTGTCTCCAAGTGATGAGTTTGCCAGTTTTGGCGATGAAGGTTGGGATCACGGCAACCTACCGCTGACTAATCGAGAGACCGATGCTATGAAGCCGTCGGAATACGTGCGTGAGGCGTTGAAGCAAGGCTTGTTGATCGAACAGCAGCGCGGTGCAAACCCCTATAGTTTTGGGGTGATTGGTTCGACCGATGCACACACGGGCTTATCGGCAGTAGAAGAGGATAATTTTTGGGGTAAGCACAGCGGCAATGAGCCACGCCCAGAGCGCTTGTCACAGATTACCCGTCGCAACCCCCACGATGCAGAGGTTTACCGGGTCGGCTGGGAGTATCAATCGGGGGGGTACGCCGCGGTGTGGGCAGAGGAAAATACCCGTGACGCCATTTTTGATGCAATGCAGCGTCGAGAGGTTTACGCCACGACCGGCACTCGAATTACCTTGCGCGTGTTTGCTGGCACCGCTTTTCAGGCAGACTGGTTTGCCCGGGAGGATTGGTTGGCCAAGGCTTATCGGCACGGGGTACCAATGGGGGGGGAGTTAACTGGCGCTAGCGCTGCCCCACAGTTGTTGATTCGGGCGGATAAAGATCCCATGGGTGCCAATCTGGATCGATTGCAAGTGGTGAAAGGTTGGGTTGACGAGCAAGGCATGGCACAGGAGAAGGTGTTTGATGTGGCTTGGAGCGATCGAGAGTCACGCCAGGTGGGTAAGGATGGCCGCTTGACCCCCGTGGGTTCAACGGTCGATGTTGCCTCGCCGTCTTACACTAATAGTATAGGCGCAGAGCAGTTGGCTACGCTGTGGGTTGACCCTGAATATCACCCTGAGCAAGCGGCGTTTTACTATGTAAGGGTACTAGAAATTCCTACGCCAAACTGGGTGGCTTACGATGCCGCACGTTTCGATGTGAATATCCCTGAGGGCGCGATCTTGAGTCATCAAGAGCGTGCCTATTCATCACCGATTTGGTACCGCCCCTAAGGCATGTCGGTATGTGTGCTGCAATCGCATCGCGCGCCGCTGCCGCACCCTTGGCTGGCTGCCTGCTTGGCAAGTGCGCGCGATTGGGCCGTGCAGCGTGGCTACGACTACCACTTTGTCGACGATGACTTGTTTGACGTCCTTCCCGAAGACATGCGTCACCGAGACGATATTGGCGCTGTGATAAAAAGCGATTTGGCGAGGTTGCGCTTTGCGCAAACCTTGCTGGGCTCATTTGAGCGGGTGGTGTGGTTGGACGCAGATGTGTTGGTGATAGCGCCGCGCGTATTCGATGTTCCTGTCAGTGGCAGTGCCGTCGGGCGCGAAAACTGGGTGCAATCCGACCGGAAAGGTAATCTGCGCAATTATCGTAAAGTACATAATGCAGCGATGGTTTTTTCGCGTGGCGATAGCCTGCTGGGGTTTTACGCCGACAGCGCCGAGCGCCTGCTGCGGGCCAATACTGCAGCTATGCCTCCACAATTTATCGGCCCCAAATTACTGACCGCGCTTCACAACACCGTGCAATTGCCGGTGTGGGAAAGCGCCGGCATGATGAGCCCCATGGTGGGATTAGACTTACTGGGCGAGGGCAATGGTCGTGCCCTCGCCGTGCTGCGCGAAGCACATACAGTGCCCGTGGCAGCCCTTAATCTTTGTAGCTCCAGTTGCCAACGTGGCGAGCTGAACGATACACAGATGGCCGCCATTATCGACATCCTGTTAACGCGCGAGGCCCTGTCATGAAGTACTGGTTGGTTAAAAGTGAGCCCGAGGAGTGCGGCATCGACGATTTTGTAGCCGCTGGCGCCGGATCTATTCGTTGGGATGGTGTGCGCAACTACCAAGCCCGAAATTTTATGCGTGAGATGGCGGTGAGAGATCAGGTGCTGCTGTATCACTCGTCCTGCAAACACATTGGTATCGCCGGTGTCATCGAAGTTGCGGTGGCCGGTTATGCGGATCCAGCGCAATTTGATCCTGAGTCGCCGTATTTTGACCCCAAGGCCAGCGTCGACAACCCGCGTTGGACGGCAGTAGATATGGTGCTGGTAGAAAAATGGCCGCGCTTAGTAGGCTTGGATACCTTGCGTGCAAGTGCCGACCACTTAAAGGATTTCAAACTCATCGACAAGGGCGCTCGCCTTTCTGTGATGCCGGTGTTACCGGTGCATTGGGCGTTTATTCAATCGCTGCGTTAAGCTGGTGGCGTTATCCCTTCAATATTTAGTAGACACTGCTTGATGTCGGTGCCCCCGGTGTAGCCTGCGAGCTTGCCATCGTTTCCTATGACTCTATGGCAAGGGATAACAATGGGCAGGGCATTGGCTCCGTTGGCGTTGGCTACTGCGCGATAGGCGCTAGGTTTGCCAATAGCGGCGGCCAGTGCGGCATAACTGAGTGTGCGACCAAAGGGAATGGCTTGCAATTGTTGCCAGACGACTTTCTGAAAGTCTGTGCCTTGTAGTTTAAGCGGGAGGTTAAAATCGCGTCGCTGTCCCAAGAAGTAGTTTGCCAGTTGCAGGCTGGTTTCGGTCAGAATGGGATGTTCGCCGGTATGCCATTGCGCTTTGTCGATCCCCAGTCGACGACAGACACGGCTGTCGTCGTGGGGGTGGAACCCCCAGCTCAGCATGAGTAGATGGTTCTCGTCGCATACGGCGGTGATAGGCCCGGCCGGGGTCGGAATGGCGTGGTAGTAAACTTTCATGCACTGGCTCCATTAGCAAGCGTCAGGTAAATCAAACATAGCGTGTTTTCATTGAAAATAAATCAACCGGTTGCAGAAATAGCTTGCAACCGGTTGTAGTTGTTGATATTTTGCTCAAAAATGACATTCGGCCGTGCAAAGAGTCGGTATAGACAATAATCAGAGATCAATATGAACACAGCTGTCACTCATGAGGCCATCGATAATGCCCTGAGCCGCGTTAAGCGTAAAGCCGGGAGCAATGTTTTTAAACAGCGTTTGGCTGAGCACCTGCCAACCCTGCTAAATTTGCTGCGCGGAGTCTATGGTGAAGAGCGCGCCGATGCCCATCTACCTGCTTTAGTGGATACCCTTGCTGAAGGTTTCTTCGCCCGCAATGACACCCTGCGCGCCAAAGATGAGCAGCGTATTGCCCACCCGCAGTGGCACAAGTCACAAGAGATGGTCGGTATGGCGGTGTATGTCGACTTGGTGGCGGATGACTTACAGGGCCTGAAGGCAAAATTGCCTTACTACGCCGACTTAGGCATTACTTACTTGCACTTGATGCCGCTCTATAAAGCGCCCGAAGGTGACAGCGATGGCGGTTATGCTGTGTCTGACTACCGCGCGATGAACCCGTCGTTAGGTACTATGGAAGACCTGCGTGATTTGGCCGCCGCGATGGACGCGTTGGGTATGAGTCTCGTGATGGACTTTGTGTTCAACCACACCTCGGATGAGCACGCCTGGGCGATGGCCGCCAAAAATGGCGATGCCATGTTTAGCGACTATTACTACATGTTTAACGACCGCGTGCAGATCGATCAATACGAGCGCACGCTACGTGAAATTTTCCCCTCGGTCCGCCGCGGCAGCTTTACTCAAATTGAGGATGGCCGCTGGGTGTGGACCACTTTTAACAGCTTCCAGTGGGACCTGAATTACTCCAATCCCGAGGTTTTCCGTGCCATTGTGGGCGAAATGTTATTTTTGGCGAACGTTGGCTGCGACGTATTGCGCTTGGATGCCTTGGCCTTTATTTGGAAGGAAATGGGCACCACTTGCGAAAACCAGCCTAACGCACACCGTTTGATCCAGGCATTCAATAGCTGCTTGCGTATCGCGGCGCCTTCGGTTGTTTTCAAGTCGGAGGCCATTGTGCACCCCGACGAGGTGATTCAATACGTCAGCCCAGAAGAGTGCCACTTGTCATACAACCCTTTGCTGATGGCATTGATTTGGGAGAGCCTAGCGACACGCGAAACGCGCCTGATGACTAAGAGCTTAAGCTATCGATTCCACGCCCATTCGCACGCCAGTTGGGTCAACTACGCGCGCTGCCACGACGATATCGGCTGGACTTTCGACGACCGCGATGCAGCCGTTATCGGCATTAACGGTTATGATCACCGCTTGTTCTTGAATAAATTCTTCACCGGTGAGTTTGACGGATCTTTTTCCAAGGGTATGGGCTTCCAATATAACCCCGATAATGGCGATTGCCGTGTTTGTGGCTCGCTGGCGTCACTGGCTGGTCTTGAGCGAGCACTGGAGAATGGCGATCTGCACCAGATATGGTTAGCCGAGCAGCGCATTTTGATGATTCACAGCATCATTCTGAGTATCGGCGGCGTGCCTCTGTTCTATCAGGGCGACGAACTGGCCATGCTAAACGATTACAGTTTCCTCGAAGATAGCCATAAAGCGCACGATGCGCGTTGGGTTAACCGCCCCCGTGTCACTGCACCAGCGCTGCAACTAGCGCAGACGCAGGGTACCGTGCAGCACCGTGTGTTCAACGGGCTGCGCCACATGATTAATTTGCGCAAGTCGTACGACGTGTTCGGCGACGCCCGCAGTCAAGTCTACGAAACCGGTAATAATCATGTTTTCGCTTACCTGAGAGCCATTTCAGGTGGTGACAAAGTTCTGTGCTTGGTGAACTTCAGCGAGTACGACCAGTGGGTAGAGCCTTCGATTCTCGAGAAGCTCTCGCCTGCGAAATTTGCCAAAGATCTTATCTCTGGTGTCACGATGGGGACTCAGTCGCACGCGCATGTGCAGCTGAAGTCTTATCAGGTGTTGTGGCTGCATACCACACCCTAAGTTTATTAAGTCTCGGCTTAATTGTTATCTCTTTTGGGGCGCTTTGCGCCCCTTTTTTGTCTACAGGGATGTAGTTATGTCCCGGAGGGCATGACGCCCGAGAGTGACGTGTTGCAGAAACAATAATATTTGTTGATATGGCCGAGAACGGCACGCCAGGGTCATTTTTTGCTCTTGCAATAATGACATACCCGCCATCCCTGGCTGTAACGCCCGTGAGGGACGTGGCCATGTGGGAGTCTGTGCGCAGCACAGACGAAAGCATTCCCTTGTTCTCAAAACATGCTGCCAAAGCCCTTTTGCAGACTTTTCTAGCCTTATAAAAGCCGGATTCAAATTTGAAATATCGTTCTATAATCTGCCTGAATGAGCTGATAAGGAACCTTGTAATGCCTGCCATAAACCACCTCTTCGTCTACGGCACCCTTGCACCTGGTAAGCCCAACGAGCATATCGTGAGCGGTCTTAATGGCAAGTGGCAGCCGGCGACTGTGCGAGGAGAGCTCAAAGAAATAGGCTGGGGAGCGAATATGGGCTACCCGGGTATCGTGCTTGGTAATCAGCATCCTTGGGTCGATGGAC
>JAHEIH010000029.1:0-17313 GCA_024639455.1 Cellvibrionales bacterium
GGCACCTTCGGGTGCCTTTTTTTGTATAAAATTTAAACAAAAAGAAGTCTCTATAGTTTTTTGGGGCGTACACTCTATTGAATCTAATAAAATCCTAAGAGGACGTTCACATGAAAAGACATTTTTATCTGGCAGGTTCGTTGAGTGAATTGGATGGCGTAGTAAAGAAACTGTACGCGCAAGGCGTGACACCGCCGCAAGTTCACGTGCTCACAGAGGATGATGCGGGCTTGGCTGAGCATCCATTATTGCAGGATGTAGAAGCCGTATTACGCACTGACGTGGTTCACGGCACCGAGCGCGGTGCTGTATTGGGTGCCATAGTGGCTGCCGTCATATTGGTTGTTGCCTATGCCGCGGGGTGGGCTGAGGGCGTTACCTGGGTGCCATTTATCTTTTTATCCATTGTGGCGTTGGGTTTTTGTACCTGGGAAGGTGGTTTGCTCGGTATTCAAATGCGTAACCGTCGTTTCAAAAAATTTACTAAGGATCTGAACGCGGGTAAACATGTACTTCTCGTTGATGTTTCACCAGCTCAGAGTTTGATGGTAGAAAAGATTATTGCTGATAGCCGCTTAGAGGTTGGTGGTAAGGGTGATGGCGCTCCCGACTGGGTCGTTGATGCGCGCAACAAGTACAACCACTTTGTTGAAGTGATGCCCTAAGGCGTGTGAAGGTTTTGCAGTGCTGCTGTGCAGTGCTGCAAAACAGTATTTTCTTCTGATGGCGAAAGTTGCAAATTGGATTGAATCAACACGGCTATCATGCGGTTGTTAATTGGTAGCCGATCTTCTTTAAGTTTTACTATGTCCTCTGCGAGCCAAAGATCTAGGCTAATCGCCTCGCTGTCTAAAAAGTGTTTGGCCTCACCTTCGTATAAATGTTGCGCGAAGTTACTGTACAGTGTGTATTCAGACACGGTGATTAAACGCCCCAACGTTTTAAACCAGGGTTTGTCGGCATTTTTTTCTACCCGCGCCAGCATTTTTCTTACCACGTCAGGGCTCCAGCACATCAGCTGTCCCACATAGTTTTGGAAGTGTTGTTGAGGGCTAACCCACAGTAAGCGTTCGCTAAGGCGCTGCCAGTTGGTATGGTCTTTATCTTCACTTTTTGATGGTGTTGCCAGCAATCGTATGGCGCCATCACGATAGAACAGGTCTTCGTTTATCGGCTTACAAAAAACGATGTCTGAGTCTGTAAAGACGATATATTCGTCTTCGCTTTGAGCTGCGGACGCCAGTTTTACCAGTTGTTGCATCATCCAGCCGCGAACAGGGAATCCACCAGGATCTAGCCACCAGCGCTTCGACCACGGCAATTGTTTGTATCCCGGTGGTAATAACGATTGGTAACTGACAACGTGGCGAAAATCTTTTGCAAGTGTTGAGAATTTTGCAACATCTCGCGCTGGGCAAATAATCGTATGCTTGAGATCTATATCCTCTTTGTACTGGTCGATACTCTGACAAAGCCTTTTACAGCGTGCAAAGTCAGGGGCGTAACTTACCGTAATAAAATGAGAGGACATTTAACTTCCAATGAAAAAATGTTTCAATATTGTAATTATGGTCTATGCTATCTTCTAACAAAATTTTGTGCTCTACGGCTGGTTAGCTTTAAACACGTATGCAGAATAAAAACTCTTTTAATAAATTACAAACGCTTCTTCAAAAGCAAGGTTGGTATGTCGCTTGGGGACAGGATTTGAGCGATGTTCCACGTGTCTTTTCCAGTGGCCCTTACAAGGGCAATGTCATCGATCCAGACAAAGTGCTCATTAATTGTCGTACAGAGCAGGGCCTGCGAATAACGTGTCAGTCATGCCAAGGTGAAGGGCATCACTCCGGCGATGTGTGTGGAAACTGTGAAGGTACTGGAGAGGTTATTGATCACGATTACGAGTACGAAGGCGGCTACTTTCATTTTGGTCATAGCGACAAGGCCATTGAATACTTGATTGATAACTTGCCTGTTATTGAACGGGCGGAGTGCAACTACGATTGGGATATTTTAGGCGGTAATAGCATTTTTATTTCTTGGTCGAAAAAGGATCCAACCTATTGGCGCCTAGCCATTGTCGCCATGTTTTACTTGTTTGTGTGGCTCAGCGCCCAGGCTTTATTCGATAACTGTTCAGATCAGGCATCGTGTTATGTGGAGGGCCTCTCTGGCCTCGCGCTAGACGTGTATGTTGATTTGATGCCTTAGTGAAATGCTAATAATAAATAGTGCTCTTAAAAGTGTGCGTCGTTGTATGCATGGTTTTTCCAGAGTGCCATCGTCAAAATTGCTTCACAATGATGTCATGTCATAGGAGATAGATATGAAGCGCCTTTTAGTCGTTCTTTTGAGTTCTTTTTTGCTTGCTTGCGGTGGCGGTGGTGGCGGTGTCGAAACAACCACTTATGTCGCCTCTGATCCCGCCCCTACAACTGATACATCGACAGATACCAGCACTGACACCTCTCCCACAACAATTGATGTGCCAGAAGATTTTGATTTTAGTAACTTCCATACTGTGTCGGTAGATTTTACTGTGCCTGGTGGTTTGGTGGGTCAAATTGATTACAAAATTGCTGGTGAATGGGATGGTCAAGTTCAGGATTTGTATATAGGTCGTGGTTACGCCAATCAGCAACGCACTGTCGATATCAATGTACCTACAACAATCGATTCTGTGCGTATTGAGTACATGGCTTTTGATAAAAATAGCGGCACTGCGCAAGTGTCTATTGATGAGGTAAGTATCTAATGCGACGTTCTAGTGTTTTAATCGGCGCTCTTGCAACGGCATCGTTGTTATTTTCAGCAACGTCGTCAGCCTTGTCGTATCGTTTGAGTGAAACAGTTCAGTCTTCCGGTACGACAGGCAGTAAGCCTATTAAATTCCATGAGGAGCTCAATTTAGGTGACACACTTGCGGCGCGTATGCAGGCTCTTGAGACATTGCGTCTTGAGTCGGTCGCTATGGAGAGTGAATCCAAGCTTGTATTAGGCGTCGATGTTAATGAGGCAGCTAATGCGACAGAAAAAGCCGAAACCCAAGCGGTAGCCTTGGACAGCGTGCGACTCGATATCACCATGAATGATGGCTCCGTTTACAATTTGACGGAGTTTTCTACCCTTACCAAAGCGTTACTGGCGACGGGTAAAAACGGTGCAGAGACGCGACAAGACTATTACACATTATTGGGTAGCACGGGTTCCAACGCGATAACAGGCTCGGTATTTAAAGATAAATTTGATAGTACCTTGTCCATTCCGGTGCCCGAGAACATCGACTTCAATAATGCTGTTGACGTTACTTTGCATATCGACTTCTTGGACGTTAATAGCAAATTGGGTGATCCTGAACTTTTTTACGATTATACCAATGGCTTTGAAGATCTAGCGTTACTCGATGATGCCGATGCGCGCTACCTCGACAACGCCGCGAAAGGCGTCATTCTTAATGGCGATGATCCTAGTCAAGAGCCCATTCCAGCCGGTGCTCCTATGGTTATTAGCCTACGTGACCAGCAGACGCCTTACGTCGAGTGGATTGGTTACCCTTCATCGACGGGCTACTATCTCGTGGGATATGAGGATCTTTATCCTAGTCTAGGCGATTATGACTTTAACGACCTAACGGTGGCTTACCGCGTCGAAGTGGGATTGGATTTGAATTCGCAGGTCACCCAGATTCGTGGCGAGGCGATATTGGTGACTCGTGGTGCGGAATATACCCACGATTGGCACCTGCGTTTGGGGATTAATAGTGGCAACGGTAAAATTACCGAGTCGTTGTACCAGCCTGAAGCATACGAGTTTGGTGTGCGAGGGGCGCAAGTCGGCACTACTACAACACGCAATTTTAATAACGCATCACAAATAGACTTGCGTGGCTTTGCTGATACCAAGGCGTTATTTCCAGCACCAGAGGGCTGTAAGTTCACCAATACACCGCTGTGTGATAGCTATGTGCAAGGGCCTAAGTACATATTCAATATCACTTTTAATAGCCCCATTGATTTTGCCAGTCTGTCACCAGCCCCCTTTGACCCTTATCTCTACGTGCGAGATACCGATTACGAAATTCACCTGATTGGCGAATCCTTGGCCGCACAACGTACTCAAATGGGGTACGAGAAGAGTCAAAATGCAGATACAGGCAACACCACATTTGCCGATGAAAATGGATTTCCTTTTGGAATGATGCTCGCTAGCCCATGGATGCCAACGGTTGAGGGCTGGTCGATGGAAGTGAGTTACCCAGACTTTACGCCTTACGTAGAAACCCGCGGCAATTCGCAGAAGGATTGGTACAAGCGACCCGATAGCACGAAGGTGCACCCGTCTGATCGTTTTACATGGCGATGGTAGTTCAACCAAACATTCAAAACCCGCTTTGGCGGGTTTTTTTATGCCGCATTTTTTAATGCATCTTAGGGCGTGATGTTAAAAAAGTAATGCGTTAAAGTAAGTTGACTTAAAGACAAATGTGATACAACTCCATGTTAATTAATCCGCGTTATTTATTTTGTGCGTTCGCTTTGGCCTTGGTCATTCAGCCCACCTATGCGGTCACAATTTTTACATCTAAACAGCTAGTGACATTAGCGGAACCAAGGGATTCAGGTGTTGCAGTGGCTGTTGATGATACCCAGATTGTGGCTGTTGGCGATTTAACGTCGTTACAGTCAGTATTTCCTAATGCGTCAATTGATCACCGCTTTGCGGAGTATGTCATCGTCCCAGGCTTGATCAATCAACACGACCATCCGCTATTGGCCGCTTTGATGATGGATACTGACGTAATCGCCATTGAGGATTGGAAAATGCCGGGCAGGTATTTTCCCGCGGCCAACACCCCACAAGATTATAAGCAAAAACTCATATCGGCCCTGTCTGAGCACGTTGGCGGAGGCGTCTTTGTTAGTTGGGGTTACCATCGCCTTTGGCATGGCCCTATGAGTAGAGAAATTCTTGATGGGATCAGCACCACCATTCCCATCATTATCTGGCAGCGCTCTGGGCATGAATTTATTTTTAATACCCTCGCCATGCAGCAGCTTGGCATAAACACCGCGCTTTATGCTGGTCAGAGTGACGACGTGCTTGCGCAAATCGATCTGGCCAATGGTCATGTCTGGGAGCAAGGAGCTATTGCCACGTTGCCCAAGTTACTTCCTGTTTTAGCTGACCCAGTTCGCTACGCGCCGGCACTTGAGCGGATTAAAGAATACTGGCACCGCGCAGGATCTACTCATGTGGTCGAGCCGGGTGGGTTAACGTTTCCATGGTTAATGCAAACCCAAATGAAGGTGTTAGGTCAGGCGGGGACGCCATTTCGCATGGACTACATTTTAGATGCCAAGATTCTTGCTCAGCAAAATGGCATGGACGCCATAGCAAGCGCGGGTGATGCCTTGGCGGCCGAGTGGGGGAGTGAAAACAGCCGCTACTATCCAAAGCAAGTAAAGATGTTTAGCGATGGGGCGATCTTTAGCCAGTTAATGCAGATGCTTGACGGTTACCTGGACGATCACCACGGCGAGTGGCTGACGTCACCCGACAAATTTAAAGTGCTGTTTCAAGCCTTCTGGGAGGATGGCTATCAAATCCATATTCACCAAAATGGCGACCTCGGTTTAGATTTCGTATTGGATGTTGTTGAGCAGAATATGCGGCGTACACCGCGTCGTGATCATCGCACGACCATCGTGCATTTTGGATTTTCCACACCTGAGCAAGTGGCCCGCATTGCCAAGCTCGGTATAATAGTGAGTGCTAACCCCTATTATCCTGTCGCGTTGGGCGATAAATACAGCGACCATGGCATTGGCCCCGAGCGCGCGCAATCGATGGTGCGTTTAGCCGATCTTAACGCGGCTGATGTGTCGTTTTCACTTCATTCGGATATGCCCATGGCGCCTGGCCAACCGCTGTTTCTGATGTGGTGTGCCGTCAATCGATTGGATACTAAGGGCAGAGTCATTGGGCCCGAACAGCGCATCTCGCCGTTACAGGCTTTGCGCGCTGTGACCATCGAGGCGGCCTATTCGATTCAGCAAGAGGCCAACATGGGATCCATTGAGCCCGGAAAGTTGGCAAACTTTACGGTATTGGCGGAAAACCCGCTGACCGTTGATCCGCTTAAAATAAAAGACATTGAAGTCATTGCGACGGTGCGCGAGGGCACCGTCTATCTAATGCCCTAAGACATTTTGATGATATTGCGTTCTTTGCTACCCCACATTACATGGTATTTGTTGTGTGGGTCGTCAGTGCGGGCAAAGGTGTGCGCGCCGAAGTAGTCGCGTTGTCCTTGCAGTAGGTTGGCGGGTAGGGTTTCAGTGCGGTACGAGTCGTAGTAAGCGAGCGCCGACGAAATTGCCCCAGTAGGAATGCCACTGAGTGCTGCATTGGCAACGACGCGACGCCAGTTCAGTTGGTACTTATTGATCTGCTCAGTAAAGAACGGATCCATCAATAGGTTGTTGAGCTCAGGGTTGCGCTGGTAGGCATCGGTAATTTTCTGCAAGAACACCGCGCGGATAATACAGCCGGCGCGCCACACTTTGGCAATACCCGCGAAGTTAATCGTCCAGCCGTATTCTTTAGCGGCATTTTGCATCAACTGGAAACCCTGTGCGTAAGCGCAGATTTTGGCGCAATACAGCGCGTCGTGCAGCTGCTGGATAGCTTCTTCGCGGTTGCTGATGGCGGCGTGGTTTTCTTCAGGGCCGGCGAGTAATTGCGAGGCAGCAATACGATCGCTCTTAAGAGTGGACAGTGCACGCGCATATACTGAGTTGGCAATGGTAGGCGCGGGGCAGCCCAGCTCTAAACTGCTCATGGCGGTCCATAGGCCGGTGCCTTTCTGGCCGGCTTTATCCAAGATCACATCTACCAGGGGTTGGCCCGTGACGGGATCTTGTTGATCGAGGACTTCAGCGCTAATTTCTATCAGGTAGCTATTAAGTGGTCCTGTGTTCCACTCGCGGAAGACATTAGCAATGTCGCTTGGCGACATACCAAGGTTCATGCGCATTTGGTGGTAAACCTCACAGATCAACTGCATGTCGGCGTATTCAATACCGTTGTGAACCATTTTTACGAAGTGGCCAGAGGAGCCTTTGCCGATAAAGGCGGCACAGGGCTCACCTTCTTTTACGGGATTGCCTGGCTCACGCCGCTCGATGGGCTTGCCCGTTGCAGGGTCGACTTTAGCGGCGATAGCTTCCAATACCGGGCGCACACGAGGCCATGCGTATTCGTCGCCACTGGGCATTAGTGAAGGTCCAAAACGTGCGCCTTCTTCGCCACCAGACACCGCGGTGGCAAAGAAAATAAACTTGCCGCGGTAGCCGCGGATGCGTTGGCGTGTATCGGTCCACAGTGAGTTACCTGTGTCGATAACAATGTCGTCGGCGCCAATGCCGGCATCGATCAATTTTAGACACACACTATCTACCGGTTTGCCGGCGGGAACCGATAGCATAATCAAATGAGGGCCTTTCAGGCGACCTAGCAATTCGGTATAGGAGCTACATGAGAAAATACGCTGCGGGCCATCGCCCTGTTCGGCGAGATCTTGGGCAATGGCGTCATCAACTTTTTGGCTGTCGAGGTCAAACGCAGCGATGCGGTAACCGTTGTCGGCCAAGTTAAGCGCTAGGTTTTTACCCATAACCCCCATGCCGATAAAGCCAATATCGCAAAGTTGATGTGAATCCGTCATCGCTATGTTGTCCTGTGATTAGTGTGTGAGATTATTATATCGCAAGTATTCTTAATGAGACTCAAAAAGTTGAATCGTATATCCGCTGTCTAGTGCTTCACGCAGTGGTTTGTCGTGGGCAACCAGTTTTTTGTTTTTAAGGTACTTCTCGCCGATGAGTTTACGGTTGCCTATCTCGACGTCATAAAACCCCTCTTTGATGAGGTACAACTTACAAAGCTGTTCGGCCCCGAACAGATCTTTGAAATTGATATAGATAATAAAAGGCACTTCGCTATCAGCTGCAAAACCGTCGATGTCGCGCTTGGTTTTAGCGTTGACCGAAAATACGTACATGGTTACTCCTCGGCGTCGCGGTGGCGACGAATTTGGTTGCGCAGAGATTTGGGCACCTTTTTAAGGGTGAGTTCACCGCTATTGGCATCAAATACGACGTTGTCGCCAAACAAGCGAGATGAAAAACTGATGCTCATATATTTGTCGCGGCCAGAAAAGCGCACGTAGCGTTTTAGGCTACTGCGGTGGAGATGCAGGCTGTCCTGCTCATCTTGACTCGATTGTTCCACATAGTTTGAAAAAGCCTTCGGTTGTTCGGGGCTAAGCAGTTCAGATAAGTCGGCAATGACAACTTCTTCGCCGATACTGTCCTTGGCGACACAGTAGTCGAGTATTTGTTCCTTTTGAAGATCGCGCTTGTCGTCGGGTAATTCTTCGGTGTAGCGCTCAACAACGCGCAAAAACTCCTTGGTTTGCTTTTCCAGGTCGACGCCTAGTGTAAATCCCACCGCCATTTTAAAGGCTTCACTGATCGCCTTGTTGCCGCGCCCTGCGAGAATAGACAAGTATTTGGTAGATTCGCCTAGTTGCCATTCATCAATGTGAAGTTTCATGGCATAGGGTAGGCGATTGCCGTCTAGATAGCGGCATGTCTCAACTTCACCATCGGCATTTACATTGAGTGCCTCGGTAAATTCTGTCCATAGTAAGTACAGGCGCTTTTGCTCTAACAATACCTCTTCGGCCACCATGATTTGCGCGGCAAAGGCTTCGTCATTGCTGTCTAGAGCGGTAGAGAGCTGCTTTACCACGCTAGCGGCAAGGCTTTCGAAGCTGGATTTTTGTTCAAGATAATCTTTGGTCCAGCCGGGCAAGGGCGGGCTGGCTTCGTCGTCGAAGCGACCGAACTGTTTTTGAGCGCTGCGTTGAAAGGCGCGTTTGAGTTGATCGAAGAGCGAGGCAACCGGGCCCACGCATTCGCTGTAGGGCTTGCCTGCCTTAACGCTGAGGGCTTGTCCCGGCGCGCTGCGTTCAAGATTAAATATAATGCATTGGGTTAAGGCCATGCGGGTGCTTCCAAAAAGTTGCCATTATGCCAGTGTGGGGCTGAAAGGTTAATGCAAAATCGGTTAAGCTTGCGCTCAAATTTATGGAAAGGACATTTTTATGCAGCGACAACTAATGGCACCACAGGGTCCGACATTCTCACGCGTTGTCATGGGGTTCTGGCGTTTGCATACCTGGGGTAAATCTTCGGCTGAGCTGGTCGAGTTTCTCGAGCAGTGCCTAGATTTGGGGGTGACGACCATGGACCATGCCTATCTTTATGGTGATCATGGCAACCCGTCTTGCGAAGGCTTGTTTGGCGATGCATTGAGATTGGCGCCGTCGTTGCGGCAACGCATGGAGATTGTGACCAAGTGCGGTATTAATTTGATCCCGCCTGGTAGCAATGCAAAGTTAGTCAATCACTATGACGCGACCTCACAAACCATCGTGGCTTCGGTCAACGAGTCGTTGTTGCGGTTGGGGATTGAACAGTTAGATGTGTTGCTTATCCATCGTCCGGATTACTTGCTCGATGCCGACGAAGTCGCTCAGACCTTCACTGATCTGCACCAACAAGGCAAGGTGGCTCACTTTGGCGTGTCTAATTTTAGTACGACACAGTTTGAGTTATTGCAGTCGCGCCTCGACGCGCCGCTAGTGACTAACCAGGTTGAAATTTCACCGTTGAATACTGATATTCTGGATAGCGGTGTGTTGGATCAGTGCCAGCGTTTACGTGTGGCGCCGATGGCGTGGTCTTGCCTGGGCGGCGGCCGATTATTTGATATGAGCAACCCTGTCGCACAGCGTGTGATGCCGGTGTTGGAAGATATTGCAGCTGAGATCGGCGCACAGTCGGTGGATGAGGTACTTTATGCCTGGGTGCTGGCGTTACCTTGTAAGGCGTTGCCAATTGTGGGCAGCGGCAAGATTGAGCGGGTTCAAACCGCCGTTAATGCGTTGTCGCTGTCTCTCGGTCGTGAGCAATGGGCGCGCATCTGGGTGGCGGCTAACGGGCACGGACTGCCTTAGGGCTTAAAGATGGCGAAATCACAATAGATCTAAAACAGAGCGATACGCCATCAACGCCCCAATGAACGCAATGCAGCCTCCGCTGAACAGCATTACCCGGTGCATGGCGCGCCCATCGCTAAACAGATTCTTGAGGAACTGGCCCCCACTGGCGTAAAGCAAAAGGCTACTAAATTCGATCGCGACAATGATCAAAAGATATCCCGCCATTTGGGGGGCGAGTGGCAATGAACTGTCGATAAACGGAGGCATCAGGGCGACAAAAAATGCCCAGCCTTTCGGGTTTGATGTGGCGGTGATAAAGCCTTGGCTCATCAAATGCGTGGGGCTAAGCCAGCGTGCCTGTTGCTTAGCAAGGTGAAATGTAGCGTGGCTGCGCATCATGCCGTAGCCAATATAGATAAGATAGCTTGCACCACCGAGTGACAACAGATTAAAAGCAAGTGGGGACGCCAGTAATAAACTGGCTGCACCGGCCACAGAGAGAATCGCCACTGTGGCCACGCCAGTGAGTTCGCCTAGCATCATCCACAGGGTGCGCTTAACGCCGATGCTCATGCCCATTGAGAGTGACAGCGTCATGCACATGCCTGGCATGATAGATGCCAGGCCAAATGCTGGGATAAACAACAGCGCTAACTCGACGTTGAGCATGATGGCCTAAAGTGGGCGTACCAAATTGCTGAGGTTTTTGTTTTGCTTGGCGGCTTTGCGATAAATCAGAATCACATGGCCAATGGTTTGTACCAGTTGAGCGCCGTGTTCATTACAAATGGTTTGCGTCAGGCCAGGCTTGTCCTCACGGTCGTCACAAATCAATTTGATTTTGATAAGTTCGTGGTCATTAAGAGCGCGTTCAATTTCATCATTGATGTTGTCTGTGATACCTTTGCTAGCCACGGTAATAATCGGATTCAATTTGTGGCCGATACTGCGCAGGGATTTCTTTTGATCTGTGCTTAAGGTCATGTCGTAAAAAGTCTCAGTTGTACGATAAAATTGCTATTTTACGCGAACTCATCGACAACACGTAGCGCTATCGGAGAAATTTTGTGAAGCGAAGCAAGAGCAGTGGCGCGTGGATGCGCGAACATTTTGACGATCACTACGTAAAAATGTCTCAAAAGCTCGGTTATCGCTCCCGCGCCAGTTTTAAACTGCTTGAGGTTCAAGAAAAGGATCGCTTGATTAAACCCGGTATGACGGTGATCGATCTCGGTGCCGCGCCAGGTGGATGGACGCAGGTGGCGGTAGAGTTGGTCGGTGATCACGGGCGTGTGATTGCATCGGATATCCTGCCGATGGATCCTGTGGCAGGCGTCGATTTTGTCCAGGGGGATTTCACTGAAGAGGCTGTGCTCAATCAGATATTAGATTTAATGGGGGGTGCGCAAGCAGACCTTGTAATTTCGGATATGGCCCCCAATATGAGTGGTATGAACGGTGTGGATCAGCCGCGCGCTATGTATCTAGTGGAGTTGGCGCTGGATTTGGCGCGTGAAACACTAAAGCCGGGTGGGGCATTTGTGGCCAAAGTTTTCCAAGGTGAAGGCTTCGAAGAGTATATTAAAGACATGCGAAGCAGTTTTGATCGAGTGGTGACGCGTAAACCCAAAGCCTCGCGTCCGCGCTCGAAAGAGGTTTATCAGGTTGGTACAGGCTTTAAACGTTAAACTGGTATAAACTTAGTGGGATTTTTTTGTAACAGTAGTTGCAACGAACAGTGAGGGTAGTTGCTTGAACGATATGGTTAAGAACTTAGTGTTGTGGTTGGTCATCGCCGCGGTACTTATGTCAGTGTTCCAAAACTTTAATGTCCAACCCAATATGGAGAGCTTGGATTATTCTCGCTTTGTGCAAGAAGTTCAGCAGGGGCAGGTTCGCAAAGTTGTCATCGATGGACTGAATATTTATGGCGAACGTTCATCGGGACAGCCATTTAAAACCGTGCGCCCCAATGTGGTCGACACCGGTTTGATGGGTGACTTGCTCGACAATCGCGTTATTGTGGAAGGCCGTGAGCCGGAAAAACAAAGTATCTGGACGCAGTTGTTGATCGCAAGCTTCCCCATTCTATTGTTCGTTGCGGTATTCATGTTCTTCATGCGTCAAATGCAAGGCGGTGGCGGCGGTAAAGGCGGCCCCATGAGTTTTGGTAAGAGCAAGGCCCGTTTGATGGGTGAAGACCAAATTAAAACCACGTTTGCTGATGTAGCTGGCGTCGATGAGGCCAAAGAAGACGTGCAAGAGTTGGTCGAATTCTTACGCGATCCTGGCAAGTTCCAGCGTTTGGGTGGTCGTATTCCTCGCGGCGTACTGATGGTGGGGCAGCCTGGTACGGGTAAAACACTGTTAGCCAAGGCTATTGCTGGTGAAGCGAAGGTACCTTTCTTCTCTATTTCGGGTTCTGACTTCGTGGAAATGTTTGTCGGTGTGGGTGCTTCCCGGGTACGTGACATGTTCGACCAAGCCAAGAAACAAGCGCCTTGTATTATTTTCATCGACGAGATCGATGCAGTGGGACGTCATCGCGGTGCCGGTTTGGGCGGCGGTCACGACGAGCGCGAGCAAACCCTTAACCAATTGCTCGTTGAGATGGATGGTTTTGAAGGCAATGACGGCGTTATCGTAATCGCTGCGACCAACCGTCCTGATGTGCTCGATCCAGCCCTACTGCGTCCTGGTCGTTTTGACCGCCAGGTGGTCGTGGGTTTGCCTGATATTCGTGGCCGTGAACAAATTGTCAAAGTTCACATGCGCAAAGTGCCCGTGGCTGACGATGTCAATCCCGCCGTTATCGCGCGCGGTACCCCCGGCTTTTCGGGTGCTGATTTGGCCAACTTGGTCAATGAGGCTTCGTTATTTGCCGCGCGTGCCGATAAGCGCTTGGTGACAATGGAAATGTTCGAACTAGCGAAAGACAAAATCATGATGGGCGCCGAGCGCAAATCTATGGTGATGTCGGAAGCTGAAAAGTTAAATACCGCATACCACGAGGCAGGTCACGCCATTGTTGGCCGCTTGGTGCCCGAGCACGACCCTGTGTACAAGGTAAGTATTATCCCCCGCGGTCGCGCCCTTGGTATAACTATGTTTTTGCCCGAAGAAGATCGCTATAGCTTGAGCAAGCGCCGGATTCTCAGTCAAATATGCTCATTGTTTGGTGGTCGTATCGCGGAAGAAATGACGCTGGGTGCTGACGGTGTCACCACCGGTGCATCGAATGATATTCAGCGCGCGACGGAGATTGCCCGTAATATGGTTACCAAGTGGGGCTTGTCTGAGAAATTAGGCCCACTGATGTATGACGAGGGTAGCGAAGAAGTGTTCCTTGGAAAGTCGGCGGCTGGTTCTTCAAGCCATGTGTCGGGTAATACCCGCAACGAAATCGACGTTGAGGTACGCAGTATCATTGATGAGTGCTATAAACGTGCGACGCAGATTCTGGAAGAGAATCGCGATAAGTTGGACTCGATGGCTGAAGCCTTGATGACTTACGAAACCATTGATGTTGAGCAAATAGACGACATCATGTTGGGCAAAAAGCCTCGTAAGCCTTCGGGTTGGGATGACCATAACAAAACGGGTGGTCAAGCGGCTGAAGCCAATGACGAGGCGCCGTCCGAAGAGGCTAGTGGCCCTGTTGGCGGTCCCGCTAGCGAACATTGATGATGACATTGCCCACTCTCCAGCCCTTCACGTTACAGTGTGGGGCTAGGTCTCTGGTGTTAGATAAACCTGTCATTATGGGCGTGTTAAATATCACGCCCGATTCATTTTCAGATGGCGGTAAATTGTTTGATGCTCGCGGTGCGAAAATGGATGTCGTGTTACGTACGGCGGAAAACATGCTGCGCGACGGCGCCACCATTCTCGATGTAGGCGGAGAATCCACTCGCCCTGGTGCTGCCGTGGTGACTGAGCAAGAAGAGTTGGATCGTGTAGTGCCTGTGGTGGAAGCCTTAGAGAAACGCTTGGGGGCTATCGTGTCGGTGGATACGTCGACACCCTCGGTGATGCGTGAAACAGCTGCTGTGGGTGCCGGTTTGATCAATGATGTGCGAGGTCTCGAGCGCGAAGGTGCGCTACAGGCTGCTGCCGATACCGGTTTACCTATTTGCCTAATGCACATGCAGGGCACTCCTCAAACCATGCAGGCTAATCCAGATTATAGCGATGTTGTTGACGAGGTTATCGAATACCTCGCCGATCGTGTTGCCGCTTGTGAAGCCTTGGGCATTGCTCGTGAACGCTTGATCGTAGATCCAGGTTTTGGATTTGGCAAAACCGTTGAACACAATCTACGCTTATTGGCAGATTTGCCACTTTTTACAAAGCTGTCACTACCTGTGCTGGTAGGTATGTCACGCAAATCCATGTTAGATAAAATTACCGGCCGAGGCGTAGATGAGCGACTGGCTGGAAGTGTTACCCTTGCTGCATTGGCGGCGGAGAGGGGCGCACATATAATTCGCGTGCACGATGTGCGAGAAAGCAGCGATGCGCTCGCCGTGGTCAACGCATTTAAAAAAGTAGCTACAGCAAAGGAATAGCAATGTCACGTAAGTATTTTGGTACCGACGGTATCCGCGGCCGTGTCGGTAGCGGCCCTATCACCCCTGAGTTTGTGATGAAATTGGGCTGGGCTGCTGGCAAAGTATTCGCTAAACAAGGGCGCAACAACATTATTATTGGCAAGGATACTCGTATTTCGGGTTATATGTTTGAAGCCGCTCTCGAGGCGGGTATCGTTGCGGCGGGTGTCAATGTGACGATGATTGGACCCATGCCTACCCCGGCGGTGGCTTATTTGACGCGTACTTTCCGTGCCGCCTGTGGCATTGTGATCAGTGCGTCGCACAACCCTTACTACGACAACGGTATCAAATTCTTCGGTGGCGATGGTGAAAAGCTTCAAGACGACATCGAGCTAGAAATTGAGCGAATGATCGATGAGCCCATGACCACCGTGGAGTCAGCGCGTTTGGGGAAAGTGAAGCGTTTGGATGATGCCGCAGGTCGCTATATTGAATTCTGTAAAAGTACAGTCCCTAATAGTGGTTTTAGCCTTAATGGTTTACGCATCGTGTTGGATTGTGCTCATGGCGCAACCTATCATGTTGCACCGGCGGTAATGCGCGAGTTAGGCGCCGATATTATCACGATTGGTGCGAACCCAGATGGCCTCAATATCAACGAAGAGGTCGGTCAAACATCCCCCAAACACTTGCAAGAAAAGGTGCTCGAATACCGCGCCGATTTAGGTATTGCCTTCGATGGCGACGGAGACCGTGTGGCGTTTGTCGACGAATACGGCAAGTTGATGGATGGTGATGAGTTGCTCTTCATTATCGCGCAATACCAGGCCAAAATCTCACCGATCAAAGGTGTGGTGGGTACCTTGATGAGTAACCTCGGTCTCGAGTTGGCGCTACAGGATTTAGGTATTGAACTGATTCGTGCCAACGTGGGTGATCGCTATGTGAATGAACAAATGCGCACACATGGTTATATTCTCGGCGGCGAAAGTTCGGGCCATATCATTTGTCATGACGTCATGACAACCGGTGATGGTATCGTCGCGGCTCTGAAAGTACTGCAAGCATTGGTTGCCCATGGTAAGCCAATAAGCGCGTTGCGCAATGGTATGACCAAGGCGCCAATGAAAATGATCAACGTAAGGATTAACAACCGCGTCGATCTAGATAAACACGAGGCAGTGCAAGCCGCGATTAAAGACATTACCAACCGTTTGGAAGGTCGCGGCCGAATATTGCTTCGTCCATCGGGTACCGAGCCAGTGATACGCGTGATGGTTGAAGCACAAGACGCCGCGATGGTGGAATCTTCGGTGGTCGAGTTGGCTGATATTGTTCGAGAGGCCGTTGCATAAGTTTTCAAGATTGTAAGTTTTACTGGACTTCTGTACTATTGCGCACCGCTAAGGAGTAGTCATGCGTCGTTCATTGGTTGTTGCCAACTGGAAGATGAATGGAAGTGAGACATTCAACCAGGTATTTGTTGAATCTTTGCTGCCAAAAATTGATGAAGTTAACGTGGATGTGGTTATTTGCCCTCCCTTCGTTTACTTATCGCAAGTTGATGAATTGCTCGATAACAGTGACGTTCAGCTCGGTGCGCAAAATTGTGCGGTTGAGGTGAACGGGGCTTTCACCGGTGAAGTGTCGGCCACTATGCTGCGCGACTGTGGTGTGCGTTACGTGATTGTGGGGCATTCCGAGCGACGGGGTCTATATGGCGAGAGCGATGAGCTCGTGGCGGCTAAGTTGGCGGCGGTTAAGGCAGAGCACCTGACAGCCATACTATGTGTCGGTGAAACGCTGGAAGATCGCGATGCCGGGCGTGTGTTAGAGGTTATTGGTCATCAATTGCAAGCGGTGGCCAACATGCTTGGCAGAGATGCCTTTAATGACATCGTAGTATCGTATGAGCCTGTATGGGCGATCGGTACTGGATTAACCGCTACACCAGAGCAAGTTGAAGAAGTTCACCGTATGATTCGCCAATTTGTAAGCGATCATGGCGGTGCTGAGTGTGCTGCCAAACTACAAATTTTGTATGGTGGCAGTGTGAACGCTAATAATGCAGCGACATTGCTAGCGCAAGAGAATATCGATGGTGCCCTCGTTGGGGGTGCTTCTTTAAAAGCAGACGACTTCGCAGTAATTTGCAAGTCAGTGGGATAGAAATGGAAACGTTAGTTATTGTAGTTCACGTTATCGCCGCCTTGGCGATTATTGGTTTGATCTTATTGCAGCAAGGCAAAGGCGCTGATGCCGGTGCATCGTTTGGCGCGGGTGCCTCGCAAACGGTTTTTGGTGCTAGCGGCAGTGGTAATGCCCTGACTCGCGGTACGGCTATTTTTGCGACCATCTTCTTCGCGACGAGCTTCGGCCTGGCGATTTTTGCTAAAAATAAAGCGGGTACTATCGCGGATGTGGGTATGCCAAGCGTTGAAGTTCAACAGGCAGCGCCTGTGATGAACGACGAACTTCCGGTTGCGCCTAGCGGTGAAACCCCTGCTTTTGAAGAAATTCCAACAAATGCGGATTCAGCTGTTCCCAACGAAGCGCAACAGCAGTAGAATACGCGCCAAATTTGCGGTCGTGGTGGAATTGGTAGACACGCCATCTTGAGGGGGTGGTGCCGTAAGGTGTCCGGGTTCAAGTCCCGGCGACCGCACCAAATAAACAAAAAAGGCTAGCCCA
>JAHEIH010000029.1:17413-31477 GCA_024639455.1 Cellvibrionales bacterium
GTTTATTGCGGCGTCGGCCTTGAACACGGCCGGGTTCACGAGCACTGCAGGAGCAGTGCCGAACAGCGCGAAGCGCTGGCCCCTAGGGTGAGGGGCATGGATGCCCCGAGTAAGTCCCGGCCAATTGCTTTAAATCTCTATATTTATATGCGTCACTAAAGGCTAGCCCAACGGGCTGGCCTTTTTTGTTTATTGCGGCGTCGGCCTTGAACACGGCCGGGTTCACGAGCACTGCAGGAGCAGTGCCGAACAGCGCGAAGCTCTGGCATTTTTGGTTTATTGCGCATTTATTATCAGATCAAGCACAATTCACTACTCAAACATTTGCGGGGCATATCATCGTGCGTGATAGATCTGTATATTTAGTGACATAAATTTTTAAAAACATAGGCACAATCAAATAACCTTACTAAAATGTAACAGAATATTTAATGGTTTATTCATAAATAAATATCCTTGTTAACAAATGATAATTAACTAATTTTAAACATGGCCAAATAACGCTACATTTACGATAAATTGTTATCTGCTTATTTAATAATCAAAAGGCAGACTTTATGCTCCATATGTAACAAGGGCTGGTATTGACTAAATTTTTGCCTATTGTTGTTATAATTATTTTTTAATTCAAAGAGTCTTAACGATAAATGAAAAAAGTATTAACTGTATTTGGTACTCGTCCAGAAGCGATAAAAATGGCGCCGCTTGTGCATGTTTTGGCCAATGATGATCGCTTTGATGCCAGGGTTTGTGTTACAGCACAACACCGTGAAATGCTTGATCAAGTGCTTGAGCTTTTTGAGATTAGTCCAGAATATGACCTGAACATTATGAAGGCAGGGCAGACATTGCCCGAAATCACCAGTCGTATTTTGTTGGAAATTACCCCTGTTCTTAAGGAATTCAAACCCGATGTGGTACTGGTGCATGGCGACACTGCTACAACGTTTGCATCAAGCCTTGCTGCCTATTATGAGCAAATTGCCGTTGGTCACGTTGAAGCGGGTTTACGTACTGGCAATATCTACAGTCCTTGGCCAGAAGAGGCCAACCGCAAGCTTACTGGGGCGTTAACTAACTTTCATTTTGCGCCCACCCAAATCAGTAAAGACAATTTAACCGCTGAAAATTATTCTGATGAGAACATCTACATCACCGGAAATACTGTGATCGATGCTTTGTTGTTGATTAAGGAAAAGTTAGATAGCAATGCTGAGTTAAATGCTTCTTTAGCGGCTAAATTTCCAATGTTGGATGAATCAAAGAAATTAATTCTCGTCACCGGTCACCGCCGTGAGAGCTTCGGTGGTGGTTTTGAGCGGATTTGTGAGGCCTTGGTTGATGTTGCCAATGCTCATAAAGATGTCCAAATTCTGTATCCGGTGCATTTGAATCCCAATGTGCAAGAACCGGTAAATAGACTGCTTTCGGGTGTCGATAATATTAAGTTGATTGAGCCTCAGCAGTATTTACCTTTTGTGTATTTGATGAATCGATCCCATATCATTTTGACCGATTCAGGGGGTATACAAGAGGAAGCGCCAAGTTTGGGTAAGCCGGTGTTGGTGATGCGTGATACCACTGAGCGCCCAGAGGCTGTTGCCGCCGGTACAGTAAGATTGGTAGGTACAGATAAAGAGAAAATTTTTGAACAAATTAACTTGTTGCTAACGGACAAAGAGCAATATGACCAAATGGCCTTTGCACATAACCCTTATGGTGATGGTAAAGCGTCGTTACGCATCGTGGACACACTGGCTAAATCATAATTTGATCCCAAACGATTGAGTAATTAGAGCATGCAAAGTTCACAGCAAGTCGCGATTAGTATTGTTAATTATGGCGATGGTGAAAGCCTAAAGCATTTGTTGGCGGAAGTATCAAAATATGGCGCTAAGCCAGATTACCTATTGGTTTATGACTCGTTTAGTTCAGATAAAAATAAGTATTTGGTGGCTGAGTTATGTGATGACTTTAGTAGCGAGCTCAATATTAGTCTGTTTGCAGAAGGAGTAAATCCAGGCTACGGGGGGGGGCATAACCACAATGCTAGATACCTTAAATCTATTAAATTTGATGGCATTTTAGTAGTTGTAAACCCTGATGTTATTTTTACTGAACAGGCGTTAGCGGACCTGCTATCTCATTCAAATCATGGCGTTGCGGCGATGTTGGCAGCGAAGGATGAGTATGGCCAGGTGCTTTATAACTGTTTACGTTTGAATGGTATCTCTCAGCAATGGGAAGTAAATGATAATCCGCTGTCAACGACAGATTATTTGGCGGGTTCCTTTTTTGGTATCCATATTGATGACTATTTGCACGTTGGTGGATTTCAAGACCATTATTTCTTGTACTGGGAAGAGGTGGATTTGTCGCTGAGGCTTAAAGCAAATGGTGTGAATCTAGTCTGTTCCAGTGGTGATTATATTATGCGCGCATCGAATAGCTTAGGTACTAAAATCAACGCTATTTATTATTTGATCCGCAACGTCTTTTTGTTTGTAAACGATGGTGAAAATAGAAGTCGTACAGGGTTGTACGGGTTTGTCTTTAAAAACTTTTTGAGATATACCTTTTGGTCACTACGTTATAGGAAAACCACGCCAATAATAAGTTTTTTCAAGGGTTTATCTGACGGTGTGCAAGGTGTTGATGGCGTGCGCCGTTAATCATTGAATAAAAATTTATTAGATATTTTCATGATTGGGTTGATCTTTTATGCATTGTGACGACTGTGTTTATATTTATCGGGCATTTTCTGCTTCCAAAGACGCCCGGGTTGACCGAAATGCCAGTCTTTTTTCCGATCGAAAAATCCATATCATTGATTTTGCTGAAACCACACGATTAGGTTTTGTAAGAAATAGTCGAGAAAATGGGCTTTTAACACGTGTTTTTCTTTATGCATGTTTCTTGGCCATAGTGATTCCTTTTCACGTAATTAAAAGTAAAAGGGATGATGTCCATTTGTTTATGGATTTAGAGTGCGCTTTCTTTGGTGTTATTTTCGCGCGTCTTTTTTTCAAGACCTGTATTTTTGATATTGTTGATCCTTACGGATACACCAAAATTAAGCGTTCAAAAATGCTTTCGCAACTGTTTGTTTTTATTGAATATTGCTATTCAAAAATGGCACGCGTGACGCTCGTTCCCGATCAAAAACGCGCCGATATTTATCCCGGAGATATTCACGCGATCATTATTGAAAATATCCCCATCTTAAATGATAGTGTGAAGCCAACGCTTGCAGCGCACGTCGTCGATAAAATTAAAGCGATGAGACAGGAGTATTCGACTGTTATTGGATACTTTGGGTCGCTCGATCGACAAACCAGAGGGTTGGGGTTGCTGTTAGATTTTGCTCAGGCAAATCCAGATGCTGCTGTGCTTATCGGTGGTATGGGGAATTTTGAAGTTGAACTTGGCAGCTGTGATTTAAACAATGTGTTTTTTATCGGCAAGTTTGGCCAAGGCGATTTACAGACCTTCTTTGATGCCATTGATTATTCGTGGATGTATTACAGCTTCAATGATCGACTGCATGAAATAGCTTGCCCGAATAAGTATTATGAACATATCAATTTTGATTGTCCGGTGATTACGTCCTCTATTATCCCGCAGTCTAACATTATTGTGGAATATAATTCTGGTGTCATTTTGGAAGAGACTGATACTGTCGCCATCTTGAGAAATAAGCTGGATCAGTTTGTTAGGACAAGTTTTGTCGATAAGTATGCCGAAAATTATCCAGATGATTATTACTCGTCCAAAGCTAAAGAATTAAATGATAGGCTAGTTAGTGGCTGATTTGGTTTATTGCATTATGTGTGGTAGATCCCATGCTATTTGTTGACAAAATCTGACATTAGCTTTGAGCCTGTTCTCAGGCTTATATAAAAGCTCGCCTAAAATTATCTAAAAATATTGCCAATTTAAGAGGCGGGAATCGCACTTTTTGACTATTATGTAACAGATATTTATTGGCGTATTCGAATGTTTAAACAACTCTTTATTCGAGCAACAGACTCGGGGCTACTATGGCTTGGGCAGCCCTCTGAAGCTAATAGGCGATTATTTGGCGACGCTAATATCGCCATGACAACTGTGCCCAGTAGTTATGAGGCCATTTGTGCCATTGCTGCCGCGCGCAGTGAAGGTAAGCCATTACCTGTGGTTTTTGTCGATAGCGAAATTGCTCGCCGTGACCGCGACTGTTTAGTTCAAACCCTTCGCAAAGTGAAAGACTTCGACGATGCATTTTTGGTTTTGTTTGGTCAGCAGCATAAAGACGATATCGCAAAGTCATATGATCAAATCATCGCTTCTAGCTCTGAACTCCTATCTGGCTCCGATATCGTATTCGTTACATCACAGCAGACCCTAGGCAAGGCAATTCCTGAAGGTATGAAAGAAACTGGCCGAGTATTGTTGTTGGAAAACAACTCCACTCGCCGTCTTATCGCGCAAGGCCTTCTGAAATCGCTAACCATTGAGCACCGCATTTTGGACGATATCCCCAGTAGTTTTGATACGTCAGAGTACGGTGTGGTATTAATTTCACATGAAATGCTTGATTTACCTGGGGCCGCAAAGATTCTTCAGAGCCCCGTTCGCAAAGTATTAATGGGAGCGGAATCACGAGAGGGCTTCGAGACTATTAGTATCCCCCTTAGAGAAAAAGAACTTGTTAAATTATTTCGTGCTAGCTCCGCCGTTGCAGATTCCGCATCAACCGCATTAGCACAAGGTGCTAGCCAATCAATACCAAATGGTTTTGCAGTTAATATTGATGAAATTATCGCGCGTCTCGGTGTGTCTAGAGATATCGTTTTCATGGTCTTAAATACATATCTAAAAGATCTTGATAATCAGCTACGCAAACTCAGTGATGCTATTGACTCACGTGAACCTAAGGCGGTTAAGTCCGTGGCGCATTTGATCAAAGGGGCAGGGTTAAACGTTGGCGCCCACGAGTTATCTGATTTTGCCTCGTCGCTGGAGAAGCAGGCGCTGGCTGAATTCGAATTGGAGAAGATTTCTACTGCAACGGTCACTAAAGCAGAGCAGCTGTTCGATGCAGTGCAAAATATTAAACAGCATTTGAACGAGTATGTTACTGAGGAGGCCACGCATGGATAGCGAGAGCCAACTTAGACGGCTCGAAAGAGAGAAAAAGGCGCGTAAAGAGGCCGAAAAGTTACTTGAAACAAAGTCGCTTGAACTCTACAAGGCAAACCTAAAGCTTTCTCAGCAAACCGATGTGTTAGAAGCGATGGTAGAAGAGCGCACCGAACACCTGCAGCGTGCATTGCATGAAGCTCGCAGTGCAAGCCGAGTGAAACGACAATTTATTAGCAATATCAGCCACGAATTGCGAACGCCGCTCAATGGTGTGCTAGGCACATTACAGCTGCTCAATGAACGGCCGTTGGATTCAGCTCAAAATAAATTGGTCAATCAAGCAGTGTTGAGTGCCGAGCGTCTTAAGGTTCTGATCTCGGATATGCTAGACATGTCTAAGCTCGAAAGTGGCGCGGTTCAACTCGATGAATACGAGTTCAATATAGGGAGCATGCTTAGAGAGTTGGTAGATAGCTTTAAAGAGCATGCCGTTGCCAAAAGTATCGATATACATTTGAACGGCATGGCAAACAGTGATCTTCATGTGATTGCCGACCCTGTTCGATTCCGACAAATTTTGTTCAGTTTGTTCGATAACGCGATTAAATTTACTGATCGTGGTGCTATCACTATTAACGTTGGGGTGAAAGATGTTACTACTGGTAAGCTCACACTGTTCGTCTCAGTGGCGGATACTGGCGTAGGGATAGCCGCCGATAAAATTGAAGCTATTTTTGAAAATTTCACTCAGGTTGATGATGCGGCCAGTCGTAAATTTCAGGGGGCGGGTCTAGGTTTAGCCACCTCTTCGCAATTATTGCAAATGATGAACTCACGCTTGCAAGTGCAAAGCACGCCGGGTGATGGGAGCATCTTCTGGTTTAGACTCCCGGTGAAACACGAGCTATCCGCCGTCTCTTCAGTCGAGGGATGTCGCGTTCTCATGGCAGCACCCTATGACGGCGATCGAACGTTCACGGTGAAAGACCTGGCTAAAGCGGGTATCGATCTCACTGTGGTAAACGACAGCCAAGAACTGCTTGATCGCTTGCGCGATGACTCCGCAAACTTCGATGCTGTGCTACTTGATGAGCGCATCAGTGAGCGTGATAAAAACTGGCTCGATGCACATTACCCTGATTACTGGCGGCAGCGAACTGTCTTGCTCTGCCTTAGCAAGCAGCATGCATTGAAGCAAGCCATTCACAATTGTTTTGTCTCGTTGCTAGAGACGCCACTAGAGACGCAGCATTTGGCTGCTTTGTTATCGTTATTGAATGAGGCGGGTGAAGTATGGGATGAGCCTTCAATCGAGCCGGCTCTAAGTGTGGTATCGTCAGCTGTTGTTGAGCAAGATGAATTTGATGAACCGCAGGCGTTGGTTGAGGAAAATGCCTGTTGGCGAGGTAAGGTTTTACTGGTAGAAGACAACAGCGTTAATGCCTTGATCGCGATCGAGATGCTTAAACTTCAAGGCATTGGTTTCAGTTGGGTCATGGATGGCAGCGAAGCGATTAAGGCCTTGCAGAAGGATAATTTTGAACTGGTTTTAATGGATTGTCAGATGCCGGTGATGGATGGTTATGAGGCGACGCGTCGTATCCGTGCAGGCGAAGCGGGGGATAGTGTATGTATGATCCCTATTATCGCTTTGACAGCGGACAACCCAACTCAGGGATTACAGTCTTTCTTAAGCTGTGACATGAATGGCTGGATTGCTAAACCGTTGGAGTACTCTCGCTTATTGGTTGAATTGAAAAAGCATTTGCTCCGCGCCGATTATGCCGCTGAATTTAGTTTTGATACTCGGCTGGCATGTTATCCCAGTTTGGCAGTCGCACTATTGACGCAATGGCAGCAGAGTATTGGTACCATGCTGCAAGAGAATTATCTTTCGGACAGTAATCAAGATATTTTGTCATTACTGGCTGAAATAAGTTCGGCACTAGATTTGCCAGAAGTGTTGGACAAACTTCGCGATGCGACATCCACCACCCAAGATATGAGTACCTACAAAAAGACCGTTATAGCGGCTTCTACGGAGGTGCTGCAGTTGATTAAATCTAAATTACACGCAATGCAAGAGGTTACCCGTTGAGTGATGTAAGCCAGGCAAAAATTTTGCTCGCGGAAGATGATGTCACGACGCGTTTAGTGATCAGTCAGCTATTAGCAGCGCAAGGATACCAAGTTATGGCCGCCATAGATGGACTCGAGGCGGTGACCATACTGGAGCAAACGCCGCCCGATGTCATCATTACTGACTTAAATATGCCAAACTTAGACGGTATCGAGGTGGTAAGGATTGTTAAGTCGATGCCCGAATTTACTGATATTCCCGTATTAGTGCTTACGGCTGAAGATAACCAAAATAGCCTGCGTAAATTGTTTGAACTTGGCGCGACAGATTACATCCGTAAACCCATTTCTGAAGTAGAACTGCTTGCTCGTTTAGCTGCTGCTGTTAGATTGAAGCAAGAAACGGAGCGTCGCAAGCAGAAAGAGCGCGAACTAAATCGGAGTTTGCAATCGCTGCAGCGCGACTTACACGCCGCCGGCGAAATTCAGCGTGGTATGCTCCCTAAAGGTAATGTCATGATTGCCGGTATAGAAATGGCGTGGCACTTTAGACCCAGTGAAGCGGTGGGCGGTGATATTCTTAATTACATTCGCATCAATGACCATCAAGTGGCTTTTTATCTATTGGATGTGTCCGGGCATGGGGTGCCCTCAGCACTATTCGCCGTGAGTATTAATTCGATGCTCATTCAGAATACCCGTCCTGGGGGGCTATTGATTGACCACGAGGGCTTGGCTCGTCAGCCTCACGAAGTGGTGAGTGAGCTCAATCAGTTATTCCAGATGGATCATGAGTCACAAAAGTACTTTACGTTTACTTATGCGGTATTGGATACGCAGCAACGGACAATTGACTATACTCAGGCAGGCCAAACGCCTGCACTGCATTTCAATGGACAACGCTGTGAATATTGGGAAGAGGGTGATTTGCCTGTCGGTATGATGCCAAATGTTCAATTTAAAACGTATAGCCGCAAGATTGAGCCAGGTAGTCGAGTTTATCTTTATTCCGACGGTATTGTAGAAGCTTTTGGTCTCGATAATGAGCAGTATGGCTATGACCGCCTAAGCAATATTGTTGCTAGCCACAACGGAAAAACCTTGACCGAATCTATCCGTGCCTTAATTAGCGATGTTGATAACTGGTTGAATGTATCCATCGAGCAAGACGACATCACCGTATTGGGAATCGAAATGGTGCCAGATTTTAAAACCGCGCGCGTGACCGTCGAGGCGACGACCGATGCAGTGCGTACTTTGTGTGCAACCGTGCGCGAAGTGGTAATGCAAGTCAGTAATAACCAAGAGGTCGCCACGTGGATTGAAATGGCGATTGCAGAAGCGGGCAACAATATTGTTCAGCATGGTTATGGTGATTCTGGTAGAGGTGAAATTCGCCTAGAGGCTAAGGCGAGTAGTGATATGGTTGAAGTGAGCTTAATTGATTTTGCAGCTCCTTATAACCCACTTGAAGCCGAAGTCGACTTCGAAAACTGGGACTACACTAATGCTGATGAGGTGTCGGCCGGCTTGGGCCTTGGTATCATGCGCGCCATGATGGACGACGCCAGTTACGAGCGTGTCGACAATAGCAACCGGTTAACTATGCGCCGGTCACTGTAAACGTCTAGGAGCACTTGTGAGCAAAATTGATCTGTCCACGTTGCAACGTCATTGTGCTGATGTTGATGGGGTCAGCGTTGTATTAGGGCGGGGCGGCTTACCTGAAATCCATGTTACGAATCGCTTTTGTCAGGCGGAGATAAGCCTGCTAGGTGGGCAAGCACTCACGTTTAAGCGAGTTGGGGATGAGCACGCGCTGTTGTTTTGTTCTGAGCAGGCTTATTTCGAGCAGGGTAAGGGGATAAAAGGCGGCGCACCAGTGTGTTGGCCATGGTTTGGTCAAAGTGATCGCTTCAGTGGGGCGCACGGCTTTGCTCGATCCGCGCTATGGAATCTTGATGCTGTGATGGCTGACGATTGCGGTGTGACCCAAGTAGATATGAGTCTGCCCGCTGAAGTGATAGCGCAAAATGGTCAATGGCCTTATCGCGCCTCATTAAAAACATCCATCCGCCTAGGTAAGTGGTTGTCGATTGCGTTGACCACCGAAAATTTGGGCACCGAACCCATCCCTTTAACCCAAGCACTGCACACTTATTTTAACGTCGGTGATATCCGTCAGGTCAGTATCTCGGGTCTTGAGCAGAGTTCATACCTAGATAATTTAGAAGGTTTACATCGCAAACCTGCTACCGGCGAGGTCATTACTTTTGCTGGTGAGGTGGACCGTATATATGACGAGGTCTCATGTGAGGTAACCCTCATGGATGGAAGCTTTGAGCGAACTATCACCATTGAGACTCAAGGCGGTAGCAGTGCCATCGTTTGGAATCCCTGGGTAGATAAAGCACGGGCCATGGCAGATTTTGCCGAGCATGAATACCAGCGAATGGTGTGTGTAGAGACCGCGAATGCGGGGAGAGATGAGCGCTTATTGGAAACTGGTGAAAGGCACGTATTAGCCGTTTTCTATAAATTTTAAGATTAATCATTTGGTTATAATTTCAACCTGAAATAATTATATTTTCAGGTTGGAAATTATTTCATTGGACGACATTCATCTATCTAAAGCTGTTGAAAAAAATTAGTCATAAAAATTCATATAATCGATGGAATAAAGATTTCTGATACGTTGTTCATCGACTGAAGTCAGTTCTAACTTTCCTGATTTGGATGTGTTTACTTTGGGGATTTCGTCTAATAAAGGTGCAAAATTGGATGCGACTTTGAAATCACGCATTAATGTGGACAAGTGTTCAAGCTTGTAGATACGATCAACGATAATCAGTAGAGGGTTAAAAGGTTCACAAACATAGCTAGTTTGTGTATGAAAGTGGAATAACTCCTGATTTTCATCAAAAGGAGTATTTTCTAGAAAAGTAAGAAATTCTTCCAGACTACAATTGTTCAAATACTTATCAGCAATTTTTTTATCGTCAACTGTACGACCACCTTGCTTTAAATATGAGTATGCTGATTTAAATCGGCTAACGGGATCACGAACAACAGCAAATGAAAAAGCATTGGCATATGTCGCTTTTCGGTCTTTACGAAGATCAGCAGCTTTTTCGTGATGAATTGTCATTCCATAGAGAGCATGTCCTATTGATTGACCTGCATTTTTAGGGATATGCACAAATACTGTGTTGGTATAGACAAAGCAATCAGGGAAAATAATTTTTTTATTGAGTTTGCTTTTTATTCGGTATTGTAAACTTTTCATATCGATTTCTCTTAATAGAGTTAAATAGTACTAAAAATGTTTAATGTATTAATGGTAATTTAATGCCCATAAATTAGTAAAAATATGCTTTGGTATCATTTTTACTTGGAGATATATTAATTTAACTCTAAGTATTTCAATACCTTGAGGCATGCCATTAAGGATATTATGTTTTTTGAAGCGATACCAATGCTAAACCCAGCAGCAACACCAAGCATCCCAAAAAAGTACCCGCCAAGAAAAAGTAGCCCGTACATAATCAATAAAAATATTATAGAAATCTTAAATTCTATGTCCGCATTTCCAGTCATGGAAAGAAAAAGCCCTACTAACCCTGTCGTTGCATAAATTGATTGACCAATAAGCATGATGAAAAGTGGTAAGTCACCTTGTAAAAATTCATCCCCAAAAAGGGATAGTATGTGCTTTGGAAAAAATGCAAGAATAAGTGCTACTGGGAAAAACAAAGTCAACGAAAGCTTTCCACTTGTTCTGAGAATAGATCTGAGCTCAATATGGTCACTATTTGAGGCTGCTACCGCAAATTTTGGACCAAATATCGCCGCAAGAACACCAAGAATATTGATAAGTATTGTTATTAATCTGTAGGCGATGCTAAAAATGCCGATTTCTGCTTCTGTAGCAAAAAATGGTAAAACAATTAAGGGCGCGTTAATGAAAGCAAAAACAATAACCAAGTTACCCCAGTATGGCGTGAGTTCAAATAAAGCTGGCATAGCAGGATGAGCTACTTTGGTTGTAGTTTTTGGTAGATGAGTTGTGATCACTATGATTGCTAAAATCATCAATATAGCATTGCTAGAAATATTAGCTCCTACAACACTGAGGGCGTTGGCGCTTACATCAAATAAACCAACTATGGTTACTCCTGTGATCATGAGTAAGGCTAACAATGTAGTTTCTAAAAATACAGATGTATTAACCATTCCAATTGATTTTAAGGATTCGTTAAAGATTCGAGAAATCGAGAAGAAGAAAGCTCCTAAAATGACAAATAACGGATGGATAGTGATGTTTAGCCAACTGTTAAAATAGGGCGCTAATAGTAAATATAGAAAAGTTGAGAAAATACTAAAAAATAAAGTTATCAATGTAAGATGTTTTAAGAGATGGTAAATATACGAAAAACTTCCACGGTTGAAGGATATAGCAACTTTTTTCATGGCATAGGTTGGTGCTCCAAAGGATAGAAATGCAGCCAAGACCATCATTGAAGCAAGATAGACAGAATATATACCCATCTGTTCTGCCCCTATGTACCTTGCAATGATTATAGTGCTCAAAAGCTGCAAGAACATTCCCATGCCCCTTAACGTCAAGCCACTTAATACAGGGTAGAGTTTTTTAAAGTTAAAAGTTTCTGAGCTCAATATTCGTTTCATTAGGGGATTTAAGATAATGGATTTAGATTTTTTCTTTTACGGTGTCATCAATTCCAGAAGGTGTTCCACCAGCCACAAAAGCCTCTATAATTCCTAAGATACACGTGATAACAGCACATGACAGAACTAAAATCTGGACGACACTTTCTTCAAGTTGAAAAATTTTGAACAAATCTAGGGCATTACTTATCAGTTCAATGCCTACAGCAACTAAAAGGGTGTAGCAAATGTTACGGCCAATACGGTAAATGTGATGCGTTGAATTGGTAATTTCAACGCGATTGAAACATAAAAGGTAAATAACGCTATGTAACATTCCTGTAGTGACAATCCAAAAAAAGAATTTATCGAATAACAATGCTTCATAAAGCTTGTCACCAAGTATGCTCTCAATGGTTGTCGCTAATATCAGAATGAGCCCAAGTCGAATAGTCATTTCGATGACGGTAATACTTAAAACTGAGCGGCCGCTTAATTCTCCTTTGATTGTATCTGCATTTTCCCTGATGGCCATAGCTCTCGGTGGAGCAATAAAGATCAGGTAGCAGAGCCAATAGAAAATATGTAACAAATTTTGCATAAAAGGTTCTCAGGTTTGTACTATGCTAGAGTCTAGCAACTTTATGCTTTTCGTCAAAGTTCTGGGTCAATTTATCAGGATATACTAGGTCACTGTTTCTAAGTCTCGTGCCAATATTACGAACTTGATTAGGAAAACTAAAAAGACAACGAATCGCAAAATGCTACTTCAGTAATGTTTATAGTCAAAGCAAGTCTATACAGAGGCCTTGGAATTGGTGGCGAATCCTCATATTGCGGTGATTTTAATTTGCTATAACGGTGCAAATGATACCTATGAATGCGTAAACAGTTTAGCGAAATCACTATGGGATAATCTTTCAATAATCATCGTTGATAATGATTCGTCAGACAATTCGCCAAAAATTCTTCAGGAGAAATTAGCGCTAACACCTTCTGTCATTGAATTTGAAGGTAAAAGCATCTTTTGTTCAGTCGAGTCCGATAAGGCTATATATTTGTTGTCATCGGGCTATAATGGTGGTTTTTCATACGGAAACAATGTTGGTATTAGGTTCGGGATGAATCTCAATGCTGAATACTTTTTAATTATAAACAACGATACATTAGTTGAAGAAGACATTTTCGAGAGATTAGTGTCTTCAAAATATACTCATTCTAATGCAATCATAGTTCCACAGATAAATAATTTCCCTCAAACTGATTTGATATGGTCTCGAGGTGGCAGTTATGATTTATTGAGTGGAAAAATAGAACTCTTTTTCTACAACAAGCCAGACACAAATGTAGTGGAAAAGATTTCAGTGAGTTTTGCACCAGGCTGTTGCTGGTTTATTCCAAGCAAAATTCTAGAAGATGTAGGTCCAATGGATGAATCTTATTTTATGTATGTTGAAGATGTAGAATACTGCCATCGCATTTTAGAACATAATTACGATATTATTTGTGATACATCGATCAAAATTTACCACAAAGTATCAGCCTCAACAGGAGGAGGTTTAAGTGCATTCTCTGTTTGGCATATGGCCAGGAATAGAATTTATTTTTTTAGAAAGTACTCACCTATAAAAATTCCAGTCATTACGAGAATTATTTTAAGTGACTTTTTAAAGTATTGTATTAGATGTCGTTTCAGATTTGCTTATCAACATGTTAAAGGCTGTATACAAGGCTTATTATCTTAGGGAAGCTTGATTAAAATGAACAAAACAATTGCAATTATTGGTACAGTGGGTGTTCCTGCAAATTATGGCGGCTTTGAAACACTGGCAGAATGGCTTGTAGACTACCATGATAAAAATTTAAAAAATGACAATGATTTGGTCGTTTATTGTAGTAGCAAATCTTATAAAGAACATTTAGATTTTTATAAGTCAGCAAAACTTCACTACATCCCACTTAGTGCTAATGGTTCAAGTAGCGTTTTGTATGACATCATTTCAATTATTCACGCGGCGTTAAAAGGTTACGATAATTTACTTATCTTGGGCGTCTCTGGTGCTCTAGTTTATCCGTTTATCCGTTTATTCACTAAGATCAAAATAGTGACAAATGTGGATGGTATTGAGTGGAAAAGAGATAAGTGGAATTTTTTTGCAAAATCATTCCTTCGATTGAGCGAATTTATCGCAA
>JAHEIH010000019.1 GCA_024639455.1 Cellvibrionales bacterium
CAATCTTGTGGCGAATCACTTGGTGATCGGCCAGACGCTTGCCAAAGGTTTTTCGCTCTACAGCCCACGCTACAGCCTCTTCTAGACACACCCGCCCAAAGGCCTCCATTTGAATGGCCATGCCCATGCGCTCACTGTTGAAGTTGGTCATGATGACTTTAAAACCCTGATTCTCCTCGCCTATCAAGTTGCTGACAGGCACTCGTACATTATCGAAATACATCGTTGCCGTGTCGGATGCCCACCAGCCCTGCTTACGGTCTAAAGCTGTGCGAGAAAAGCCCTGCGCATCGGTTGGGATCAGCAGCATCGACACACCCGCGGCTCCAGCACCGCCGGTGCGCACTGCTGTCGATACATAGTCAGCACGCATGCCGCCGGTAATATAAGTCTTTGAACCGTTGACGATGTAATAGTCGCCGTCACGAACTGCCGCGGTGACTAGGCTAGCGACGTCGGAACCGCCACCAGGCTCGGTAATACCAAGCGAAATCCAACTTTCGCCACGTAGAACCGCAGGCGCAATGTCTTCTTTCATTGCATCGCTGCCCCAATTCAAGACCGGTGGCAAACCTATCCCATGCACCATCAAACTCGCATTGATACCGCCCACACCGATACGGGCAAGCTCTTCATTGGCGATTTGGCTATACCAAATATCGCCGGGCGTTCCACCGTAGGCTTCGGGGTATCCAAGACCCAATAAACCGACATTAGCCGCTTTCGGCCACAGCTCGATGGGGATATGCCCCGCTTCATCCCATTCTTCGGCAAATGGCATGATCTCACTATCGATAAACCGACGTAATTGTTCTCGCCAAGCGAAGTGCTCTTCCTTCATATGGGGATTAGGCAAACGTGCACTATCAAAGTCGAGACTCATAGTGTTCCTGTTATTCTTGAACTTTGAGTATGTTTATATACTACCGGTTCGATCTCTGCAATCTTGACAAGACATCCTATGGTTAGACGGGCCACGAAGCGCCTGTTAACCGGTACAATGAATCCAGCGAGGGTTTGTTGGCGTATCGCATTGCATACCCACCGATCTTGATTATTGTCTTTAACCAGGACCCAGTATGAAATACCGCGGCCAAGCCGACTACGACCATTCGACTGTGCCACTGACTGGCGTGTTACTCACTAACTTGGGTACGCCGAACGCACCGACGAAAGAGGCACTCAAACCTTATCTCAAGCAATTTTTGAGTGATCCACGCGTTGTGGAAGTACCGCGCGCTATTTGGTGGTTCATCCTGAACGGTATCATCCTCAATACGCGACCAAAGCGCTCAGCCGAAGCCTATAGCGAAGTTTGGACTGATCGTGGTTCGCCACTGCTTTACCATCTCCATGACCAAGTAGCGGGTGTTGAGCAGCGGTTAGAACAGTCGCTGGGTAAGGGATTTATGGTTCGCGGGGCCATGCGCTACGGTAATCCATCAATTAGCTCAGTGCTTGAAGAGATGGCTAATGCAGGCGTTCAGCGACTCGTTGTTATGCCTCTCTACCCACAATACGGGGGGCCGACGACAGGCTCAACCTTCGATGATCTCTCCGATGATTTCCGCCAGCGTCGCTGGCTGCCCGATTTACGTTTTATTAGTTCCTACCACGATGATGCGGGCTACATCCAAGCAGTAGCCAATTCGATAAGTCATCACTGGGCCAACAATGCGCGCGCCGACAAATTAGTGTTCAGCTATCACGGTATGCCACGGCGCTATTTACTCAATGGTGATCCCTATCACTGCCAGTGCCACAAGACGACTCGCCTCGTGGCAGACGCTCTCGGTTTACCTGAAGATGCCTACATAACCACTTTTCAGTCACGTTTCGGCCGGGAGGAATGGCTTAAACCGTATACCGATGACACCCTAAAGGCGCTACCCGACCAAGGTACGAAGTCCGTGCAAATCATCTGCCCAGGATTCTCAGCGGATTGCCTCGAAACAATTGAAGAAATCGGCATGGAAAACCGCGACTACTTTTTAGATGCCGGAGGTGAGCGTTACGAATACATCCCTTGCCTCAACGCCGAGCCCAAACATATTGACGCGCTCACAGCGCGTATTGAACGTGAACTTGCGGGGTGGGTGTCTAGACCGTTCGATGGGCAGGATTGCCAACATCGAGCCGTTGAAATGGGTGCGGAGCGCTAAAGGCCATGGGCTGGCTCGAGCATCCCAATAGACCACGCAAGACCGATACCCAGAACAAACAAACACGTCAGCTTGATACGATCATGGCTGTGAAATTGCACTTCGGGTAGCAAATCGCCCAGCGCGATACAAATGAACGCGCCCGCCGAAAAAGCCAATGCGGCCGGTAATAGGACCCCTCCCGATTGCATGGGATCAATTAACCACCAGAACATCAGCGCCGTTATGGGGCAAAGTAATGCAAAGGCAACGCTGATAAATTGCCGCTGACTAGTGGGCATACCGGATGCAGACGCAACCGTTTCAATCGATAAAGAGTCGAGAGGCTTGTGAAGCAATATCGCGAGAAAAACGCCTAGCCCCAAAATGCCGGCACTTCCATCCGGCTCTGCACGCATAACCGCACCCAGTGCCATGCCATCAATCACCGTGTGAATACTCAGACCCAACAATAAGCCCAACCAGGTAAACGGGCTTTTAGCAGGCGTCGCATGAGCATGCTCATGGGCCGCTGCGTGATGATGGTCATCGGCAGGATGGCTGCAGGCAACTTCACTGTGGGAAAAGTCATGCTGATGAAAATGAAACAAGCGAAGTAACAACAGCATAAAGACTAGGCCTGCCACCACCCACGTCATGGTCAGATCAATATCCGAGCCCCGGTTAGTGGCGCTATGGGGGATGAGGTGGAAGAATGCCACGCCCAACATGAGGCCCGCCACCAAACTCATGGTGAGCTGGGTTCGAGTATGCGTCATGTGAAAACGGCGAGGAAGCCAAGCACCTAACATCGACGCTGCAAAGACGGCCACGCAATAACTGCTGAGTAAAACCAAGGTCACACGCTACACCTTAACCATGTTGTCACGATGAATCATTTCAGGATCACCGCCGTAGCCTAAGACATTCTCAATGGCCGATGAGGGGGTTCTGATAAGTTTCTCTGCTTCTGCGCTGCTGTAATTGACTAACCCTCGGGCTATCTCTTTACCCGCCCCGTCCCGACAACTTACAAGGTCACCGCGCACGAAATTACCCGCTACTGAGGCTATACCGATAGGTAATAAGGATCGACCTTGCTCGGTCAGGCTAATCACAGCACCATCGTCAAGCGTAAGCGAGCCTTTACTGTGCATAAGGCTAGCAAGCCACTGCTTGCGCGCGCTTTCTGGTCGAACGTCGGTTGTGAAGAACGTACCCAATGAATTCCCAGCAGCCACCAGCGGAATGACATTAGGTTCGCGCCCATGGGCAATGATCGTTGTAGTACCTGATCGCGCAGCCAAGCGAGCGGCACGTAATTTAGTCACCATACCTCCGCGCCCAAACTGGCCTCCGCCGCCCACCATGTCATCGAGCCGCTCGTCAGTAACGTCCGCCTGCCCGATCAATTCTGCGTCGGCATGTTCAGTGGGGTTTTTGGTAAACAACCCCTCTTGATCGGTGAGAATAAGCAGTGCATCGGCATCGACAAGGTTAGCCACTAACGCTGCAAGGGTATCGTTATCGCCAAACCGAATTTCATCCGTAACCACTGAGTCGTTTTCATTAACAACAGGCAAAACGCCCATGCGTAATAAGGTACTTAAAGTACCGCGAGCATTGAGATAACGATCACGAGCGCGAATATCGTCGTGACTTAAGAGTACTAACGCAGTGGTGATACCGTGAGGACCAAGCGCGTCTTCATATGCGCGGATAAGCGCCGACTGGCCGACCGCTGCTGCTGCCTGTAAATCGTGTAATTCACTCGGACGCTGCGCTAAACCTAGTCGCACCACCCCCGCTGCAACCGCACCGCTTGAGACCAGAATAACCTCACAGCCGCGCTCACGTAGCGCAACTAACTGCTGTACTAAATTATGGATCACACCGTGGTCTAAACGACGACCATCTGCCGTCAGCAATGCACTACCGACTTTAACCACCCATCGTTTAGCTTCGGCCAAATGGCTACGCTGGTTGGCACTCAATGGCGATACTCCACCTCGATGTCCAAATCATCATCGTCATGATCGTCGTCCTCGAGCTGCTGTTGCTGCTGTTGCTGGGCTTGTCGTTGTGAAACGCGCTCAGATCGCAAATGCTCGATACGCTCACGAGCTTCTTGTTGCATACGATTTTGAATATTGCGTTCTTCTTCAGCAACCTCGTCACTCGCCTGCTCTGCCGCCTTCAATTCTTCAATACAGGTCATCAGGTCACCGGCGAGCGCACTCGTACCTGTTTTCGATATCGCGGCCATTTCATAGGTTGGACCGTTCCATCCTAAGGCATCGATCACCGCTTGACGGCGCACCGCTCGTTGCTCGTTGTCGATTAAGTCAACCTTATTCAAAACAAGCCAGCGAGGGCGTGAAGCAAGTGTTGGGCTGAATCGCTCTAGCTCCCGAACGATACTCTTGGCCGCTTCAGCAGGATCACTCTCATCTAAGGGCGCTAGATCGACAATATGCAAAAGAATCCGGTTGCGCGTCAGATGTTTCAAAAACCGAATGCCAAGGCCCGCACCATCTGATGCGCCTTCAATAAGTCCTGGGATGTCTGCCACAACAAAGGATCGGTAAGCATCTACCTTAACTACGCCCAGATTGGGGATTAGTGTTGTGAAGGGATAATCGGCAACCTTTGGCGTGGCGGATGACACAGCGCGAATAAATGTCGATTTCCCCGCATTAGGAAGACCCAACAGTCCAACGTCCGCCAATACTTTGAGTTCGAGTTTCAAACGCCTAGATTCACCATCGGAACCCGGACTCGACTGACGAGGAGCTCGATTAACACTCGATTTATAGCGGGTATTCCCCAAACCGTGAAAACCGCCTTGAGCTACCAGCAATTCTTGCTCGTGGTCTTGTATATCGCCTAGGATCTCGCCGGTATCTTCATCAAGGACCGTGGTACCCAAAGGTACGGGAAGGTAAAGGTCATCTCCCCCCTTACCCGTACAGTTTCGTCCCTTACCCGACGCGCCGTTTTCCGCGCGAAACTTGCGCGTGTAGCGGTAATCGATCATGGTATTTAAGGCGTCATCTCCACGAAGATAGATACTGCCACCATCGCCGCCGTCACCGCCATCTGGGCCACCTCGGGGAATATATTTCTCCCGGCGGAAACTCACAGCACCACCGCCGCCGTTTCCAGCGAAGACCTCTATTGTTGCTTCGTCGACGAATTTCATGATGGCAGTTTACTGCTGATCCTTTGTTGGTGTCACACACCAGAAACAAAAAAGCCCCGTCCAGAGACGAGGCTTTCTGGGTCTGACAAACTGTTGTGCTTAGGCGCTAA
>JAHEIH010000002.1:0-98102 GCA_024639455.1 Cellvibrionales bacterium
CCAGCTTGCCGGACATTATTTTTCACGATCAACGCAAATGTTGATACTTTGCCAATAACACCGGTTGGAGCTATATCTTCAATTAAGTAATTTGCTTGTACAGGTCTCTGTGTGGCGATGGTATTTTGCTTAAGGAATTCTATGGCGTTTTGGCCAATGCAGCAGTCTGCATCAATGATTATGACAATTTCAGGTCGCTTGCTCTGCAAGTACTGGACACCAAAATCTAAAGCAAATCCTTTTCCCTTTTGTGATGTGTCATTTCTTTCAATGACGTTGAACTCTTTCCCATTGATTATTGAAAACTTGCGAACTATGTCGGCTGTTCTGTCGCTACAATTATCAGCAACTACTAAGACATCGTCTCCTTTTGGTAATTGTTTCTTTATTGAATGAAGTGTCTTTTCAATTACTTTTTCTTCATTGTGTGCTGCTATTAATATTGTTGCTGTGGCTTTTTTATTTGTTTTTAATTTTTTTTCTTTTGAAAATTTTGCAGCCAATACAGTTGTAAAAAAATAACTTGTTTGAATAAACAAGATAGAAGTAATAAATAATGATAAAAAATATATTAAGCTAATATTACTTTTCTCTTACCGTTAGCAGTACTTGCTCTAGATGATATTTCCAATCATCCGGCACGATCTCAAAGTTGCTCGCCAACTTGTCGCATGATAATCGCGAGTTTGCTGGGCGTTTGGCCGGTGTTGGAAACTGATCAGAACTGATGGGATTTAGTTTAGGTGCATTGTTCAACAAATTCAGTCGCACAGCGGCATCAAAAATATGCTCAGCAAAGCCAAACCACTCAGTATAGGGTGCCCCACTGTAGTGGTATATACCCCAAGCAATATCTTGTTTATTGCGTTGCGCAATGGTATTGGCAATGGTCAAACAACAATCGGCAATGCCTTTGGCGCTGGTAGGTGCGCCTAGTTGGTCATTGACTACACCTAATTCGTCACGTTCGGCACCAAGGCGAAGCATGGTCTTTACGAAGTTATTGCCGTGTGCACCAAACACCCAGGCTGTGCGCAAAATTATATGTTGCTCAAGTTGTTGGGCAATCGCTATTTCACCAGCAAGCTTTGATTCACCATACACCCCGCTTGGACCAGTGGGATCACTCTCGTTGTAAGGAGAGAGCGTGTCCCCAGCAAAGACATAGTCGGTAGAGATATGAATCAATACCGCATTGACTTCCCGACACGCCGAAGCAAGATTTTCTGCGCCCGAAGCATTGATGGTAAAGGCGGTGTCTGGTTCGCTTTCAGCTTTATCAACAGCTGTGTAGGCGGCGCAGTTAATGACTACCTGAGGTTGTTCGTTATGTATAACTTCTTTAACCTTCGCTGCGTCAGTAATATCGAGGCCGTGGCGATCAAAACATACAATATTGTGCTGGCTTTGCGGTGCTAATAGCGTGAATTCGTGGCCTACTTGCCCGTTGCTACCGGTAACGAGAATTTTCATGCTTATCCTTGGTAAACGGGAAGTTCAGATTTAGGAATGTCCGCCAGCGCCCTGGCAGCGCTGTCTTTTGCCGATAGTAGCGGCTTGTCGAGAGGCCAAGGAATGCTGAGTTCAGGATCATTCCATAGCACCGCCCCTTCGTCTTCGGGGTGATAATAATCGGTACATTTGTATTCAAAGTCTGCCGATTCTGATACCACGCAGAAACCATGCGCAAATCCCGGCGGTACCCAGAACTGGTTTTTCATGCCGGCGCTTAATATTGACCACACCGCCTTGCCGAAGGTGGGGCTGCCGACGCGAATATCGACCGCAACATCGAACACTACACCACTGACAACCCGTACCAGTTTGCCCTGAGGGTATTTAAGCTGGTAGTGCAGACCACGCAATACACCATGGGCGGAACGCGAGTGGTTATCCTGAACAAAATCCATGTTGATGCCGGCGGCTTTGTAGCGCTCGGTGGAATAGGTTTCCATGAAGAAGCCGCGATCGTCCCCAAATACCTTCGGGTGAATGTGCATCACTTCTGGGATGTCGGTTTTAATAATTTCCATGACTTGCCCTTTTAACGGATATCGTACTTAACGATTTCGGCAAGGTATTTGCCGTAGTCGTTCTTCAGTAGCGGTTTGGCTAATGCCTGTAGCTGTTCGTCGGTAATCCAGTGTTTACGCCAGGCAATTTCCTCTGGGCAGCAGACCTTGAGGCCTTGGCGTTTCTCGATGGTCTGCACAAAGGAGCCCGCTTCAATCAGTGAGTCGTGTGTGCCGGTGTCTAGCCAGGCAGTGCCACGGCCCATCACTTCCACATCCAACGAACCTCGTTGCAGGTAGGCGTTGTTTACGTCGGTAATTTCCAATTCGCCGCGCGGTGAAGGTGTTACCGCTTTGGCGATATCCACCACACTGTTGTCGTAAAAATATAGCCCGGTCACGGCGTAGCGCGATTTGGGCTGGGCAGGTTTCTCTTCAATGGTTTGTGCAACGCCTTGCTCATTAAATGAGACTACGCCGTAACGTTCAGGGTCGTTGACGGGATAGGCGAATACTGTGGCGCCGGTATCTTTTGCCGCGGCACGCTCCAGCGATTTTTGCAGATCGTGGCCAAAGAATAAGTTGTCACCCAGGACTAGGGCGCAGCTATCGCCAGCAATGAATTCTTCGCCAATCAAAAAAGCTTGTGCCAGTCCGTCGGGAGAGGCTTGTACGGCGTAGCTAAGCGATAGACCCCAGGCTGAACCATCGCCTAACAATTGTTCAAAACGCGGTGTGTCCTGAGGTGTGGAGATGATTAAGATCTCTCGAATGCCCGCTAGCATTAAGGTACTGAGTGGGTAGTAAATCATGGGTTTGTCGTACACCGGCAGCAATTGCTTGGAAACGGCCAGTGTCACTGGGTGTAAGCGTGTGCCGGAACCGCCGGCCAGAATAATTCCTTTCATGTGATCTCCTTACGCCGAAAGGCCGAGGCGTTCGCCTTGGTAGCTGCCGTCGAGTACGCGCGACCACCAGTCTTGGTTGTTGAGATACCACTCCACGGTTTTGCGGATACCCGTTTCAAAGCTTTCCTCAGGGACCCAGCCGAGCTCACGTTGAATTTTACTGGCGTCGATGGCGTATCGCAGGTCGTGGCCGGGGCGGTCGGCGACGTGGGTAATGAGGTCTCGAAAATGGCTGACACCTTCAGGTTTATCGGGGTAGATTTCCTGCAGAATGTCGCAAATGGTATGTACCACATCGATATTGCGTTTTTCGTTGTGGCCACCAATGTTGTAGGTTTCTCCAACTTCGCCGTCAAACACCACTCTGACTAGCGCGCGGGCATGGTCTTCGACATACAGCCAATCGCGGATCTGTAGGCCCTCACCATACACAGGAAGTGACTTTCCGTGGATCGCATTTAAGATCACCAGTGGAATCAGCTTCTCGGGGAAGTGGTAGGGGCCGTAATTGTTAGAGCAGTTTGTGACAACCACGGGCAAGCCGTAGGTGCGGTGCCAAGCGCGAACTAGGTGATCAGAGCCCGCTTTAGAGGCCGAGTAGGGTGAGCTTGGCGCGTAGGGTGTGGTCTCGGTAAACAGGTCATCGGTACCGTGCAGGTCGCCATATACTTCATCGGTCGAAATGTGGTGGAAGCGGAAGTTTTCCTGAGCGCTACCTTCAAGGCTCATCCAATACTGACGCGCGGCTTCTAGCATGCAGTAGGTGCCCACCATGTTGGTCTCGATGAAGGCCGAAGGGCCATCAATGGAGCGATCCACATGCGACTCGGCGGCAAGGTGCATCACTTTGTCAGGGCTGTGTTCGGCGAACACGCGTTGCAACTCGGCCAGGTTACAAATATCGACTTGCTCAAAAGCATACAGTGGACTGTCGTCGATTTCCTGCAGCGACTCAAGATTGCCGGCATAGGTCAATTTGTCAACATTCACCACGTGGTACTGTTTGTCGCGAACGAGGTGTCTTACAACCGCGGAGCCAATAAAGCCGGCACCACCGGTAACGAGAACTTTCATATAATTTCCTTACGTATCAATCCATTCATCAGCGGGCTTAACGGCAGCCTCGCTGTCTGTTTTAGCCATTTCTATTGGCGGCTGAATCTCATCGGCGACAGTTGTCTGGTACTCGCTGAGACCCTGTTTGATTTTTTTGAGTAACACGCTGCCCATTGCGATCATCATGCCAAGTACCAAAAATCCCATAAAAGATAGAGCTGCGTATTGCTTGCGTTTTGGTGACGATTTGTGAAGGGGGGGGAGTGCAGGTTGAATAATCTCAAGCGGGTAATCTTTGCGAGCGAAGATCAAGGATTCCGCACCAATTTGTGATTCTATCATTCGGTAGATAGAGCGATGTAACTGAATGTTATCTATTTCCTGTAGGCGCTTATTAAGATAAGCCTGTCTCTCTTCAATCAATTTCACCTGCTTTTGTTTAGTGAAATTGTTAAAGCTTGGGATAATAGCATTTGCCAACTTGGCAGAAAATTCAGGGTCTTTGGTAGTAAATAATATCGAAAGCAGCCCTGTTTCATCATTAAGTTCATAGGATCGCATTGTTATAAATGCTTCATTTGCCCAGCGCATGTCGGGTTGAAAACCATCGATCCATGTCTCATTGATGGGGTCCCAATTATCCTTGAAAATGTAGGGTAATAAGTTTTGCTCTTCTATGAACTTTACGCTAAACGAATAGGATTTAAGAGTAGCCATCATTCGCTTAGATTCATTGCTACGGGCCTGAGATGAGTCCAGAATAAAATCATTCTCAAGTAGACCCAGTGTATAGCTTGACTGGCGTTCGTCGGGCTTAACGCTACCTGGTTCCTCATTGATATTAATGGCAACAAGTGAAAGTGCGGTGTACTTGTTTTCCATTAGCAGCGTTAGGCTAAAAACAAGCATTGCAGCAATGGTTGCCGCAATGAAAATGGCGTATTTATGTCTCAATAAGGCATTGAGATATTCCAGCAGATCTATTTGCTGGTCAATATTAAATGGTGGTGCTTGCTGCGTATTTTTCATTATTGAAATAAAAAATCTAAACTGGCTGCTGAAATTGACACTTTGTATAAAAGGTCTGCCCATGATTGTGCAAATTCTCGACCATTAATTCGGTCTAAACTAAGCGGTACGTATATTGTTGACCCGGGAGAAACTGTTAAATTTTTAGCTTTAAGTGCCCAGCCCCAGGTGCTAAGTGCGCTACGAGTTGATACCACTTCACCGTTGGCTTGCACTATGAATACATGTTCGTGTTGCGCCATCTCGCGCATACCGCCTGATAGGTTGATGTAGTCAAATACCGCACGGTCATCACGGAACATGTGCGATGAGGGGTAGTACACTTGACCCACCACGCTGACCTCTTCTTTAAAGCGAGGCACCATCAGACGATCGCCATTCTCAAGCGCAAAGTCTGGCGTTTCATGGCATTGGTTCACGGCTTGCTCAACGTCAATGACCATGCGTCCCGCCGCTTTTTGACGCTTCAGCTGTTGGATAATTTGCAGTGTATCAGTGGCCCCTTGAGTAATGGGCAACTTTTCATCTTTGCCGTATCCAGGTGAAAGATGAACATCGACTAGGCGATCGTCCAATTCGTCGAACAATCGGTCGAGGGCATCTTGCTCACGCAAACGCACACTTTCGCGGGTAAATACTGAACCAAATAGGTAGGCGTTTTCAGTAAAACCACCGGCGCGGCGAACAAGTGAGCAGAGGGTTTCGCCCTTTTGTACTTGATATTTACCGGGGTAGAGTACTTCTCCTTCAATACTTACAACGCGGGGTGTATTGAACCACTCGGGTTTCTCTCGCAACACTAGAAAGTCATAGGGTTGCAGGATCATATTGGCGTCGTAGCCATCTTCGGCAGCCATGGTCAGTTTGACATCGGCGTGATCCACCACAGAAAACTCACCGTCAATTAACTCCCTACGTGACAGGCTGGCTGCGCGACCATAGGCGTCTGCCGTGAGGCCACCCCCAGCGATGAGTAGGTCTTTAAGTCGCATACCGGGTGTTAGTGGATAGTCGCCGGGAAATTTTGCTTTGCCCGTCAAGGTAACAACCGGGGCAAATTCCCCGTAGGCCGCCTGTTTACGAAGGGTGTCAATGTCGCCAGCGATTAAGCCCGAGCGATTAGTGGTATTGTCAAATAGATAGATTTTGTCCTCGGCTTGCAGGACGGGGTTGTGATCACCTCGCGGATTGCGGCGCGCGTTGGCCAAATCTAAGTTAATAAATTCTATTTTTTCGGTTAATGGGTCTTTGCGAACAAGTAGCGCATAATTCAGGTCGGTACCCGGCTGAATGTCGCCGCCAATCACCAAACTGTCGAGCAAACGAGTATTTTGTTGTAGAGGGTATACGCCGTTGTGGCGCAGCGCACCAGCTAGCTCGAAGATAGCGGGAGGATTGCTCGGTGTCGCTTGTGCCGTAATCTTATTAACCGCGCCTTGTACAATGCTCGCACGAGCCGAGCTGGTATCAAAAATAATGACTTCATCCCTGGGTTGTAATTTAGGGTCATGCGATGAAGTAGGACGCTGCATGGCTAGGCCGAGATTGAAATAAATGACGCTAGTGCGTTTTGTTTTAGCGGATTCGCGGAAAATGATGCCTGTAGAGTAATCGACCCCCTGCAGCAACGAACGTGCATCACCAATTAAATCGCTTATGAACATGTGGCTGCGCCATTCATAGCCACCGGGTTCGAGTACGTGCCCGCCAAGCAGAACGACATCTTCCATTTTGTTCAGTACCGGGAAAATGCGGATCATATCGCCGTTTTTAACTTTTACCTTGCCGCCATCGGCGCTCAAATCAGCGGTAACGAGGGTTTTACTACCCGCGTCCGAGATGCGTTCGATATGGGTTTTTTGTTTTGCAGCAGCCGCTTGCAAGCCACCAGCCAACGCCAGCAGTTGCTCAACGGTTTGCTCGGTTTTTAGCTCGTAAATGGCGGGGCGATTGACTTCGCCGGCAATGCCGACGGTCTCGCCGATGGGGGGCACAAACACGATGTCGCCCTGGCGCAGGTGGATGTTATCTTCGTCATATCCTTGTAGCAAAATATTGTAGATATCCAGTGTCGCTATAATGTTGCCTTCTCGGCGGACTTGAATATTGCGCAAAGTACCGCTGCGCTTCACGCCGCCCGTGGTAATCAGAGTGTTAAGCAGGGTGGATAAGCCGCTGATGGTATACGTGCCAGGTCGTTGCACTTCACCAACCATGAGCACTTGCAGTGTGTGCAGTTCAGCTAGGGTAACAATAGCTTTGGCGCCGACGCGAGTCGCGGCGATTTCGTTAGAGATGACAGTTTTCGCTTCACTAAAGGTGAGACCGGCTAGCGCTATTTCACCGATCTCCGGCACCAGCAGCGCGCCATCGCGCGTCACCACAAGGCGGTATTCTACGTCCATTGCACCATATACCCGGATGACAAAGGTGTCGCCGGGGCCAATGCTGTAATCGGGTGGAACGGGAATGCTCTCAACCGGGGCAAAAGTAGTGGGAGTGATCGAAAAGATATCATAACCGAACTGTTCTATATCGCGTTGCACAACCTGCTGTTGAATGCGCTCCTCAAGTGTTACTGGATCTAGAGCCTCTTGTACCTTTTGCTCGATCTCACTGGGCTCTTCCTCGGCCAGTAAGAGCGCTTCGTTGGGAACTGCAACATTAAGTGCAGGTTTGTCTAAGGGAGCATCCTGTACACGCGCCGCCGCTCTAACGGCATTGCTAAGTTGCACGTCTTGCGGTAGGAGCACACCAGCGCGAGAGTAACCGATGGCTTCGATGCCTTGCGCCATTGTCTGGTTTGCTAGGCACAAAATTAGTGCGAGAGTTGAGGTTGTTTTAAATACGGTAGTTAGCTTAATCACGAACGGGCTCCATGGGTATCAGGGCCTGTGCGGCATTGGGGGTAAAGCGACGGCAGCCGCGAAAGTCAATAATGACGTCTTGCTGGGTGTTGGGGCAGACGTCTTTGTAATCGTATATACCATCGCCATCGCTGTCTTTGGGGCCGGAAAATAGAATGCGTTCTACAAAATGGGCCATATCGCGCGGTTGAGCGACGCGGTCAGCCGCCACTGAAAATCCACACACATCGACATTGTCGAAACGCGCGCGAGACAATTCGTTGCCTACGCCAATAGTATAGAGACAGGCGCCATCACCGGCTTTGCCATCCCAGGCCGAGACGTTATCCGCTACGCTGATACCTTTGGCGAATTTGGTGCGTTGACGCATTCGTGCAACGGCTTTTACGACCGATTTATCGACACGCTGCCACTCGGTAATGACCACCACGGCACTTCTTCCAGGTAGTTTGCCTAGGTGCTCGGTCAAGTGGTCAAGTGCCTCAGCAAGTGTTGCCCCTTTGGCGGGTTTGAAGTGTTGTCGTTGATTGAGTGTGCTTGCCACAGCGGCGCGATTGTAAGCGGGCGATGGCGCCGTCAGACTGTCCATCATAAGTGCCCAGCCCTCAGAAAATTGCAGGACTTCACCGGTCAACGCGATGGGGGGTAACGTCTTGTTAAGGCGGCGCAGAATTTCTTCTGCATAGCGACGCTTGCTAATATCGCGGTATTCTTCTTCCATGGTATCGCTGTTGTCGATGAGGACGAATAAGTGATCCACTTTTTGCATCAACTGCTGTTGCAAAATTTTCGGCTGCAAATCAACGGGGTCAAAGATGTGTATGGGGCGTTTGTGCAGTGACGTGTCGTAGGGGGCAATGGTGGCGTTGTCGCCAAGATATTCGGCGTCTACGAGGTGCTCGGTCGACGCGCACGCTTGCAGCAGGCACAACAATAACGCCACACTGCAGATGCGATAATAACTTTTAACTGTCAAAGTGCCAAACATCAATAAACCGTATGCTTCTCGTTATAAGTTTTCTTTCTTAAGAAATCTTTTTATAGAACTCTATTCCCTTTGCAATCATAGATCATTTGAGGGGTTTCACAAGTATGTAACAGGCTTAATTTAGCCATTCAAGAATAATGTCCTCAAGATGTTTGTCTGGGAAAATGTCTATCCCCATTTCACTCTTGATTAAATAAGCCGTTAGCAAACCAATCAGCAATAGACCAAATATTATCAACATACCCATTAGTAAAATCATCATTGACCCGCTTCTTTTATCCTGCGCATTTTTTCGCACGGCTTCTTTAAGCAGGGTGCCCCGGCGTTTGTCTCTTCCCGCGAAGAGCACCAAATAATAGCGGGCAAAATAGAGTGGGATATTTAGGCGGATATCGATTGGATGTCGCTTTCCCCGATCGGCAGCCAAGAGCGCAGCACGGACGGCCTCGACTTGCTCGGTCGTCATGCTGTCGATTATTTTTCGATCAATTTTGCTCATCGTGAACGAGGCAAAAATCTCACTTGAAATATCTGGACGCTTTTGTAATGGCATATATTTGTCTAGTTGTCGGGATATTTGAGCCAATCAGTTGAATAAAGTCTTACTTAGTGTAACTTCTATAGAAGTATTTTTCTTTTACAAATGTGTTTAATTTATTTTGGTTTCTTAAATGACGGTTGACTTTGAAGCGCTTTTTTCTCGCGATCTGTGGTGCCTAATGGGCTTACCTATCGATGTTAGTCGCGAGCTTCAGTGTGTAGCCTATCTCAATGAGAAAATGTCGAAGGGAGAGGGATGTTTTCTTACTACCCCCAATCTCCATTTCTTGATTAAAAGCTCACAAAGTTCAGGGTTTAGACGTTCTGTGCTCGGTTCAGACTTTGTGATAGCCGACGGTGTGGCCTTGGTGTGGATTGCAAAGTTGCTTGATATTCCTCTGACGGACCGCGTTAGCGGTGCTGGCGTGTTTGAGCGCTTGCGACACGGCATGGCGGGTCGTGCGTTTAGAGTATTCTTTTTGGGAGGCCCCGAAGGGGCCGGTGATCGAGCCTGCGACATGTTAAACGGTGAAAACAGCATGTTAATCCCCTGTGGTGCTTACCAGCCCGGTTTTGGCTCCGTTGAGGATATGAGCTCGCTCGATATTATTGAGCGCATAAAAAAAAGTGACCCCGACTTTTTGTTGTTAGCGCTGGGCGCCCAAAAGGGGCAGGCCTGGATCGAGCTCAATAGGCATCACTTTCCTGGGGTGACCTTATCCCATTTGGGAGGCGTGGTTAATTTTACAGCGGGCTTGGTAAAAAGGGCGCCGCGTTGGATGCAAAAAAGTGGTTTAGAGTGGGTTTGGCGTATGTTTGAAGAGCCAGCCTTGATTGAACGCAATATGCATGATGGTCCCGCTTTCTTGCGTATGATTGTGCAGCAGGTAATGCCCTATCGACGCTACCAGAAGCAGCTTGCCAAACAAAAATTTAAATGTAGCTTATTGGTTAGTTTCATTGAGGAAGTAGACGAGTTTTGCACGCTTTCGCTAAGCGGCAGCCTTTCAGAAGGTGTGATTCCGCAGATCAAACAAGCCTTTATCGATATCGCGAAAAAGCAAAAGCATCTCGTGCTCAATATGGAAGCGGTGGACTATATTGATTGTTCGGTATTGGCTAAATTACAGCAATTAGAATATTGCCAGCGGCAGGCTAATCTTGGCTTTGCTATAAAAAATCTATCCCCGCAGATACGACAAATTTTTGCTTGGAACAATGTTGATTACTTGTTAGGTGACGATACTAGCGCCGAATGACCCGCGCTGAAATCACTGTGCGACGATTTTTAGCCATGCCATTAGCGTGGTCATTATCGGCGGTGGGCATCATCTCGCCTTTCCAGCCGACGCTTTTATTGGCGCTGTCCAGCCCGCGACCCTTTAAATAATCAATCACACTGGTTGCGCGGCGCATAGATAGCGTGTCGTTGTATTGATGGGTGGCGCGACTGTCAGTGTGGCCAACAATCGTTAAGGACTCAATGCTGCGATGATCGATAGCGTGTACCAGTGATTCAAGGGTAGTGATGGCTTCTTCATTGAGCGAATAGAGGTCTGTGCCAAAGTACACCGTAACCTGAAGGTCTTCGGCTGATTCGGCGAGAGGCTCGCAGCTGCAAGTTGAAATCTGGGCTGCAGGTGGAATCGAATGAGAGAACACGATGTCTTCACCGTAACGGGCATGACTGCAGCCAGTAAGAATAAGTAGAGAGGCAAGGGTGTAGGTTATTTTGCGTAGCATTGGCATGGTGTGTCTCAGTGAAAATAAAATTATTGTAGTAAAGCTGTTACAGCTTGCATCATTTTTTAGCTTAGACTACCTTCAAAATTAATAAAAGAGCGCTTTTAGGTGATCTTTATCGTGTCAATTGACGGGTGTGGCTTGATAGTAAGCGACGTTGTGGGATTAATGCCTCGATTTTTTGAATTTTTGCTGGTGTTGGTGCTGCTGTTGTTGCTCTCGCCGTTTATGTTGTTTTTAGCGCTGGCGGTGATGCTGCTAAGCGGTTGGCCGGTGTTTTTTGTGCAGCAAAGAATTGGTCTGAACGGCGAGTTGTTCCATCTTTATAAGTTTCGCTCGATGTTCAATGGCGTATCGTCCCAAGTAACGACGACAGTGGTTGATAGCGAGGCATTGCGAATGAAGTGCCGTGATGATCCGCGTGTGACATCGATAGGACGTTGGTTGCGGCGTTTTTCGCTGGATGAGTTGCCTCAGCTCATTAATGTGTTGAAGGGCAATATGGCGCTGGTTGGTCCAAGGCCACACCTACCCAGTGAATTAGTTGCTTATTCGCCTGAGCATTTTCAACGCTTGTCGGTAAAGCCTGGGATTACGGGGTTGTGGCAGGTGAGTGGGCGTGCTGAAAAGTCGGTTTCGCAAGAGTTAGATTTGGATCTTGCGTACACTTCCAAGCGGAGCTTCGCTTTAGATGTGCTCATTTTATGTAAAACATTACCAGCAGTAGTGTTTGGTCGAGGTGCCTATTAGTGTCCACGTCTCGTCTTGCTGTTCTGGTCGATCCGGGTGTTCCCGAGGCGCTGTCAGGGTTGCTACAAGATTACTCCATGCCTATGCTGCCAATGGGGACACGTCCCATGTTGGCACATTGGTTGGACCGCTTGCTAGCCGTAGAGATTCGCGATGTTTTATTGTTGCTTGAGCATATGCCAGAAAAAACGCGTGAATGGCTGGAAGCATTTACACCGGAAGGTATGACCATTAGCTGCGCAAGCATTCGCAAGGGGCAGCCATTTAAGACACAGTATGCCCACTTGTTGGGTATGACTTATGATTCAATTGTTGTGGTTGATTTGTCGGCGTTTCCTAAGCTGGATATAGTGGATGCCCTGAAGGCCTCCCCTGAACATGGGGGTGTTACGTCCGTTGAAGGTTTATCACATTGGGCGCAGAAGTTAGTCAAACAAACGGGTGAGCAGCTCCATTTAATTCCTGCTTCTTCTGCCGTACAGGTAACATCGCCGGCTGATATTTGGCGCATCAATATGGATATTCTGGCGGACAAGTTGACCGACCCAAATCCCTTTGGATTTCAGCCTGAGCCACACTGTTATATCGGTAGCAACTGCAAAATTGCAGGGGATGTACGCTATCACGCGCCGCTCGCCATGGGCGAAAGTTGTATTTTTTCTGCGCGAGTTCACCTTGGCCCGAATGTCGTTGTCGCCGAAAAGTGTGTTTTCGATGTCGGGTGTTTTGTTCAGGATTGTGTCGTGTTTGGGCGTACCTTTATAGGCTCCAATCTTGTTCTTCGTAATGCGGTAGTCAGTGGTAGTATGGTTTATCTGGTGGATGAGGACCGGATGGGGCATATCGATGATGTCGCGATGCTGGCTAGCAGCGGGGCCAATGATATGGCTGTGGGTATAGTGCAGCGCACCGTGGCGGCATTGACCATGCTGTTTTTGTTGTCACCCATCGCAGTACTGGCTATATATAGAGTGTTGAAAAGTCGCGCTTGGTACAAAGAAGAAGATATTTACCTCGAGTCTGGTCGTGATTTAAACGGTTTCAGGGCTTTCCGCCGACTGCGTGTAAAGACATTATTGGTGCCTCATCGAGCATGGCGCAAGTCACTTTGGTTGTGGAGGGTTGTACGCGGCGAAATGCCTTTGGTAGGTTCTTCCCCGCGGCGCAGTCAGGACTTTGTGTACCCGAGTTGGGTGACCGATGCGGAGGAGTTCTCCCCTGGCGTGATGGCATTGGCCGATATTACTGTCGCCTGTGATGCGACCTGTGAAGAGATTGTCATTGCCGACGCTTATCAATTGGCAAAAGGCGAGGTCGGTGGTCACATGGGTATGTGGTGGCGATGGATGCTTGCCTTAATGACCTTTAAAAATTAATACTTATCTATTGAGGAAATAATTGTGTCTGATCAATTAAAAGTCGATGTAGTCAACGATGTCACCTTAGCGCGTCTGATCGGTCGCGTTGATGCAAAGTGTGTGCAAGATATTGGCGAGCGTCTCAAATCGCATGCAGTTGATGTGCTGGCGGTCGATATGTCGAAAGTAAATTTCATCGATTCGTCGGCGTTAGGTTTAATCGTGTCGACCTTTCGCCGCAACCAAGAGGCGGGCAGTAAATTCTGTTTGTTCGGCATGAACCCACAGGTTCGTGCGGTGTTTGAATTAACCCGCTTGCACCGAATTTTTGATATTTTTGAAACGGAAGAGCAAGCGCTGGCGTCTTTGGCCTAGCAAGCAGCAAATAATTCAATTTATTTGCGATTAGGGCTTGACCTTAAGGGGGCAAGTCCCTAGAATTTGCCACCTCTTGAGAGCACATGCTCTAAGACGTTGATGCGGGGTGGAGCAGCCTGGTAGCTCGTCGGGCTCATAACCCGAAGGTCGTCGGTTCAAATCCGGCCCCCGCTACCAATTTTTAGTTAGACGCGAAGGCGTCGGCTTTTTAGAAAACCCCATTTTGGGGTTTTTTATTATCTACATTATGCCGTCGCGTCTGCAGGGCGCTTGCGGCAGCAAAATGGGCCGAGGGCCCATTTTTTGTTTGTGCGGCAAAAGCGCCGCGGGGTACTGAGTGGCAAAAGTAGATGTATTGCATGACCTAATCGAACCGACCGTAACGGCGTTGGGTTACGAGTTATGGGGTGTCGATTATCAAGGGCAAGGCAAGTTCAGTATGTTGCGCGTGTATATCGATTCTCCTAACGGTATCACCGTCGACGATTGCGCCTCAGTGAGCCACCATGTCAGTGGTGTATTAGATGTAGAAGATCCCATCGATGGGGAGTATACCCTCGAGGTTTCGTCACCGGGTATGGATCGTCCGCTTTACACCCTGGAACAATACCAAGCGTATGTTGGCCAACTGGTTAACTTGCGTCTGCGCGTACCCTTTGAGGGGCGTCGCAAATTTAAAGGCGTGATAAACGCCGTAGAAGGTGATGAGATTGTGATCTATGTCGACGATCATGAGTACTTGTTGCCAATATCAACTATCGAAAAAGCGAATATCGTACCAACCTTTTAAAGGCCAAGGGTGAGTCAAAAATGAGCAAAGAAATCCTGTTAGTTGCTGATGCAGTATCAAATGAGAAGGGCGTTGATAAGGGCGTGATCTTCGAAGCTATCGAAACAGCATTAGCGGCAGCGACTAAGAAACGTTACGAAGAAGAAGCGGACATTTATGTGGTCATTGACCGCAAAGATGGTAGCTATGAAACCTTCCGTCGTTGGACTGTCATGGCGGACGACCAGTTGGCTGAATTGGGTACTGAATTGACTACCGAAGAGGCCGCTGAAGTGAGCGCTGATTTGAACGTGGGCGATATTCACGAAGAGCAAATTGAAAACGTCGATTTTGGTCGTATCGCCGCGCAAACCGCTAAGCAAGTGATTGTACAGAAGGTGCGTGAAGCCGAGCGTGCACAGATCGTCGCTCAGTATCGTGGTCGCGAAGGCGAGATGCTGGCAGGCACGATTAAAAAAGTGACCCGTGACAATATTATTGTAGATCTGGGTAACAACGCTGAAGGCCTATTGCCGCGCAGTGAGCTGGTCGGACGTGAAACCTTCCGTATGGGTGAACGCGTACGCGCCATCTTGGTGGAAATTTCTACTGAAAATCGTGGTCCTCAGCTGATCTTGAGCCGCGCTTGCCCCGATATGTTGATTGAACTGTTCCGCATTGAAGTGCCAGAGATCGCTGAAGAAGTTATTGAAATTCGCGCGGCTTCGCGCGACCCCGGTTCTCGTGCCAAAATCGCGGTGAAAACCAACGATGGCCGCATCGATCCCGTTGGTGCTTGTGTAGGTATGCGCGGAGCGCGTGTACAAGCCGTTTCGGGCGAGTTAAATAACGAGCGCGTTGACATCATCCTGTGGGATGACAACCCGGCGCAATTGGTAATCAATGCCATGGCACCAGCTGATGTGGAGTCGATCGTGGTCGACGAAGACAGCCACACCATGGATGTCGCTGTAAATGCCGATAATCTGGCGCAGGCGATCGGCCGTAGCGGCCAAAACGTGCGTTTGGCTAGCGAGTTGACTGGCTGGACAATCAACGTGATGAGCACCGAAGAGGCCAACGAGAAGTTCCAAGCCGAGTCCGGCCAAATTCTGGAAAGCTTCATGAACGCCCTGGATGTGGATGAGGACGTCGCGGCGGTGCTGGTAGAGGAAGGGTTTACTTCGTTAGAAGAAGTTGCCTACGTACCATTGGAAGAAATGGCTTCTATTGAAGGTTTTGATGAAGACATCGCTGAGGAGTTGCGGGCTAGAGCGAAAGATGCGCTGTTGACACAGGCGATTGCTTCAGAAGAGAAATTGGATCAAGAGCCTGCAGAAGACCTGTTGGCAATGGATGGTATGGATAAGCACTTGGCCTATGTGTTGGCCAGTCGCGGAATTGTCACCATGGACGATTTGGCAGAGCAGTCGATCGATGAATTGATCGACATTGAAGAAATGACAGAAGAGCGCGCGGCGGAGTTGATTATGACTGCTCGCGCACCTTGGTTCGCCGACGAGGCTGGCCAGTAAGGGAAGACTAGGGGGAGAATTTTTATGGCAGACGTGACAGTAAGTCAATTAGCCGAGGTTGTTGGTACCCCAGTCGAAAGGCTGTTAAACCAAATGAAAGAGGCGGGCCTGCCTCACAGTGGGGCCGCAGATAGTGTCTCTGAAGCGGATAAGCAAACGCTGTTGACCTTCTTGAAGAAGAGTCACGGTGAGTCGGCAGATGCGCCTAAGAAAATTACCTTAAAGCGCAAGACAATTTCTACCCTAAAAACGGGTAGTGGTTCCTCTCGTAAAACGGTAAACGTTGAGGTGCGCAAAAAGCGTACCTACGTTAAGCGTGACATTGTTGAGGACCAGGTCGAGGACCCCATCGAGGTGGATGCTGAGGAGCCCTTAGTTGAGGCGCCTGTCGCTAAAACGGCTCAAGTCGTTGAAGAGGCGGCAGTTGTCGAACTAGCGCCGGTAGAAGAGGTTCCAGTAGTAGAGGATGTGGTGCCAGAACCAGAGCCAGAGGAAGAGCCTGTGGCGGCAGAAGCTCCCATAGAAGAACCCTCTCGCGACAGCATGGATCCCGAGGTGCTGCGTCAAGCGGCGGCCATGCGTCGCTTGAAGAAAGACGAGGAAGAGCGTATTGCTCGTGAAGAAGCTCAACGTCTGCGCGAAGAAGAAGAATCGCGCAAACAGAAGCTTGCCGAAATCGAGAGTAAAGCGCAGGTCAAAGAGGGCGAGAAACCCAAGCCTGAGCATGTGGTCAAGCACCGTAAAGCAGATGACGGTGATGATGACCAGCCTCGCAAGAAAGCGAAAACAGTTAAAGACAAGAAAACCCGCGGTAAAGACCGCACTCACAACTTGTTGCACGGCGACTTCTATGTAGAAGATGGTGACAACGAGGGTGGTCGTGGTGGTCGACGCAAAGCGCGCGGCAAAAACAAACACGGCTTCTCAATACCAACGGAGAAGATAGTGCACGAAGTTCAAGTGCCGGAGGCGATTAGCGTTGCCGATTTGGCTCAAAAAATGTCATTAAAAGCGGCCGTTTTGGTCAAAGAATTGTTCAAGATGGGTACCATGGCTACCGTGAACCAAGTTATCGATCAAGACACTGCGGTGTTATTGGTAGAGGAGTTGGGTCACAAGGTCGTGTTGGTTGATACCAATGCCATCGAGACCAAGCTTGAAACTGATATGGTCATGGCCAGTGAAGGCGGGACGATGGAGTCTCGTGCACCAGTTGTCACTGTGATGGGTCACGTTGACCACGGTAAGACCTCGCTGCTGGATTACATTCGTAAAGCCAAGGTGGCTTCGGGTGAGGCAGGTGGTATTACCCAGCATATTGGTGCATACCACGTAGAAACTGGTCACGGCATGATTACCTTCTTGGATACTCCCGGACACGCAGCGTTCACCGCTATGCGCGCCCGCGGTGCGACCAGTACCGATATCGTGATCCTTGTGGTAGCTGCTGACGACGGTGTGATGCCACAAACCGAAGAGGCGATTCAACACGCCAAAGCGGCGGGCGTTCCATTGGTGGTGGCAGTCAACAAGATTGATAAAGAAAGTGCCGATCCCGATCGCGTGAAAAACGAATTGGCTGCGAAAGACGTTATCCCTGAAGATTGGGGCGGTGATACACAGTTTCTTCATGTATCTGCCCATACCGGTCAAGGTATCGATGAGCTGTTGGATGCGGTGTTGCTGCAATCGGAAATGCTAGAGCTGCAAGCGCCTCGCGACATCTCGGCACAGGGTGTGGTTATCGAGTCGCGTCTAGATAAAGGCCGCGGTTCGGTCGCCTCTGTACTGGTGCAGCGTGGTACCCTGCGTAAGGGTGATATCGTTATCGCTGGTACACAGTACGGCCGTATTCGCGCCATGCTGGATGAGAACGGCAAGCCAGCTAAAGAAGCGGGGCCTTCAATTCCAGTAGAAATTTTAGGTTTGGATTCTTCGCCCAATGCTGGTGATACATTTGCCGTTGTAGACAGTGAGAAGCGCGCTCGTGAAATTGCCTTGCACCGCCAAGAAAAACTGCGCGACGAAAAACTTGCTCGCCAGCAGGCATCGAAGTTGGAAAACATGTTTGCCAGCATGGGATCAGAAGAGAAGAAAACCCTCAACGTTGTGCTTAAAACCGACGTACGTGGTTCGTTGGAAGCTCTGGTGGCGGCCCTGGCCGATATCGGTAACGACGAAGTCCAGGTCAACGTCGTGTCTTCAGGTGTTGGCGGTATTACTGAGACCGATATCAACTTGGCACTGACCACCGGTTCTGTCGTGTTCGGCTTTAACGTTCGCGCCGACGCAGGTGCTAAGAAGTTAGTGGAAGACGAAAACGTCGACATGCGTTACTACAGTGTTATTTACAACCTGCTGGACGACGTAAAAGATGCGTTGACGGGTATGTTGAGCCCAGAAATGCGTGAAGAAATTGTCGGTGTGGCAGACGTTCGCGAAGTGTTTAAATCGCCTAAGTTTGGCCAGGTGGCGGGCTGTTTGGTGGTTGAAGGTACCATTTATCGCAACAAGCCCATCCGCGTATTGCGCGACAACGTGGTGATCTTTGAAGGTGAGCTAGAATCACTGCGTCGCTTCAAAGATGATGCCAATGAAGTTCGCAGTGGTTTGGAGTGTGGTATTGGTGTTCGCAACTACGATGTGAAAGTCGGCGATAAGATCGAAGTATTCGATACTAAAGCCATTGCGCGTAGTCTGTAAGCGAATACTGGCGGAGTAACTGTATGGCTGGCGACTATAGTCGTACCCAACGAGTGGCGGACTACCTCAAGCGCGAGGTAGCTCTGATCATTCAAAACGAGATCCGTGATCCTCGTGTCGGTATTGCCAATATAACTGGCGCTGATGTGAGTCGCGACCTCTCGCATGCCAAGATCTTTTTGACCTTTATGCAAGCCGAAAGCGAAGCCGAGGCCAAGCAGGCGGTGGATGTCCTAAACAAGGCGGCGGGCTTTATTCGCTCTTGTTTGGCATCGGATAGCACTATGCGCACCGTCCCCAAGCTGCGTTTTCACTTCGATAGTTCGGTGGGTCATGGTCGCTATATGGAAGACTTGATTCAGCGCGCGGTGGGCAAGCCCAGCGGTGATGATGTCGGCGAGGACTAATGGCACGACGTCGTAAGGGCCGTCCTGTAAACGGCATTCTGGTGTTGGATAAGCCCACTGGAATGTCTTCCAACGCGGCGCTGCAAACGGCGCGTCGTTTGTTCGATGCTCAAAAAGCCGGGCACACCGGTGCGCTCGATCCGCTCGCTTCTGGCGTACTTCCTATATGTTTTGGTGAGGCGACCAAATTTTCTCAATATCTGCTCGATGCCGACAAGGCCTATCACAGCGTGTTTCGCCTTGGGGTGTGCACCGCCAGTGGTGATGCGGAAGGTGAGGAGTTATCTCGTGTCGATGCCAGTCACATTGATTTGGCGGCAGTCGAGGCGGCAGTGCCTGCTTTTCGTGGCGAAATTACCCAGATCCCTTCGATGTTTTCGGCATTGAAGCACCAAGGCCAACCGCTTTATAAGTTAGCGCGCCAGGGCATTGAGGTGGAGCGCAAATCGCGCCGAGTTACTATTCATTCGCTCCAGTTAGGTGATTTTGTTGCCGCTGAGCACCCTTCGTTGGCGGTAGATGTCCATTGTAGTAAGGGAACATATATCCGGAGCATCGCCGAAGATCTCGGTGGGACTCTCGGTGTCGGTGGTCACGTTGAGACGCTGCGCCGCACCCAGGCCGGCCCATTTCACTTAGGTCAGGCGGTCACCTTAGATGAATTGCGCGAGCGGCTTGAAAATGAAGGCTTGGGCGCACTTGATGCATTGTTGTTACCGGTTGAAACGCCGGTGATGCATCTTCCCGAGATCACCATTAGTGCCGATCTGGGCCATTATTTCCTCCACGGCCAGTCAGTCATGAAATCGGCCTTGCCAGAAGGGCTCTTAAGGGTCTATGTCGAGGGCTTGGGTTTTGTCGGTTTAGGTGAGTGCAATGACGACGCCATGCTGGCGCCGCGTCGGCTTTTCCAGTTTAGCGCTAATTAGCGTAAATCCTTAATAAAACTGTGCACTTATGTGTAAAAGCGTATATAATTTTGCGTCGGCTTGTATGGGTGTGTTGCCCGTTGGTCGATAAGGTAAAACAGACCTGTCTGTAAATATGCACGGGCAGGCCGTTTCATTCACGGTAAGTTGTTCTTACCAAAGGCATATTGGAGAAAATCATGGCATTATCAGCTGCAGAAAAAGCTAGCATTGTTAAAGAATACCAACAAGCGGAAGGTGACACTGGTTCACCCGAAGTTCAAGTGGCGCTGTTGACCCATAATATCAACAAGCTGCAAGGTCACTTCAAAGCTAATTCGCACGATCACCACTCTCGTCGTGGTCTGATCCGCATGGTTAACCAGCGTCGTAAGTTGCTGGATTACCTGAAAGGTAAAAACGTCTCGCGTTACACCGACCTGATTAAGCGTCTGGGTCTGCGTCGCTAAGACACTCAAAGCCCGGCATCTATTGCCGGGCTTCATTTTTTTGGAGGAAACCCCGTGAAACCGGTTATTAAAACTTTTCAATACGGTAAACATACCGTAACACTGGAAACGGGACGAATTGCACGCCAGGCAACAGGCGCTGTGCTAGTAAGCATGGATGACACTGCTGTCTTGTGTACTGTGGTAGGTGCTAAGAGCGCATCACCTGGTCAAGACTTTTTCCCTCTCTCTGTGCACTACATGGAGCGTACCTACGCGGTAGGTAAAATTCCTGGTGGCTTCTTCAAGCGTGAAGGCCGTCCCAGCGAGAAGGAAACATTGACCAGCCGTTTGATCGACCGTCCTATTCGTCCGCTGTTCCCCGAAGGCTTCAAGAACGAAGTACAAGTAGTTTGTCAGGTTGTGTCAGCCAACAAGAGCGTTGACCCTGATATCGCTGCGATGATTGGTACTTCTGCAGCATTGGCCATTTCAGGCATTCCTTTCGACGGTCCTATCGGCGCCGCTCGTGTAGGTTTCTCTGATACTGATGGTTATCTGTTGAACCCCACCTACGCAGAACTAAAAGAGTCGCGTCTGGACATGGTGGTTGCTGGTACCAAAGATGCGGTACTGATGGTTGAATCAGAAGCAGACGAACTGACTGAAGATCAAATGTTGGGCGCTGTATTGTTCGCCCACCAAGAGCTGCAAGCTGTGGTTCAAGTGGTTGAAGAATTGGCCGCTGAAGTTGGCAAGCCCCGTTGGGAGTGGACCGCCCCTGAAGCTAACGCTTCACTGGTAGACGCTATGCAATCGCAATTCGCTGCTAAAGTTGGCGAAGCTTACCGCATCACAGAAAAAGCAGCACGTTACGACGCGTTGGCGGCGATCAAAGAAGAAGCGATTACTGCTTTGGTCAGCGATGAAATTAGCGCTGACGATATTAAAGGCGAATTCAAAGATCTTGAAAAAACCACTGTTCGCAAACGTATTTTGAATGGCGAGCCACGTATCGATGGTCGCGATGGTAAAACTGTTCGCGCCATTCACGTTGAAACAGGTGTCGTACCTAACGCGCACGGCTCGGCGTTATTTACACGTGGTGAAACGCAAGCATTGGTAGTGACTACCCTGGGTAGCGCGCGCGATGCACAGATCATCGACGCTCTCGAAGGCGAACGTCGCGATCCGTTCATGATGCATTACAACTTCCCTCCTTACTCTGTAGGCGAGTGTGGTCGTATGGGTGCTACTGGTCGTCGTGAAATTGGTCACGGTCGTTTGGCCCGTCGCGGTTTGTCAGCCATGCTGCCTACTGAAGATCAATTCCCCTACACCATACGCGTAGTATCAGAGATTACTGAATCTAACGGTTCAAGCTCTATGGCCTCTGTGTGTGGTGGTAGCTTGGCGCTGATGGACGCCGGTGTTCCTTTGCGTGCACCTGTTGCTGGCATCGCCATGGGTTTGGTAAAAGATGGCAACCAGTTTGCTGTTTTGACCGACATCTTGGGTGATGAAGATCACCTCGGTGATATGGACTTTAAAGTAGCCGGTACTTCAGAAGGTATTACTGCGCTGCAGATGGACATTAAAATCCAAGGCATCAACGAGAAGATCATGGATGTGGCGCTGGAACAAGCCCAGCATGCTCGTCTGCACATACTTGGTGAAATGAACCGCGTCATCAGCGAGTCGCGCGAGACACTATCTGCCAACGCGCCTTCAATGACCAGCTTCAAGATCGATTCGGACAAGATTCGTGACGTGATCGGTAAAGGCGGCGCTACCATTCGTGGTATCACCGAGCAGACTGGCGCGTCAGTGGATCTGGCTGATGACGGTACCGTTAAGGTATTCGGTACCGATGCTGCCTCACGCGATGCTGCTGTTGATATGATCATGGCGATCACTGCAGAAGCTGAAGTCGGCGCCGTTTACAAAGGTAAGATCGCACGCATCGTCGATTTCGGCGCCTTCGTGACCATTCTGCCTGGTAAAGATGGTTTGCTGCACATTTCTCAAATTTCACACGACCGTGTAGAGAACGTCGCTGACGTTCTTGAAGAAGGTCAAGAAATCGACGTTAAAGTACTCGACGTAGACGCGCGTGGTCGCATCAAGTTAAGTGTTAAAGCGCTGATTGAGAAAGAAGCACCTGCTGAAGATGCGGATACCGAAGCGGCTGAATAATTCGGCACAAATCGGCATTGCGCACGTAAAAAGGTCATAGTTTACTATGACCTTTTTTTATACACCGGAGGTATTCCATGTACGTTGTTAAAAGTTTTGTTGCTACGTTATTTGCTGTGGCTTCGTTTTCTGCCAGCGCTTTGCAAGTAGAAACGGTCACTGATGCTCTCGCTAGACCTTGGTCAGTCAGTTTAATTGATGACCAGTTCGCTTTTGTTACCGAAAAAGAAGGTACGCTTCAATTGGTCGATCTACGCGACGGCAGTATGCGCAATATTGCGGGTATGCCAGAGGTGTTCAGCGAGAGCCAAGCGGGTTTGCTTGGTACAGTCTTGCATCCGAAGTACGCGGACAATGGATGGTTTTACGTGTCATATGTGAAGCCGCTTGGCGACGATAAGACAACGACCGCCGTCATGCGCTTTACCTTCGATGGCGAAAAAATTACCGAATCGAAAGCCATTTTCCAAGCCGCGATTGATAGTGACAACAAAGGCCACTTTGGTAGTCGTATGGTATTCGATCGCGATGGTTTGCTCTACATCACGCTGGGAGACCGACGTAATCGCCCGGCGGTACAGGATATGACTCACCACAATGGAAAGTTGATCCGCGTGAACGACGACGGCAGTATCCCTGCGAGTAATCCTTTCGTATCTGGCGATGACGTCGCTAAACCCATTTTTAGTTTGGGGCATCGCAACGCACAAGGTTTGGCTATGCGCGCCGATGGCTCGATGTGGAACAGTGAACACGGCCCGCGAGGTGGCGATGAAATCAATAAGCTGCGCGCCGCGGCTAACTTCGGTTGGCCAGTGATCACCTACGGTAAGGAATATATTGGTGGCGATATCGGCGAAGGGGTCGAGAAAGCGGGCTTAGAACAACCCGTACACTTTTATGTACCCTCGATTGCTACCTCAGATATGGTGTTTTACTACGGTGATGAATTTCCCGAGTGGCACGATAACCTACTGCTCACCTCGCTGGCGGGTAGTCATCTAAACCGTTTGACGTTTGAGGGCGATAAGGTAGTCTCTGAAAACCGCCACTTGGAAGATCTAAAGGAGCGCTTGCGGGATATCGCTTTGGATAGCCGCGGCCTCATTTACCTGATTACCGACAGCGGAAAGCTGCTGCGTTTGCGCCAAGGCCAGTAAATACATGTTCAAGTGGCTACTCGTTTTGTTGTTGTGTGTGTCGACGCACTCCGCCAATGCCCAGATGCGAGTAGCCTCTATCAATATGTGTGCCGATCAGTTGTTGTTGCTGATGGCAGCGCGCGAGAATATCGTTTCTCTCTCCTATTTATCGGCTGATTCTCAGTACTCCGGTTGGACCGCTCAAGCCCAAAAATTCCCTCTAAACTACGCTGGGGCAGAGGAAATTGTCACCCTTGAGCCTGATCTTGTGTTAGCCGGGCAGTACAGTGATCCTATGGTGATCCGCTTACTACGGCAACAAGGAATCGACGTTTATCAAATGACGCGGCCGCAGTATTTGGAGCAATTGTTCGATGAGGCACTTGCTGTGGGCCAGTTGTTGGACCGTGAAGACGTGGCTAAACGACTGATTGACAGTTGGCAGCGGGATATTGCTCGTTTGATCGCGCAGGGAAATAGCGGTTTGAAACCCCGGTTAGCGATCGTAGGACCCAATGGATTTACCGAAGGTGCTGGTAGTCTACGCGATCAAATGCTACAACAAGCAGGCATCATAAATATTGCTGCCGAGCTCGGTTTGGTGGGTAATAGTGCCTTTACCCTTGAGCAGCTGATCGTCTCACGCCCAGACTTGATCGCTTTGGAAGACTCCACGCGCAATGTCCACTCGCTGGCGCAGCGCTTACTGCAACACCCGGCCATTGGCAACCTTCCCACTATGGCGGTAGAGTTACCTGCCAATATGTGGTCATGCCCCGGACCGAGTTATGTACAGGCCCTTGGTGCGTTGATTGAGGCCAAATTATCGTGGCAAGCAAGACAGGACAATGTGATTGAACAATAAATGGTTTTACAGTGCGTGCGCCGTTTGGATCTTGCTCATGCTATGGCATCTTTCGATAGGCAGTAGCCAGATTGATCTGCTTGCAGCATTGCAGGGTCTCTGGTCGGGCGACGAAAGTATTGCCGCCACCATTTTGCGTGATATTCGCTTGCCTCGCATGGTGCTAGCTGTTGCTGTGGGGGCCGTATTAGGTCTTTCTGGGGCTGCCATGCAGAGCTTGTTACGCAATCCCTTGGCCGACCCTGGGTTAGTTGGTGTTAGCAATTTTGCTGCCTTGGGGGCTGTGATCAGTCTCTATTTTGGGTGGGCCGCCATGGCGTGGTGGGTGCTGCCAGTGGGAGGTATGCTAGGTGCCGCTATGGCGGTGCTGGCGATCTTTACATTGGCGGGACTGCAAAGTAACGGTCTCAGTTTGATTTTGGCCGGTGTGGCGGTCAATGCGCTGGCGGGTTCGTTAATTGCGTTGGCGCTCAACTTTTCTGCCAATCCCTATGCTATGAGTGAGATCGTCTATTGGTTGCTGGGATCATTTGCCAATCGTAGTGTGGTCGATGTGGCCATGGCGCTGCCGTTTATGGTCGTGGGGAGCGCTGCCATTTTGTTGAGTAAAAACTTTCTCGATGCGCTCAGTCTTGGTGAAGAAACAGCTCAATCGCTCGGTTACGATCTTCTTCGGCAGCGCGCCATGATTATTATTGGTGTCGCGCTCTCCGTCGGCGCGGCGGTCTCGGTCAGCGGTAACATTGGCTTTGTTGGCTTGGTCATTCCTCATCTAGTGCGCCCGTTAGTACAGCACCGCCCAAGCAAATTATTGTTATCCAGTGCGCTGGTGGGTTCAGGCTTCATGCTGCTGGCGGATATCTTGGTGCAGGTCTTTGCCACCGGTCAGGAATTAAAACTCGGTGTGGTCACCGCCTTGGTGGGTGGCCCCTTCTTCCTATGGTTGATCTGGCGCTTACGGAGGTCTTATGTCTAAGGTCCCCAGTCTCTTATGCAGGCAGGTCGGTTGGCGTAAATCGTCTAAATCTTTGCTCGACAATATCGATCTCACCTTGACGGAGTCGGAATTAGTGGCTGTTATCGGCCCAAATGGGGCCGGTAAGAGCAGCTTGATGCGCGCCATGATGGGATTGATTCCGGATGTGCAGGGGAGTGTCTCCTTGGATGGACGCGAACTGTCTGACATCGATATCAAGGAGCGCGCCAAGCTTGTGGCTTACATGCCCCAGCAGCAGCCCGTAGCATGGCCTCTTTCGGTACAACATACCGTAGAGCTAGGTCGCTTACCTCACCAAGGCTTTAGACGTCGTCTCAATGGTTGCGACGAGGAAGTTGTCACCGAGGCAATGCAAATGGCCGACGTTACGCACCTGGCGGAGCGCAGCGTAGATACTCTCTCGGGGGGGGAGTTATCGCGGGTCATGATTGCGCGTCTATTTGCTGGGCGTGCGCCTATTATCTTGGCCGACGAGCCAATCGCCGCACTCGATCCCTATCACCAGTTGCACATCATGGAGCTGTTGCAGCAGCACTGTCAGCGCGGGGGTTCGGCCATGGTCGTTATGCACGACCTCACCATGGCGGCGCGTTTTTGCCAGCGCATCGTTGTGATGCAGAACGGGGGTGTCGTTGGTGATGGCCCACCGGCTCAAGTGCTTAGCGATGAGTTGTTGGCGAGTGTCTATGGCGTGAAAGTAGCGCGACCCGATGGCATGGTGATACCGCAGTCGCGTCTCGATTAGCGGTTGTCGTGGCGCACGATGCGCTGCTTTTCACGGTTCCAGTCGCGATCCTTGAGGGTATCGCGCTTGTCGTGTTCTTTCTTGCCCTTGGCGAGTGCAATTTCGGCTTTGATCAGGTGGTTTTTCCAGTACAGCGCGGTGCACACGCAGGTCAGGCCTTTGGCTTCAACCGCTAAGGCGATACGTGCGAGCTCCTTGCCGTGCAGCAATAGTTTACGGTTGCGTGTCGGCTCGGTGACGTAGTGTGTACAGGCGCTTTTGAGTGGGGTGATATTCATGCCATAGAGGTAGGCTTCGCCCTGGTGCATTTGCACAAAGCTATCGACGAGCTGCACTTTGCCTTCGCGTAGGCTTTTCACTTCCCAACCTTGCAGAGACACGCCGGCCTCGAATTTATCTTCGATGAAAAAGTCGTGTTTCGCTTTCTTGTTGAGAGCGATCGTGTTGCTTTGGGGTTTGGGTTTTTTCTTAGCCATGGCGCGTAGTATAAAGCACTCGTTACGTGGCTGCCTATGTGAATTGTATCAGAAGCTAAATTTTTGTTTTTGCTTGAGACTCTAGGCTTCTTGGCAGACAATACCTTGGCATCATAGGAAAGCGCAATGAAACGACAGGCTAGTTCAGATCAAGGCATGTGGCGTCGCCAAATTACCTTCTTATTGGCGTCGTCTGGGTCGGCTATTGGTCTTGGAAATATCTGGAAATTCCCCTATATCGCCGGTGAAAATGGCGGTGGCGCTTTTATTTTAATGTATCTCCTCTGTATCACTTTGGTCGGTATCCCTATTTATATGGCCGAAACGGTGGTGGGGCATGAGACCCGTCGCAACCCCGTCACCGCGATGTCGATATTGGCCAAGCAGGCTGGTCAAAGCCAACGTTGGCGATGGGTGGGTGGTGTAGCCTGCCTCACGGGTCTTATTGTGCTCTCCTATTTTACCGTCGTAGCTGGTTGGGGATTACATTACTTGGTGAACGCGTTTGAAGGCGCTTTTCAAAATGAAGGTAGCTACGCTGTCCGCGGTATTTTCATCGATTTGTTATCCGATCCCGTTGCCATGCTGCGCTATCAGTCCCTGTTTTTAATGACGGTCATGCTTGTCGTAGGTCTAGGTGTTAGGGCGGGACTGGGTGTGGCCGGGCACGTTATGGTTCCCTTGATGCTGCTCATGTTGGGGCTGTTGATTGCCTATAGCCATTCGCTGGGAGACATGTCAGCCGCTATCGATTTTATGTTTAGCTTTGACACCGACGCTCTCAATTGGAACAGTTTTTTGGTGGCGTTGGGCCACGCCTTCTTTTCGTTGAGTATTGGTATGGGAGCAATGATGGCATATGGCGCCTATATGCCGAAACGCACATCCATTCCGTCGATGGTGTTTGCCGTCGCTAGCATCGATTTGTTATTCGCCATGTTTGCCGGATTAGCCATATTCCCCATTGTATTTGCCAGTGGTTTGGCGCCAGGCGAAGGCCCGGGTTTGATGTTTGTAAGTCTTCCGGTGGCTTTTGGCAATATGTTGTACGGTAGTTTTATGGGCGCACTGTTTTTCGCTTTAGTGGTGGTAGCTGCGCTCAGTTCTGCTGTGGCACTGCTTGAGCCAGCGGTGGCTTGGCTCAATGAACGGCGCGGAATTCCACGGCCTATCGGCGTGTTACTGCTAGGTGTGCTCGTATGGCTGCTGAGTTTGATGTCGATGTTTTCCTTTAATGCCCTGCAGCATGTGGAAGTAGTTTCAGGACTTAATATTTTTGAGTTTCTTGATGGCCTATCTGCCAACGTGTTACTGCCCGGTGTGGGCTTTGCGTTAGCCGTTTTTGTTGGTTGGCGTATGGATGTCCAGAAATTTTCCCACCGTCGCTTCTTCTCGCTGTGGATTTGGCTGTTGCGCTATGTCACCACGCCGGCGGTTTTGGTAATATTCGTTACCGCCTTAATCCAACACGTGGCCTAATCTAGTAGCTATGAAAACCATTCAACGCAGCGCGCTGCTCATGTACCCTGTTGAACACTTGTATCGACTCGTTAACGAGGTTGAGGCCTATCCGCAGTTTATTGATGGCTGTGTCGGTAGTGAGGTTTTTGAGCGCTCTGAGACCGAATTGCGCGCTCGATTGGATCTTGCGAAGGCTGGAGTCAAACTCAGTTTTACCACCCATAACACTATGCAGCCCAACGAACATATTGTGTTGAGCTTGATCGATGGGCCATTTAAAGCCTTTAAAGGTGAATGGCATTTCACTCGATTGCAGGAAAATGCATGCAAGGTCGAGTTTGAGCTGCAATTTGAATTATCCAACGCGCTGTTGAGTGCTGCTATTGGCAAGTTACTCGACGGCGTGACAAGCAATTTGGTAGATGCCCTATGTCAACGCGCGAAAACACAATCGATTCAATGATTACTGTAGAAGTGGCTTACGCCACGCCACAGTTGCAAAAAATTGTCACGCTTCAAGTGGCTTCTGGCACAACGCCTCGTCAGGCGGCAGTGGCTTCTGATATAGGACAATTTTTCCCAGAGGCCGATCTCGCTGGCGCTGACATGGGCATTTTTGGCAAGGTAGTAAAGGCCGATGAATATGCTCTACAAGAGGGCGATCGTGTAGAGGTTTACCGGCCTTTGATTGCCGATCCCAAGGAGGTGCGCAAAGCGCGCGCTGCTAAGGTAAAAGCGGAAATTTAGCGGCGTTGAGCGCCGCTATGGTTATTCTTCGGGGGTATTGATGACGGGGTTGCTACCCTCGTCGGTTGGCTTGTCACTTGCCTTGTTTTTCAGTTGGCCTTCAATAGTGACCAGCTTGTCTTCTTCAAAGATGACCGCAATGCGTTCTTCAATGAGTGTCTTTTTACCGTATTGCACGAGGAAAATGTAATCCCAGCGTTGGTCGTTGAAGCTGTCGGTGACCATGGGTGTGCCCATGATGAATTTTACCTGGCGTTTGGTCATACCGGTTTCGAGTTGGTTGAGCATGTCCTCTTTGACAATGTTGCCTTGCGGCACCCGCATTTTGTAAACCCCTGGGAAGCTACAGCCTGCCGCAAAGATTACTGTGCCTAGCAAGAGTGGCAAAAGTTTTTTCATCGTCAATATCCATCTAAAAATCTGTCGAGCGATAATACATGATGCCCTGCGACACTGCTAATCCTTGGCCTTAAAAAAACACAAAAAGGGCTGAAATTCCCTCAGCTTCCTTTTAAACTGATGCTATTAATGAGACTGGGAATGAGAATGGATAACAATGAATTGCGTAAAGCGGGGCTCAAAGTCACGGTGCCGCGCTTAAAAATTCTCGACGTATTAGAGAACGCTGGTGAAGACGCCCACCTTAGCGCTGAGGATGTCTTCAAAATTTTGATGGAGCAGGGCGAAGATGTCGGTCTGGCCACTGTCTATCGAGTATTAACCCAGTTTGAGCAGGCAGGTTTGGTGACGCGTCACCACTTTGATAGCGGGCTGTCGGTGTTTGAGCTATCCAGTGAAGATCACCACGACCACATGGTTTGTACCGAAACCGGCCAAGTGGTGGAGTTTTATGACGAAACCATTGAGAAACTACAACACGAAATTGCAGAAAAACACGGCTTCGAGCTCGTTGATCATAGCCTTGTGCTCTACGTTAAGCCTAAAAAATCTTAGTGTTGCACGTTGAGCATGGCCTTGGCGTGTGCCACGGTCTGCTCGCTAACACTTATTCCGCCGATCATTCTGGCAATTTCTACAATTTTTTCTTCGTCATCAATCTGCTGTAACTGTGTGGTCGTTCTGTCGTCATGGTGTTGTTTGCTAACCACCACGTGCTGATGTCCCTTCACGGCTACTTGCGCTAGGTGGGTCACACACAGCACCTGTGTATTAGCGCTGAGTTGGCGCAGCAAATTGCCCACGACTTCTGCTACGGCGCCGCCAATACCGACATCAACTTCATCAAATACCATGGTGGCGACCGAAGAGGTCTGTGCCACAATTACCTGAATGGCGAGGCTTATACGGCTTAATTCGCCGCCCGAGGCGATCTTGCCAAGTGGCCCTGGGGCCTGGCCAGGGTGAGTAGCGATAGTGAATTCGATCTCTTCCGCACCGTAGGGGTGAACTGCTTGTTCCCACGCTCGTAATGCCACTTCGAAGCGGCAACCGCGCATCGAAAGAGCTTGTAACTGTTGGTTAACCTGATCTGCCAATTGCTTGCCAGTGTTTAGTCGCGCGTCGGTCAATTGCTTAGCACGCTCTCGATATTTTGCCAATGCCTGTGCATGCTGGGCTTGCAGGGCGTCTATATTGCCGCCATCGCCTTCAAGGGTGGCCAGTTCGGTCTTCAATTGCTGTTGTACATCGAGTAGTTCATAGGGTTGCACGCGGTGACGACGAGCCACTTGGTGAATATCATCGAGGCGTGCGTCTACTTCAGCCAAGCGCTGGGGATCGATGTCGAAGTTATCGATGCGTTGCTGCAATTCATGGCTGGCCTCTTCGATTTGAATACGGGCACTTTCTAGCATGTCGAAGACGTCGCTTAAGCCCGCATCGTTATCTAAGTTATCCTGAATCAAGCGGCAGGCGTGATTAAGTAAATCAAGGGCACCCTCGCCAGCATCGCTTCGGCACACAGCGAGCGCGCGTTGGTTGTTTTGCAGGATGTCGCCAGCATTGCTGAGCTGCTTGAGCTCGGCTTCTAGCGCTTCTAGTTCGCCCTCCTGTAGCGCCAGCTTGTCCAATTCGTCGACTTGGTAGCTGAGCAACTGTAATTTAGCGCTGTATTCTTCTTCGTTGGCGAGGCGCGTGGTTAGCTGTTCATCGATCTGGCGGAAGGCTTTGGCTGCCTGGCGCACCTTTTCCGCCAGTGCTTGGTGTTTGCCAAAGCCGTCTAAAATAGAGCGGTGGTTAGCTTTTTTGAGCAGGGTTTGATGCTCGTGCTGGCTGTGGATGTCGATCAACCATTCACCTAATTCCTGTAGTTCGCGGGCAGTGACACTGCTGCCGTTGACATACCCGCGGGAGCGCCCTTCCGCGGTGACAACGCGGCGAACTAAACATTCGTTGTTTTCATCTAACAGCTCGCGGCTATGCAGCCACTCGCGGGCGGCGGGTATCACGCTGACGTCAAAACAGGCGGTCACCTCGGCCTGCTTGCATTGGTGGCGCACCACACCTGCGTCCGCACGAGAGCCTAAGCACAGTGCCAGAGCATCGAGCATAATCGACTTTCCTGCACCGGTCTCGCCAGTGATAACCGTCATGCCGGTATCGAATTCGAGTTCGATATTTTCCGCGATAACAAAATCTTTGACGCTTAGATGTAGCAACATAATCGCCTCCTGTTTTTTGTCTAGTATATGTATATTTATACAGTGCGCAAGATGTCGCGTCGGACAGTCACATTTTTTTACATTTTTCCCTTGAAATGCGTCTGGCCATCCCCACATAGCTGACATGGGTATTTTTACATTCACCTCTGGCCGGAGATTTCAAGGTGACAGTTGAAGAAAACAAGCAACATGACGAACAGCTCGACCAAGTCGCGGAAGAGCAAGTAGAAGCGAGTGTCGACGAGGGAACCCTGGAGGGTGATGTGTCGGCACTGCAAGCCGAGCTCGACGCGGTGCGTGGCGAACTTGCCAACATGAAAGAGCACAGCATGCGTGCCCTCGCTGAGGCGCAGAACATTAAACGGCGCTCTGAAATCGATGTTGAAAATGCGCGTAAATATGGTGCAGAAAAAATTATTTCTGAGTTACTGCCGGTGGTGGATAACCTCGAGCGTGCACTGCAAGCGGCCGATGCCGACATCGAAGGAATCAAACCCGTGCTAGAGGGTGTGGAGCTGACGCTGAAAGGTTTTGTCGATGCACTGGGCAAGAGCAACGTTGAAATCGTCGATCCTCACGGCGAGCCCTTCGACCCTGAAGTACACCAAGCGATGACCATGATCGAAAGCCCCGATGCCGAGCCCAACAGTGTTGTGGCCGTCATGCAGAAAGGCTATCGCTTAAATGGCCGCCTACTGCGCCCGGCGATGGTCGTGGTCGCGAAATAAAGTGAAATTTTTTAAAAACCACACTTGAAATACGAGAATTCAAACTTATATAGAAATCAACAGCAAGAACCACCGCTCTGGAACAACCAACACCAGATTCTGCGGTAAGCTGAACTGATTTAACTGGAGATCAAAATGGGTAAAATTATTGGTATTGACTTGGGCACCACTAACTCGTGCGTATCTGTACTTGAGGGTGGCAAAGCTAAAGTTATCGAAAACAGCGAAGGCGATCGTACAACTCCCTCGATCATTGCTTACACCGCGGACAATGAAATTCTGGTAGGCCAGTCGGCAAAGCGCCAAGCTGTGACCAACCCTACGAATACACTGTTCGCTGTAAAGCGTCTGATCGGTCGTCGTTTCAAAGACGACGTGGTGCAGAAAGACATCTCAATGGTGCCTTACAAAATCGTTGAGCACGACAATGGTGACGCGTGGGTAGAAGTCAAAGACAACAAGTTGTCGCCCCCACAAATTTCAGCTGAAGTGTTGAAAAAAATGAAAAAGACCGCCGAGGAATACCTGGGCGAGGCCGTCACCGAAGCGGTGGTAACTGTCCCTGCGTACTTCAATGATTCGCAGCGCCAAGCGACTAAAGACGCCGGTAAAATCGCCGGTCTGAACGTGCGTCGTATTATTAACGAGCCCACCGCCGCGGCGTTAGCCTACGGTATGGACAAGGCGCAAGGTGACCGCACCATCGCTGTGTACGATTTGGGTGGCGGTACCTTCGATATTTCAATCATTGAGATTGCTGAAGTCGATGGTGAGCACCAGTTCGAAGTATTGTCGACCAACGGTGACACCTTCTTGGGTGGTGAGGACTTTGACCTGCGTTTGATCGAATACCTCGCAGCTGAATTCAAGAAGGATAGCGGCATCGATCTGCACAACGATCCACTGGCGTTGCAACGTTTGAAAGAAGCGGCAGAAAAAGCCAAGATCGAACTGTCTTCTTCACAGCAAACTGAGGTGAACCTGCCTTACATTACGGCTGATGCGACCGGTCCTAAGCACTTGGTCGTTAAACTGAGCCGCGCCAAATTGGAGTCGCTGGTTGAGGAATTAGTGACTCGCTCACTGGAGCCTGTGCGCACGGCGTTGCAAGATGCTGGCCTGAGTACATCAGAAGTTGACGATGTCATCTTGGTAGGTGGTCAAACCCGTATGCCTATGGTGCAAGCGAAAGTGGCTGAGTTCTTTGGTAAAGAGCCTCGTCGCGACGTAAACCCCGATGAAGCAGTCGCTATGGGTGCATCGATTCAAGGTGCAGTATTGGCTGGCGACGTGAAAGATGTATTGTTGCTGGACGTCACCCCCTTGACTCTGGGTATTGAAACCATGGGTGGCGTGGCGACGGCACTGATCGAGAAAAACACCACGATTCCTACTAAGAAGTCACAGGTGTTCTCGACCGCAGAAGACAACCAGTCTGCTGTAACCATTCACGTGGTACAGGGCGAGCGCAAGCAAGCCGCGCAAAACAAGTCACTGGGTCGTTTCGATCTGGCAGACATCCCTGCGGCGCCTCGCGGCATGCCTCAGATCGAAGTAACTTTCGACCTAAATGCCGACGGTATCTTGAATGTGTCTGCCAAAGACAAAGCTACAGGTAAAGAGCAGTCGATCCGCATCACCGCCTCGAGTGGTTTGTCGGATGATGAAATCGAGAAGATGGTACGCGACGCTGAAGCTAACGCTGATGCCGATAAAGCCTTCGAAGAAGTGGTGCAAGCGCGCAACACCTTGGAAGGTCTGATTCACGCCACTCGCAAGACCTTGGAAGAGGCTGGTGATAAGGCGACTGAAGAAGAGACAACAGCCATCAATGCTGCGTTGGAAGAAGCGGAAACTGCCGCGAAAGGCAACGATAAAGCAGCTATGGACGCGGCGACTCAGAAATTGACCGAAGCCTCTGGCAGCCTGGCGCAAAAGATGTACGCCGAGCAACAAGCCCAGCAAGCAGAGGGCGGAGCTGAGCAGCAAGCCGACAACGCGGCAGACGATAACGTCGTCGATGCCGAGTTTGAAGAAGTGAAAGACGACAAGAAGTAATTCGACCGTCGCGACAAGGCGCGGGGCCTTGTCCTATAATGCCCCGTTCCGTCGTACTTCGAAGAACAGCGGAGGTTTGGCGAGCTCGTCAAACCTCTTCTTTTTTCTGCCGACAGTAGTGAGATAGGTTAATAACACATGTCAAAACGCGATTACTATGAAGTCTTGGGTGTCCAGAAGGGCGTCGACGAAAAGGAGCTGAAAAAAGCCTATCGTCGAATTGCTATGAAGTACCACCCCGACCGCAACCCCGATGACCCGAATGCCGACGAGAAATTCAAGGAGGCAACTGAGGCCTACGAGGTTCTGTCCGATTCGCAAAAACGTGCAGCCTATGACCAGTTTGGTCACGCCGGTGTCAACCAGCAAGGTGGGGGCGGTGGTTTTGGCGGTGGCGAGAACTTTAGCGATATCTTTGGCGATGTGTTCGGTGATATTTTTGGCGGCGGCCGCTCCAGTCGTCGCGGTGGCCCGCGCCGTGGCTCCGATTTGGCGTATACATTAGAGCTCGACCTGGAAGAAGCGGTCAAAGGCACCACAGTGAAGATCAATGTGCCTCGCATGGCCCATTGTACTTCGTGTGATGGTAGCGGTGCCAAAAAGGGGTCAACCCCCATCAACTGTAATACTTGTGGCGGTGTTGGTCAGGTGCGTATGCAACAGGGATTCTTCTCTGTACAACAGACCTGCCCCACCTGTCGTGGTAAGGGCAAAACCATTACCGATCCCTGTAACAGCTGTCACGGCCAAGGCCTGGTAGAGGAAACCCGCAATTTGTCGGTCAAAGTGCCCGCGGGTGTCGACACTGGCGATCGCATTCGTCTATCTGGCGAGGGCGAAGCAGGCCCTGAGGGAGGTCCAAACGGTGACCTGTTCGTGCAAGTTGTCGTGCGAGATCACAACATTTTCCAACGCGATGGCAAACACCTGTACTGTGAAGTGCCGATTAGTTTTACCGATGCGGCCTTAGGTGGTGAGCTAGAAGTTCCTACTTTGGACGGCCGGGTAAAATTGAAGATTCCCGCCGAGACACAAACCGGTAAGCTATTCCGTTTGCGCGGCAAGGGAGTTGCTCCTGTTCGTGGTGGTAGTGTGGGCGATTTGATGTGTCGCGTGGTCGTGGAAACGCCAGTGCATTTAAGCAAGCGCCAACGCGAATTGTTAGAAGAGTTTCAAGCGACCCTGCACGAGGGCGGCAAAAAACAATCACCGCAGAAAGACGGTTGGTTCGAAGGGGTTAAGAATTTCTTCGACGACATGAAAATCTAGCGTTAAGGAAACACTATGACAGTACGTATTGCAGTGACTGGCGCGGCTGGCCGCATGGGCAGGATGCTGATCGAGGCGATTGCCGCCAACGAAGGTGCCCGATTGTCCGCTGCTATCGAACGCCCTGGTTCTAGCCTAGTGGGCGCCGATGCAGGTGAATTGGCAGGCGTTGGCCACTGCGGTGTCACGATTGTTGATGACGCACGTAAGGTATTATCCGACTTTGATGTGATGATCGACTTTACAGCCCCCGCCGCCACGGTAGCCAATGCGGCGCTGTGCGCCGAGCACGGTAAACGCTTGATCATCGGTACCACTGGCTGCAATGAGCAGGAAAAATCAGCCATCGTGACGTCGGCAGACCAGACCGCTATTATTATGGCGAGCAATTACTCTACCGGCGTCAATGTGTGCTTTAAATTGATTAAAGAGGCCGCCGCTATTCTTGGTGATGACTACGATATCGAAATTGTTGAAGCTCACCACCGTCACAAGGTTGATTCGCCTTCTGGTACTGCGCTTAGTATGGGAGAGGCCGCCGCCGAGGGCGTTGGTCGCACATTGAAAGATGTGGCCATCTATGGCCGCGAGGGTGTGATTGGTGCACGCGAGCGTGAAACCATTGGCTTTGCCACGGTGCGAGGCGGCGATGTGGTGGGTGATCATACGGTGATGTATTTGGCCGATGGCGAACGTGTAGAAATTACCCACAAAGCCAGTTCTCGTATGGCCTTCGCACGTGGCGCGGTGCGCGCGGCGGTGTGGATCAACGGCGTGGAGCGAGGCATGTTTGATATGCAAGACGTGCTGGGGCTTAAGTAGTCGTTTGTCTAGGTATAACATGGCGCTTCGGCGCCATTTTTTTTGCGGTTGACTGAATCCATTAAGGTGGTTAAATTTAAGTTGTTAAGATAAAGATGAAATAGCTGAGCTATACCACTATGCCTAACCATAAATGGACTCTGAAAACGTTGGCGCAAGAATTGGGGGTATCTATTGCCACCATGTCTAATGCCTACAACCGTCCGGATCAACTATCTGCGAGCCTCCGAGAAAGATTGCTTAAACAAGCTCAAGCCCTAGGCTATAGCGGGCCGAGCGCGGCCGCCAGCAGCCTGCGAACCGGTCGCACTGGAGTTATTGGTGTCATGATCTCCCACCCGCTAAGCTATAGCTTTATCGATCCAGTGGCGGGCATGTTTCTCGAAGGCGTTTCGCGCGAGTTAGAAGCGAATGGCATGAGTATGTTGCTGCTTTCCTCTCGGCTTGAACATGAGGCTCTAGCGGGTCATGTCTCACTGGTGGATGGCTTCATTATCTATGGCCCACCGCTGCCTTCGATTGCCGATTTTATGCGCCGCCAAGCCAAACCCATCGTTACCGTCGATTTTGAAATGGACGACGTTCCCGCCGTGACCGTCGATGATTTTGGGGGCTGCTTCAACCTGGCCCGCTATGGTACCGAAAAAGGTCAACGTGTGGCGCTGATTGGCTTGCGCTTATTCGACAGCGATACGGTCGAAAATGCCGAGGGTAAGGAGCTACTTGATAGCCACTACAGCACCATTAAACGCTTACAAGGCTTCCGTGAGGGGGTGGCTCAAAATGGTATCATCATCGAAGATAAAGATATTTGGTGTGCTCCGGAAAATTTGCACAACCATGGCCGTGAAGTAGCGGAAAAACTGTTTGAGCAGGACGACCACCCCAATGTTGTGATGTGCATGAGCGATAGGCTCGCATTGGCTGCGATTGAAGTTGCCCGCGAAAAGAAACTCAACGTGCCGAAAGATGTCAAAATCAGTGGTTTTGATGATATTCCTGAATCCAAACGCAGCTTCCCAAGTCTGACCACGGTGACGCAGCAGTGTCAGCTGAAAGGGAAAATAGCAGCGCAAATGTTCAGCGGTGAGCGCGAAATGGCGTCGGTTAAGTTGGAAACTCAGGTGCAATTTCGCATGAGCTATTTAATGCCGATCAAGCGCGTCAAAGACACCCTATGACCAAACGATTAGCGATACTAGCCATCGATCAAGGCACCACCAGCAGCCGCGCGATGGTGTTTGATCAATTGACCTCGGTTGTCTCTAATGCACAAAGTGAATTTGCCCAATTTTACCCTGCCGATGGCTGGGTTGAGCATGACCCGGAAGAGATTTGGTCAACGACATTGGAGGTGACTCAGCGAGCTTTCTCGCAAGCACAAGAGGTTGATATTGTTGCGCTTGGTATCACCAATCAGCGCGAAACGACGGTCGTGTGGGACCGCAACACTGGTGCAGCGATCTACCCAGCGATTGTTTGGCAAGACCGACGCACCGCCGATGTGTGCCGGCAGCTTGCTACTGCGGGTCACTCGGCTGAGGTTCAGCAAAAGACCGGCTTGCTTCTCGACCCCTATTTTTCAGCCACCAAAGTGGCGTGGATATTGGACCATGTGGATGGCGCCCGCGATCGCGCCGAGCGCGGTGAGTTGGCATTTGGCACCATCGACAGCTTCCTGATATGGCGTCTCACCGGCGGCGCGGTGCACGCCACCGATGCCACCAATGCCAGCCGCACCAGTTTGTACAACATCCATAGCGGCGTGTGGGATGAGGGCTTGTTGGCGATGTTCCGTGTACCTGCGTCAATAATGCCAACGGTGAAAAACTGCGACGATGACTTCGGTGTCACCGCCTCAGGGTTATTACCCATCGAGTTGCCGATCCGCGGCGTGGCAGGTGATCAACAAGCCGCTTCGTTGGGGCAGTGTTGCTTCGACGCCGGCGATATCAAAAGTACCTATGGCACCGGGTGTTTCGTGTTGCTTAACACCGGTGAACAAGCCGTGATGTCTAATAATCAACTGCTGACTACGGTGGCTTATCAGCTGGATGGCGTGCCTTACTACGCCCTCGAGGGGTCGATTTTTATTGCGGGTGCTGCGGTGCAGTGGTTACGCGATGGTTTAAAGATTATCCAACACGCGGGTGATACTGAAGCTATGGCGATGCAACTGGCGAGCAATGAAGGGGTCTATCTCGTGCCCGCGTTCACTGGCCTGGGAGTACCGTATTGGCGCCCCGATATCCGCGGTGCCATATTTGGTTTGACGCGCGCCACCGGGCCAGAGCACTTCGCCCGTGCCACCTTGGAGGCGATTGGTTATCTCACCCACGATCTGTTAGAGGCGATGGCCAAAGATGGTATTGCACCGCGCTCTTTGCGCGTCGATGGGGGGATGGTGGCCAACGACTGGCTGTGTCAATTTCTGGCCGATGTGCTGCAGGTAGAGGTGATTCGCCCTGTCGTGTTGGAAACTACTGCGTTAGGTGCCGCCTATTTAGCGGGGCGTAGCACTGGTGTCTACGGAGATCGCGCCGAGTTTGCCCAGCGCTGGCAGCGGCAACGGCAGTTCTCCCCCCTGTGCGACGATGCTCAGCGACAGCAGTGGTTGGTGGGTTGGCGTCGCGCGATACAGCAGCTGCTGAGTTAAATTGCTATGAGCTTGCGCCATACTTTTATCGAACAGCACAAACAGCGCATCTTCGATACTTTGGTGGTGGGCGGCGGTATTAATGGCGCGGTATCCGCCGCTGCACTCTCGGCCAAGGGTGCCGCTGTGGCGCTCATTGATCGCGGTGACTTTGCCGGTGAGACAAGTTCTCAATCATCCAACCTTGCTTGGGGCGGCATCAAATACCTCGAAAGCCACGAATATGGTTTGGTGTGGAAACTGTGCCGCTCCCGAAATCATCTCATGCGTTGCTACCCCTCGACGGTGGAAGAAATCCGTTTCGTGGCGTCGATTCAAAAGGGCTTTCGCTTCCCCGCCTGGTTTATTTATCTCGGTGCCTTGCTGTACTGGGTGTTTGGTCGTTTTCAAACACGTGCGCCGCGTTATCTATCGCCGGCGGCCTTGAAGGCGCGCGACCCCAGTATTGATATCAGTCACATCAGCGGCGGTGTTGAATACTCTGATTGCTACCTACACGACAACGATGCCCGTTTTGTGTGGAACTTCATTCGGACTGCCATCGACTACGGCTGTGCCGCGGCAAACTACGTTGAGTTGCTCGACAGTGAATTCCGCGATGGTCTTTGGCACTGCCAACTGCGCGACAATATCCGTGGCGAGTGTTACAGCCTGCGTGCCAAGGCGCTTGTGAATGCTGCAGGGCCGCAAGTTGATGCGATCAACCGAGGCTTGGCTGTGACGACAACACACCGTCATTTGTTCTCGAAAGGGGTGCATTTGATCGTTGATCGCCTAGGCAATAGCGACAGCATCAAGGCTTTTTTTGCTTCCGATGGACGTTTATTTTTCGTCATCCCGATGGGACCGAAAACCTGCATCGGAACCACCGATACCCAGGTGGATGACCCCACGGCGGCGGTCACTGATGAAGACCGTCGTTTCATTTTAGATAATGTGAATAGCCTGCTCGATCTGCTTCGTCCTCTGACCGAGGGCGATATCATTGCCGAGCGTTGTGGCGTTCGCCCGTTGGCGCTTGAGGGAAGCGATGGCGTCGCTGATTGGGTGAAACTGTCCCGCAAACATGCGATTGAGCTTGATGACGCCTTGCCGATGTTGAGTATTTTTGGCGGCAAGTTAACCGACTGTATCAATGTTGGTGATGAGGTGGCTGAGTACATAGCTGATATGGGGGTTGAGTTGCCTCTCCGCAACAAACGTTGGTACGGTGAGCCAGCAGCCGATATCAAACAGGAATTCATGCATCAGGCGCTGGCGATGCGCTTGGATGATATGACCCCAAGTTCGTCTTCCGAGCCTCTCACCAAGCGTCTCTGGCGTCGCTATGGGAGTCACGCGTTAGCGTTATTAGAGATGATTCGGCAAGACCCTCGAGACGCCGAGTTGTTGATAGAGAATGCCGAGTATCTTCGCTGTGAGGTAGCGTTAGCCGCGCGTATGGAAATGATTACTACGCTTGATGATTTCCTGCGTCGGCGTTCTAAAATTGCGCTGGTCGTCAGGCGCGAAGATATCCTGTCGGCACCGGGTTTGATCGACGCATGTCAACTCCTCTTTGGTGAGCAAGCCGATCAGGCGCTGGCGGATTACCTGGCTATGCAAGTGGGACGCTAAACTTTTTTCTCTGCACCCGAGGGGGGCGGGTTTTAATACCTTCTGTAAACCTTTTCTATTCATCGGCCTTATGGCTCTTATAAATGATTCGCATCCTCTAGCGCTTGCTATTGTCGTATACTTGCAACCAAGGCTACCAAGGAAAGGTAGCGACGGGAGTGATGGATTACCCAATCACGGAAACAGTTACAGTGGAGAAAAGCTATGGAAGATAGAGACCTGCACAAATCTTTCTGGTTGCAAGAGGCTTGGCACATCGAGCGCGAAGGCGCCCGTGCGGCCAATATGGGTAAGTCCGACCGCGATTGCCCCTACCGAGGTGATTGGCGTGCCGACCTGTGGCGCCAAGGGCTTCGCCAAACCAACCAGCAACGTTAAATGTTAACGCCGCTTATGAGGCGGCGTTTTTGTTTAACGAATCGCTATTTGCTATCGCGGGTACGTTTCGCCTTGCGCCTTTAACGAGGCGAGCATAGGATAGGCATCCGTAAAGGACGCTAATCTTTAGGAGAAAACGGTGCTGCGCCGCGTATTGCATAACTGGCTATTTAAGTGGACGGCTGATAAGCCTTGTCGACTGATTTATGTCGAAGAACGCCCATACCTTGAACGCTACTACCTCGGTCAGTGGTTTGGTTATATTGCTTATTTGCACCGTTTTGTTTCCAGTGACCGTGAACGGCATATCCACAATCATCCGTGGCAGCGCGGTTTTACCTGGATAGTGAGCGGTCGCTATAGAGAAGAGCGATTGGTGGACTTGTGTCCTACGGCAGGCGAATCGGGTTGTGTCACCACGATTAAAACACGGCGCTGGTTTGGGCGTGTCAACGGTAACACCTTTCACCGCATTCATGACGCTGTCCCTGGAACATGGACGCTGTTTGTCCATTCACCCTTTTTAAAAGAGAAGGGGTGGGGGTTTATGTCTCAATCGGCGGATGACCCTGCGCAGACGATTTTTTCTACTCACGTGTCACGCTCAAGCCGACGCTGGTGGGAAACCCAATCTGTGGGGAGAGAAATGCCGAGGCAGCCGGTGGAGTTTTTTGCCCCCTAAATGCCAGGCGGACAAATATTGTCCCAATGTATTGCAACATTTTAGCGGTGTTTCTTTTGGGCGCACCGCTGCCGCGAGGCGAGGTCGGGGTTATGGGATTTGTCAGTACCACTTTCGTCGATGTCTTTTTGGCCATCTATTTCTCATCGGTCGCGCTATTTTATACCGCTCGCATTATATTTTTACGTCGTCAGCGGCCTGCTGTTGCGCTGGTTGACCACGGGCGTGCTTATCAGCGGCAGTGGTGGACGCATGCGACTTTTCGTATATTTCGCGCCCTTATTTGGTGCGTATGTGTGGCGCGCTTGTGGCTACCTGATATAGATCGCTGGATCCAGTTGATGGCCTTAGATCCTGCGTTGCGTGGCTTGGGTGTGCTATGGCTATTAGGTGGCTTTGCGCTTGCCTTAGTGGGCCATCGTACCCTAGGGGGACAGTGGCGCTCGGGCGTTCATGCTGATCAGCATACAACCTTAATTACACAAGGCATCTATGCCTACAGCCGCAATCCTATGTTTATTGGCGTGCGCATTGCCTTGGTAGGCTTCTTATTGGCGCTACCTTCGTTGCTGTCGTTGGTAAGTTTAGTGACAGGCTGGTGGATGTTGGGCCTGCAAACGACGGTTGAGGAAGCGCATTTAGAGCGATTGCATGGTGAGCGATATCAGGCCTATCAGCAGCATGTGGCGAAATGGTGGTCGCTACGTTAAGGGGGCGTTCTCAACGATCGCTTGCATAGCGACATAAGTTGCCGTGTTGGACATATGGGGTAGGGTGGAGATCTTTTCTGCCAATACACGACGGTAGTCGCTCATGTTGTGGGTACGAATTTTTAGTAGGTAGTCAAAGTGCCCGGCGATTAAGTGTACCTGCTCCACTTCGGGAATATTTTTCACTGCGTTGTTGAATTCCGCTAGCGCTCTTTCGCGGGTGTCGCTCAGTTTTATTTCCACAAAGGCGATGTGGTCCATGCCCAACAGAATGGGGTCTAATACGGCTCGATAGCCGCGGATATAGCCCTCTTTCTCCAAGCGCTTTAAGCGGGTCTGAGTGGGCGATTTCGACAGCCCAATACGATCTGCTAACTCGGTCAGACTGATGCGGCCATTAGTACTGACGACACGTAAAATGGCGAGGTCGAATTTATCGAGCTCAACGTTAGTTGTTCTGAATTTTTGATTCATAGCGAGACTCTGTAGTGCTGCGGCAGCTTATATCAGGAGATTGTCTGCTAATACTAAGGCAAAAAGGAGATCTGTGCTTGCCAGATACGTGACTATTTTAATTTTTCCGCTTGAGCGGCTGCAAAAATCGCTCTAATATACTGTATGTTTGTACAGTATACAGGAGTGCGCCATGTCGGTGTCAATCATGGGGCGCTGCGACAGTGTTGAACTTCAGCAGGCGCTCCCCATCCCACTTTACCTTGAACGCGTGTCGGCGGGGTTTCCCTCGCCAGCGCAGGACTTTATTGAGAAAACCCTCGACCTGAACGAGCTGTGTATCCAGCACCCGGCGGCAACTTTTTTTGTGAGAGTCGAAGGTGAATCGATGCGCGATGCGGGCATCTATCCCGGCGATGTCCTGGTGGTTGATCGAAGTTTGCATGCCAGTCACGGTGATATCGTGATTGCAAGTTTACAGGGTGAAATGACGGTTAAAGAGTTGTCTACCCGGCCGCGTTTGGCTCTGCTGGCGCACAATCCGGTGTTTCCCACGATAGCGATTGATAATCCGGATGAGTTTGAAATTTTCGGTGTCGTAACGAATGTCGTGCGGCCGTTATCGCGAGGGCGTTAAGCGTGTACGCGCTCGTTGACTGCAACAATTTTTACGCCGCCTGCGAACGGCTGTTTCGGCCCGATCTCAAGCATCGGCCCATCGTGGTATTGTCGAACAACGACGGCTGTGTGGTGGCCCGATCCTACGAAGCGAAGGCGCTCGGTATCAAGATGGGGGTACCCATCTTTAAGGTGCGCGAAGATATTCGTCGTCACAATATATTGGTATTTAGTTCTAATTACACACTGTATGGCGATATTTCTGCGCGTGTTATGTGCACGTTAGAGGCTATGGCGCCGCGGGTAGAAGTATATTCCATTGATGAAGCGTTTCTCGATGTGCACGGAGTGAGCCATTGTCGTGATCTTGTGGCCTTTGGGGGCGAGGTGCGGCAGCGGGTTTATCAAGACACAGGTATTACCGTATGTGTTGGGATAGCGCCCAGTAAAACATTAGCTAAATTAGCGAATTACGCCGCGAAAAAATATCCCGCCACCAAGGGGGTGGTGGATTTATCGGATCCCTTGCGGCGCCGGCGACTGATGCACATTACCCCTGTCGACGAAGTGTGGGGGGTGGGGCGACGCTTGGCCGTGCGGTTGCGTGATATGGGTATCAACACCGCCTTGCAACTGGCGGACTACAACAAAAAAGCGCTGCGGCGGCACTTTTCGGTAGTGCTAGAGCGCACCGCGCGCGAGTTAAACGGCGAAGATTGCCTGGATTTTGAACAGGTGGCCGAACCCAAGCAGCAGATCATGTGTAGCCGCTCTTTTGGTGAGCGCATCCACCGCATAGAGCCGATGCGCGAAGCCGTGGCCAAGTATGTCGCTAACGCCGCGGCTAAATTGCGAGCCGAACACCAACGGGCACAAGCTATTAGCTTATTTATGCGTACCAGTATGTTTAGCGACCGCGAGCCGCGTTACAGCAATGCAGCAACGGTGAAATTGATGCGCCCGAGCGACGATACGCGGGTATTGATGAAGCACGCTCAAGCGCTGGTGGGCAAGTTGTGGCGGGACGGTTTTGCCTATGCTAAGGCAGGGGTGTTGCTGGGTGACTTCTATCCGCGCTATGTGTGGCAGCCTAGCCTGCTCGATTTACTTGAGGTCGACCCACGGGCCGACAAGTTGATGGCAACGATGGACGCAATCAACGCCAAGCAGCGCGGGGCCGTTTTTTGGGCGCGGCAAAACAACGGTACGCAGTGGCGTATGAAACAGGAGTTTCTATCGCCGGCCTACACCACCGACTGGCAGCAACTGCCGCGGGTGCGGTAGTGGCATTCAGGCGTTGGTCAACATGGGGTCGTGTATCCAACCTTCGAGTGGGTCGACATCACTAGGTTGCCCATAGTGGGGGGCGCTACAGCGCGCGGCCCACGCCGCTTGGATGGCGCACAAAAGGGCATCGATGGCGTCGCCGCTGGGGTCGTCAATTAACGCGGCATCGGTCTGTAAACGCACACCGTAGTCCTCCCACAATTGTTCGCTCTGCAGGTGTTGCCAAAGCATCAGACGTGCCTGCTGTTGTTCATAGGTTTGCTTGGTGGGGTCGTCTTGCTTGTAAGTCAGGCGGCCTATATAACGCCGCGCTAACAGTCCAGGATAGCACTCGAGCCCGATACGTGAATCGTCGTTGTCGCGCAATCCCGGCAAGCAAAGGTCGCTGTTAAGCAGGCGCGGCGCGCCCTCAAAAAACATCAATCCTACGGGTGTGCCATACAGTTTTTGTGGGCTAATGGCACCGGCGCGGGCGTCGGCGACACGACGGTGCTCTTTGTCGCCGTTCGGTCTGTCGGCGCGGTAGGCGTCGAGCGTGGTGCGAAACTGGGCGCGATCCCACTGACTGACAAGCCCCACATAGTCACGCCACGCTGGCGGCCAACCAATGTTTTCAATAAAACGGCGCGGCATGGCAAAGGGGAAGTCCATGCCCGCGAACCAAGGACCTGACCGCTGCAAGAAGTGTTCAAAATCTGCCAGTGACGTCCAGCGCTGCAATTCTTTTACCCGAAGGCAATCGCCCTCGAGGACCGCTTCAATGCAAGTGATGTGTTTGCGCTTGCTGGGCGTACTGGTGAAATCGATGCCGTAAATATACATTAAATAAGAAAATCCAGTAATTTTCGGTGCGTGATAGTAATCAGTGCTAAAATTTGCACTAAATATGACACATCATGAGTTGCCATTGAAGGCGAAACTAAGATAATGAACTTAAGGCAGTGAGCGAGTGGGGCAAGACTTCAATAAAATGAAACAGTCGACCAAAAGCATCTTTATAGGTTTGGCCGTGCTGATGGTCATCATGCTGAGGATCGAATGGCTGCAGGTTAATCGCCAAGTGAGTTTCATTAATAGCGAACAGTCCGGTTTAGTGCTACTTGAACCAACGACGCAGTTACTGGTGGCGCTAGGCGAATACCGCGGCATCTGCACCGCTCAACTTGCTGGCGATAGCGGTTTTTCAAGCCAGTGCCAACAGCGCCGACAAGTCGTTGAAAAGTATTTGAGTGCCATTGATGAATCCGATCTAGCACCGTTCCGTGCCGATGGCGAATGGCGCCGTTTGCAGATGTTGTGGAGTCTGCAAAACAAGGCGCGAGATGCGATCAATTATACTGAGCTGTTCGAAGAACTTACCCGTGGCATTGGACTAGTCATGGCGATTAACCAAAAAATTTATGCCTTTTCCAATTTGAAACTAGACGGCGAGTTGCTGGCTTACAATTACGCTAAGCTACGTGCAGTGACGATCCCTGAGTTACAAGAATCACTCGGCCAGATGCGTGGTCGCGGCACCAGTATCATGGTGCGCGGTAGTCTCGATAGTGAACAGAATAACGCCTTAATTCGCGGTCAAGCGATGATTGTTCATCAATTAAATACGTTGTTGGACATGCGCCAAGAACTGACGGTAAGTGGTGATATCCCCAGTGAAATTCAGTTGGCGCTTACCAAGTCCATCGAGCAGATTCAGTACTTCTTGGAAATTAACGTTGAGGTACTGTCACGCCAAGATCGCCTAAGTAGAGATGGTGCTGAGCTGTTTTTTAGTGCAGGTACCCAACCTATTTTATTATTGCAGTCGCTGTCGCAACTGTTGCAGGGTGAGTTAGAGAGCATCTTGCAACAGCGTCAAAACAACGGCTACGTAATGTTAATATTTACCACTTTTTGTGCGGTCGTCATTTTCGGTGTCATGTGGTTTTTATATCGTCGCACCAGCATGGCGATTGAGGCTATGGATGAAAGCGAGCATCGCTACCGAGATGCCAATGATGCCAAGACCCAGTTTTTGTCGAATATGAGCCACGAGCTGCGCACCCCATTGAACGGTATTTACGGGGCGTTGCAGATATTAGACGGCGACAATGAACAGCCCCGCCATTTACAGAAGCTGACGCGAATCGCCTTAGAGTCGACTGAAATGTTGACGTCGTTGATTGGCAATATCCTCGATTTGGCCAAGATTGAGCAGCGCGAGGTACATCTAGATCCCGAACCCTTCATGATCAACGATATGTTGGAAGCCTATTTGCCGACCTTTCGCACCTTGGCGGATAAAAATGACACCGAGTTCACCTTTGTCATTGACCCGGATTGTCACCTGTATTGGCAGGGCGACAAATTGCGCATTATGCAAATCATCAATAATGTTGTGGGTAATGCGATCAAGTTTTCACCCAAGGCCAGTGTGGCTTTTACTGCCTCTTCGCACGACAACGTTTTGCGCTTTGAGGTGCGTGATACCGGCATTGGCATGGATCAGAAGACCATCGATACCTTGTACGAACGCTTTAGCCAAGGAGATAAGGGGCGCCCCCGCGAATTTCAGGGCAGCGGTCTCGGTATGGCGATCTGTAAAGAACTGTTGGATATGATGGGCGGCACCATCGAGGTGCATAGTCAGATTGGCCGGGGTAGCGAGTTCATTATCGAGATGCCGCTGGAGTCGCTTAGTATGCCAATAAAGCCTGAAGTGGCTATTCTGCAGGCGATGGCGGACTTGGATGAAGATGATCTACACGAGGCGCAAGACTGGCGTGAGAGCCATGTGCTGTTAGTGGATGATGCCATGACCAATCTATTTGTATTGGAGGCCATGATGGCTACCATGGTGAAGCAGGTCAGTATTGCTAGCAGTGGCTTCGAGGCCTTAGAAATTATCAATCACACCCACGTTGATATGTTGGTCAGCGATATCAGCATGCCGGGTATGGATGGTATGCAGCTGCTCAAGCGAGTGAGAGCGTACCAACCACATATCCCAGCCGTGGCGCTATCGGGTAATGTGTTGAAGGAAGATATTTTGGCCTACCGCCAGGCCGGCTTTGATGAAGTGCTGTCTAAGCCTGTGCAGAAGCGTGATTTGCAATCGGCCATGGAAAAGTCCTTCATTCTCCGCCAGGCTGAGCGCAATGGCGACCTGCCTGCATCGGACAACCTTACTGTCCACTAGGTGGGTAAGTCGCTGAAAATTACAAAAAAACCGAGCCTAGTGAACAGTCTCGGTTTTTTTAACGCTAAACGTTTGTCCTTATCCCGCGCAGTGATCCGGCAAGACAACTTCAAGGTCGGGCAGGGCCGCTTGCACTGTACTAATGGACGCACAGTCGACACTCGCGGCACCGGTCAGAATTAAGCTGTCGAGTAAGGTCAAATCGGCCAGTGCTGAGACATCAGTGACAGCGGTGTTGCTCAGATCGAGCGTTTTCAGATTAGCATTGTCAACCAGTGCTGTTACGTCGGTCACCGCGCTACCGTCCGCCTCCAAGATGGTGAGAATGCCAAGGTCTGCAAGGGCAGTTAAATCACTGCTCGCGGTGTTGTTAATGATCAATGTCTTGAGAAGGGTTAAACCCGCAATACCGTTAAAGTCGCTGACGTTGGTGCCATCAATAGAGAGATAGTTCAATGCTGACATGTCGGCCAAGGCAGTAAGATCGCCCACCGGATTATTCGACAAGCCTAGTGTCACCAAACTGGTGTTGCCGGCAATGGCAGAAATATCGGAAATATTATTGTTGCTCAAATTGAGCAACAATAAAGAGGTGAGCTCTTGCAGGGCGCTGATATCGGCGATGCTATTATCACCGAGCAGTAATTGGCGTAGCGAAGCGAGTTCACTTAACACACTGAGATCGGTCAGCTGGTTGCCAATCAAATCCAAGTAAGTGATCTGGGTTAATTCAGACAAGGCGCTGATGTCGCCCACCATGTTGTTGCGAAGGCTTAAACGCGTCAGATCGACAAGGGTTGATAAGCTGTTGATATCCAAGATGGCGTTGTTGTCGGCATCAAGGTTTACAAGACTCACCAAACTGGCCAAAGGTGATACATCGCTCACGCTGTTGTTGTTGAAGCTAATTGCGCCCAGCGCGGTGGCATCGGCTAATGGGCTAAGATCGGTCACTGAGTTGTCATCGAAAGAAAGGACGGCCAATACGGTTTTCCCTGCTAGCGCGCTGATGTCAGTGACTTGGTTGTCTTTCATTTGCACGATCTCGAGCAAGCTTAAGCCTGCCAATGGGCTGATATCGGTCAAGCCTAAGCCGTCTATATACAGTGCACTGAGCTGGGTCATGTTGCTCACTACTGAAATGTCGGTGACCTGGCTGTTTTCGACATTGAGAAATTCCAGTGCCGTAAAGCCGCTCAAGGCAGAAATGTCACTCACAGGGTTAGTGCCCAAGTGCAGCGCAGTGATTTGTGTCATACCGGTGAGCGGCGTGATATCGGTAATGCTGTTGTTTTCAACGTTGAGCGAGGTAAGGCCGGTTAAGCTATCAATGCCCTCTAAAGAGCTAACGCTTTTGTTATTACAAGTCAGGCTGGTGATATCACTGATATTTTCATATTGATAAACAATAGCAATGTTGGTGAGACAGGTATTGAGTGCTTCGTCGCTAACCTCAAACACCAAGTCGGTGGTGGTCGGCAAAAGATAGGGGTTGGTGGCACCGCCAGAACAAGCCGCGAGGACAGTAAATGTAGCGGCCAGAACAGCTGAGCGAAATAGGGTCATGTGCATTTCCATGGGTCGATTGTGATCGAGAAGAGAGGCATTGTGCCGTGATTCTGCCCGAGAAAAAAGCCCTATTTTAGGCGCTACGCGCCTGCCTAGCAATGTGACCCAACAACGATGCCTACGAATGCATAGCGCTATTGAGCTGCTAGTGTTTCGCAGGTGATGTTAAAGCGGTTATTATCTCAGGTTAAATAACGATAGCAGGGAGACATGAATGTTCACCAAGAAGACGAAAATCATCGCGTTACTGGCCTCTGCTGGCCTATTGCTCAGCGCCTGTGACAAGCTCGAGCAAGCGGCGGCGCCCGCCGTGCCAGAAATAGTTGAAAGCGTGCCTACCAGCAGTGATCTCTATGGCGACTATCTGAACCGTCCGGTCACCGATGATATTTTTTACTTCGTGCTTCCCGACCGCTTTGAAAATGGCGATCCCAGCAACGATGAGGGCTCTACCACGCTGGTCGAATCGCGCGGGGGTTTTGACCCTACCGATAAAGGCTACTACCACGGCGGAGATCTCGCCGGTCTGACAGCAAAATTGGACTACCTGCAAGAGATGGGTGTCACCGCGGTATGGCTGACCCCCATTTTGCGCAACCAGGCCGTGCAGGGTGACAGCTCGGGTTACCACGGATACTGGATCTTAGATTTCACCCAGATCGACCCGCACCTGGGCAGTAACGCCGAGTTGAATAAGTTAATTGATACCGCACATAGCAAGGGCATGAAGGTATTTTTTGACATCATTGTTAACCACACTGCCGATGTGATTAGCTACCGTGAATGCCATAACGAAGACGGCTCATTCCGCGACCCGGAATCGGTGTTGTGCCCTTTCAAGACTTACGACCACATCACGTCCGGTGACACCTACTCCCCCTTCGTTGCCAAGGGCCGTGAACACTTGAAAACCCCCGCTTGGCTGAATGACCCGCAGTACTATAACAACCGTGGCGACAGCGTGTGGGTGGGTGAGAGTGTCATTACCGGTGATTTTGTCGGCCTTGATGATTTAAACACGACCCACCCGCGGGTGGTGCAGGGCATGATCGACATTTATAAGGATATTATTACCGAGTTTAAACCCGACGGCTTCCGCATTGATACCGTAAAGCACGTTGAAATGTCCTTCTGGGAACAGTTTGACCCCGAAATTATGGCGCACGCTAAAAGCTTAGGGATTCCTCAATTCCACATTTTTGGTGAAGTAGCCCAAGGCGATGCCGCCTTTTTGAGCCGCTACTCTACGATCGGCAAGATGCCTGCGACACTCGATTTTCAACACTTTTATACCGGCATCGACGTTTTCGCTAAGGGCGCTAGCCCGCAAAAATTAGTGCAGCTGGTTAACGATGACGACTACTACCGCGACCACGACAGCGACGCCAAACTGAAGTTTACCTTCATGAGTAACCATGATAATGGCCGTTTTGGTTACTTCCTCAACACCGAGCAGCCCGATAGCAGCGAACAAGAAAAGCTGCAGCGCTCGTTACTAAGCCACGCCTATATGTACTTCTCGATGGGCGTACCAGTCGTGTTTTATGGTGATGAACAGGGCTTTACCGGCGATGGCAACGACAAGGATGCCCGCGAAAATATGATGCCGTCGCTGGTCGCGAGCTATAACGACAACAACCTGCTGGGCACCGATGCGACTACCGCCGAGGATAACTTCGACCAAGACCACCCGATCTACCGCGCCCTGAGCGACTACGCTGATGTGTACAAGGCACATCCTCCCCTGCGTCGTGGGTCGCAGTACCTGCGCTACGCGAGCCAAAAAGCCGGTTTTTTTGCCTTTTCACGCGTGATGCCCGAGTCGCGAGAGGAGTACTTAGTGGTCTTTAATACTTCGACACAAAACCAATGGCAATCGTTGTTGGCCACTGCCGATCGTTACGAGCCAATCTTTGGTGCCGACGAGTCTTTGCAAGCAGAGGATGGCAAGGTCACTGTGGCGCTCGAGGGATTAAGTTTTGCCATTTACCGCGCAACTAGCGCGGCACCGACGGTTGAGGATTTGAGTATCCGTGTGGCCAGGGCCCGCAACGATGTTCGCTCGCCGTCTTTTGTGGCAATCGACTACACCACCGTGGCGGAAGATGACTACGCACTGCCGTTGTTGAGCGTAACGACCGAAGTGCAGACAGCTGACGGCCAGTTCGAATTGGTGGCGGTGGATGATAATGCGCCGTTTACGGCCAAATTACGGCGTAGTAAATTGGTCGACGAAAAGGCGACATTACGCGTTACAGTTGATAACCATGCGGGTCAAACCTCAGTAAAGACCTTCGATATCGACGTTCGTTAAGTTCCAAGCCCAAGGCGCCTGCGGGGCGCCTTTTTTGTGCGCGCTATTGGAATAATGAGAGCTGTAAATCGCTATCGGCTGGGTCATCTGCTAAGCGCACGCCTAAGCCAAGTAGTCTTACGGGAAGCGCTTTCCTAGCCAGCGCTTCCTGCATTAATAAACGGTAGTCTTCCTCGCTAGGTCGACTACCCGCCCGCTCTACCGTGGTGCTGGTAAAGTCGGCAAATTTCACTTTTACAAACGCGCCCTTAATGCCGTATTCGTCTTTGAGTCGGTCAAGGCGTCGTTGCAGGTCTTGCATTAATTCGGGAATCTTGGCTTCGCAATCAGGGCCATTAACCAAGTCCTCGGCGTAGGTGTGTTCGCAGCTGACGCTTTTTCTTACCCGTTCAGTATTCACCGGGCGTTGATCGATGCCGTGGGCGTAGTCGAACAAACGTTGCGCAAAGTCGCCAAAATGCTGTTGTAGCAATTCAAGCCCCGCGCTGCGTACATCCATACAGGTGTTGATGCCGAGGTCGTGCAACTTTTGAGCGGTGACCTTGCCAACACCGTGAATTTTGGCCACGGGTAGTTGCAGGACAAATTGCTCCACCTGGTCCGGGCGGATGACACAAATACCATTGGGCTTGTTCCAATCGCTGGCGATTTTAGCTAAAAACTTAGAGTTACTGACGCCTGCAGACACGGTGATATCGAGTGCCGCTTCGATACGTGCGCGGATGTCCTCTGCAATGAGTGTGGCGCTACCGTTGTATTGCTGGCAGGCAGTCACGTCGAGATAGGCCTCATCGAGCGATAATGGCTCAATGAGATCCGTGTAGTCAGAAAATATTTCTCGCATCACCAAAGAGGCTTCTCGGTAGGCTTCAAAACGGGGTTTGACTAAAATGAGTGGCGGGCATTTACGCAAGGCCAACGCACTGGACATGGCGCTGCGCACACCAAAGGCGCGAGCCTCGTAGTTGCAAGTGGCTATCACTCCGCGTCGGTCACTACTCCCCCCGACCGCCATGGGGACACCCTTCAAACTGGGGTCATCGCGCATCTCGATCGCAGCAAAAAAGCAATCGGCGTCTATATGAATGATTTTGCGACTGGGACCGTTCATTTGGCTAGGAATGTTGCATATTGGAATGTGGCATCTTATATTGATTCATTAATCCAACTAGCCTTCTATATGAATAAATTGTCTTACCCAGAGTGTTACTTAGCGTCCAACGCAGACCAATCTGGCGAATTAGCACAACATTTTAGCGAGACTATGCTTGAAACACAGGTATGGGTTGTGCGGCTGTTGATTGCTTTTGCGGCGATAGTCACCGTTTGGCGCATGACACTAGGTTTGCCTGTTTATTCTGCCTCCATAAGGGAGGCTTGGCTAGTTAATGGTGCGGCATTATTTTCCTTAGTGACCACTTTGCGATGGCGGTCGGTCTATCTCTTACAATACCGTGTTATCCGTCTACTGGGGATGTTCATGCTGTTGGTCGCTGGATTTCACATGGTCGCGACCTCAGGTTTTGAGCCAATATGGGTGTTAACCTTAATGCTTATTGGTTCCGTCATCTGTGGTGACGAACCCAATCATCCCCTCTCTATTTGGCGTTGGCTCGGTACTGCGGCGGCGCTCATTACACTGACCATGGCGCTGTATTTTTTCCCCTTGGAGCAGCGCCTTGAACACACCTTATTTTTCAAACGTGTGCATATAAGTATGCTGCTAGTGGTGGCTGTCACCGCGTTCAGTTGGCATTACATTTTCTATCTGCAGTCTTTGATTGGTGTTAACGAAAGACACCAATACCAGTGGCATGAAAGGTGCGCATTGCTCATAGAGCAGAATGAGTTCGTTAACCCGCTGTTCTTAATTGTATTATTGTCATGCATACTAATGAGTATTTTTTTTAGTACCTTGTTTTGGTGGCCTGAATCATCGTTTCTTAGAGACCTAATACTCGACAACAGTCCATTGCTACTGTTTACGCTTTGTTTAATGGCGGTTATTTTTTTGCTTGCCATACGGCCCCAATGGAAGCGTCAAGTAAGCCTTATTGGATTTTGGGTATTAGCCATTAGTGTTGCATTGATGATGTCACGTACTGATGGTCGTCTCGACAGCATAATATTTATTATCGGTCTCATGATGCTGCAATATATACAGCCACTGTCTAGGCGTTGGTTGGCGATAGCGTTGATCTGTCTGATACTTGTCGTAGTGTTGAGTTTTAAACATGCGTCAGTATCACTAGAATTTATCGTCATAGGATTTATGAGCTTTAGTTGCTGCGCTTTGTTGTTGGACCGTCTGCGTCAATTATATAGGCGTCAGTTAAAGGTTTTACAAGCCATTCACTATGCATCGCAGAAGGACCTCATAACAGCGGAAGTGGTTTTATCTGAGGATGCAAACTGGTTTAAAGGGTTACAGCATTGGATACTGTTTGCTGTTATCGGCTCAATGTTAATTGTTGCCACAGTATTGTTTTCGTATCACTTCAATATGGACCAGCAGGCCCGTATCATAAGTAATGACATTACCAATGAAATAAGTTTTGAACTTGATCAATTAGGTTACGAATTCCACCTGCTGGCAACGATTGATGATGTCAGCCTTATTAAAGGAGCGACCCTCAATCCCGTTTGGTGTGCCCTGTGGCGCGATGATGGAAGCGACATCTTGCAGCGACCTGATTGCCAGTTTACCCCTTCTAGTTTTAACCTCTCAGTGACGGATTTTAAAACGTACGAGAAGGTATCCTACTGGCTTAATAATGATCGACTTTACTTAGTTTTTAGTGAAAGAAACATCAATAACCGGACAATTTTTGCGGCTGTAGACGTCGTGTCTTGGTTGAACAATGGATTTCATCTCATCCCTAATCTTAAAGACTTCAATGTTGTCGCTAGTTTTTGGCTTCCACATAAGCAACAAGTGTTTTCGATAGATCTTAATACCATGGCGTCGACTAGCTCTTTGATAGTCATAGATAAAATGGATAAGCAGGGGGTAGAGATTAACGCCTACATTAAACCTGAGGCCGCGCAATTGTTTTACCTAGAGGTGTTGCAATGGATTGTGGTGCTGATGGTCCTTTTGGGGTTGATACGCCGTTTTTATCTCCATCGACAGCGCATTTTTTTGTTGAATGCCAAATTGCACAATAGCAATCTTGAGCTGGAAACAAACAAAGAGTTACGTCAAGAGCTGTCGGATGCGCTTTTTCGAACCGAGCAGGCCAATAAAGCTAGGGATAATTTTCTCGGTATGATCGGCCATGAAATTCGCACACCTCTTAACGTTATTATGGGCATGATTCAGGCTCTGAGCATGAAACAGTTGCCTAGCGATGCTAAACACTTGTTGGAGAATGCCTATAATGGCTCGACCCTATTGCTGAATTTTGTCAACGATGTATTAGATTACAACAAAATACGATCGGGACAGTTGTTTTTAGACAATCGTCCCTTTGTATTAGCATCCCTGGTGGATCAATATGTTAATCAATACAAAGTGGCGGCGAATGCAAAAGGGCTTAATTTTAAATACAAGTTGCATGGTGATAGCCGTTTAGTATTGTTGGGTGATGATATTCGTCTTGGGCAGGTGCTGTCGAATCTACTCAATAATGCGGTTAAGTTTACCGATGTGGGGGGGATTATTTTACAGCTGGATATCGTCACTTTAGAAGGTAAGTCTGAATGCACATTTAAGGTGATTGATACTGGGGTGGGCATCGAACCTGAATTCATGCCACATCTCTTTGAGTCCTTCAAACAATCCGATATGAGTATGAAGCGCAAATATCGTGGTTCTGGTCTTGGTTTGTCTATCGCAAAAAATCTTGCAGAACAGATGCACGGTCATATCGATGTTGTTTCTAGGGTCGGGCGCGGCAGTACGTTCATTTTTAAGGCGACGTTTGACCTTGCTGAGGACCAACAGTTCGATGCCTGGCTGAGTGGTATAGATTTTTCAAAACCCGATAAGCGCCACGAGGGAGAGCGCATTTTGGTGGTTGATGACGATAGCATTAATCTTGAGGTCATTGCCGAATTGATGGTGCCGTTTGGCGTTGAGGTAGATTGCGCTTCAACCGCTGAGGAGGCTCTTGAATATATTCAGCAGCACGGTAGCGAATATCGCTTTGTATTGATGGACCATCAGATGCCACATTTGACGGGGCTTGAACAAACGTACAATATCAGAGAAACTTATGCCAAAGACGCACTACCGATCATCTTATTAACGGCTGATTTGTCTGAAAAAGTACAAGCGTTGGCCCAAAAAGCGGGTACTAATGAATCAATTGCCAAACCCATTACCTTGAAAAAACTTCTCCGCCTTTTCGAAACGTATTGATTATTGGCTTGCAGCGAGTAGTGATTCAAACGCGCCGCCGTTGGTCACTGCTGTGTAACCCGCATTCTGTAAGGTGGCCGTGGCTTGACCAGAGCGGTTGCCACTTCGGCAGTACAACACCATTGGGGTGTCTTTAGCCAAACCCAGGGCTTGTACGCCCTGTAAGATGCCGCTGTGGGTGATGCGAGTAGAGCCGTCGAGATGGCCTTCGCGGTATTCGGCCTCGCTGCGAACATCGATCAGCATGGCCCCATCGGCGACTTTTTGCAGCGCTGCAATATGGCTATCGTTAACACTGTTGCCGCAACCAAATAAACTCATCATCATAGCACCTACCAAGGCAATTCGTTTCATGGAGTCTCCGTGAGTATTTTTTTGCTGTCCATTCATTGTACACTCAGCCTCATGATTAATCTTTGCTAATGCAGGTCAATTTATGTTTTTTGTGTCCGCGGCATTGATCGGCATTATCGCTGTCATTCCCGCTATCATGTGGGCGCGCCACCAACGTACAGCCATTCTCGTCAAAGCTGCAGGATGGGGTTTGATCGCCGCGGCATCTATCTATGTGATCGCGGCGTTGGGGCGAGCTGATGGTTTGTGGAAAATCATCGAATTGATGGGAGTGGGGGCCTTTGGCTGTTGCTATTGGCTAGCCAACAAACGTCCGCTGTGGGCACTGGCTTGGGGCTGGGCACTTCACCCTGTGTGGGATATTTTTCTGCACTACCTCGGCCCCGGTAACTACATCATTCCAGCATGGTATAGCATCGCTTGCGCGGTATTTGACGTGTTTGTCGCGGCGTATTTATTTTGGCGCGACTATCAGCAGCGTCACCCCGTCGATGTCGTGCGCCTTTGGTAGCCTAGTATGATCTGTTCCTGGTGCAGTTGTTCTAAGACATTCACAACATGGGGCCAAAGACTTTTGGCATCAGTATTGGGTATACGCTCACTCAGTGATTGGCAGGCTGCCCCGATTGATGGGTTGAGTTGCAATGCCTGAAGAAGTTGCAATGTCGTGGCATTTAACGCGTTGAAAGCCACCTCGTGTGAGGCCTTACGGTATACCGCAACACCAAACCACTCCCCACTTGTTGGTGGGATTGCTGCGTCAGGGCTGAATTGGTGTACAGGTCTGGGGTAGATGCCAAAGTGAACGGTGGGGTTCACAATAACGTCAATATCGCCTTGTTCAAGATTAGCGAGTGGCTGGCCTTCATGAAAAACTACCTCACCTGTATGTTGATAGGCGGCCAATTCTAACCATTCGTAATGCATTAAATCGTGCAACCATTCGGGCACATTGTCGCGCTCTTCTATCCAATCTAGAAAGATCTCTGGAATATTTTTAAATAGTGGCGAGTGTAGTTTTCCCTCGGCGAAAAATGCTTTACTCAAGTTATGCCAGTCTTCATCACCGATTAACGCGGATGCAATCGGATAGCATTGATCGATGAACCCCGTCAGATTGTTATAAACCAGTCGGCGATATACCTGGAACCGCGATTCGGCTAAACCGAACGGGGCTTCGCTTTGGCTTCGCAGGGCAGCGGCAATGTCTCGTTGATAATCAGCTAAGTCGGTCACGTTGCCACCCTAGCGGTGACGGGCACGGTCTGATTTTGTAGGCGCTTGATATGTAACACCTCAGGGAGTAATTCTGTCAGTGGCGGAATGTTAAAGTCGCGCTCCAATAGAGTAGGGAAGACCCCAAATTGCTGGTAACTAAAGTTGAGCAGTTGCCAAACATCATCAATCACCTCGGCACCATGGGTATCGATGACGAGATCCTCCGCTTCACGGAAATGCCCGGCGGTGTGCATGTACACAATTCGCTTGGTGGGTAATGCTTGTAGGTACTGGTAAGGATCGAAACCAAAGTTCACGCTATTGACGAATACATTATTGATATCGAGGTGCAAGTCACAGTCAGCGGCTTCAAGTACAGCACAAACAAAGCTCGCTTCATCCATACTGGCGTGGGGTGCAGCCATGTAAAACGAGGTGTTCTCTAGGGCGATCCGTCGACCAAGAATATGTTGCACACGCTTCACACGCTGGGCGACGTGGTCCACCGTCTGCTCGGTAAAGGGCAGCGGTAATAAATCGTACAGGTGACCGTTAGCGCTACACCATGACAAATGTTCGCTGTAGAGGTCGATGTGGTGTTTGTCTAAAAAGCGTGCGATATCTTCAACGAAGTCTTCATCGAGCGGATCGCTACTGCCAATAGAAAGAGACAAACCGTGGGCGACAAAGGGGCGTTGCTCAAGCAGTGTATTTAACTGTTGGCGTTTACGCCCGCCGTGAGACATCCAATTTTCAGGGGCAATTTCAAAAAAATTGATGACGTCGGGGACGCCATCGTCAAAGAGGGTGGAGAGGTGCTCCTGGCGAAGCCCCAAGCCAGCGCCCGAAGGGTAGGCCATGGCTTAGCCCATACCCCCGCACTTGCCTTCACCACATTTACCGTCTTTGGCTTTTTTGGTGTCTTTAGCGCCGCACTTTCCATCATCGGCTTTCATTGAACCGCCGCATGAGCCGTCATGCGCTTTGTCGTGGCCGTTGTGGTTGCCGTGGTCGTGGCTTTTATCTTTGCCGCCACACTTACCTTCGCCACATTTGCCGTCTTTGGCTTTTGATTTGTCTTTGTCGCCGTGGTGCATGGCGACTTGATAGCCTTGCTCCATACTGGCGGCACTAAAGGGACTGCTATCGGCATTAACTTGCATGGCGGTACTGCTCATGGCGGCAGCGATGGCGATACTAAGCGTCATTGATTTTTTCATTGTCATTCTCCGTGGTTGGATGTTGGTTTTTGCAGTTGCTCAGTAATTCTTTGCTTAGCTTCTTTTGAAAGACCCGGGGCCTTCTCATCATCCACTAAGCGGCGGCTGGCCTGACGTATATCCCTTACTTGGTCGACAAAGTGTCGACAGGTTTGGCACATCATCAAGTGGAATGTGATGTTGATGCGCCGCCATGTGCTCGCTTGTTGCAATTCTCCGCTAGCCACGATGGCGCTGACGTCTTTACAAGACAACATCATTAACTCCTCGACCAGTGTTTCTGGATGCAAGCCCGCAGTTGTAACATACTGCGTTGGCGTAACTTCCATAGGTTTGTCGTGCTAATTGACAAATCCTGACAAATTTTTTCACTTTCTTCTGCCAATACTTCACTGGCGATAAAAACTTGGCGCATTTTCCATGGCAATTTTTCCAAGCAAGTCTCTAAAACGGCGCTAAATTGTCGCTGCTGCAAATCTCCCTCTGGGCTAGCCATGGCCGCTATTGACTGCTGCCAATGACCGCTATTATCAAAAAAGGCAGCTAATTCATCGTCGTCTTCGGGCAGCGAAGCGAATTTACCTTGGCGACGAAAGTGATCGAACAACTTGTGTTTTAAAATGCCAATTAACCAACTGCGCATTTGACTGGTTTGCTTGAAACGTCCATATGCTTCCATGCCAGCGAGTAAAGTTTCTTGCACCAGTTCTGCAGCTTGCTCTTTATCACGGCACTGCAAAAGTGCATAGCGGTAAAGCGCGTCGCCGTGTTGTTCCAGCCAGTCGATGGCAAAGTGAGGGTCTTGCATGAGTGATCCAACTTTATTTTTTTCAGTATAGTAGAAAATTGTCAGGCTTCTGTACTTTCTCCGACCCATCGAAAAGGAGGAAGACCATGCATACATTGATAAAGTTAGCGCGCTTTTTAGACAGTTTGAGTCAACAGCAATGGCTCGCGAGTTTGGCGTTACGCGCCTATCTAGCCCCAATATTTTGGATGGCTGGGACGCGCAAATTAGCGGATATGGAAAGCACTATTGCCTGGTTCGGCAATCCTGAATGGGGGCTAGGGCTACCCTTCCCAACGCTTATGGCTTGGTTGGCGGCCGGGACCGAAACACTGGGCGCGGTGCTGTTAATAATAGGTTTGGCGGTGCGTTTTATAGCGATTCCTTTGATGGTGACCATGTTGGTCGCTACTTGGACGGTTCACTGGGAAAACGGCTGGCTCGCCATTGCAGAGGGGCAGGGCAGTTGGTTTGCAAACGAACGCACGCTTGAAGCGGTCCAAAGACTCGATCGCGCCAAGGATATTTTACGTGAATATGGCCATTTCGATGGGTTAACCGAGCATGGCAATTTTGTGGTGCTCAATAACGGTGTCGAGTTTGCTGTTACGTATTTCATTATGTTGTTGGCGTTATTTTTTCTTGGTGCTGGGCGTTTCAGTAGCCTAGATCATGGCTTGAACGTCTATGTCACTCGGTACTCACAGCGGTCCAGTGGCGTGAATTAGGCGTAAAAGAAGTAAAACGTTAAGGTTCACTATGGCAGGCAAACTTCTGTACGACGATTTATTAAAAAAGGGTTCGGTACCTCGCATGGTAGTGGAGTCTTATGACTTGTGTCTCTACCAATGCTTTGCCGACCTGGGTGAGGGTGAACGACTAGTGTGGAAAACAGCCACTAAAACGCTCACTACGCACAACCTCACTGCGATGCGAGAAAAGTTGGCAAAGCTGAAGCCCGCTGAGGTGTGTTTGCGTCAGTCGAGTGCCTTTGATGAGATGATTGGCCAGCCGAGCAAGACGGACGGTAACGCATTGTTGATTCCGCTGTCCTTGGATTCTATTTTCTTCTAGTTTTGCTCTGCGACACGAGTGTCTAGTTAGCCCTACTAAGGTTGAAAACGGTCGCGCCCTGCGAGAAGACTTGACGCCCTCATCTTGTCGGGTCACATTGTGGCCTTCATTATAACAATGGAGGCGGTAATGGCCTATCTTGGATTGCTCTTTGGTTTGATACTACTTATCTACTTAGCGTTGCGCGGCGTCAGTATCGTGCTAGCGGCCGTGCTGTGTTCACTGGTGATAATCCTCACCAATGACTTGCCATTGGCGGATAGTCTAATGCAAGGATTTGCGCTCGGTAAGTTAGGGGCGTTTACCTTTGCAGGAAAGTTTTTCCTGTTATTTGCTTGCGGTGCCATTTTTGGTCGCGTCATGGGCGACAGTATGGCGGCCACCAGTATCGCCATGGCAATGGTTAACGCGTGGGGGCGCGATAAGGTTCTATGGATTACTACCTTGGCGTGTGCCTTGCTCACCTACGGTGGCGTGGTGGTGTTCGTTGTCATTTTTGCCATTTATCCCCTTGGGCTGCGTTTGTTGCAAGAGGCCAATATTCCCAAGCGTTTATTCACCGGTGCGGTAGCACTAGGCGCCGGCACCTTTACCATGACCGCTCTGCCGGGTACGCCGTCTATCCATAATGTCATCGGCTCGGTAGGTTTTGGTACCGACCTGTACGCGGGTTCCCTGTTAGGTTTGATCGGCAGTGCCATCATGTTGGCGGGTGGTATGTTCTACCTAGAGCGCGAGCGCCGCTTAGCAGAGGCTAGAGGTGAGGTATTTGAACCTAGCTCTAATGATCGCATCGTCGATATCAATGATACTCATTTACCTTCGTGGGTAGCGTCGCTATTTCCCATTGTTGTGGTGTTAGGCACTATTCTATTGCCGCGCTTGATGAGTGAGGGTGGCGGCGTAATTATGGACTTTGCGCGCAGTCAGCCTATTTTTTGGCCCTGCTTCGCGTTGATTTTAGGCAGTGTAGTGGCTCTACTCATGTTTGCCAGCGTTCGCCTGCGTGCTTTTGAGGTCATGAGCCAAGGCACTCAGGAATCGATTATGCCGCTGATCAGTACGGCCGCGGTCATTGGTTTTGGCGGTGTTGTCACCCAGACCACGGGTTTTCAGTCGTTCATTACTACCATGGCAGGTCTCGATTTGCCCCCGCTCATAAAGTTGTTTACTTCGGTCAGTTTGATCTCAGGTATTACCGGGTCGGCTACTGGTGGCCTGCAGATCTTTATGCAAACCATGGCGGCAACATATATCGAAACCGGCATCGCGCCTGAGGTGTTGCACCGTATTGCGGTCATGGCGAGTGGTGGCCTTGATTCTTTGCCGCACTGTGGTGCGGTGATTGCTATGTTGACCATTACCGGTATGACCCATCGGCAAGCCTATCGCGATGTGGCGGTAGTCACTATTGCGATCCCCATTGCCGCCACCCTAATTTGCATTGGACTAGTGCCAATCTTGTATTAGTGGATGTTTGGAGAGGTGCGCACCTCTCCTTTTGAGCGCTAATCGTTTTTGAAAATCGCGCTGTGTTCGTTGCCGGAGGCATCGATCCAAGCGCGGTACATGCCTGCCGAATTAAAGCTCACCACCACCTCGCCATTTGGGGCAAGGCCTACGATGCCACCGTCTCCTCCTAGGGTAACCAATTCTTCTAGCACGACGTTGTCAGCCGCTTGTTGCAAGGAAATATTCAACAGACGGCTTTGACTACATATGTTGAAAGCCACCGCCGCGCGGATGAAATATTCGCCGTGGCCTGTCGCCGAAATACCACAGCTGCGGTTGTCGGCATAGGTGCCCGCACCGATGACAGGCACATCGCCAATTCGCCCGTAGCGCTTATTACTCATGCCGCCGGTAGATGTGGCTGCGGTAATGTTGCCGTGTTTATCTAGCGCCACGGCACCCACTGTGCCGGCACGATCATCTAGGGTTTTCCGCTCGTGTGCGTGTATACGTTGTAGCTGTAATTGGCGACGCTGGGTAATGAAGAAGGTGTTATCTACCAACGGGAGTTGACGTTCGGCGGCAAAGGTTTCGGCGCCTTCACCCGCCATGAAAACATGGGGGCTGTGATGCATGACCTCTCGCGCCGCCAAAATAGGGTTTTTAATCGTTTTTACCCCTGCGATGGCGCCAGCGTTACGATCCTCACCGCGCATGATCGATGCGTCTAGTTCCACTTCGCCGCGGTGGTTTAGAACAGCGCCGTGACCGGCATTGAACAACGGTGAATCTTCCATAGCGGTAATCGCGGCAATTACGGCGTCTTCGCTGTTACCGCCAGCGTCGAGAATCTGGTGGCCGCGTTTCACCGCCTTGCGCAGTGCGGCGTGGTAGGCTATGCGTTGCGCCGGGGTAATGTCCTTTTTCAAAATCGTGCCAGCTCCACCGTGAATGACGATGGCTATAGGGGTCTCCGCGGCGAAGCTGGAAGCAGAAAAGGCTAAGCTAAGGGCAGACAATAAAGCGGCAATGCGCATCGTGAAGTCCTCGTATAAGGTTATTTTTGCCAACAGGGGTGATCGGGTTGGCTGGCTAGTTGAAGTAATAGTAGCGCGCTAAGTTGGGCGCGCGGCACAAAGGCATCGGCCAGCAAGTACTCTTGGTCGGAATGAATGTTGCCGCCTTGAATGCCCAGTGTGTCGATATTGATGACGCCCGCAGCGGCAAGGTTGTTGCCGTCGCAGCAGCCTCCGGTGGGGTGCCATTGCACATCTAAACCAAGCTGCTGGCCGCAATGTTGTGCCAGTCGATAGAGTCGTTCTTGTCGGCCGGCTATTTTTTTCGGGGGGCGTCCAAAACCGCCATGAAGTGCCAGGCTTATACCGTCGCGTTGGTTGATCGCCGCGACGATATCGGTAAGCGCCGAGTCCACCTCTCGCATGTCTTCTACGGTAGCCACGCGCACATTAAATTTACCTACCGCATTATCAGCCACGATATTGAGGGCGCCGCCGCCGTGGATATAGCCGGGGTTAAACGTGACCCCTGGCCAGCGACTGTTGAGTTCGTCGATACTGGCCATGGCGTCGCATAAAGCGCGAATAGCATTGCGGCCAAGGTGGTGTTCGCGCCCGGCGTGGGCGGCTCTACCACGGCATACTAGGCTAAAGTTGCCTGAGCCTTTGCGGTCCCCAGCGAGATGGCCATTGGGCATGCAGGGTTCGTAGATCATGCCAATTTGGCAGCGCCGCGCCAGCTCCACAAATAGGTGGGCGGAGGAGGGTGAACCAATTTCTTCATCGGGATTAAGTAATACATCCCAGCCGATTTGACCGGCGAAAGGGGAGTTTTCCAATACCCGCAGGGCTTCGAACATTAACACCAAGCCCCCTTTTAGGTCCGCCACGCCGGGGCCATTGAGGGTGTTGTCATCGAGCCACGAGCAGCGTTGAAAATCGCTGTCGGGCGGGAATACCGTGTCGAGGTGGCCGGCTAATAGAATGCGCCGACGCGCATCGGGGTGTTTGCTCAGGATGAAGGCATCGCCCAGCGGGGTTTCGCGCCATTCGCCGCGATCGTCGACCACCCGGTAGGGGGCCGAGGGCTCTCGGCGCAGTTTGGCGCCAAGATCGCTGGCGTTAGCCACCAGCGCTTCGCCAACAGCGTTTACCCCTTGGGGATGTAAACTGCCGGAATTGATATTAGCCAGTTCAATGGTGGTCTCCACCATGGCCGCTTTTTTGGCGACCAAGGTGTCGAGCAAGGGTTGTAAGCTGGCGGTATCCATGGCTAAGCCTGGCCGATAAGTTCCGCCAGTGCAGCGCCTAGTCGTGCCATACCCTCGTTAATGTCGGCATCGGGAATGACGAGTGACGGCGCAAAACGCAGTACATTGGGACCCGCCACCAAACACATCAAACCGTGCTCCATGGCTTTGGCGATGATGTCACCGCCGCGGCCGTGCCACTCGGGCACTAACTCGGCGCCAATCAACAGCCCCATACCGCGTACTTCAGCAAATAGGCCAAACTGCTCGTTGAGTTTGTTAAGGTTGTCGCGGAAACATTGGTGCTTGCTTGCTACGCCGGCTAAAACTTCGGGGGTGTTTATAATTTCGATGACCTTGTCGGCCACACTGCATGCCAGGGGATTACCGCCATAGGTGCTGCCGTGGGTCCCAAAACCGAAGCTCTCTGCGATGTGGCTGGTGGTGAGCATAGCGCCTACCGGGAAGCCGCCGCCGAGGGATTTGGCGGTCGTCAAAATATCTGGCGTGACGCCGAAGGCCATGTAGGCATAGAGGTGCCCGCTGCGGCCGACACCCGATTGCACTTCGTCGAAGACCATCAGCGCGTTGTGTTTATCACACAGCTCACGTACGCCACGCAAAAAGGCTGCATCGGCGGGACGAACACCGCCCTCGCCCTGAATGGGCTCAAGCACTACCGCACAGGTGCGATCAGAAATGGCGGCTTCCAACGCCGCCAAGTCATTGTAGGGTAGGTGGGTAATCCCTTCCGGCGCGGGGTGGAACCCATCCAAGTATTTTGGCTGACCACCTACTGCGACGGTAAACAAGGTGCGACCGTGGAAGGATTGCACAAACGAGATAATCTCGTACTTGCTGTCACCGTGATGGTCATGGCCATATTTACGTGCCAGTTTGAAAGCAGCTTCGTTGGCTTCTGCCCCCGAGTTGGCAAAGAAAACTTTGTCGGCGAATGTCGCATCGGTGAGGCGTTTGGCAAGTCGCAACGCCGGTTCGTTGGTGTACACGTTGCTAAGGTGCCACAGTTGATCGGCTTGAGCCTTAAGTGCGTTGACCAACTCAGGGTGGCAGTGCCCCAATGAGTTCACGGCGATACCGCCAGCAAAATCGATATATTCTTTGCAGTTTTGATCCCAAACACGCGAACCCTCCCCTTTTACGGGGATGACTTGCTGTGGTCTGTAGTTGGGAACCATGACCTCGTCGAAGAGTTCACGGGTGAATTCGCTCGTCATTGTTTGTCCTCGTCTAATGCTCGATGCCTCGGTCTCAGGCGGCCATCTTTATACGTCTATTGTAGTGCTTCACCACTTTTTCAATGGGTCGCTTAGTGACCCGTCAAGGCGTTGAATTAGGTGTCATAGTACCACCTGTTTACACAACAAAATATCAGCGTGGTGACACAATTGCGGCGGAAGTGCGGAGAGAAACGATGAAAGGACAATCTTTGATCAACGGTCAATGGCGCGATGGCAGCGGCCAGCGTTTTGAATCACACAATCCCGCCACGGGTGACGCAGTTTGGTCGGGCGCTGCAGCTAGCGCGGACGATGTGTCTGAGGCCGTAGCCGCGGCGCAACAGGCCTTTAAACCTTGGCGCCAACTTACCTTGGAGCAGCGCCTTGCCATTGTTCACGCCTTTGTGGAGCAACTTAAAAGCTACAGCGATGAACTGGCCGAGATTATCTCCCGTGAAACCGGCAAGATTTTTTGGGATGCCAAAGGTGAAGTCGCCGCCATGATTGGCAAGGCCGCTATTTCTGAAAAGGCCTACCACCAACGCAGCGGGGTGGTAGAGCAAACCCTGGGCGGTGTACAGGCGCGTTTAAAGCATAACCCCTTGGGTGCGATGGCGGTGTTTGGTCCCTATAACTTTCCCTGCCACCTACCTAACGGGCATATCATTCCTGCCTTGATTGCCGGTAACACGATTGTCTTTAAACCCAGCGAGCTAACGCCACTATGCGCCGAGTTTACCCTGCAGCTGTGGTTGCGTGCCGGCCTGCCCGAGGGCGTGATCAATCTTGTGCAAGGCGCTCGTGATACGGGTGTGGCTCTATCGCAGCATCAGGGGTTGGCAGGTATTTTATTTACCGGCAGCGCGGAAACCGGGCGCGAGATTCACCGCCAATTAGCTGGCCAGCCGGAAAAAATGTTGGCCTTGGAAATGGGCGGTAATAACCCGCTAATCGTGGAATCGGCCGCAAGCCTTGCGGCAGCGGTGCAAACCACCATTCAGTCGGCCTTTGTCAGCAGTGGCCAGCGCTGTACCTGTGCTCGACGACTCATCGTACCCACTGGCCAATGGGGGGATGATTTCTTGGCCGAGTTGGTGGCAACGGTGCCTCGTCTCACCGTAGGTGGCTGGAATGATACCCCCGCGCCGTTTATGGGGCCGTTGATTGCGGCAGCGCCGGTACAGGCTGTGTTGAATGGCCAAAAGCATTGGTCCGAAGTCGGGGGTGACGTATGGGTCGAAGCTACGCTGCTTGAGCAGGGTGATTGCTTTGTGACGCCAGGCGTCGTTGATGTAAGCAAGGTATACACCCAACTACCTGATAAGGAGATTTTTGGTCCCTTATTACAAGTTATACGTGTGGCCGACCTCGATGCCGCTATCGACGTGGCCAACGCCACTCAATATGGTCTATCTGCAGGATTGATCAGCGAGTCGGCGGCAAATTTCGAGTATTTTATGGCCAATATTAATGCCGGTGTGGTCAACTGGAATCGTCCGCTTACCGGCGCCAGTGGCGCCATGCCCTTCGGTGGCCCTGGAGCTAGCGGCAACCTCCGCCCTAGCGCGTTCTATGCCGCGGATTATTGTGCCTATCCGGTGGCGAGTATGTTCAGCGAGCAATGTGCCGAAGACGACAATTTCGACCGTTTCCTTAGCTAGTTTTCCTGCTTAACACTGGTAACACTGTCACGATGAGCTAAGCTACAGTCATTTCCAACCACAAGGATTCCCTATGAAAATTGGCCTAGCGATCGTGGCAGTACTCCTGGTGATTTCAGGATATTTTGGCAAACCCTACATTGACAGGGTGCTTGATGGTCAGCCCGTTGGCTGCGTGATGGATCAAATCAATCTCGATATGAGCAGCGACGGCGGCATTAAAGACGAGTTGGCGCGCCAGACCAATGCCGCCAATTGCACAGCTCAGGCGCTCTTAGAGGATGTACGCGGCTAGTGGTTGTGACGACAATCCACCCGTGATTATTTAAGCGGCCTTGCTAAACTTGGTTTTTCTTATTTAGGGGAATTGCCATGCGACGCTGGGCCGTCTTCTGTCTATTTTGGCTAGCGCCGCTCGCCAGTGCTAATCATCACGCTGGTGTTGTCCAAATTCCACTACTACACGGCAAGGTTCGTGTAGACGGTGTGTTGGATGATCCTATTTGGCAACGTGCCACTCAAGTGTCGATGGACATTGTTTCTCGCCCATACCTGAATACCCCATCGCCCATTGAAACCACCGCCTATGTTTTTGAGACTGGCACCACGTTGTATGTGGCCTTCGACGCGCGCGACCCCGACCCACAGCAGATTCGTGCACTCTATCGCGATCGCGACAGTAATTTTAGTGACGACATGGTAGGGATTAAGCTTGACACCCACGCCGATGGTCGCTTGGCGTATCAGTTTTTTGCCAATCCCTACGGTATTCAAACCGATGCGATTGAAAACCAAATGACCAATAGCGAGAGCGCCGCCTGGGACGCTATTTGGCAGACTGGCGGCCGTATTCACGATGCTGGTTACATGGTAGAAATGGCCATACCACTCAATATATTGAAGTTTGAGGAAAGCGACGGCGAGAAACGCTGGGCGATGGAATTTGTGCGCTTTTACCCACGCAACGAAACCCTGCGTATTTCAAATTTGCCATGGGATCGCAACAATGCTTGCTTCCTATGTCAAATGGGTCCTGTGCAAGGGTTCGCGACGGCAGAGCAGGGTAATAATTTGGCGCTTGTGCCTTCATTAGTGTTAGGCAAGGGGGAGTCGCGCGATCCTTATGACTCGTCAGAATGGCAGGGAAATAACGTCAGCGAATTGAGTTTTGACGCCAAGTGGAGCCCAACCCCAGAGATTGGATTACTGGCCACTTACAACCCAGACTTCTCGCAAGTGGAAGCCGATGTCGCACAGTTGAGTGTGAATAATAACTTTGCGTTGTTTTTCCCCGAGAAACGGACTTTTTTCACCGAAAATGCCGAGTACTTCGATTCGCTTTATAGATTTGTGTACACCCGCAACATTCAGGACCCCGATCTTGGCCTTAAGTTGACCGCTCGTAAAGGTGCTCATACCTTAGGGTTATTTGCCGCTGACGATACGTCGACCCTGATATTTGTGCCTGGTAATTTGGGATCTAGCTTGGTCGAATACGAACGCCCTTCGAATAATTTAGTGGCGCGTTACCGCTATGATGTTTCGCAGGATTTTTCAGTGGGCTTGTTGTCGACCCAGCGCCGCGCGACGGACTACAGCAATAGCCTCAACGCCATGGATATGAAATACCAGTGGTCCTCTTTTGACGTGCTACGTGCGCAATTTGCCCACAGCGAAAGTGAGTACCCTCGCGATTTATACACCCAGTTGTGCGATGTGGACTGTCTTTCAAACGACCTCAACGAAGGGGTATTGCGCCTTCGTCGCGATGACGTGTTAAGTGACACCGCTTACAACCTTGACTATCGTCACGAGCGGCGTGACTGGATGGTACGTGCCCAGCATTTAAAGAGCGGAGCTGATTTTCGCAGCGATCTAGGGTTCGAAAACTTCATCGATCGCACCCGTTCCTTGCTGGGTGGACACTGGCGTTGGTTCAGCCAGGACAGTTGGTGGAATACAGCGACCCTATACGCCGATTGGGATATTACCCACAGCGAGGCTGGTGACTTGTTAGAAGTGGAGCGCGAGGCACGTCTTTCGGTGATCGGCGGCTGGCAAACCGAGGCATCCATTGGGGTTGTTGAGAGGGAAATTGCCGGGTTGAGGCGCGACACGTCTACCCTACAAATTGCCGGCAACAGTAAACGTTTTGGAGAGCGAGGCGCCTTTATCGATCTGCAGATGTCTCCTTCAACGTTCTATACAGCGGGGATATACGCGAGTTATTCACCGGATAAGGTTGATTTTGCCAATGACCGCACAGGCACTCAACGTACCTTAGCCCCATGGCTGGACTTAAATGTGGGCAAGCACATGCAAATAACATTGCGCCATACCTTGAGCGAATTAGACGCGGATGGCGCCAGTGTGTTCAAGGCAAATCTCACTGACTTACGGATGACTTATCAATTTGATGCCAAACAGTTTTTGCGATTAATTGCAGTGAACTCTGATATTGTTCGAAACAGGGACAATTACCGTGAGGCGGTGGATGCCCGCCGTCGGAATTTGAGCCTACAACTGCTGTATTCCTACAAGGTTAATCCGCTAACTAAATGCTTTATCGGTTATTTGCAGGCGGGGTTCAGCGACGATACGTTTACTCAATTAGTCGATACCGATCGCTCGGTGTTTATGAAGTTTAGTTACGCCTGGCAGCAGTAATTCACTCCCACATACTGTGTTTTTGCAGCGCTTCTAGTGGGATCGTGAGCAGAGCATTTTGATGGCAGGCTTCCAAAAACACCGGCGGCGCCACGCCAGCCAGCAGCGCTTCCCCCCAGCGACTGGCACATAAACACCAGCGATCACCGGGTTTTAATCCCGGGAATTCATAGTCTGGTCGAGGTGTCATCAAATCGTTGCCGCGACTCAACGTGTATTGAAGAAATTCTTCCGTCATTTCAGCGCACACCACGTGACTTCCCATATCCATCGGTCCGGTGTGGCAAAAGCCATCTCTATAAAAACCGGTCTTAGGGCTGCTACAACACGGCTGCAGTGGTGTGCCGAGTACGTTAAGCGCTGGTTTCGGCGTGTGTTGAGTTGTCATGGAAATACCACCTGGTACATGAGCCTAGCGCCGACCGCGATCATCGAAAAATAGCTGAGGCGGTAGACAATTTTGTCGGATACATGTTTTACGATGAAGGCCCCCAAATAGACACCCACCGGCGCCAACGGTAATAGCCACAGTGCCAACGACAGGGTGTCACCACTGAAATAACCTAGGCTAGCATAAGGGATAACCTTGACCCAGTTCACTACGCCAAAGTACATCGCGCTGGTACCCGCCAGTAAAAAGCGGTTAAAGGACTGTTGTAGTAGGTAGACCTTGATCGGTGGCCCGCCGGCGTGAATGCCAAAACTAGTGAAGCCCGACACCCCACCCCAAAAGTAGCCCCAGGGCTTACTGCCACCAAAGTGCATGTTCTCGCCCCAGCCGCGTAAATAGTAAACGCCAAAGAACATGGCCATGGCACCGATGGCAAAGCGCACCCAGTCCTCTGGAAGATAGTGGAAGGTGAAACTGCCTATTACGATACCTATCAGTGCGCCGGGTAGGATGACTTTGATGGTCTCGAGGTGAACACTTTTACGGTAGCGCCACATCGCGAAGACATCCATGGCGATGAGTAGGGGCAATAGGATGGCCGCCGCTTTTAATGGGGGGAAGCTGCTGCTCATGAGTGGGACACCGATCATGGTGGTGCCGGCCACGCCACCTTTGGACATGCCAACCAATACCACCGCGATTGCCGCCGGTAACCAAACCCAAAATTCCATAGTATCCCCTTGTTGAGGGCGTAACGTTAAACAAATCGCCCATAAATGCCAAGTAGAACTGAGCCGTGGCAATTTTGGCCGCGTTGCATATAAGGGCTAGCGTTGGCGCGGCGCTTCACCAACAATATTGTTTTACCTCGGGGAAGAACCATGAATCGACTTTTCAAAACCTGTGTTGCAATGGCGATGACAACGGTGAGTGTTATGGCGCTTGCCTCTGATGCTGTTCGGCTAGAAGCCACAGCAATACGTGATGCGGCTCGAGCCGACTTAACCGGCTATCACCTAGTGCGCGACCTTACCACCGAAGTGGGTGCCCGCATGCCGGGTACCGAAGCTGATAAGCGCGGCGTGGATTGGATGGTGAAGCGTTTTAACGCGTTGGGCTTTGACAAGGTGTGGACTGAGCCGGTTACCTTTCCCAACTGGGTGCGCGGCGCGGAAAAGGCTTGGGTCAACGCGCCTTTCAAACAGGACCTGCACATAACGGCACTGGGTGGCTCCGTGGGTACTGAAGGGGCAGTGAGTGGCGAAGTGGTGATGTTCGCGGACCTCGAGGCCTTAAAAAAAGCTGATCCCGCTAACGTCGCCGGTAAGATGGTCTATGTGGCCAAACGTATGTTTAGGCATATTGAAGGCGCTGGTTACGGTGAGGCAGTAGTGGCCCGAGCGCAAGGCGCAGGCGTGGCGGCTGAAAAGGGTGCCGCTGCCTTTTTAATCCGTTCCATAGGCACCGATAGCCACCGCTTTCCCCACACCGGAATGATGTCGGCGCGCCCTAATATTGTTGCCGCGGCCTTGAGTAACCCCGATGCTGACCAACTAGAGCGTTTGATGGCTAAGCACACCATCAGTGTGACGGTCGATGTGAATGCGGGTTTTCAAGGCGAATACACCTCTCACAACGTGATCGCCGACATTACCGGCAGCGAGTTCCCCGAAGAGATTATTTTGATTGGTGGCCACCTAGACTCGTGGGATCTGGGCACCGGTGCCATTGACGACGGGGCGGGTGTGGGTATTACCACTGGCGCCGCGGTACAGTTTTTGAAGAAGGGGCAGCGCCCCAAACGCACTATTCGTGTGGTCGCATTTGCCAACGAAGAGCAGGGGTTAATCGGTGCTTACCACTATGCCAAAGCCCACGAAGCTGAGCTCGACAAGCACATTGTGGCGTCAGAATCTGATTTCGGCGCTGGCCCCGTGTGGAGTTGGGTGACCAATATCGACGAGCCACTGCCTGCCTGGATGGATGTGGCGCGCGAAGTGATGATGGGTTTGGAGATTCCCTATCGCGGCAATCACGCCACGGGGGGCGGGCCAGATATCATTCCTTTGTTTCAAAAGGGGGTGAAGGTGTTCCGTTTGAATCAGGATGGTCGCGATTATTTCGACCTGCATCACACCGCCGATGATACCTTTGACAAAATCGATCGTGACGCCTTCCAACAGAATGTTGCGGCGTGGGCGACCATGTTATATTTCTTTGCCCAGCAACCCGAGGTTGTCACCGAACAGAAATAGGAAACCACCATGCGCTACAACAAACTCGGCAATACCCCACTGGATGTGTCACGTGTCTGTTTGGGCACGATGACATGGGGTAAGCAGAACACCCAGGCGGATGCCGATGCACAAATCGAATACGCCCTCGAGCAAGGGGTGAATTTTTTTGATACCGCTGAGATGTATGCCATTCCACCGTCGGCGGATACCTACGGTAAGACCGAGATTATTATTGGTGATTGGCTGGCACGCCATCCTAGTCGACGCAGTGAGTTTGTCTTGGCCAGCAAAATCGCCGGGAATGGCTTAGGGTGGATCCGCAACGGCGCCAATATTACCGGCGCCAATGTTGAATTGGCGGTTGAAGGCTCGTTGCAGCGCTTGCAAACTGACTGCATCGATCTTTACCAACTGCACTGGCCAAATCGCACCAGCCCCAGTTTTGGTAAACACCACGAGGGAATGATCTCGTTCTCCAACAATCGCAAGCGTGAGATCGAGGCCGATATTCTCGATATTTTACAAGGCCTACAGCGCTGTATCGACGCCGGTAAGATTAACTATTATGGCCTTTCTAACGACACCCCTTGGGGTATACATACTTTCATCCGCCTGGCGGAAAAGCACGGCCTACCTAAGCCGGTGTCGATCCAGAACGAGTTTAGCCTGCTGATGCAAAAGGATTGGCCCTATACCCTTGAAATGTGCCACTACGAAGAGATGGCGTATTTACCATGGTCGCCTTTGGCCACCGGCGCGTTGAGTGGTAAATACCTCAACGGCGCCATGCCCTCAGGCACCCGTTGGTCGATGGGCCACCGCCACGGCCTTTTCCGGGATACCCCCCGCTCACAAGCAGCCATCGCCGATTATGTCGCCCTGGCGCATGACATTGGTATCACCCCTTCGCAGCTAGCGCTGGCCTGGTGCGATCAGGTGGAAGGTGTGACCTCGACCATTATCGGTGCTACCAGCATGGAAAATTTGCGCGAGAATATTGCTGCCTTTGATATAACCCTGAGCCCACAGCAGTTGGCAGAGATCCGATCGATCAACAAACGCCATGTGGCGCCGTTCTAAAAATGTGATTGTCTTTTTTCAAAAGCGGTTTAAAATGGCTTATTAATTTAGCTATTTCTAATTTAAGTGATGAAAAGAGACGATCCCAATCACCCCGGTAACCCCTCGGTCGCCAAACAACAATGGCAGCCCCGCTCTTATTTTGAAACGCCCGACGAGGGCATAGAGCCATTGACCTTTTGGGAGACGTTTCGCTCCATTCTGCTCGGCCACCTCGGTGTGGCTTCCGCCAAACAGCGTGAGGAAGATTTTAACCGCGCCAATGGTTGGCACGTGTTGGCCGTGGGTATTCTCTATACCGCCATTGTGACGTTCATCATGATTGGTGTGGCGGTGTATCTTTCCTAAAAGCATCAAGCGCTGTGCTCAGAGATGATGTTAAACTGTATCTTTCCAACGAGCGCGAACACTGTCATGTTAAAAGCCCTGTTTTTCGATATGGATGAGACCTTGTGTGATACCGCCCACGCTAATAAGGTCGCCAAACAACTTTTTGCTGCAGCGTTACACGAGCTATTGGGGGACGGTTTTGATGGTGCCCACGTGGCCAACGAATATGTGCTTGGCATTTATCGCGAGTGGACTACGGCCGAGCACGCTCGCTATATGCCGATCGTTGAGCACGAGGGTGAAAAAGCCTTCCGCATTCAGTTGATCGCCGATTTAGTGCAACAATACGCCGGGAGCGAGATAGACAGTAACGCCGCGTCAAAGCTGTTGGATAAGTTCGATAGCGACCGCCTAAAACACTTCGATTTTTATCCGGGAATTAAAGAATTCTTACTCGAGGCGCGGCAGTATTTCACTACCGTGGTTATCACCAACGGACCAGAGCATTCCCAGTTACCCAAGTTGGCCACGGTCGATATGGAAGACTACGTCGACTACATCATTGTGGGGGGGCAGGAACCCGCTCAAAAGCCTGCCGCGTCTATTTTTGAAAAGGCCTTAGGTTTAGCCGGTTGTGAGGCCCATGAAGCGATTCACGTGGGTGATAGTTTGGCGGCGGATATTGCCGGCGCTAACAACGCCCAGATAACTTCGGTGTGGATTCAACACCAGCAACCGCTAGATGCCGAACTCGGTATCAACCCAGAGCATACCTTGCTCCACCCCAACGAAATCCCCGCCTTACTGTTGCAGCTTGGCGGAGTGCGTTGTTAAGGCTTAGCGACGATTACCCCAAGGGTTGGTCGCATCGCCCGCTGGGCGCTGGCGGCGTCGTGGTTTACTGTGTTTTTTCGGCGCGGCATTGGGGGCGGCTTTTGCCGAGGCAGGCTTAGACGTATTCGCACTTGCCGGGGCGTGGTCGGTCTTGGGCTTTTTAGGTTTCTTCGGTTTATTGGGCTTGCGCGGTGGCTTCAATGCCGTGACAGGCAGCGGGAAGTTTGGCTCAAATCCCGCCATTTCACGACGTTCTAAAAGCTGCTGAATGACTTGCTCGATATCGCGCAGTTGCTCAAACTCGTCGGCACTGACCAACGAAATGGCTTCCCCTGTGCTGCCGGCGCGGCCAGTGCGGCCGATACGGTGCACATAGTCTTCGGGTACGTTGGGTAGATCTAAATTGATCACGTGCGGCAGTTCTTTAATGTCGATACCGCGAGCCGCGATATCTGTCGCTACTAATACCTGAATGCTGTTGTCTTTAAACGCCTGTAGTGCTTTGGTACGCGCACCTTGACTCTTGTTGCCGTGAATCGCGGCAGCGCTGATGTCGGCCTTGTTCAGTTTCTCCACTAAGCGGTTTGCGCCGTGCTTGGTGCGGCTAAATACCAGTACTTGGTGCCAATCGTGCTGCTTCAATAAGTGAATCAGGGCGGCCGGTTTGTTGGCCTTATCAATCGGAATGATCCACTGGTCAACGGTGTGGGCGGTGGCATTTTCAGGTGATACCGAAATCTCACTCGGGTTGTGCACGATCTCTTTGGCAAGGTCTTTAATATCGGGCGAAAACGTCGCCGAAAACATCAAGTTTTGGCGCTGCTTAGGAAGTAGGGCAATAATCTTGCGAATATCGCGAATAAAGCCCATGTCGAGCATGCGGTCGGCTTCGTCGAGCACGAATATATCGATTTGGTCAAACTTGATGGCGTTTTGTTGGTGCAAGTCCAGCAGGCGGCCAGGGGTGGCGATCAGAATATCGACACCGCTGCGCAAGCGCTGCATCTGTGGGTTGATCTTAACGCCGCCAAACACCACGTCGCTGCGAATGCGTGTGTGTTTACCGTAGTGGTAGGCGTTGTCTTGTACCTGCGCTGCCAATTCACGGGTCGGTGTTAATACCAGTGCTCGAACGCTGTTGGCCTTAACGTTAGAGCCCTGCAGCAGCTTTTCAATAATCGGCAGAATAAAGCCGGCGGTTTTTCCCGTGCCGGTTTGTGCGGCAGCGAGAACGTCTTTGCCTGCCAAAATGGGCTTAATGGCTTGTGCTTGGATAGGCGTGGGGGTGGTGTAGCCCTTTTCCTCTAAGGCGCGGAGGATGTCGGGAGAAAGACCTAGGTCGGTAAATAACATGCTATGTGCTCATTGCTAACAGGCGCGCACTTTAGCACTTTGCCGCTCTAATCGCGATACATGCTTTCAGATGCGCGCACTTTTAGTGGCGTGGACTATCCTTTGTATTAACTACCACACTGGAGATTCACTATGAAAAAGCAAGCATGGCTATTGTTATGTGCCCCCCTAATTCTTGTGCCAATGGCGCAAGCAGATGACGATAAGAAAGAGCAGGCCAACGCTAAAATGATGGAGCAGCGTGAGCGTACGGAGGATATGGAGGCGCGCGGCAAACGCGAGTTGGCTGGCATGCGTGAACGCGAAGAAGACGAAGCGAAACAAAAAATGAAAGATAAGGCAAAGGGCAAAGATAAGTGGAAGGATAAGGAAAAGCTTAAAGATAAAGCGAAACAAAAAATGCAAGACGATGAAGACAGCGACAGTGATGATGACGGTAAAGGCCTAGAGAAACAGGGCGCCAAAAAAGCCGAACAAGAACGCAATGAGCTCGATAAGGGTTCAGAGCAAGGCCTTGAGAAACGTGCAGAAAAAAGTAAAAAATGGTGGCGCTTCTGGGAGTAGCTTCACCAACAGTAGGATGGCCGCTTATTGCGGCCATTTTTATTAGCGTTGCATGTCGTCTTCAAACAGGGGGGTTAATTCTTCTAAATTTTCGCTCAGAAATTCAGCCATGTTTTTGGCGTGAAAATCGAGTTTTACCAGTGAGTTGATCTCTTTCAATTGGCCCGATTCCTGTAGTCTTCGGGCGAATCCTCTATTGACTTTTTCCATGTCCCGATAGATGGCTTCAAGCCCTGCTAGAGAGAGGCCATCCTGTCCACGAATATGCTGACCCAACAGGTAGGTCGACAGCGCCCGAAAGGCGGTTTCTGTTTCACTAGCTAGGGGCAAATGCATCCGCGCCATCGGTTTGAAAAAAGCTGTATACGGGCAACCCGTGGTCGCCATAATGAGACCCATCATCGACGCAAAGGCGTTGGCCATATTGGTATTAGCGACCAGCGTTCGCTCGGCAGTGATGACTTCCAAATTCACTTCGGAGTAGGAAACCTCTCGACCAAGCCGTTTTACAGCATCCTGCAGGTGATGGGCGGGAGGACACACTGACGTATCTTTGGGGGTAAGTGAGCAGTGGTCGCATTGGCAGAACCCAATAGATGTCCAAGTGGCTGGCGGTGGCAAATCGCTAGCGATCAAATCCATATGCTTGGGACTGAAGTCCAGCTGGAAGTGTTCTTCTCGACCGTCTTGGAAGCGGAAGATGTATTGGATCTGAATGGCCATTGTTGCCGACGTGACGCCCCTTACGTTGGATTATTTCAGCATAGACCAAAATAAGAGTCGCTCGGCGACATTATCAACAATGTTGCGTGGCCTACCAGTGGTAGGCGTAACTCAGACTGGCACTGCGACCCATGCCGGGCGTGCCGGGGTACATTTGAAAATCGTCATCATTCAAGTTGTCGAACAATAGCGTGATTTGGTGCTGTACGCTTGGTGTCCAAATGGATGACAGGCGCGCGAAAAAGGCCTCGCGCGATGAGCGACGCAATGTGTTAGGCGCCTGTTTACGATATTCGGTATCCAGTTGGATAGTCACATGGCTTGCCACCTGCCACTGAGCTGCGAGGGTGGTGCGTAGCTTGGCGTAATTGAGTGCATAGTAACTGGCGTCTACGAGGTCGCTCCTGTACCTGAAGTCTTTATTTAGCCAAGTCGTTCCTGCGCGTAACCATACATTGGCGGCGCTATAGCTAGCCTGGACTTGTACACCTGTCACGTCGTTGTCCATGGCGTTGGCTTGGCGAGCGTAAGGTGATTGGCTGGCGTACGTCCAGTCGGCGACATCCTGTTCGTCGCGCCAGAAAACCGATGCTTCCAGCTGCCCATTGCGGTAGGTCGTTTTGACGCCCACTTCCAATTGTTCGGCGCGCTCCCTAGAAAGATCGGGATTACCACCGAATAATCCTGACGTGCCAGATCGTAGCGCGGTATAGCCTGGGAGTTGGCTGCTACGCGCGTAATCAATAAAGGTGGCAAGTCCTGACGGGCGCTGCCATTCGAAATAGGCATAAGGCTGCAGGGTATCGCTGTCGCGATTGCTCATGTTGCTGCTCAGTCCGAGGTCTGATACCAGCACACCATCGCTAAACGTTTGCTGTTGGCGAACACCCAAGCTGCCCACAAGGTATTGGCGACTGGTGAACGTGCCGTGGGTCAGGTCTGTGGAGGACACGAGTTTGTCACCGGTCCATTGCGCACGGTAGTGAAAAATATCACGCTCACCTTCAACCGCGAGGCCGTAACTGGCCGTTTCGTGTTCGAAGGATCCGGGGGTGCCGGTTTCAAAGGTGCGGCGATCAAAATCGTAGTTATCGACCACGCGGCGGTAGTAGGCGCCTAAACGGGTGTTCCCTTGCTGGTGATTAAACAGCATCAGATCGGTATTTGTGTGATCTGTTTCAGGCAGGGTGGCGAAACCAGTATACGCGCCTGGCCAACCGAAAAATTGATGCTGACTAGCGAGGACAAGGGCGCTTTGGCTGTCTCCTGTGTCACGCTGGACGGCCACATTAACGCGCTGAAATTGGTGGTCGCCATCGTCCAGGCTGCCGTCGCCCTCGCTTCTTTCCGCGGCAACGGCAAGTGTGAACTCGCGGTCAATGTTGTGTGAATACAGTGCCGATTGACTATTAAAATGGTCACTGCCGGCACTGAGACTGACTCGACGAGCCGCGTCGCTGAAATCGAGGTCATAGCGCAGAGTCGCGACGGTAGCGTTAAAACCCTCTACCGCGTTTTGCGCACCGGTTAATACACCGCTAAAGGCCAACAGCTCTGGGCTGATGGGTAGGTTGGCCGTGTAGTGGCCGGTTTGTGGGTCCATTAATACCACTGCACCAACTTTGACAGAGGTGCTTTCAAACATACTGCCACGCACGGTGATGTCGGCTTGACCTTCGGCCAGGCCGCGACTGTAAATTTCGACCTGTGGGTCATACGCCAGGGTCGTGGCAATCGAGGCCAGGCTGGTGGCGGCTTGGCTATTGGCGACACGATCGGCTTTTACTGTTATTTCTTCAAGCGAATTCGCAAGAGGGGAAGATGGGGCTAAAAGACAACCGCTGACTAAAGCGACCAGTAGGGGACGTTGAGCATAGGCTGACATTGGGTAACTCCGCACTAAAAAAAGCGCAGATGATAATTATTTGCAAAAAGAACTCAACGACATTGTTAGGTTTTCGGTTTGATTTCGTATGTATCTACAAAATCGTGCAAGAAATGGAAAGTTAACCCAAAGGTTAACCTTCCATAGCCTCCAGTTCTTGACCCTTGGTTTCGTGCACATAGGCTATGACAAAGCCGATCGACAATAAGGCGAAGAAGGCATAGATCGCGTAGGCCGCCCCTAGGCCAATACCGGCCAACATTATGGGGAAGGTCATGGTGATGAGGAAGTTGGTGATCCACTGCGCCAAGCCAGTAACCGCTAGGCCTGAGCCGCGCATGCGGTTGGGGAACATTTCGCCCAGCATCACCCACATTATTGGCCCCCAAGACATGTTGAAAAAGAACACATAGGCGTTGGCGGCGATCAGTGCCACGGGGCCCCATTCACCCATGCTCAAGGCGCCGTTGGCATCGATACTGGCATTGAGGAAGGCGATCGCCATGGTACCAAGTGTTAGGGTCATGCCGAGCGAGCCGTACTTCAGAATGGGCTTACGTCCGACTTTGTCGATGATGGCCACGGTAACCACGCAGGCGGCGATACTGACCGCGCCACTAATCACGTTGATTAACAGGGCGTCCGACTCTGAGAAACCTACCGCCTGCCACAGCACGGCGCCGTAGTAGAACACCACGTTGATGCCCACCAATTGTTGGAATATCGCCAAACCAAAACCTACCCAGACGATTTTTCGGAGTCCGCCTTTGTGGCTGTCGATCAGATCTCGTAATGCCGGTTTGTGATCACCCGCTAGCGATTGTTTGATGTCTTCAAGTTTGTCATCGCCTACACGATCACCATAGAGGCGCTGCAAAATGCCCTTCGCTTCGGTCAGTTTTTCCTGCGCCACTAAATAACGTGGGCTTTCAGGAATGAACAACAACAGCACTAGAAAGAGCACTGCTGGGGCTAGTTCGATCCAGAACATCCAGCGCCAAGCGGCATAGTCGAGCCACAGCGGTTGCATCGATGAGCCGGCTACATCGGCCAGTAAATAGTTGCTTAAAAAGGCTACAAATAAGCCTGTAATAATGGCGATTTGCTGAACCGTTGCCAGCATGCCTCGGTAGTGGGCAGGTGAGATCTCTGCGATATAGGCAGGAGCCATGACCGATGCACCACCTACCGCTAATCCCCCTAGTATGCGGTAAAAAACAAACTCCCCCGAGGCGTCGGCAATCCCCGAGCCCCAAGCGCTAACAATGAAGAAAATAGCCGACACAATCAGTAGTGGGCGACGGCCAAAAACGTCGGCTAAGCGGCCAGCAAAGAAGGCGCCAACGGCACAGCCGAGCAACATACTTGAGACGTTAAAGCCCGTACCGATGCTCTCTGAATTAAAGGCACTGCGCAGGCCATCGACGGTACCGTTGATAACGCCGCTGTCAAAGCCGAATAGAAATCCACCGATGGTGGCGATTAAGCTAACGAAGATAATCGTTTTGTGGTTGGTGTTGTCTTGCATGGCATGACCCTTATTGTTATTACTATGAACTTATTGAGAGAAAGATACACTGGCGGCCTGACCATCATAGGATAGCTCGCGTTGTAGGGTTGTGGCGTCGACCCCTTGTCCCGCGGTGTGCAGTCTTACCACCACTGCGCGTTCTTGCGCCATGCCGGGGTAGTCGCCCTGGCGAGCGCCGATGGTCAGTGTTTGATTCGCGTCCTGCCACTGTAAGGCTATCCGGCTAAAGGCACCCTTTGCGTACTGCATCGATACACCATCGTCTTCGTAGAGTGAGAATTCAGCATCCGCGCCGGGCCATACATCGACAATTAGCGGCGCATTAGGAATGTCGTCGACGTATTGCATGACGGGCCCCATAGGAATGATTGAGCCGGCTTTAACAAACACCGGCATGCGCTGGTAGGGTGCATCTGCGGCGATGGTTTGGCCGCCGCGGTGATACGTACCGCTATTTAAGTCATACCAATCTGCCCCCGCGGGTAAATACACCGGGCGCTGGGTGGCGCCAAAGGTCGACACTGGTGCAACCAGTAGCGCGGGGCCGAACAGGTAGCTGTCGTTGATATTGCGCACCGCCGGGTCTTCGAAGTCCATGGCTAATCCACGCATGATACTGCCGTCGTGGTGGTAGGTGTCGGCGGCCAAGGTATATATATAGGGCATCAAGCGGTAGCGAAGTTGGCTATACCACACCATAGACTCGCGCATGGGGCTGCCCTCGGGTGCAATATGGTACACCTCGCGGAAGGGGTATTCGCCGTGGCTGCGGAAAAGGGGGACAAAGGCGCCGAATTGGAACCAGCGCAGGTTGAGTTCGCGCCACTCGGCAAGGTGTTCAGGGTCCTCCTGAGTATAGCGATCCTCCACTGAAAAACCGCCGATGTCGAAGGTCCAGTTGGGTATACCTGTCATCGAGAGGTTCACCCCGGCGGCCACCTGCGCGGCCAGATCGTCCCAGCGAGACACAATATCGCCGCTCCACAATGCCGATGCAGTGCGCTGAATGCCACCCCAACCGGCGCGGGTCAAAATGAAGGGGCGCGTGTCGGGTTGACTGGCCATTAAGCCCTCAAACACCCCTTCGCCATGCACCAAGGGGAAGCTATTAAAATATTCAGCCCCTGGGCCAATAGCGGTAGGCCCCATGCGCGCTGCGCGCTCTTCGAGCGAGAGGTTTGAGTGAATGTCAGGCTCTGTGGCATCCATCCACCAGGCGTCGATGCCCAACACGTGTAAGCGTTCTTTCATCTGCTGCCAATACATCTGCCGTGCTTCGGGCTGATAGGGATCGTAGTCGGTGTTCAAATAGCCTGGCCCCACCCAGTCTTTTTCGCCAACCTCGAGATTGCCAGGGTAGTAGTAGCCCTTTTCCTCAAAGGCTTTAAAGTTGCTGGTATTAGGGTAGAACTTGGGCCACACAGAAATCATAAAACGGGCATTTTGGGCGTGAACTTGATCCACCATACCCTTGGGATCGGGAAAACGACGGGGGTCGAATTCGTGACTGCCCCACTGGTCCTCGCGCCAGTAAAACCAGTCCTGCACAATGTTGTCCAGGGGGATATTAAGTTCGCGGTATTTGGCGACCACATCGAGCAGCTCCTGCTGGGTGTGATAGCGCTGACGGCTTTGCCAGAAGCCATAGGCCCACTTCGGCAGCATGACCGCTTTGCCGGTCAGTTGGCGGTAGCCGGCGATAACCTGGTCAATGCTTTCGCCAGGGATGAAATAGTAGTTCACGGCCTGAGCAACATCTGAGCTAAACCACAGAGAGTGGCGGTCTGCCTCTGGCATCGGGCGGTTGTAGTGCAACGACATATAGCCTGCGTTGGGTTCCCATTCGATGCGAATCGCCACCGGCTTGCCGGCCTCTAGTGGCAGTTCAAAATTGTGGTACCAAGGGTTCCAGTTTTGGCGCCAGCGATCCAGTAGCAGCTCTCCATCGGCATAGAGTTTGAAATAGCTCGAACCGTACAACTGGAATTTCCACACCCCGGTTTCATCGGCGCTTATGTCCCCCTGCCAGACCACCCGCTGGGTTTGTGCCGCGTTTCCGGCCGTATTTTGTCCACTGTCGGCGGCGACTGTGCGCGCTTTGGCCTGCTCTGGCCAGTGCTTTTGATCGCGAATGTATTGATAGTTGATGGTGGCTTCTTGGCGCTGTACGGCTAAATCGTCGCCCAAATAGTAGCTAGCCTGCCAACCCATCTCATCATTGGCCGTCACCTTGAGACCGTCACCTACTAAGCGATAGGGTTGCGGGTTGCCAAAACGGCTGAGGCTGTTGTTGTCCCATAGCACCCCGTAGCCGACGTTGGACACCACCATCGGAATGCCGATATCGATGTTGTGCTGCAACAGTTCAAGGTCTTCGCCGTTGAAATCCATCTGCCCATTTTGATGCTGGCCCAAGCCATAAAAGCTTTCACTGGTGCCCGCATTAAACTGCTGGCTAACACTGACAAAGGGTTGGCCCTCGACCTCAATTGGCGTGAAGATCGGCTGCTTGGACTGCTGCAGCAATGGCTTGCCGTCGGCATCAAAAAACGTCACTTTGCCTGTATCTAAGGCGACCTTAGCGCGGCTGAATGCGGTCGAAATGGTGAGCGTATTTCCTGACACATGGTGTTGCCAAGTGCCTCTTGAATCATCGATAACCATTAGGCTGTCGGGCACGTCGCGGGCAGCGTCATCGCGGCTGACAACGTGGAAAATGCCATTGTCTAGCACGCTCAAGCTAATGTGTTTAGCCGTGCCTTGGGTGGGCTGTACAACCACTCCGTGCTCACTAAGGGTGAAATTTTGGTTGGGGGCATTACTACAAGACACCTGAAGTGTCGCCGCCATTAAACAGAGGGGAAGGCTCAATCGCATAGTCATATCCTTATTGTTATGCTTTGAGTCTCACGAGTTTTGCTTACAATGACAATAACTCAGCGCCAGATTTTCTAAGATTAGCGTTTATATAAGCGATGGTGGCTAAGGATTCATTATGTTTGTTCGTGACTGTTGGTATGTGGCGGCTATTTCGGCTGCTACCTTACTACTGTGAGTCAGCGGCACCATATGCCCGGCGCCAGCAATTTCAACCATTTCGGCATCAGGCAATCGGGCTGATAATCCTTGCATGACCTGTTTCACAATGGGTAGCGTCTGTGAGCCAAATATCACTTTCACCGGCATTGTCAGCCGGGGTAACAAATCGATGGTGGCAATGTCTTCTGGACTCGTTTCTTCGCCAGGTTTGCAGGCATCGACGACGGGAATTTGTTGAATAAGCCCGGCTTGTGCGGCTGCTGGCAGTTGCTCCCAGGTGACACCACCGCCCCAGATGTCCATAAATATTTTTGCCGCGACCTCATTGTCATCTTGCGCCAGGGCGTCAAAGTGGGGCTGCATTTGTGCTAGGTAACGATCCAGTGACGGGCGATTATCTTGGCCCACAATGGCCAAATAAATGGGTTCAATAAGGGTTAATGAACGGACTTTTTCTGGGTGGCGGGTGGCAAATTCTAGCGCCACGAGTCCTCCGTAGCTATGGCCCACGAGATCAACACTGTCTTCACCGATGAGCGCCTCAGTGATGTCGCGCGCGGCAAAGCGCATTAAGCCGCTTTCGTTCCACGGGGCACTTTTACCGTGGCCAGGCCAGTCAGGGGCAAGAAGGGTGACGTCGTCGGCGAGTATGTTAGCAATGGCTTTCCAGCTTGCGGCTCGGCCAAGCGAACAGTGCAACGCCAATACGCGCCGATCGCCACTACCGTAGCTCTCTATATTTATGTTGTGTGTCGCAATAGTACTGGTTGTCATGGGTCGTTCTCGTACCAAAAACGCCGACTTTAACAACTCTACAATAGGTGAGGTAGGGGACTTTAGTCTTAGCTGATGTCTTTCATCCAGCGCGCTGGCACGCCGCCCACCAGGGTATTAGCGGGTACATCCTTAGTGACAACTGCACCTGCCGCAACCACTGAGTTTTCACCAATGGTGACGCCAGGTAAAAGGGTGGCGTTGGCACCTATCCATACATTGCTTTTGATGTGAACAGGGGCGAGATCCAAGGCTTTGCGGTTGTTAGGATCGACAGGATGATTTTCGGTAATCACACATACTTGCGGGCCAATCTGTACATCGTCTTCGACAGTGATGCCGCCAAGGTCTAAAAAGGTGCAGCCGTGGTTGATAAAGATATTTTTCCCGAGCTTGGTGTGGTGGCCCAAGTTGGTGTGAAAGGGCACAAACACGGTAGTACTTGGGTCGATGTGGTAACCCACCATGTCGCTCAACCGCTCGCGCGTTTCTTCCACCGAGGTCGATGCATTGAGGGCGGGGTTTAGCGCCAGAGTACGGTTGACGGCTGCCCAAAATTCTTCAATGCCTTCGCCTTCCAAACGAATAACACCACCTTCTAGCATGCGTTCAAGTAATGTGGGGGCCTGTTGTGACATATTTGCTCCTATGTAATCCACGTATTTTACAGGGGATTATGGGTGACGCCAGCCATGGTCAGTGTTTTTAGCTGTTGTATGTTTTTCGATCGATTTTTTAGATCACAGTCTTAGATTCTTTTAATCGTTAATGACGCATCGAATGACCAGGCTTGATACGTATTTATAGAGAGTACTGATTCATTCACGGTATGCGGTACTGTCAGGCAGAAGGTAAATGCTCTGACTTAATAATTGTTTGAGGTATAAAACTATGAAAGCAAAGCAATTCAAAAAGACAGCCATTTCGTTAGTTGTTTCACTCACGGTTTCTGCCGGCGCCATTGCCGCTGAAATGACCAAACCCGCCGGTGCATCTGGTCACGGTCACCATGCTGTGGCCCAAACCCGCGACAACCAATTTTGGTGGCCCGATCAACTCGATTTGTCACCGCTGCGCGATCACGATGCGCGCTCTAACCCGCTCGGAGCAGATTTCGACTATGCCGAAGCCTTCAGCGATCTCGATTTGCAGCAGGTAAAAAGCGAGCTAAATGACCTGCTAACCAACTCACAAGATTGGTGGCCCGCCGACTACGGTAACTACGGCCCCTTCTTTATTCGTTTGTCTTGGCACAGCGCCGGTACCTATCGCACGCTGGATGGCCGTGGCGGTGGTGAAGGCGGTCAGATGCGTTTTGATCCCCTAAACAGCTGGCCAGATAATGGCAACTTAGACAAAGCGCGCCGCTTGTTGTGGCCCTTGAAACAAAAATACGGCGCTAGCCTGTCCTGGGGTGACCTGATGATTTTGGCCGGCACCGTGGCCATGGAAAACATGGGCTTTAAGACCTACGGCTTTGCTGGCGGCCGCACCGATGATTGGGAACCCGATGTTGTTTACTGGGGGCCTGAAGTGGAAATGTTGGCCAGCGATCGTGAGGACCGCGACGGCAAGCTGCAGCGCCCCTTAGGTGCCACCCACATGGGTCTGATCTACGTTAATCCAGAGGGGCCAAAAGGAGTTCCTGATGCCTTGGCCTCAGCGCGTAATATACGCGTCGCCTTTGGTCGTATGGCCATGAACGACGAAGAAACCGTTGCCTTAGCCGCGGGTGGTCACACCTTCGGTAAAATGCACGGCGCTCACAAACCTAAAGACTGTTTAGAAGCAGAGCCCGGCGCCGCGCCGATTGAGCAGCAAGGTCTGGGTTGGAAGAACAACTGTGGCAAAGGCCACTCCGAAGACACCATCACCAGTGGCCTAGAAGGCGCGTGGACACAGGCCCCCACCCAGTGGACCACGCTGTATTTGAGTAACCTGCTCAACAATGAGTGGAAGCAGGTGAAAAGCCCCGCTGGAGCGATCCAATGGATCCCCGTGGATGAAGCGCTGCACAACTCGGTGCCTGATGCACACGTTGAAGGTGTCTACCATGCACCGGTGATGACCACGGCAGATATGGCGTTTAAGTATGATCCCGAGTACCGCAAGATTGCCGAGCGTTTCTTGGCGAATCCGGAAGAGTTCCGCTTAGCCTTCGCCAAAGCATGGTTCAAACTGACCCACCGCGACATGGGACCAAAAGCGCGTTACTTAGGTAACGAAGTCCCCGAGGATACTTTCATTTGGCAGGATCCTGTTCCTGCTGTGGATCACAAGCTAGTGAGTGCTAGGCAGGTGCGTGGTCTGAAGAAAGATATCTTAGATTCAGGTCTGACGGTCCCCGAATTGGTTCGCACTGCGTGGGCGTCAGCGGGTGCTTTCCGCGCCTCTGACAGACGCGGTGGTGCCAACGGTGCGCGCGTTATGCTGGCACCGCAAAATGGTTGGGAAGTGAACAACCCCGACGAACTGCAGAAAGTTACCGCTAAACTGGCTGAGATTCAGCAGGCTTTCAATAAGAAAGCGCGCCGCGGTGTGCAGATCTCGATGGCGGATATGATCGTGCTCGGTGGTGCAGCAGCCATTGAAAAGGCGGCTGGTGATGCGGGTTACAAGGTAGACGTGCCCTTTACTCCAGGTCGTGGCGATGCTACTCAGGAGATGACCGATGTCGCTTCGTTTGAATTGTTGAAGCCTGCGGCAGATGCGTTCCGCAACTACTTTGACGCCGAGGCAAGCTACCAGTCGCCCACCGAAATGCTGGTGGATCGCGCTGACCAGCTGCAGCTGAGTGTACCCGAGATGACCGCGTTGGTCGGGGGTATGCGAGTACTTGGTGGCAACAGTGGTGGCAGTAACCACGGCGTGTTGACCGACAACGTCGGCGTATTGAGCAACGACTTCTTCGTCAACTTGCTCAACATGGAAAACCGTTGGGAAAAAGCCAGTGAAGAGGGCGTTTATAACGGCTACGACCGCAACAGCGGTGAAGCTAAATACACCGCCACCAGTGTTGACCTGATATTCGGCTCCAACACTGAATTGCGTGCGGTGGCAGAAGCTTATGCCTATGATGGCTCTCACCAAGCCTTTGTCGACGACTTCGTCAACGCGTGGGTGAAGGTAATGCAACTAGACCGTTTCGATCTGAAACACGACATCTAGTCGCAACGTGCATTATCAAGGCCAACCTCGTGTTGGCCTTTTTTGTACTCGATGACTCGCAAAAATGACGAGTGGAGAGTAGTGTAATTGAAAACAGCCAGAGCTAAATCACATGAACATCAGCCTCGATAAAAGCGCCCTTGAAGACGCCATCATAGATTTATGTCGCGTCTGTAAAGACCTGCCCCGGGTGGAATGGCGACCGCTTATTCAACAGCGACTGACAACGCTTCAGGCGCTAGACACCCTCAATAGCACCAACGATGTCACCATTCTGTTGGCCGATATCCGAGGCTTTACCTCGATTTCTGAACAGGTGTCAGCTAGCGATGTACTGCTCATGTTGAACCATTACTTTGCGCGCATGAACGACATTATCCTCAGCTATGGTGGGCTGATTGATAAGTACATGGGTGATTCGGTGCTGGTGGTGTTCGGTATTCCTTTTAGTTCCTCCAACGATGCCTATAACGCCGTGGCCTGTGCCATTCAGATGCAGTTAGCGATGGATGAGATCAATGCTTTCAACACAGCGCAGGGTTACCCAGAGCTCTTTGTCGGTATTGGGCTGAACTCGGGTACTGTATCTTCGGGGCAGCTTGGGTCGGCGCTACACAACGAGTTTTCCGTCATCGGTGATGGGGTCAACCTCGTGTCAAGAATCGAATCCCACAGCCTGCGAGGCCAGGTGTTGATCAGCGACACAACCTTTCAGCAAATCGAGCCAAGTGTGACGATAGGTCAAGTGAACCGCGTGTTGGTCAAGGGCAAACAAGAACCCGTAACACTTTATGAAGTGCTTGGTTTGGCGTGGGATGACCAACATATGGCCGTCCCGCAGAGAGAGATTCGTAACAGCCGCCGTCTGGCATTGAATGAACCTTTTAGCTGCAATGTGATCGCCGGTAAGGAAGTCCTGGCTGAGGTCTTGCACGGCCGCATGGTTGATCTTAGCTACAACGGCATGTTTATTTTATTGCCTGAAGAGCTACCCGTGCTGACAAACATACGCTTTTCGTTAGCCTTGTCGCTGGCGGGTGGCAGTCAACGCGATATCTACGGCAAGATCGTGAGCGTAAGACGGATGGACGAGGGTTTCGGTTACGGGGTCGAGCTCACTGACCTCGATGAGGCCAGTAGTCAATCGATTCGCGATTATATCAATCGCATTATCGGCGGTGGCTAGGTGTCTAATAAGGCGTCATCATGGGATTATTAGGATCCGCTGTCCACTCCTGCAGAGAGCCCATATACACCGCGACGTTTTCAAAACCCGCGCGTTTTAAATTGAAGGCCACTGAGCTGGCCGCCACACCACTACCGCAGTAGGTAATGACAGGGGTGTTTGGGTCGCTTTCTAGCATCAAGGAGACCTCGTCGGTGCTGATAAATTCGCGCTTAAAATTGACCATCATACTCGCCGATACATTCACCGCCGAAGGGATGTGTCCCGGGCGTTGGTACATGGTGAAGTCGCCGTCATAATGTGGGCGGGGAAGGGCGTCGACAATCGCGATATTGCGGTCATCGATGGCGGCTTTAACAGCGTTTTGATCGGCGACCAAGCCGGGCTTAAGGTTCAATGTAAAGTGGCCCAAAGGGTAGCTTTCTTGCTCACTCGATATCGGGTGCCCGGCCGCTTCCCAGGCGGCAAAACCACCATCTAGAATGGCGATGTTTTCGTGACCCGCCCACGCGAGCATCCACCACACCCGGGTCGCCCACGCATGGTTGTCTTTGCTGTAAATCACGACGTTGGAGTGGTTGCTAATGCCAAGTTCTTCGACGGCCGTTTGGAATGCCTCGGGTGATGGCATGGCGTTTTCAAAAGGCGATTGTTGGTCCGACAGGTGGTGAATCAAGTCCGCAAAACGTGCGCCGGGGATATGACCCTCAAGATAGCTCTGCAGGCCGCTCTGATAAGTGATGCCGTCCTTGGGTGAAATGTTGAAATACACCGTCGAATCCAGCACCACCAAATTGGGGTCGTTGAGGTGTTGCGTCAGCCAGTCCACTGAAACAACGCTATCTAGTTGGCTATCGTTAGCTTGGGTGGGCATGACAAACGCGACGAGCAGAACGAAAAGGGACAGGGTACGGGTCATAATCATAACAACTCTAAGCGGGTGATAGTATGCAGCTTAGAGCGAGAAAAGAGTTTTCTCAAGGGCGCGGGCCCTTGAGATGGTGCCGTTAAAGGATTTAGAAGGTGAAGGTCTTGGTGAATTCAATTAACGCTTGTTTGAGGCGACGATTATCTTTGTCTTCAATCACCTCGAGATCGTTGCCGCTCAGCACTAAGTCACGGTTGTAGACCCCCTGATCCAAAATGATGACCTCCAGATTGGGGTGAATCTCTTTCAAGACTTCATAGACTGAAAAACTGTCTACGTTGATAAATGGTGGATAGTAGTGACCGCTGGCGTTGTCGGTCTGAGCAATGCTGACTTTGACCACAAAATCCAAGAGATCTTTGATATAGATATAGGGTGACACGCCATTGTTCTCGCCGTGGATCTGGATGCGCTTTTTGAAGTTGGCGTCGAACACCAAGCGATTGATCGGGCAGTCGATACGTAGGTTTTTTGAATAGCCATACACCGTGGGTAGGCGCAGGTTTAGGTAGCGGTGATGCCCACCGCCGGCAAGCCGCTTCAGGTGGCGTTCACCGCGCAACTTCGACACGCTGTAGTAATCCGAGGGGTTGGGTTTGTCCTCGTCGATATTCACTTCGCCAAATCCGAACACCGACAGGGTACTAAAATTCACCAATATTTTGGGGGTGTAATAGGCCTCCATCGTGTCGACAATGTTCGACAGGCCCCAGTTGTTGATCTGTTCGAAGTGGTGCGGTGAGACCGATCCCAATTCGGAGGGCACTTGCCCCGCCAAGTGGAAGATCAAGTCGTTACTTTCGATACACTTAGCCAGCACACGGTTGTCGAGAATGTCGCCTTCGATAAAATTGATCTTGTTTGATTCAAACTTTCGCAAGCCGCTAAAAATGTTGTAGTTGTCGCGGTTTAACGAATCGAGCAAAGTGATCGAATGGACTTCGCTGATCGATTCAAGGCGGTAGGCCAGCTCTAGGCCGATGTAGCCCGCCCCGCCCGTGATGAGTACTCTCATGCTGATTCCTTAACAATAAGATCGGTATTGATCCCGCATTCGGTTTTGTTGAGTCCAAACCACCGCGCATCGCGCTCGTTGCCGCTGTATTTGATGCACGTGGTGCAGGGTTCACAGCCAATACTCTGGTAGCCTTCCTTGTCGAGCGGGTGCTCTGGAATATTGTGTAATTCGCGGTAGTAGTAGATATCGCGCGATGTCCAGTCGAGCATCGGGTGATAGCGGGTACAGCCAAACTTGCTGCGTTCTTCAACGTTTAAATTTTTACGAAAACTGCTCTGGTCGGCGCGCACACCGTTGATCCAAATATCGTGTGACCCCAGCACCTTGTTGAGGGGCTGCGTCTTGTTAATGGTGCAGCACAGATCGGGGTCAGAGGCGTACAGGAAGTTGCCTTGTTGATCCTTTTGCAAGATCTTCGGTTGGTCGGGATTCAGTTTCACTAAGGGCAGCTTAAAGCGCGCACAAATCTCATCGGCGAATTCCAAGGTCTCGGGAAATAGAAAGCCGGTATTGGTCATGAACACCGAGATGTCACCGGGTTCGAAGATCTCACTTAGAATATGCAGCAGGGGGAGACTGTGCGTTTGGAAGGACGACGTGACAAAGAAACGCTTGCCTTTGTGCTGTGCGACATAGGCTTTGATGCTGTCGATCTTGGGTTGAAAATCTGCAATGTCCACGGCGATGCCCTCCTTGAGAGAACGCAATGTATCAGTTCTTTTTAGTTCAATCTAAGAATATAAAATGCCATTCTTATTACCTTTTGATATTTAAGGCCGGTATTTGATGGCGAGCTGACAAATACAATAGCGGCTCGGCGCACAGTGCATTTTTGACACTTCTTTTCCAGGTGTATCGCGTTACACTGTCTAAAACAATAACGACGGAGTATTGTTATGTGGCAAGCCTTGCCGGTGCTTGTGGTAAGCCTTATCAGCCCCCTGTGCTGGGGCTTGAATATCGTTGACGCCGATAACCAACCCCTGGGTCCGGTGATGGTTACCCGCTTAGCGATACCAAACGACATTCCCCGTGACCCGATGGGATATCTTGCGACGGGAGAGTTCGCCCGTGCTGCAACGACTGCGACAATGTTTAGTGACGCCAAGGGCAACGTGCCCCCTCCTGAAGGGGAGCTAAGGCTGCGAAAGCCTGGCTACTTGGATGTCCTCCTCGCGCCGCACCAGCGCCCAGATCGCGTGGTCATGACACGCGCTAGCGAACAGCAGCGGGTCGATGCTGCCACCTCCAATCTTTGGTTATCGCAGGTGGATTTTAGCAGCGATGCGTTGAAGTCGGCCTTCCAGCTGAACTGTGCGTTTTGCCATCAGCAGGCGTCCGCCTTCATGCGTGTCGAGCGCAGTGAGCAGCAGTGGATCGACGTTTTTAAACGCATGAATAGCTACGGTGCACGCCTGCCTGAAAACTATTTTCTCCCCCTCGCTGATGTGTTGCGCAAAGAATACGCGCGACTGCGCGCCGCGCCCGAGGTGATCCCACACGCTGAACCTTGGCAGGCTGACATCAGTGGTTGGCAGCAAACGGAATGGTTGATCGGTGATGGCTTTTCACAAATGCACGATCTGTTATTGCACCCCAATGGCATGGTCTATGTAGGTGACAACCTGTTCGACCGCATTTATGAGATCGACCCATCCAATGGTCAGTACAAGGTTTATAAAGTACCAGCCCTAGCAGGCGCTGAACCGGGCGGCTTCTTGGGGAATCGCTTCCAGCGTTTTCCCAAAATAGATAACGCTATGGGCGTACACTCGTTCGCAGTGTCGCCGGTCGATGGCAATATTTTTATCACGCCCTCTATGCAGCAGGCCATGCTGGAATTTGATGTCAAAACGAAGCAGTTCACGATTCACAAGATGCCTGCAGGCTATTACCCTCACACCATACGCGTTGATCAGCGCGATAGAGTGTGGTTTACGTTGGCGGTAAGCTCGCAAGTGGCGATGTTTGATCGCGCCACCAGCCAGTTTCACTTGATCGATCTACCCGCGCGAAATATCAAAGAGCAACTGATCATCGCTTCACTACCTGCCATTTTTGCCCTGCCCGTCGATTGGCGGCCACAACCAGCGCCGGATGAGGAGGGCACGGGACTGCCTATGCCCTATGGTATAGACGTCACCCCAGACGGGGCGATTTGGGTGGCGCGCCTGTACGCCAACGATATCGCGCGCATTGACCCCGAGAGTCTTGATGTGGAAATGATCGACTTTCCCTACCGCGGGCCGCGCCGTTTGCGCAGTGATGCCGAAGGCAAACTGTGGATCGTCGCCTTTCAAGACGGCCTATTGGTAAGTTACGACCCCGCCACTCGGCACTTTGAAGAGTACCCCTTGCCGGTGCGCAACGAGATTCCCTACGCGCTCAATGTCGATCGCGAGCGTGGTCATGTGTGGGTTAACGGCAACCAGTCGGATAGCCTGCTGCGCTTTGATATCGCAACAAAAGCGTGGCTGAGGGTGCCCCTGCCTCGGGCACGATTTTTTAGTCGCGATGTCGAAATTGATACTAAAAGCGGCGTGGTATACACCACCAACTCGCATTTTCCTACCTACCAGAGCGAAGGTGGCGTCCCCAGTTTGCTACGCTTAACGCCGCCGGGTAACCAACCTTGAAGCGCCTTGCTCCACTGATATTGAGCGCCTTAGTGGCGGCCTGCAGTGCCGAACCACTCAAGCCTGTGTTTGACTACACCGTGACTGAAGGCGTTAATAGTGCCGATTGGTTGCACTACGGCGGTGATCCTGGGGGAAGGCATTTTTCCCGCTTAACCCAGATCCACCGCGAGAATGTTGGTCAGTTGCGCGAGGTTTGGCGCTACCATTATGGTAATAGTGCCGGCGAGCAGGCGATCTCTGCTCAAGCGACGCCATTAAAACTGCCGGCCGCCGCCGGTGGTGGTTTGGTGTTTTGCGCGCCTGATAATCGCGTCATGGCGCTCGACCCAGCGACCGGTGCTGAACGATGGGTGTTTGATGGCAGGGTTGATAGCCGTGGTGAGCGGCCGATGCGCTGTCGCGGGGTGTCCTACGTGGCGACATCAGACAGCACTTGTCCGCACCGGGTTTTGCTGGCCAGCCATGACCGGCGCCTGTTTGCCTTAAATGCCCACACTGGACTCGCCTGTCAGAACTTTGGCCAGCAAGGGCAGGTGAGCTTACACGGCTATAACCCCGACGACCCTGCGGCAGTGAGCAATGCCTCGCCGCCGGCGATTATAAATGGACTCGCCATTGTCGGTTCCACCGTGGTGGATTTTGCTAGGGCGCGAGCACCGCGCGGCATCGTACAAGCCATCGATGTGGTCAGCGGCGAGGAGCGATGGCGTTTTGACCCCTTGCAGGGGGAGGTAAATACTGGTGGTGCCAACGTATGGGCACCTATCTCGGTCGATGCAGCGTTGGGCCTGGTGTATTTGCCCACCTCGGCCCCGTCTCCTGATTACTACGGCGTATTGCGCCCTGGCGATAATGCCTATGCCAATGCGGTGGTCGCGTTAAACGTGGAAAGCGGCGAGGTGGTTTGGCATTTTCAGCACGTACATCACGACTTGTGGGACTTCGATAGCCCGGCGCAACCCATTTTGTTTGAGCGCGACGGGGTGCCCGCACTGGCCCAGTTGACCAAGCAAGGGTTTGTGTTCGTACTTGATCGGCGCACGGGGGAACCTCTATTTCCTGTGCTCGAACAGCCGGTTCCAGCGTCTTCGATAGCCGGCGAACGCCCTTCGCCAAAGCAGCCGCGACCCACCGCGCCCGAACAGTTAATCGACCCCTTCTTGCCGCCTTCGAAGGCTTTTGGAGTCACCCCATTCGATCGCCAAGACTGCCGTAAACAGCTCGAAGATATTGTCGATCTGGGGTTGTTTACCCCCCTTAGCGAAAAGCCAACGTTGATGTTTCCTGGCAGCTTAGGCGGTGCGAATTGGGGTGGGGGGGCTATGCTCGACCAACGCAACATCCTGATCACCAACGTCAACAATGTACCCTTCGTGGGGCGCCTTATTCCTCAGCACGCCAGCGATAGCGTTGCCATTGAACAGCCCAAAGCAGGCCGGGGAATGACAGTGACCATGCAGGACACACCCTACCGCGTAGAAATCAAGCCCTTGCAGTCAATGTTGGGGATACCCTGCAACCCACCGCCTTGGGGTAAGTTGCTAGCGGTGGATCTCAACAGTGGGCAGATTCTTTGGCGGCAGCCGTTAGGCTCGGTGCACGACATGGCGCCAGTGCCACTGCCCTTTGAGATCGCTTGGGGCACGCCCAATCTCGGCGGCGGAATCGCCACCGCGGGGGGAGTGTATTTTATTGCGGCCTCCATGGATCGTACCCTGCGTGCGTTTGATGTTCGCAGCGGCGAGGTACTTTGGCGTTCCACGCTGCCGGCGGACGGCACCGCGACGCCCATGACCTACAGTGAAAAGGGTCGTCAATATATTGTGATTAATGCCGGTGGCCACCACATGTTTGGGCGCAAACAAAGCGATGCCATCGTGGCTTACGCTTTGCCGGAGATGACACCATGAAAGGACTGTTGTGGTTACCTCTATTATTGCTGACATGGCTCACCTGGTCGCTCAGCGGTGATTTCAGTGCGTCGAATCTGCAACAGTGGGGATTAAACAACCGCCATTGGTTACCGTTGAATACGGTGGGAGAATGGCTCTACCAGCGCGAGTGTGCCGATTGCCATAGCGATTCTGCCAGCAAGGCGCCCAGTCACGAGGCGCTGAGCATGATGAGCCGAGAGGCCATCATGAAAACCCTGACCCTCGGCAAAATGCAGGCGCTGACGAGCCACCTGAGCAAAACTGAGAAAGGGCTGATCACTTGGTATTTGGCAGGCGAAGAGCCCGATGATAGCGCGTGGCTGGCGGAGCACAGTTGTCATCAAACAGTCGCGATCCCTCAGCGAGTGCCTATGACCGCAAACTGGGGCTTTGGTAGCGCCAATCAACGATTCATTGCACAGACAGCGATCAATACAAGCAACGTCCAAGACTTATCTCTGGCATGGACATTGGCTCTGCCGCGAGTCGCCTCGTTGCGCTCTCAGCCGGTAGTATGGGGTGAACGCTTGTATCTGGCAGACCAAGTGGGGCGCGTGTTAGTACTAGACCGTCAGCAGGGCTGCATTTTAACCGCGAGCAACGTTGACACCGCGGTGCGCTCGGCGTTGACGTTGACTCAGGATGGCGATCGCCCATTACTGGTGTTTGCCGATTCGCTCGCCGTCATTCATGCCCTCGACGCACACACCTTAGAACCCGTCTGGCAGCGCTCTGTGGCCTTGTTTGAAAGCTCGGTGGTGAGTGGTTCGCCCGCCGTGTTTGAAAATACCTTGTTCGTCCCAGTGTCTTCCTACGAGGTGGCATTGGCCGGGCAAGACAGTTATCCCTGCTGCCATAGCCACGGCGGAGTGGTGGCATTGGATCTGGCCGATGGTAATGCGTTGTGGCGCTGGCATGCGACCGCTGACGCTGTCGAGCAGGGTGTCAGCACCTTAGGCACACCGCAGTTTGGTCCCTCGGGAGCCTCGGTATGGACCACCCCAGCGATTGATGCCAAACGCCGCAGGCTGTATGTCGGTACGGGGCAAAACAATAGCCTACCGGCGACCGATACTAGCGATGCCATCGTTGCCATTGATCTTGATAGCGGCGAGACCGCTTGGCATTTTCAGGCAACGGCCAACGATGTTTGGAATGCTGGCTGCCTGCACAACGGTGCCAATTGCCCACCCCAGCCTGGAGGCGATTTTGACTTCGGCGCTTCGATGATTATCGCCAGTGATGAGCAGGGTGACGTGCTACTGGCGGGGCAGAAATCCGGCGAGGTGATGGCCTTGTCGCTTGATCCGAGCAGCGAGCAGGGCGACGTCTTATGGCGACGCCGCCTCAGCGATGGTACCTCCAACGGTGGTGTCCACTGGGGAATGTCGGTCGCCGGGAATACTTTGTATGTGCCTATAGCCGACCCCGAACACAATATTCCCGACTATACCCCTAGGCCCGGCATAAGCGCACTTAATTGGCGCAGCGGTGACATTTTGTGGCAGCAGCGAGTAAGTCGAGGCTGTGAGTACCGCGGTGCCAAGCGGGCCATCGGTCTCAGTAATATGCAGGCTAGTATTGAGCAGGACTATAACTGTGAGTATTTTTATGGTTTATCTGCGGCGAGTACTGCAACCTCTGACTTAGTCTTTAGCGGTGCATTGAATGGCTTGCTACGGGCGTATGATGGGCAGAGTGGCCAAGAACGTTGGCGCTTCAATACCGCCATCGACGTGGCAGGTGGTCACGGTGGCGCCTTAGATGTGGCTGGACCTGTCATCGCTGAAGATATGCTGTATGTGACTTCTGGTTATGCCATGTTTGGGCAGTTGCCGGGTAATGTTTTGTTCGCGTTCCGGCTTGCAGGCTCAGAATAATTCCCGGCTACTGTGCGCTTTTTCAGTATCCAAGGAATCTTTCTGACGTCTGTGGGAGCTTGTTCGAAGAACAAGGGAACTGACGATTTAAGAGCCAAAAAAAACGCCGGCAGTTGCCGGCGTCTTTGTGTGCGAGGTGGGTTTACTCAACCACGTCGCTGTTGGTCACATTCAGCATGGTACCTTTGCTAGCGATAAAGGCGCCAAATTGCGACTGCATCTCAGCGGTCGCGGCAGGTGATGCCGTAGGATCAAGCATGGAGCCGTGACTGCCCTCAGTGAAGCGAACAATGTTATGAATGCCTGTGGCGTCCAT
>JAHEIH010000002.1:98202-111315 GCA_024639455.1 Cellvibrionales bacterium
CTGGCGCTCAGCTGGTGTAGCGCTACACGCACAGCCAATACGTCGGCAATGGATTGACGGGTGTTATCGCGCGCCGTCAGCAAGCTAGCCAGATTCATGTAGTGTGTGGCTGAAATTTCAGATGCGTTGATATCATCGGTACCATCCATGTCGAGGTCAAAACCACGCTCACCATGCAGTGGATGATCGATAAACACAGTGGCTTGCCCCATGAGTGACAAGGTCCCTGAAATCGCTAGCATGGTTTCTTTTGTGGAGGTAATACCGTGGTAAAGAATCGTCACAGGCCAACCATCAGCGGGTTGTGCAATGGCCGGTAGTCCTAGTTGTGAGCGAACGGCGTTCACCAGTGTGGTGTTGGGTACTGTCATCCAACCCGGCACATCCATCATCGCATTGGCTTTTGGAATGGGGTTGTATTTGGTGACGTGGCGCAGGGTATCTAACGCAAACTCACCACTTCCGTCGCGCAGATCGCGCAGGCCAAACGATTGGCACATGGCATCATCTTCACCGGCCGCAAAGGCCGCGGCGGCATCACCTGCGCCGGCTAGTGTGGCACCACTGGTGCACATCGCCGTCCAACGACCCGTGGTAGGCGCCATGGGGTTGGTGGCCGAAGGCAAGGGCAGATAATAAGGCATATTGCTGAAAGACGCGCTGTACAACATGGCCGCTTTAAACGGCGTGTTGGCGGCGTTATCTTCAAGGCCGAGAGCATCCAGGGCGGTGAGGCCAGTAGCTCCTGCCTCTACTTTGGGGGCAGTCATGGGGTTAAGTGCTAACACGCTCTTCACTGCTAGCATGGGTGTCACTGTATCCTGCGTTTGGAAGGCCATCGAGTACTGAATATCAGCTTCTGTAAGATCGCTACCCGCCACAATGGCGTTTTCGTAGCTGTTGATGACGCTTTGCATCTGCAACATCTCGGCATCTTCCATCGGCGAAGTAGCAATATCTACTTCAAGGGCTTTGTAGTCTGCTGAGCTGCCGATCGTGCCGCCGCCGGTGTCTTTCAGCATACCGGTAGTGGCCACAATGTATGAAGTGGCTGATTCGAGGGGTTTCAACGGAACAATGTTAACGCTGCTTGCGCCGGCTTTAACGACAAAGTCTACGCCGTATTGTAGTTCAGCCATCACTTCACAGGCGTGCAGTTGTGGGCAAGAAGCGTTGGTGGGGTCGGTGTAGTTGACACTGGCTTTAAATAAACGCAACGCGCCGGGCATTTCGGCACTTGCATCCACCGATAAGCCTGTGCCCATATCAAGACTAAGAGAGAAGCCCGCCATGGTTGACCAGCCGTCGAGGCCGCCTAGCGCTGTTTGAGGATCACTGTAATCGGGCATCATACCTGCATCGGCGGCCGAGGTTTCACCGGGCATCTGCAGGGTGCCATCGTTGCTGCCGATCAATAGCCAGTCGCTGGGCACTGAGATTTGTGCATTAGCGGGGCTAAATACCACGTTCGACGTGGTATCAGGAGCGGGTGTAGGGGGAAGACTGCCTGAAGCGGGTGTACCACTGGTTCCACCACCGCACGCAGTGAGCACAGCGATCGAAAGGGCACTTAGGCCTATTAATAGGGGTTGACGCATGGTGAGTTCCTCTTCTAGTTATTCAATAGAATACATTCCATTTAGACTAGTCAAAGGTGCCACAGCTTGGGTGAAAAAGTCACGGCTTTTCGCCAATTGGCAAAGGATGACCGCTATTCGATGGTCAATGCGCCTAGGTTGATCAGCTCGGCGATGACCGCGTGGTCTGCATCGCACTCAGACAATTGAAGTGTTGCTATCGCTTGCAGTTGACGATCAGCCAAGGCGGTGAAGCGTTCTGCTTGATCAGCTGTGAGTTGCATGGCACCGCCGTTGGCAAACAATTGCACGCCACCGTCGCTTGTAAAGTAGGCAAGACGTGCCCCTGGCGCATAGGCCAGTTCATGCTCGGCGAGAAGGTCAGGAATTTCACGTGCCAGTAGCGGTTCTTGCAAAGCGTCCAGTGGGTGCTTGCACTCGGTCATGAAACGGCCAAACCAGTCGGCAATGGTACGATCTTCGTTGAGTTGCTCGGTAATCATGCGGCGCAGTGTGGCGATGTCGGCGCTAGCGATAGCCGCACTATGTGAATCGTGTTGCTGGCGTGCATCCACAAAACGTTGCGAGGCAGTGCTCGTCTCTCCTGCGGCGTGGGCAAATTGGTCGAGCACTTCTCCCACACTGGGGGCGCGAAAGCCCACCGAAAAGGTCATACAATCTTCCAACGCGACGCCGTAATGCGCTACTCCAGGAGGGAGATAAAGAATATCGCCGGGTTCGCAGATTACGCTGTCTTGTTCGTCAAAATCGCGCAAAATGTGCAGCGGTGTGCCTTCCAGCCGTGGGCTGGTGTGGTCGCAGTGCTGGCCAATACGCCAGTGGCGACGGCCTTCGCCTTGCACTAAAAACACATCGTATTGGTCGAAATGTGGACCGACCGAACCGCCTTCCACCGCAAAACTCACCATCACGTCATCCAAACGCCACTGGGGAATGAAGCGAAAAGCCTCGAGCAATTCGGCCACAGATTCCTCGTACACGTCGACCGACTGAACCAGTAGGGTCCAGTGGGTATCGGGTAGGTCGGCAAATTGCTCGTCGCTAAAGGGGCCGCGTTGCAGCTGCCACGGTGGGTCGCTGCGTTCGATAATAATGCGCGACTCAACCTCCTCTTCGCAGGCTAAGCCTGCCAGTTCGTCAGGGTCGAGCTGCGGGGAAAATTGGGCGAGACCCCCTTTAATTAACAGCGGTTTGCGCTGCCAGTAGTCTCGCAGAAAGGTGTCGACATCAACCTGCGATTGGCGCCAGTCGATGTGCAACATGCTTAAAGATTCTCAGTTTGAGCGACAGCGTTGCCGATGTAGTTGCGAGGTGTCAGCGCACGCATGGCGGCCTTGGCTTCCTCGGGAACATCCAAACCGTCGACAAAGCTGTTCAAGGTGTCGGCGGTGATCGCCTGGCCGCGGGTCAAGGCCTTCAATTTCTCGTAGGGCTCTTCCACGTTGTAGCGGCGCATGATGGTTTGAATCGGCTCTGCCAACACTTCCATGCTGTTATCGAGGTCCTCGTGGATGCGACCAGGGTTGATTTCCAGCTTCGACAAGCCTTTCAGGGTCGCTTGGTAGGCGATCAGGCTGTAACCGAAGCCCACACCCATGTTACGCAACACGGTTGAGTCGGTCAGGTCGCGCTGCCAGCGAGACACGGGCAGTTTGCTGGCCATGTGCTGCATGATGGCGTTGGCCAAGCCGAGGTTGCCCTCTGAGTTTTCGAAATCGATCGGGTTAACCTTGTGCGGCATCGTCGATGAGCCAACTTCGCCGGCGATGGTTTTTTGCTTGAAGTAACCCAGCGAGATGTAACCCCAAATGTCGCGATCCAAATCGATCAAAATGGTGTTGAAACGCGCCACGGCGTCGAACAGTTCGGCGATGTAGTCGTGTGGTTCGATCTGGGTAGTGTAGGGGTTAAAGGTCAGGCCCAGCGAGGTAACAAAAGCTTCGGCGTTGGCTTGCCAATCAACATCGGGGTAGGCAGAAATGTGGGCGTTGTAGTTACCCACTGCACCGTTAATTTTGCCCAGCATCTCGACGGCTTGTACCTGTGCCAGTTGGCGACGCAGGCGCGCCACAACGTTGGCCAGTTCCTTGCCCATGGTGGTGGGGCTGGCGGTTTGGCCGTGGGTGCGCGACAACATCGACTGGTCGGCAAAGGCCTTGGCCAGCTCGGTCAATCGGTCGATGATTTTGGTCATGTAGGGCACAACCACTTGCTCGCGACCGTCGGTCAGCATCAAACCGTGCGACAGGTTGTTGATATCTTCTGACGTACAGGCAAAGTGGACAAACTCGTTGATCGCTTTCAGTTCGGCGTTGTCGGCGAACTTTTCTTTGATCAGGTATTCCACCGCTTTCACGTCATGGTTGGTGGTGGCTTCAATGTTCTTTACGCGCCAGGCATCGTCTTCGCTGAAGTTATCGACAATGCTGTTGAGCAAGGCGTTAGCTTCGTCTGAAAAAGGGCCCACTTCGGCGATGCCGGGGTGGTTGGCCAGGGTTTGCAACCAGCGAATTTCCACGGTTACTCGGTATTTGATCAAGCCAAATTCGCTAAAGATCGATCGCAGTTCGGCGGTTTTGCTGCCGTAGCGGCCGTCGATGGGAGATACAGCGGAAAGCTCAGATAATTGCATGTCGAAAAACTCTCGTAGGCGGATAACAATGACGCGTTTTAAAGGCGCGCATTCTACCACAGCCACGAGGTTTATGGGGGGATTTGTGTGCGTTTTTTAACCGCGCAGCAACTGTTCGGCGGCTTTGATTAAGGCCCCTTTGTTGATCAGTAAATGCCAGCGGCGACCGCCCAGTTGGCGCCACAACATGGCCGAGCGAACCGCGCATAAAAGCAGCGCGCGAATGTGCTGGGCGATGTCTTCGCGCTGCAGCAGATTGACTTGGCCCGCCACCTTGATGCGAAACGGCAGCGTGCTGAGGGTGTCTTGATAGATCCCTGCCACAGCGCGTTGCATGGCTTCAGGGCTGTCATAAAGATCGAGATGCTTGGCAATGTGTTCTAGTCGTTGGCCAAGTATGGCGAGCATATCGCCGTTGTCAGCGAGTTGTTTTTGCACCACTAAGGTGTTCATCGCGAGGTTGGCAATACCGCTCATATTCTGGCTATTTTGGCCGCGAAGCATATCTAGCAGCAGGGTAAGCCCGGGGCGTAGATTGTGCATACCACCATAAACTGACGGCGTATCGGGCGCGTCAAACGCAAAGAGGCTGTCGAATAGGGGCTTTTCCCAGTTGGCATCACAGCTGCCTTGGCTAGCCATCAACTCAGTGCAGCGGCAGGCTTGTAATAGACCGCCAAGGGCGATGGCTTGTTCACGACGACTGTGCTTCATAGATTTCCTTCGGTGGTTTCAATAACGCCGCCGCCTAAGCATACGTCGTCGAGGTAGAAAACGACCGATTGACCCGGGGTTACCGCGCGTTGGGGTTCGTCAAATACCACGCGATAGCCGTCGCCTTCGCGGTCAATGACGCAGGTTTGGTCGGGTTGGCGATAGCGCGTTTTGGCGGCGCAGCGCAGCGGTAGTTGTGGGTCGTGTTCGGCGACCCAGTGTATCTCACTGGCGTATAGGCTGCGGCTAAACAGGCGAGGGTGGTCATTGCCTTGCCCAACAATTAATGTATTGTTGGCGACATCTTTGTCGACCACGTACCAGGGGTCGTCGCTGGCGCCCGCCACACCCCCGATCCCTAAGCCTTGGCGTTGGCCGAGGGTGTGGAACATCAGTCCGCTGTGTTGCCCGAGCACGTTGCCGTCGGTGTCGCGGATGTCGCCTGGATTGGCGGGCACATACTGCTCCAGAAAATCCTTAAAACGACGCTCGCCAATGAAGCAAATGCCGGTGCTGTCCTTCTTGGCTTGGGTGGCCAAATCGTGCGCGGTGGCGATTTCACGCACTTCGGTTTTTTCGATATCGCCCAGCGGGAACAGGGTTTGCGCCAATTGCTTGTGGCCGACCGCGTGCAAGAAATAGCTCTGATCTTTATTGCCATCGCGGCCTTTGCGCAGGGTAGTCAGACCTTCGGCGTCTTCACCGGTACGGGCGTAGTGGCCGGTGGCTATTAGGTCAGCGCCCAATTCAACCGCCCAGTCGAGGAAGGCTTTGAATTTGATCTCGCGGTTGCACAATATGTCCGGATTGGGGGTGCGGCAGGCTTTGTATTCTTCAATGAAATGCTCAAATACGTTGTCCCAGTACTCGGCGGCAAAGTTGGCCGTGTGCAGGTGAATGCCCAGTTTGTTGCATACCGCTTGGGCGTCGGCCAGGTCTTGCATGGCGGTGCAATACTCGGTGCCGTCATCCTCGTCCCAGTTCTTCATGAACAGACCTTCCACCTGATAGCCGGCTTGTTGCAGCAGTAGGGCGGTAACCGATGAATCGACGCCGCCAGACATTCCGACGATGACCTTCGTTTCTGCGATGGGTTTAGCAATAGTCATTAATAGCAAGCACTCAGCGGCAGGTTGGGGTGGTTGAGGTATTGATCAATTGTCGTCAATACGATGGGGCTGCGCAGGCGGTTGCAGTTAGCCACGTCGTCGCGGCTCAGCCAAGCCGGACCAACGATACCGTCGTCTAGTTGGGCGTCTTCAACCTGCTCAACGACGCGTCCGGAAAAAGTGTGACGCACATAGGTCAAGCCATTGCTGGGCGCGGTATACAGGGTCACGCCACAGTAGCCTGTGAGTTCGATGCGGTAGCCGGTCTCTTCAAGCGTTTCGCGCACAGCCGCCTCCAATAGGCTCTCGTCGGGGTCGAGATGCCCTGCCGGTTGGTTGTAGACCAGTTCGTCGCCGGCGTATTCTTCCACCAGCAAAAAGCGACCATCTTGTTCCACTACCGTGGCGACGGTGACGTGTGGGCACCAAGTCATCGTTTAGGTTTCCATCTTCTAGCATTGTTGTGAGGTGGTCGGCGCGGTTTAGCTGGGCGTGCCGCCACGGGCATGGCCACCATTATCTCACAGTATTCGCCGGGGGCTAACCCTTCTACTTGCCAATCGCCGATTTTGACCCGGATTAGCCGCAGGGTAGGAAAGCCCACCGCCGCCGTCATACGGCGAACCTGGCGGTTGCGACCCTCTTTAATGGTTAGCGAGATCCACGAGGTGGGAATGTTGGCGCGCTCGCGAATCGGTGGGTGGCGGGGCCACACATCGACTTGGCCCAGGCGTTCGGCTTTAGCCGGCAAGGTTTTGCCATCCTTTAAATTGACCCCAGCGCGTAACGCGGCGAGGGCGTCGTCGCTCACGTCACCTTCAACTTGTACCCAATAGGTTTTGCCCAATTTGGCATCGGGGTGGGCGATACGGTGCTGCAGTTGGCCGTCGTCGGTCAGCAGCATCAGGCCTTCGGAGTCGAAGTCTAAGCGGCCAGCGGGGTACACACCCTTGAGCGGGATGAAATCCGCCAAGGTTGCGCGGCCACTGTCGTCAGTAAACTGAGACATGACGTTAAACGGCTTGTTAAAGAGTATTAGACGGGCCATGGTTGTTTGACGAGTTGCGACTGTTGGGATATGAATGAATTGCTATAGTATCGCGCAGTGGCTATGAATCCAACGTGCGCGTGATTTTGTTCAAGGGCATGACAAAAACCATCAAACGGAGTCAGTATCAATGGGTTACCAACATATCAAAGTACCAGCTAGCGGTGAAAAGATTACCGTCAACAGCGACTTCTCGCTCAACGTTCCCAATCAGCCGATCATCCCCTATATCGAGGGCGATGGCATCGGCGTGGATATTTCGCCGGTGATGCTAAAGGTGGTGGATGCGGCGGTTGATAAAGCCTACGCGGGCACTAAAAAGATCAGTTGGATGGAGATTTACACCGGTGAGAAAGCCGCTGATTTGTATGGTGGCGACTGGTTCCCCGCGGAAACGCTAGATGCGATTAAAGAATACTCTGTCGGTATTAAAGGCCCATTAACCACACCCGTTGGTGGCGGTTTCCGTTCGCTTAACGTGGCGCTGCGCCAAGAGTTAGACCTCTACACCTGCCTACGCCCAGTGCGTTGGTTCGACGGTGTGCCTTCGCCGGTGAAAGAGCCAGAAAAGACCAATATGGTGATCTTCCGAGAGAACTCAGAAGACATTTACGCCGGTATCGAGTGGAAGGCGGATACCGACGAAGCCAACAAAGTGATCAAGTTTTTGCAGGAAGACATGGGCGTGAGCAAGATCCGCTTCCCCAATGACTGTGGTATCGGCATTAAGCCCGTGTCTAAAGAAGGCACCCAGCGCTTGGTGCGTAAGGCCATTCAGTACACCATCGATCAAGACCTGCCTTCGCTGACCTTGGTCCATAAAGGCAACATCATGAAGTTTACCGAAGGCAGCTTCAAAGAGTGGGGCTACGAATTAGCCCTGACCGAGTTTGGCGGTGAACTGTTGGACGGCGGCCCATGGGTAAAAATAAAGAACCCCAAAAACGGCAACGACATCATTATTAAAGACGTGATTGCCGACGCCATGTTGCAACAGATTTTGCTGCGCCCCGATGAGTACTCGGTGATTGCGACCTTAAATTTAAACGGCGACTACCTGTCAGACGCGTTAGCCGCGCAAGTGGGGGGCATTGGCATTGCCCCCGGCGCCAATTTGTCCGACACCATTGCGCTATTTGAAGCGACCCACGGCACGGCGCCAAAGTACGCCGGTTTAGACAAAGTAAACCCCGGTTCATTGATCCTTTCGGCGGAAATGATGCTGCGTCACCTCGGCTGGAACGAGGCGGCCGACCTGATTATCGACGGTATGAACGGAGCGATTCAGGCCAAGACCGTTACCTACGATTTTGAGCGCTTAATGGACGGTGCCACGTTGTTGTCGTGCTCTGAATTTGGCGACGCGGTCATTGCTAATATGTAAATATTGCCCTGAAACCATCAAAGCCCGCCCCGGTGGGCTTTTTTTTTGAATTTCTATCCCCATATTGAAAATACGTCACAACTTAAACGCCATTTAGGTCGTATACTCAGGCAAACAGTGCTTATTTTTGCTTTGGCATGTGGCACCAAAAATGCATTTATTCGAGAGAGCTATGCAACACGCGTTAACAACAATCACCGCAACAGGTGGACAAGAGGATCACGACAACGGTTACGGGTTGGTGCTTGAAACCGCTAAACCGCAGTTAAAGCCACCCAGTTTGTATAAAGTGGTCATGCACAACGACGACTACACGCCCATGGAGTTTGTGGTGTATGTGTTGGAGCAATTTTTTGGACACGGGCGTGAAAAAGCCACCCAGATCATGTTGGCGATACACACCCAAGGCAAGGCGACCTGCGGCATCTACACAAAGGATATCGCAGAAACAAAGGCCTACCTTGTGAGTGAGTGCGCCCAAGAAAACGAGCATCCACTGGCCTGCGACATAGAGGCCGCCGACTAATCCCATGCAGGCAGCTGCAGAGGTCTATTATGCTGAGTAAGAATTTAGAATTGACTCTCAACCAGGCTTTCCGCTTGGCGCGCGAACGTCACCACGAGTTTATGACGGTAGAGCACTTACTGCTCGCCCTGCTCGACAACGAAGACGCGTCGGTCGTATTACGCGCCTGCGGTGCAGATATAGCGATTCTGGTGGATGATTTGAGCGAGTTTCTAGAGGCCACTACACCCTTGATACCCGAGGATCAAGCCGATCGTGAAACCCAGCCCACGCTAGGTTTTCAGCGAGTGATTCAACGCGCCGTATTCCATGTCCAATCATCCGGGCGGCAAGAAGTTACCGGTGCCAACGTATTGGTGGCCCTGTTTAGCGAACAGGAAAGCCAGGCCGTTTACTTCCTGAAGCAACAGCGCATCGCCCGTATCGATGTGGTGAACTTCATTTCCCACGGCATTTCGAAGATGGAAGGCGAAGGTGAGGAGAGCGCGGCGCCCAAGCAAGAGCAAACTGAGGCAAGCGACAACGCTGAAGCAACACCACTGGATAGCTACGCCACCAACCTCAACCTTGAAGCCAAGGCAGGTCGCATTGATCCCTTGATCGGTCGCGACGAAGAACTGCTGCGCGTGACGCAAATTTTATCGCGCCGCCGCAAAAACAATCCGCTATTGGTAGGTGAGTCTGGCGTGGGTAAAACCGCTATTGCCGAAGGCCTCGCCAAGCGTATTGTCGACGGCGAAGTGCCCGATGTACTGGCCGATAACGTGGTGTATTCGTTAGATATGGGGGCGCTGTTGGCGGGTACCAAGTACCGCGGCGACTTTGAAAAACGCCTTAAATCGCTGTTGGCTGATCTAAAAAAACGCCCTGGCTCGATTTTGTTTATTGATGAAATTCACACCATTATCGGGGCGGGTGCCGCCAGTGGCGGTGTTATGGATGCGTCTAACCTGCTCAAGCCAATGTTGAGCTCAGGACAGTTGCGCTGCATTGGTTCAACCACTTTCCAAGAGTACCGCGGTATCTTCGACAAAGATCGCGCCCTGTCGCGCCGTTTCCAAAAGGTCGATGTGCTCGAGCCCTCTGTGGACGATACCTACAAAATTTTAAAAGGTCTCAAACAGCGCTTTGAAGACCACCATGAACTGAAATACAACGACAAAGCACTGCGCCTGGCGGCTGAATTGTCGGCGCGCTATATCACCGATCGGTTTCTGCCCGACAAGGCGATCGACGTGATTGACGAAGCGGGCGCTGCCCAGCGTTTACAGCCCCCCAGCAAGCGCCGCAAGATGATTGGTCCCAACGAGATCGAGGCAGTCATCGCGCAAATCGCCCGCATTCCGCCCAAAACAGTGTCGCGTTCTGACAAAGACGCCCTAATGAGCCTGGAAAATAACCTCAAACGCGTAGTGTTTGGCCAAGACCAAGCCATCAGTGCCTTGTCTACCGCCATCAAGATGTCGCGTGCTGGTTTGCAGCAGGGGCAAAAACCGATTGGTAACTTCCTCTTTTCAGGCCCCACCGGGGTTGGTAAGACCGAAGTCAGCCGTCAGTTGGCTGAAATCCTCGGCTTAGAGCTGATTCGTTTTGATATGTCGGAATACATGGAGCGCCACACGGTATCGCGCCTGATCGGTGCGCCTCCAGGGTATGTAGGGTACGACCAAGGCGGTCTGTTAACCGAGGCGGTCACCAAACATCCGCACGCCGTGTTGCTACTGGATGAGATCGAGAAGGCCCACCCCGAAGTCTTTAATCTGTTATTGCAGGTGATGGATCACGGTACGCTGACCGACAATAATGGCCGCAAAGCCGACTTCCGCAACGTGATCTTTATTATGACCACCAACGCCGGTGCCCAAGTGATGAGCCGAGCTTCGATCGGCTTTACCGCCCAGGACCACACCACCGATGGTATGGAAGAGATCAAAAAACTGTTCTCGCCCGAGTTCCGCAACCGCTTGGATTCGATTATTCAGTTTGGCGAATTGCCCAAAGAAGTGGTGTTTACCGTACTGGATAAATTCTTGGTAGAACTACAAGTTCAACTCGACGATAAAGGCGTCACCATCGAAGTGGATGAAGAGGCCCGCGAATTGCTGGTAGAAAAAGGCTACGACAAAGCGATGGGGGCTCGCCCGATGGCGCGCGTGATTCAAGAGCTGATCAAGAAACCGCTGGCCGACCTGGTGCTGTTTGGCCCGTTAGCGAAGAAAGGCGGCGTAGCTAACGTCTCCGTAGAAAACGGTGACATTGTGGTGACTGCAGAGGAAGAGGAACTTGAGCCCGCTTAGGCGGGCTCTAGGTCGCACTTAGCGTGCGCGGTAAGTGATGCGACCCTTGGTCAGATCGTAGGGAGTCAGTTCAACGCGAACTTTGTCACCTGTAAGAATGCGGATGTAGTTTTTGCGCATTTTGCCTGAAATGTGGGCGGTAACTACGTGACCATTTTCAAGACGTACACGGAACGTAGTGTTGGGCAGCGTGTCGACGACTTCGCCTTCCATTTCAATATTGTCTTCTTTTGCCATTCGGCCGACATCTCCAATTGAGTTGACTGTTTAAAAAGTGGGCGCATTTTGCCGTAAAACGCGACTGACTGCAAACACAACCTTGTATTTCCTATACATCTCTCCCTCCCGGTAAACACATTGCAAGTGACATACGACTAACGACCATGTAAAAACTCAATCTATATCGAAATATTTTGATATTGATATTGGGGTTCTGATATGATGCGCGCCAATTCAAGTCACGGTGACTTATCACCGTACCGGCAAGTTACACATATTCAGGAGTTTCTATGGTTGCTGCTAATCCCTCCCAAGCTGACATCGTCGGCAGTTTCCTTCGCCCCGATGCGCTCAGACAAGCCCGTCGCGATTTCAAGGCGGGCACGATCGATGCCGCCGCGTTAACCACCATTGAAAACGAAGCGATCACCGATCTGGTCGCACAACAAAAAGCAGCCGGTTTGCGCGTAGTCACCGACGGTGAATTCCGCCGCGAATTCTGGCACATCGATTTCTTGGAACACCTGAATGGTATTGAAGGGTACGTACCCGAAGTCGGCTACAACCAGCAGTTCAAAGGCAAAGCGGCGCCTTCTTACAACATTCGCGTCAATGGCAAAATCAGTTTTAACGCGGCCCACCCCTTTATTGAACACTTCAAATTCCTCAAACAGGTGGCAGAAGTCGATGGTCAAACCATCGCCAAGATGATGATTCCAAGCCCCACCATGGTGCTGCGCCAAGAAGTGTTGGCCAACGATGGTTCATCTAAGTTGAGCGAGTTTTACCCCGCATTGGAAGATTTTTATACCGACCTGTCGGCCGCGTATCGCCACGCCGTGCGCGCGTTTTACGACGCCGGCTGCCGCTACCTGCAGTTCGACGATACTAACTGGGCCTTCCTGGTGGATGTTAATAAACAACAAGAACTGAAAGAGCGCGGCATTGATTGCCAAGAAATCGCCAGCCTGTGTACCACTATCATCAACGATGCCCTGCAAGACAAGCCCGCCGACATGGTCATTACCACCCACATTTGCCGTGGTAATCACGCTTCATCATGGTTGTTCTCGGGGGGGTACGAGCCCGTTGCCGAGCAACTGTTCGCCACTAACTACGATGGCTTCTTCCTCGAATACGACAACGACCGTTCCGGCGATTTTGCCCCCTTGCGCCACTGGGCCAACAACGGCAGCAAAGTAGTACTTGGCCTGGTAACCAGCAAGTTCCCCGAGTTGGAAGATGGCGAGGTCTTGAAACAGCGTATTCAAGAAGCGACACAGTACATTCCTTTAGAAAACCTGTGCCTAAGCCCGCAGTGTGGTTTTGCATCAACCGAAGAGGGCAACAAACTGACCATGGGCGAGCAGTGGAACAAGATTCGCCTGATATGTGACGTCGCCGAGCAGGTGTGGGGTAAATAACCCCTTACCGCGGGCGGCGTTTCGAATGCCAAAACCCTGCACGCCCCAATACACGGTTTAAATTCCCCCAAACCCAAAATAAGGGGTTATAAATACCACACGTGAGGCATATAGCAGACGCTATGAGCACGGAAGCTCACCTCACGTATTACTAAAGAACCG
>JAHEIH010000020.1 GCA_024639455.1 Cellvibrionales bacterium
CAAAAGTTTAATTCAGCGCTTTGAATGTGCTGAATTATTGCGTGTGGTACTGGTCCATGCCCCGGCGGGTTTTGGTAAAACAACAGCGATGTTGCAGTTAAATAAACACCTGTTGTCGCGCGGTATAGATACGGGGTGGTTGACGCTCGAACAGAGTGATAATGATGCCTCGCGTTTGATGCTGTGTTTGCATGCGGCGGTGATGCATTGGCCGGGCAGTGAGGGTTTGCAAGACGGGTCAGTTGATCTGATCGACTTTATTGCTCAGCGTGATACACCGTTTGCTCTGTTTTTGGATGATGTTGAGGAACTTCGCTCAGCGGCTACTATGGCATTGCTACGCGCCTTGATTGATGCACTGCCTATACATGGACAGCTCGTCATTGGTTCACGAAGTCGACCAGATATAGGGATAGCCCGGTTACGTGTGCATGCCAATCTCCTTGAGATTGATGCCTCCTTATTGCGCTTTGATATTACCGAAACGTTGACCTACTTCCAGTTGCGGCAATTGAAAGATATGCCCATCGAGTGGTTACAACGCCTGCAAGATAAGACAGAAGGTTGGGTGGCGGCACTCTGGTTGGCATCGCTGACCATAGAGCGCACCGGTTTTAACACAGATTTTGTCGATCGATTTTCGGTCACTGATCAGGCCGTTGCCGACTTTTTGGCTGATGATGTATTAGCGTATCAAAGCCAGCAAACGCGCGAGTTTTTACTTCGAACCAGTATTCTACGCTACCTAGAACCTGCCTTATGTGAGGTATTAGTGCCTAGCTGCGATGCGTTGGAGATGTTGAGTACACTGGAAAATCAAAACATATTTTTAAGTGCGATACCCAATCAGCAGTTGGCTTATCGCTACCACAGTTTGTTTTCTAACTTTTTACGCGCGCGGTTGCGGGCGATTAATCCCGGCGAGATTGATGTATTACATTTACAGGCTGCAAAGTGGTATGCAGGGCAGGGGCGATTTGTGCCGGCCATCGATCATGCCATCGTGGGCGCCGATTATCAGTATGCGTTAACGATGCTATCTGAACATGCTCAAAGCTTCCTGGAAGAAGGACGTATGCGTCTATTGGCCAAATGGTTTAGGGCGCTACCCGATGCATTACTGGCGTCACATCCCCGCTTGTCGGCCATGTCTGTTTGGGCTTTTTTGTTTACTCATGGGCCTCTGGTAGCGCATCAGATCTTTCAGAGTTCAGGTTGTGATGCTAGTGAAGATCACGAGGTGCTTGCGCATGTTAATGCTCAGCGCCCCCTGTTGTTAGCGATGGCTGATCGTTACGATGAGGCACTTGAAGCTGGTCGCCAAAGCCTTGCACGCCTTCCCTCTGTTAACCGTTTTGCCGATAGTGTTTTGCGCAATGCCATGGCTAACATATTTACTGTGATGGGAAATAGCGGCGAGGCACAGCGACTCATAGATAACGCCAGAAGTCTCGATGGTGAAAGTATTTTCACGCGCATGTATGCCGAGTCACAGGAAGGGTTGTTGAATCTGCTAGCTGGACGATTACGCCGGGCCACGTCGTGCTTTAAAATGGCAGTGAAGTCGACAGCAAACGTGACGACAGATTTAACAAGCGGTAATGCCTGGGCGGGTATCCTCTATGCCAGTGTGCTGTATGACCGCAATGACTTCGATAATGCAGAGCGTTTGGTGGATGTGTATTTGCCAATTGCGTGTGATGTCGGACTCCCTGATCATATGTACTTGGGGTATATGATCAAAACGCGAATTGCCTATTTTCGCGGTGAAGCTGATAAAGCCTTAGACTGCTTAACCGAACTCGAGTACATGGCGCACAATCGCCAGCTAACGCGTATTGTTGCCAGTGCCAAGCTTGAACGAAGCCGTCTTTTGCTACTGCAAGGGGATTCGCAAGGCTGCCTAGATGAGTTGGCACGGGCCAGTGACGAGAATGTTGAAGAGCGATTATCACGGCAACGATTGTTGGCGAATGAACTGCGTTTTCATGAACTATCGCGTATTAGATGGGAAATTCACTTTGGTGATGCGCATGCCGCATTGCGCCAGCTCGATACAGCTATCGTCGAAGCCGAGAGTGATAAGCGCCCCATGCGACTTATTAAAATGCGGCTATTACAGAGTATGGCTTATCAGCGTGTGGGAGAAGGAAGTCTGGCGATTGAAGTATTTGCGGATATTTGTCGCAGTCTTTATCAAGAGGATCATATTCGCATTGTGGCTGATGAAGGCGCGGATATGGGACGCATTGCCTTGCGTTACCGCACCATTTTGGAAGAGATGCCGGCGCGAAACAGCAACCCTAAATTACTCGATTATTTGGCGCGTTTAATCGAGGCTTTTGGCAATGTCGACCCGGATACTGCTCCGGAACATTCGCCCGTCAATGCGCAAATGGAAGCCCTGACACGCAAAGAAATCAAAGTCCTCGAGCTGACCGCGAAGGGTTGTTCTAACGCGCAGTTGGCCGAAAAATTGTCTGTTTCGGATAGCACGGTACGTACCCATCTGCGAAATATCAATGCCAAACTTAAGGCTCGCAATCGCGCAGAAGCAGTCGCTATTGCCCGTCGCTTATCGATTATTCGCTAGCGTTGAAGAGCGTTTTCCCTCGTCATTTTTAAACCTTACTAAACATCTCGTCTTCTCGTCGGTTACGACGATTTAATGTCGTTGCTACTGTCATTTAATCAATCATAGAGCAATGGATTGCGCGCCCCGGAACGTGCCATCCGCTGTGTTCTGAATACTATAAAGATAAAGACATGTCACAGTTCATAAAGGAGAGCTCCATGACACCAAAAATCGCACGCAAGCGCCTTTTTACGGCCGTCGTCGCTGTGCTGGCTTCGGTCGAAGCTGGATCGGCAATGTCGCAAGCACTAGAAGAAGTTGTTGTTACTGCGCGTAAACGTGAAGAAAGTTTACAAGATGTCGCGGTAGTGATGCAGGCCATTACTGCCGACGGTTTGAAGGCATCGGGTACGACCACATATGGTGACCTGAACAGTCAAATTACAGGATTAAATATCGAAGTAGCACCTGCTGTATCGCCCATCATTAATTTACGTGGTGTGACATCTGATGGCTCTAATATTTCCGGCGATGCTGCGGTATCGATTAATTTCGATGGTCTGCAACACTCGTCTTCTCAGTTATTCCGTTTCGGGCTATTTGATGTGGGTGCTATTGAAGTCTTGAAAGGTCCACAGGCGCTTTTTTACGGAAAAAATAGCCCCGGTGGTGTTATTTCTATCCGTACCGCCAACCCCACAGAGGAATTTTTCAGCGAGATGGTGGCTGGTTATGAAACCGAGGGTCAGCGTAAATATGGTTCGGTCGTGTTGTCTGGTCCCCTTAGCGATACATGGGGTGCCCGTGTTGGTGTGAAGTACACCGATCAACGGGGGTATTTTGAAAACCAATGGGGTAAGGGTAATCCCGATGCCGAGCAGCCGTTTGTGCGCTTTGGTCCCAACTTTGACTCTACTCTGGTACAAGCCACTCTGCGGGGTGATTTTGACAAGGCCGACGTGACCTTCAAAGTTTTCTCTGGCCAACAGAACGGCGAGGATTACAACCAGATGAACCCGCTAATCGATGGCGGTTGTAGTGGTCCAGGAACATACCCGACCACGCTTTATGGAACGGACTTGAACCCATACGCGACTTGTAAACTGGATAAAACCTGGTCTGCAGCACCGTGGACAGACAAAACCGGTTCACGCTTCGGCGCCGAGCGCCCGTTCACTGACTACACCATTAATCAGTACAGTATGGAAGCCAATCTTCAGTTGAACGACAACTGGACCATGAGCAATATCATTGGTTTTATCGATATTGATAACAGCTATTTCGGCAACGTGGGCAGCTATGCAGATAGCATTATTTCGCTGGCGCTAGCCAGTGATGCACAGGTAGAGTCACTATCGGAAGAGATTCGCTTCACTGGAAGCTACGACGGTTTGGAGCTAATGTTTGGTGCTTTCATGGACGATCGTTTCACGCGTTCGGGTGCCAACGTATGGATTGCTGAAAACCGCACCGCACGTCCCGATGCCTATGTACAGGTGAACGGCGACTCGACATCGGTGTTTGCACAAGCCGATATCGATTTGAACCCAGAGTGGACCTTGTCGGTGGGTGCGCGTCACACCCAGGAAACCCGCTCGGTTGAAGGCTATAGCTTCGGTACATTAGGCGCTTACGCGGAAGGTGATCATGCCTTTGCTAATCCAAAAATCAAGTTTGATAATACGTCGCCTGAGATGACCCTGTCGTATCAGCCACAGGACAACTTCACCTTCTTTGGCTCATACAAAGAAGGCTTTAAGTCTGGTGGTTACAACTCTTCAACTCAGGACGCGACAACCACTCGCAAAGTGGATGCCGATGGCAATATTACCCTCAATCCAACTCAAAACGATTACCGTCCTGAGCTGATTGAAGGGTTCGAAATAGGTTTCAAATCGGAATTGATGGATAACCGCCTTCGTTTGAATGGTGCGATTTACAGCTACGACTACACCGACATGCAGTTGGGTGTAATCGAGTTGATAGAGGGTTCACCAGCGCCTAAGACAGTGAATGCCGGTGCGTCATCGATCGACGGTATGGAGTTGGATGCATTGATGCAAACCTCGGTTGAGGCGATTCGTATTGGTTTCAACGTTGCTTACAACGATGCCAAATTTGATAACTTCTTGAGTGATTGCAGCGAGTGGCAGCTGAAGGTTGATCCCACGGGTTGTTTCACCGACGCGAATGGCTTGCAGAAAACCGATCGTGCCGGCACACCTTTGCCAGCCGCGCCCGAAATGAGTGCTTCGGTCAATTTCATGTACGATGACAGCTTGTCAGGCAATATGCGCGTTCGCGGTAACGTATCTGCCTCTTACAAGAGTGAATACCATGCCGACGATGATAATGATCCTCGAGGCCTTCAGGGCGGTGCTACCATCGTTGGTGCACGCTTCGGTCTTTACTCTGACGAAGACGGTTGGGCGGTTGACCTGATTGGCCGCAACTTGACCGATCAAGCGTTGAAGGTATACGCGCAGGCTAACAACTACTTAGTTGATCCCGTCAACGGTGGCTATGTTGTATCAGCCGCGCGTAACGCTCCTCGCGAATTCGCTGTTGAACTGACCATCAATCCCCACGTCTTCTTCGGTAAATAAACCGTAGAAGTCCTTCAAAACGCCCTTCGGGGCGTTTTTTTTGCACAGGGATGTGCTTATGCCGCGGAGGGCAGGAAGCCCGAGAGCGGCGTTGACAGGGATGTGCTTATGCCGCGGAGGGCAGGAAGCCCGAGAGCGGCGTTGACATGGATGTGCTTATGCTCC
>JAHEIH010000008.1 GCA_024639455.1 Cellvibrionales bacterium
CTGCTTGCTTAAGAGGCGCGTATTAAACCCGCTCGGGATGAAGTAGTCAATAGCCGAGCGGAAAAAAATGCCGATGTTATTCGGGGGCGACGTAACCTTCGGCGCGGTCGTAGTCTTCGCCGGAAAGGAACTTGTCGAGTTGTTCGCCTAAGTAGGCGCGGGCATTGGCGTCCATCATGTTGAGCTGCTTTTCGTTGATTAGCATGGTCTGGTGTTTGAGCCATTCTTGCCAGGCTTGTTTGGACACGTTTTCAAACAACTCCTGACCTTTGGGGCCGGGGTAGGGTGGGCGATCGAGGCCTTCCATGTCTTGTTGGTACTTGCGGCAAAAAACCGTGCGTGTCATTGAACTTCCTCGTGGTAGCGGTCTAGTAGTTGTACGACAGGGGCCGCGAGGCCTATCGCTTGGGGTGAATGGTAGTTATACCAAAGCTGGCCGTCACTCGCCATGACTTGAGGGTGAATCTTGCTCAAAGTAACGCTAATTACTTCGATGTCGAGGTGAAAATGGCTAAAGGTGTGGCGCAGCCCCGGCAGGGGGTTATGGCCGTCGATATCGCCTATGTGCCGTTGAATATCGTCTAGCTCATCGAATTCTGGCAGGATCCATAAACCACCCCAAAGGCCAGTGGGTGGGCGTTGATTGAGTAGAATCATGCCGTCGGGGTCGGCGACGATGTACATGACGGTGTGTCTGACGGGCAGTGCTTTGCGCGGCTTTTTACCGGGAAAGTCGGCCACGCGGTTTTGGGCGTAGGCCTGGCAGTTTGGCTGCAGTGGGCACTCGTAGCAACGGGGTTTGCTGCGTGTGCACAGGGTGGCGCCCATGTCCATCATTGCTTGGGTATAGTCGGCGCAGCGTGCGCTGGGGGTGTATTGCTCGGCGAAACGCCACAGTTCGGCTTCAACTCTTCCTTGGCCGGGCCAGCCTTCGACGGCATGGTAGCGTGCGAGTAAGCGTTTGACGTTGCCGTCGAGAATGGTGGCGACACCGTTATTACCAATGGCTTCAATGGCACCGGCGGTGGATCGGCCGACACCGGGCAAGGCGGTGAGGGCTTCTTGACCTTGTGGAAATTCGCCACCGCACTCGTTCATCACATATTGGGCGGCCTTGTGCAGGTTGCGGGCGCGGCTGTAGTAACCCAACCCCGTCCAAAGGTGCATTACTTCGTCGATCTCGGCGCCGGCAAGGCTGGTCACGTTGGGAAAGCGAGCCATAAAGCGTTCGTAGTAGGGGATGACCGTGGCCACTTGGGTTTGCTGCAACATGATCTCGGATACCCACACCCGGTAGGGGGTGGTGTTTTGTTGCCAGGGCAGATGTTTGCGGCCGTGTTGGTCGAACCACTGCAGGACGGTGTCGCTAAACTGGGTGTTGGTCATGGTCGTCGCTTGTCATAATAGGCGTGTAGGGTAGAGTTATTTGCTTGTACGGACAAGGGTTTGGCTTTGTTTCACGGGGCGTCTGACCTATAATGCGCGTTTGGCCTAACACCACCCAGTTATTTCGATGGAGAAAGTTCCCATGGCGGATCGTACAGCGAGCGTAAAACGCGACACGCTTGAAACGAAAATTGATGTTGCCATCAACCTCGACGGCAGCGGTAAATCAGCATTTAACACCGGCGTGCCTTTTTTGGAGCACATGATGGATCAGATTGCCCGCCACGGCCTGATCGACATTGATATCACCGCCGACGGTGACACCCACATCGACGACCACCACACGGTAGAAGATATCGGTATTACCCTTGGCCAAGCTTTTGCCCAAGCGGTAGGCGATAAGAAAGGCATCGCGCGTTACGGCCACGCCTATGTGCCGTTAGACGAAGCTTTGTCGCGCGTTGTTATAGACTTTTCTGGCCGTCCTGGTTTGGAATTTCATTGCGAATTTACCCGTGGTGCAGTAGGGGGGTTCGATGTCGATTTGTTCATTGAGTTCTTCCAAGGCTTTGTGAACCACGCCGGTGTCACGCTGCACATCGACAATATTCGCGGTCACAACACCCACCACCAAGCCGAGACCATTTTTAAGGCCTTCGGTCGCGCGCTGCGCATGGCGCTAACGCCTGATCCTCGCATGCAGGGCCAGATGCCTTCCACCAAAGGCGTGCTGTAAGCGGAGAACACCATGACTGCATCAGTCGCCGTGATCGATTACGGCATGGGCAATTTGCACTCGGTCGCTTCGGCACTGCAGCACGCGGATCCCAGTGTGAAGGTGAACGTAAGCGCAGACCCAGCGGTCATTCGCGCCGCTGACCGGGTGGTATTTCCCGGCGTAGGTGCGATTCGCGACTGTATGGCGGAAATACATCGTTTGGGCGTGGGCGATATGCTGCGCGAAGCGATGGCGAGCAAACCTGTGTTGGGTATTTGTGTCGGTATGCAAGCCATGCTCGACCACAGCCAGGAAAATGACGGTGTCGATTGCCTTGGCTTGTTTTCTGGCGAGGTGAAGTTTTTTGGCAACGACCTGCACGATGCGGCTGGTCAGCGTTTGAAAGTTCCCCACATGGGTTGGAATAATGTCCAGCAGGATCGCGCCCATCCGCTGTGGGCCAATATTCCCGATGGTGAGCGCTTTTACTTCGTACACAGCTACTACGCCGATTGCGCGGATGAAGCGCATGCGTTTGGTAACTGCGACTACGGTGTGAAGTTCACCGCCGCGATCGGTCGCGATAACGTGTTCGCGGTGCAGTTCCACCCTGAAAAGAGCCACACCGCTGGCCTGCGCCTGCTACACAATTTTTTACAATGGGACGGCCAAATCTAGGTCATCCCCTCAGAAGGTTTTGAAACAATGCTTATTATTCCCGCGATCGACTTAAAAGACGGCCAGTGTGTACGCCTGAAACAGGGCCGCATGGAAGATTCAACCGTATTTTCAAGCGATCCTGCCGCTGTGGCAAAGCAGTGGGTGGATGCCGGTTGTCGCCGTTTGCACTTGGTGGACTTGAACGGCGCCTTCGCCGGTGAGCCGGTTAACGGTGAGGTGGTGCGCGCGATTGCCGCGGCCTACCCCAACTTGCCGATTCAAATTGGCGGCGGTATCCGCGATCTGGAGACCATCGAACACTACGTTAAGGCGGGTGTGTCATACGTGATTATCGGCACCAAGGCGGTGAAGCAGCCTGAGTTTGTCAGTGAAGCGTGCAAGGCCTTCCCCGGTCGTGTCATTGTGGGTTTGGATGCGAAAGATGGTCTGGTGGCTACCGATGGTTGGGCCGAAGTCTCTGAAGTGCGCGCGGTGGATCTGGCGCGTCGTTTTGAAGCCGACGGTGTCGAGTCGATCGTTTATACCGATATTGCCCGCGACGGTATGATGCAAGGTGTCAACGTGGAAGCCACCCTGGAAATGGCACGTGCGTCGTCTATTCCAGTGATCGCCTCGGGCGGGATTACCAACATGGAAGACATCAAAGCGCTGCGCGCCGTCTCTTCGCAGGGCATCATGGGGGCGATTACCGGTCGTGCGATTTATGAAGGCACGCTGGATGTGGCTGAAGCCCAAGCTTACTGCGACGCCCAATAGGAGTTAGCCATGCCGCTCGCCAAACGCATTATCCCCTGCCTCGACGTGGAAAATGGTCGCGTGGTGAAGGGCGTTAAATTTCTCGATATCCGCGACGCCGGTGACCCGGTGGAAGTGGCGCGTCGTTACAATGAGCAGGGCGCCGACGAAATTACCTTTTTGGACATTACCGCCAGTCACGAAGGCCGCGAAACCACTGTGCACACGGTCGAGAAAATCGCCGAGCAGGTGTTTATTCCGCTCACGGTGGGCGGCGGTATTCGTGAAGTGAACGATGTGCGGGTCATGTTGAATGCTGGCGCCGACAAAGTCTCGATCAATACTGCGGCGATTTTTCGCCCTGAGCTAGTGCGCGAAGCGGCAGACCGTTTCGGCTCGCAGTGCATTGTGGTGGCTATCGACGCTAAAAAAGTGTCCTTGCCTGGCGAGTTAGACCGTTGGGAAATCTTTACCCACGGTGGTCGCAAGCCTACCGGTCTGGACGCGGTGGAGTGGGCGGTAAAAATGGCGCAGTTTGGCGCCGGTGAAATTTTGCTCACGAGCATGGATCAAGACGGTGTGAAAAGCGGCTACGACCTAGGCGTGACCCGTGCCATCAGCGACGCGGTGCCGATTCCGGTGATCGCGTCGGGCGGTGTGGGCAATTTGCAGCACTTGGTTGATGGGGTGGTAGGCGGTGGGGCTGACGCGGTGTTGGCGGCCAGTATTTTCCACTTTGGTGAATACTCCGTGCCGCAGGCCAAGCAGTACATGCGCGAGCGCGGTGTGGAAGTTCGCCTGTAGTTACTGCGCTTGGCGCAAAGCCAAGTAGTGCGAGGCGCTGGTCAGTGTCACACCCTCTTCAGAAAGCGCCGCGAGGCGCTTTTTTAATACCCGCACGGTACTTGGGTGAGGGTGGCCAATGGCAATAGCAAAGCCGGATTCCAGGGCGGTGTTGATGGCGTAATCGAGTTGCTTATTGATGTAGGCTTCGTCGGTGTCGTTATCAAGAAATACGTGACGGCGGTCACTTGGCACATTGCTGTCTCGGGCGGCCTGTAGGGCTTCAGTGTTGGCTGTCGTGCGGCTATCAATGAAGTACAGATCGCGCTGATATAGGGCCTGCATCAACCAGCGCATGTGGGGGTAGTGCTGGGTCATCTCGCTGCCCATATGGTTGTTCACACCAACCACGTAAGGCACCGCGGCAAGGTTTTTGGCCACCGCCGCGTCAAAGTCGCGGCGACTCATTTGCGGTAGCAGCATGCCCTCGCTTTGATAGCTGTTGTTGGTGTTACTCATCGGCATATGCAGCAGCACTTCTTTGTGCTTACTGTGTGCCAGCGTGGCCAGTTGCTGGGCGTAGGGGGTGTGCGGAATCACCGCGTAGTTGACCGGGCCGTCCAACGCCAGCGCGGCCAACCCCAGTGGCCGGCTGTTGCCTAGATCGTCGATGATGATACTTAGGTAGGCCTCGGCGATGCTGGCACTACTGACACTAAACAGTAGCGCGAGAGTGAGCGCTCGCATCATAGTGCGCTTGTGTCACTTGCTGCCGGCTTAAGTAGTTGCATGGCTTTGAGCAGGTTGTAGGCCTCCACAAGCTGTGCGTCGTTGGGCAGTTTTTTGGCCTCGCTTTCGTTGCTGCTGTCGTCGTTGTTTTCCAAGTGGCCGCGCAAATCGGCCTCTTTTAAACGACGCTCTTTGTCTTCGCGTAGCTGGCCAGCGGCAACCACAATATCGGGGTCGATACCATGGGCTTGAATACTCCGGCCCGTGGGGGTGAAGTAGCGCGAGGTGGTCAATTTAATCGCTTGGTGATCGTTAAGCGGTACCACGCTTTGCACCGAGCCTTTGCCAAAACTGGCGCTGCCAATGATGACGGCGCGGCGGTGGTCTTGCAGGGCGCCGGCCAAAATTTCCGAGGCTGACGCAGAGCCGCCATTGATGATCACCGCAATCGGTGCGACATTGAGTTGATCCCCTGGGGTGGCGACGTATTCGGCGCGGTTGTTACCGTCGCGCCCCTCGGTATACACCACCATTCCGTCGTTCAGGAACAGGTCACTTGTCTTTACCGCCGCTTCCAATAGCCCACCGGGGTTGTTGCGCAGGTCGATCACCAGCCCCTGCAGCGGTTCGTCTTTTTGTAGTTCTTTTAAGGATGCCTCAACATCTTCGGCGGTCGTTTGCTGGAACTGCGCGATGCGCAGATAGCCGATATGCTTGTCGATCATGCGGCTGCGCACGCTGAGCACCTTGATGATGTCGCGTTCGATATCAAACGTCAGCGGGCCATCTTCACCTTCGCGAATGACAACTAATTCGATGTGGCTACCGGGTTCGCCGCGCATCATATCGATGGCATCGTCGACGTTCATGTCCGCTACTGACTTACCGTCGATATAGCTAATTAAATCGCCACTTTGTAGCCCGGCTTTTTCAGCTGGAGTGTTGTCCATCGGGGCAATAATTTTAATCAAGCCACGCTCTGAGCCCACTTCGACGCCCAGACCACCAAATTCACCGGTGGTATTTTCTTCCAGATCGACCAAGTCGTCGTCTTGCAGAAAGCGCGAGTGCGGGTCGAGCCCATTGAGCATGCCTTCGATGGCCAGCATCAACAGTTCACGGTCATCGATGTGTTCGACGTAGTTCTCGCGGATTTGGTGAAACACGTCGGCGAAGGTTTGCAACTCTTCAATGGGTAAGCGATTGCGCTCGTCTTCCGCGGGGGCGGCCTGTTCGGCCATAAGGGGCAGGCTGCAAAGGGCAATACTGGCAAACAATACGTGTCTAAAGTGGCGGTACATGCGTCTCGATCCCCGTGGTCTCTGAGGCATTATGCCGTGTGCCGTCGGCTTTGGCTACCGACACCAAGTGCTGGGGTTTACCGCGCTGCCAGCGCGACGAATTTCAAAGTAAACGCTGCTGCTGTCGCGCCCGCCACTATTGCCGACGGTGGCGATGGTCTCCCCACCACTGACCCAGTCACCTAGGTCCTTTAGAAGCGCCTGGTTATTGGCATATAAGCTAAGGTAGTCGTTGCCGTGGTCGAGAATGATTAGGAGGCCATAACCTTTTAGCCAGTCGGCAAACACGACGCGTCCGGGGTGGATGGCCTTCACATCGGTACCTGCCTGGGCGGCAATGGTAATACCTTGCCAATTCATTTCAGCACTGCGCCGTGCCCCAAAGCGATTCAGATGTTTGCCCTTCACTGGCCAGCGCAGTTTGCCTTTGCGGGTGTCGAACGGCTCAAAGTCACTTGGGATAGCCATATTGGCAATCAACGCTTGCAGTGTTTCAAGAATTTCTTGTAACTGGGCTTGGTCGCGCTGTAATTGTTGCAGGGTAGATTGTTTGTTGGCGATATCTTTATTGAGGGCGTCCACGGTGCGTTGGCGTTCGTTTTGTTGCGTGGCCAGTGCATCTCGTTGCGCCACCAGTTGGCGACGATTTTCCTGTAATTGTGCTCGACTGGCGTTGAGTTTTGGGCCAAGTTGAGCGAGTTGGTCTGCCGTTTCGCGGTAGCTTTCGATCACCTCGCTGCGCGCTTCGCGCAGGCTGTCGTAGTACACCAATGTGCGGGCGATGGTGGCCGGATCCTCTTCGTTAAGGATCAGTTTCAAGCGGCTTTGTCGGCCCATGGCGTACACCGCCTGAATGTGCTCGCGCAGCAACTTGCGTTGCTGTTGCTCTTTCTCTTGCAGCTTTTGCTGGTCGTATTGCAGTTGGTTGATGTCGCGTTGGTTGGCGTCGAGTTGGCGGTTGAGGCGGCGCAGGTCTTTATGGATGGCGCCAATGTTGCGCTCGGTAGAGCGCAGTGCTCGGGTGAGTTTGGCGCGCTCGGCTTGCACACCCTGCAGGCGGTCTTTGATGCGGTTGATATCACCCTGGACCGCTTGCAGTTTGCGCAGGGTGGCTGCCTCGTCGTCTTGGGCTAGGGCATGGGGAACAAGCAGCAATGAGCAAGCCAGCAGGCAACCATAAAAGGCGGCTGTCAGCTTACTCATCGCCATTAGCCGATTAACGAACGGCCGGTCATTTCGCTGGGCTGCGCCACGTGCATCATCTGCAGTAGCGTCGGCGCGATGTCGCACAGGCGGCCACCAGCGGGGTCCAGGGTCACCTTGTCGCTACCGAGGTAAATCAAGGGGACCAATTCAGTCGTGTGTTGGGTGTGCTGCTGGCCGGAATCGTAGTCCAGCATCTGTTCGCAGTTGCCGTGATCGGCCGTGACCAGGCCGCTACCGTTGACGGTCTGCAATGCGGCTTCGATACGTCCGACGCAGGTGTCGAGGGCTTCTACGGCTTTTACTGCGGCGTCAAAGTTACCGGTGTGGCCCACCATGTCACCGTTGGCTAAGTTGCACACCACCAGATCGAATTCGCCGCTCTCGATGGCGGCGACCAATTTATCGGTCACTTCGTAGGCCGACATCTCGGGTTTAAGATCGTAGGTGGCGACGTCGGGCGAGGGCACCAAAATACGCTGTTCGCCGCGGTACTCAGCCTCGCGGCCGCCACTGAAGAAGAATGTCACGTGGGCGTATTTCTCGGTTTCGGCAATACGCAGTTGTGTCATGTCACGCTTTTCTAAGTACTCGCCCAAGCTGTTAGCGATGCCCTCTGGGGGGTAGGCGCAGCTGGTTTTTAAGGATGCTGAGTACTCGGTGGTCATCACGAAATCGGCCAACGCTAAGGGGCGCATCGCAAACTTATCGAAGCTGGGGTCGACAAACACCTGCGCCAATTGGCGGGCGCGGTCGGCGCGGAAGTTCATAAACAATACAGTGTCGCCATCTGCCATGGCTACTGGGCTGTCACCCACCACCGTGGCGGCGACGAATTCGTCGTTTTCACCGCGTTCGTAGGCGGCGTTAAGTGCGCTTACTGCATCTTGGTATTGGTGCTCTGCAACACCATTGACTAGCAGTTGGTAGGCTTTTTCAACGCGGTCCCAGCGATTGTCCCGGTCCATGGCAAAGTAGCGGCCGACCACGCTAGCGATGCGGCCAACGCCCACGCTATCGAGATGCTGCTGCAGTTTGACCAGCGAGGCTTCGGCGCTACGTGGTGGCGTGTCGCGCCCGTCGAGGAAGGCGTGCACGTAAATGTCTTTAGCGCCGCGCTGTGCGGCAAGGTCTACCGCCGCGAGGATGTGGTTTTCGTGGCTGTGAACACCGCCGGGCGACAGCAAGCCGAAAATGTGAACTGCTTTGCCGGCGCTAACCGCTTTGTCGATGGCGCTGTTGTACACGGCGTTGTTAAAGAAGGCGCCGCTGGCGATTTCAGTGTCGATGCGGGTGATGCTTTGGTAGATGATACGGCCCGAACCCAAGCTCATATGCCCCACTTCAGAGTTGCCCATTTGGCCATCGGGCAAGCCGACATCAAGCCCAGAGCCAGATATTAGGGTGTGCGGTGCGTTGGCCCACAGGCGGTCGATATTGGGGGTGTTGGCGTGGGCAATAGCGTTTGAGTCGTGCTCTTCGCGGTAGCCGAAGCCGTCCAAAATGATAAGGGCTGTGGTTTGTTTTTTGCTGCTCATGTCACCGTCTAACCAGTAGGGGATGTATAAAGCGCAAAATTTTACCTTATCTGGCCATCTTTGCCCACGCGTTTGCATACGAATAGTTGGGCGCTCGGCTCGGTCAGTGTATACTTGCCGGCTTTCAACGCACTCCGAGAGAAATGCATGGAATTGTTTATCGAATTTTTAGGTCGCGAATGGGCACTGGTTGGCTCTTTGATGATCTTAATTGCCCTGATGATTTTTAACGACAGCCGTCGCAGTGGCACCATGGTGTCGCCGCAGATCGCCTCGGGTATTGTCAACAAGAAAGATGGTGTATTCATCGACGTGCGTGAAGCGAAAGACTTTCGTACCGGCCATGTGGCGGGCTCGATCAATATTCCTTTCAGCAAGTTTCGCGACACGCTGTCAGAATTGGAAAAATACCGTGGCAAGCCCATCGTGTTGATCTGCAAACACGGTCAAACGACTGGTGCGGCCGGTAAAATGTTGGTCGCTGCAGACTTTCCAGAGGTGTACCGCATGACCGGTGGCATCACTGAATGGGAAAACAGCCGATTCCCCACGGTGAAGAAATAACGTGACGATTGAAATTTATACCACGGCGATGTGCCCGTTCTGTATCCGCGCCAAGCGGCTGCTAGACCAAAAGGGCGTTGCCTATAATGAAGTTCGCGTCGATTTTGATCCGCAAAAGCGTCTTGAAATGATGCAGCGCGCGCAGCGCCGCACCGTGCCGCAAATCTGGATTAGTGACCTCCACGTCGGTGGTTGCGATGACTTATTTGCCCTAGAGTCACGCGGAGAGCTAGATCGCTTGCTCGGCATGACCGGGTAGCAACAACAAGGAAAAAACCATGTCTGAAGAAACCACTGTAAACTTGAACCCCGGTACCACTGAGGCCCAACCCCAGCAAAATTTTGGCGTACAACGCATCTATTTGAAAGACGCATCGTTTGAAACGCCTCTGGGTGCTGAAGCCTTCACCTTCGATTTTCAGCCCAAGATTAACTTAGATTTGAACACTAAGAATAAGCGTTTGAACGATAGTCTCTATGAGGTTGTTTTGTCGGTCACTGTTAATGCCGCTTTTGGCGAAGGTGAAGATGCAAAAACTGCCTTTTTGGTAGAAGTGCAACAGGCAGGTATTTTTGCGATTGAGGGTTTTGAACCCGCGCAAGCGCATCAAACGTTGGGTACCGTATGCCCTAACATCCTATTTCCTTACGCCCGTGAAGCGATTGATAGCTTTGTTACCCGCGGCAGTTTCCCCGCGCTGATGTTGGCACCTGTTAACTTCGATGCGCTGTATTTGTCAGCCATGCGCCAGATGGCTGAGCAGCAGCAAGCGCAACCACCAGCCGACGCGTAAGTCCTGTGCGGGCGGTTACACGCCGCCCGGATATCCCAATTGCCGCCATGCTTCATATAGCATAACTGACGCGGCGTTCGAAAGATTCATCGATCTCGACTCTGCCAACATCGGCAATCGCAGTACTCGCTCTTTTGCTTGTATATCCAGCCATTCTGGCGGTAAGCCCTTGGTTTCTTGGCCGAACAGTAAGGCGTCGCCATCTTCAAATTGCATATCGCTGTGACGCGTGGTGCCCTTGGTGCTAATGGAAAAAATACGCGAATCGGACAGGGCGGCGGCGACCTCTTCGAGACTGTCGTATTGTTGAACGTTGGCCCATTCGTGATAGTCCAAGCCGGCTCGACGCAGACGTTTGTCATCCAATTCAAAACCAAAGGGGCGAATCAGGTGCAGTTGGGCACCGGTGTTAGCGCAAAGGCGAATAATGTTGCCGGTGTTGGGGGGGATTTCCGGACGGTAGAGAATGATATGAAGCATAGTTAGGGCTTATCTAGGCCACGCACAAGGGCGGGCAGTTGGTCAAAGTGTTGGAATTGGGCAGGAGGCTCGCCAGTGCCGGTCCAATCGTTGCGTTCGGGGTTGTACCACAGCACGGGCATCCCCATGGCACGTGCTCCGGCGATGTCGTGGTCGTGGTGGTCACCAATGTGAAGCATTTTATCGGCATCGCAGTTGGCGTGTAACAGTGCCGCTTCGAAGGGGCGAGGGCCGGGTTTGCTCTGACCGACTTTTTCCGCCGACACGGCAAAATCAAAATAACTCGCCAGTGGCGTTAAAAAGACGTTGGCGTTGCCGTTGCTAATGGCGCCGATTGTGTAATGTTGTTTCAGGTGCAATAGTGCGGGTTCAACGCCCTCAAAGGTAAACACATGCTGACGAGCCCGCAGAAAGACGTCGAAGGCGTGCTGGCTGAGTCGTTTGGCGCGACGTGGATGATGGCCTGCTCCCTCCAGTAAGTGAGCGACCACTCGCCTACGCAAGGCGCTGATTTGGTGGGCCAGATGGGGTTCGCGTGCGAGGGTCTCGCGGCGAGCTGCCATTAGCCGCTCACGCGGCAGGGCGCCCAGTTCGGGAAGGTTGTGGGCGAGCCACTGTTGAAAAATTTTCTCGGCCCGATCAATCGTTTTATCGGTGTGCCAGACGGTGTCGTCTAGATCAAAACTGATGGCTCTAAGCATGGTTATTCCTCGCCGCGTCGTTTGCGGGCGCGTGGATGGGCGCTGTCATACACCTTGGCTAGGTGTTGAAAATCCAGATGGGTATAGATCTGGGTGGTGGAAATATCCGCGTGACCAAGCAATTCTTGGATGTTACGCAAATCGCCACTGGATTCCAGCATATGGCTGGCGAAACTGTGGCGCAGCATGTGCGGGTGAACCTGCTGGTCGCTGCCGCGCCATTTGGCAATCTTGCTGAGCCGAGCCTGTACGCTGCGCGGGTGGATGCGATTGCCGCGTTGCGATAAGAACAGTGCCTGAGCGTCGGCGCTAGGTATATCATTGCGTACTTTTAGCCACGCTTTGAGAGCGCTAATGGCGTAGCTGCCCAGCGGCAGAATGCGCGATTTGCTGCCCTTACCTGTCACTTTTATGCTGGCGTCGCTCAGGTCGAGGTCGTCTATGTTGCAGCCCACCAGTTCCGCTAAGCGCAGACCGCTGGAATAAAACAGTTCAAGCATAGCCTTGTCGCGTAGACTCAACCAATCGTCACTCTCAAAGTCGAGCAACTGAGTCACCCTGTCGACGTCGAGCGTATTGGGCAGCTTGCGCGGCGTCTTGGGCGGGCGGATGCCCACCGCGGGGTTACTATTGCTACGCCGCTGCCGATTGAGAAAGGTGTAAAGCGAGCGCACCGCCGATAGATAACGCTGAATTGATTTGCCGCCTAAGCCTTTGCGGTGCAATTCAGCCACTTGGCGGCGCAGGTGGGCTGGGTGCACCGCATCGGCACTGTCTAGACCGTCGCGGTTGGTAAATTCTAAAAACTTGCTGAGGTCGCGAGCATAGTTACTACAGGTGTGCGGCGAAAGGCGCCGCACTTGGCGGATATAATCGTGAAACTCAGCGATGTTTTGGCTCAGGATGCTCAAGGCGTTATCCGCCAATAGCGCGTGTTAGCGCGTTAGCATCGGACTGATGGTTTTGCTGACCACGTCGGCGATAAAGCATAGGAATAGGGTGTCCATGTCGCTTTTGAAATGGCTGCTGCTCGCGCTGCCAAGGGCTAGCATACCCAATTTCTTGTCACCGCCCAAGGCGATGGTCGCCGCCGAGCCGACTTTGCTGGCTTTGTCCTTAAACAGGAAGGCCAGCTCATTGTCGCGCAGGATGCCGCATACGCTATTACGCGCGTTGACCAGGCCGCTGATATGCTGTTCAGCACTGTCGCGGCTGCAGACGGTGGCAGTGGTGTCTTTGTACAGTGCAGGATCGGCAAATACCACAAAGCTAAAGGCGTCGAGCTTGAAGGCTTTGAGGAAACTGTTGCGCAGGGTCTGGCCAACGGCATCGATGGTCTTGGCGTCTAGCAGGGCAATGACGAGGTCGCGGGTGAGCTGAAAGAAGGCATCGTTTTGCTCAGCGTTGTGCAGCAGGGTGGCCAGCTTGTTGCGCATTTCAATATTGCGCTCGCGCAGCACGGCGACTTGCTTTTCTACCAGCGAGGTGGCGCCGCGTGGGCCTTGGTTGGGTAGATTTAATTCCAGCAACAGGTCGTCGCGTAACTGAAAAAAATCGCGATTGTTGCGAAGGTATTCGGCGACTTGTTCAGCGCTTAGACTGTCGAGATTCTTGCTGGCTTCCATGAGTATTCCTTAAACGTGAATTTCGCCGTCGAACACCCGTGTGGCGGGGCCGATCATTTCGAGTGGTTTGCCTTCGCCACCCCATTCGATGTTGAGGGTGCCGCCGGGCAACTCTACCTTAACGCGGCGATCAAGTAGACCGCGCAGGTTACCCGATACTACCGCGGCGCAGGCGCCGGTACCACAGGCGAGCGTCTCGCCGGCACCGCGTTCAAAAACGCGCAACTTAATGTGGCCACGGCTGATGATCTGCATAAAGCCGACGTTGACGCGATTGGGAAAGCGCGGGTGGTGTTCAATTTTGGGCCCCAGTGTGTGCACCGGGGCGGTGTCGACGTCGTCGACCACGAGGACCGCGTGCGGATTACCCATAGAAACAGCGCCGATCTCGTAGTGCTGGCCATCCACGTCGAGGTCATAACTGTTGGTGCTGGCATCGGCGACAAAGGGAATGTCTGCTGGCTCTAGCCAAGGCGTGCCCATGTTCACGCAATACTGATTGCTGCGGGTGACGCGTACTTCAATCATGCCCTTGGCGGTTTCTACCACGATGCGGCGCTTGCCAGTCAACTGGTGGTCGCGCACAAACTTGGCAAAACAGCGCGCGCCGTTGCCGCAGTGCTCTACCTCAGAGCCGTCGCAATTGTATATGCGGTAGCGGAAGTCAGCTTCAGGAATACTGGGGATGTCTACCACCAGCACTTGGTCGCAGCCAATGCCGAAGTGGCGATCGGCCAAGGTGCGGATCAAATCTGCGTCGATGTTAAAGCGCTGGGTCACGCGGTCTAACACCACGAAATCGTTGCCAAGGCCGTGCATCTTGGTGAATTGAAGTCTCATTAGTCTGCCAGTACCGTTTCGCCGCGGATCAAATCTTCAAATGTTTCGCGGGCGCGAATTTGGTGAGCGACACCTTTGGCCACCATGACTTCGGCGGCGCGGCCACGACTGTTGTAGTTGGAGCTCATAGTAAAACCATAGGCGCCAGCGCCGGCCAAGGCCAACAAGTCGCCGGCATCGATCGCCAGATCACGATCTTTGCCAAGAAAGTCGCCGGTTTCACACACAGGGCCAACGACGTCGTAGCTATGGCTGTCAGTATCGCGTTGTTGTACGGGAAGAATATCCATCCACGCTTGGTAGAGCGAAGGTCGAATCATGTCGTTCATGCCGGCATCGATGATGGCGAAGTTCTTTTCGCTGCCGTGCTTGAGGAATTCTACCTTGGTCAACAAGGCGCCAGCGTTGGCGACGATAGAGCGGCCAGGCTCAAACATAATCGTGAGATCGCGGTTACCCAGGCGTGCCAGCAGGGCACTGATGTAATCACCGATGGCGGGTGGTTGTTCGTTTTGGTAACTCACGCCCAAGCCGCCGCCCAGATCTAAATGGTGCAGTTGGATACCTTCGCTTGCCAGGCCATCGATCAATACCAACAGACGATCCAGTGCGTCGAGGAAGGGGGCGGTCTCGGTCAATTGTGAGCCGATGTGGCAATCTACGCCAACCACCTGGATGTTTGCCATGGCGGCCGCGCGGCGGTAAATCGCCGGTGCCTCTTCGATATTGATACCGAATTTGTTTTGCTTCAGACCGGTGCTGATGTAGGGGTGGGTCTTGGCATCGACGTCGGGGTTGACGCGCACAGACACAGGGGCAACCACGCCCATGTCGGCGGCCACTTGGTTGAGACGGTCCAGCTCGGCGGGTGACTCAAGATTGAAGCACTTGATGCCTTTTTCTAAGGCAAAACGCATTTCTTCGGCGGTCTTAGCAACGCCAGAAAATACCACGTTGGCGGCGTCGCCACCGGCGGCCAGTACGCGTTGCAGTTCGCCCTGCGATACAATGTCAAAGCCGCCGCCCAATTTGGCAATGGTGCTCAGTACGGCGAGGTTTGAGTTAGCTTTAACCGCGTAGCACACCAGATGGTCACGACCAATCAATGCCTCGGTATAGGCGCTGAAGTTGCGAACGATAGTATCCTGCGAATAGAGGTAAGTGGGCGTGCCAAAGCGCGCGGCGATCTCGGTCAAAGCGAGGCCGTCAAAGGCGAGCTGACCGTTTTGGTATGCGAGAGATTTCATTGTGCCTCGGGGGTTGTTTGCTGGGGTTCGGTGCTATCAGGGCGATACAGCGCACCCGCCTGTCCACAGCTGGTTAAGACAGTGCATAACAATAGGCATGTGATGATTCGCAACAACATGATTCCAGTCTCAAAGGTAAAGCATGGCATTATAGCGACCTTGACGCGGCGCGTATAGAAACAGCGTATACTTGGTTGTCGCTTTAAAAAGCATTTAGAATAACCTTTTGCCCACAAGGAGCTGCCATGGACGCACTGGATTTTAGCCAACGTATCGACGACCTCATGCACGACATCGAAGACTATGTCGATACCATGACCGTGGACATCGATTGCGAGATGGGGCCTGGCGTACTGACTATGGTGTGCCCCAATGGCAGCCACATCATCGCCTCGCGTCAGACCGCCACGCATGAGTTGTGGTTGGCGACCAAGCGCGATGGTTTTCACTTTGCCTTCGACGCGGTGGCCGACGCTTGGGTATCGACCAAAGATGGCCGTGATTTTCGCGAAGTGTTAGCAGAAGCCAGCTTAGAACAGGCCGGTGAAGCGATCAAAATCTAACTAATCGCTACTTTTCAGCGCCTGATTAAGCAGGCGCTCTATTTTCTGTTTGTGCTGTAGATAGGTGATAGTCTGCAGTCGAGCCCCCTCGGGGATACCGTCGCTTAGGTCTATATCGGTGAGGTAGCAGGGGTAGCGCTCGCGGTTACTGCGCTGCTGCAAAATATAACTCGCGACCTCTACGTAAATCCCCTCGCCCCACTCCTTGTACAAGAATTCACGCTGACCACAGGTAATGTCGTACACCACTTCGCGCTGGCCGTTGCGAATCGCGTGTGCCTGTACCTCGAAGTGGTGGCGATCTTCGATGTCCATGTCGGCGTGCAGCGGATCGATGATGTAGCGGTTGATCTTGCGGTGGAATTGAATCTCGTAAAAGTACACGTGTTTGTTGTCGTCGAGTGGCGACTGGTGGCGTTGCCGCAAGCGAATATTTTTCAAGAAGCGATACAGCGGTTGCATTAATGCTTGTGGGTTGTGGTATTGCGTGTAGTAGGTATAGAGCGATCCCATTTCGTCGTCGAGATAAATCGCCGCCATGCCAGCATTAACTTGGTAGAACACCTGCACGTGATCGGGTCTAAAAATCGGCAATAGTGCGGGCAATGGCGTGTCGCGCAGGGCGCCGTTATCAAGTTCAATGGGGCTGTACTCACGTCGCTCCTGCCCCAGATGGTTGAACAGCTTGCTGCGGTTGGGGAAGTGGCGCCATTGAATTTCGCCGTGGTCTTTCTCAAGTAGGTAGTATTCCTGCTCGATTTCTAAAATGAAACGCGGTGTTTGTTCGGCGCGGATCAAGATATCGCTCAGTTGCTCATAGATGGCTTGGTAGCGTTTGACCAGTGCCGTGCCGTGGTTGGCGCTGCTAAAAAATACCGCTTTGGGGGCGGGCTGCTGATGGCGGATAGAGTTATTCAGTACAAAGCACAGACTTTCGATGACGCTAGCATCGCCATCAAAGTGAAAGTGATACAGCCCGTGCCATGAACTGCAGGAAATGATGTTGATTTCGTGCAATAGGTTGTTGCTAGCGCCGCCAAATTTCAGCACATCATTGCGATCGGAGACCAGCATCTTGTCGTCGGTCAGCACCTCGTTGTGGCTTTCAATGATAAACAGCGCTGCACGCATTGACTCCTCGGCGGCAAAATCGTCGTCGCTTGTCTCTTCGTCCAAAAAGGCCAGAATGCCTTTCATTTGCCGGCGCAGAATCTGCACGTCTTGTGGGCTGATATCGCCGCAGCTGCGGTCGAGGTAAAACTGGGTCAGGTGATTGGCGAGGTGGTTGGCCTCGGCCCAACACAGCAACTGGTAAAGCGAGTCGCAACTGTAAATCGGCTTTTCTTGTTCGGGACGCATTAAATCCCAATGCGCATGGTGACGAATGAGTAGTTTGTCGACGTGTTCACATTGGTTAATAGCGTGGCTTAAAATGGAGATCTTATTGGGTCGATACTCGAACCAGGCCTGTAACTTGTGCCCCAAAATGGCGAACTCGCGTTCGTCGATTGCATTGTGGGCGTTGCGCTGTTCCGCCAACTGACAGAGCAAGTCATAGGAATGGTTCAATTCCTTGACCAGTAGGTTCTGCTCTTCGATCACTCTGTCGACATGGCGGTTGTGGCGCTCATCGAGCTCCATCAATTGGTAGTCGCCCCAACCCCACTGTTCGATTAGGTTACGCAACAATTGCTGCCGCCAGTGGTTGATCGATTCACGGTTGAACTGTGACAGCGGTATGCCAATCTTGGTGTAAAAACAACGTCTTATAAAGTCGAGTCGCTCTCGGTTACCTTCGGTTAGCAAGTAGCGCTCAAGGCGCCGATACATCATCACGTAGGGGTCGAGCTCGTCGGGGTGCAGTTGGTTCTGATAAATCAACGTTTTGAAGCCCATCGACAGCGGTTCGGAACTGCCGTGTTGCGAGGCGTAGGTCTCAGTAAGCAAAATTTTAATCATCGACTTGTAGGGCGAGTCGATCGATTTGTACATCTGCCACACGCCCGCACCAATGTATTCACTGAAGGGGATGGTGGCAACCGAGCCGAAATCCAGCACATCAGCCGTTTGCAATTGACCGTCTTGAGTCAGAGCCTCGCGGATGTGGTCGTAGTCGGCCTCGCGCTCGGGAGGAATAAACCACCACAGCGGCGGTTTGCCGGCCAGCAGCAGGGCGGTTCGGTAAAACTCATCGAGAAGTAATTTGTGCTGGGTGCTGCCACAATCTTCGCCGCTGAGCCCCGGGCGCTGGTTGTCGCGAAACTGCTCGGCGGTCATGACAAAGAAATACATGTCGATGCCCTGTTGGTCGGCCCATTTTGTGATGCGGTTAGCCTTGTTTTGCAGGGCTTCGATTTGCTGCTCACTGAGACCGGGGCGGTGGCACAACCAAATGTCGAAGTCGCTTTGGCGTGAGTGAGCGACCGAGCCACTGCTGCCCATCAAATAGATGGCATCGATGTCGCTTTGGGTTTGTTGTTGGGCATTGAATTGAAAACTTGGGGCTACCTGTTTGGCGCGTTTAACGGCGATGTCGTTGGCAGAGAACTGATAGACACCACACGGAGTGAGATTGTCGATGAAGCCAGGGAGTTGCGAGTGGTTGAGATGGAAAAGCAGTGGCAGTATGTCAAATGCGCGCTGGTGCTTACCACCCATAACGTGGCGTGCGCGCCCAATACGCACTTCGTTTAGGTGCAGGAAGCGTTGCCGAATATCCCTATGGCTCGATGTTTGTTGGGCTGTTTGCATACCCAACAATATAGTTCAGGATTGACAACAGTGTTAGGCAGTATGGCCACCTAACACTGTTGAGTAGGGTTTAGCGCTCGGCGATGATGTCACGTGCGCGCTTGGCGGCCATGCTCACTTGCTCTGGCGCGGTGCCGCCAAAGTGGTTGCGGGCGCTGACCGACCCTTCTAGCGTCAGATAATCAAACACGTCCGTCTCGATGACAGGGCTGAATTGTTGCAGTTCTTGCAGGGTCATTTCCCACAGATCGCGCTCGTTTTCCACACCGAAGGCCACTGACTTACCAACGATTTCGTGGGCGTCGCGGAAAGGTATGCCCTTGCGCACCAAGTAGTCCGCTAAATCGGTCGCGGTAGAGAAGCCGCGACCGGCAGCTTCTTGCATATAAGACTTGCGAGCAACGATGGCGGGCGTCATGTCAGCGTAGGCTTTCAAGCAGTCTTTGACAGTATCAATGGCGTCAAATAATGGCTCTTTGTCTTCTTGGTTGTCCTTGTTGTAGGCCAGCGGCTGCGATTTCATCAGCGTGATTAGGCCGATCAAATGGCCAACCACACGGCCAGTTTTACCGCGCACCAGTTCGGGCACGTCGGGGTTTTTCTTCTGCGGCATGATCGAAGAGCCGGTGCAGAAGCGATCGGGTAGATCGATGAAATTAAACTGTGCCGACGCCCACAGAATTAACTCTTCGCTAAAGCGTGACATGTGCATCATCAACAGGCTGGCGAAGGCAGTAAATTCAATCGCGAAGTCGCGGTCAGACACTGAGTCCAATGAGTTTTCTGTGGGCGCATCAAAGCCCAGCAATTTGGCGGTATAAAAACGGTCAATGGGGTAGGTGGTGCCGGCCAGCGCCGCGGCGCCTAGCGGTGACTTGTTAACGCGTTTGCGGCAGTCCATCAGGCGTTCATAGTCGCGTTGCAGCATTTCGTTCCACGCCAACAAGTGGTGGCCAAAGGTCACAGGCTGGGCTGTCTGTAAGTGGGTAAAGCCAGGCATGATGGTGGCTGCTTCGCGCTCGGCCAGATCCACCAAGCCGTTTTGTAAACGGGTTAACTCGGCCGCGATGGCGTCAATTTCGTCGCGCAGATAGAGACGAATATCGGTGGCGACTTGGTCATTGCGTGAACGGCCGGTGTGAAGCTTTTTGCCGGTATCGCCGATCTTGGCAGTGAGGCGCGCTTCGATGTTCATGTGCACGTCTTCCAGTGTGACCGACCACTCGAAGTTGCCGGCTTGGATATCGGCGCGGATGTCTTCTAAACCCTGTTCAATCGCACGGTATTCGTCGTCGGTCAGAATACCGACTTTATTCAGCATATTGGCGTGAGCGAGTGAGCCATTAATGTCGTGGTGGTAAAGGCGTTGGTCGAAGCCGACCGAGGCGGTAAAACGTTCGACGAAGGCGTCGGTGGGTTCGCTGAAACGACCACCCCAGGGTTTGATTGCGTCACTCATGTTGATCACTCGGTGAGGGTTAAAAAAGGACGATTATAACAGGCTTGTGCGGCTGCCTGAAAGCCGCTTGGGATTTGATCTAGAGTGACGACAATCGCGAGCGTCTGCCGTATGATAGGTGCCTATTTGTAGAGAGAGAGATCCATGTCCGTACAATCCCTGGTTATCGCTACCCGACAGAGCCCGCTCGCCCTTTGGCAGGCGGAATTTATCAAGGCCGAATTGGAACGCCACCACCCCGATTTACAGGTGGAATTGCTGACCATGGTTTCGCGCGGGGATAAATTGCTCGACGTGCCGCTCGCCAAAGTGGGCGGTAAGGGCTTGTTTGTAAAAGAGCTAGAACACGCACTGCTGGAAAAGCGCGCCGACATCGCGGTGCACTCGATGAAGGATGTGCCGATGGAATTCCCCGAGGGCTTGGGACTGGCGACCATTTGCGAGCGCGAAAATCCTCGCGATGCCTTTGTGAGTAATAGGTATCAGCGTTTGGAGGACTTGCCTAGCGGCGCCGTAGTGGGCACATCGAGCCTGCGCCGTGAATGCCAATTGCGCACCCTGCGCCCCGACCTGAGCATAAAATTTCTGCGCGGTAACGTTAACACTCGCCTGCAAAAACTCGACGACGGCGAGTACGACGCGATTATTTTGGCGGCGGCCGGTTTGCTGCGTTTGAAAATGGCAGATCGCATCGCCGACTACCTAGCCCCCGAGCTGAGCTTGCCCGCTGGGGGTCAAGGCGCAGTGGGTGTGGAAGTGCGCACCGACGACGCCCGCGTCGCTGAGTTGCTGGCGCCGTTGCATCACCTTGGTACCGCGCAGTGTGTGCTAGCCGAGCGCGCCATGAATCGCCGTCTAGAAGGTGGCTGCCAGGTGCCCATCGCTTGTTACGCTATTCCCCACCCCGAGCGAGAAAGTGAATTGTGGTTGCGTGCCCTGGTCGGCGAGCCGGATGGTTCTCGTATCCTTCGCGCTGAAGGCTCGGCACCTCTTGCACAGTGCGAAGCGCTGGGTGTGGCGGTGGCGGAAGATCTGTTGGCGCAAGGTGCTGGGGAAATTCTACAAGCTGTCATGGAGCGCGGCGTTTGAGCGCTAACGCGCCACTGCAGTTTTGGGTCACGCGGCCTGAAGGCACGGCTGATGAGCTGACGCAGGCCTGCGAAACACAAGGTATCGGCGTGGTGCAGTTGCCGCTCATGGATATCTCTCCGTTGCAAGACGACGGCGTCGCGGCGCGTATCGTGATGGATCTCGACCACTACAGCCACGTCATTTTTATCAGCGCAAATGCGGTGCGTTATGGCATGGGTCTGATTGAGCAGTATTGGCCGCAACTGCCACTTGGCATTCGTTGGATGGCGATAGGCGCCGCCACAGCCAGTGCACTGCAGCGATATGACGTAGACGTGCAAGCGGGTGATGGCACGATGAATAGTGAAGCCCTACTGGAACTGCCGACCTTACAAGCGGGTGAGCATTTGCAGCGCGTGTTGATAATGCGTGGTGCTGGGGGGCGCGAACACTTGGCCGAGGTGCTCACCCAGCGCGGTGCACGTGTTGATTATTGTGAGTTGTACCAACGCACTGTCCCGGACTATCCTCAAGGCACAGTCGCGCATTTATTTGATAAGCTTGGCGTGAATTGCTGGTTGGCATCAAGTGCCGAAACCTTGCAAAACGGCCTGGCTCTCGCCGCCAGTGAGGGGCGCCGCGATTTGCTAGAAACACCGGTGATTGTGCCGGGTGAGCGAGTGGCTGCCGAGGCCGAGAAGTCAGGTTGCCAACGGGTAGTAAAAGCCGAAAATGCCGGCTGTCGTGCGGTGATGACCGCACTGAATACCATTAAGGGTTGATATGAAAGATACACCTAACAAGGACAACAAAGTGACCGACCAACCGTTGGCGTTGACCGATCAGGCCAGTGAAGGAAAAGCGGCCCAGGACGCTTCTGCAACGCCGGAAAAAAAAGCGCGTGCCGAAGATAGCATGCCACCGAAGAGCCCTAAGGCGTGGTTGGCGGGAAGTTTTGCGCTGGTGGCTCTGGGTGTCGCCATCGCCGGTAGCTATATCGGACACCAACAACTCATGGTGTTGCAGGATAGTCTCGCCAAACAACAGGGCAAAGTCAGTGACGCGCTAAGCCAAATCGCTTCAAGCCGCGATGAAATGGCCACCTTTGTCAAGCAATTGCAAGGCGCTAGCCGCGCCAACGATGGCCTGGTGAGCCAGCTCAATAGCTTGACCGATATTGTAGCTAACAACCAGCGTCGTATCGACGAAGTGGCCGGCACTGAGCGTAGCGACTGGCAACTGGCCGAAGCGGAATACTTGCTGCGCTTGGCCAACCAGCGCCTCGTGATGAGTGGTGAAGTGCGCGGTTCTAAGGCCTTGTTGCAAGCCGCCGATAACGTGTTGCTGGAACTGGATGACGTTGCTCTCATTGCAGTGCGCCAAGCCATCGCTGCGGACCTCGCGGCGCTCAATCGAGCCGATAGTCTCGATATTGAAGGGCTTTATCTGCGTGTCGCTGCGCTGGCCAGCAACCTAGATTATTTGCAGTTGCGCAGTGCCAAGCAATGGCATCCGGCAGCGGTGGCGGTGGAGCCCGCACCTGAAGAGGAATCACTGTGGCAATCTGGATTGCAAAAAGCCCTCGCGACACTGTCTAATCTTGTGGTCGTTCGCCAAGCCGAACAGCGGGTATTGCCGCAGATGTCTGACGTCGAGGTGCTGCAATTACAGCAGGGCCTGCACTACTTGGTCGAACAGGCTAAATACTCGGTGATTACAGGTAAACAGCCCTTGTACGACATGGCGATCGCCAATTTGCAGCGCTGGATCCTCGATTACTACGACGCTGAAGAAAATACCACTGGCGCTATGCTGAGCGAGTTGCAACTGCTGAGCGATGCGCGTGTTAGTCAAGCTTGGCCAGATATCAGCGGTTCACTCAACGCCCTAAAGCTGGTCATGCAAGATCGGCTGGGCCTTCCTTCGCGCGATAGTGCTCAATCGAGTCAAGAGGGAGCGCCACAGTGAGAAGTGCATTGATCGCTTTTGCGCTGTTGCTGCTCGCCGGTGTTTGGCTGGCGGGTAAGATCGCTGCTGACCCGGGCTACGTGATGTTGGCTTACGGTGGCACCTCGATTGAGATGAGTCTGTGGGTGGCGATGGCGGGATTGGTCGTCGTTGTCCTGTTGCTTTGGTTGCTACGGGCGCTTTGGTTGGCAATTTATCGCCCGCTCGTGGCGTCAGGTGGTTGGTGGCGCGAGCGCAATGTTCGTCGTAGTCAGCGCCGAGCTAAGCGCGGTTTGATCGCCTTCATTGAAGGGCACTGGTCGGATGCCGTTCGCCTGCTACGTCGCGCGGCGAAAGAGTCAGATTCGCCGCTAGGTGATTTGTTGTTTGCGGCTAAAGCGGCGCAACAAATGGGGGATACCGAAGAGTGTGATGTGTTGCTGGCGCAAGCCGAGGCCCTCGACGACGTGGATGACGTAGCCGTGGCAGCGGTGAAAGCGCAGGTGAATATCGAGCGCGGCGAGTGGGCACTGGCTCGGGCTGCCCTCGATAGAGTACGCGCGGAGGCAATCAAGCACCCATGGTGCCTACAAATGTATGTACGCATTTATACCCACACCCATGCGTGGCGCGATTTGCGCGATTTACTGCCGGTGATCAATAAGCGCGGTAAGATTCAGGACAAGGAGTTACTGGCCTGGCGTGAGACCATGGTGATGGGCTTGTTGGATGAAGTGGCCGCCGGCAAAGAACCACTAGACGCTCTGGTGCGAGAGTGGAAAAGCTTGCCCAACGATTGGCGTGAAGACGCCCCCTGTGTGGCCTACTACGCCGAATTGTTGATGCGACATGGCGGCCACTCCAAGGCGGAGACGGTGCTTAAAGGTTATTTGCGCAGTGATTGGGATAGCCGCGTCGTCGATGTCTTTGGCCGATGCCGCGGCAGTGACGTGGTGCGTCAGTTGATGCACGCGGAATCTTGGCTGAGCCGCCGTGAAAAAGATCCGGCCCTGTTGCTGGCATTGGGTCGTTTGAGTTTGCAAAATCATCTGTGGGCCAAGGCGAAAGAATACTTCGTGGCGAGTGTTAACGCCGAGGCGAATGCCGCCGCCTATGCGGAATTGTCGCGTCTTTGCGGGAACTTGGGAGAGTGGCAGAAGGCGTCGCACTATGCCAGTAAGGCGCTGCGTTTCGGCGTGGGCGAGCTGCCTAAGTTGCCGCAGCCGACGGCAAAAGCCTAGTTAACTGGCGGGGCGAATCATGTGGACGTGCAAGATACCGTCTTCCATGTAGGGCTCGCCACTGACGACAAATCCCAGCGATGCATAAAAGTCTTCTAACCGCTGCTGCGCGCCGATCTTGATTGGCTGTGATCCCCAGTGCTCTTCAATCCAACTAATCGAACGCTGCATTAATTCTCTCCCTAGCTGAAGGCCGCGGTATCTGGGTGAGGTAACAACCCGACCGATCGAGCACTCGGTGTAGGCGACACCTGGAGGAACGAGGCGGCTATAGGCCGCTAACTGCTCGCCGTGATAGCCAAATAGATGAGTGCAATTGGGATCCATGCCATCGGCGTCTAGGAAGGCACATTCCTGTTCTACTACGAAAACCTCCTGCCGCAGCGCCATACTGTCGTACAGTTCTTGCAGATTCTGCTCGTTAAAGCCGCGGGAGTACCAGTGGATGCTGTTGTTCATGGGGTATACGATGGTGTTTAAAGATTGTTTAGTGTAGCGATTGGTGTACAGGTTGTGAAGGTGGTTATGAATCGTGATGAGGGTGGCCGCTGTCACCCTTTCTTCGAAACGCTTCCCACACTAGAACGTTGACGCCTCTTAATGTGGGACGTCAACGCGAAGCGCTGGCGTCAAGAAAGTTGCGCACGCTGCGCGTAGCAACCCACAGGTACTCCTCCTGTAGGAGGTTTCACGGAGTGAAAGCGACAGGATGTTGCCGCAGCAACGTACCGTTGATAAGTAAGTGGAGCGTTAGCGAGGAAGAAAATACAGATACGTAAGAAAATAAGTAAAAGCGTCAGCGAGGCAGAAAGTGCAAGGCCGAGGCCATTTTTTCGAGCGGAGTTTAGATGGACTAAATGACTCGAGAAAAAAGGCCCTAACGCAGCAATTTCGACGCAGCTAGCTTTTATTTTCTTTTCATTGAGTCGAAAAACTCGTTGTTAGTCTTATGCATTTTCAGCTTATCGAGTAGGAATTCCGTCGCTGGTACATCATCCATGTCGTTCAGCAGTTTACGTAAAATCCACATGCGTTGCAGCTCTTCTTCGCTGGTCAACAAGTCTTCGCGGCGGGTGCCGGAGCGGCGAATGTTAATCGCGGGGAATACGCGGCGCTCGGCGATCTTGCGGTCGAGATGCAGTTCTAGGTTACCGGTACCTTTGAACTCTTCGTAAATGACTTCGTCCATCTTCGAGCCGGTGTCGATCAGGGCTGTCGCCATGATGGTCAAACTGCCGCCTTCTTCGATGTTACGCGCGGCGCCAAAGAAACGCTTGGGGCGTTCTAGGGCATGGGCGTCAACACCACCGGTCAGTACCTTACCTGAGCTTGGGATAACAGTGTTGTAGGCGCGTGCAAGACGAGTGATCGAGTCGAGCAGGATGACTACGTCTTTTTTGTGCTCTACTAAGCGCTTGGCTTTTTCGATGACCATTTCGGCGACTTGTACGTGGCGCGAAGGGGGTTCGTCGAAGGTTGAGGCAACCACTTCGGCGCGCACAGAACGCTGCATTTCGGTCACTTCCTCGGGGCGCTCGTCGATCAGTAGAACGATCAAGTAGCACTCGGGGTTGTTGCGCGAAATACTCTGCGCGATGTTTTGCATCATAAGTGTTTTACCGGCCTTGGGCGGTGCAACGATCAAGCCGCGTTGGCCTTTGCCGATGGGCGATGTAAGGTCAATCACGCGACCGGTTAAATCCTCGGTCGAACCGTTGCCTACTTCCAGCACGCAGCGCTGGTTGGGGAACAAGGGGGTCAAGTTTTCAAACAAGACCTTGTTCTTGGAGTTTTCGGGTTTGTCGAAGTTGATTTCACCAACTTTCAACAGAGCAAAGTAACGCTCGCCATCTTTGGGTGGGCGGATTTTGCCGGAAATGGTATCCCCAGTGCGTAAATTGAAGCGGCGGATCTGGCTCGGTGAGACGTAAATGTCGTCGGGGCCAGCGAGGTAAGAACCCTCGGCAGAACGCAGGAAGCCGAAGCCGTCTTGCAAAATTTCTAATACTCCGTCGCCGGAAATATCTTCACCGCCTTTGGCGTGGCGCTTTAGGATAGAGAAAATAACATCCTGTTTTCGCGAGCGGCCCATGTTTTCAAGGCCCATGGTGGCGGCGATATTCAGCAGTTCAGCGATAGGTTTTGTTTTGAGGTCGGTTAGGTTCATAGATTGAGTTTACGCAGTTAGACCGGGTGGTCCGTGGGATTAAAAGGTTAGAATTTTAGGAGGAACGTCCGGGAGGTCTCCCGACGAGCATTGTGAGTATAGGTGGCTAGTTTCGTGACGTCCAGAAATTTTTGCCCGCCCCTTGAGGCGGGCATGGCAACACCATTAAATAGTGCTGTCGATGAAGTCAACCAGTTGGCTCTTAGACAGGGCGCCAACTTTAGTTGCTTCGATATTGCCACCGCTGAAAATCATCAACGTGGGGATACCACGGATGCCAAATTTGGCGGGGGTTTCTTTGTTGCCATCGATGTCGACTTTGACGACTTTCAGCTTGCCAGCGTATTCAACCGCGACTTCATCCAAGATGGGGGCAATCATTTTGCAGGGGCCACACCAGGCCGCCCAGTAGTCAACCAGTACTGGCAGGTCCGCGTTCAACACATCTTCTTCAAAGCTTGCGTCGCTTGCGTGGACGATATTGTCGCTCATTTGAGTCTCCTAAACGTAACGATTTCCCGCGTGGGGATTAAATAACAAGCCGATCATATTATCGACCCTCGGTCGAAAAGAAAAGTGCTGAGGCTGTATTTTGCCCAAAAAATGTTCACCTTGGCCGTACGTGCCCCACTATTAATAGCAGGGCTTAAGTAGCGCGACGATTTTTTCCAGCCACAGCTGGTCGATCGATGAGAAATGTGACAGCTGATCAGAGTCGATATCGAGCACGCCATGTAGGTTGTTGTGTTGGTCGAGTATCGGCACCACAATCTCCGATTGAGTAGAGGCTGAACAGGCAATGTGGTAGGGCAGTTTGTTGACGTCGCGGACAATTTGGGTGCTGCGATCGCTGGCCGCTCTGCCGCACACACCGCGCTCAAAGGGAATGTTTAAGCAGCCGTGTCCACCTTGGTAGGGTCCAATTTTTAGATGGCGATATCCCGAGACACGATAGAAACCGGTCCAGTCAAAGCCGGGCATGCGGTTGTGGAGTTCGGAAACAATGGTCGCCATAACGGCGATTTCATCGGTTTCGCCCTCACAAAGGGATTGGAGGGCGTTATAAACGTCTTGGTAGTGGGCTTTCTTTTCTTGTTCAGACACGTTGATCGGCAAAAATGGCAGCGGCGCTAGCACTGATGGCTGCGATCGCCCCGATACCCACTAGCGTCAAAATCGATACATTAGCGTACAGTAGCGATTCTACGACATAGGTCACAGGGAATAACCACAATACCAACAGGGTGCTGAGTACTGCGGCAATAGCAACGGGCCAGCGCGAGTGTTGAGTAGATGTTTGCAGCAAAGGTTGTGCGGGCAGTTTGGCCATGACACCGGCAGTAAACCCAGCGTCGTCCAGATACGGCTCAGCCTCGCTCAACTGCTGCGATAACCAAGTATCAAAATCGTCGTCGTGTTTATGCATGATTCGCTTCCTCCTGCCAAGGTGACAACAACTCCATGAGTTTCGATTTGCCACGGTTGACGTGTGATTTTACCGTGCCCAGAGCCATGCCAGTAATATCGGCGGCTTCCTGATGAGAAAGTCCACGGTGTAAGCATAGATCAACTAGGGTCTGTTGCGCTAGAGATAGTTGCTCAATGGCGCTATTTAAATCCTCACATAGGGCAACATTTTCTTTGCTACTCATTTGGACCTCCAGCGCGTGTTCTTGTTCATCAGTAAGTAATATTACGCCGCGTTTGCGGCGTTCGCTCATGGCGACATTAAAGCCAATGCGATACAGCCAGGTGCTGAATTTGGCGTCGCCGCGGAAACTGGGCAAGGCGTTATAGGCCTTGATGAAGGTTTCCTGGGCGAGGTCGTCAGCAGTGGCCTCATCGTCGCACCATCTGCGCAGGCATTGGCGCAGCGGTGACTGGTAGCGCAACACCAGCATGCTAAAGGCACGCTGGTTGTTGTCTCGGACTACCCGGTCGATGAGTGCTTTGTCGTCAACGTCGATCACTAGTAGGTGTCCTTACCTATACGTTCTTGTCGGCCTGTTGTTTGTTCTGCTGGATTTTCCATGTGATCACCTGGGCAAGGCCGATCGCCAGAGGAATGAATCCAAGGCTTCCCACTTCAAAGTCGGCCAGCATGCTGAGTGCGATGATGATGGCGACACCTAGTAAGCTGAGGCGAATACCGCGGTACAAGTCGCTCTCTGGCGAGGCCTGACGTTGAAAGGCCTGCAATAGTTCGGCGGGAATATCCTTGCCTTGCTCGAGTAATTTATTAATGTTTTCGTGCATCAATTCACGGCGACGAGTGGTGGCGCGAACGATCAGGTAAACAATTAATACCGGGGTGCCAAAGACCGCCAGAATGCCAAGAATGGGCACCAGCACCATCCATCCACGAGGGCCGTGATCATCTTCTAAATCGGTTTTGATTGAAAAGCTCACATTGCGGTCGAGTTTTTCCAGTTGCTCCAGTTCTTCTAGGGCTTCCAGTGCTTCCAGACCCTCTAGGTGTTTCAATTCTTCAAGGTTCTGCGCTTCGATCGCCCAGTTCTCGCCTTGAATCACGCCTTTTTCTTTAAGGCGTTCGACCACGCGTTTGGCAATCACGCCAGGGACGCTTTCATCGAGGTCGACGGTGATGTTGACTTTGTTGCCGTCTGCTTCTTGAACGTTGATTCGCACGCTGTCTTCATCGCCTGAAATTTTAACGTGGTCCTCGCTAATCATTTGGGCGGCGTCAGCGGGTCGCTCTACTGGGGGTGGCGGGGTCTCGCTTTGGGCAATGGCCCAGCCGCCCACCATTAAGGTGCCTACGAGAGTGGCGCTAAGTAAGTATTTCATAGTGTTCTCCATTAAACGCTGTCTTACTGTTGCATATAGGACGCGTGGGTTGTTGCGTTTGGATGCAGTGGATATTCAAAAAAAATTAAAAGTTTCAGCAAGCGGTGCCACAATCATCTTTTGCAGAATTAATCACTTAACGGCAATGGTTTGGGCTACTATCAATGTGTGTCGTTATTTATTTGTGCTTTTAATAGCCATTAAAGAAGAGATGTGCAGTTGGCGCAAGGTAAAGCAGAGGAAGGCAGTGTGACGAAGCGTGGTTTGGTGTTATCGGGAGGAGGTGCGCGCGGAGCCTATCAGGTCGGTGTGCTAAAGGCCATCTCTGAAATGCACGAAAAACACGCTCAAAATCCCTTTTCTATTGTGACGGGCACCTCCGCTGGGGCGATTAACGCTGTCGCCTTGGCCGCCTCGGCCAACAATTTTCGCCTAGCCGTGCGCAAGGTTGAGCGTCTGTGGAATAATTTGCACGTAGAGAGTATTTATAAAGCGGGTGCCAAGGATGTACTTTACGGCTTAGCGCGGATTGGCTTTTCACTCTTTAATAGCGGGGTTGGTCGCAGTCGTCCGCTATCGCTTCTCGACAACAGCCCGTTAAGAGAGCTGCTACAGCACTCGATTCAATTTCGCAACATTCAAAAACGCATTGACGCCGGTTATCTGGACGCAGTTGGGGTAAGTGCAACGGGATATTCCAGTGGTGAGTCGGTCACGTTTTTTCAAGGTAACGACAGCATCGAGGGTTGGCACCGTCACCGACGTTTGGGGATGCAGACAACGCTGGGTGTCGAACACCTGATGGCCAGTTCGGCCATTCCGTTGATTTTTCCTCCCGAACGGGTAAGCCGGGAGTATTTTGGCGACGGTGCAATGCGTCAACTAGCGCCGGTAAGCCCAGCGCTGCGTATGGGTGCCGATCGCATTCTTGTCATTGGCGTATCGGGTAATGCTCGCAAAAGCCTGCCGCGGGAAACCACCGTTCATTCGCCCTCCATGGCGAATATGGTAGGGCATCTATTCAACAGTGCCTTTATTGATAGTTTAGAACACGATCTCGATATCATGCGGCGGATGAACGACTTGATTGGCATGGTGCACAACGATTCCCCCTTTACCTCATTGGGGGAGTTGCGACTGGTCAACTTGCTGGCTATTTACCCTAGTGTTGAATTCGATGCCTTGGCGGAGCGTCACGTCAAAGACCTGCCGCGCACCATGCGCCGCATGATGGGACGCGTCGGCGCGACTGAGCGCGGCGGGGGTGGTAGCTTCGCATCCTACTTGTTATTTGAGCCCAATTTTATTCAGGAGTTGATCGAATACGGCTATCGTGACGCTATGGCGCAGCGCGAGGCAATCCACGACTTCTTCACCGGGGACGAAATTTGATCTATTTAGTGCTCATTATTAGAAAAACAGCACTAAAGTTGTGACATTTCTTTTATAATTGATGTTTTTACATTCTTCGGAAACGTCATGAAATTTTCAATCAAACGAGCCATTCGCCCTCTATTAATTCTAGTGGTGGGCATTGCTGTTGCGATGGTGATGGTATCTAATCGACAGGTTCCGCCTTCTGAAGCCGGACCTAATCGCTTACCCTACGTAGAGACGCAAAACATCGATCTGGGGCCGCAGCCGATTGTGATAAGCGCCCATGGCACTGTGATCTCCTCGCAAATTTTGCGTTTGGCGAGTGAAGTGTCAGGCCCTGTCGTTTGGGTATCGCCTAGCTTCAACGAAGGGCAGTATGTTCAGGCGGGAGAAGAGCTCCTCAAAATCGAAGCCATTCCTTATGAGTTAGCGCTGGCTCAAGCCCAGGCGTCGTTGGCGAGTGCCAAGGTGGCGTTGGCAGACGCTGAAGCGTTACAACGCAAGGCGCGTATCGTCGAGGCAAAAGCCAATATCGAAGTCGCTGAAAATTTAGTGCGTAAGGCGACCTTGGATCTGTCAAAAACCACTGTGCGAGCACCCTTTAACGCCATACTGGACACTGTGCCAGTAGAGCTAGGCGAGTATTTAAACCCAGGAAAATTGGTGGCCAACCTGTTGGGAACAGATGTCGCTGAAGTCCACTTGCCGCTGCTGCAAAGCGACGCGGTCTACCTTGATAAGAACAATCAAGTGCAGGTCGAGATCAAGCGACAAATTGCCGGAGAAGAGCGCGTTTGGCCGGCGCGTTTTGCGCGTTTAGAGGGGCGCCTTAACGCGCAGACACGTGTGATGAACGCGGTAGTTGAGATTGCTGAGCCCTATGCGCCGCAAGACGGCGGCATCCCGTTGGTATTGGGTGCCTTTGTAGAGGTTGAGATAAGCGGTGAAGCAGTGACCAACGCAGCAACCATTCCACAGATGGCTATCCATGCCGGTTCCACCGTCTATGTATTTGAAGATGGCATGATCCGCAAACGCGAGGTTGAGCAAGTGCACGCCGACGGCCGTGGCAACGTGGTTATTCGAGGCCTTGAAAGCGGCGAAAAGTTGGTGGTCAACCGTCTTGAAACTATGTATGACAGCATGCCAGTGGCGGTAAAGAATGAACAATAGCATCGAAAATTCCGGCCCTATCGGCTGGATGGCGAGCAACCCGATTGCCGCCAACCTACTGTTTGTTCTGGCTATTTTGATGGGTTTTATCGCTATCAAAGAACTGCCCAAAGAGGTCTTCCCCAGCTTCCCGCCCGAGCAAGTGACGGTGACTGTGCCCTACCCAGGCAGTTCGCCTGAAGAGGTTGAGCGCGGTATTTTAATTAAGGTCGAAGAAGCCGTTCGCGACGTTATAGGCATCAAAGAAATCCGCAGCGTGGCACGCGAGAGCGTCGGTATTGTCACCGTGCAGATGCTGCCAGGCTCCGACATGAGCAAGGCGGTCAACGAAATTAAAATGCGCGTCGACAGTATCGCCGCTTTTCCGCTCGACGCGGAGAAGCCCATTGTGGCGGAGACCATTTATCGCGGTGGCGGTATCTTCGTTACGGTGTCAGCGAATATGGATATCGCCTCGTTAAAAGAGCTGACCTATCAGGTGCGCGAAGAGTTGCTGCAACTCGATAACGTGACTGAAATTGCCATGATGGGCGATCGCGACTACGAGATATCCATCGAGGTGTCGCAACAAGATATGGAACGCTTCGGGCTGACCTTCAATGACGTGGCCGCCGCTATTCGTAAGAATTCGCGCGATCTACCGGGTGGTCAGATGCGCACCGCAAACGGCACGATTAAACTACGCTCTGAGTCACAGGCGTATACCGGGCCAGAATTTGAAAAACTACCGCTGATGACGGGCCCTGACGGCACCTTTATCTATGTCGGTGATATCGCCAAGGTCATCGATGGCTTCAACGAAAAGCCCGTTTTGAGCATCATGGATGGCAAGCCGGCGATCACCCTGATGGTGCAGCAAGTTGGCGACCAAGACGTATTACAGATTGCCCAAGAGGTGCGTGATTACGTCGATGTTAAACGCAGTAAATTGAGTGCCGGCGTCACCCTGTCCACCTGGGTTGACCAAACCCGAATTTTGCAAAGCCGTATTGACATGATGCTCAATAACGCTATCCAAGGTGCAGCGTTGGTCGTGATCGTGTTGGCGCTGTTCCTAGACCTGACGCTGGCGTTTTGGGTGATTTTGGGCGTCCCCTTTGCCATGATGGCCACCCTAGGCAGTATTTACGTGCTCGGTGTCCCTGTGTCGATCAACATTTTGTCGGTATTCGCTTTCATTCTTGTGCTGGGTATCCTGGTCGATGATGCCATCGTGACAGCCGAGAGCGCCTATGCTCGATTGCAAGAAGAGCGCAAAGGTTTGGTGTCTGTGGTGGGTGGGGTTCGCCGCGTCGCGGTTTCGACCACCTTCGGCGCGTTGACCACTATGATTGCCTTTATGCCGACGCTCTTGATCGAGGAGGGCTTCGGGCGAGCATTATCGCAGCTTGGTCCGGTGGTCATTTTCTGTATTTTGTTCTCTCTCGTTGAGACAAAGCTGATCCTGCCCTCACATTTGCGCCATGTGAACCTAGAGAAGAAAGAGCGCGGTTGGTTAAAGCCGTTTTACCGTCTGCAAAACGCCTGTGCAGGAAGTTTGTTGCGTTTCGCGCACGGCCCGTATAAGCGTACTCTCGATCGTGCCGTTACCCATCGCTATACAACATTATCCATCTTTTTGGCGGGCTTCATTATCGTGGCGGCCTTTATTCCATCGGGCTGGGTGCGTTTTGTTTTCTTCCCTGTGGTACCGTCAGATTTTATTAACGCCAGCCTTGAAATGCCCGAGGGTACCTCCTGGCGCGAGACCTATAAAATTGCTGATCGCATACAAAATGCCGCCCTGGCGATGGATGAAAAGCATAAAGCGGCTGACCCTATGGGTCGAAGTGCGATTAAGAATCTATTCACGATTAGTGGCAGTGACACTTCTGCTCAGGTGCTTATGGAATTAACCCCGAGCGAAGAGCGCGATATTGATGCGGTTAAGTTGTCAAATTGGTTGCGCGAAGCGCTTGGGCCGATAGAGGGCGCCCGCTCCTTTATTATTAACGAAACGGCTGGTCCACCGGGACTAGCGCCATTAGAAGTCGAACTCAGCGGAAAAAATCTTGATAAACTGCGCGTGGCGGCCGAACAAGTGAAAATTGGCTTGCAGAGCATCGAAGGCGTGTTTGATGTACGCGATAGCTTCAACGCGGGCGGTACCGAATTTAATATCCAGGTGACGCCAGAGGGCCAGTCATTGGGTCTTGGCAATGTCGATTTGGCGGCTCAGGTGCGGCAAGCGTTTTATGGTATGGAAGTACAGCGCGTGCAGCGTGGCCGTGATGAAATTCGTGTGTTTGTGCGTCTCGATCGAGCGGACCGCAGCATGTTGGGTGCCATTAACGACCTGTGGATCCGTTTGCCTAACGGCACTAGCGTGCCCTTCCCTGTGGTGGGACGCATCGAAGAATACAGCGGTTTGAGCGTGATTAACCGCATCGATATGCGCCGTGTGGTATCGGTGAGCGCCAACTTTGACAAGTCCAAGGTAGAGCCCGGTGAAGTACTTAATATCTTACGTAGCCAAACCATCCCCGACGTGAATGAGAACTTCCCCGATGTGCGGGTGGATTTCGGAGGCGAGGCGGAGCAACAGTCGAATACCTCGGACACACTTGGGCTCGCGACATTGTTCGTGATGATTCTGATCTACTCTGCGCTAGCGATTCCATTGAAATCTTACGGTCAGCCATTGCTGATTATGAGTGTCATTCCTTTCGGTGTGGTCGGCGCCTTTGCTGGCCACTTTATTATGGGCTTTGACCTCAGCATCATTTCCATTATCGGTATCATTGGTTTGATTGGGGTGGTGGTTAACGATTCGCTAGTGATGGTGGACTTCATCAACCACTTCAAAGCGGCCGGTCACGGCTGGCGCGAAGCGGTAATGAAGGCGGGGCCAACGCGATTCCGTGCCGTGTTCTTGACCTCGCTGACCACTTTTGTTGGTCTGGCGCCTATCCAGCTTGAGCGTTCGCTGCAAGCGCAGTTTGTAAAACCGATGGCAACGTCATTGGCCTTTGGTATTTTGTTCTCTACCGTGGTGACCTTGATACTGATTCCTGTGCTGTACTTTGTCGCCAAAGACCTGAAACACTTGGCTAAGCGTCTGTTTGGAATAGAATCAAATCATTTCAAAGAGCTGGAAGACAACGCTAATTAAGGTTGCATGTGGTGGACGGTGCCGTTTGAGGCGATCGCCACCACCTCTCCAGCGCGGTTAAATCCTACATCGACCACCGCTGCCCCGGTCGGCTTCCACGCCGAGCGTTTGGGCATCTCCCAGCGCCCGATCTCGGTCATCTCGGGAAGTTGCCACAGTTGTACCATGCGATCTGAGCTGCCGGTTAACAGTTGGCTGTTATCGGATTTAAAACGCCCAGCGGAAAAGGTACGGCCGCGGCGCAAGGCGTCGCCGATAATCGGTACGTCGGCTAGCGCACTGCCATCGCGGGTTCGCCATACGGTTGCGCGGTCGTACTTACTCACGCTGAAAGCCAATTCTCCGTTGTCTGACAACGATACAAGACGCACGTCATCGCCGTGTTGAAACCGGCTAACCTCGCGACCATCGGCTACCGACCAATACACGGCGCTTTGATCTTCAGCCCCAGATAGCATCCATCGACCGTCGGCGCTGATATCGACACTGCGCACACGGTTGTCATGTAAAAACTCGCGCAGCACACGGCCGCGACTGGCGTTAAAGATTACCGCGGTGTGGTTGTCGAGAGCGAGGGCAGCGAGCACGCCGATATCAGTGGCATTGCTGATGGCGATGCCGTGAACTTCTGCGGGGGCTCGCCAATAGGTGAGGTCTTCGCCGGTGGTTGCATCCCACAGCACCATGGTCTGGCGATCTGAGGTCATCACATAGCGACCATCAGGTGAAAAGGCCGCGCTGGTAATAGTGCTATCGTCACCGCCATGGTTCCAGTCGAAGAGTCGCTCGCCGGGTGTCAGTTGCCAGTAAGAACCGCCGTGGGTAAAGGCACCCACCATCGCGTGGCTGGCATCCTTAGAAAGAGCGCCGCCGTAGAGGCCATCGATAGCGACGTCTAAGGATGCATGAGGAGATTTGGCGCTACAGCCTGTAAGGGCCAGTGCGCCAACAAAAAGAGTAATGGGTAGACCAAACGCACGTCTGAGCATGGGGCTCCGTGTTAGTTTATGGCTACCTCGTGCGACGTGTGTAGAATGTCGATTAGGCGATCTTCCAAGGCAAAACGTGTAGCGAGCACGTCGCGCATGGTAGCCAGTTCAATTTCAAGCGCCAATTTGTCTTGCGCGGCTTCAAAGTGGTCATTGAATTCTAGTGCCACTTCGGTGGTTGAGCTAATTTCGGGAAACAGATCGAGCGCTTCGCGTAAGTGTGGTTTGTCTTCAAAGCTCTTAGCTTCTGCCACCAGTTTCTGGAACACTTCAAAATGTCCCGCTGATACATAGTCGACCAAAATATTGCAAAATTTAGCCAGCGGTGTCGCGTCTATGTCGTCTTCAGGGCGCTCATTGGCGCCGTGGAAGGCTTGGATAAGATCTGTACGCTCAGCAAGCCAGCGGTCGAGTAGGCCTTGTACTTCTTCAAATAGGGCGGGTGCGTTTGCGTCCATGGTGATTCTCTCTCTGCTTGTATGCCGACCTTATCGCTTTATGTACGGCTGCGCAATACAAAGGTGTCACATAGCATGGCGTGAATCGCCCATGTCGTTAGCACAAGGTCTGTGCTAGCGTAGCTATATTATGTTTTTTTGGAGGCTTAATATGGTCAACAGCTCACATTGTTGCGGTCGTTCACGCTCTAAGTATCGTTGGTGGTCTGTGGGGACGGTGTTATTCATCTTTGTTATCGCGGCGGGGGTCAGCAACAACAGTCGCGCTGAGATAGGCCCTGGCGCCCGGCCAGTGGGTTATGATTGGTCGCGCAGCCCTGTGTATGGTGTCAATGGCATGGCGGCCACTGCACAGCCGCTGGCCTCACAGGTGGCTATTGATGTGCTACAAGCCGGAGGCTCGGCGGTAGATGCGGCCATCGCGGCTAACGCTGCACTGGGGCTCATGGAGCCTACGGGTAATGGCATTGGCGGCGACCTGTTTGCCATCGTGTGGGATGGTCAATCCCTCAGCGGTTACAACGGTTCAGGCCGCTCACCCAAAGGGCAAACCTTGGCGCAATTATTACAGCGTATCGACGATATGAAGGCGAGTGGTAAACTCGCGGCGGACTACGAAGGCATTCCCTCTCATGGCAGTTTGTCGGTGACTGTGCCCGGTACTGTCGATGGTTGGTTCGCCTTGCACGATCGCTTTGGCAAATTGCCGATGCAACAGGTTCTGGCGCCAGCGATTAAATACGCCCATGAAGGCTTCCCCGTAAGTCCTGTGATTGCTTATTACTTCAGCGGCAATCTGCGCCGTTTTCAGCAAGTGGCGCCGATGGTAGAGGGTGTAGATAACGCCATGGCGACTTATTTTAAGGGTGAGCGCGCGCCGGTGGCGGGTGAGATTTTCCGCAACCCCGACTTGGGAAATACCCTCAGTGCTATTGCGCAAGGCGGACGAGATGCGTTTTATAAGGGCGTGTTGGCCAAGCGCATGGATGCCTACTTGCAGCGCATCAATGCGCCATTACGTTACCGTGACTTTGCCGAACACCGCGGCGAGTGGGTGACGCCGCTGTCGGTCGATTACCGCGGTTACACTCTGCATGAACTTCCCCCCAATGGACAGGGCATGGCCGCACTGCAAATGTTGAGCATTTTGAAGAATTTTGACCTTGCCAGTATGCCGCGCGATTCGGCCCAAGTTTTCCATCTCATGGTGGAGGCCAAGCGGCTCGCGTTTGAAGATATGGCGCGCTACTACGCCGATACTGATTTTGCTCAGATTCCCTATCAGCCGCTGTTGTCTGATGCCTATGGCAAGGCGCGGGCCGCGTTGATTGACCCCGCTAAGGCGATGCCGGACGTGGCAGCGGGTGAGGTGAAGCTTGAAGGCGAAGGCGACACGACCTATCTTACCGTGGCCGATGGCAATGGCATGATGGTATCACTGATTCAATCTAACTATCGCGGCATGGGTTCCGGTTTGGTGCCTGACGGCATGGGCTTTATGCTGCAAGATCGCGGTGAACTGTTCGCTTTGCAGGAAGGGCACCCCAACGTTTATGCGCCTGGCAAGCGTCCCTTTCACACGATTATTCCCGCTTTTCTCAGCAAAGGCGGCAAGCCGGTCATGAGCTTTGGTCTAATGGGCGGTGGCATGCAGCCCCAGGGGCACGTGCAAGTTGTGGTGAATATGGTGGATTACGGTATGAATGTGCAAGAGGCCGGCGATGCGGCGCGCTTCTTACACGATGGTGGTCGCACCCCGGAAGCGCTGTCGTTTGACCCGCTTGGTACGCTACACGTAGAAACCGGTGTGCCGGCAGAGACCGTGATGAAACTTCGCGCTATGGGGCATCAGGTGAAGGTCGATGACCGCGGGGTTATGTTTGGCGGGTATCAGGCCATTGCGATTGACCCCAGCAGCGGTGCTTATATCGGCGCTACCGAAATGCGTAAGGACGGCACGGTGGCGGCGTACTAGAAAAACCACACCACGAGTAGCGGCAGGGCCACGGCGATGAACGCGCCCGCGAGGCCCATGCCGAGACTGGCAAAAGCCCCAGCGACAGGGCTTATATCGAAGGCGCGGGTGGTTCCCGTCCCGTGCGACACCAAGCCCAGGGTAAAACCCATCACTCGCTCATCGTTTATGCCCAGCAGTCTAAAAATAGGCGGGCCAAAGATCACCCCTGTTAGACCGGTCACCATCACCGCGGCGGCGGCCACCGTACCACTGCCACCAAATTGTTCCGCTAAGGCATACGAAATAGGGGTGGTGACCGTTTTGGGCAGTAGCGACATCAACGTGCTGTGATTGGCCCCCGCCACATAGGCGATCAGCACAGCGATGGCGGTGGCTAGGCTGGCACCTAGTACGGTCGACAACAGCGTGCCAAGCATCATGCTACGAATACGACGTAATTGCTGAAACAGCGGTACTGCCAAGGCCACGGTGGCGGGCCCAAGCAAAAACATAAGGATTTCAGTGTTGGCAAAGTATTGGCGATAGTCGATATCCAGCAGGACGAGTATTACGCCGATTGCGCTGGGCGACCAAATGAGAGGGTGGAGTATGGGTAGCCGCTTGGCACGCTGATAGAGTGCGTTGAAGCCTAGGAATAGGCACACGGTTAGGGTTAGCGCAAACAGCGGGCTGTCGAGTAGTTGTTGCGAAATCTCAAGCATGGCCATCGTCTTCGGCTGGAATAATGGCGCGCAACACAAGACCGACGACGATCAAGGCTATCAACGTACCGACAAAGCTGGTAAGGATAAAGGCGGTCCACTGCCCATCGAAGTCGGCACCCAGGAAAAAAATGCCCACCGTCGTTGGGACAAATAATAGCGCTAGATTTTGAATCAATGGGGTGCTCGCCTGCTGCAGGCTGTCGCTCATTTCACCGCGTACCACCAAGAAGGCAAACAGCAAAAACATGCCTAGCACCGGGCCTGGCACGAGAACGCCGAGCGCGAGTTTAAGGATTTCCCCTAGACACTGAAATAGTAGTAAGCAGGCGAATCCTTTAAGCCACATTACTGACGACGCAACATTTGCCAAAGGTTAACGCCGCACAGGCCGATAAAGGCCACTAGCGTCCAGCCGGGGATGCTCAAACCCATGAAGGTCCACACTACCTCGGCGCAGTTGCCATCGCCCTGCAGCATCACGCGCAGCGTGTCGGCTAAGGGAAAGGTTTCCAACATATATTCGAGGCTTGGGCCACAGGCGGGGACTTGGTCTTCGGGCAAGCTTTGCAGCCAAAGTTGGCGACTTGAAATAGCGCCACCGAGAATTGCTAACAACGCGCCTAGACCGGCGTAAACGCGGCGCATGACACCCGCAGGGTGGTGTAAAAAGGCCATGGTAGCCACCACGCCCACCGCCATGATGGCGACGCGCTGAGTCATACACAGTGGGCAGGGTTCAAGCCCCATGCTGTGCTCCATGTAAAGAGCAATGCCGATCAACACGGCACAGCCAGCGGCAATAATGAAGTTGCTAAGGCGAATTGGAAAAATTGACGCTATGCTAGACATACTCGATTCACTTTTAAACGGATGGGCCATTATAGCCCGAAACTTTGATTTCTGAGACCCTATGTCCCGATTTGCACCATTCACACTGCTAATGTTGTTAGCCTGTTGGCTCAGCGTGGCGCACGCGCAGGAGGAGGGAGAGCCCGCCGGTCCTGCTACCATGTATTACGAAATCGACCCGGCCTTCGTACTCAATTACGGCAATGGCACCAACGGTCGCTTAAAGTTCATGCGTGTGGAGCTCACCCTGCGGCTCAACACCCGTGGCAGCGTAATAGGCGATGTCAATTTGCACATGCCAGCCATTCGCCACGCCATCATTATGTATCTCAGTAAACAAAGCGCTAAACGCATTAACGACGCCACCCAGCGCGATGCTATTCGGCTCGAGTTGCTGCGCGAAGTACAGATCGTATTAGCTGAAGCAGGAACTACCGAAGGGGTAGAGGACCTGCTCTTCAACGCTTTTATTGTGCAACGTTAAGGTCGTAATTATCCCGGAAGTAACGCTGCCAGAACGCCTCAAAACTTTCGGTGTCCTTCTCTTCAATGTTGCGTTGGCGTTGTAGCGAGGCGAGAGTTTCCTGTTCGAAAAAAGCGGTTTTATCAGCGCTTAGGGGTTCGCTTCGGAACAGGGCGGCGTGAGCATCAGCGAGATCCATAGCGAATCTAAAATAGGAAATATCCTTGTTCTTGATGTCGCTAATAATGCGTGCCGAGGGGGTACAGTCTGGATCTTCGACCTTGCAACGCTGCTCGTAAATAGCGCGTTGCATGGTGTCGTTGTCAATGCCAAGTTCGTTCGCTAATGAAGCGATATCATCGAGCATGTCAGACGCCCAGTGGGTCACTGCCACCTCGCAGTAGTCGCGGGTGCTGTCCACCAATGTTGCTCCGGGCGCGCGGCCTTCGTTGACGATGCGGCGACGGTTCTCGGTAAAGCTCTGGTATTCACGTTCATCGCAGTATGGGCTTTCTTTTAATAAGCAAAAGAGCAGGAAGGCATCGATGAAGTGAATTTGAGTGGCATCGATGCCCAGTGGTAAATAGGGATTGACGTCGATACAGCGCACCTCGATGTACTCAATGCCACCGCGGCGCAGTGCCGCCGTCGGTGTCTCGCCAGAGGCGGCGGTGCGTTTGGGGCGGATGGTCGAGTAGAATTCGTTTTCGATTTGCAGCAGGCTCTCGTTCAGTTGCAGAAAGTTACCCTCGCCATCGCGACTGCCAATGGCTTGATAGGCAGGCACAGGATCTTGAATCGCTGCCACCAAGTCGTCGCAGTAGCGATCTAGATGGTTGTAACACACGCTGAGGTTTTCCTGCGCGTTACTGGTATAGCCCAAGTCGCCCATGCGCAATGAGGTGCCAAAGAGCAGGCCATAGGTGCCGTGATCGATAGCTGTTAAATGGTGCTCGCGGTCACCGAGGAAGGACTTACACACGGCCGGTGAGGCGCCAAATAAATAGATCAACAACCACGAGTAGCGACGGAAGTTACGGATTAACCCGAGGTATTTTTCATCGATGAAGGCCTGTCGTTTACCGCTGTAGCCCTGCTCGGCGATCAGCGCGTCCCAGAAAGCATCGTCGACAGAAAAGTTGTAGTGGATGCCGGCTATGGTTTGCATCAAGCGGCCATAGCGATTACCCAGGCCAATGCGGTAGATCTCTTTTAACTGGGCGATATTTGAGCGGCCATAGCGGGCAATGGGGATGTTGTGATCACCCGGCAGAATACATGGCATGCTGGCTGTCCACAGCAGTTCTTCGCCGATGTTGGCGTAGGTAAAGCGATGAACATCGTCTAACACTTGCAGCACGTCATTCGCGCTGGCGCCCACGGGGGTAATAAACTCCAGCAGCGCTTCCGAGAAGTCGGTGGTGATATGGCTATGAGTAAGGGCCGAACCCAGTGCCGTTGGATGGGGCTGCTGGGATAGTTGGCCACTGGGTTCAAGGCGCAGAGTTTCCTTCTCGATGCCGCGCTGCAGGCTGGCTGAAACCGGCTTGCCAAGCCGTGCGGCGAGGGCGGCAGGGGATACGATAGTCAATGTTATTCCTCGTCGCTAGATGTTTTTATCGGGCGGTAGGTATGAACCTGGCCGCGCTTGTGTTCTTTGGCGTGGTGCAGGGCAACAACGACGCGGTTGATCAGTTCTTCCGTAGCGGTGCTATCTTCGTTTGGTATGGTGGCTTGCACACCGGCTGTCACCGAAAACCCAATGGATTGGCCGCCAATTTCTAGCGCTTCATTATGGATGTGAGCCAAAAATTGCTCGGCCATAGCGGTCGCTTCTGTAAGGTCGCAGTCAGGCAACAACAACACAAACTCATCACCGCCATAGCGTGCGGCGATATCACTTTGACGGCGCACGCTGTCACCGAGCTTGTGGGCAAAGTGGAACAGCCACTGATCGCCAGCCGCACGTCCAAAGTCGCGGTTGACGATTTTAGAACCGTCCATATCGAACAGGATGAGCGCCATCGGGCGCTGTTCACGCAGGCAGCGACTCCACTCGATATTGAGCTGGTTTTCAAAATAGGCACGACTGTAAATACCGGTGGTCTTGTCGACAAAGGTGGCTGCCTGAAGTTCTCCGCGCACTGACATCAGCTCTTTCTGCTGTTGTCGTAGATCGCGAGTTTTGCGCGAAATCTCTTCTTGCAAGTGTTCCGATAAGAAGCGAGATTCGTTAAGCGCATTATTAAAGCGCAGCCCAATGAATTGGCTCTGTAGGAAAACAAACATAACAACCGCCACTTGAATAGCTAAGCGCGATTCGTTGTGAAGGGTATAGCTGAGTGGTTGCAGTAGCATGGCGATGCCCAGCGCCATCAAACCGACCAATAGCCACAGCGATCCCGGTTCTCGGTACTGCCATGCGCGGTAAGCTTCGAGAATACTGCGGAACATATTGTAGGTGAATAATGCCGCCAAAACCGGCGCAAAAAGCGTGAAATCTGCTGCTGAGAAGAATAGGATGAACACGCCAAACAACCACAATACCATGCGTTGATAGCGCTCTAATTTGCTTTCATTGCGACGTTTAAGCGCGCCTAGGCAAAGCCGGTGCAATGCCGGGGCAAAAAATAGTAAACCTAGATAGCGCAGTTTGTAGTGCAGCTCAAAACTCGTGCTCGATGGGTCAGGGAACAACACTTCCAACATCGACTCGGATGAAATGAAGAACACCGCGCCGGTAACGCAAACGGCGATCAGCCACTTGCTAGATGATTCGATGGGGTTTTGGATGCTGAGACCTAGGCTGTAAAGTCCGACGCCAAGAAGAATGCCCAGTGTCATCATAGTGGTGGCGACGGTTTGCAGTTCCGAGGTTTTGAGTGCGGCAGCTGTGCCGAGTTCGATGCGGTCGCAGATACCGCCGTCACGCAAGTGGAAATTACTGACGTTGATCACCAGTATCGACTCGCCGCGCAGGTCGGTAGGTAAGTTAATGATGACCGGGCGGATGTGAGGCACGGTGTCGCTGTCGTCGTTACCGGGGGTGCCCACCTGCCCCAGTTGGCGCCATTGGCCGTTGCTGTCACGCAGCTGAATGTCAGCACTAGAGCAGATACGGTTAAGGTGCAGCGCTAAGGGGCGCTCGGGAAGGTGGTTAATGGTCAGTGCGTAGCCGGCGTGCCCCATGTTGCTGAAGACCCAGCGTTCGCTGTCATTTTGGGGTACGCCCCACAGGTCTGGAATTTCACGGGTCGTGGTGATGCTGTCAACGTTGTCGGGGGTGATTTTAACGCCGGGGCTATAGCGCCACATGCCATTCAAGTTGAGAATGGGATGGCGACCAATATGCCATTGCTGCAGATTGAGGACGCCGTTGTCGACCCGCGGTTCGACAGCAAATGTGGAGTCATTGGCAAACGCTGGTGGGACGAGTGCCAACAACATCAAAACGATGATCGCGCTGGCGCGTTGCAGTGTGCGTAGGCAGTGGTCCATTGCTAGATTCCAGTTCGGCGTGAGCCGTTTAATTGTATGCCAGTGTGAGGAACAAATCACCCGCCGGTTGCATTCATGAAGCGCACGATGTCTACCGGCGCGTCCAGATCAAAATGGTGCTTCTCGGGTTTGCTCGACATCGCACCGATGATGGCCGCTTTCAGTGCGGGTAGTGTGTCCCCTTCGCCGCGTACGATGGCGCGTAAATCAAGCGCGTCTTCATTGCCTAAGCAGAGTAATAGTTTGCCTTCGGCCGTCACGCGGACGCGGTTACAGGCGCCGCAAAAATTATTGCTGTGCGGTGATATGAACCCCACGCGGCTGAGGCTATCGGCCATGCTAAAGTAGCGCGATGGACCGCCGGTGTGGTGGTCGCTCGCGGTCAGCGGGTAGCGGCTTTCAATGATCGCGCGGATATCATCGCTTGGCATAAAGGCCAGCGCGCGGTCGTGCTCAACAATGGTACCGAGCGGCATTTCTTCGATGAAGCTGATGTCGATAGCGCGTTGACGGGCAAAATCGACCAGGTCGAGAATTTCGTCGTCGTTGCGCCCGCGCAGTACTACCGCGTTAATTTTAAGGCCCTTAAAGCCCGCCTCAATCGCGGCGTCGATGCCGTCAATCACCGTGGCGACATCGCCGGTGCGCGTCAGTTGTTTAAAGCGCTCGGGTTGCAGGCTGTCCAGACTGACATTGATGCGTTGTACGCCGGCACGCTTTAGCTCGGGCGCGTAGCGGCGCAATTTTGAGGCGTTGGTCGATAGGCAAAGTTCGCGCAGGCCTTCGATGGCGGCGATTTTCTCGACGGCGTGCACGATGTCTTTGCGCACCAGGGGTTCTCCGCCGGTGAGGCGTATCTTTTCGACGCCTAGCTCGACAAAGGCACGCGCTACTAACGACAGTTCTTCAAAGCACAGCACGTCTTTGCGCGGTACAAAGGTCATGTCTTCAGCCATGCAGTAGACACAGCGAAAATCGCAGCGATCCGTAACGGAAAGCCGCAAGTAGGTAATTTGTCTGCCAAAACTATCGCTAAGCTGATTCATTTGCGCATAATAGCAGATAAATGAGCGCTGGCAGATATGTCACTAGACGCCGACTTACGCAGAAACGACGCATTAAAAGGAGTGTGATGATGGGGCAGGCGAAAACTTCGCTGTGGGTGATGGCCGGGCCAGTGTTGGCACTCCTTACTGGCGTGCTGGTCATGCAGTCTGGGCAGCCACAAGACAGTGCCATTACCGCTGCTATTACCGCGTGGTGCGTGCTGTGGTGGCTTACTGAAGCCGTGCCCATTCCTGTGACATCGCTGCTACCGATCGCCGCCTTTCCCTTGCTCAACGTACTCTCGCCGCAACAGGTCGCGCAGGCCTATGGCAGCCCGTTGGTTTTATTGATGCTGGGCGGCTGTTTGTTATCGTTGGCTATGACATCTACCGGCGCCCACCGCCGAGTGGCGCTATTAATGGTGAAGATGGTGGGAGCCGAACACCCTCGTCACCTAGTGTGGGGGTTCATGCTGGCGGCCGCCTTCCTCAGTATGTGGATTTCCAATACGGCGACGGCTTTGGTTCTGCTGCCCATTGCGGTGGCGGCGGTGCAAGACAGTGGCGACGAGAGCGTCGCTACCGCACTATTTTTAGGTATCGCCTATGCCTGCAGCATCGGAGGCATGGCTACTCCCATCGGCACACCGCCCAATCTCGTCTTTATGCAGGTCTATCAACAACAAACAGGCACCGACGTTGGCTTTTTACAATGGATGATGTGGGCCATGCCAGCGGTTGTTGTGTTACTGCCGCTAGCGGCTTGGGTATTAACGCGCCATCTTAAGGGCGCCATCGAGGCTCAGGATATTCAACTGGGACCGTGGCGCAGTGAAGAGCGCCGCGTGCTGTGGGTATTTGGTTTTACCGCCTTGGCGTGGATGACGCGCACCGACCCTTGGGGTGGCTGGAAAACGTGGTTGGATCTTCCCTGGGCCAACGATGCATCGGTGGCCTTATTAGCGGTGGTGCTGTTGTTTGCACTGCCCAAAGCAAAGGGGGAGAGTGAGCGCCTACTGTCGTGGCAGGCTACGCGTGATGTCCCTTGGGGGGTGATGCTGTTGTTCGCTGGCGGGCTTGCTATTGCCGCGGCCTTTAAAGAGACGGGTTTGAGTCAGTTGGTGGCTGAGCAGTTGGCTGGCGCCACCACGCTTCCGCCGCTACTCATGGTGCTATTGATCTGTCTATTGGTCACCTTTTTAACCGAGGTGACCAGCAATACCGCCAGTGCAAGCTTGTTGTTACCGATTCTTGCGGCGGCGGCTGTAGTGGCTGATATCGCCCCATTGGCCTTGATGCTGCCAGCGGTGCTGAGCGCTTCGTGCGCATTCATGTTGCCCATAGCAACGCCGCCTAATGCGGTGGTGTTTAGTTCCGGGTTTATCTCGGCGGCCGATATGGCCAAGGTGGGGTGGCGCTTGAATGTATTAGGAGCGATCGTCATCACCGCGGTGATGACGATCATTGGCGTGGTTTAAAGCAGCGCGAGAATGCTTTCTGCTGAGCTCTTATCCAGACCGCCGCCCTCGTCGACATTCAGGGCGGTAATTTCACCATTGTCTACAATCATTGCGTAGCGGCAGCTGCGCTTACCCATGCCAAAGCCTTCAGCGTCCAGTACCAGATCCAACGCGCAAGCCAACTCACCGTTGCCGTCGGCCGCCATCACAATTTGCTCGGCGTTGGAGGCGTTACCCCACGCGTTCATAACAAATACGTCGTTCACCGAGGTGCAAACGATGGCGTCAACGCCTTTGGCTTTCAGCGTGTCAGCGTGTACCACGTAACCGGGCAGGTGAGCCGCAGAGCAGGTGGGTGTAAACGCACCGGGTACGGCAAACAGTACCACTTTCTTGCCGGCACAGAAGTCCGCAATATTTAAGGCCTCGGGACCTTCGGCACCCATCACCGAAAGCGTAATTGAGGGGATTTTATCGCCAATAGCAGCCATTGTTTTCTCTCTTTAGTCTGATTATTTCTTTTTCATCGCCTGTTGTAGCAAGGCGCCCATAGATCCCATAGTAGACCCAGTTGGCGGGTTTTGTCGCGTCATATTTTGCCTTGCCGCTGGCTTGCTGGGTCGATCGCTGGTCTTCTGGCCAACCTCGTCGTCCATTCGCATGCTCAGCGCGATACGCTTGCGGGCAACCTCCACCTCGATGACCTTCACTTTGACGATGTCCCCCGCTTTGACGACTTCGCGTGGGTCTTTAACGAACTTGTTCGACAGCGCAGAGATGTGTACCAAGCCATCTTGGTGAACGCCAATGTCGACAAAGGCGCCAAAATTGGTGACGTTGCTAATCACGCCTTCCAGAATCATACCGGGTTCGAGATCTTTGATGGTCTCGACGCCCTCTTTAAAGTCAGCTGTAACAAACTCGGGGCGCGGATCGCGACCGGGTTTTTCCAGTTCGCTGAGAATATCTTTGATGGTGGGCAGGCCGACCGTCTCGCTAATGAACTGTTGCGGTGTTAACGCGCGAAGAAAGCTCACATCGCCGATGATACTATTGAGTTGGCGCCCGCTGCTGTTGGCGATGCGTTCTACCACGGGGTAGGACTCGGGGTGAACCGCCGAGTTGTCGAGTGGGTTGTCCCCTGCCACACGCAAGAAGCCCGCCGCCAATTCAAAGGTTTTGTCGCCAAAGCGGGGGACTTTGAGCAGGTCTTTGCGGCTGGCATATGCGCCGTGTTGATCGCGGAAATCGACAATGTTGGTCGCGAGGGTATTGTTTAATCCCGATACGCGGCTAAGTAGCGGTATAGAGGCAGTATTAAGGTCGACGCCCACCGCGTTGACACAGTCTTCCACTACCGCGTCGAGGGTGCGCGCCAGTTGGGTCTGATTGACGTCGTGTTGGTATTGACCCACGCCAATAGACTTGGGATCGATCTTCACCAGTTCCGCCAAGGGGTCTTGCAGGCGGCGTGCGATCGACACCGCGCCGCGGATGGTCACGTCCAGATCTGGGAATTCGCGGGCGGCGTATTCCGAGGCCGAGTAAATGGATGCGCCGGCCTCGTTCACCATGACCTTTTTGATGTTCATGTCGGGAATCAGTTTGAGTACTTCACCGACAAAGCGGTCGGTTTCGCGTGAGGCGGTGCCGTTGCCAATACTGATGAGCGCCACATCGTGCTTCTTGCATAGATTGACCAAAATTTTGGCCGATTCGGCAATTTTGTTCTGCGGGGGGGTGGGATAAATGGCGCAGTGGTCGACGACCTTGCCGGTGGCATCGATCACCGCCACTTTGACTCCCGTGCGTAGGCCTGGGTCGAGGCCAATGGTGGCCTTTTGTCCGGCAGCTGCGGTCAGTAGTAAGTCTTTCAAATTGGCGCCAAATACTTTAATGGCATCGTCCTCGGCGCTGTCGCGTACCTGGCCGAGAAGGTCCGTCTCGAGGTGGGTCAGCAGTTTGACGCGCCATGTCCAGCGCACCACTTCTCGCAGCCAACGGTCGGCGGGGCGGCCGGCGTCGCGAATATTGTGTTGCTCGGCGATGATGATCTCACAGGGATGCACCGCGCTTAGACTGTCCTCTTCATCGGGGAGGCGTAAGGCCAGGCTCAACACACCGGCTTTGCGGCCGCGAAATAGCGCCAAGGCACGGTGTGATGGCACCGACTTAAGGGGTTCGTTATGTTCAAAGTAATCGCGGAATTTTTCGCCTTGACTCTCTTGACCGGCGATAACCGCGGAGGTCACTAACGCGTTGTCCCACAGGAATTGACGAAGTTTACCCAGCAGCGAGGCGTCTTCGGCGAACGCTTCCATCAAGATTTGCTTGGCGCCGTCGAGGGCGTCTTTGCTCGTGGTAATGGCGTGGTCGGGGTTCAGATAGGCCGCGGCAGTATTGTCGGGGTCGAGACTTGGGTCTGCCAGCAGCGCGTCAGCTAAACCTTGCAGGCCAGCCTCGCGGGCGATCTGCGCTTTGGTTCGGCGCTTGGGTTTGTAGGGTAGGTAGAGATCCTCCAAACGCGTTTTAGTATCGGCGGCGAGGATGTCGTTTTTCAGTTCTTGGGTCAGTTTGCCCTGCTCATCGATACTTTTGATGATGGCGCTGCGGCGATCTTCCATATCTCGCAGATACTGCAGTCGCTCTTCCATAAAACGCATTTGGGTATCATCTAATCCCCCCGTGACCTCTTTGCGGTAGCGCGCGATGAAGGGCACTGTGGCGCCTTCATCGAGCAGGGCTACGGCGGCGTTAACTTGGTTGGCGGCGACCTTGAGTTCGTCGGCGATACGTTGATGGATGCTGTTCATTACTGGCTGTCTTCTAAAAAAATTTACCGCGAATATACGGCAAACAACCGTCGCTGGGGAGTCTTGTTTTTTGACAGGGGAATTGTTAAAGCGCCGACCGGAATCGGCGCTTAGAGGCTTCAGGCGTGAGGTCCGGCGGCAATAATGGCGTCAGATACGTCGAATTTCTGCATATTTTTCTGGAACAGGGCCGCCAGTTTAGAGGCCTGCTCGTTGTAGGCGTCGACGCTTTCCCAACCGTTGCGCGGGTCGACAAAGTGATCTGGCACGCCGGGAATGCTCAGCGGTACATCCAAATTCAACTCGTCGATATGGCTGGTCTCGCCACCGATTAAAGCGCCGCTTTGTGCCGCGGCCACCACGGCACGCGTCACGGGGATGGGGAAGCGTGAGCCACTGCCACCCGGGGCGCCCGAGCCGCCGGTCCAACCGGTGTTGACCAAATAGACCACGGCGCCCGATTTTTCGATGCGCTCCATCAAAAGTTCCGCATATTCTCCCGCCGGGCGCGGCATGAAGGGGGCGCCAAAACAGGTAGAGAAAGTGGGGTGAATACCAGCTTCAGCGCCCATTTCAGTGGAGCCAACGCGAGCGGTATAGCCTGATAAAAAGTGGTAGGCAGCCGCTTGTTTGCTAAGAATAGATAGCGGTGGTAATACGCCAGACACGTCGCAGGTGAGGAAAATCACCGTGTTGGGTTCTGCGCCGTTGTTCTGTGGTACGCGCTTGTCGATGTGCTCCAGCGGGTAGCAACAGCGGCCGTTTTCACTCAGGCTGGTATCGTCGTAGTCAGTGGCTCTGCGGTCGTTAGTAACGACATTTTCCACAATGGCGCCAAAGCGAATGGCATCGTAGATCACCGGTTCGTTGTCGCGGCTCAGGTTAATGGTTTTGGCGTAACACCCCCCTTCAAAATTGAACACCTGCCCCTCACCCCAACCGTGCTCGTCGTCGCCAATTAAGTAGCGCGTAGGATCGGCCGAGAGCGTGGTTTTACCGGTGCCCGACAGACCGAAAAACAGTGTCGTGTCGCCGTGTTCACCAACATTGGCCGAGCAGTGCATGGGCATCACTTCTTTTTCTGGTAAAAGGAAGTTTTGCACCGAGAACATGGCTTTTTTCATTTCGCCGGCGTAGCGCATACCGGCTAACAGCACCGTGCGTTGTGCGAAGTTGATCAACACCACCGCGTCGCTATTGGTGCCGTCGCGCTCGGGATCGCACACGAAGTTGGCGGCGTTAATCACGGTCCATTCGTTTTTCGACTTGGGGTTGAACTTGTCGGGGCGCACAAACATGTTGCGACCAAACAGACTCTGCCAAGCCGTTTCGGTATAGACATTGACGGGTAGATAGTTATCGTCACTGGCGCCGACGTGCAGGTGCTGCAGGTAGTGATCTCGGCTTGCTAGATAGGCATCGACACGATCCCACAGAGCGTTGAATTTGTCTGATGGAAAGGAGCGGTTAACACTGCCCCAATCGATGGCGTCCTCGGTGGAGGGTTCTTGCACAATAAAGCGGTCGGCGGTTGAGCGGCCGGTACGCGCGCCAGTTGTGACGACGAGGGCGCCGTTGTCGGCGAGAAAGCCTTCACCGCGTTGTAGGGCGGCTTCGACGAGTTCAGCGGGGCACAGATCAGTGTGCACCGTAATGCTGTCCAATTGGTGAGTCATTGTTGTTTCCTATTCCGTGACGTCTTGGTAAGACGAATATCGGCCCCTTAAGGGGCTCTAATAGCATCTCCTTAGAGATGTTGCGGTCTAGTATGGCAACAAATCAACGCTTTGCTAAGTCGTATTTGGCAATGCCCCGTATTCAAATGAATGATGACGGCTAGTGCAGCGACAGGTCATCCTCGGCAAAGATGTTGGCCACTGCCACACTGTCGAATTGATAGTCGTGGTTACAGAATTCACAAACGATTTGAATGACGCCTTCGTCGGCGATGATGCTATCCGCTTCTGCACGGCCTATCGAACGTAGCAATTCGCTGGTGCGTGCTTCGGAGCAGCTGCAACCAAAGCGAACCTCGCGGCTATCGAACAGCCGAACCTTGTCTTCGTGATACAGGCGGTACAGCAATTCTTGGTGTTCGAGATCCAACAGTTCGTCGTTGGTGAGGGTTTGCGCCAAGTGGCTAAAGTGCTCCCATTGTTGCTCGCGCCGTTCGGGATTGACCTCTTTACTCGGGGGCAGCTCTTGCAGCATGAACCCGCCACAACGCTGGCCGTCGGCCGTCAACCAAAACAGGCTGTTGAGTTGCTCAGATTGAAGGAAGTAGTCGGCCAAACACTCCGCTAAACTGGCGCCACTGAGCGGGACAATGCCCTGATAACGCTTGCCTTTGAGCGGGTCGATGGTGATGGCAAGGGTACCGCCTGCCAGCAGTTCGCGGAAGTGTTCGCTGGTCGCGTTTTCAGCGTCGCGAGCGATGGCGCGAATGCGCAGATCATTGGTGCACTCGGCCATGATGGTTGGAATTTGGCCGTCGCTGCGAGCCTGCAGGATCACGCTGCCGGCAAACTTAATGGTGGTGCTCAGCAGCACCGCGGCGGCAACAAACTCGCCCAGCAGTTTGCTCACGCCGATCGGGTAGTTATGCTTGATGACGGCGGTTTGGTAGCTTTCCATGAGGGTCACGACATCACCACGGATATCGGTCTCGTCAAACATAAAACGCAGTATTTGGTCTTGGCTGGCCATGGTCATTCTCTATTCGAAATCGTTGGTTTGTTTAAAACGGTGAATTTGGCGGCGGTCTTTTTTACTGGGGCGCGACGGCGGCGCTGCCATGCCGGCGCTAGTCAATTTGCGTTGCAGGGCAGTGTGTTGGCGCGCAGCAATGCTCTCTTCGGTCTCGCCATACAGCCGTTGAGCTTCAGGTGCACCGCGGCGCTGGTCCGACAGTGCGAGCACTTTAACGATTTTTTCGTCCCAGCCCTGGCGAATGGTCAGTACCGCACCAATTTGCACCTCTTTACTGACCTTGCAGCTGGCGCCGTCGTAGCGCACCTTGCCCCCTTCGATGGCCGCTTTAGCGAGGCTGCGGGTCTTGAAAAAACGTGCTGCCCACAGCCACTTGTCGAGCCTCACCTTGTCGCTCATAGCGTGGTTCCAGGTAGGATTTCATCGAAGTGATGGATGCCGCGAAAAAGAGTGTCAGAGCGTACATCTTTGTGGCTGTCGGGTTGCAATAAGGTCAACAAGTGGGCGATGCCAGCCTGCTTGGCAGAGGTCAATACCGATTCGGTATCGTCGATTAAAAGGCTGCGTGCGGGATCAAACGGATGCAGGGCGCGCATGCGGTGCCAAAATTCGGGGTCTTCCTTGGGCAAACCGAGGTCGTGCGACACAATGACGCGGTCGAACCAGCGGTCGATACCGGTGTGTTCGACTTTGATAGCGAGCGTTTTGTTGTGGGCGTTGGTGACCAGATAGAGCGTCTTGCCGTGTTCGCGCAGACCAGTGAGAAATTCCACCACAAAGGGGCGGATCTCGATCATATGAGCAATTTCACGTTTCAGAGTAGGGATGTCGATACCCAGTTTGTCGGTCCAGTAATCCAGACTGTACCAGGCCAGCGTGCCGCGATTGGATTGCATGATGGGTTCTAGCTCGGCCCACGCTTCCCAGCGTTTGATACGCTTAAATTTGGCGTAGTGTTTGGGCAGGTAGCTCATCCAGAAAAAATTGTCGTAGTGCAGGTCCAGCAGGGTCCCGTCCATGTCGAGCAATACCGTATCGATGTCGTCCCAGTTAATCATAGTTTCCACGCTTATATGAAGGGCGACATCATACCATATCGCCTGTAATGTGACTTAGGTCATGCGCCCCTGAGGTCAAAAATCTCACTGCCCTGGCCGATAAGGGTTACAATAGTGTCATTCAAACCAACGGGGATTATTTTGCCGAACAGCAGTTTCACCATCCCGGCCGACTGGTCGGATCAGTTATACGCCGTATGTCGCGCAGCGGGTGATGTTGTGCTGCGTTACTATCGGCAAGCGGAGGGATTAGAAATATCTCGCAAGCAAGACAGCTCACCGTTGACCGCGGCAGATCTTGCCTCGAACGAGGCGATTCTCCATGCCCTCGGCGGATTAGAACCACGCCTGCCGATCGTGTCTGAAGAAAGTGATCCGCGCCAGTTTCTATTACCTGACGCGGCGCGTTACTGGTTGATCGACCCACTGGATGGCACCCGCGAATTTATCGAGCGGACTGGAGAGTTCACCATCAATATTGCGTTGATCGAGGGTGATCGCAGCATATTAGGCGCTATTTACACGCCTTTGAGTGGAGAATTTTATATTGGTGGGCGCGGTTTGACCCCGCTAGTCATACGCGATGGCGAGTCACGGCCCTTAGCTTGTCGGCCCTTGAGTGACGATATCGTCGCCGCCGTCAGCCGTCGTCGCGCCACACTGGCCAATAATTTTTTGGCCAGTGCCTCGCTTGTCGCTGAGTATGGTGTATCGACAGTCACTCTGGGAAGCGCGCTGAAATTTACCCACGTGGCCGAGGGGCGCGCCGATATCTATCCTTGTTTGGGCCCCACCGGAGAGTGGGATAGCGCTGCTGGTCAAGCCATCGTAGAAGCCGCTGGAGGCGCGGTGGTGGACCTGCAAGGACAGTCACTGCGTTACGGTCGCAGCGCCGACCGCATCAACCCTAGCTTTGTGGTGTTAGGTGATGCCGGTGCATGGCGTCGCGCCGGTGACGTTGGCGCCTAGGGGTGTGCTTTTAAAATACCCTGCAAGTGTTGTTCGACGATGTCGTCGTAGGGGGGTAGTAGGCCGCTGCAGCTCAAGGCCGCGCGGGTGCGTTCGGCGGGTTTCGCTTCAGCCAGTGCACTTGAAAGCGACCACGCCTCAACAAAACGTTCACTCACACTAATGCTATTCCCCTCGGCCATGCTGGCCAAGTAATGGGCTTGTTGCTTGGCCAAGGCGGGCATCTGCGCGACTAGGGTGGGTTGGCGGCGTTGGGTCGAAAGCGCTGGGGGAATCATTTCGCCAATACCAATGGCAATCGCAAATTCCACTTTGCCCTCTCGCAGACGCTCTTGGCTTACCCGTTGCTGCAGCCGTAGCAATAAACTGGCGGCTACCAAGGTGTCGGTGGCGCTGGCGGCATCGAATTCCTGCGGTGCTAAGGTAATATCGAAGCCTCCCGCGGCCGGCTCCCACGCCAGTAGTAAACGCTCAGCAACGTCGCTAACGGTGTGCTCCAGTTGACGGGCAATTTGTTCCAGCAGGGCGCGGTCTAGTTGACGGTTGAGTAGGCTCCAGTCGTTTACCCGGACGGCAATCACCGTATGGCCTGTCAGTTGTTCCTGCTCCAACTCGGGTTCGGCTTCGCCAAATAACTGCAGCAGTAATTCGCCCACAGCGTCCTGGTGAGGGTAGTCGGGGGCGGGCTGTTCTTCATTTAGACGTTGCACGATGTCGCGTAACCAGCGGCTGGCGCCACTGGCTAAAAGACGCAGTGCCAGATAGCAGAGCAGCGAACTGGCGAATAAAAGCGCGGCTTGAATGAGCCATTGGTTGCGCTGTAGCGCGTCCTGGGGGCGTTGATCTAGCACTACTTCGGCGTAGCCAATCACACTGTCTTCGGCGGCAATCTCGCTTCTGAACGGAGCGCTTTCCGCACTGAAGGGCAGGTCTTTGTCGGCGGCAACGATGACTTGGCCATCCAGCGCGACAATGGCTGCCCTGCTCAACAAGGGGGACTCAATCGTTTCTTGAAGGATGGCGGTGAGGGATAAGGCGTCACCATTGAAGGTGTCGTAGCGTGCCTGACTGGCGAGTTGGCGGCTGATTTGACCGCCCAATTGAGCGTTGACGTCGGCCGTCAGCGAGGCATTTTGCTGGTACTGCAGAGCGGCGAACACGATACCCAGCACGACGAATACTGTCGTGCCGAGGGCGGCGAGTCGCTCTTCGAGCGGCAGTTTGGCAAATATGGTCGTCATTGAATCCCCACCTATGGTGCAAGCATTATAACGTTAACGTTGTGCCCCGCGGCAAGGAATTTACGCGCTCATAGTGCAGCCTGTTCGGCCAGCGGGTAGAATAGTGTTTTTTTGCAGAAACAATATGTCATGCGCGAAATTCTCTTGATCAATATTTCGGGACTTGATCAGCCCGGTATCACTAGCACGATTACCGCCATCCTTGCCGAGCAGGGCGTCAATATCCTCGATATTGGTCAGGCGGTGATCCACGATTCACTGTCGCTTGGTATGCTGGTCGAAGTGCCCGACGCCGCCGAGACGTCGGTGATCATCAAGGAAATTTTGTTCCGTACCCACGAGTTGGGTCTGCGTGTGAAGTTCGAGCCTATCAGCGAAGAGCGCTACCAGCATTGGGTCGAAGCGCAGGGCAAACCGCGCCATATCATTTCACTTCTGGCGCGTAAGATTACCGCCGAGCACCTGTCGCGCCTGACCACGGTGATCGCCGAGTCGGGTCTCAATATCGATAAAATTACCCGTTTGTCAGGGCGTATTCCGCTCGACCACGCGCCGGAAAACGCCAAGGCGTGTGCCGAATTTTCAGCGCGTGGCGATATCGAAGATATGGCCGCCGTGCGCGCGCGCTTTTTGGAGTTGGCCAGTGAACTGGATGTCGATATTGCCTATCAAGACGACACCATCTACCGCCGTAACCGTCGCCTGGTGTGCTTCGACATGGATTCGACCCTGATCGAGGCGGAAGTGATCGATGAGTTGGCCAAAGCGGCTGGCGTGGGCGAAAAAGTGAGCGAGATCACCGAGCGTGCCATGGCAGGTGAATTGGATTTCGATGCCAGCTTTGCCGAGCGCTTGTCGCTACTGGAAGGTCTCGACGAGAGCGTGTTACAGGATATCGCCGCTAAACTGCCCATTACCGAAGGCGCTGAGCGTCTGATTGGTACCCTTAACCACCTGGGTTATAAAACCGCCATTTTGTCAGGTGGCTTTAACTACTTTGGTCAGTACCTCAAGGCCAAGCTTGGCATCGACTACGTCTACGCCAATGAGTTGGAAATCGTTGACGGCAAGGTCACTGGACGCGTCTCCGGTACCATCGTCAACGGTGAGCGCAAAGCCGAGCTGCTGCGTGAGTTGGCGGCGCGTGAAAATATCAATCTAGAGCAAGTGATCGCCGTGGGTGACGGTGCCAACGACCTGCCGATGCTGAGCATCGCGGGGCTGGGTATCGCCTTCCGGGCTAAACCCTTGGTCAAACGTCGCGCCGGTCACGCCATTTCTACCCTCGGTTTAGACGGTATTCTGTATCTGATGGGGGTGAGCGATCGCGATCAGGATCAAACCGACGCCTTGGTCAAACGCGCCGTTTAAAAGTCGCTAAAATCGTAGCTCATCTCGGCGGTGGGCGGCGCGATGTAGAAGCCTTGGATCAAGCTGGTGTTCATCTGCCAAAGCATCGCCATGGTGTTTGCGCTCTCGATAAAACCGACGATGGGCTCGACGTCGTACTGCTGTACCTTTTGTATCATCTGTTTCAGTCCCTCGGCGTTGTTTTCTTGTTGCAGGGCTTCCATGAAACGAGGGGCAAGTTTGGCAAAGCGCGGTTTGAGCTTTTCGAACACCTTCATCGAATCATCTTGCTCGCCAACGCGGTTGATCGACACGTCGCAGCCGATGTCGCGCAATTGTTGGAATACCTGAATCGCGCGCATCAAGTAGCTTTCAACGTTGATCTCCAAAAACTGAAAGACAATCTTGCTCGGGTCGATACCGGCGGTGCGCAGGGCGATGGCGATCCACGATACCAATTTATCGTCGTTAAAGGCGTTGGCGGTGAGGTTAATGATCAGGCGCGTTTCGGGCGCGTTGGGCAGCACCGCACTGAGTTGTTTGCAGGCTTCGAGTATGATCCAGCGATCTAATTTGGTATTAAATTCACGCGCGGTAAAGGCCTCAATGAATAGCGAGGGAGAGACCTCTTCGTCGTTCTGATCTAGCATTCGAATATAGACTTCGTAGTAGTCCTCGTCGTTGCTCTTGATATTGACCAAGGGTTGGAATGACAGTCGGAAACGCTTCAATTCCAGTGCGTCGTCAAGTGTCATGCCGGTGTTGCCAGCCACTCCAGCGCGGGCGTCGGCGGTGAAAAGCTTAAAGGCATTGCCATCGTTTTCGGCGCGCGCTTCAAACATCGCTTGATAAGCGTTGTCGAGCCACTGTTCCATGCCGATATCGTCGGTGCGCGAAGCCACCCCGATACTACACGTGACCTGAACCGTCTTTTGCTGGAATTCGAACATGTGCTCCGCCACTTGCTTCAACACATCGGGCAAGATATCGCGCACGCTAGCTAAGCTGTGGCTCTTTGTATAAGCCACCACGCTGTGGCCATTGAACTCGCGTGTCCATGCACCGAGCATGGCGAGGCTGCCGGCGATGTATTCCACGGCGCTTTTCAGTACCGCGCGGCTACTGATCAGCCCCTGCCGTGCACGCAGTTGTACCACCTTGTCGATTTCAACAAACAGCAACACGCCGTCGCCATTATCCTCTTGCGCCAGTTCCTGCATAATGATGGCGCTGCGTTGATCGATGTCGGCACTGGTTTTCTGTGGCCCCGCCGCTTGCGTGTTGGCGTCTTTAAAACTGATCTGGATAGCCGCTTCGCCCTCGTAGAACGTCGACACCAAGCGTGCCGCTACCACGGAATGACGCTCGCCAAGGGACAGTTCCAAAGACATGCTTTCGCCCTTGCTCGCATGCTTGAGTGCTTGTTTTAAGGCGTCGCGGTGATCTGCACCGATAAAGTCGAACAACGGCATCGCCTCGAGATCGTCGCGTTGTTGTTCCACCATGGCGGCAAAGGCGTCGTTGCACTCGACAATAATACCGTCGCTAATGTAGGCGATGGCATCGGAACTGGCATCCAGCAGTTGTTCTTGGCGGCGATCAAACTCGGCGGCTTGGGCCGTGATATTTTGCAGTTGCCGCGCCAGGCGGGCGTAGCCAACTTCGCGTTGTAATACGTGTAGAAAGTGCTCGCTATTATCTAGGCAGATGGCGTCGTTGGCGCCGCGAGACACACTGGCTTGCAGCGCATCCGCATCGATGCAGTCAACCATCAACAGCCATTTTAGCGAACTGGCAAATTGGTTGCGCTGGTGGATAAATTGATCAAGGCCGATAGCGGAGTGTTTATCGTCGCACAGGGCGATATCCCACGCCTGTGATTTCAGCAGGTCGGCGAGAATTTCAGGGTCTTCAGGGCGCTTTACCTCGGCCGCTAAACCGGCCGCACGCAGCGCGCTTATCACCGCTTCGCTGTGGTTGGCTGATTCATCCACGATGAGGATGTTGAGTGCGCTGTTATGCATCTTTTGGTAGAACCCTTCTAAATGTATCACCAAAGTGTATAGATGAGGGCTGTCTTTGCCTAGCCCCAACCCTACACCAATAAAGCTTTTACGCGCTCATCGTTGATATCGACTCGGCGACCGATTTCCGGAATACGGCCCATTGGGTCTTCGATACAGCTAAATTCAAATAGGCTATGACTAAAGGTCGACTGCAGGTTGCTGTCTAACCGCAACAGAATTTCCAGTTCGTCACGTAGCAGTTGTACCTTGCTGCCCTCGTGGAAGGGGACACTAGGAAGCAGAAGTCGAGCGGCTTGGCCGGCGCGAGGAATCTCCGGTAAAAGCAGGGCAAAGATGAAAATTCCCCGGCTGATGTCACCTTTGGGGGGGATGTGGCGCGCGCCAAAGCACATCGCCATTGGGCTGATGATCTCGATCCCGAAGGTCACAGCCTCCTGGTCACTGCGGACCCAGCGAATAGTGCCGACCACATAAACGTCGTCTTCCTGTTCACGAATCGCCAGTAAGTCGCCGTTTTTGATGGGTTTGGTGAGCGGCAGATTGACCGACAGGCAAAACCCGGTGGCGCTGTGTTCCACCACATCGGCGCGCTGTAATTTGGCCGCGGTATCAACCTTTTCCTTGTTGTTCAAACTGGCGTGACGAATCTCTTCTAAAATCGCCATGGAGGCCACCTCAACATGCTCGTTGAGTGTGGCTTGTCCTTCCTCGTTCCACGCATCGCGCAGCAAGGTTTCACGCTTGGCCTTCATGAAGGGATTGTCTTCGTCTTCAAAAAATGCGGCGTGGCGGTTGAGGTTGCGTGTCATGTCGTCGAGTGAGCGACTATGGGCAAAGGTGTGCCAGGCGTCGGCGAGGCCAAAGGCAATGTCGACGTGGCCGTGACTTTTGTGGCGCGGCATGCCACGGACAATTTCACCGCTCAGTGTCCGTTGTATGTGGGTTCGTAGACGTTTGTTGATACAGACTTCGCTAGCGCCGCCGGTTTCCAGTTTGTCGATCTCTGCCAGCAGGGCTTGGTAGTCGAGTCCTAGCACGTGCTTAGCTTGTTGCAGTTGTTGGCGTCGCAGCGGCGGCAAATCGCTGTGAACGTCTATCCCGTAAAGGGATTGGTTGCGGTCTTCGTGCAGTTCGATGAGAACCGCAAATTTCTGCAAGAATTGCCATACGTTGATGATTTCGAGTTGGTTGAGTTGGTTGCAATTGCTTATGCGCAGTACACACAGTGCGGCGTACAGGTCGGTCATGCAGCTGATTGGGCGGTCGTTGTTGCTGGGGTCGTTGATGCGGTGTTCATTGACACCGCGCACTCGTGCCAAGTCGAAACGTTGGTGGAAGTCCTGCCATTGGCCAGGGCTGTCGATACGGTAGAGAACGATGTTTTGTAGCAAGATTTGCTGCTGGCACAGCAGGCTGCGGTGTAGGCAGGCAATGGCATCCTTGACGGGTTTGAGCGGTTCGCCGTCGTCGGTTTCACCCTGCATGCCGCGATCGCGCTGAGCATAAGAAAAATAAGTGCTTCCCAGTGCCTGCCAAAGCAAGGCGGCATCGTCGGCGGCGCGGCGGGCTTTCAATGGTAGGTCAACCGATTGGTGCAAGTATTGCCGGGACAACATGGCGACGTGGCGCTGAATAGCACTGCGCAATTCATCGAGCAGCGTGAGCGCGGTGCTTATTTTAACCTGTTGGCATTTGGCGATGTCCTCGCAGGCCTGGTTGAGAGCGCGGAAATACTCCTCGGCGTTGGTCCGGTGCTGTTGTTCTAGCCAATGAGTTAGCGACGCTAAATCGGCGCTGCCAAAACAGGTTTGCTCGCCGCTGCCAGTGTTGTGCAATTGCATGGTGCCCTCTCCTTATCCGTGGATCTTCACAGTATAGAAGAAGGATGGCGAGCTGCCAGATTTACAGCGGCATCTTGTGAGGGGCGCCCGGCTCGGTGAAAACCAGCTTGGGAACCAAGTAGCCAGGCAGTGCTGCGAGGAGTTCGCTGGCTAGCTGTTGTGCTCGCGCACGAGGAACGTCAAAGTGCGCTGCGCCAGCGACTTTGTCGAGGGCGTGCATGTAGTAGGGCAGCACGCCTTGACTAAACAGTGCCTTACTTAACTGCACCAATGTGTCGGTGTCGTCGTTGATGCCCGCCAACAACACACCTTGGTTTAGCAATGTGACTCCGTGCTGCTGTAGCGCGCGAAAGGCATCGGCACTGTGTTGATCCAGTTCGTTGGCGTGGTTGGCGTGTACCACGAAGGCGATATCAAAGCGGTCGGTGTCCATCCAGGCGAGCGTGTCGGGAGTGATGCGCTGCGGTATCACCACCGGTAAGCGGCTGTGGATGCGCAACCGTTTAACGTGCGAGATGGCGGCGATCTGTGCGACCAGGCGCGCCAGATATTTATCGCTGGCAGCGAGAGGGTCGCCACCGCTAAGGATCACTTCTTCTACATCAGGGCGTGCCGCGATATAGGCCAACGATTGTTGCCACTCGCTCAAACTGGGATTGTTGTCTTGGTAGGGAAAGTGGCGGCGGAAGCAATAGCGGCAGTTAATCGTACAGGCGCCGCTGGTGATTAAGAGTACACGGCCGTGGTATTTGTGAACGATGCCGGGCAGTGGGTTGCGGGCACTTTCCTCAAGGGGATCGGCGCTGTAGCCTGTCACCGCGTCGAGCTCGGCGCCTAGCGGCAGCACTTGGCGCAACAACGGGTCGTTGGGATCGCCGACGCGCATCTTGGCAACATAGCTGGCCGGTACCCGCAATGGGAAGTCGGCGGCGGCTTGCAAGCTCGTATCGACGTCACTTTTGTGCAGCTGCAGCGCAGCCAACAAATCGTCGCTGTTGTCATAGGCATTGGCGAGCAGGTTTTGCCAACTTTGGCTCTGCCATATCGGGGCAATATTGGGTATGATAGGCGTCTTTTTCATGAGCTATAGGCTGCGAGGAAACAATGGCCAACTATTCTACCAATGAATTTAAACCAGGTCTTAAAGTTTTGCTGGATGGCGAACCTTGTTCGATTCTGGAAAACGAATACGTCAAACCCGGCAAAGGCCAAGCGTTCAATCGTGTTCGCCTGCGCAACCTGAACACCGGTCGCACCTGGGACCGTACCTTCCGCTCGGGCGAAAGCTTGGAAGGCGCAGACGTGATGGATACAGATATGGAATATCTCTATACCGATGGTGAGTTTTTCTATTTCATGGAGCCCAACACGTTTGAGCAACACCAAGCGGATGTTAAAGCCGTTGGCGAGACATCGAAGTGGTTAAAAGAGCAGGACGTGTGTACTGTCACCCTGTTCAACGGTGTGCCTTTGAGCATTGCTCCGCCCAACTTTGTCGAGCTGGAAATTGTTGAGACCGACCCCGGCGTGCGCGGTGATACGGCAACCGGTGGCACCAAGCCTGCGCGTTTGACCACCGGCGCCGTGGTGCGTGTACCGCTGTTTATCGACCAAGGCGAAGTGATCCGCTGTGACACCCGCTCGGGTGAATACGTTAGCCGCGTTAAAAGCTAATGCATTGGCAGCCTAGCGCAACGCTCTCGGCGCTGCGTGCCAGAGCTGCCGTGTTACAACGCATCCGCGCCTTTTTTGTGGCGCGCGATGTGCTCGAAGTCGAGGTGCCCTGCCTCGATCTCTTTCCCAATACTGACCCCAATATGGCCACTATCGAGGTGTATTGCGATGGTCGCCCACACTTCTTACAGACCTCGCCTGAATACGCCATGAAGCGCCTGCTAGCTCGCGATGGTGTGAGTATTTATTCGCTCGGCAAGGCCTTTCGTGACGGTGAAATTAGCCCCCGTCACAATCCGGAATTCACCATGCTGGAATGGTATCGGGTGGGTTTTGATTGGCAGCAACTGATGCAAGAAGTGGCTGACCTGTGCCAGCATTGTGCCGACGGTTTGGCCCAGCTAGCTGCGCCGCGCTTTCACAGCTACGGCGAATTGTTTACACGCTACCTCGGACTCGATCCACACCACGCTACCCTCAACGCCTTGCGCGAGAACTGCGCCAATGTGACCGATATCGGTGACCTTGTGTTGTCGCGGGTGGAGTGTTTGGACCTGTTGTTTAGTTTGGCCATTGAACCGCACTTGGGTCAGCAGGGTTTGCAGTTTGTGTTCGACTACCCCGCCTGTATGGCGGCACTGGCTCAGGTTGAGCAGCGCAGTGACGGCACACCCGTGACGCGGCGTTTTGAGCTGTACTTTAGGGGGATAGAGTTGGCCAACGGCTACCAAGAATTGACCGATGCGGAAGAGCAGTCGCGCCGCTTTGCGGCGGATGAGGCGCGCCGCATCGAAAAAGACCTGCCCGCCTATCGCGGCGATCCGCGCTTGGTCGCTGCGTTGCACGCCGGATTGCCCAGCTGTGCCGGAGTGGCGCTGGGGGTCGATCGCCTATTGATGGCGCTGCTAGGCGAGCAGCAACTATCCGCGGTGCAGGCGTTTCCGCTACACCGCAGGTAGCGGTTAAGCGATGCGTTCGCCCATGCGCAAGGGAGAGGCGTGTTGCAGATGGTCGACCCACTCTAGGGCGTCTTTACCAAACAATAACACCACGGTTGAACCCAGTTTAAAACGGCCCATCTCATCGCCTTTGCCTAACTGTTGTGTGTCAATCTGGCAGGGGTAGTCAGTGCGCTGAATAGTGCGTTTAATCGGCGCCACTTGGCCGGCCCACACCGTTTCAATACCCGCGACGATCATTGCGCCCACCAACACCATGGCCATAGGGCCGTACTCGGTATCAAACACAGCGACGTAACGCTCGTTGCGGGAAAACAAGCGCGGCACGTTATCAGCCGTGGCATTGTTAACCGAAAATAGGTCGCCGGGCACATAAATGCCGTGGCGCAGAGTGCCAGCCACGGGCATGTGCACGCGGTGGTAGTCTTTGGGAGACAAATAGATAGTGGCAAATTTGCCGCCGCTGAATAACTCTGCCAGTTCACTGTCGCCGCCAAGTAATTCTTGTGCACTGTAGCTCTGCCCTTTGGCCTGAAAAACGCGGCCGTCGACAATGTCGCCCAGTTGGCTAACTGCGCCATCGGCGGGTGAAGCCACACCCTCCTTGCAGATGTCGCGCGCGCCCGCTTGCAGTGGGCGAGTGAAAAAGGCGTTAAAGTGCTCGTAGTTTTCGTGGTCTGGATCGGCGGCTTCGGCCATGTTCACCTGGTAGTGATCAATGAAGCGTTTGATCAAGGCATTTTTTAGCCAAGAGGTACGGCACTCGGCTAATTTGCCCACAAGGCGAGACAGCAAATGCTGCGGCACTAAATACTGAAAAAGAATAAAAAAAGGCGTCACGTTGATATCCATGGCAAAGGTTTGGCAAAGTTTAACAAACCTGGCGTAGTTTGTATTCCGAGAGAGGGGTATAAAAACAGTTGTTATTACATGCTTGCCATATATTATGTGTCGTGATGACAATGCAGCAGCTTCAACATTTTTTTGCAGATCCTAATCCGCAGCGCACCGCTCAACGGCGCGTGGCATTGTCTCGCCCGGTGTTTTGGATAATGAGCGCTGTATCTGGTCTGTTTACTATCTTGACCCAATTGCTGGATGTATGGCTGCCGGGGGTAAGTCCAGAGTACTCGATATGGGCTGTGCTTATGCTGCTGTGCATAGTGGTTTTGGCCCCCTTTGTGAGGCTTTGGCCGCTAACGGGGCAAGTAATGTGCCTGTTGGGCTTGGTATTGAGCTTGTATTCATATTGGACGCTAGGGCCGATGCTCTTGCCGACATTGGTTATCTATGTGGTCGTTGCCTACTGCTTTTTTTCACGCCGTGTAAGTATTTTATTTTTATGCATATACCTTGTGGTTGTCCCTTGGCTGGCATGGCAACGCGGTGGCATTGACGAACTATCGCTGGCTTTGGGGGTGTCTTCCAACCTCTGGGGGATTTGGTGGATGCTCGATACCATGTTTCTCTACCATGAAAATGGCACATTGCCCCAGCCGGTCCGTCAACGGCCCGCTGCGCTAATGATAGCCTTGTCGGTGATTGTGTTGGTTGCCTTGGGGATGATGGGGCTGGATAGCGAAGACCAAACTAAGCTCAATACTATAAAGTTAGTAGGGATTGTTGGCTTGTGGGCGGTGTACTGGCGACGGCCTGACTGGATGAGGACTGCCCTCAATGCCCTTTTGCTACTCGTGATGGGGCTGATGTTCACTGGCGCACCGCTGGAGCGTGTGAGCACGTATATGGCCTTTCCGATTGTATTTTTGTTTATCATTAACTTGCCATGGCAAGCCCTATTGTTAAGCGTGACAGCGTTAGCGACCTTTTTTGCACTGCATATCGATTGGATCGTCGCGGAGGGATGGGCGATGGCTGCGCGGACAATCATGGTAAGCCTGGGGTTGATTGGCCTGTTATGGTTTTCTAGCAAGCAACTGCTGGCGGATGAATGCTTGCCGGCAAAGGGCAACGGCCTGGCGGCGATGTTTCTAATGCCCCGCGATCAATGGCGTATACAGGTGCGAAGTATCGTCCGCGACATCGCCTGGATCGCGCTTGTCTTTGCTGTGCTGGTGTATGGTCTTTTGTCGTCGCGCGAGATCGACATCGTAACCATAGCAGCTAGCCCCGAAGCTTATAGAACGTGGTGGCTATGGTTCGTGGCGATATGCTCGGCGATCTTAGGCTTGCTGCTGGTGCGTGCTCAAATTGAGGGCCGAAAGAAAATACTGGCACAGGCGTTGTTGGCGGTAGAGAAGTATGCTCATCAAGCGTCGTTGGCCGAGCAGCGTGCGGTTCAAGCGAACAGTACGCGCGATGCTTTCCTAAAAAGTGTGAGCCAGGAGATACGCACGCCGTTACAAAGTATTCATGGTGTCTTGCCACTCATGACGTCTCTGCACCGCAAGGGCGAGTCAATGGCAAATGAGCTAGAGCTCATGCAGCAAATGTCGCAACGCGTGTTGCAAATGGTGGTTAGTCTTTTGGATGTATCGCGCCTGTTATCGACGCAAGAAACAGTGCAAGAAAGCGCTGTGTCGCTGGGAGACATGTTAACCCCCTTAATGCAAAAATACCAACAGTTAGCCGACGCTCAAGGCGTTGAGCTTGTTCTTGGGCTGGCAGCTAAAGATCAGATATTTGTCCTCGTCGATGAGGGGCGATTGGCCAAAGTGTTGGAACTACTGGTTGCCGAAGCTTTGAGTCAGTCTGAAGTAAAAAGCGTGCAGATTGGCGTGATATCGACCCAAGAGCATGTGGTCATAGCCATTTACACGGATGGGGCGGAGCTGTCGCCGGCGCACTTGCGTGTGTTTGCCGATATTGATGCACCGTTGGACAGTTTTGAACATCCTGCCAGTATTAGCTTGGCGCTATGTCAGCGCATGTTGCAAGAGATGGGTGGTCAGCTTGCCATTATGCCTCGCGCGCAAAAAGGTATGGCGTTTGAAGTCACCTTAAAGCGTGTGCCGCTAGCGGCCTATGAGGCGCAAATATGAGTGCTCTTCTTGCTCGAGCGTTCACTTTTGGCGAGCATGAAGAGCGCATCGCGCGCGAATCAGTCATGCTTTTTGGGTTGCTGGCCATCGTTATGCTGATCCTGTCGGCGTTTTATTTGCTCTTCGCGGTGGATCAGCTCGCTTCTGACAAATATTCAACGTTGGTTATCATGGTGCCGGCGATTTTCGGCCCATTGGCAGCAACGCGATTTGTTCGTTATATGTGGGTGGTGTATTTGATCCCCGGGGTGTCGATTGTGGCTTTGGCATGGCTGCAACCTACCTTGGTCATGCAGCTGTTAGGGTTTTCCATGGTGGTATTGCGTCTTACCCTGCCCCGTGCCGTGGCGATTGTCTTTATGCTTAGCCTGGCGGTGATGGTGCAAATGGCGGTAGGCCTGGGTGATCATTCCGCCATGTGGATGCATGTGATTATCGCCAATTCCAATGCGATATTGGCATTTTTGTTAGTCGATCAGCTGTTACGCCATTTTCGCGACTCTGTCGCTGAACGCCGCTTGGTATTGTTCGATGCGATATACCCCTATTTGCTCATGGCTTTACTGCTCCGTTCCGTGATCGTTGTTGTTGATGATGGGTCTATCGAAGCCTGGCGATATTCGATTTTTGGGCTATTGGTACTGGGGCCTTTGCTTTGGCGTTGGCAGGCTAAGGCTTTTGGCTACGCGATTCCTGTCTTGCTTGGGCTCACTTCGCTACTCATGTGGAGCAATGCTTTTGCCGATCAATGGGTTTTTGGGAGGGTCTGGCCGGTGCTGTTGTGTGCGATGCTGTTGGTGCTGGATGGGGTCTTGCAACGTGTGTTGTTGATTGCCTTTGCGGCTAGTGTGTTGGTGCACATAGGGCGCATGCCAATAACCTTGCTGTACTCGGGGTTGTGGGCAATTTTCGGCTTGCTGGTGATAGGGGTGTTGTTGCAGCGCACGCTTGACCTATTGCAGGCCCCGCAGGCGGGCAATGACCGGTATGACTTGCTGGGCGTGTCGCGGGTTGAATGGCGCCCTCTGGCGATCCAGTTTGCCGGACGTTTGGTGGTATTGCTTGTGCTAACCGCGTTATTGCTATGGCCGGCATTTAAACAGCTCAGCACGAATCAAATAGCGCAGAAATATGCGGACCATAAGCAACAAATAACGGCGATAAATAGCCAGCAGCAAGACCTGTTGGCGGCGTTAATTACAGCTCAGGCCGATGCTTTAACGTCATCTCCGTTCGATCTGGAGGCATGGCAGCGGCGAGGTACTGCGCTTATTGAGCAGCATCCTTCGCTAGCAGCGTGGCGGGTGGTTGATGCCGATGATCGCAGCCTTATCGATGTACGACCACACAATGTGGTGAGCACGATAACCGTAGATGGCGCTGCGCTGGCAAGGCAGCTTAGATATGCCCGGCGTGTGGGGCCTGGGCGTGCATTTGTGTCTCGACCGGTTGTCGCGCGCCACTCGCTAAACGCTCGCGATGATATGGCATGGTTGTATGTTGTGACATCAAGATACAGCCCTTCAGGGCAGTATCTTGGCGCCTTGGTAGCGAATGTGACACTCGATCGCCTGTTTAGTGATGTCATCCGGCTCGCTGAGTTAAGTGACGTGAGCCAGTACAGTATTATTGACCGCGATGGCGATTATTTAATGCCTTCAGCGAAGACATTTACATGGCTGGATTACAAGCAGTCTGACAATGGATTGGCGATTGATGACTACCAAGCTTACTTAACCATTCGCAAGCTTTATCAAGGAACAGTGCGGAGCGACGATAACGTGCTTGAAGTCTTGCCTTTGGTGCTTGGTCGCACCGGGTTACCCGCAGAGCAGGCCTATTCGCAAGCGCCAGAAGGCTTCCTCGTTATCGATCGTACCCAAGAGAGGTTGATAGATTGGGGGATGCAGCGTTCAGGATTTTGGGTGCTAGTCGTTTTGTTGTTTGTGCTACTGGCCGCCATGTCGCTCTGGTCCACGTTGGCGTGGCGAAGTGAACAACAGTTGAAGAGCCGTCTGGCGTCTTTGCAGTTGCTACAGCACGAGGCGGAACGCGCGACGGCATTGGTCATGCAGTCAGAGCAAAACAAAGCCCTGTTTTTGTCTAACATGAGCCACGAAATGCGTACGCCGCTGAATGGTTTGATTGGTGTTGGTCAGGTTTTGCAACGCGGGGTGCCTGCTGATCAGATACCTTCGTTGTTTCAGATTTTGCAACATAGTGCCGATAGGCTGAAAACCTTGGTTGACGACGTACTCGATATTCAAGCCTTTCAGCAAGGTGGGTTACGGCTGAAAGGTGCTCCTTTTAACTTGGCGGAAAATGTGGCATCGATAGCCTACAAACAGCAGTTAGTGGCGCATCGTAAAGGCCTGACGTTTGTCAGTGACTGCACACGATTGCATTTTCCGGTGCGCGTTGGCGATGAGCAGCGGGTAGGGCAAATTCTTGATAATTTGCTGACCAACGCGATTAAATTTACCGAGGTTGGTGGTATTCGTTTAGCGGTCAGCGGTGATCGAAACCATGTGCACATGGTGGTTGAGGATACCGGTATTGGTATGACACCCCAGGTGCAAAAGACAATTTTTGAACGTTTTCAACAAGGCGATCTTAGTTCGACAAAACGCCACCAAGGCGCGGGATTGGGGTTGAGTATTTGTGATGACTTGGTTGGCATGATGGGCGGGCGAATCGAGGTTTTTTCTCAGGTAGGTGAGGGTAGCCGCTTTGAGGTATGGTTGCCGCTGGCGGCAGTTTCTTCAATGGCTGAAAGCACAGCGGTGTCGGACTCGCGGTTGAACGGACGGGTGCTAGTGGTGGATGACGATAGTACAAATCGTTTGGTACTGTCGCGGGTGCTGGCGTCATGGGGGATCCATGTGCAGCAAGCCGAGAATGGGCAAGACGCATTAGCTTTGCTGCAGCGAGAGAATTTCGATGTGGTGCTGACAGACATTGCCATGCCTATTATGACGGGCACTGAATTGTTGCAGGCTTTACGCGAGCGTGGTGACAAGGTGCCTTGTATGGCGCTCACTGGGAATATCGGCGCTGAGGTCATGGCAGCGTTGAACGATTTAGATTTTTGCGCCACTTTTATTAAACCGATCGATTTTGATGAGATGCGTGCCGCACTGAGTAAACAGTTGGAAGCGGCGACTATTCAGTGATCGGCTGGCTGTCGAATATGCTCAAAGCTGGCGTAGCGGCGGGGGTGAATGGCACCCTTGTCGAGGGCCTCAAGTAGCGCGCATTGCGGTTCCTGTTTGTGCTGGCAATCGCGAAATTTACACTGGCCAAGAAACGGACGAAACTCTACAAAGCAACTGGCGAGGGTGTCGTCGTTCAGGTGTTCTAAACCAAATTCGCGGATACCGGGTGAGTCGATCAAGTCGCCGCCACTCGCAAAATGGAACAACTGTGCAGTAGTCGTAGTGTGGGTGCCCTTGAGGGTTTTTTCGGACAGTGCGCCAACCCTTAGATCTACATCGGGCAGCAAGCGATTAATAAGAGAAGACTTACCTACGCCCGATTGCCCCACAAATACAGAGACGCGATCCTGTAGGGCGTTGACCAGTTCGTCAAGACCGTGGTCGTGCTTAGTCGAGGCGCGTAACACCTGGTAACCCAACGTAGGATAAACCGCCAACAGCTCATCTATGGCGTGGCGATTGCTGTCGTCGATGAGGTCGGTTTTGTTAAGTAGGATAATAGGTTCGATGCCGGTGTGCTCGGCGGCCACCAAGTAGCGATCAATCAGGTTGGCGTGAGGCAAGGGGGCAGGTGCCACCACAATCACGATTTGATCGATGTTGGCGGCGACTGGCTTTAAGCGCCCGTGTGGATCGGGGCGACACAGTTCGCTATGGCGTGCCTCGACCGCCACAACGACGCCCATTGGACTGCCTTGGCACCAGCTAACGCGATCGCCGGTCACTAGTTGGGGCAGATTGGCGCGCAGATGGCAGCGGTAGGTTTGGCCGTCAGCGGGAATCGGTTCGACTTCGATTTGGGTGCCGAAATGGGTGATGACGATGCCGCTGAGTTCATCGCTCAATTCACCGCCCACTAATTCTCGGTCGGCGCGGTCGGCGCGCTTTTGAGCGCGGGCGTTGCGCTCTTGCTGAATTTTTTCGATGCGCCACGCTTGGCGGCGGTTGAGTTTGCGTTTGCTCATGGGTCGTCATACGGTTGTGGTGGGCACAGTGTACACTGAGTTGGCGCTTGACGTTATATCCTTTGGCAATTAGGTTGCACGTCTTCGCCAATAGGCTCTATATTGAATGTGTCATCGCACCATGGACAAGGCTAATGGATAACACAGAACAACGACTGATTTGGATCGACTTGGAAATGACAGGGCTCGAGCCCGATACCGATGTGATCATTGAGATTGCTACCATTGTGACCGATTCGCAGCTCAATGTGATCGCTGAAGGTCCCGTTTTCGCGGTGCAGCAGAACGCCGAAACGATGGCTAACATGAACGAGTGGTGTGTGGCGCAGCACGGTAGTTCCGGTCTAACCCAGCGCGTGTTGGACAGCACCATGAGTTGTGCCGAGGCGGAACGCTTGACCATTGAGTTTTTGAAGCAGCACGTACCGGCGGGGGTGTCGCCGATTTGTGGCAATAGCGTTGGTCAGGATCGTCGGTTTTTGGTCAAATACATGCCGGCGTTAGAGGCCTATTTTCACTACCGTACGATCGATGTCAGCACGCTCAAAGAGTTGGCGCGCCGCTGGTCACCGGCGTTGATGAAAGGGTTAAAAAAACAGGGCAGCCACTTGGCCCTAGATGATATTCGCGATTCGATCGCCGAACTGCAATACTACCGCGAGCACTTCATCAAAGGATAGCGCCGTGCTGGGTCAGGGCCCAGTGTACGTGTTCCTGCACTAGTTTATCATCGCTCTGACAGCGCGCTTGAAGTGCGGCGATCACCTCGGGCGTGGTGGGCGCATTCCCTAGCCCCACGGCTAAGTTGCGCAGCCAGCGTTGGTAGCCGATTCGCCGAATGGCGCTACCCTCGGTATGCTGTAAATATTCCTCTTCACTCCATAAAAACAGATCGGTCAGTTGGCGATTGTCCAGTCCGTGACGCGGTTTGAAGGCTTCTTCGCGGTTGGCGCCAGCAAATTTATTCCACGGGCAAGCCAGTTGACAGTCATCACAGCCGAAAACGCGGTTGCCCATCTTGGGGCGTAAGTCCTCGGGAATGGCGCCTTTAAGCTCGATGGTCAGGTAGGAGATACAGCGCCGCCCATCCACTTGAAAGGGCGCGACGATGGCCTCCGTAGGGCAAGCGGGTAGGCAGGCTTCACAGCTGCCACAGTGCATGGTGGTCTGCGGCGGATCGACAGGTAACGCTAGATTAGTAAACAGTTCGCCGAGGAAAAACCACGATCCGGCCTTATCGTTAATCAGCATGCTGTTTTTACCGATCCAGCCAAGACCCGCGCGCTGTGCCAACGCGCGTTCTAGCACCGGCGCACTGTCGACAAAGGCGCGCCCCGCGGCTGAGGGGATGGCAGCCTGAATGCGTTTGGCTAGCTGGGCGATACGTTTACGGACCAGTTTATGATAGTCCCGGCCGAGGGCATAGCGTGAAATGTAGGCCTTGCTGGGATCATCCAGGATGCGCAGCGGCGCAACGCCATCGCGGTCGAGGTAGTCCATGCGCAAACTAATGCAGCGTAGCGTACCGGGTTCCAAGAGTGCTGGATCGGCTCGTTTGTCAGCGTGTTCCGCCATAAAGGCCATTTCGCCGTGGTATTGTTTTGCGAGCCATTCGCGCAGGTGTTGGGCGTCGCGCTCGACGATGGCGTCGCTAATAGCAACCGCTTGAAAGCCCAATTCTGTTGCCCATTGGCGAATGGCGTTGGCCAGTGCGGCGAGGGCATCGTTATCGAGCGGAGGATTGTCTTGGCGCGGCTGATCTGTCATGGCACACTCGCAGTGAATTACGGCGTCAGTCTACCTTATGGCAAGGTTGGGCAACAGGGGCCATGACTGAGGAACTGCATGAGCGATTTTATTTATTCTGCTGCACAATGCCGCGCACTTGATATTGCTTCGCGCGAAGATCTGGCGTTGAGTGGTTACCCATTAATGTGCCGCGCTGGACAGGCGGCGTTTGATTACTTTGTTGAGCGCTGGCCCGAGGCAAAAAAATTGCTGGTGTTGTGTGGTGGTGGCAACAACGGCGGTGACGGCTGGGTGGTCGCGCGTTTGGCGCACCGCGCTGGCTTGGCAGTGGCGGTGGTGAGCTTGGTCGATCCTGTGAGTTTGTCAGGCGAGGCAAGTGAGGCCTATGCCGATGCCATGGCAGCTGGCGTAATGCAGTTGCCGCTTGAGGCTGTCCACCTTATGCAGGCCGATGTGGTGGTTGATGCGCTGTTAGGGACGGGCTTCAGCGGTTAAGTACGCGCGGAAATGGCGGCGCTCATCCGTTGGTTAAATGATCAAGCGCGAACGGTTTTTTCCTTGGATATTCCCTCGGGCGCAGCGGCCGATGCCGATGCTGTTGCCATGTGTGCAGTGCAAGCGACGGTGTGCATGGCGTTTATTGCTTGGAAACCGGTTCATTGGACCGGCCCAGGTCGCGCGCTTTGCGGTGAGCGGGTGTTGGCGACCTTACAAGTGGGACGTGAGAGTTATGCGCGATGTGAGGCTGTGGCTGAAGTGCTGTCGCTAGACAGTTTGCCTGCCATGCCGGCGCGTCATGGGGCGGCTCATAAGGGGCACTTTGGTCACGTGGTGGCAGTGGGGGGAGATCTCGGCACTGGCGGAGCCATAGCCTTGGCTGCCCGCGCTGCGCAGCGCAGTGGCGCGGGTTTGGTAAGCGTGGTGACTCGCCCAGTACATGTGTCCGGATTGCTTGCGCGGGCGCCAGAGATCATGGTTCACGGTACCGATGTTGTCTCTTGCTTAGCGGCGTTCGAGGGGGATAAATTTACCTTTTTGGTGGGTCCAGGGTTGGGCCAAGAGGCTTGGGGGCAGGCTTTGTTACAACGTGTCCTGCGGGCTAAGTCCCGTGCCGTCATAGATGCTGATGCGCTCAACCTTGTTGCCCGTTGGGGCGTACAAAAGCTGCGTGATTTAACGGAATGTGTGATTTCTCCCCATCCTGGGGAGGCCGCCCGATTGTTACGCTGCAGCGTTGAGGATGTCGAGGCCGACCGATTGGGCGCGGCGCGGCGCTTGCAGCAGCAAAGTGGGGCGGTAGTTGTTTTGAAGGGGCAGGGCACGGTTGTGGATGACGGAAGCCACGTGGTGATTTGTCGCCACGGCAATCCAGGTATGGCGAGTGGTGGCATGGGGGATGTATTGTCTGGAATAATAGCGGCCCTGCTGGCGCAAGGGCTGAGTGCCGGTGATGCGGCTCGTCGTGCGGTGATCTTGCACAGCGCTGCCGCTGACCGCTGCGCAGAAACGAAAGGGCAGCGCGGTTTGGCGGCGTCGGATGTGATTCCTGTGGTGAGGATGTTATTGAATGATTGAGTGGCAGGTCGCTGGTGAAGAGGCCATGGTGGCGCTGGGTGAGCGAATTGGACAGGCCCTGCGAGGGGGTGCCGTGTTGTTTTTACATGGTGATTTAGGGGCGGGGAAAACCACCCTAAGCCGCGGCGTGTTGCGCGCCTTTGGTCATCGCGGGGCGGTGAAAAGCCCCACCTATACCCTGGTAGAGCCCTACGCGTTGGCCGATACAACGGTGTATCATTTTGATTTGTACCGCTTAGGTGATCCTGAGGAGTTGGATTACATGGGTATTCGCGATTACTTCGATGGCCCGAGTATCAGCCTGATTGAGTGGTCGTCGCGCGGCGAGGGTTTTTTGCCTTCTGCGGATGTGCATGTGGATATCGACCATGTTGATGCTGGCCATCGTCGCGTAGCCTTGCGCGCTAATAGCGAACGCGGTAGGGTGATTTGCCAACAATTGGGGTAGAATAGCGCCATGATTCGACGCGTCGCCATAACAACATTAACATCAGCGCTGCTGCTACTAAGCCTGGCCAGCTCGGCGTGGGCAAATGATGTGTCGTCGTTACGGTTATGGCGATCCCCCGATCACACGCGCTTAGTGTTCGATCTTGATCAGCCTGTCGACTACAACATTATTCCTCTAAGCTCTCCCGATCGATTGGTTATTGATTTGGCCGATGCACGACTGAAAGCCTCTTTCAAAAAGCTTGATTTGAGCGACACGCCGATCGTTAAAATTCGTCATGCCAAGCGTAACAAGGGTGATCTGCGGGTGGTGTTAGACCTTAAAACTAGCGTGCAGCCACGCAGTTTTCTGCTCAAGCCCAGCGGCGATGCTGGCCACCGTTTGGTGCTGGATTTAAATGATGTGACGACGTCAAAACCCTCCACGGTGGTCGCGAGTGAGCCCAAACCGGAAGCCAGGCGCGATATCGTGGTGGCGATCGACGCCGGGCACGGCGGTGAGGATCCCGGCGCCTCCGGTCCCAGTAAGGTCCGCGAGAAGCATGTGGTGCTTGCCATCGCTCAAAAACTCGCTGACCAATTAAACCGCAAGCCAGGTTTTCAAGCTGTGTTGGTGCGTACCGGTGACTACTATGTGAAGCACAAGCGGCGCTGGGAAATTGCCCGCGAAAACCGTGCCGATTTGTTCTTGTCAATTCACGCTGATGCCTTCACGGATCCGCGCGCGCGGGGAAGTTCGGTGTACGCGTTGTCGCGCAAAGGGACCACCAGTGCCATGGCCCGCTTTTTGGCGGATTCGGAAAACGTTGACTTGGCCGGCGAGGTTAGCCTTGGCGACCATGAAGAAATGGTGCAAAAGACCCTTACCGACTTGGTGATGACGAGCAGCTTGGTGAGCAGTATTGATGTAGGTGAGCGCATTATTGGAAAGATGGGTGAGCTGACTGATCTGCACAGCAAGCGTGTTGAACTGGCAAATTTTCGCGTCTTGAAAGCACCTGATATTCCGTCGATTTTGATCGAAACTGGCTTCATTTCTAACCCCAAAGAAGAGCGCAAGTTAAGCGATAAAAGGCACCAGCAAAAGCTCGCCCAGGCGATTACTCAGGGTGTCATGGCCTACTTTGAAGAAAATCCGCCGATGGGGACCATGCTCTCCTGGCAAAAGGACAACAAAAATGCCAGTGAGCATGTCATTCAGCGCGGTGAGACGCTGTCTAAAATTGCTTCGTTGTACAACACGAGTGTGGCGCAGTTAAAGCGTGAGAACGCGCTCAAAAGTAATGTGATTCACGTTGGTAAGACCCTTAGGATACCCCGTAGCTAATGTCTAAAATTCGTCTGCTCAGCCCCCGGTTGGCCAACCAGATCGCCGCTGGTGAGGTGGTGGAACGCCCGGCTTCAGTGTTGAAAGAACTGTTGGAAAACGCTCTAGATGCCGGCGCTACCAAGGTGGAGATCGATGTTGAGGAGGGTGGCGTACAGCAAATTCGTGTACGTGATGACGGTATCGGTATCGGTCAAGATGATCTGCCGCTGGCGCTCAGTCGTCACGCCACCAGTAAGATTTATACTCTCGATGATTTGGAAGGGGTTGCCACGCTCGGTTTTCGCGGTGAAGCGCTGGCCTCGATCAGTTCAGTCGCCAGACTGACCATGACGTCTAATGACAGTGAGTCGTCGATGCAGGGCTGGAGTGCGTTTTCCGAGGGGCGTGAGATGGAGGTGCAAATTCAGCCGGTCGCCCACCCTCGCGGCACCACGGTCGAGGTGCGTGACTTGTTCTTCAATACTCCGGCGCGGCGCAAATTCTTGCGCACCGAGAAGACGGAGTTCAACCATTTGGAAGAGGTGGTGAAGCGGCAAGCGCTGAGTCGTTTCGATGTGAGCTTTTATCTGCGCCACAACCAACGCGGTATTCACGCGCTGCGTGCTTGTAAAAGTCAGGCAGAAATGGAGCGTCGCATCGCCTCGGTGTGCGGCCCAGCCTTTATGGAAAGTGCGCTTTTTGTCGAACACGAAGTCAATGGTATTAAGCTGTGGGGTTGGATTGCACTGCCAACGTTTTCGCGCAGCCAGGCGGACTTACAGCACTTTTTTGTCAATGGCCGTGTCGTGCGCGATAAACTGGTATCACACGCTATTCGCCAAGCCTACGCCGACGTTTTGTTTCACGGCCGCCACCCGGCCTATGTGCTGTATTTAGAGCTCGATCCTAATATCGTTGATGTCAACGTACATCCCACCAAGCACGAGGTGCGCTTTCGCGATGGCCGCACGGTGCACAATTTCCTGTTCAGCAGTCTGCACCGAGTGTTGGCTGACGTGCGCCCAGGCGATAACCCGGCGCCGACGCAATACGTACAGCAAATGCCCGCCGCCGTGCCTGCAGATCCCCTGGCGCGTGGAGAGTTTCAAGGCCAGGCTAGCATGGGGTTGCAGTCGCATGGGGCGGCGGTGGCCGCGCCAGCGATGTTCGGTGGATACAGCCTTAGCCCGGCCCCAAGTGGTGGCGATATTAGCGATCACATGCAGGCCAGTCGCGATTTTTATCAAGCGCCAGCGCCCTCCTTAGAGGCGCAGGGCAGTGAAGAAGTTCCGCCGCTTGGCTTTGCCATCGCCCAACTTAAGGGCATCTATATCTTGGCGGAAAATGCGCAGGGTTTGGTGGTGGTGGATATGCACGCCGCCCATGAGCGCATTACCTATGAGCGTTTAAAGTTGGCGGTAGACGGTGAGGGCATTCGTACCCAGCCGTTGCTGGTGCCGCAGTCGATGGCGCTGAGTGCTAAAGAAGTGGATGGCGCAGAGCAGTTTGCTGAGGAGTTCGCCAAGCTGGGCTTCGGTATCGAGGCGGCCGGGGAAGAGAGTGTGCTGATCCGGCATATTCCGGTGAATTTGGCGCAGGCGGATGTGCTGCAGTTGGTACGTGATGTGTTGGCTGATTTTCTTACCTACGGCACCTCTGATCGCGTGCAGCAGCAGCGCAATGAAATTCTTGCCACCATGGCTTGTCACGGTTCGGTGCGGGCTAATCGCCGCCTCACCATCCCCGAGATGAACGCCCTGTTGCGCGACATGGAGGCCACCGAGCGCAGCGGTCAATGCAATCACGGGCGGCCGACCTGGACAGCGATGAGCATGGCGGAGTTGGACAAGCTCTTCCTGCGGGGGCAGTAGTGGTAAAGCCTAGCGTCATCTTTTTGATGGGCGCTACCGCCTCGGGCAAGACCGCCTTGGCGATGCGCCTGCACGATGAATTGGGCTGTGATTTGATCAATGTGGATTCAGCGCAGATTTATCGTCAGCTCAACGTGGGGGCCGCCAAACCCGATACCGCCACGCTTGCTAACTATCCCCACGCGTTAATGGATATTCGTGATCCGGCAGAGGTATATTCGGTTGCCGAGTTCCGCGAGGATGCGCTGGCTGCTATTGAGGCGAGTGTGAGCGCCGGCAAGATCCCAGTGTTGGTTGGCGGCAGTATGATGTACTTCAAGGCTCTGCTAGACGATCTGGCCGATATGCCGGAGGCAGACCCGCGTGTGCGTGAGGAGATCAATGCTCAAGCTGAGCGGGAGGGTTGGCCCGCGGTGCATGCCGAATTAGCCCGTGTCGACCCGGCTATCGCGGCCTCTATTCATCCCAATCACTCGCACCGCATCAGCCGCGCCTTGGAAGTGTATCGGGTCAGTGGTAAAACCATGTCTGAGCTTCGCGCGCAACAGACGGCCGCCAGTGTGCCCAATGTGCTCGATCAATACCGAGTGTCAACTTTTGCGCTGGCGCTTCAGGATCGCGCCGAGCTGCATGCGCGCATTGCTGCGCGCTTTGACCAGATGCTGGCCGAGGGTTTTGTTGATGAAGTTGCCGCTCTGCGTGCACGCGGAGATTTAACCTTGGATTTACCGTCGATGCGTTCGGTGGGTTATCGTCAGGTGTGGCAATACCTCGATGGCGACTGTGACTACGCTACCATGCGCGAGCGCGGCATTGCAGCCACCCGACAATTGGCCAAGCGACAGATGACGTGGTTGCGTAACTGGCCCCACCCTGTTCATTCGCTTGATGCCGCCGCGGCTCCAGAACAGTTGTTATGGCGTATAAAGGGTGAACTTTCAATGAAAGAGAGAAAACGTTGTTGAATTGTGAAAGTTTGACCATATTTATTGAACATTAACTGTTGAGCATTGTCTTTTAGGTATACAATGTTTTTTCAAAAATTCGAATAAACTCAAAGGAGTACTCCGATGTCAAAAGGGCAAACCCTACAAGACCCTTATTTGAACGTTTTGCGCAAGGAGCGCGTGCCCGTTTCGATTTATCTTGTTAACGGCATTAAATTACAGGGTCAGATTGAATCGTTTGATCAGTTTGTGGTGCTGTTGAAAAACACCGTTAGCCAGATGGTTTACAAGCATGCCATTTCTACCGTGGTGCCTTCGCGTAACGTGCGCGTGCCGGTAGATGCGCCAGAGAACGGTGACGAAGAGTAATTGATGTGGCGCCGCGCAAGCGGCGCGCTGCCGTTTCCCATCTACTATTTCAGACGCATTTATTAGCGTCGGTGTCTCATTATGTTCTTTGATCGCCCCGAATCGGGTGAGTTAGCCATCCTTGTTCACATTGATTTCGACTTTGAGGCTCAGCGTGATGACCCGCGTGAGTTCGAAGAGTTGGCGTTGTCAGCGGGCGCCGACCCCATAGATCTGATTGGCGGCCAGCGCCACAAGCCCGATCCGAAATATTTTGTCGGCAGTGGTAAAATGGAAGAGATTCGCGTGGCGGTGGAAGAGCACGGCGCGGAGTTGGTGTTATTCAACCACAGTTTGTCCCCCTCGCAAGAGCGCAACCTGGAAAGCGTGTTGCAGTGTCGTGTGCTTGACAGAACCGGTTTGATTCTCGACATCTTTGCCCAGCGCGCGCGCACCCATGAGGGTAAATTGCAGGTTGAGTTGGCGCAGTTGGAGCATATGTCGACTCGTCTAGTGCGCGGCTGGACTCACTTGGAGCGACAAAAGGGGGGTATTGGTCTGCGCGGTCCAGGCGAGACCCAGTTGGAAACCGACCGCCGCCTGTTGCGTGAGCGCATTAAATCGATCACCAAACGTCTAGATAAGGTGCACAAGGTACGACAGCTTGGCCGCCGTGCCCGTAAGCGCGCTGAGACGCCTGTGGTGTCGATTGTGGGCTATACCAACGCAGGAAAATCGACGCTTTTTAACCGCATTACCCAAAGCGACGTATACGAGGCGGATCAGCTGTTTGCGACACTTGATCCTACCATGCGCCGTATATCACTCCCTTCGGCAGGTACTGCAATTTTGGCCGACACAGTGGGCTTTATTCGTCACTTGCCGCACAAATTAGTGGAGTCCTTCCGCGCTACGTTGGAGGAAGCTGCCGAGGCGGATTTGCTATTGCACGTGATCGATTGCGCAGCGGAAGAGCGGCTCGATAATATTGACGAGGTGAACAAGGTGTTGGCGGAAATTGACGCCGGAGACATTCCCACCTTGGAAGTCTACAATAAGATTGATTTAATGCCTGACCAGTTGCCGCGTATCGAGCTTGGTGCTGATGGTCGCCCGTTGCGGGTATGGGTGTCAGCCCGTGATGGAGCGGGGCTCGACAAGTTGATCGAGGCTATCAGTCTTAGTCTCGGTGACCAAAAGCTTGAAGGTGATATCGTGTTAACGCCTGCTCAAGGTGCCATTCGGGCTCGCCTGTTCCGCCACGAAGCGGTATTGGATGAGCGTTATGATGAGCAGGGAAATAGCGTATTACGGCTGAGAATTTCGGCGGAAGACTTAAAACGATTGGCCGCGGGGGACTATCCATTAGAACAGTTAGCATGGTGGTCTGACCCGGCGTTAGAATCGTAAAACTCTTGTCGATTCTGCTAGACTAACAATTTTGTAATATTGACGGTAAGTTAAGGAATGAACAATGGCTTGGAATGAACCAGGTAACAACGGTAAGCAGCGCGACCCCTGGGGTGGCGGTGGCGGCGGTGGTGATCAAGGACCACCGGATCTCGATGAAGTGATTCGTTCGCTCAACAAAAAACTCAACGGCTTGTTCGGTAAAGGCGGCAGCGGCGGTGGTAGTAATGGCGGTAATGCCGGTGCTTCTGGCGGTGTGCTCGGCTTGCTGTTCGGTGCGATTTTTGTGATTTGGTTTGGCCTGGGTATCTACCAGGTCAACCAACAAGAATTGGCAGTGGTACTGCGTTTTGGTAAGTACCACGATACCGTCGAGCCCGGCTTGCAGTGGAATCCTCCGCTGATCGATCAGGTCACCAAGATCAACGTGACTCGCGTTCGCTCATCAGCCCACAGCGGTTTGATGCTGACCGAAGACGAGAACATGATCAACGTGGAGTTGTCGGTACAGTACACGGTGTCAAACCCTAAAGACTTCATGTTGGCGGTGCGCGACCCCGAGTTGAGCTTGCACCACGCGACTGAATCGGCACTGCGCCACGTAGTGGGTAGCTCGGTGATGCACGATGTGTTGACCGACGGCCGTGAAAATATCGCTATTGAAATTCAGGCGCGCCTGCAAAATTACTTGAATGATTACACCACCGGTATTCAGGTGGCCAAGGTCAACGTTGAGGAAACGCGTCCACCGCGTGAGGTACAGGCGGCATTTGATGACGTTATCAAGGCGCGTGAAGATGAACAGCGTGTGAAAAACGAGGCAGAAGCCTACGCCAACGGTATCGTGCCCGAGGCGCGCGGTATGGCGCAGCGTTTAATTGAAGAAGCTAGCGCTTACAAGCAAAGTGTGATCGCGCAGGCGCAGGGTCAGGCGGCACGTTTTGAGGCCTTGCTTGCCGAGTATAAGCGTGCGCCGGTAGTGACCCGTGAGCGTTTGTATATCGAAGCTGTTGAAGCGGTGATGACTAATAGCTCTAAGGTGATGGTCGATGTTGAGGGTGGTAACAATATGATGTACATCCCGCTTGATCGGATTATGGGGTCATCAGGTTCCACAAATAATGCCAGTGGTGACTTTAATAGTTATCAGTCGAGCACTGGTAACAGCTCGACGTTACCTAACAGTCTCCGTGACAACAATAACGACAGCCGTCGTCGGGAGAGTCGCTAATGTCTAATAGAAATCTAGTCATTATCCTCGCCTTATTTGGCGTGGTGTTTATCGCATTCAACACGCTATTCGTGGTTAAAGAGACCGAGCGTGCGGTCATGCTGAAGTTTGGTCGTGTGGTTGAGGCGGATTTAGCGCCTGGTCTTCATGTTAAGACGCCTTTCGTTAACACGGTGTCTAAATTTGATGCGCGTCTGTTGACATTGGATGCCCAGCCGCAACGTTTCTTGACGGTAGAGAAAAAAGCGGTCATCGTGGATTCTTACGCTAAGTGGCGCATTTCTGATGTGTCGAAATACTATACCGCGACTAACGGTGAGGAGTTGCGTGCACACAGTCTCTTGGCGCAGCGCATTAATACTGGGCTGCGTAACGAGTTTGGTGAGCGTACCATGCACGAGGTTATTTCGGGTGAGCGTGACCAGCTGATGGTTGATTTAGTGCAGTCATTGGATGAGTTGACCGAGGCAGAGTTTGGTATCGAATTGGTGGATGTGCGCGTCAAGCGTATCGATCTGCCAGAACAGGTGAGTCAGTCGGTATTTAACCGTATGACGTCTGAGCGTGAGCGTGAAGCCCGCGAACACCGATCAAAAGGTAAAGAGCTTGCTGAGGGTATTCGTGCAGCGGCCGATCGCGACAAGGTGGTGATTGAATCTGATGCCTACCGCGATGCTGAATTGATCCGAGGTGAAGGCGATGCGCTGTCGGCGTCAATTTATGCAGGTGCCTACAAGCAGGACCCAGAGTTTTACTCTTTTATGCGCAGCTTGCAGGCCTATCGTGAGAGTTTTGCCAACAAAGGTGACGTGATGTTGGTTGAGCCTGATAGTGAGTTCTTCCGCTACCTGAAAAACTCAAAAGGGAAATAGTCACCGCAATTGCGTTTACCCTGTGGGTAGCAGCTAATTTTGTGCTATCATCCGCGACCGGGCTGGCAACAGCCCGGTTTTTTTGTGTCTTTTTTTTAGAAATTGCTTAAAAGATGGGCCTTTTCGCCTTGTATTGGTGTGCTCATCTTCTAGTGTGGTCCGTTTAAAGGACGTCGGAGTAATAGATGACCGTAGCTAACCGCTGGCGCCTCCCTGATGGCATTGACGAAGTATTGCCTGCTCAAGCTCAGCAGGTAGAGCACGCTCGTCGCGCGCTACTTGATTACTTTGCGCGCTGGGGTTATGAGCTGGTTATTCCGCCTTTGATGGAATACACCGATTCCTTGTTGCTGGATCTCGGTTCTGATGTTGACCTGTACGCATTTAAGCTGACTGATCAGTTGTCTGGTCGGACACTGGCGATCCGCCCAGATATTACCCCGCAAGTCGCCCGTATTGATGCCCACAGTTTGAAACGTGAGGGTGCTGTGCGTCTTTGCTACGCCGGTAGTGTGTTGCACACCCGCGCCAAATCGCTACTCGCGTCGCGTTCGCCGATTCAGATTGGCGCGGAATTGTTTGGCTGTGATGACCTGCAGGGCGATATAGAAATTATTAGTCTGATGCTGGGTATGTTGGACGCCGCGGGTATCGCGGGTTGTCACCTTGATCTTGGGCATGTTGGTATTTACCGTGCCATTGTTGCGTCGTCGGGTTTGTCGGCGGATCAGCAGGCGCAGCTATTTGATGCCTTGCAGCGCAAAGCCGTGGCCGAGATCGCCACGTTGTTGGCCGAAGCAGAAATCGCTGCAGATGTGGCGGCGCAATTGCGTGCACTGGTGACACTAAACGGTGATCGCGCGGTGTTGGCTGAGGCGCGCGATGTGCTGGCGGCAGTGCCTGCTGCATTGGCGGCAATCGATGAGTTGGACGCGGTGGCGGGGGTATTGTTGCAGCGTTATCCCGAGCTGGTGCTGCACTTCGATCTTAGCGAGTTGCGTGGCTATGAGTACCACACGGGTTTGGTGTTTGCGGCGTTGGCTCCAGGTTATGGTCAGGCACTGACCAATGGTGGTCGCTACGATGATATTGGTGCGGCGTTTGGGCGTTCGCGTGCCGCGACGGGTTTTAGTGCAGATTTGCGCGCTGTTGTTCAGTTTGCGACCATTGCGGCGGCCGAGCAGAGTGGTGTATTTGTTCCCTTCGTCGATGTTGATGCGGCATGGGTGGAGGTTCAGCGCCTGCGCGCTGCGGGTGTGCGCGTGGTGTGTGGGTTAACGCCCGAACAGGGCGTGGAGCCAAGTTGTGATAAGCAGCTGAGCCTCGTCGATGGGGTTTGGCAGGTTGAGAGTTTGTAAGCTCCTCGGTGCGCCGAGGACAATTTTTTTTTACGTGAGAAATAGCAAATGACGAAAAGTGTGGTGGTGCTGGGTACCCAGTGGGGCGACGAAGGCAAAGGTAAGATTGTTGACTTGTTGACCGATCAGGCGGCGGTTGTGGCGCGCTTCCAGGGCGGACACAACGCGGGTCACACCTTGGTGGTAAATGGCGAAAAAACCGTCTTGCACTTGATTCCCTCGGGTATTCTGCGCGAAGGCGTAACCTGCTTGATTGGCAACGGTGTGGTATTGGCTCCCGATGCGCTATTGAAAGAAATTCGCGGCCTAGAAGAGAATGATGTGCCTGTTCGTCAGCGTCTGCGCTTGAGTCCTGCGTGTCCATTGATCCTGCCTTATCATGTGGCGCTGGATCAAGCGCGCGAAACGGCGCGTGGTAAAGACAAAATCGGCACAACCGGCCGTGGTATTGGCCCTGCCTATGAAGACAAGGTGGCACGTCGCGGCTTGCGTCTGGGGGATATGTTCTATCCAGAGCGTTTTGCTAACAAGTTGCGCGACGTGATGGAATACCACAACTTCTCGCTGACAAACTACTACAAGGTCGATGCGGTGGATTACGACACTGTACTGGCCGACTGCATGGAGATGGCTGAGCAGTTGAAGCCCATGGTGGCAAACGTGACTGAAATGCTGCACCAGTACCGCGAGCGCGGCCAGAATATCTTGTTTGAAGGTGCACAAGGTTCGCTATTGGATATCGATCACGGTACCTACCCCTTTGTTACCTCTTCTAATACCACGGCTGGTGGTGCTGCAACGGGTTCGGGCGTGGGTCCTTTGTACCTCGATTATGTTTTGGGAATTACCAAGGCTTACACCACGCGTGTAGGCTCAGGGCCTTTCCCAACAGAATTATTTGACGAGGTGGGTGCGTACCTGGCCAAACAGGGTCATGAGTTTGGTGCTACTACCGGACGTGCTCGTCGTTGCGGATGGTTTGATGCGGTAGCTCTGCGCCACGCGGTACAGGTTAACAGTGTTAGCGGCTTGTGTTTGACCAAGCTGGACGTATTGGATGGCTTGGAGACTGTAAAGATTTGTGTTGGTTATAAGGATGCGGAGGGTAATGATGCCAATGCACCGGTCGATGCAGAAGATTATGAGGCCTTGCACCCTGTATACGAGCAAATGCCAGGCTGGACAGAATCAACTATTGGTGCGCAGTCTTTAGATGCGTTGCCACAGGCGGCACGAAACTACATTAAGCGCCTGGAAGACTTGGTGGGTGCGCCCATTGATATCGTGTCTACAGGACCAGATCGCAGTCAGACTATCGTGTTGCGTCACGCTTTCCTATAGTTGCTGGTCTTGTGAAAGCCCGCTCGCTATTTGGCCGGCGGGTTTTTGTTTTTATGGATGCGTTAAAAAACTCAATTATTTTGAATGTTAAGGCTTGCGCGTAGCTGGGCACTTGAATACAATGCGCGGCTCTGATGGTTGACGCCATCTAGATGTAGAAAAAAAAGTTGTGCTGGCGTAGCTCAGTTGGTAGAGCAGCTGATTTGTAATCAGCCGGTCGGGGGTTCGACTCCTCTCGCCAGCTCCATTTTTCTCCGTTAAATTGCCGAATTTAACGCTCTCAAAGTCGCGCCATGTGGCTTTGTGTTACGCGCATTCTTAGCGTGGCTTCAATTGAGTGTTTTCTTTGCTAAGACAATACGTTGTCTTTGTAAGAAAGTGCTTGACACGAGGTTGCTACCCTAGGAGAATACGGCGCTCTTTTCGGTGGGGTTCCCGAGTGGCCAAAGGGATCAGACTGTAAATCTGACGCGAAAGCTTCGGTGGTTCGAATCCACCCCCCACCACCATGTTACACGTTGCAGTTTATGGCTGTGGCGGTTTGGTACGAAATGTAGCGGGTATAGTTCAATGGTAGAACCTCAGCCTTCCAAGCTGATGATGCGGGTTCGATTCCCGCTACCCGCTCCATCGTGAGCGATGGTACTTGCTCATATAGCTCAGTAGGTAGAGCACTTCCTTGGTAAGGAAGAGGTCACCAGTTCGAATCTGGTTATGAGCTCCACTTTTCGTATCAAGCAGGCCTCCGGTGACTTATAGTTGCGGATGGCGCAGGATAGAGCGGCAAAGGCTGCTCACATTTAAATCGCAAATTAATGATCCTTCACTGGAGGCAGTCGATATGGCTAAGGAAAAATTTGAACGGAAGAAACCCCACGTAAACGTGGGCACCATCGGTCACGTTGACCACGGTAAAACTACTCTGACTGCTGCGCTGACTCGCGTTTGTGCAGAAGTTTTCGG
>JAHEIH010000009.1 GCA_024639455.1 Cellvibrionales bacterium
GGTCTTAATGGCAAGTGGCAGCCGGCGACTGTGCGAGGAGAGCTCAAAGAAATAGGCTGGGGAGCGAATATGGGCTACCCGGGTATCGTGCTTGGTAATCAGCATCCTTGGGTCGATGGACTGGTGCTTTCGACGGATATGCTGGCTGAGTTTTGGCACGAGTTGGATGAGTTTGAAGGCGAGGATTATCAGCGGGTGCTGACTAAGGTCCGCTTGGCGGATGGAGAGTGGCTAACGGCGTATATTTATGAGTTGGTGTTGTGATTGCGGCAACGCGTAGGCGGTTCTGCGTCATCACCCCTAGCTACCATCTTAAACAAAAAAGCCCCTGACTTTCGTCAGGGGCTTTTTTGTTTAAGATGGTAGCTAGGGGCGGACTTGAACCGCCGACCCCAGCATTATGAGTGCTGTGCTCTAACCAGCTGAGCTACCTAGCCATCGAGGTCGCGTATTGTGCTAGCAAGACGCGATTGAGTCAACCCCAAAGGGTTGAAAATGGGGCAAAAAAGTCGACTTTTTCGCGCCCTTATACGTTGAAGCGGAAGTGGACGATATCACCATCTTTGACGATATAGTCTTTGCCTTCTAGGCGCCATTTACCGGCTTCTTTGGCACCTTGTTCACCCTTGTATTGAATGAAGTCGTCGTAGCCAGTCACTTCGGCGCGGATAAAGCCTTTTTCGAAGTCGGTATGGATCACGCCCGCGGCCTGTGGTGCTGTGGCGCCTTGTTTGACCGTCCAGGCGCGGACTTCTTTAACTCCGGCCGTGAAGTAGGTGTGTAGTCCAAGCAGGGCATAACCGGCGCGAATGACGCGATCGAGGCCGGGTTCTTCCCAGCCTAGATCGGTGAGAAATTCCATTTTTTCGTCGTCCTCAAGCTCGGCAATTTCAGCTTCCATTTGGTTGCAGATCACGACCACTTCGGCACCTTCTGCTGCGGCAATAGCTTTGACCTTGTCGAGGTGTGGGTTGTCTTCGAAGCCGTCTTCAGAGACGTTGGCGATGTAGAGGGTAGGCTTAACGGTAAGTAGGTGCATGTTTTTCACTAGTGTACGCTCTTCGTCCTCAAGTTCGAGAGTGCGTACGGCCAGGCCTTCGCTCAAGTGGGGAAGCAGTTTGCCTTGGATAAGATTCTTGGTGGCTACGGCGAGCTTGTCGCCGCTTTTGGCGGTGCGCACCACGCGTTGCAGTTGCTTTTCGACGCTCTCGAGGTCGGCCATGGCCAGTTCAAGGTTGATCACGTCGATATCAGCCTGTGGGTCGATGGCGTTGGCAACGTGGATGATGTTGTCATCTTCAAAGCAGCGCACCACGTGGGCGATAGCGTCGGTCTCGCGGATATTGGCGAGGAATTGGTTGCCCAGGCCTTCACCTTTAGAGGCGCCAGCAACCAGACCAGCGATGTCGACGAACTCCATAGTGGTGGCTATAACGCGCTCCGGCTTGACGATTTCGGCAATCGCGTCGAGGCGGCGATCAGGGATCGCGACCACGCCGGCGTTGGGCTCGATGGTGCAGAAGGGGAAGTTTTCGGCGCCAATGCCAGCTTTGGTGAGTGCATTGAATAGGGTTGATTTACCGACGTTGGGCAGGCCAACAATACCGCAGTTAAATCCCATGGGGGCTCCTTTAAGCCTTCAGCTTACTGTGAAGTTCTTGCATCGCGCCGGCCAGGTCACCTGCCAATAGGGCGGGTAATACTTTGATCGATTCGTCGATGCTGTGATCGATACCAATGGCGTCGTCACCACTGGCCTTTTTTAATACGTAACCGCTCACTTGCTTGGCATTACCGGGGTGGCCGATGCCGATGCGTAAGCGTTGGAAATCTTTGTTGTTACCTAGCGCACTAATAATGTCGCGCAAACCGTTGTGTCCACCGTGTCCGCCGCCCTGTTTGAGACGCGCCACCCCGGGTGGCAGGTCGAGTTCGTCGTGCACCACTAAAATGGCTTCCGGCTCGATACGGTAAAAGTTGGCGAGTGCAGCGACGGCTTGACCGCTGCGATTCATAAAGGTGGTAGGCACCAATAAGCGCACGTCGCGGTTGTCGATAAAAATTCGGCCGCTGTCGCCAAAGAATTTGCTGTCGCTACTCAGGCTGGAGCTGTGTTGGGCGACGAGGCGTTCCACCAAATCTTGCCCGGCGTTATGGCGGGTATTGGCGTATTGGCTGCCCGGGTTGCCGAGGCCGACGATCAGTTTTATTGGTGTGCTCATAGCTAGTCTTAAAACAAAACTGCCGAGCGTGGGCTCGGCAGTTTATGCATCGGATGACAGCAGAGATTACTCTTCTGCTTCGCCTTCTGCTTCGCCGTCTTCGCTAGCGGCACCACCTTTAGGAGGTACAACGCTTGCTACAGGCAGATCGTGGTCTGGGCCGTGAGACAGTGCAACACTTTCAACGCCTTTGGGCATTTTGATGTCTGAAATGTGCAGGCTTTGGCCAGACTCTAGGTCTTGCAGATCAACTTCCAAGAACTCAGGCAAATCTTTCGGCAAGCAGGTAATTTCCAGCTCGGTCATTGCGTGAGAAACACGGCCGCCTTGCATTTTAACGCCGTGGCAGGTTTCTTCGTTGATGAAGTGCAAAGGTACGTTCACAGTTAACTTGGTGCCTTTAACAACACGCAGGAAGTCAGCGTGAACAACGCTGTTCTTCGCGGGATGACGTTGCAGGTCTTTGATGATGACGTCTTGCTTTTTGCCATCGATGTCCAGCTCGATGATGTGAGCGAAGAAAGCTTCGTTCTCGAGAGACTTAACCAGGTCTTTGTGAATCAGGGTGATCATTTGAGGGGCTTCTTTCTTGCCACCGTAAACAATACCGGGTACCAGGCCAGCGTGACGCAGGCGGCGGCTCGCACCTTTCCCCATGTCTTCGCGGGCATTCGCGTTCAAAGTGAAATCAGACATTGTCCGAACTCCTATAGTAACTCTCGGGCTTGCGACCAGCACCAAGAGGGTTGTGCAGGTTACCCTGCGTTTAAAAGTGCCGCGCTCCTAGTAGCGGAACATGGCACTCAGTGATTCTTCATTACTGACGCGGCGAACGGCTTCGGCCAACATAGGCGCGATGTCGAGCACACGTACTTTGCCACAATCTTTCATGGACTTGCTCAAGGGTATGGTGTTGGTGACGACCAACTCATCCAGTTCAGAGTCATTCAAGTTGTCTAACGCCGAGCCTGACAATACAGGGTGAGTACAGTAGGCCACCACTTTAGATGCACCGAACTCTTTCAACGCTTCAGCCGCTTTGCACAAGGTGCCGGCTGTATCGACCATGTCATCAACCATGATGCAAGTCTTGTCTTTAACATCACCGATCAGGTGCATTACCTTGGCCACGTTGGCTTTAGGGCGTCGCTTGTCGATGATCGCCAGATCGCAGTCGTTAAGCTGCTTGGCAATCGCACGGGCGCGAACGACACCGCCGATGTCAGGCGAGACCACGATCGGGTTTTCGTATTCTTGCTTCTCTATATCGTCCAGCAGTACTGGCGAGCCGAACAGGTTGTCGACGGGTACGTCGAAGAAACCTTGAATTTGTTCTGCATGGAGATCGACGGTCAGCACTCGGTCGATACCAACGACAGCCATCATGTCAGCCACTACTTTGGCACTGATGGGTACCCGCGCAGAGCGCACTCGGCGATCTTGGCGCGCATAGCCGAAATAAGGCACTACGGCGGTAATGCGCGCTGCAGATGAGCGGCGAACGGCGTCGGCCATCACGATCAACTCCATGAGGTTGTCGTTAGTCGGTGCACAGGTGGGCTGAATAATGAAGACGTCTTTACCGCGAACGTTTTCGTTCAGTTCTACCGAGATTTCGCCGTCGCTAAACTGCGCTACAGTAGCGTCGCCAAGTGGTATGCTAAGCTCTTTAACAACTGCTCTGGCGAGCTCTAAATTTGCGTTACCCGCAAAGACCATAAGTTTAGACACTGTCGGTACCTTTATTAGGTGGCTAAACAGGGCTTTAGCCCCATAAAAATAACCCGGACTGACTGGTCAGCCCGGGTCTAATATGGCTGGGGCGGCTGGATTCGAACCAACGCATGGCGGGATCAAAACCCGCTGCCTTACCGCTTGGCGACGCCCCAATTAGGTCGGCGATTATACACATGCCGGTGAGAAATTCACACCTTTTGCAATAAAACCGCGCAAATTTTTTGGTCGTTTAGCAAAAATGTTTGCTGCTTGCTCGTGGCTATCACAGGGTGCAAATATGCACGCGCCTGTACCAGTGAGCATGGCTCTATTTTCCGTTTCATCGTTTAGCCAAACAAGGGCTGAATCGATATCGGGATAGAGCCGGCGGACGATGTTTTCACAATCGTTTTGGCCGCCAGACCTCAGAAAGGCCGCTACTTTAATGGCACTTGTGTCACGTGTCAATTCCCTGTGGCCAAAAATTTTTGCGGTGGAAACTTCCACTTCGGGTTTTAGCACCACAAACCACTTTTCGGGCAGCTCGAGTGGGGTTAGCTGCTCGCCGACACCCTCGCCCCAGGCGCTGCGACCGCGCACAAATACGGGGACATCGGCGCCTAGTTGCAAGCCCATAGCGGCGAGTTGGTCCTCGCTGCGCTGGCACTGCCAAAGTGTATTGAGTGCCAGCAAGGTCGTGGCGGCATTTGAACTACCGCCACCAAGGCCGCCGCCCATGGGGAGTACTTTGTCCACGGTAATGTCGATGCCGGCAGGCTGTTGGGCAAAAGGAACAAGTAACTGCGCCGCCTTATGGATGATATTACTGTTAACGGGGACGCCAGGAAAGTCACCCTGTAGACGAATGCTGCTGTCTTCTCTGCGCTGAAAGCGCATGGTGTCGCCGTGGTCGAGAATCTGAAATACCGTTTGCAGGTTGTGGTAACCATCGGCGCGTTGACCAATGATGTGCAGCATCAGGTTGATTTTTGCGGGAGCGAGAAGTGTCAGGGAGTCCATTTGGCAATTAACAATGTCAGTTTATAAGGGGGGCGTTCAATAACGATCTTTCGAGGCAGGCCGTCGGGGTTGAATTTACTTTGTAAAACGCGCCAACCGTCTTGCTCAAACTGTCGGTCGGCGAATTTGCTTGAATTATCGTTGGCACCACTACCGCGAACCCAATCACGTAATTGTTCCACCGGTACCTGCCAGTTCAATTGACGGCTGAGCAGTGCTTCAATGCTGGTGTCACTGGCGCGCAATTCACCGTCGCGCCAAAGGCTAGCTCCGCGCGCATCGGCTATTAGGCGCACCGCACCTTGGCCAAAGGGGCCGCTGAGTTGCACGTTGTCTCGCCCCGGCGCGGATTGCCATAGAATATTGGCGCTGTCGCGTTGCTCGGGGTTTTGAAAGACCGCTCGACCCGTTAATTGCCACTGCCAATCCTGCCTGTGATCGCTAGGCAGCGACGAGCAGGCACTAAGCAACAGTATAATGGTGGCGGCGAAAAGTCTTAGCATGGGTTATTCGAAAGAGTGCCGCGGCATGTCAAGGCGTTCGACAGTGTCGTTTAGTTGCGGGCTTTCTGGAAAGCGCTGCAGCGCATCGCGCATAATGTCACCGGCTTCGATATGTCGATTAAGGTGCCACAACACTTCGACCAAGTGGGCGGTAATTTCAGGGTCGGCCAGTAGTTGATGGGCGCGAGCAAGATAGTGTGCTGCCGATTCGTGCTCGCCTTGTTTGAATAGTACCCAGCCCATGCTGTCGATGATGGCGGCATCATCGGGGCGCAGTTTAATGGCGCGTGCGATGAGTGATTCAGCGCGCTGGAGTTGATTGCCGCGCTCGGCAAGCAAATAGCCAAGTGCGTTCAATGAGGCGGCGTGCTCGGGGTGTTCTTTAATGTTGGCTTCAAGGGTGGTTTGTGCGCCATCGAGATCACCGCTCTGCTGCAGAAGGAGTGCCAGTGTGTAGCGAATTTCTGTGCGTTCTTGAAGTTGTTCTGCCGCGCGCATGAGTAAGTGGCGGGCTTCGCTGTTCATACCTATTTGGCTTAAACGTTGGGCGGCCAGCAGGGCAATGCGTGGTGAACGATCATCTTCGGGTAGCCAGCGAATTTGCAGTACATCGATGGCGCTGAGTAGCTGTCCGCGTTCGGCCATAAGTTCTAGGTAAAGCGAAAGCCCCGGCATGAAATAGTTACTTTGGCGACCGATATCAAGGCTAAAACCCTCGGCCAGTTCGGGGGCGCTGTGGCGATAAATCTGTGCCAAATAATAGTTTGACTCGTCGGTAAATTTTCCTATGTCGAGCAGCGTGTTGAATTGTTCGGTTGCCTCGTCAAACTTGTCAAGTTCCTTGAGGCTCAATGCTAACGACAGGCGGACATTAGCATCGTGGGGGGACTGATCAACCAAGATGGAAAATTGTTCGCTGGCGGCAGACAGGTCGCGACTTGTCAGCATACGGGCCAAGTGAAGGCGCATGTTGGTGGCTTCTGGATAGAGATCAAGTGCCGTAAGCAGGGTGTCGATCGCCTCTTGATGGCGCTCCAAAATTTGCAAGGCGCGGGCTTTGATGTGCAGCGCGGCATAGTTATCTGGTGCCAGTGTCAGAGCTTGATCGCTGAAGGTGAGGGCCTGTTCTGATTGTCCCGAGGCGTCTGCAAGTATGGCATCACTCAAGATTAAGTGTACGTTGTCAGGGTGGCTCAGTCGCAGCCGTTTGACACCCTCGCTAAGGTAGGGGCCGTGCTCCGGGTATTGGCTGACGACCGATACAATGGCGGTAAAATTGGTGTCGGCGTCCATGCTGAGCAGTTGTTCCATTAGGTCGAAGGCCTCTTTGAGGCGACCTTGACGGGTGTAAGTTACCGCGCGTAAATAAAGTGGTTCGGTGGCGTCTGGGTCGAATTCGCGCCAGATCACGCTGGCGTTGTCGAGCGCGACATCATCCTTGAAAAAGTGAGCAATACGCGCACTTCGTGCGACTAGGGCTTCGTCAGGTTGGCGTTGCATTGCTGCTTGCATGTGGTGGTTGGCTGTTTCGCCAAGCATTCGTCGGGCGGCAATTTCACCGCTGAGAATGTTATACAGGGTGTCTCGCTCAATGCGTGTAGTGTGGTGGACAGCCGCGACGGCCGGCGCTTCGTGGACTTCAACAACTGCCTCTGTAGCGGCTTGGTTAGGTCGCGGCGCCGTGCTGCTGCAAGCGGCCAAAATACCACAGCATAGGGTTGTGTAGGCGAAGCGTTGAACAGGCATGTAGATAGGGTGTCGTCGAGTCATGCACAAAGTTTGCCGAAAGGGATGGATTGTCGCAAGTGGCAATCGGGTAATTACCATAAAGAACGTGTCGGGCGGCAAGTAATTTGCTAGAATTTCGACTATTTTTAACAGCGGAGATATACATGGCCTTAGTAGCCTTGGGGATCAACCACAAGTCTGCTTCCGTCGATATCCGGGAAAAGGTTGCCTTTGTCCCAGAGCAGATGGAGGACGCCCTGTTGGACGGCTGCCGTCAGCTAGGTGTCGAGGAGATGGTCATTTTGTCGACTTGTAATCGCACGGAAGTTTTTTTCGATGCGACGACTGAGCACGCACAGCCGATCCATCAGTGGCTGGCGAATTTTCATGGCGTCGATGAACGGGCCTTGGTGCAATGTACCTATGTCTACCAGCAAGAGTCCGCTGTTCATCATGTGATGAAAGTGGCCAGTGGGCTCGATTCGATGGTGCTGGGTGAGCCGCAAATTCTTGGGCAGATGAAATCTGCGGTGGCGGTGGCGCGCGAAGCGGGCACCGTAAAAGGTCAGTTACACCGGTTGTTTGATCACGTGTTTGCCGTGGCTAAGCAGGTACGTACCGATACCGCGATTGGGGAAAATCCTGTGTCAGTGGCTTACGCCTCGGTGGATTTGTCGAAGCAGATTTTTGCGGATTTAAGTCAGACCTCTGCGCTGTTGATCGGCGCCGGCGAAACCATTGAGCTGGTGGCGCGCCACCTGCGTGAAAATGGCGTCTCCAATATTGTTATTGCCAACCGCACCTTGGGCCGTGCCCGAGATTTGGCCGACCGCTTTGGTGCTGAAGCGGTGATGCTGTCAGATATTCCCGAACGCTTGGTCGACGCTGATATCGTGATTTCGTCTACCGCGAGTCAGTTGCCTATATTGGGCAAGGGGGCGGTAGAGCGTGCGCTGAAACAGCGCCGTCACAGGCCGATCTTTATGGTGGATATCGCTGTGCCACGCGATATCGAGCAGGAAGTGGGTGAATTGGATGACGTGTACTTGTACAGCGTTGATGACTTGCGCTCAATTGTCGACAGCAACATTAAGAATCGTCAGCAAGAGGCTAATAAAGCCGACGATATCATCCACCTTGGGGTGGAAAAATATTTTAGCGCGCTACGTTCGCTCGATGCGGTGGATACTATCCGCGCCTACCGTGAACAGGCAGACGCGATTCGCAATGCTGAGCTAGATAAGGCCTTGAAGGCCTTGCAAGGCGGCGCTGATGCGGAGCAGATCGTGGTGCAATTGGCTCGTGGCTTGACCAATAAGCTGATCCACGCACCAACAAAACAACTTAAGCGCGCCGGGGAATCCGGCCGTTTAGATCTTTTGGCCTTGAGCCGTCAACTGTTTGAATTGGATGCCGGGGAAGACTCGGAATAACACATGAAAGCATCAATATTGAGTAAATTAGAATCACTGAGCGAGCGCTATGAAGAATTGGCGGCGTTGCTAAGCGATCCAGACATTATTAGTAACCAAGATAAGTTCCGCGCCTTTTCTAAGGAGTATGCCGAGCTCGAGCCAGTCGCCCAGTGCTTCAATCGCTACATCACTGTGTTGGGAGATATCGATGAAGCTAGGTTGCTGTGCGAAGAGGATGATCCAGAGATGCGCGCCATGGGACAAGACGAATTGAAGTCGGCCCAAGCGCAAAAAGAGTCTTTGGAAGACGAGTTGCAGGTGTTGATGTTACCCAAGGATCCCGACGACGATAACAATGCCTTTTTGGAAATTCGCGCCGGTACCGGTGGTGATGAAGCAGCTATTTTTTCGGGCGATTTGTTTCGTATGTACTCTCGATTTGCCGAGAGTCAGGGCTGGCGTGTAGAGGTTGTCAGCGAGCGCGAGGGGGAGCACGGCGGCTACAAGGAAATTATTTCGCGTATCATCGGCAGCAATGTGTATGGACGTTTGAAATTTGAGTCTGGCGCGCACCGCGTGCAACGCGTACCAGAAACTGAGTCACAGGGCCGTGTGCACACGTCAGCTTGTACCGTGGCCGTCATGCCCGAGCCTGAAGAGGCCGACGAAATCGAGATCAACAAAGCCGACCTTCGGGTGGATACCTTCCGCGCTTCAGGGGCCGGTGGTCAGCACGTCAACAAGACTGATTCGGCGATACGTCTTACCCACATCCCCACCGGGTTGGTGGTGGAGTGTCAGGACGAGCGTTCACAGCACAAGAACCGCGCCAAGGCGATGGCGCTGTTGAAGGCCCGTCTCGATCGCGCGGCGCGCGAGAAAATTGCCAGTGAACAGGCCAGTACCCGCCGTGATTTGGTGGGTAGTGGTGATCGTTCGGATAAGATTCGCACCTACAACTACCCACAGAGTCGCATCACTGATCACCGCATTAACCTAACTTTATACAAGTTGAACGAGGTTATGGCAGGCGATTTGGATTCGGTCATTGGTCCCTTGATTCAAGAGCACCAGGCTGATTTATTGTCGGCAATGTCTGAAGGCTAGTGGCCAGTATTTCAGACACCATCGCCGCGGCGGCGGCGCGTATTTCTAGTGATAGCGCTCGGCTTGATGCCGAGTTGTTGTTGGCGCGCGTGCTTGATGTCGAGCGCAGCTATTTCTTCACTTGGCCGGATAGACAGCTCAGTCCAGAACACATTGAAGCCTTTGACACCTTGTTGGCACGCCGAATCAACGGTGAGCCTGTGGCACACATTCTCGGGCAGCGCGGTTTTTGGACCCTGCAATTAGCGGTTGATCCCTCCACGTTGATTCCCCGCCCTGATACCGAAACTTTGGTGGCTACCGCCCTCGACCGGCTACCGAATGAGCCGCTCGACGTTATCGATGTGGGCACGGGTACGGGGGCGATTGGGCTGGCTCTGAAGAGTGAACGCCCCGATTGGCGGGTCTATGTGGCGGATGTCAGTCTTTCGGCCTGTCAATTGGCGCAGCGCAATGCGGCTGATAATCAAATGGATGTCGCTTTGTTCTGCGGCGATTGGTTAGAGGCCGTGGCCGATGCGAGTATGGACGTGGTGGTGAGTAACCCGCCTTATATCGATGCTGAAGACCCTCATCTGGACGAAGGCGATGTTCGCTTTGAACCGCGCTCAGCGCTGGTCGCAAAGGCACGAGGCCAAGCAGATTTGCGCCGTATTGCCGAGCAGTCTAGGCGGGTGTTGCGCAGCGGTGGTTGGTTGCTGATGGAGCACGGCTATGATCAACATCGCTCGGTACAGTCAATGCTCATTAGGCTAGGCTACCATCGGGTAGAAAGCGTGCGTGACTTAGGTGGTCATTGGCGAATGACGCTGGGGGCGTGGAGGTAGTATGAACGATGATCAATTACTACGTTACTCTCGACAAATCATGTTGCCGGGGGTTGATCTCGATGGTCAATTGGCACTGGCTGATGCGCGAGTCACTATTGTCGGTGCCGGCGGTCTTGGGAATCCAGTTGGGCTGTATTTGGCCGCCGCTGGCGTAGGGCATCTTACGCTTGTCGATGACGATACTGTTGAGCTCAGCAACATCGCTCGACAGATTGCCTATACCGACCAGGATGTTGGTGCCAGCAAGGCGGTGGTGTTAGCGCGTGAAATGCGCCGGCGTAACCCCCATGTAACGGTGGCCGTACACTCGCGGCGGTTAACGTCTGAAAATGCGGCTGATGTGCTAGCCGGTAGTCAGGTGGTAGTGGATTGCAGCGACAATTACGCCGCACGCTTTGCCATAAATGATGCCTGTATAGCGCTGGCTATCCCGTCGGTATTCGCGGCGGCAACCGCCTGGCAGGGACAGATCTTTGTGGCCAACCCCGCCTCGGCTGAGCACCCGTGCTACGAATGTTTTAACCCCTCGCGCGATGAGCTGGATGCGAGTTGCTCCCGCAACGGCATTCTTGGTCCGCTCGTGGGCGTGATCGCCAGTCAGCAGGCGGTAGAGGTTCTACGTTTACTATTGGGGTTGCCGACGGCAGCTGTGTTGCAGTTGTATGATGCCCGCGACAGCCAGTGGCATCGTATTGCTATGGCGCCTCGTGCGGCCTGTCCTTGTCGAGGTAAGTAATCGCTATCGAGCAGGGATGAGTGGTGGTAGACTAGCCGCCGACTAAGAGACGGAATATATGTTAAAGAAATTATTTGGAAAATCATCGGCACCACAAGCCGTCGAGTCAGCCGCCAAACCAGAGGCTGAGAAATCTACAACCAAACAAGGTGTCGAGAAAAAAGACCCTAAGCCGCGCAAGCCACGCGAAAAAAAGCCCGCCAAGCAAGAGAAGCCATGGTCGCTGGACGACTACATGGTGGCCCCCCAAGAGGGTAAAACTCGCTTCCACGATTTGAATTTGCCCATGTCTTTAATGCGGGGCATCGCAGAATTGGGTTATGAATACTGCTCACCCATCCAGGCGCAAACCTTGCCCTATACCCTCGATGGCTACGACGCCATCGGTAAAGCGCAAACCGGTACCGGTAAGACAGCGGCTTTTTTGATTACTGTTATCACCGACTTGCTTAATAAGCCAATTGATGGCGCTCGTTACATCGGTGAGCCGCGAGCATTGGTGATTGCGCCAACGCGAGAACTGGTGCAGCAAATCGCGGATGACGCAAAAAACCTTTGTAAGTACACCGGTCTGCATGTGGTGAGCTTGATTGGTGGTGTCGATTACGACCGTCAAATGAAGCAATTAGAAACCCAAGCAGTGGATATTGTAGTGGCGACCCCGGGGCGTTTGATGGACTTCAAAGAACGCTCGCAAATCTACCTCGATCAAGTGGAGATCATGGTGATCGACGAGGCGGATCGCATGTTGGATATGGGTTTTATTCCCCAGGTGAAACGCATCATTAGTCATACGCCGAAGAAGTCACAGCGCCAGACTCTGTTGTTTAGTGCGACCTTTACTCCAGATATTTTGAATCTGTCGGAGCGTTGGACGCACGAGCCGATTCGTGTGGAGATCGAACCCGAGCGCGTGGCGGCTGATACCGTAGAACAGATTGTGTATATCGTCAGCGCCGATGAAAAGTTTGGCTTGCTGAAGAAGTGCCTTAGTGGCGACAAGGTTGAATCGGTGATTATCTTTGCCAACCGGCGCGACACCACACGCAAGTTGCACGAACGTTTGCAAAAAGCGGGATTCAAAGCGGGTATTCTTTCTGGCGATATTCCACAGAACAAGCGCAGTCGCACGTTGGAAGATTTTAAGTCAGGGAAGTTGAAGGTATTGGTGGCCACCGACGTCGCCGGTCGCGGTATTCACATCGACGGCATTAGCCACGTGGTGAACTATACCCTACCCGAGGACCCAGAGGACTACGTACACCGCATAGGACGTACTGGTCGCGCGGGGGCAGAAGGGGTGTCAATAAGCTTTGCCTGTGAAGACGACGCCTTTATGTTGCCCAGCATTGAAGAGTTGCTGGGTCGTAAACTTAACGCTGTATTACCGCCTGAGGAGATGATGGGCTAACCTCGTCGAGGTTATTCTCGGACCACATCAGGCTTCCCCCGATCACAGCCGCTGGCATTACCAATAGGTTGGCCAGCGGAATCACGCTAACCGCGGCAACCGTCGCGCCAAAACCTAAATACGCCCAGCGATATTTTTTTAGGCCGCGCTTCATCGCCGCGAAGCTTTGCTGGTGATTGTCGGCGCAAAAGTCGCAGTACTGCACCGCCATTGACCAAGCACCAAAAATGAACCAAAGCGCCGGTGTGACAAGGTTAATCACGGGTATAAAGGTCAGAATCAATAGACCGATGATGATGGGAAGAAAGTACATCCATTTCACCACCTCTCGACCCAGTGCACGGGGCACTAGCATGAGCCAATCCACCAAGCGGGTGGGTGAGGGCACCTCTTTGTTGAGTATGACGTTTTCTGTTTTTTCCGATAACAGGCCATTGAAAGGCGAGGCGATCAGGTTGGCGACGATGGTGAAGGAGTAAGCCATGATCACTAAAAGCATGAGGATAAACATTGGCCAGAGCAGCCAAGTAACGAAGTCGAGCCAATCGGGTAGGTAGTCGAGCAGCTGCTGGTTCCATTCGTTAAGTTTGCCGTAGGCCCAGACCATGGCGACACCGTATATAAGAATATTGATGGCGACCGGGATCATGATAAAGGGGCGGAGGGGCTTCAGACGGAGACCTTGCAGGCCGCGTTTGAAATAGTAGAGGCCTGTCATTGGCGTGTTTTTCATGGTGTGACGTGTCCTTGCGCGTGCATCGTTTTAGCGACCCGGGTATCATCGCACTAGCCGCAGGTATTGGCAAACAGGTAGGAAGATGGCTGACGATTTTGACTTATTTATGAGTGAGATGGGGGGTGTAACCCCGCTTAAACAGGGTGACAAAGCTGATGTTGGTAGGCCTGTCGATAGCGATGTGGCTGCTGCCGAGCGACGTCGCCTCGCCACCGCTGAAAAACAACAAGATCGCAATTTTCTTAGCGAAGATTACGTTGAAATGCTGGATGCCTTTTACATTATGGACTTTAAGCGTGATGGTGTGCAAAACGGTGTGTATCGCAAGTTGAAGTTGGGTAAATACCCCGTTGAACAGCGTATTGACTTGCACCGCATGACCGTTAAACGCGCCAGACAAGTGGTGTTTGAATTTGTCGAGCAATGCGTAGCTAATGATGTACGTAATATCTTGATCGTTCACGGCAAAGGGCTCAACCAGCGCATGCAAGAAGCCGCCGCGCCTTCGGCTGATGACAAGGCGATCTTAAAAAGTTATCTCAACAAATGGCTGCGTGAACTACCTCAAGTGATGGCATTCCACAGCGCTCAACAGGCCCACGGCGGTGCCGGTGCTGTGTATGTGTTGCTGCGTAAAAGTGAGCGCAAGAAAGAGGAAAATCGCCGCCGTTTCATCGCCGGTCGTGACAAATATGGCCCAGACATCAAGCTTTAGTATTTTTGCGGTAGTGTTTGGCGCGACGTAATAAAATCAGTTGTTGCAACAAAAATGCCCACCACGGTGCTACCGTGGGTCGGCTTTCTAAACCCCGCCCGATACGTCTTAATTGGTATTTCACAATGGCCATATTGGCTAGAGCCGCTAGGGTCTTGTTTTTCCAATGAACGTCTGGGAATTGTGGGCAGGTGTTGTCCCCTTGTCTCCAGCGCTGTGGTAGGTCTGGGCAAATGGCCATGGCGCTGGCGATACCCGCCATAGCAATACCGTGCTGTATTACGCGCTCAGCGACAGCCTTACTGCGAATACCGCCGGTCACCATGAGTGGCATGTTGGCCGTTGTAGCGATGTCCTTGGCAAAACTCAAAAAATAGGCCTCACGCTCAAGGGTACTTCCATCGCGTGCATCGCCCTGCATTGCGGGAGCTTCGTAGCTGCCGCCGGACAGCTCAACTAGATCAACGCGTTCATCATTGAGCATGGCGATTACGTCACTGGCATCGCGTTGGCTAAATCCACCGCGTTGAAAGTCTGCTGAATTAATCTTAACCGCGATAGCAAAGTGAGGGCTCACAACACCAGCAACGGCTCGGACCACTTCGATGAGCAGGCGCGCGCGATTTTGTAGGCAACCGCCCCACTGATCCTCGCGTTGGTTGCTGATGGGCGATAGGAATTGACTGATTAAGTAACCGTGGGCAGCGTGGATCTCTACACCGTCAAAACCGGCTTTTTCGGCCAGTGTAGCGGTATTGGCAAAACGTTGGATAATGTCTTGAATATCCGCGTCACTCATCACTTTGATGGGCGCAAAATTCTTGCTTAGTTTGCCTAGATTGAGCGGTACGTTGGACGGTGCGAGGGCAACTTGGCCCAGGTTGGCCGGCATCTGGCGACCGGGGTGGTTGATTTGCATCCACACCTTGGCGTCGCCATGTTGGGCTTGCTTGGCCCAGCGGGTGAACTTGTGGAGCGCTTTGTCGTTTTCTAAGACTACCCCGCCCGGGCTGGTCATGCCGGCGTGATGAATCATCACGTTGCCGGTGATGATGAGGCCGCTGCCGCCACGCGCCCACGTCCGATAAAGTGTCAATAGTGCCTCTGAGGGCGTGTTATCTGGCGCGGCCATGTTTTCTTCCATGGCCGCTTTTGCGATGCGGTTTGGTATCACCTGACCGCAGGCGAGGCTAAGGGGCTCGAACAGCGACATATTCTCTCTATTTAGCGAGCGCGTTGAGTTTTTGCGCCAGAATCTTGTTCACCATGCCGGGGTTGGCTTGCCCCTTGGTGGCTTGCATAATTGGCCCCATAAAGGCGCCCATCATTTTCTTGCGCTTGCTCTCTTCGGCCGCGAGATAATTCGCCACCTCTTGCGGTTTGCTGGCCAGCACTTCGTCGACGATCTGCTCGAGTGCGCCGGTATCCGATACCTGCTTCATGCCGTGTTTTTCGATGATCTCATCGGCGCTGCCGCCATCGCTCCACATCAGTTCAAACACTTTCTTCGCCTGCTTGTTTGAGATGGTGTCGTCGGCAATGCGCGCTACCAATCCCGCCAGTTGCTCTGGGGTCACCGGACAGGTGTTAATGCTCATGTCGCTGGTGTTCAAACTGGCCGAGATGTCGCCCATGATCCAGTTGGCGCACAGCTTAGCTTGGCCGTTGTTGGCAGCGGCTTCAAAGTAGGCTGACAACTGTCGGTCGGCGGCGAGGATGCCGGCGTCGTAGTCGGACAACTGGTAGTCGCTGACAAAGCGCGCAGCGCGTTGGTCGGGAAGTTCGGGGATGTTTTGGCGTACGCGCTCAACATAACCTTCGTCGAGGATCACGGGTAGGAGATCCGGGCAGGGGAAGTAGCGGTAGTCGTTAGCTTCTTCCTTGCTTCGCATGGCGCGAGCTTTCTTGGTATCACCGTTGTAGAGACGGGTCTCTTGGTTGATCTTGCCGCCGTCTTCGAGCACGTCGATCTGGCGTTCCACCTCGAGTTTGATAGCCTCTTCCATAAAGCGGAACGAGTTAAGGTTTTTGGTTTCGGTGCGCGTGCCGAGCGGTTCGCCGGGGCGGCGCACAGAGATGTTGACGTCAAAACGCATCGAGCCCTGTGCCATTTCGCCGTCGCAAATACCTAGTGAGGTCACGATCGCGTGTAGTTGTTTGGCAAAGGCGACAGCCTCTTCGGCGTTGCTCATATCGGGTTCAGATACGATTTCGATCAGCGGTGTGCCGGCGCGATTTAGGTCGATACCAGACATGCCGTGGAAATCTTCGTGCAACGATTTGCCAGCGTCTTCTTCTAGGTGGGCGTGGTGGATGCGCACGCGCTTGGTGCGACCCTCGCTCAGGTTGAGATCGACGTAGCCCGCACCGACGATGGGTTGCTCAAGTTGGGTGGTTTGATAGCCCTTGGGGAGATCGGGGTAAAAGTAGTTTTTGCGCTCGAAGTGCGAGGTCGTGCCGATCTCGGCATTAACCGCTAGGCCAAACATCACGGCGTATTCAAACGCCTTGGCGTTGGGTACGGGCAGTGTGCCAGGTAGGGCTAGATCGACGGCACTGGCCTGGGTATTGGGCTCGGCACCGAAGGCGGTGCTGCTGCCAGAAAAAATCTTAGATTGGGTGGCCAGCTGAACGTGTACTTCAAGGCCGATGACGGTTTCCCAGCTCATGTGTCGCTCCTTATTCCAGGCCCGCAGGGGTGCGGGTGTGCCAGTCGGTGGCCCGTTGGTATTGGTGGGCCAGTTGCAGAACACCGGTTTCGTCGAAGTGACGTCCGATCAACTGCAAGCCAACGGGCAGTCCGTGGCTAGTGCCGCAGGGAATCGACATCGCTGGTAAGCCAGCGAGGCTAACAGGAATGGTATAGATGTCTTCCAGATACATGGCGACCGGGTCGCTCGTTTTTTCGCCGAGCTTGAACGCGGGCTGAGGGCAGGTCGGGCCAGCGATGAAGTCGACGTCGGCGAAGGCTTGCTGGAAGTCTTGGCTGATGAGGCGGCGTACTTGCTGAGCCTTGCGGAAGTATGCGTCGTAGTAACCTGCCGATAGCGCGTACGCGCCTACCATGATGCGGCGTTTCACTTCGTCGCCAAACCCCTCTGCGCGGCTGCGCATGTAGAGGTCCATCAGGTCGGTGGGGTTATCGCAGCGGTGGCCGTAGCGAACGCCGTCAAAGCGTGACAGGTTAGCGGAGGCTTCGGCGGGGGCAATCACGTAATAGGCGGGTACTGCCAACTCGGTGTGTGGCAAGTCGATCTCGATAAGTTCAGCCCCCATGGCGCGGTATTGTTCTAGCGCTGCTTGCACGGCGTTGCCGGTTTCTGTGTCGAGGCCAGCGCCGAAATACTGCTTGGGAATACCAATGCGTTTGCCTTGCAGTGAATCGTTCAACGTGGCGCCAAAGTCGTCGATGGGTTGGCCGCTATTGGTGGAATCTTTTGCATCGTGGCTGGCCATGTCTTGCAACATAAGCGCGGCGTCTTCAGCGTTGCGGGCGATCACGCCGCCCTGATCGAGGCTGGAGGCAAAGGCGATCATGCCCCAGCGAGACACTCGGCCGTAGGTCGGCTTAATACCGCTCAGGCCACAAAGAGAGGCGGGTTGGCGGATTGAGCCGCCCGTGTCGGTGCCGCTGGCAATGGGGGCGAGTTGGGCGGCAACCGCCGCGGCGCTACCGCCGGACGAGCCACCGGCAACGCGCTCTTGATCCCAGGGGTTGCGAGGGGTGCCATAAAAGCTGGTTTCGTTGGAAGAGCCCATCGCGAACTCGTCCATATTGGTTTTTCCCAACATGACGGTGCCGGCGCGATCGAGGTTTTCGACCACGGTGGCGTCGTAGGGGGCGATGAAGTTATCCAGCATTTTTGAGGCACAGGTGGTTTTCACGCCTTTGGTACAGAAAATATCTTTGTGCGCAATCGGAACGCCGGTGAGTGCGCCTGCATTACCCGCCGCAAGGCGCGCATCGGCGGCGGCGGCTTGGGCCAGTGCGCGCTCTGGGCAGACAGTGATATAGGCGCGAATGGAGTCGTCTTTCGCGGCGATGCGGTCGAGGTAGTGCTGGGTAATCTCGACACTTGAAAAGTGCTTCTCGCGCAGACCCTGCGCAATCTGGGCAACTGTCAGCTGATGCATGTCAGTGTATCTCCTTTTTGGCTAGGGGTTACTCGATAACTTTGGGCACTAGGTAAAGGCCCTGTTCCGCATTGGGGGCGACAGCTTGAAACGCCTCGCGTTGATTGAGTTCAGTGACTTCGTCGGCACGCAAGCGCTGTACGGCGTCGAGGGGGTGTGACATGGGGGCGACACCGGTGGTATCGACTGCCTGTAATTGGTCTACCAAGTCGAGGATGCGAGTAATGCGGTCGGCGACATCGGCGCTGTCTTCTTCCGACACGGAAAGGCGTGCCAGACGAGACAGTTTGTCAATCTCGTGTTTATCAATGGCCATGGGGGCTCCAACGCTATTTGGCGGGCGCATGCCGCCACTTAAAAAGCGCAAATTTACCACATATCGCCTGCCCTAAACACAAAACACCAGGTTAACTGCAATTTTCTAGCAATTTAATTGTCAAAAAGCACAAATTGCCGAACAAAATTTTTTTAGTTCGTATAAAATCAATCACATTAAAACAATGATTTTGCCTGCAGTGGTGGGCCTTGTTCAAGTTTAAGGCAAAAATATGTTTAAACGTCTTCGCGGCATGTTTTCCAACGATCTGGCGATCGACTTGGGAACGGCCAACACCCTGGTCTACGTTCGTGACCAAGGGATTGTTTTGGATGAGCCTTCAGTGGTGGCCATTCGTGTGCACAACGGCCAAAAAACCATTGAGGCAGTGGGTACCGAAGCTAAGCGCATGTTGGGTCGTACCCCCGGTAATATCACCGCCATTCGCCCATTGAAAGACGGTGTGATCGCCGACTTCCAAGTGACGGAAAAAATGCTCCAGCACTTCATTGCCAAAGTGCACCAAAACAGCTTTATTCGCCCAAGCCCCCGCGTACTGATCTGTGTGCCCTGCCAGTCAACGCAGGTTGAGAGACGCGCCATTCGTGAGTCGGCCTTAAGTGCCGGTGCGCGCGAAGTGCGTTTGATCGAAGAGCCGATGGCGGCAGCGATTGGTGCCGGTATGGCAGTGGAAGAAGCCGGCGGTTCGATGGTGGTAGATATCGGTGGCGGTACAACTGAGATTGCCATTATCTCGCTGAACGGCGTGGTGTATTCTGAGTCGGTGCGAATCGGTGGTGACCGTTTCGACGAGGCTATCGTGTCCTATGTTCGCCGTCACTACGGAAGTTTGATTGGCGATTCAACCGCTGAACGCATCAAGCAGGAAGTGGGCTGTGCTCATCCATCTTGTGAACTGCGCGAAATAGACGTGCGCGGCCGCAATCTTGCAGAAGGTGTGCCCAAGGGCTTTGCGTTGCGCAGCGATGAAATTTACTCGGCCTTGCAAGATCCGGTTTCTTCGATTGTGCAGGCAGTGAAAGGTGCGTTGGAGAAATCGCCCCCAGAATTGGCTTCGGATATTGCTGAAAGCGGTATCGTGCTGACCGGTGGTGGCGCGTTATTGCGTGGTTTGGACGTGTTGCTGACAGAGGAAACAGGCCTGCCTGTGATTGTAGCCGATGACCCGTTGACTTGTGTGGCGCGCGGTGGTGGCAAGGCGCTCGAAATCATGGATGCTCACAATATCGACTTGTTGTCGACTGAGTAAGCGTTGCGGCGAGGCTAACGGATGAAGCCGCTATTCTTAAAAGGGCCTTCGCTATTTGCGAGGGCCCTTGTGTTTGGACTGATCGCACTTTTTCTTGTTGTTGCCGACTATCGCATGGGTTGGACAGCACCACTGCGCGCGGCGATGTCTAGCATCGTGGGGCCATTATATCGCGTAGTCGATGCCCCTGCTGCACTCGGCGATTGGTGGGATCACACGGTTGTGTCACGCGATGAATTGGTGCGCACCAATGAATCCCTGCGTAACGAAGTGCTAGTGTTGAGGACCATGTCGCAGCGCCTAGCGGTGTTGGAGGCAGAAAATGCCCAGCTGCGCGAATTGCTTAATTCCTCGGCGCAAGTCAGAGGGCGTTTGCAAGTGGCTGAATTAATCGCTATTTCTCCCGACCCCGATTACCACACGGTGGTGATCAACCGAGGCAGCGAAGACGGTGTGTATCTCGGTCAGGCGGTGCTAGATGCCAGTGGTTTGATGGGGCAGGTTGTTGAAGTACAGACCAGTTTTAGCCGCGCTATTTTGATCTCGGATGCGAGCCACGCGATTCCCGTGGAAGTGAATCGCAATGGGGTGCGCTCCGTACTGCGCGGGCTGGGGCGTCTAGATACCCTCGAATTATTGCATGTACCCGCTACCACCGATATTCAGGTTGGGGACATTCTTGTCAGTTCTGGCCTAGGGCAACGCTTTCCTCGTGGCTACCCGGTGGCCACGGTGACATCCGTTAGTACCGATCCCGGTCGGCCATTCTCTACCATCGCAGCCGCCCCAACGGCTGAACTGAATCGCAGTCGTTATGTCTTGTTGTTGTTTGCCACCCCGTCGGTGTTGCAATCGGAGGTGGGTAATGGCGACGATTAGGGGCGAAAATTCGTCGATTTACTTCAGTTTTGTGTTGGCCTTCGCGCTCACACTGGTGCCTTCAAGTTGGGGTTGGGCCATGTGGATGCCCCAATGGGTGTTCATTACCTCCATGTTTTGGGCGATTTATTTTCCCCACAAGCACGGCGTGGGCTGGGCTTGGTTTGTCGGACTATGGCTCGATGTTGTGGTGGGCTATCCACTCGGTGTCAACGCATTCGCTATGGCGATTAGTGTGGCCTTGGCCATCTTTATTGGTCCGCGATTTCGTATCTATAGTGTATGGTTGCAAACTTGGATGGTGTTTGTATTGGCGGCCGTATGCCAGTTGTTGACCTTCTGGGCGAAGAACATTTACTCGCTGCCTAATAGTGGTTTAGAAAGTTTGTGGGCGGCGCTGACCAGCGCATTGGTATGGCCGTTGATCTACGCCTACTTGCGCGTAGTGGCAAGGATATTTCATTTGATATGAAGGATTTGATTCTCGCCTCTGCGTCGCCTCGACGCGCCGAATTATTGAAGCAGATAGGTGTGCAGTTTGACGTGTGTGCGGCTAATATCGATGAGTCGTTGCGTCAGGAAGAATCATCTCGCGACTATGTTTTACGCATGGCCCAAGAAAAAGCGCAGACCATCGCGCCGCGCTTTCCAGGGGCGCTGATTCTTGCCTCGGATACTTCGGTGGTGGTCGATGATGAAGTGCTCGGCAAACCCGTGGATGAAGCCGATGCGGCGCAAATGTTGGTGCGCCTGGCGGATCGCTCGCATGTGGTGATGACATCGGTGTGCGTATTAGGCGAGAAGATGCAATTGACGCTGAATGAAACCGAGGTGTGGTTTCGCGCTATTAGTGCCATCGAGATGGCCGCCTATTGGCAAAGTGGTGAGCCCGCAGATAAGGCCGGTGGCTATGCCATCCAAGGTTTAGGCGCTCAGTTTGTGGCGCGCATTGATGGTAGCTACAGTGGCGTGATGGGCTTGCCTCTATTTGAGGTGGCGCAAATGCTACGCCAAGCTGGGCTGAGGTGATGGGAGGCGCATTGTGAAAGAAGAAATTCTGCTCAATGTAACGCCCTCTGAGACGCGCGTCGCGGTGGTGGAGAACGGGGTGCTGCAGGAAATGCACGTCGAGCGTAGCTCTAATCGCGGTATTGTCGGGAACATCTATCGGGGTAAAGTGATCCGTGTACTGCCAGGCATGCAGGCGGCCTTTGTCGATATCGGTCTGGAAAAAGCGGCCTTCTTACACGCCCAAGACATCGTCGACGCCGAGGGGGAATCGCCGCCAGAAGACGTCAATATTCGAAGTTTGGTGCACGACGGGCAGGTGCTGTCGGTACAGGTGCTTAAAGATAGTCTCGGCACGAAAGGTGCGCGTATTACTACCCAGCTGTCATTGTCTTCGCGCTACATTGTCTTTAGCCCATGTAACGACCACATCGGTGTGTCTTTGCGCATCGAAGATGACGAGGAGCGAGAGCGCTTGCGGTTGGCAGTGGATGCGGCGCGACAGTCGCTGCGCCAAAACTTACCTTCGGTGCCAAGAAATTTAGGGTTTATCGTTCGCACCGCCGCGGAGGGTGTTGACGCGGCGATCTTGAAGGCCGATATGGAGTTTACGCTGCGCCTTTGGATGAGTGTTGAGGAAAGCCGTTCGCAGGTGAGTGTCCCGGGGGTGATGTACAGCGATCTGCCTCTATATATGCGCACGGTGCGCGATCTTTGGCGTCCCAATTTAGAACGAATACGCATCGACTCACGCGAGACCTTCCAGAAACTTACCGATTTCGTTGAGCGTATCGTGCCACAGATGTTGGACAAGCTGGAATACTATCCCGGTGAGCGACCAATCTTTGAGCTACATAACGTCGAAGAAGAAATCCAACGCGCACTCGATAAACGCGTCGACCTTAAATCTGGCGGTTATTTGATCATCGATCAGACTGAGGCGATGACGACTATAGACGTTAATACCGGGGCCTTTGTCGGGCATCGCAACCTGCGCGAAACTATTTTTAAGACCAACCTCGAGGCCGCTACCGCGCTTGCGCGTCAAATTCGGCTGCGCAATTTGGGTGGCATTATCATTATCGACTTTATTGATATGCGAGATGCTGAGCACCAGCGTCAGGTGCTGCGCACCTTGGAAAAAGCGCTTGAAAAAGACTTAGCAAAGGTGGTGGTAAGTGGTTTTTCTGAGTTGGGCTTGGTGCAGATGACGCGCAAGCGTACCCGCGAAAGCCTCGAACATACGCTGTGCGAACCTTGTCAGGTCTGCCAAGGCAGTGGCAGTGTTAAAACCGCACAGACGGTCTGCTACGAAATATTCCGTGAGATTCTGCGCGAGGAACGCGCCTACGCCAGTGCCAACTATCTGGTCTTGGCCGCACAGAGTGTGGTCGATCGTTTGTTGGATGAAGAGTCTGCCCACGTAGCCGATTTAGAGGAATTTATCGGCAAGACAATCCGTTTCCAAGTTGAACCGCTCTACGGACAAGAGCAGTTCGACGTGGTATTGATGTAGGATCTTAGGGTGCTGGTCTGGTCACGCAATATCATTTGGTATGCCTTTAGTCGTCTCAGTGTCGCGCTGATTCTTCTGATCGCGGTGTACGCGAGCTTGGGTCAGTACTATGCGCCAATGGCCGCCTCTTATAAAACACCCATTTTGGAGTTTCTAAACCGCTATAGCCCAATTGAGATAGAAGCAGACAGTCTGACCGTGTCATGGCGCCGCTTGTCGCCCATTTTAGAACTCAACAAGGTACGCATGCGGCGCGATAACGATACCTTGGATTTTATTGACGTCGATAGCATGGTCGCGAGTGTCAACGTTCTAGCCAGTTTACGCGACCGCGGTGTGCGGCTCGATCACCTGACCGTGTCGGGAATGCAATTGGACCTAGTGGAGAACCGCCGCAACCTGAAAAGTGAGCAGGGGGATGTGGCGTGGCGTGAATTGTGGCTGCAGTTTTTGAGTACCCTAGAGTATGCCGACATGATCGCCGTCGAGCGAAGTCACGTGGTGACGGTGTTGGGCGAGTTAGATCTGTTTTTCGAATTGGGCCGCAATGAAAACTTTCGCCGTTTGACGGGGCAATTAGTGCTCAACCAAGCCCCAATGCGTTTTGTGGTTGAAACCAGTGGCAGTTTAGTCGATGCCGAGTCGCTGCGCGGTAAGGCTTATTTTGCCGCCGCTGATGTGAATTTCGACCGTCTGGGGCTAGACAGTGTTTTGGAAAACAACCCCATCCCCGCAGACCTTTCGGCGACGACCGAGGTATGGCTCGATTGGCATCCCACTCGAGGGATCAGTGCGCAGGGCTCTTTTTCGGTGCCTCGCTTAGATTTGTCCAAATTATTGGCCAACGTCGGCGATGTGAAAAATGCCCAAAGTGATTTTTTGTTTAGCTATCAGTCGCCCCAGCAGTGGGATTTGTCGCTGAGTAATACGGCCTTTGAGTTTCATCGTCGATTTGAACAGGAAGCGCTAAGGTTGGTGATGGGCCGTGAAAGCGAACAGCCACTGTTGAAGGTGAGCGCGCCAAATATCAATTTGGATTTAATCCACAGCGTATTGATGGAAGTGCCGGCGCTGCAAGGAAGTGCTTTTACCGACGTGCTAGATGGCCTTAAGCCAAGTGGAAGCGTGCAGGCCTTGAATGTGTCGGTGCCTGTCAATGAGCCGATTAATACGCGTTTCAGCGGACGTTTGCAGCAGGTCAGTGTGGCGTCTTACAAGCAGTTGCCTGCCGGCAAAAACATTTCAGGTGTGGTGAGAGGAAGCGCTGCCAACGGGACTCTCAACCTGCGCAGTGATCAGTTTCAGTTGAGTCTACCCAATACCTACGACACCCCGTTGAACTATCAGCGCCTGGAGGGTGAGTTTAAGTGGCGCAGTGATATTGACGGCTTTAACTTGCGCAGCAACCGCTTTACGGTGTTGGGTGACGACGGTGCCATTAGTGGCTTCTTGGGGTTGGATTTCCCCCGTGCTGATCATCCTTACCGCCAGGCGAGCATGGATTTATTGATCGGCTTGAAGGGCGGCAAAGTCACCAGCGTTGAGCGCTACCTGCCTTATAAAATGAACGATGGTCTGCGCAAGTGGCTGGTGTCGTCGCTGCAGGATGGCCGAGTTGATAGCGCCGCAGTGTTGTACCGCGGGTCGATTGCTAAAGGAAGTGATAGTGCGCAACGCACATTGCAAATGAACTACGCAGTGCGTGAGGCAACGCTGCAATACTCACCCGATTGGCCGACCATCGAACAAATGTCGGCGGTGGTGAATGTGGATGATGCGTTGGTGGATATTGCGCTGGAAGAGGGCGTATCTAAAGGGTTACGTCTTCACGATGTGACGGCCTATGCCCGCCCCGAACACGGATTTAGACGTTGGTTGAGCATTGATGGAGATATTGCCGGCGACAGTAGTAATGTGCTGGCGCTGTTGCTAGATTCGCCATTGCAAAAGAATTTGGCGCCGGTGTTAGGGGCTTGGCAAGCCAGCGGAGAGACGGTTGGTCGCTTGCAACTAGGGCTGCCGTTGAGTGGCGAAAAACCCATGTTAGAGGCCTACCACCTTGATGTAGACATGACACTACAGAACAACCAGTTTAGTCAGCCGTCAGCTCGCCTACAGTTTGACGATATCAACGGTGCATTGCGTTATCGCCATGATCAAGGCCTTACCAGTCAGCTTCTACGCGGTCGCTTCCTAGGCAGCACACTGGCAACCACTATTAGTAGCCTGCCAAAAAATGGCACTTGGATTCCACAGCTTTCAATCGAGGGTAGTCTGAATATCGGTGCTTTAGCGGCGTGGTTGCGTACTCCCATCTTTGATTTTGTCAGTGGCGATGCCGATATGCAGGCATCACTATTGAGTGACGGCGACGGCACGCGATTAACATTTACTTCGTCATTGCAGGGAGTGCGTACTGATTTACCTGCGCCGCTTAAAAAACAGGCCAGTGACGTGTGGCCACTGACAGGTGAGTTGTCGCTTGGTGGTGGTGAGCAAACGCTTAATATCGATATCCCGCAGCGCCTAGATATGAATGCTCAAATGCTCGACTACACTATCAGCGGTGTTCAGCTGGGTATTAACGCAAGCGCTGAGATATTACCCGTATTGCCTGGAGTCTATTTGAGCGGGGAGATAGAGCATCTCGCCTTGGCAGATTGGCAGCCAGTGATATCGCACTACGCGGCACGTGAGTCTAGTGGCGGCGAGCCATTGCGTGTGGGTATTCGCCAGTTGCATGTCAATGAGATTGATATCTTCGGCTATCCCCTCAAGGATATCGATGCCTTTGGTGATAGTGTATTGGATTTCTGGCATTTCTTTGTCGACGACGAAGCTGTGCGAGGCACGGCTGCCATCTACCGTGATGGGCGACCACCACGCATCGCGCTTGAATACCTCGATATGGCGGCTTTCAGCGATGCTGCTGAGGGGTTTGAGCGAATAGACGATGAGGCATTTTGGGACGAGCTCGATTTTGACAGTATTCCTTCATTAGACGTGTCCGTGGCTGAATTGCGTCGAGGTGAAACGTTGTTGGGGAATTGGGCCTTTGATTTACGCAGTAGCTCCAATCAACTGGCGTTGGAGAACGTTCTCGCCGAACATGATGATTTAGTCATTGAGGGAAGCAGCAATAGCCTTGGCGCCAATTTCTCTTGGCAGCGGGGCGAGACGTCGCTTACTCAGCTGGATGGCGTGTTTCGTTTGGGGAATATGGCCGAGCACATGGGCGCATTAGGTGTGCCCGCCACGATGACCAGTGAGCGCGCGAGTTTTGATGTACAGGCGCAGTGGCAGGGGCGACCAACCGACTTTGCGGTGCCTGCTTTACATGGGAAGGTGTCGCTTGAAATCGATAACGGTATGTTTTTGAATGTACCCGACTCGGCGACCAGTGCGCTTAATATTACCAATCTCTTTAATTTTGGTGCGTTGGTACAGCGTTTGAAACTAGACTTTTCAGACCTAACCAACGGCGGTGTTCGCTACGATAAAGTGTTGGGTAAAATGAGCTTCGCCGAAGGCAGTATGGCAATCGTTGACAGTATCGAAATTGAAGGACCTTCGAGTGAGTTTTCTATTAGCGGCGGGGCCAACTTGCTGAACCGTGATGTCGACTTGGCGTTGGTGGCGGTGCTACCACTGACCGGCAATATCTCTTTGATCACGGCCGCCACAGCAAACCTACCTGCTGCGGTTGGGGTTTACGTGGTCAGTAAGCTATTTAAGAAACAGTTCGATAAGCTTTCAAGTGTGGTGTATCACATTGCCGGCCCGTGGGACGAGCCGGTGATTGAATTTAATCGACTGTTCGATGTGGGTGATCTACCCAGCCAGTCGCCGAACCCGGGTTAATCTTCGAGACTGGTCTCGTACACTTCGCGTAAGTATTTGAATAACTTACGCGCGTTGGCGGGCGGCTTGTTTTGGCTCGATTCTTTCTGTGCATTGCGGATCAATTGGCGCAAGTGTTGTCGATCAACATCGGGGTAGGTGTTGGCAAATTCACCAATGGCATCTTCACCTTCAGTAATCATGCGGTCGCGCCAGGTCTCCAGTTGTTGGAAGGCGCGTGCAAGCGCTTTTTGGCCGTCTTCAATTTGTTGAATCACGGCACCGATGGCTTCGCCATCTTCGCTGCGCATAAGTTTGCCTATGTACTGCATCTGGCGGCGTTTGCCTTCGTGGTGGTTAATCCGCTTAGCCGTTTCGATGGCTTCTTCTAGCTTTTCACTCATCGGCACCAGCGCCAATTGCTTAGGTGACAGGGCGAGTAATTTTTCACCGAGCTTTTGTAGCGCCGTCATTTGGCGTTTGATTTCGGATTTACTGATGATCTCGGGTTCGTCGTCGTAGTACATAATGGTCACGTGTTAGCGAAGGTAGTAAAGGGTTGCTAGACCTAGGAAGGACAGGAAACCCACGGCATCGGTCACTGTCGTCAGCGCTACACTACCCGCGAGGGCTGGGTCGATTTTGAGCGACTTGAGCACAATGGGCAGAGTGACACCTGCAAAGGCGGCTGCCAATAGGTTGATGACGAGTGCGGCAGCAATAATAGCACCAATCCACGGATCATCGAACCATAGCCAGCAAACTGTCGCGGCGATGAGCGACATCAATAGGCCGTTAATCAGCGAGAGAATGAGTTCGCGGTTGAGAAGCCAGCCGGTGTTGCTGCGACCAATCTGTCCTAAGGCGATGCCGCGAATCACCACGGTGAGGGTTTGGCTGCCAGCGACACCGCCCATGGAGGCAACCACCGGCATCAAAACTGCCAGCGCCACGAGGTGTTCCAAGGTGTCGTCGAACAAGTTAATGACGGCGGCGGCGATAAAGGCAGTGGCAAGGTTGATAGTCAGCCAGATGGCGCGGCGCGGGGAGGCCTTCAGCACCGGAGCGAAGGTGTCTTCTTCTTCATCTAGGCCGGCCATACTCATCAGTGAGTGGTCGGAGTCTTCGCGGATAACGTCGATGACATCATCGATGGTGATACGGCCCAATAGGCGGTTGTCGTCGCTTACCACAGGGGCTGAAATCCAGTCGTTGCGCTCGAATAGCATCGCCACTTCGGTATCCGACATATTGACCGGAATGGGGTTGACGTCGCTGGTCATAATTTCACGCACGGTCATGTTGGGATCGCTGACCAGCAGTTTGGCCAACGGTAGCAGGCCAAGGTACTTGTCCTGGCGATTGACCACAATCAGGTTGTCGGTCATGTCGGGCAGAAAATCGTGGCGACGCAGGTAGCGCAAAACAACATCCAGCGTGTGACTGGGGCGCACCGTGATGGTATCGGTATTCATCAGGCCGCCGGCGGTGTCCTCGTCGTAAGTGAGAACTTGTTCTACGCGCTGGCGATCTTGGATGTCCATCGATTGCAGGACTTCTTGGGTGACGCGATCAGGCAGGTGCTGCAGGATGTCTACGATATCATCGGTGTCGAAGCCCTCGGTTAGGGCGACAACTTCTTCCGCGTTCAAGCCGCTGAGCAGTTGCGCTTGTACTTCACTACTCAACCACTGCAGAACATCGCCATCGTTATCTTTATCAACCAAGGTCCAAAGAACCTGGCGGGTGCGCGGAGGGGAGGACTCGAGTAGGTGGGCAAGGTCAGCAGAATTGAGCGACTTAATCAAGCGGCGAACTTGCAGGAAGGTACCACTCTGTAGCGCGTCGTTCAGGGTGTCTAAATGCTTTTGTGTTTGCAATTGATCGTTACCGTTAGACATACCTTGCGCTCTTGGTGGGCTTGTACTTAGTGAATTATACCTTGTCGGTAAGGATTATTCGCCCTCGTCAAAATAATTATTAATCAACGCGAGCAACGCTTCGGCAGCGAGTTCTTCATCGCTTCCATCGAACTCAAGGCGCAACTCTGTGCCTTGGCTGGCTGCGAGCATCATCACTGACATAATGCTTTTGCCGTCGGCACTGCGTTCGCCTTTGTGCACCTTCACGCTGGCGCTATAGGCCGAGCAGGTCTGGACAAACTTAGACGCCGCGCGTGCATGCAAACCGAGTTTGTTAATGATGGTGACGTGGTGCTCTATCATTGACGGTAATTTTCCTTGTGTTTCAGACCGTTAAGATTTGACAGCTCCCTGTGCCGAATGAGAATTTTACCATCAAACTCGGCAAAGTGTGCGGCCAGTTGCTCGGTGAGGAATACTGAGCGATGCTTGCCACCGGTACAGCCGATCGCGATGGTCATGTAGCTGCGGTTCTCGGCTTTAAATTTGGGGATCCACTTCTCAAAATAGTGGCAAAGGTCGTCGCGCATAGCAGTGACGTCTTCTTGTTGCGAAAGAAAATCAATAATGGGCTGCTCGGTGCCATTGAAGCGGCGGATATCCTCCACCCAGTGTGGGTTGGGAAGGCAGCGCACATCGAAAATGAAGTCGGCGTCTATCGGTGGCCCATGCTTAAAGCCAAAGGATTCAAACAAGATGGAAAATTCTGATTCCTCTTTGAACGACAGGCGCTGGCGCAGCAGTTCACGCAATTCGTGAATGCTTAATAGCGACGTATCTATGACTAAGGTGGCGTTAGCGCTAAGCCCCTCTAATAATTGGCTCTCGTACTCGAGTGCTTCTTGCAAAGCCATGTTAGCTGAAGTCAGAGGATGACGACGGCGCGTTTCGCTAAAGCGTTTGAGCAGTGTTGGTGTGGCTGCGTCGAAATACAGCGTTTCGCACACCACCTCGGGAGGCAGGTGGCGAAGGATGTCTTGCACGTCGCGAAGTTGGTTGATGGCGTTACGCGAGTCGATGCACACGGCAATACGATTTTGGTCGTTAACAGGTTCGTCGATGGCCTGTTGCACTAGCGTTGGCAGTAAGTGAACCGGTAAATTATCAATACAGTAATAGCCGATATCTGCTAACAGATTTAACGCACTACTTTTACCTGATCCGGAGCGGCCACTGATGATGTAAAGATGCATCTAGGCCTCCGCGTAGTTGGCTGCGGCGTTGTAAAGTTGTTCGTCGCTATTGGCCCCGCGCAGGGCGGTACAGAAGGCGTCTTGGTGAAACAACCCAGCGAGAGTCGCTAAGGTTTCTAGGTGCTCGCTAAAGGATTCTTCCGGTACGAGCAGCACAAAAATGAGGTCGACGGGTTGCTCGTCGATGGCTTCGAAATCAATCGCTTGATCGAGGCTGACCAGTGCGCCTACTACCTGCGTTAAATTGGGTATGCGGCAGTGGGGAATGGCAATGCCATTCCCGATTCCTGTACTACCGAGGCGCTCGCGTTGAATTAAACGCATGAAGACATCCTCTGCTGTCACGCCGTAGGCCTCGTGGGCCACAAAATTGGCGATGGTTTCTAGGCAGCGTTTTTTGCTGACACCAGGACTGTGGCAGAGTGTGTGGTAGGGTTTCAGGATAGAAGTTAGGCGCATGGCAGTGTTTTACTTGTGGCCTTTCAGTTTTTCTTTGTGTTTGATGATTTGACGGTCGAGCTTATCCGTCATCGAGTCGATCGCCGCATACATATCCTCTGATTCAGCGACAGCGTGAATGTCACTGCCGACGACGTGTATGGTGGCTTCAGCGCGTTGAACATTTTTCTCAACAGTCAGTATGACATCGCCGCTAGTGATTTGGTCGGAATGGCGGTCGATTTTTTCCATTTTATTGGCCACGTAATTTTTTAGTGCATCGGTGACTTCAACATGGTGTCCACTAATGTTCATTTGCATACGTTTTTCCTCTTTTTAGTAAAGTGACATCACTGTCACGGTGTCATGATCGCCTACGTTAAGCGTTTGCGTTCATTAGACGGTGGGATATTGAGCGACTCGCGGTATTTGGCGATGGTGCGCCGCGCTACTTCGATCCCTTGTTCTTGCAGTAGTTGTGTAATTTTACTGTCGCTGAGGGGCTTACGAAGATTTTCAGCGGCAACTAATTTTTTAATAATCGCCCGGATAGCGGTAGATGAGCACTCGCCACCAGATGTGGTGCCGACGTGGCTGGAGAAGAAATACTTCAGCTCAAATACGCCGCGTGGGGTGTGCATGTATTTCTGGGTGGTAACCCGAGAAATCGTTGATTCATGCATGTCGACCGCTTCGGCAATGTCGTTGAGTACCATTGGTTTCATTGCTTCTTCGCCGTATTCGAAAAAGTCGATTTGGCGTTCGACAATGGCGCTGGCGACTTTCATCAATGTTTCGTTACGGCTCTGCAGGCTCTTCAGGAACCAGCGCGCTTCCTGCAGACTGTCGCGCAAGAAGTTGTTGTCAGAGCTATTGTCGGCGCGACGCACTAAGTCGGCATAACCATTATTGATACGCAGTTTTGGCGCTACGTCGGGATTCAATTCCACCCGCCATTGGCGGCCTACCTTGCTGACGAATACGTCGGGGATGACATATTCCGCTTGGCTGCTGTCGATGCTATCGCCAGGGCGAGGGTTTAGGGTCTGAATCAAGTCTATGGCGGCCTTGAGTTCGGGCTCTTTCAATTTGGTGCGGCGCAGTAATTGGGCGTAATCGTGGTTGCCGAGCAGGGTGATGAACTTATCTACCACCAAGATGGCGTTCTGCAGCGACTCGGTTTCGGGTGGGAGCTGTCGCAATTGAATTAACAGGCACTCACGTAAATCGTGGGCCGCCACACCGGGTGGGTCGAAATGCTGCAGGCGGTGCAGTACCGCCATAACTTCGTCGTGTTCGATGTCTAGCTCGGGGTCCCCTTGCAAACTATCGTGGATATCCTCTGCGCTCAGGGTGAGGAAGCCACTGTCGTCAATGGCGTCGATAATTGCGGTGGCGATCAAGCGGTCGACTTCTGACATGGGCGTAAGGTTGAGTTGCCACAATAAATGATCTTGCAGGGTTTCAGTCACCGAGTTGAAATTGTCGAAGTCGTAGTCTTCGCTGGACGGCGGTGCAGACATTACGGGGGTTTGATAAATGTCATCCCACTGGGTGTCTACGGCCAAGTCGTCGGGGATTTTATCGTCCCAGTTCTCGTTGAGCTCTTTTACCTTGGCTTCGGTGTTGGTTTTAGTGGTCTCGGACTCGCCGTCGAAATCCTCTTCTGCCGTCTCCAGCATGGGGTTGGATTCGAGAGCTTCCTGGATCTCCTGCTGCAGATCTAGGGTTGAGAGTTGCAGCAAGCGAATAGCCTGCTGCAACTGCGGCGTCATGGTAAGTTGTTGGCCAAGCTTTAGCTGAAGCGATTGTTTCATGCGTCGTTGACTTAATATTTGTGCGCGGTGAATTGCGCGTTGACTGTAGTTCCAGTGTAGACAACGAGTACCTTACTGGCAACGTTTTTGCTTGTGAAAGATTGGCTAAAGTTTAAATTGCAGTCCCAGATAAACTTCGCGCACCAATCCGTTGTTTAGCACGTCTTCGGGCGTGCCCTCGGCGATAATCGTGCCCGCGTTGACAATATAGGCCGTTTCGCAGATGTCGAGTGTTTCGCGCACGTTGTGATCGGTAATCAAAACGCCGATATTTTTGTTTTTCAAATGCGTGATGATCGCTTTGATGTCGCCTACGGAGATGGGGTCCACCCCAGCAAAGGGTTCGTCTAGTAGGATGAAGGCGGGGTTGGTCGCCAGTGCGCGAGCGATCTCAACGCGGCGCCGCTCGCCGCCAGACAAGGCCATGCCGAGACTCTGTCGAATATGGGTAATGTGGAATTCTTCAAGCAGAACCTCTAATTCTTGTTGGCGTTGCTTTTTATTGAGGTGTTTGCGGGTCTGTAAAATAGCAAGAATGTTATCTTCGACACTTAACTTGCGGAAAATCGATGCCTCTTGGGGGAGGTAGCCAATGCCTTTCTGAGCGCGACCGTGCAGGGGCAGTTTCGTGATGTCCTGATCGTCGATACTGACCCGACCTTCATCGGCGCTAACGACGCCGGCGATCATATAAAACGAGGTCGTTTTACCGGCACCGTTGGGTCCCAATAATCCCACGACTTGTCCACTACTTACAGAGACAGAAACATCTTTGACAACCTTTCGGTCGCTGTAAGTTTTAGCGAGGTTTTTGGCGCAAAGTTGTGCCACTAGGGATTCTCCTGCTCGTTACTGGCGCTGTCGGGTTGCGCAATCACTTTGGCGGGAATGACCATTTCAACGCGCGAGCCGGTGCCGGCACTTTGGGCGTTGATGATTTGATCTCGCACATTATAGGTGATTTGTTGGCTGCTAATTTTGGAGCCACCTTGGGTGAGTTGAGCTTCATCTGTTAGCTCTACCGCGGCGGTTGTCACGTTGTACTCAATCTTCTGCGCCGAGGCGTAGACGCGCTCGCCAGCGAGGTTGAGTTGTTGTGACAGAGTGGCGGGCTCGCCATTGGCAACGATGCTATTGAGCTCGGAGTTAAGCTCTAGAATGACGATGCTATCTGCGCTGATCACTAGGCTCCCCTGGCTGATTTTGACGTCGCCACTGTAAATGGTTTGACCGCGACTTTCATCACGCACGGCACTATCCGCCTCTACGCGCACTGGTTGATTAACGTCGTCGGGCAGGGCGGCGCTACTCAAGCTAATGGTAGACGTCGCTATTAAAAGAACGAGTGCTTGCAGGTGGCGACGAATATTAACGGGCATAGTGGGCGGTCACTTTGTTCTTTAGTTGGTAGTAGCCATCGGCAAGTTTAAAGCGCAGGCCATTGGCTGTCATTTTAGCATCGCTCGACTCTACTGTAATGGGGCTGTTGCTGGACGCTACTTGGGTCTTGGTGTTGTAGTTCAGTTCGTCGGTGAGCACTTGGGTATTGTTGTTGGGGTTTAGCAGCAGCACGTTGTCTTGCAGAGACATGACCGTAGTGTCGGCCGAAATAATAGCGGTATCGGCGCTGACCTGCCACGCCAGTTGTTGGTCTTTGAAAAGGCTAACTTGAGGTTTGACGATGCGTGTTTGCTTGCTGTCATAGGCCTGTACGGTAGAGGGAGTTTCGATGATCTGGGTAATATGGCCGTTGTTATCTAGCGACATAATCTGTGTGTCGAAGAGGTAGGTGTCGGCTTGGTCGGGGTTGTCGATCGAGGGTGGGGCGACCTTTTGCACGATGTCGTCGACGTAAAAACTACTACCCATGGCGGCGACAATGGCGAGACCGATAAAGATTTGGGTAATGGGTTTGCGCAGCATAGTAAAGGTTTTATTCTCAGTGTTAAGCGAGGCCGGCTTTTAATAAATCGTGAAGGTGAACGACGCCGACGATGTCGTCACCTTGCTTAGAGACCACAAGCGAGGTGATAAGTTTCTCTTCCATAATGGCGAGGGCTTCTGCCGCCAGTGAATCCGGGCTGATGGTTTTGCAATTCTGGGTCATGACGGCGGTGACAGGCGTAGTGCCGAAGTCAATGGCTTGATCTAAGCTGCGCCGCAGGTCGCCGTCGGTATATACCCCGCGCAACGCGCCGGCTTTATTGTGGACGCATGTCATGCCGAGACCTTTACTGCTCATCTCTAGCAAGGCATTTTTTAACGTGGTGGTTTCGTCGACCATCGGGATAGCATCGCCGCTGTGCATCACGTCGCTGACGCGCAGCAGTAACTTTCTGCCCAGTGCTCCTCCGGGGTGGGAAAAGGCAAAATCTTCTGCGGTAAAACCGCGCGCTTCGAGGAGTGCGATGGCGAGTGCGTCCCCCATAACGAGGGTCACCGTGGTGCTCGATGTGGGTGCTAAATCCAGTGGGCAGGCTTCTGTTTCTACTCCGACGTTTAAGTGGGCGTTGGACGCTTTCGCCAGGGTCGAATTTGGGTTGCCGGTCATACTAATGACAGGCACGCGCATACGGGTCAGCAGCGGGATCAGTGTGACGATTTCAGCGGTGGTACCTGAGTTGGACAGCGCTAGCACTACATCTTTGGGGGTAATCATGCCGAGATCGCCATGGCTCGCTTCGCCGGGGTGGACAAACATGGCGGGCGTGCCTGTACTAGCTAGGGTGGCGGCGATTTTGTTGCCGATGTGGCCTGACTTGCCCATGCCGGTGACAACGACGCGGCCCTCGCAGGCGAGAATGGTTTGGCAGGCGCGATCAAAATGTTCGTCTATGCGAGCTTCTAGCGCGGCGACAGCGTCTCGCTCCATGGCGATAGTGCGCTGTGCTGAGGCCGAAAAACTAATGTTGTGAACCATGGGACACCCCGTTACATCTGTGCCTTAAACAGTACCACGAAATAGGCAATATAAGGACCGAGCATTAATAGCCCTGCCCAGCGAGGCAGTTTAGCCGCACGCTTTTGGGTGGCTACAGCGACAATCATCATACCCATCAAAAGTGCTGTCAGCGCGCCCATCGCTAGGTAGTCGCGGCTAAAGGCCGCGCTGTCAACGCGAAGGGTGTCGAAAAGCCCTGGTACGGCCATAACAGCCAGCAGATTAAACATGTTTGAGCCAAGTACGTTGCCAAGCGCGATATCGTGGTGGCCCTTCAGAGCACTGGCGACGGAGGCGGCCAGTTCGGGCAGCGAAGTGCCGATGGCAACCACCGTTAGGCCAATAATTAATTCGCTCACACCAAAGCGAGTGGCTGTTTCGGTCGCGCCCCACACGAGTATGTCGGAGCTTATGATAAGCAGGACTAAACCTACGGCGAAAAGCGACCAGGCTTTTGCCCTGCTGATATGGGTCAGATGTGTGATTTCTTCGACTTCCTCGGCCTCGGCCATCGCTGGATGTTCGCTGCGCTGGCGAATCAGCAAGAAAATGATGAAACACAGCATGGCAAAGAGGGCGAGGGTTTCGTACCAGTAGATGTTTAGGTCGTAGAGCACCCAGCCGCCAACGGCGGTTGCCGCGGCGACATAGACAACTTCGCGGGAGAGTAGGCGACGAGAAATGGGCAAGGGGGCGATAAGGGCGGTAATGCCAAGAACCAACCCGATGTTGGCAAGATTAGAGCCGACAGCATTGCCGATGGCAAGTTCTCCCGCATCGGCGAGACCGGCGTTGATGGAAACTAGAATTTCTGGTGCGGAGGTGCCAAACGCCACAATAGTGAGGCCGATCAGTAGGGTCGGCATACCGAACTGGGCGGCCATGGCGGCGGCACCGTTGACGAAGCGGTCGGCGCTCCAGATAAGCCCAACGAAGCCGACGAAAATAGCAATGTAGGGTGCAAATGTTTCAAACATAACCGAGAGCAAGTAATTAAAAGGCGCTACATTAACCGAGTTACAAGATATTTGCACCAACCCCGCTCGGATTTCGTATAGTTATGTAGCATAATGACATTATCTAATACGCAGTCTTTAGCAAGGAGCCAGGAATGCGCAAAATTTTAATAGGTGCCGTGTTGTATTTCTCTGTGGCACTGCAAGCGATCGCTGCCAACGTCGGTCCTGATCAGGTCATTTCATCGGCCACCGATGAAGTGATGGGGGTGATCACTGAAGCCAAAGGCTATTACGAGAAAGAGCCTGAGCGCTATTTCAGCAATATCGCCGTGGTGCTGGATAAGTTTGTTGATTTTGACGATTTTTCGCGCGCTGTAATGGGCGGTTTTGCGAGCGAAAAACGTCTACAGTCTTTGCCGAGCGATACTGAACGAGCGCGTGCCGAAGAACAAATTGGTCGTTTTTCGGCGGTGTTTAAGGCCGGCTTGGTGCAAACTTACGGTAAAGGTTTCTTGGCCTTTGGTGGCGAGAAAGTAGAAATTGCCGATAGTCGTATGAGCCCTGATGGTAATGATGCTCAAGTATTACAGTTGGTATATGGTGTTGCCGAAAAACCTTACGAAATCCGCTATTCGTTGCGAAAAAATGACGCCGGCGAGTGGAAGCTTCGCAACGTGGTTATCGAGGCGATCAATCTGGGTAAAATCTACCGCAATCAATTTTTAAGTGCGGCCAAGAAGTATAAGGGAGACGTCGATCAAGTTATCGATAACTGGGTGGTGGATGAAGCCGCTATCTAGTTCACGCTAACAGTCCCCATCCTGTTCAAATTGCGTTAAAATGACAATTTGCGGAAAAACCGCCAATTCACCACCACCCTGTGGGAGACGTAAATGCAAGTTGAACAGGTCGCAGCGCTCTTAGAAGCTGCACTTCCCGATAGCGACATCGATGTTAAAAATGACGGTAATCACTACTTTGTTACCGCTGTGAGTGCGGCTTTTGATGGTGTATCACGCGTTAAGCGTCAACAGATGATCTACGCCGTTCTCAACGAGCATGTTCTTAGTGGCACAATCCACGCTTTACATATCAAAACCTTCAGCCCGGCTGAGTGGCAGGCCCAGGCTTAATAACGCATGGATAAATTAGAGATTACCGGCGGTGCATGCCTGTCGGGTGAAATTCGTATTTCGGGTTCAAAAAATGCTGCGCTGCCAATTTTGGCAGGCGTTTTGTTGTCTGAAGAAACCATTACCTTGGGAAATCTTCCCCATTTGCACGACGTCACCACCATGATTGCCCTGTTGCGCACCATGGGTGTGGAAATCACCATGGACGCCGAGGCGGGTGTTGAAATTAATGCTGGCAACGTCAATAACACCACGGCGCCCTATGATTTGGTGCGAACAATGCGCGCGTCAATTTTGGTGTTAGGTCCATTGGTGGCTCGCTTTGGTCGCGCTCGCGTGTCTTTTCCTGGCGGGTGTTCTATTGGTAGCCGCCCGGTGGATTTACACCTAAAAGCACTGCAGGCCATGGGCGCTGAAATTACCGTGACCGAAGGCTACATAGATGCCGTGTGCGATGGGCGTTTGAAGGGCGCGCACGTGTTGTTTGAAACCGTTACGGTGGGCGGCACTGAAAATATTTTGATGGCTGCGGCGCTGGCCGATGGCACGACGATTATCGAAAATGCAGCTCGCGAGCCCGAAATTGAAGATTTAGCAAACTTTTTGCTCGCGATGGGCGCAAAAATTTCCGGTATAGGTACCTCGGTATTGAAGGTCGAAGGTGTGGAGCGCTTGCACGGTTGTCGTTATCGAGTAATGCCGGATCGCATCGAGACGGGGACTTATTTAGTCGCAGCGGCGGCGACTCGTGGCAGTATTACGGTTAAAGATACTTCGTCTAGCTATTTGGAAGCGGTGCTGTTGAAGCTCGAAGAAGCGGGCGCTGATATCAGCGTGGGAGAGGACTGGATTAAGCTGGATATGCACGGTCGTCGACCCAAATCAGTGAATATCAAAACCGCACCGTACCCGGCCTTCCCCACCGATATGCAGGCGCAGTTTACCGCCATGAATGCCGTGTCTGATGGTGTGAGTCGCGTTACTGAAACTATTTTTGAAAACCGTTTGATGCAGACCCATGAAATGAATCGCATGGGGGCCAATATCAGTATCGAAGGGCATACGGCCATTATTACAGGCACTGAAAAGCTACAGGCGGCGCCAGTGATGGCAAGCGATTTGCGCGCTTCTGCCGCGCTGGTTATTGCAGGCTTGGTCGCCGAGGGTCATACCGTTGTCGACCGTATTTACCATATCGATCGCGGCTACGAGTGTATTGAAGAGAAATTTCAAATGCTGGGCGCCACTGTGCGTCGAGTGTCATAGGGTAGAGTGATGACCGATATGATTACTATTGCGTTGACCAAGGGGCGTATTTTGAAAGAAACTCTGCCCCTGTTTGCTGACGCGGGTATCGAACCGCTGGAGGATATGGAAAAAAGCCGCAAGCTAATTTTTCCAACCAGTCGCGACGATGTGCGTTTTTTGTTGTTGCGCGGCGTCGATGTGCCTACGTATGTTCGCTACGGTGCAGCTGATATGGGGGTGTCTGGTAAGGATATGCTGTTGGAAGAGGGTGGTACGGAATTGTACGAGCCTCTTGATCTGCAGATTGCTAAGTGCCGTTTGATGACGGCGGGTATCCCGGATCAGCCAGTAACGGCGGGTCGCGTCAGGGTAGCGACAAAATTTGTCAACGTGGCGAAAGACTTCTATGCCCGCCAGGGCGTACAAGTGGATGTTATTAAGCTTTACGGAGCGATGGAGCTTGCGCCGATCATGGGGCTTTGTGATCGTATCGTCGATATTGTCGATACAGGCAATACGCTGAAGGCCAATGGTTTAGTGCCGATGGAGCATATCGCCGATGTCAGCTCTCGCCTGGTGGTTAACAAGGCTTCGCTAAAAATGAAACACCAAAAAATCGAGGCCTTGATCAGCAGCTTGGCGGCCGCGGTCGACGCCCGTAATTAACGAGAAGTTGCCATGTCACTGATGCCTATATTGCATTACAACGCCGCTGATTTTACCGAGCGTATGGATCGCTTGTTGGCTTGGGAGTCGGTATCCGATAGTCGTGTGGCGCAGGCGGTAGACGAGATTATTGCCGCCGTTGTCGCCCGCGGTGACGACGCATTGCTTGAGTTCACGGCGCGCTTCGACGGCTTGGCCTTGGACGGCGCGGCTGCGTTAGAGATCCCTGCCGCCGAGTTGCACGCGGCGCTGATGTCACTTCCCGAGGATGCAGCAGCGGCATTGCATGCAGCGGCCAAGCGCATCGAAGACTACCACCGCCATCAGTTGCAATCCTCTTGGCAGTACACTGAAGCGGATGGTACGGTATTGGGCCAGCAAATTACCGCCATGCAGCGCGTGGGCATCTACGTGCCCGGCGGCAAGGCGACCTATCCCTCGTCGGTACTGATGAATGCGGTGCCTGCTCGCGTGGCAGGGGTAGAAGAAATAATCATGGTAGTTCCGACCCCTCGTGGTGAGGTGAATCCGATGGTGTTGGCGGCGGCCCAGATTGCCGGTGTGACGCGCGTCTTTCGTATTGGCGGTGCCCAGGCGGTGGCTGCTCTAGCTTATGGTACAGCCAGCGTACCAAAGGTCGATAAAATCGTGGGCCCCGGCAATATTTATGTGGCCACTGCCAAGCGCGCGGTGTTTGGCCAAGTGGGGTTGGATATGATCGCCGGCCCTTCGGAAATTCTGATCGTTTGCGATGGTCTGACTGACCCCGATTGGATTGCCATGGATCTTTTCTCTCAGGCTGAGCACGACGAAGACGCGCAATCAATTTTGATTACCACGGATGCCGATTTTGCAGCGCGTGTGGTGGCGAGTATTGAGCGCTTGCTACCGACCATGGAGCGCGCCGATATTATTGAAACATCTTTGCGTAATCGCGGCGCGATTATATTGGTGGATGATATGGCCGAGGCTATTGCGCTGACTAACCGCATTGCACCCGAGCACTTGGAGTTGTCGGTGGCCGATGCCGAGCAATACCTGCCGCAGATTCGCCACGCCGGTGCAATCTTTGTAGGGCGTTATACCCCCGAGGCATTGGGTGACTACTGCGCAGGTCCTAATCACGTGTTGCCCACCTCTGGCACGGCGCGTTTTTCGTCACCACTTGGTGTGTATGATTTTCAGAAGCGCTCATCGATTATTCACTGTTCAGCGCAAGGCGCTTCGAGCTTGGCAAAGGTGGCTTCGGTGTTGGCCCGCGGTGAATCGCTCACGGCCCACGCGCGCTCAGCGGAAATGCGTATTTTGGAAGAGGAGTAGGCCGTGTCTAAGTATTGGTCTAAGCAGGTTCACCAGTTGCACCCCTACGTGCCCGGTGAGCAACCCAAGATAGCAAATTTGGTCAAATTGAATACCAATGAGAGTCCCTACGGGCCCTCGCCAAAGGTGTTGCAGTTGTTGCGCGACGAATTGGTTGAGCGCGGCGATGATCTGCGCTTATATCCTGATCCTACCTCGCAGTCGCTGGTGCATACCATTGCTCAGTACCACGGTCTGCAAGACAATCAAGTATTTGTGGGTAATGGATCTGATGAGGTGTTGGCGCACGCCTTTAACGCGTTCTTTATTCAAACCAAGCCGCTGCTGTTTCCCGATATTAGCTACAGTTTTTACCCGGTGTATTGCGGTCTGTATGGTATCGATTACCGCGCTGTGCCGCTGGCTGAGGATTTCAGTATAGAGGCGGCGGACTATCGAGAGGCGGGAGGGGTTATTCTACCTAATCCAAATGCGCCTACCGGTATGCTGTTATCGCTCGCTGAGATTGAAGAGCTGTTGCAGGCCAATCGTCAATGTGTGGTGATTATTGATGAGGCCTATGTCAACTTTGGCGGTCAGAGCGCCGCCTCACTGATTGATCGCTACGATAATTTATTGGTGGTGCAAACGCTCTCTAAATCGCGTGCTTTAGCGGGTATGCGGGTTGGTTTTGCCCTTGGTCACGCCGATCTGATCGATGGTTTGGTGCGGGTAAAAGATAGTTTTAACTCCTACCCTGTTGATCGCTTGGCCCAGTTAGCTGCCCAGGCATCGTTTGAAGATGAAGCTCACTTCCAGGTCTCTTGTCAGGCGGTAATACGCGATCGTGAGTTATTGGTGGCGGCGCTAGCTGAGCGCGGGTTTCATGTGTTACCTTCGTCGGCAAATTTTGTGTTTGCAGCGCATGCTTCAAAAGCGGCGGCAGATATTGCTGTGGGGCTGCGTGCCCAGGGCGTTATCGTGCGTCATTTTAACAAGCCTCGCATAGATAACTTTCTGCGCATTACCATTGGCACGCCCGAGCAAAATACCGCGCTTTTAGCGGCGCTCGACAGATTGGTCGATTAGCCCTCGCTGTTGGGTCTTATGCCTACCACGATTTCTGTATGGTAGGCGCTGCCGCCCCTCATGTATTCCACATCCACCCCTTGTCCAGGGGTCGACAGCGCAATGCGGTTCATGGCGGCTCGGGCGTCGTTGATCAGTCGGCCGTTGATGTGGGTAATGATGTCTCCTTCTTTTAGTCCCGCCTGCGAGGCTGGGCCGCCATCACTGAGGCCGGTAATTAATAGGCCTTGATTGAGTCCTAGTGATTTCAAGTCGTTGGGGCGCATTTGCTCCACTTCAACGCCCATCCATCCGCGTACAACACTGCCGTTCATAATGATTGACTGCATGATTTGGGTGGCAGTGTCTGCTGGAATAGCTAGGCCAATACCATCACTGCCGTCGCTGTTGGGGTTGAACAGTGCTGAGTTGATGCCAAGTAGGTTGCCGTCGGTGTCGGTGAGGGCGCCACCTGAGTTGCCGCGGTTAATGGTGGCATCGGTCTGGATGTAGTTTTCGTACTTGGTGAGCTTGAGGTTATAGCGCCCGGTGGCGCTAATAATACCTTGGCTAACACTGTGGCCAAAGCCGTAGGGGTTTCCAATAGCGAGTACTACATCGCCAACACGGGCTTGATTCGGATTGCCAAGTGTAATGGGAATCAAGTTATTGAGTTCAATTTTTAAAACCGCGAGGTCGGTATCGGGGTCCACACCGATCACCCTTGCCAAGGCTTCGCGGCCATCGTAAAGCATGACTAATATTTGATCGGCGCCATTAATGACGTGATAGTTGGTCAGTATATAGCCTGAGGTGTCCATGATGATGCCCGAACCAAGGCTCAATTCAGTGCGCTCGCTGGGGCGGCGTTGGGGCAGCTTGTCGCGCACCTTGGTGGCGGTGTAGATATTAACAACAGAGGGGGTGGCCTTGCTTACAGCATTGGCAAAAGAAATGTGCTCTGTCCGAAAGTCTTGCACGGTAGAGCCGGGTAGGCCAACCAGGTGAGGGTATTGTTGAATCAGTACCACCGATAGCAGTGTTCCGCAGGCTACCGGCCAAAAAAAGCGTTTAATTTGAGACATATTGGCGTGTGACGTCATCTATAAATATTGTTAGTCTTGGCACTATATCATAGACAAAACCAAGGAATAGCAGCGAATGTCAGTTCTGGTTCGAGATTTAGTGTCCTACTGCGATGAGCAGCTTAACAGTGCGGCCATTAGTGATTACTGTCCCAATGGCTTGCAGGTTGATGCTAGCGAACATGTCAGCGTCATTGTGAGTGCGGTAACTGCCAGTGAGTTGGCGATTGATCGAGCCATCGAATTGGGAGCTGATGTGCTATTAGTTCACCATGGCTACTTTTGGAAAGGCGAATCCGCCGCGTTAACCGGGATGAAGGGCCGGCGTGTCGCCAAGTTGTTTCGGCATAATATAAGTCTACTCGCCTATCATCTACCTTTGGATGTGCATCCGGTGCTGGGTAATAACGCGCAATTAGGGCGCCTACTAGATTGGGAGGGCTATGCGGCTAGCGATGATGGGTTGATTTGGATGACCCACTTCGATGACCCGCAGCCCGTCTCTGATATTTTGGCGACGTTAAGGCACGGCTTGCAGCGCGAACCGTTACACATTCCAGCCGGTAGTGATTGCGTTAGCCGTGTGGCCTGGTGTACTGGGGCCGCACAATCCATGTTGCACAAGGTGGAGGCCATGGGAGTAGAAATGTTTATCTCGGGGGAGATTTCAGAGCCCACTGTTCACAGTGCGCGGGAGATGGGGTTGCACTACGTGGCTGCGGGGCATCATGCCACCGAACGCTATGGGGTGCAGGCGCTTGGCGAGCATTTGGGCGAGCGCTTTGCGCTCCCCCATCACTTTGTCGATATCGACAACCCGGTTTAGAACTTTGGTGGTGCGACGGGTGGCTCGCCGTATTCATCGAGATCGTCACCTTCGTCCTCGGATTTAACTTTCTCCAGGTCGAAATCTTCTTGCAACATGCCCTTTTCATTGGGTGATTTTTTGGGCGAGTAGTCGAGAGGTTGCTGAATTTGCGCGAGCTCTTCCTCGGTTAGGTCGTCTTCGCTGCGCCCCCCTATGAGTGACAAGTAGGCACTGGGGTTCATCTGGGCGAGTTGGTGTGCGCCTTGTGCAAGGTGTTGGTGAACACCTTTATAGCTTTCGTTGAGTTCGCGTACCAATTCGGCGGTCTTATGGAAGTGATCATTGACCTGTTTTTGGTAATTGCGCAGTTCCGCTTGGCTTTGCTCTAGATCGCTTTCCAGATCCTTGTTTTTGCGATTGGCGGCTTGTTTGCTATTGCCAAACACTAAGCCGGCAATGCCGCCAATAATAAAGCAGGTGACAGCTGCTAATATGAGCTCGTTAAGTTCGTACACGTGGGCTCCCAATATTCGTTTTGTGTGGTTGTTAGTATAGCGCGATGCGCGTGGTATCACACTATATACTTTTGGCGACAATGCGTTTGGTGTGTTTGGTGGTAACTGGTAAAATGCCGCCGCATAATTTGTTGGGGAATAGCTTCAATGACGCCTGAGCAGCACTACCGAGCCGACCTTAAAAAGGAAGGCTTTCAATATGACCCGGCACAAGAGATGGCGGTGTCCCATCTACAGCATTTTTGGGATGAGTTGGAGGCGGCCGAGCAGCGGGGTCAGCAAAAATCATTGCTGCAGCGTATTGGATTAGCAAAGCCCAAGATTGAGTGTGTTCGAGGCTTGTATTTCTGGGGCGGTGTGGGTCGCGGTAAGACCTATTTGATGGATGTGTTCTTTGACTCTCTCCCTTTTGATCGCAAATACCGCACCCACTTCCATCGTTTTATGCAGCGTGTACACAAACGCCTGAAAACACTCGATGGACAAAAGAATCCATTGGATATCATTGCGGCGGAATTGGCTGCTGACTATCGAGTTATCTGCTTTGATGAATTCTTTGTATCTGATATTGCTGATGCCATGATCTTGGGCGGTTTGTTTCAGCAGATGTTTTCTCGTGGAGTGAGTTTATTGGCAACCTCCAATATCGTCCCAGATGACCTATATAAGGATGGCTTACAGCGTCAGCGCTTTTTGCCAGCCATCGCTGCGCTAAAAGAACACACCCGGGTGTTGAATGTTGACGGTGGCGTTGACTACCGCCTGCGGGCGTTGCAACAGGCGGAGTTGTTTTATTACCCCTGCGGTGAAGATACAGACCGCGCGCTGGAGGCTTTTTTACAGACCTTGGCGCCTGATCACGCCGAGCGGCGTTTCGGTGTTTCTTTAGAGGTAGAGGGGAGAGAGATTTTTGCCAAGCAAGTGTGTGATGACGTGGTTTGGTTTGACTTTAAGGCGTTGTGCGATGGGCCGCGCAGTCAAAATGATTACATTGAGTTAGGGCGTGAGTTTCACGCCGTTATTCTGAGCGATGTGCCCCAGATGAGCCGTGAGATAGACGATCAGGCGCGTCGCTTTATCAATTTGGTGGATGAATTCTATGATCGCAACGTTAAATTGATTATTTCTGCTGCGGTGGGGCTGACGGATCTCTACGCTGGTGGTAAACTAGATTTTGAGTTTCTGCGGACACAGAGCCGTCTGCTAGAGATGCAGTCGACCGAGTTTTTGGCTCGACCTCATAAGCCGTAAGCATCTACGGCAAATTTATAATTTATTAAGTGAAAGAGTGTTGATCTATGCGAAATCCTCGTGTAGTATTCGCGCTCTTTTTTACCGCAGTGTCTTTGGGGCGAATTTAAATGAAAACCTATAGTGCGAAAGCTGAGTCCGTTCAACGTGACTGGTATGTTGTAGACGCCGAGAATAAGACGTTGGGTCGCCTGGCTAGCGAAATTGCGCACAGATTGCGCGGTAAGCACAAGCCTGAGTACACACCACACGTTGATACTGGTGACTACATTGTTGTTGTTAATGCCGATAAAATTACCGTTACTGGCAATAAGACGAAAGATAAAATGTATCACTTCTCAACCGGTTACATCGGCAACCTGAAGTCATTCTCGTTTGATAAATTGTTGGATCGTGCTCCTGAGCGCGTTCTGCAGTTGGCAGTTAAAGGTATGTTGCCACGTAACCCTCTGGGTCGTGCAATGTTGAAGAAGCTGAAAGTGTATGCCGGTAACGAGCACCCACACGCCGCTCAGCAGCCACAAGATTTGAATATTTAACGGAAGTACGAATATGTCAGCCACACAATACTATGGCACAGGTCGTCGTAAGACCTCTACTGCTCGCGTATTCCTGAAGTCAGGTTCGGGTGAAATCACTGTAAACCAGCGTTCATTGGATCAATACTTTGGTCGCGAAGTTGCACGCATGATTGTTCGTCAGCCTCTTGAGCTGGTCGAACTTACCGACAAATTCGACATCAACGTGACAGTTGCCGGTGGCGGTAGCTTTGGTCAGGCTGGTGCAATTCGTCACGGTATCACTCGCGCTCTGATGGAGTACGATGAAGGCCTTCGCAGCTCATTGCGCAAAGCTGGTTTCGTTACTCGCGACGCACGTGAAGTCGAGCGTAAGAAAGTTGGTCTGCGTAAAGCACGTAAGAAGCCACAATTCTCAAAACGTTAATCCTTTCGATTCTCGTTTCAAAAAGCGTCTACGGTTGCGTGCCGAGACGCTTTTTTTTTACGTGCGAAAAATTAATGATTTTAAGCGCAAATTTACCCGCATTTACTGTGGTTTTCTTGTTATAATCGCGCGGTTTTATTACTATGCTGGCCTTTTTTGGGCGTCTGCGTTATATCGGCGCGGCATAAGTTACAGATTGGCATTTCCTTTAGGGGGGTTCTTCAATGAGCAATGATGGTGTTAACACCACTAGACGCCGTTTCTTGGCAACTGCAACTTCGGTTGTAGGCGCTGGCGGTGTTGTTGGCGTTGCCGTTCCTTTCGTGGGTTCTTGGAATCCAAGTGCGAAGGCAAAAGCGGCAGGTGCTCCGGTCAAGTTTGACGTGAGTAAATTGGAAGTTGGTCAAATGGCCGTGGTTGAATGGCGTGGTAAGCCTGTTTACGTGATGCGTCGCTCAGAAAATGACTTGGCGTCATTGGAAGGGCTCGATGGCCACTTGAAGGATCCCGGATCTAGTACGTCTGATCAACCCGCCTACGTTTCTGGTCGCGAGCGTGCGATTCGTCAAGATATTATGGTCATGGTCGGTCTGTGTACTCACCTGGGCTGTGCGCCTAAGTTCAAACCCGAAGTTGGTTCGGTGCCTACACCCGACGGCAGTGAGTGGATTGGCGGTTTCTTCTGCCCTTGCCACGGTTCAATGTTTGACTTGGCCGGCCGTGTTTACAGGGGTGTGCCCGCTTCAGAAAACCTAGTGGTTCCTCCCTACAAATACGAAACCGATGGTGTCATTATTATCGGTGTAGATCAGGAGAACGCATAATGAGCAAGATGTTGATGGGTCTCGTTGATTGGGTCGATGCGCGTTTGCCAATTGTCCGCGCGTGGGATACCCACATGGGTAAGTACTATGCACCCAAAAACTTTAACTTCTGGTACTACTTTGGCGTATTATCGCTGTTGGTACTAGTGAACCAGTTGTTGACCGGTATTTGGTTAACGATGAACTACACGCCAACGGCTGAAGGTGCTTTCGCGTCTGTCGAGTACATCATGCGCGACGTGGACTACGGCTGGATTCTTCGTTACATGCACTCTACTGGTGCATCGGCCTTCTTTATCGTTGTGTACTTGCATATGTTCCGCGCCTTGTTGTACGGATCATACCAAAAGCCACGCGAATTGATTTGGCTGTTCGGTATGATGATTTTCTTGGCGTTGATGGCTGAGGCATTCGTAGGTTACGTACTGCCTTGGGGTCAGATGTCATACTGGGGTGCGCAGGTCATTATTTCTCTGTTCTCGGCGATCCCTGTGATTGGTGATCCGTTGGTGGAGTGGATCCGTGGTGACTACTTGATTTCGGGTATTACCCTGAACCGCTTCTTCGCGTTGCACGTTGTTGCCCTGCCTATCGTTCTGTTGGCGCTGGTTGTACTGCACATCTTGGCGCTGCACGAGGTGGGTTCTAACAACCCCGATGGTGTCGACATTAAGAAGAAAAAAGACGAGAACGGTGTGCCACTGGATGGTATTCAGTTCCACCCCTATTACAGTGTGCACGATATCCAAGCGATTGTTGTGTTCCTGTTTGCTTTCTGCGGCATTATCTTTTTTGCCCCCGAGATGGGGGGTTACTTCCTAGAGTTCGCAAACTTTGAAGTGGCTGATGGTCTGAAGACGCCTGCGCATATCGCGCCCGTTTGGTACTTCACGCCATTCTACTCAGTGTTGCGTGCAGTGCCCGATAAACTGTTGGGCTTCATTGCCTTTGGCGCTTCGGTCGTGATTCTGTTCTTGTTGCCTTGGTTGGATCGTAGCCCTGTGCGTTCGATTCGCTATAAAGGCACTGCGTCTAAAGTGATGTTGGTTGTGTTTACGGCTGCCTTCATTATCTTGGGTGTGTTGGGTGTGAAATCACCTACCCCTGCACGTACGCTGTTGGCTCAGATTTGTACTGTTATTTATTTCGGCTTCTTCATTTTGATGCCCATCTGGACCTCGATGGAGAAAACCAAGCCAGTACCTGAGCGTGTAACGATGGACGGTGGCATGGGCTTCTGGAAATCTGTGGGTGCCTTCTTCTTGATTATGGCCTTGGCCATTATCCCCTTGAAGGCAGTCGGTGCAGAGTCTGAGTTTGCCTGTGGTACTATCGAGTGCGACGCATTTGAAGCCAATTTGGAAGATAAGGCGTCACTGCAAAGCGGTTTGAATACCTACATGAACTACTGCATGGGCTGCCACAGTCTACAGTACAGCCGCTACATTCGTGTTGCGGACGACCTAGGCATTCCGCACGACATCATGGCAGAGAATGTCATTTATGATGACGCTAACATCGGTGCATTAATGGATAACGCGATGCCCAAGCCGCTGGCAAAGAAGTGGTTTGGTGCGGCACCGCCAGATTTGACACTGGTTGCGCGTGCGCGTAACCCGGAGTGGCTTTATACCTACCTGCGCACCTTTTACAAGGATGAAACCCGTCCCTACGGTGTGAACAACAAGGTGTTTCCTGCGGTAGGTATGCCTCACGTATTCTTGGAGCTGCAAGGCATGCAAGAGTGTGCAATGGGCCCTGTTCGAGCCGCCAATGGCGGGATTAAGCGTGATCCGTTGACTGGTGAAGATATCCTGGAGCAAGAGTGTGGTAGTTTGGTTGTGACTGACGCGGGTAGCCAATCGCCCGAAGAGTTTGACAAAACCGTCTACGATTTGGTTAATTTCCTGGAGTATGTCGCTGAACCTATGCAGCAAGATCGTAAGCGTATTGGTATTTATGTGTTGTTCTTCTTGGCGATCTTCTTTGTGTTTGCTTGGTTGTTGAACCGCGAATACTGGAAAGACGTCCACTAAAATTTGCTAGTTGCGGCCGTGCTCTAGGGAGCGGCCGTTTTTGCGTTTCTAAGGAGTGTATTTCTCATGGGTGTTGTCACTAAACGCTCTTCAATGACCTTTTTCTCTGATAGTGAAAGCCACTATAGCCATCGCGTACGTATTGTGTTAGCAGAAAAGGGTGTTACCGTAGATATCGTTGAAGTCGATAGCTCGCAGCCTATGCCGGCCGACGTTGTCGATAATAACCCCTACGGCGATCTACCCACGTTGATCGATCGCGAATTGGTGTTGTATGAATCAAAAGTGATGATGGAATACCTTGACGAGCGCTTCCCTCATCCGCCTTTGTTGCCAGTTTATCCTGTAGCACGCGCAGAAAATCGCCTTTACATATTCCGTATTGAACGTGATTGGTGTGTGTTGGTAGATGACATTCTGTCGGGTGGCAACGCTAAGGCAGTAGAGAAGGCGCGTAAGCAGTTGCGCGACAGTCTTGTGTCTATTGCGCCTATTTTTGCTGAGAAACCTTTCTTCATGAGTGATGAGTTCACCTTGATTGATTGTTGTTTAGCGCCGATCTTGTGGCGTTTGCCTGTGTTGGGAATTGAGATTCCTAGCACTAAGCAGACCCTGCCGCTGCTGCAGTACATGGCTCGCTTGTTTGAGCGCGATGCGTTTAAAGAGAGTTTGACTGACCAGGAAAAAGAGATGCGTGACCTGGCAGGTAAATAATGCTCCCGAACCGTCCTTACCTGTTAAAGGCGCTGTATAGCTGGATTGTTGACAGTGCATGTACCCCTCATCTCTTGGTGAATGCTGAGATGGAGGGTGTGCAGGTGCCAGCCTCGTTTGTGCAGGACGGTCAAATTATCCTGAATGTTTCTCCCTCCGCTGTTCAAGGCTTCCACATGGATTCTGATGGCGTGTCGTTTTCTGCGCGCTTTGGGGGGACACCGCACCACATATTTGCACCTATCGCAGCCATTCTTGGTATCTATGCTCGTGAAAATGGCCAGGGAATGGTGTTTGACGACGATTATGAAGAGGGTGAGCAACCCGAGCCCACGCCGCCCGAGTCGACCCCGCCGAGTAGTGGTCGCCCGAGCCTGAAAGTGGTTAAGTAGTTTTTTTATCGGTCCTTGTGGGGCGACTTACTCAATAATTTCAAAAATACGGACGACTTTTCTTACCCCGGATGTGTTGCGAGCAATGTCTGAGGCACGTTCAGCTTCTGCATTGGTTAAAAGGCCCATTAAATACGTCACCCCGTTTTCGGTAATAACTACAACGCGGTCAGATTGTACCGATTCCGCCACTATCAACTTGCTTTTGATCTTGCTGGTGATCCAAGTGTCGTTGGCGGCAGAAAGGGTAGAAACGGGGCCGGCAATTTCCAATTCGTTGTGGACACGGCGCACCTTTCGGGTTTTCTGCGCTATCTCGCCTGCGCTTGTTTTTAGATCGTCGCTAGGCACCTGGCCAATCAGCAGCACAACGCCATTGTACGCGTGGACACTGACATTAGCAGTCTCATACGCGTCGTTAGTTTTTACCAGATTGACCTCAATTTTTGTTTCTATTAGGTCGTCGTCGACGGCTGTTCCCGGCGTGCGGCGACCGTAGTCCTCGTGCAGCGGGCCGTGGCTGGTGGCGGCGATGAAGTTACTGCAGCCGCTCAAGAAAAGAAAGGTTGATAGAAGGGTGGCAAGAAGTAGTCGCATGGTAATCCCTTAGTGGCTAAAAAGTGATTGTTCGATCATGTCGGTCAGTGCGGTGACCACCAATAGCTCTATTTGTAATAGGACGGCGGGGTTGTCGCACTCAATGCCCACTGATATATCGCCATCGCCAAGCAGCGTGAGAATATTTTGGCTGCTGTTGGGGTGTATGACAACAACATAAATGTCGCGATCATGGGCGGTTTGAATGGTGGTGTTTAGGTTGGCGTACTGTTGGTCGCTATCGATGATTAGTAGGCAGTCGCCGGGAAGACCTAGTGCGCGAAGCTGTCTGGCATAGACTTCGTTGTACTTGTAACGATGGCTGATCGCACTGATGGTGGTGGCACTATCGTTAAGGCAAAACGCGGGTAGGGCTGGGCGTTCATTGTTGGTGTGGTTGAGCATTTGCTGACAAAAAGTTTGCGCGATGGTGCCGCCAAAACCATTGCCACATGCAAAAATTTTGCGATCGTTGAGGATGGTGCTTACCATTAGTTCCAAGGCGGGTGCCATGCTGTCAGGTAGGCTATCCATATTGTTCAGCAGGGTGTCCAAATGCTGTTGAAACAGGCTCCCCATCGATGAATCCATAATTATCCCTTAATATGCCTCAAATGCGGCCTCGATTATATCGATGTACATGTTATCGCCGCGAAGTGAGACGCAAGCGACATCAAAACGAATAGGCACAGTATGCCAAACCGGATGGCGATTGAGAAAGTGTTTCAAACAACGAATGATTTTTTGTTGTTTTTTAGGTGTGACAAATTCGGCGGGTGTGCCGAATCTGTTGTCGCTACGCGCTTTAACTTCAGTGACCACCAGTGTGCCATGGTGTTCGCTCAGAATGTCGATTTCACCAAAGCGGCTGTGAACATTGGTCTCAATTATACGATGCCCCGCATGGCTCAAATGTTCAGATACTGCTTGTTCTGCCTGTGAACCGCGCTGTTTGCTCATGCTATTGTATGGCTGGGAGCGGTTCGGCTGTGCCGTTATTGAAAATGGCCCAGTCGAGTTGTCGCACAACTTTTCGCTGATCGTCGAGTTTTAGGGTGCCGGTCGCGCCTTGTAATTGCATGCCAACGCTGGGGTCGAGTAGGGCGAAGCGCTGGTGCAGGCGATAGGCGTCGATGCCCATAGCAAACAAGCGTTTGAAGCGGACACCCAGTACTTCTTGTTGAGAGCTGGCGCTATCAAAGAGCCAGGGAATATCGTTAAAGCGCACGCCCTCTAGATCCCGGTCGGCGGTGGCGTCGGGCTCGCCGGTGTAGGCCATTGAGCTACTGTAGAGCGGTATGTCTTGTGAATAGTGGAAGGCAAACAGCGGGCTGATCGAGCGCGCTTCCTGTGGTTTGCCAAACACCGCGGCCATGTCGATATCCTGGCGTCGACGCGGTTCGAACTGCATAGATAGGCCTGTATTTAAAGCTAATCGGCGCTTGCGCATTTCGCTCTTATCGATATTAAGGGCTGTTTTAATGGTATTGGAAATGTCTTTGCCGTCTTCGTATCTTCCGTTTTGGCTAATGGTGCCGCCCAATGTTAACCAGCGATCTATAAAGGCCTGTTGCAGGCGATCGCCTAAGCTGTTGTTGGGAGTGATGACGAGCGCGCGCATGCCTGTTTCAACAATGGCGCGGTCGGCGATTTGTGCGGCTTCATCCTCGGGATTCAAACCAAAGCTAATTAGGTTGTCGGCGAGACTTCCGTCATTCAGTACATTGAGCAATAGAGTGTTGGGGATTTCTTTGGCGCGGGTCGCCACTGCCACTACTTTATCTTTGTTGAAGGGGCCGATAACGACGTCGGCATCACTTTGTAGGATGTGTTCTACGATAGCATCGCTGTCGAGCGGTTGACTGTCGATGAAGCTTATTTTGGGGGTGGGTAGTCCTGCGTCACGTTGTTTCCAATAGGCGTAAAGGATGCCGTCGCGAATGGTTTGGCCAACTACGGCGAGCGGGCCGCTAGTGGGTAGGGCGACCAATACATTGCCGGGCAGGTTATTGGCCGCTTGCTGTAGTTTTTGTAATCCGCCGGGAAGGTTGGCGTTGGCTTCGTGTTTTGGCCAACGCTGCTGCCAGTTGCTCAGGGTGTTGGCTTGCAAGGTGACATCGGCATTTCCATCCCGGTAAAGGCTGGCGAGTTCTAGCCAGCCACGTAACTGCTGGTTAGGGGTGTTGTTCGATAGCGAGTCCAGCTCGGCTTTGTCCAAAAGGAGTAGGAAGCGCCAAATTTGTTGTTGGTTGGCTTCGCGCTCGGAGGGGGAGATTAATTGGCCTCTTGCGAGAAGGTTGTTGATGGCCGACGGGATCAGGCCCAATTTGGCTTGCAGGGCTGCCTGTTGCCAAAGGTATTGGCTGGTCAGTTGTGGTGATACGCGTAAGCTGGCTTGATTGACGCGGCTGTCGCTCAGTGTGGCAAGCGCCGCGCTGTTGTCATTGTCATGTTGTTGCAGTGCGCTGCGCACAAGTGCGCGCCTAACGTCACCGGCCGTATCCAGTATGGCATTGTCCAATTGATTGATGAGTGCGCGCAGAAGTGGCCACTTTTGTTCTGTAAGCGCCATTTCGGCGGCGTCTAGTTGTAATTGGCTGGCTTTTGCGCCGCTGGTGTTTTCGACACGGCGCAGTGTGGCGGCAAGTTTATCCTGGGGTTGGCTGGACGTTGCGGTGACGCGATCCGGCTTGTTCGGTGTTCCGCCACAGGATGCCAATAGCAGGGCTAAACAAGCTGTACTGATTAAATGAGGCGCGCGTTTCATGCTACAGTGTCCCGATTAAAAAACAATGTCCCTATGATAGTGGATTTAATGGAAAACAACTATGGACCAAAGTACGGCAACCCTCTACGTTGTGGCAACACCTATCGGCAACTTGCAAGATATGCAGCCAAGAGCGGTCGAAATCTTGCGCACGGTGTCGTTAATTGCGGCAGAGGATTCGCGTCACAGCGCGCCTTTATTGCGTCATTTTGATATAGCGGTCCCGGTTTGGGCCTACCATGATCACTCTGATCAGCACCGAACAGCGGCTATTATCGAGCGTCTGCAGGGTGGTGAAGATGTTGCGCTTATTTCAGATGCGGGCACGCCGTTGATTTCTGATCCAGGTTATCGTCTTGTGGATGCCGCGCATCAGAACGGTATTCGCGTATGCCCCATTCCGGGGGCCTGCGCTATGGTGGCGGCACTCAGCGCCTCTGGTTTGCCCACTGACCGTTTTCGTTTCGCCGGGTTTTTGCCTGCTAAGTCACAAGCGCGGATCAATGTGCTTTCGGGGTTCGAGAAGGTCTCGGATACATTGGTGTTTTATGAGGCGCCGCATCGTCTATTGGATACGTTGCGCGATATGCAGGTCGTCTATGGTGATGAGCGTGTAGTGGTGTTGGCGCGTGAGTTGACCAAGATGTTTGAGACCGTTCGGCGCCTGCCTTTGGCTGAGATGGTGCAATGGGTGGCTTCGGACAGCAATCAGCAGCGGGGTGAGTGCGTGCTGTTGTTGAAAGGGGTTGTTGAGGAGGTGTCGTCGCTAACCCCTGAGGCGGAAAAGACCATGCGGGTTTTGGCGGAGGAGCTGCCATTGAAGCAGGCGGCAGCACTGGCGGCAAAAATTACCGGGCTAAAAAAGAATGCTCTTTACCAGTGGGCATTAGACACGTTGAAAACATAGTGCTTGCATTCATGGTGAGCACTAATTAGACTGCTTTGCGAGTCGACTAGACAGTCGCTGTCTGCGCAAGCAGATGGAGGAAAGTCCGGGCTCCATAGGGTAGGGTGCCAGGTAACGCCTGGGGGGCGTAAGCCCACGACAAGTGCAGCAGAGAGTAGACCGCCACGTTCGCGTGGTAAGGGTGAAAGGGTGCGGTAAGAGCGCACCGCGCTCCTGGCAACAGTGAGTGGCAAGGTAAACTCCACCCGGAGCAAGACCAAATAGGCTTCCATTGGCGTGACCCGCGCTGGAAGCGGGTAGGTTGCTAGAGGCTTGCGGTGACGCAGGTCCCAGATGAATGACTGTCCACGACAGAACCCGGCTTACTGTCGACTCGCTTTTCTTTCTTTTCCTGTTATTTAATCCTTTGAACTTAAAGTATCACTTTAAGTTCGTTTCTTATGCCTCTGAAATCCTTCTGTTTTTATTTTTTGTCCTGGTGATTTTTTGGACGTTCGTCGCCAATCCCCTCTCGATCGTGCATTTTGGCCACCATTTCCCGTTTTGAATCTTGACTTTTTGACTTTGGGGTCGCATAGTGTCGCGAAGTGGGAGATTGTGGCATAAAGTGTCGTTTCTCAAAATTTTGGGTCGAAAAGTGGGGAAGACGTGTTTAGAGGCGTATCACACATCAATTTGGATGCGAAGGGGCGGATGGCTATGCCAGCGAAATACCGCGATCGCGTTGCGTCTGAATTTGGTGGGCAGATGGTGATGACCATCGATACCCAAACGCGCTGCCTTTTGTTGTACCCGCTTTCAACCTGGGAGGTGCTGGAGAAACAGATCCAGGAACTGCCCTCGTTTGATCCATCGGTTAAACGCTTTCAGCGTCTAACTATCGGTTATGCGAGTGATCTTGAGTTGGATGGTAGTGGTCGCGTGCTGTTGCCGCAGACCCTACGCGACTATGCCTCGCTCGACAAGAAAATCGTCTTGGTGGGTCAGGGTAAAAAATTCGAGCTATGGAGCGAAGAGGCTTGGATGGAGAGTCGTGAGGCGTGGTTGGCTGAAGAGGCGGAAGGCGATTTGCTGGCTTCGGATGCACTGAAGAATTTGGCGATGTAATGGCTGAGCATGTCACGGTTCTGTTGCACGAAGCGGTCAGCGCACTGGATATTAAGTCTGATGGTTGTTATGTCGATGGAACGTTTGGGCGAGGTGGTCATAGCCGCCTGATACTGCAATCGCTGGGGTCGACTGGGCGTTTGGTGGGTGTCGATAAAGACCCGCTGGCCATTGCTGCCGGCAAGGCCCTTGCGGCAGAGGATGGGCGTTTCGATATTGCCCATGGCTCGTTTGCCGATTTGCCACGTGTGCTCGCTGAACGTGGTATCGAAGGTGTTGATGGTGTGTTGCTGGACCTGGGGGTCTCTTCGCCGCAGTTGGATGATGCGGCGCGAGGCTTTAGCTTTCAAAAAGATGGCCCGCTAGATATGCGCATGGATACCTCCTCGGGTGAGAGTGCGGCGCAATGGGTTAATCGAGAGAAAGAAGCTGAGTTGGTAAGGGTCTTTAAGACCTTCGGTGAAGAGCGGTTTAGTAAGCGAATCGCAGCGGCGATTGTGAAAGAGCGAGCGGTAAGGCCGTTTGAAACAACACTGCATTTGGCGAAAGTGGTGGCGGAAGCTCACCCCGCTTGGGAAAAGCATAAGCACCCAGCGACAAGGGTTTTTCAAGCGATTCGCATTTACGTCAACAACGAGCTAGGTGATTTAGAGCATGTTTTGCAGCAAGCCTGTGATGTGCTCGTGCCAGGTGGTCGATTGGTGGTGATTAGTTTTCACTCCCTTGAAGATCGCATGGTTAAGCAGTTTATGCGGCGCCAGCAAAAAGGGGACGAGTTGCCCCCAGGGGTGCCGGTTCGCGAAGAAGCGTTGAATAAAAAGATGCGCCTGATCGGAAAAGCCGTAATGGCCAGTGACGAGGAAGTCGCTGTCAACGTTCGTTCGCGCAGCGCAGTGATGCGCGCAGCGGAAAAGCTATAAGAAGTTCGCCGTACCCATCAGCGGGGCGGTAGGGGTAAAAGTGAAATATCGAGTGCAGTGGTTGCTACTAGTGCTGGTGGTGATGTCGGCGGTGGGTGTCGAGTATATGGCCCATCAAAGCCGTGCCATGTTTGGTGATCTACAGCGATTATTGCGTGAAGAAGAAGATCTGCGTGCTGATTGGGGCCGTTTGCATTTAGAGATGAGCACCTGGGGTGCTCATGCTCGGATTGAAAAATTAGCTCGGGACCGTCTGGTAATGGATGTACCAGGCATGGAAAATATTGAGGTTATCTCACAGTGACGACTACCGCCGCAAAAGCCTATGCTTGGCGCTACTACACACTAGCCGCAGCGCTAGTTGTATTGTGCGCGCTGCTGGTTGGTCGCGCCGCCCTTCTACAGGTGATCGATACCGAGCGCGGTCACGCCTTCCTGCAACGCCAAGGTGATATGCGCGCCGTGCGCAACATAAGCGTTCCCGCCACCCGTGGTGTGATCACCGACCGTAACGGTGATGTTTTGGCTATGTCTACCCCTGTTGAATCAATTTGGCTAAATCCCCGCCATTTTGAAACGACCGACAAGGCCGTCAGTGTGCTGGCTGAATTGGCTGGTGAAAGTGAGCGCGACTTCCGTCGTCGTGTGCAGCGCAACTCGCAGCAAAGTTTTATGTATGTAGCGCGTCAAATTAACCCAGAGCGCGCGCAGCGTGTTATCGCCCATCGTTTTCAGGGTGTTCATTCGGAAACCGAATACAAGCGTTTTTATCCTGCTGCTGACGTGGTCTCGCAGGTGATTGGCTTTACCGATATTAATGATAGCGGGCAGGAAGCTATTGAGCTTGCGTATGACTCGGTGCTGGCTGGATCAGCTGGTAAGAAGCAAGTGATCAAGGATTTGAACGGCAACGTGATCCGCGAAATCGCTGAAATTGAAGCGCCTAAGCAAGGCTCCGATGTGCAGTTGGCACTAGATTTGCGCCTGCAGTATGTGGCGCAGCGCGAATTAGCGGCCGCAGTTGCAAAGTTCGGCGCCAAAGCGGGTAGTGTGGTGTTGATCGATGTGAATACAGGTGAGTTGTTGGCGATGGCCAACCAGCCTTCGTTCAACCCAAATAACCGCAGCAAAATGAAAATCGACTATGTGCGCAACCGCGCTTTGACCGATATGTTTGAGCCCGGTTCTACGATTAAGCCACTGTCTATGGTGGCTGCGCTGCGCAGCGGAAAGTACACGCCAAAAACGGTGGTTGATACTCACCCCGGTTACCTGCGTGTTGAGCGTAAAGTGTTTCCAGACCCCGTCAACTATGGCGTGTTGAATGTGACTAAGATCTTGGCTAAGTCTAGCCAAGTGGGTATGTCTAAGGTTGCGTTGGATATCGGCAACGAGCCAATCCGGCGCGTGCTGTTGGACTTAGGTTTTGGCCAGTCCACCTACTCAGGTTTCCCAGGGGAAAGTTCGGGCAGTTTTCCAATATATGATCGTGAGCCAACGGGTATTGAAACCGCCACTATGTCGTTTGGGTATGGATTTGCGGTCACCCCGGTGCAGCTGGCTTCGGCCTACGCCACCTTGGCAAGTGGCGGCATCAAACGCCCAGTATCACTGCTTAAAGTCGATGCCGATATCGTTGAAGGCGAGCGGGTAATCGAAGAGCAGGTGGCCAAGCAAGTGGTCAATATGCTGCGTGAAGTTATTAAGCAAGGGGGGACGGGGACCAAAGCCGCCACAGAACTCTACGGCGTGGCCGGCAAAACCGGCACGGCGCACAAAGTGGGGCCGGGAGGATACGCCGATAGCCGGTATATGGCCTTGTTTGCCGGATTGGCGCCAGTCGACAACCCTAGGATAGCCGCCGTGGTTGTTATCGATGAGCCTGGCGGTGATAACTACCATGGTGGACAGGTCGCAGCCCCCGTTTTCTCGAGAGTCGTTAACGACTCTCTTCGCATTTTAAATGTACGCCCAAGTAACCTATTGGCGGAAAATGCAGTCGGGGGGCTGGCTTATGCACACTAGCCTGTCGCAATTTGTTCCCGCGGCGTATATGCCTGGATTTAACGTGCCCGACGTGAGCGACTTGTTTGTGGATAGCCGTCACGTGACGGAAGGCTCGGGTTTTGTGGCATTGCGAGGTGCTAGTTGCGATGGACGAAGCTTCATTGGTGCTGCCTTTACAAATGGTGCTGTCGTGGCATTTGCCGATACTGAGGGTTTTGATCTGCCCTACGAGTGGCGTGAAAAAGTCATTCATATTCCGGGGTTAGAGTCCCGTATTGCAGCTATGGCGGCTGATTTTTACGGCCACCCTTCGGCCGCTATGATGACTGTGGCGGTGACTGGCACCAATGGCAAAACCAGCGTTTGTCGCTTTGTCGCCGACGCAATGAATGCCTTGCATGGTCCTTGTGGCTATATCGGGACACTGGGTTGGGGTTTGGATCAGTACCAAGCATTGATCAATACCTCGCCTGACGTGGTGTCGTTGCACCGCATCTTGGCTGCCTTGAAAGAGGGTGGCGCCAGAGCTGTGGCTTTGGAGGCATCTTCGATTGGTCTACACCAGGGGCGAATTGACGATGCAGTGGTGGATGTCGCGGTGTTTACTAATTTAAGCCGCGATCACCTGGATTATCATGGGGATTTCGAAAGTTACGCGGAGGTGAAGCGCCAGCTTTTCCATCGCGCTGAATTGCAGGCGGCGGTGATCAATGTGGATGACCCTTTGGGGGCGAGCTGGATTGATGATATCCGCCGTGATTGTCATGTGCTCACTTACAGCGCGCAAAGCTCGGCCGATGTGCATTTGTTAGGCGTTGACTATCGTCTCAATGGCACCACTCTGACGATGGCGACACCTCATGGCGAAGTAACAATCGATGTGCCGGTAGTGGGTGCTTACAATGCGGCAAATTTGCTAGCAACGTGTGCTGTTCTTTGTCACTACAGCGATGATGTGCAGCAGATTGCCGCGGCATTGAATTGCGCCCGCGGTGTGCCTGGTCGTATGGAGTTGGTGGGTAACGGTGCGCCCGCTGTATTGGTGGATTATGCACACACCCCAGATGGTCTGGATAACGCTCTACACGCGCTTCGACCACACTGTCGTGGTCGCCTTGTTGTAGTATTTGGTTGCGGCGGTGATCGCGACGTAGGTAAGCGCCCACTCATGGCTAAGGCTGCTGAAAATATGGCAGATGTGCTGATTGTGACGAGCGATAATCCGCGCAGCGAAGATCCACAGTTGATCATTGATGATGTCATGCAGGGACTCGATAGGCCGGCGCAGGCGAAAGTTTTTGTTGATCGACGAGAAGCTATTCGTGCGGCGATCACTATGGCTAATACCGATGACTGTGTATTAATCGCTGGTAAAGGGCACGAAGACTACCAGCTTATTGGTGATCAGAAACTACCCTTTGATGACTGCCGCGTGGCGGCCGAAATCTTGGCGGAGGTTGCAGCATGAAACTCACCATGAATTGTGCTGCCATCGCCACCCTATTGCAGGGTAACTTGCACGGTTCGGATGGCCACGTAGCGGGTAACCTCAGTACTGACTCTCGCAGTGTCATGGCTGGGGATATTTTTGTCGCGCTGGTGGGGGAGCGTTTTGATGGCCATGCCTATCTGCCTCAAGTCGCCGAGCGCGGTGCAGCATTGGCGATTGTTTCTAAGCACCAGGTAAATGTTGCCATCCCCCAGTTGGTTGTGGCCGATACGTTGCTGGCATACGGCCAGTTGGCCGGCTACCTTCGAGATCAATTTAAGGGGGTGGTGTTTGGTATTACCGGAAGCAGCGGTAAAACATCCTGCAAAGAGATGCTCGTGGCCATTCTTTCAGAAGCAGGTAGTGTGCACGCAACGGCGGCAAACTTTAATAACGAAGTGGGTGTGCCGTTGACCTTGTCGCAAATTGAGCCTGAGCACGATTTTGCGGTAGTTGAAATGGGTGCCGGAAAACCTGATGACATCGCTTATTTGGTTGATTTTGCGAAACCAAACGTGGCCTTAGTTACCAATGTTGGCGAAGCACACCTCGAGCTGTTTGGCTCGGTAGAAAATATCGGCGCCACTAAGAAGCAAATCTATAACGCCACCGAGCAATTGCGCGCCGCGGTTGTACACGGTGATGACGCCCTGACAGGGGCGTGGGCAGAAGAGCTTCGTGCCCTTGGTTTGGCGGTGCTGAGCTTCGGGCTTGAAGATCACAACGACGTTTGCTCGCTGGATTTACAACTCAATATTGACGGTTCGCGTTTTACGCTGCGTACACCTCAAGGCGAGGTAGGCGTGTCATTAGCCGTTCCGGGGTATCACATGGTGAAAAACGCCTGTGCTACTGCCGCTATGGCCTTGCATGCGGGCGTATCGCTGGATGATATCGCGCGAGGATTGGCCAATTACCACAGCGTTAATGGCCGGTTGGCGATCCGCAAGATGGGCGATATCTCTTTAATTGATGATACCTATAATGCCAATCCACGCTCAATGCGAGCAGCGATAGATACGCTGTCCTTATCGCAGGCGCGGCGCGTGCTGATAGTGGGTGATATGGCGGAACTTGGCTCCGATGCCGAACAACTTCATCGCGCCATAGGTGAATACGCGCGAGGCAAGATAGAGGCGTGGTTCAGCGCGGGGACATTAATGGCTAGCGCTGCTCAGGGGTATGGTGAGGGTGCGGTGCACTGCAGCGATGTTGAGACGCTCAATCGACTGCTGCCAGCACAAATTAAAGCAGGCGATACCTTGCTCGTAAAAGGTTCGCGTAGTTCGCGCATGGAGCGCGTTATTACCGCAATAGAAGAATATATCAAAGAGGGGGCTGCCTAATGTTGTTATGGCTGTCTGATTTGCTTGCCAATTACATCGGCGGTTTCGGTGTTTTCCAATATCTGACCGTGCGCGGCATCATGGGGACGATTACCGCGCTAGCGATCGCCCTATTATTGGGCCCCACCATGATTCGCCAATTGAACTACCGCCAAATAGGACAAGCTATTCGCGATGACGGTCCCCAGAGTCACCTCGCCAAGTCTGGAACCCCGACCATGGGTGGCGCGTTAATCTTGGTATCGATCATGCTGAGTACGCTGCTGTGGTCGGACCTGAGCAATCGTTATGTGTGGGTTGTGATGGTGGTAACCGGCATTTTTGGAGCCGTGGGCTGGGTAGATGACTACCGCAAGGTGATCGAGAAAAATCCTCGTGGTTTACCCGCACGCTGGAAGTATTTTTGGCAGTCGGTGGCTGGTCTGGGTGTGGCCATATACCTATACAGTACCGCGGAAAGCCCAGTGACTACAGGCCTGTACTTGCCCTTTATCAATGGCATGGTGGTCGATATGGGTATCTTCTTCGTGGTGTTCACTTACTTTGTTGTGGTCGGTAGTAGCAATGCAGTGAACCTGACCGACGGCCTCGATGGTTTGGCCATTCTTCCCACGGTGTTGGTAGGCGGCGCACTGGGCTTAATCGCTTATTTGGTGGGTAACGTTAAATTTGCTGAATACCTGATGATCCCCTATGTCGCGGGTAGCGGCGAATTGATTGTATTTTGTGCATCCTTGGTGGGTGCCGGTCTTGGTTTCCTTTGGTTTAACACCTATCCCGCGCAAGTATTTATGGGAGATGTAGGGGCGCTAGCACTGGGCGCTGCACTAGGGACATTGGCTGTGATTGTGCGCCATGAAGTTGTGCTGTTCATTATGGGCGGGATCTTCGTGTTGGAAACCGTCTCCGTCATTCTGCAGGTAGCATCGTTCAAATTAACGGGTAAGCGGATATTCCGTATGGCGCCCATCCACCACCATTTTGAGTTAAAGGGTTGGCCTGAGCCGCGTGTGATTGTCCGTTTCTGGATCATTACCGTGATCTTGGTATTGATTGGCTTGGCGACGTTGAAAATTCGATAGGAGAACCATTTGAGCCTTATTAGTAGCGACAAATTTATCGGCGTTATCGGTTTGGGTAGAACCGGGATGGCGACTGCGCGCTATTTACAGGCTTATGGCCGTCGTTTCTTCGCGGTGGAGGAAAGCATTGAATCTGAATCAGTACCAGCTTTCCGTGAAGCCTTCCCTGATGTGCCACTTCTAGTCGGTGAAATGGTTGAGGAAGAGATCCTTCGCGCGACAGAATTGTTAGTGAGCCCTGGCGTTCCGCTCGATAAACCTGCGCTAGTAGCGGCCCGTAATGCCGGTATCGACATTGGCTGTGATGTCGACCTGTTTGCAGAAGCTGCAAGCGCCCCTATTGTGGCGATTACTGGCTCAAACGCCAAAAGCACAGTGACCAGTTTGGTGGGTGAAATGGCTCAAAACGCCGGTATCAACGTTGGTGTGGGTGGAAATATAGGGACGCCTGCGTTGGAGCTATTGTTGCAAGCTAACGCGACCAGTTACGAATTGTTTGTACTTGAGTTATCTAGCTTTCAATTGGAGCGAATGAAGCCGCTGAAGGCGGAAGTCGCCTGTGTGCTTAACATCAGTCCTGATCACATGGATCGTTACGAGGGTTTGTCGCAGTACCACGCCGCTAAGCACCGTGTTTACTTTGGATGCAAGAACGCCGTGTTTAATCGTGGTGACGCCTTGACCTCACCGCTGCTTCCTGGGAATACCAAGACGTGGAGTTTTGGTCTTGATCGTCCTGACTTTAATGCCTTTGGCATCATTGAGCACGACGGCGAGCAATTACTGACCTTCCAGTTTGAAGAGTTAATGCCACGCAGCGAAGTGCGCCTGCTAGGTAATCACAACACAGAAAACGTGTTGGCTGCGCTGGCGATAGGTAAGGCAGCGGGTATTCCAATGGCGGCGATGTTAAAGACGCTACATACCTTTGGCGGTCTGCCGCATCGTTGCGAACGGGTTGCTGACGTTGATGGCGTGGTGTACATCAACGATTCAAAAGGTACCAATATTGGTGCCACGCTGGCCGCAATTAAAGGATTTGCCAGCCCTGTGCGAGATAATATCGTGTTGATCGCCGGCGGGGTAGGTAAGGGTGCGGATTTTGAATCGCTGGCGAACGGCGTCGTGTCAACTAAAGCGGCCATTACTATTGGTGAAGATGGCCCTGCTATTGCCACTGAGTTACTGAAGGTGGGTGTTGCTACCCGGTCCGCGCTGACGATGGAAGATGCTGTTCGCCAAGCCAGACAGTTGGCCACGGCGGGTGATGTGGTGTTGTTCTCACCGGCTTGTGCCAGTTTTGATATGTTCAAAAACTACGCCCATCGCGGTGATTGTTTCGCTGAGGCGGCGCGCCAGTTAGGGATGGGAGAGACGCATGATTGACGTTGTCGCGCCCAAACCTAGCTTAGAGAGCGTGCCAGAATGGCGCTGGATTGCCATCAGCACCATCGCCTTGATGTGCATCGGTCTTGTGATGATGACATCGGCATCGATGGATATTGGTGCGCAAAAATATAATTCTGCCTTCTTCCACTTCAAACGCCACAGCATGTACATGCTTATCGCTGTGAGTGTTGCCTTGGTGGTCAGTCGAATCCCCATGCAATGTTGGTTTAAGTACGGCTGGGCCTTTTTGTTGTTAAGCATGGTGTTGCTCAGCGTGGTATTAATCCCAGGAATTGGGCGTGAAGTTAACGGCAGTCGTCGCTGGTTGGTGTTGGGTCCATTGACCTTGCAAGCTTCAGAAGTGGCCAAGGTTTGTGTGCTGTTTTATATGGCGGGTTACTTGCAACGTCGTCAAGATGAAGTGCAGCAGAATTGGATGGGCTTCATCAAACCCATCATCGTGTTGGTAGTATTGATTGTGATGCTATTGTCTGAGCCGGATTTTGGCGCGGTGGTGGTGTTACTAGGTTGCACCATGGGGCTGATTTTTCTGGCCGGCGTCAAAATGGGCCAATTCATGAGCATGATTTTGCTGTGCTTGGGCGCAGTAGTCGCCATGGCTATGTCGTCTGAATATCGAATGCGTCGTTTATTGGCCTTCCAGGATCCATGGGCAGATCAATTCAGTAGTGGCTACCAATTAGTTCAATCGCTGATTGCCTTTGGTCGTGGTGAGTGGACTGGGGTCGGTTTAGGTCACAGCGTACAAAAGTTGTTTTATCTGCCCGAGGCGCACACGGACTTTGTGTTCGCTATCTTGGCGGAAGAGTTGGGCCTGTTGGGTGTGGTGGTTACCATTGGTTTATTTACTGTGTTGGTGGCGGGTTTGATGCGCTTATCTCGCCGTGCTATGGGCGCCCACCAGCCATTTATGGCCTACATCGCCGCAGGTGCTGGTTTGATTATCGCCGGGCAGGCCTTTATCAATATTGGAGTAACGTCGGGGTTGTTGCCGACCAAGGGGCTGACATTACCCTTCGTTAGCTACGGCGGCAGTAGTTTGATCGCGTGCTGCTGTTTGATTGCCCTAGCCTACCGTATCCAGTACGAATTGCTGAACGGCTCTAGCATGCAGCCACAAGCCATTTTGAAAGTCCGCCAGTCGGGTCAGGGAGGAGCGCGTTATGCCAACACCTAGTAATAAGCCTGTGATTGTCGTTATGGCTGGTGGTACCGGCGGGCATGTCTTCCCAGCGTTATCCAGCGCAGAAAAAATGCGCGAAGCGGGTTACCACATCCACTGGTTGGGTACTGAGCGAGGCATCGAGTCGCGACTGGTGCCGGCAGCGGGTATTGATATTAGCTTCCTGACAATCAGTGGTGTTCGTGGCAAAGGAACCATGGGCTGGTTGTCAGCACCCTTCAAAGTGCTGCACGCGGTATATGAAAGCATCGGCATTCTTAAGACCTTGCGCCCTGTTTGTGTGCTGGGTATGGGAGGCTTCGCGGCGGCTCCTGGGGGTATCGCGGCGCGGTGGTTGAATATCCCTTTGGTTATTCACGAGCAAAATGCCATGGCCGGCTCTACCAACAAGATGCTGTCGCTGCTCTCCACGCGTGTGTTGCAGGCGTTTAAAGGGGCGTTTAACGGAAGCGATAAGGGAGACGTAGTGGGTAATCCTATCCGTCCCAGTATTGAGGATGTTCGCGAGCAGCGCGAGCATGCCTCGGATAGTGAGACAAAACACGTCTTGGTATTGGGCGGTAGTCAGGGCGCCTTGGCGCTCAATGGTATCGTTCCCGGCGCGTTGCGCCAGGTGGCGAAAGAATTTTCGCTAGCTATTCGTCATCAAACTGGTGAGCGTGGATACGACGATGTCGCTCGCAATTATAGCGAGATGCCCGAAGCTGAGGCTGTCGCTTTTATTAACGATATGGCTGAGGCCTATGCCTGGGCCGATCTGGTGATTTGTCGTTCAGGTGCGTTGACGGTATCGGAATTGGCCGCGGCAGGATTGCCCAGCATTCTGGTGCCTTTCCCACACGCTATCGACGATCATCAAACCGCCAATGCCAATATTTTGGTAGCGGCTGGCGGTGCAATGATGATGGGGCAAGACCAGTTAAGTGAAAAAACCTTGAGTAAGCTGGTGAGGGATTTAATTCGCCCGCCATCGAAGTTGCCCAAGATGAGTGATTGTGCCCGTTCAGTCGCCATGTTGGGCTCGGCTGAAAAAGTGGCCCGCGTATGTATGGAGTTGGCACGTGAATATTAAGCGAGTAAATAGCTTTGTGCCAGAGATGCGCCGTATCGAACAGATCCACTTTGTGGGTATCGGCGGTGCGGGTATGAGTGGTATTGCCGAAGTGTTGCTGAACCAAGGCTATCGCATCAGCGGTTCGGATATTGCGAGCTCGGCCAACACCCAGCGTTTGCAAGCATTGGGGTGTGAAGTATTCATCGGTCATCGCGAGAGCAATATTGACGGCGCCAACGTGGTAGTGACGTCATCGGCGGTGAATGAGCAAAACCCTGAAGTGGCAGCGGCACGCGAAGGTCGTATTCCTGTGGTGCGCCGCGCTGAAATGCTGGCTGAGCTGATGCGTTTTCGGCACGGCATCGCCGTTGCAGGAACCCACGGTAAGACAACAACAACCAGCATGATTGCCTCAATACTTGCCGCAGGTGAGTTGGATCCGACGTTTGTGATCGGTGGCTTGGTGAACAGCCACAAGGCCAATGCTCGCCTAGGTGAATCACGCTATTTGGTTGCCGAAGCTGATGAAAGTGATGCTTCATTCCTGCACTTGCAGCCCATGGTGGCGGTGGTCACCAATATCGAAGCAGATCACATGTCGACTTACGACAATGACTTCGACAAGATGGTGCAGACCTACCTAGATTTTCTACACAATCTGCCGTTCTACGGTGCCTGTGTCGTATGCTTGGACGATCCTATTGTACGGGACATTATCCCTCGTATCAGCCGCCCAGTGATTACCTATGGACTCGCTGAGGACGCCGATTTTCGCATTGTAAATGTTCAGCAGTCGGCCATGAGTTGTCGCTTTGATGTGTTGTGCCCAGATCGCTCTGAGCCTCTCGAACTGCATATCAACATGCCTGGGATCCACAACGTTAAAAATGCCACCGCTGCGGTAGCGGTCGCCTTAGATGAAGGTATCGTACCCGATGCCATTATTGAAGGTCTGGCAGCCTTCCAAGGGGTGGGACGTCGTTTCCAAGTGTACGATACCTCTGCTTCGCGTTGGCCACAGGTAATGTTGGTTGACGACTACGGTCACCACCCCACCGAGGTGGCAGCTACCGTTCAAGCTGTTCGCGATGGCTGGCCTGACCGCCGTTTGGTAATGGTCTATCAGCCCCATCGCTACAGCCGTACCCGGGATTTGTATGAGGATTTCGCACAAGTACTTTCCAGCGTTGATGAGCTGCTGTTGCTGGAAGTCTATCCCGCTGGTGAGGCACCTATTTCAGGCGCTGATTCAAAAAGTCTGTGTCGCAGTATCCGTCAGCGAGGCCAGGTCGAACCCATCTATGTCGAAACTTTGGATGATGTTGCCGCGCTTCTGGATGGCGTGTTGCGCCCCGGCGATATCTTGCTTACGCAAGGGGCCGGTAACGTCGGCAGTTTGGCGCCAAAGTTGGCGGCGGAGGTATAGTCATGGCGCGTTATCTAAACAGTGTGGTTGGTGTCTTGCTAGGGGGTGAATCCGCTGAGCGCGAGGTGTCGCTTCTGTCTGGCAACGCGGTGTTGAATGCTCTGCTGGTTCGAGGCTATAACGCCGTGGCTATCGATCCGGCCGACGCGGATTTCGAAGCTAGGCTGGCAACCGTTGATGTGGCATTTATCGCATTACACGGCCCGGGTGGCGAAGACGGGGCTATGCAAGCGGTATTGGAAACCAAGGGACTGCCCTATACCGGCAGTCGCGTCAGTGCGTCTGCTACCGCCATGGATAAATTAGCCACCAAACAAGTATGGCTGGACTGCGATTTACCCACGCCACCGTTTGTCGAGTTGGGTGGTGTTGAGCAAATCGATGGTTTGACGTTGCAGTATCCGATGTTTGTAAAGCCCGCCACAGAGGGTTCAAGTATTGGCATGGCGCGAGTCTGTAACGCGACTGAGCTAGCGGACGCCTATCGTGCTGCGGTGCCCTTCAACGGTCACGTGTTGGTAGAGCAAGGTGTACAAGGCGCTGAATTTACGGTCGCTATATTGAATGGCTTGGCCTTGGCGCCGATCCGCTTGGAGACAGATCATGTGTTTTATGACTACGACGCCAAATACATCGCGAATGATACACGCTACATCTGTCCATGCGGTTTAAGCACCGAGAAAGAGCATGAGTTACGCCGTCTTTGTGAGCGCGCTTTTGCAGCTATCCATTGCGAGGGCTGGGGGCGTGTCGATGTGATGCAGGATGACACTGGGAATTTCTTCCTGTTGGAAGTGAACACTGTACCGGGAATGACGTCACACAGCTTGGTGCCGATGGCGGCGCGTGCTGAAGGTATGAGTTTTGAAGATTTGGTTGAAGCGATTTTGGAGGAGGCCCGCTGATGCTTTCTGCTAAGCAAGCTGCAAAAGCCAGTGGCGCTGTGCGCGTCGCTGTGCCCACGCCGAAGCATGCGGTCTATCCGCGTCGCCGAGCGTGGTTGTTGTTGGCTTGTACTGTGTTGGTATTTGCTGTGGCCCTTCCATTTGTGACCTCCATACCTGCCATCAAAGGGTTTGAGATGGGGGGCGTGAATGTAGTGAAGGTCATGGGTGACCTGCAGTACATCCCTGAAAACGCGGTGATGGAAACCCTTCAGCCCTACGCCGAACAATCCGTAGTGATGCTGCCCTTGAAAAAGATTCAGGCGGACTTAGAGGCGATTCATTGGGTAGATCGCGCGGTCGTTCAGCGCAAGTTACCGTCTGATTTGTGGATAACCATCGTGCCACAAAAACCGATAGCCCGTTGGCGCGACCAGGGATTGGTAAATAACCGCGGTGAAATATTTATGGTGGAGGCGATTGCTGAAGAGTTTCTGCAGCTGCCGCTACTAGATGGTGAGCGCGACGCGCTACCTGAAATTATGGCGACCTACATCGAGTTGCAGCAAGTATTGCGCAACCGCGGCTTAGGTGTACTCCAGCTGGCGCGAACCCCGCGCGGCAGTTGGCAATTGAAAACAACATCGGGGGCGACCGTGCTGTTCGGACAGAGCGAAGTGGTAGACGCTGCGCAACGCTTTGTTTCGGTGTACCAATTTTTGGGGCGCGGTTCAGAAAATAAAATATACGACACCCGTCACAACAGTGGCGTGGCGGTGATGTGAGGCGAGATATGGCAGCAAATAACAACGAAATGATCGTGGGTTTAGATATTGGGACATCCAAGGTGGTCGCCATCGTTGGCGAAATTACTCCCGAGGGTTCGCTCAATATCGTGGGGATCGGCAGTCACCAATCACGTGGTTTGAAGAAGGGTGTGGTAGTGAATATTGAATCCACGGTGGCGTCAATTCAGCGCGCGGTAGAAGAGGCTGAATTAATGGCGGGCTGCCAAATTCATTCGGTATATGCAGGCATAGCTGGCAACCACATCCGTTCGTTGAATTCGCACGGCATAGTTGCCATTCGCGATAAAGAAGTGACGCAACTAGATGTAGAGCGTGTGATAGATGCGGCGCAGGCGGTGGCGATTCCTGCTGATCAAAAAGTGCTGCACATTTTGCCGCAGGAATTTGTCATTGATAACCAAGAGGGTGTGAAAGAGCCACTGGGCATGTCGGGCGTTCGTCTGGAAGCCAAGGTGCATTTGGTGACCTGTGCGGTAAACGCAGCGCAAAACATTGAGAAATGCATTCGACGCTGTGGTTTGGAGCCCGAGGACACCATTCTGGAGCAGTTGGCATCGAGCTATGCAGTACTGACCGACGACGAAAAAGAATTGGGCGTTTGTATGGTGGATATCGGGGGTGGCACTACTGATATCGCGATCTTCACCGAAGGTTCAATCAAGCATACAGGGGTAATACCCATTGCTGGTGATCAAGTCACTAACGATATTGCCATGGCGTTGCGTACCCCTACCCAGCACGCCGAAGAGATCAAAATGAAATACGCCTGTGCGCTAACGCAGTTGGCGGCAGCGGATCAAACGATCAAGGTGCCCAGTGTGGGCGATCGCCCTCCACGCGACCTGTCGCGCCAAGCGTTGGCTGAGGTCGTCGAGCCACGCTATGACGAGCTTTTCACGCTAGTGCAGGCCGAGTTGCGCCGCAGTGGCTACGAAGATCTGCTGGCGGCCGGAATCGTGCTGACAGGAGGTACTTCAAAAATGGAAGGCGTGGTTGAGTTGGCGGAGGAAATCTTCCATATGCCTGTACGACTTGGCTCGCCACAAAACGTGTCCGGTTTGTCGGATATCGTTAAAAACCCCATCTACTCAACCGGCGTCGGTTTGTTGATATATGGCTTAAAACAACGCCGCTCTAGCTTTACCAGGGGCGGGAAACACGAATCATCTAATGAAGCAGGGTTTTGGTCTAAGACCAAAGCTTGGTTCAAAGGCAATTTTTAATTTTTTGTTCAACAAGTGAGGGTCAACACAATGTTTGAATTTGTCGATAACGCACCACAAAACGCAGTCATTAAAGTCATCGGTGTCGGTGGCGGCGGTGGCAACGCTGTTAAGCACATGGTCGCCAATAGCGTCCAAGGCGTAGATTTCATCTGCGCCAATACCGATGCGCAAGCGCTGAGCGATGTTGAATCGCACACTATGCTGCAATTGGGACACGGCATCACCAAGGGTCTTGGTGCTGGCGCTAACCCCGATGTAGGTCGTCAAGCAGCGATGGAAGATCGCGCGCGAATTGCCGAGGCACTCAACGGTGCCGATATGGTATTTGTTACTGCCGGTATGGGTGGCGGTACCGGTACCGGTGCGGCGCCAGTTGTGGCTGAAGTGGCTAAGGAAATGGGTATTCTGACCGTGGCCGTTGTCACTAAGCCCTTCGTGTTCGAAGGTCGCAAGCGCATGAAGATCGCCGAAGCCGGTATGTTGGAATTGCAACAGCACGTAGATTCTTTGATCACTGTGCCTAACGACAAACTGCTGAGCGTCTTGGGTAAAGATGCGAGTTTGGTGTCAGCCTTCCAGGCCGCTAACAACGTATTACAAGGGGCGGTGCAAGGCATTGCTGATCTGATTATCAACCCCGGTTTGATCAACGTCGACTTTGCTGACGTACGTACTGTGATGTCTGAAATGGGTATGGCGATGATGGGTACCGGCGCAGCTACAGGCCCGGATCGTGCACGTGAAGCGGCAGAAATGGCAATCCGTAGCCCGCTGCTTGAAGATATCGATCTGCAAGGTGCGCGCGGTATTTTGGTCAACGTTAGTGCTAGCGAGAACTTGTCGTTGGGTGAGTTCAACGATGTGGGTGAAGCTATCGAAGAATTTGCGTCAGAGGAAGCGACAGTGGTTGTCGGTACCGTCATCGACCCAACCTTGGGCGACGAAGTACGCGTGACAGTGGTGGCGACCGGCCTAGGTGGAAAAGCGGAAATGCGCTTGGTAGAACCCACAGCACAACCTACTGCAGCCACTGCCAATGTCGCGCGCCAGACCGCTGGTGAGAATTATGATATTCCCACCACTATTCGTCGCGGCAATACTGTATTGGCCGGCAATGCAGCTGTGGCGACACGCGAGGTGCCAGCAGAACCTAAGACCGATTTGGATTACTTAGATATCCCTGCATTTTTGCGCCGCCAAGCCGACTAGTTGCGGTAGAAAGGGTGGAGGGCCAGACAAGTTGTTTGGCCAATGGGAGCGCTTTACGTTAAAATTGGCGACTTTTTGAAGGGTCCAAAGGATCAAGCGAGCTTACGATGATTAGGCAGAGAACGCTGAAAAATTCTATCCGTGCCACGGGCGTGGGTCTGCACACCGGTAAAAAGGTGTACCTGACCCTCCGGCCTGCGCCGGTGGATACCGGTATTATTTTTCGCCGGGTTGATCTTGATCCTGTGGTGGAAGTTAAAGCCCAGGCGTTGAACGTGGGTGATACCACCATGTCGACCACTTTGGTCAATGGCGAGGTGCGGGTTTCAACGGTGGAACACTTGCTTTCTGCTGTGGCTGGCCTTGGCATCGATAACGCTATTGTTGACGTGAGCGCTCCTGAAATTCCTATTATGGACGGCAGTGCTGCGCCTTTCGTATTTCTGCTGCAGTCGGCGGGTATCGAAGAGCAAAATGCCTATAAAAAATTCGTCCGTATCAAGAAAGATGTGGTGGTTACCAATGGTGATAAAGTGGCCAGCTTTAAACCCTATAACGGTTATAAGTTAGGTTTCCAAATCGAGTTTGACCACCCGGTCATCCGTGGTCGCAACGTCGAAACAACGCTAGAGTTCTCCAGCACCTCTTTTGTAAAAGAAATTAGCCGCGCACGCACCTTTGGCTTCATGCACGAAATTGAATATTTGCGCTCCATTGGTTTAGCGCGTGGTGGCAGTGTCGACAATGCCATCGTGGTGGATGAGTATCGAATTCTCAATGAAGATGGTCTTCGCTACGAAGACGAGTTTGTGAAACACAAGGTGCTCGATGCTATTGGTGATTTGTTCCTAATGGGTTACAGCTTCATCGGTGAATTCCGCGCCTTTAAATCTGGTCACGCCCTCAATAATGCGCTGCTACGCGAGCTTATCAAGCGCGAAGATGCGTGGGAATTCGTCACTTTTGACGATCCTGCGCTGTCACCTATCCAATTTGCGGGCGCGGTCTCAGTCGCAAGCGCATAAATCTATTAGCCTAAAGGCTACTAGTGTAAACGGAAGTTTTGTGGCATATTTCACCACAGCTATAGGAAGAGCGGTTTCGCCAGTGTCGCTGGCTGGCCGCTTTTTTGTTTTAAGTATTTGAGTTTTAATGGTTTATGAAGATAGTCCTCGTTAGTCGCCGCTACAGTCGCGCGCACACACTCAGCTTGAGCAAGGCGACCCTCGCCCTGTTGTCGCTGTGTTTTGTGGGCATGCCCGTCGGCTTTGGCTATCTCACCTACCAAATGTCGGCCGAACAAGCGGCCGCGCAAGCGGACCAAGAAGCCTTAGTGGCATTGCAGACGGAACTGCAAGAACAGCGCGAAGAATTGTCGGACGTTGAGCGAGAAGCGCGTGACAAACTGGCAGTAATGACCATCAAACTTGCTGAAATGCAGGCGCAAGTACTGCGTTTAGACGCCCTTGGGGAACGTCTGACGGACATGGCAGACATGGATGATGGCGAATTCGATTTCTCTCAGAAACCTGCTTTTGGTGGCCCAGAATTGGTACCACAGGCATTCAACGAGAGTGAATCGAGCGTGCTGGCGGCTATAGAGCGGCTCAGTAGCAAGGTCGAGAGCAAGGGCAAACAACTTGAAGTGCTCGAGTCATTGCTCAGTAATAGTAAAATTCAGAAAGAAGTGAGCCTTACTGGTCGTCCCATTGTTAAGGGTTGGCTGTCTTCACACTACGGTTATCGCACAGATCCCTTTAATGGCAATAAAGCATGGCATGCAGGCATCGATTTTGCTGGCAAGTTCGGCTCGGATGTTGTCGCTGTTGGCTCGGGTGTGGTGACGTGGTCGGGAGAGCGCTACGGTTACGGCCAGATGGTTGAAGTCAACCATGGTAATGGCTATATCAGTCGCTATGCTCACAATTCTGAAAATTTCGTTGTTCCTGGCGAAATAGTTAAAAAAGGTCAGGCTATTGCCGCTATGGGCAGCAGTGGTCGTTCGACCGGTCCCCATGTTCATTTCGAAGTATACAAACACGGACGCACTGTCGACCCCGCTACGTATATCAACCGCACACACCGCTAGTTCCAGCGGTCCTCTCTTTTTTTAGATTGATTTGGCGTCAACGGCGGGTTGGCGGATATTTGATATTGGAAAGTCATCATGATCGGTAATGTTTTAAAGAAAATTTTTGGTAGTAAGAATGACCGCGAACTGAAGCGTTTGCGCAAAGTCGTTAATAAGATAAACGCCTTGGAAGAGGGTGTTCAGGCGCTGGGTGATGCTGAAATTCGCGCCAAGAGCGACGAGTTGAAGCAGCGGGTGCAAGGCGGTGAAAGTTTGGATGCGGTATTGCCTGAAGCTTTCGCGTTGGTGCGTGAGGCCGGCGTCCGCGCCATGGGTATGCGCCATTTCGATGTGCAGATGATCGGCGGTATTACCCTCCACGAGGGCCGTATTGCTGAGATGCGCACTGGTGAAGGTAAAACGCTGGTGGCGACCCTGCCTGCCTATTTAAATGCGCTGACTGGCCGCGGTGTCCACTTGATAACGGTCAACGATTACCTAGCTAACCGTGACGCGGCGTGGATGAAGCCACTATACAATTTCTTGGGTATGTCGGTCGGTGTGATCGTGCCAGGGCAATCGCAGCAAGAAAAGCGCGAGTCGTACCAGTGCGACATTATTTATGGTACTAACAATGAATTCGGTTTTGACTACCTACGTGACAATATGGCGTTTTCGCTGGAAGACAAGATGCAGCGTGATCTGTATTTTGCCATCGTCGACGAGGTTGACTCGATCCTGATCGATGAAGCCCGTACCCCGCTGATTATTTCAGGCCCAGCCGAAGATAGTTCTCAGTTGTACATGAAGGTCAATGGCATGGTGCCGCAGTTGACCCAAGAGACCGAGGAGTCGCCTGGTCATTTCACTGTTGACGAGAAAACACGCAGCATCGAGATGACTGAAGACGGCCACCAACTGGTCGAAGAAATGATGTATCGAGAGGGTCTGTTGCAGGCGGGTGATAGCCTGTATGCCGCGACCAACCTCAATCTTTTGCACCACGTTATGTCTGCTTTACGCGCCCACGCTTTGTACCACAAAGATGTTGAGTACATCGTGCAAGAGGGGCAAATTGTACTGATTGACGAGCACACTGGGCGCACCATGCCCGGACGGCGTTTGTCTGAAGGTCTGCACCAAGCGATTGAGGCAAAAGAAGGTGTAAATATTCAGAACGAGAGTCAAACACTTGCTTCGACGACCTTCCAGAATTACTTCCGCCTCTATAACAAGTTGGGCGGTATGACGGGTACTGCTGATACCGAAGCGTTTGAATTTTTGCATATCTATGGTTTGGCCGTGGTGGTTATTCCTACTAACAAGCCAGCGGTTCGCCAAGACTTAAACGACTTGGTTTTCCTGACCAAGGAAGAAAAGTTCGACGCCATTGTTAACGACATTCAAGAGGCCGTTGCCAAGGGCGCCCCGGTGTTGGTGGGGACGGCGTCGATCGATACCTCGGAAGAGTTGTCGCGCCACTTGAAAAAAGTAGGCATTAAGCACAACGTACTGAACGCTAAATACCACGCAAAAGAAGCGGAAATTGTCGCCCAGGCGGGTCGCCCGGGTACCGTGACTATCGCGACCAACATGGCGGGCCGGGGTACCGATATTGTATTGGGTGGCAACTTAAAAGTTGAGTTGGCGGATAAGCCCAATGCCAGTCAGACTGACATCGACGCGATGAATGCCGATTGGCAGGCGCGCCACGACCAAGTGATGGCCGCTGGTGGTTTGCATATCTTTGGTACAGAACGCCACGAATCACGTCGTATCGATAACCAGTTACGCGGCCGCGCCGGTCGTCAAGGTGATCCCGGTGTGTCTCGCTTCTACTTGTCATTGGACGACAATTTGATGCGTATCTTCGCCTCGGATAAGGTCAAGCAGTTTATGACAGCCCTGGGTATGGAGAAGGGTGAGGCGATTGAGCACCGTATGGTGAGTAATGCCATCGAGAAAGCGCAGCGTAAGGTCGAGGGTCGTAACTTTGATATTCGTAAAGCGCTGTTGGAATACGATGATGTCGCCAACGATCAGCGTCAGGTGATCTACGCCCAACGCAATGATCTGCTAGAAGCGGATCGCATCGACGACACCTTGAGTATTATTCGCTCTGAGGTGGTAAACGACGTTATCAGTAACTTTATCCCACCGATGAGTGTGGAAGAGCAGTGGGATATTCCCGGTCTTGAGCGCCAGTTACAATTGGAATTCTTTGTCGAGTTGCCGTTACAGGAATGGCTCGATAAAGAAGATGATCTTGAGGAAGAAAGCCTGCGCGAGCGCATCGTGTCGGCGGTAGAGAAATCCTACGCCGATAAAACCGATTTCTTGGGTGATGAGATTCGTCGTTTCGAGAAGCATATCATGTTGAACATCCTCGATTCTTTGTGGAAAGAACACTTGGCGACCATGGATCACTTGCGTCAAGGTATTCATCTGCGTGCCTATGCTCAAAAGAACCCTAAGCAAGAGTACAAGCGCGAAGCGTTTGAACTGTTTGAAGCTTTGCTCAACAACCTGAAGGTAGAGGTTGTTCGCTTCTTGGCACGCGTGGAAATTCGCCAGGAAGAAGATGTTGATGCGGTCCAAGAGCAGCGTCGCAAGCAAGAAGAGGCACGTAAGGTTGAATACCAACACGCCGATTCAAACTCGCTGGGTGATGTGTCTGAGGATACCTCGAGCGCTATGCCCTACACGCGTGAAGGTCGTAAGGTGGGACGTAACGATCCCTGCCCCTGTGGCTCTGGCCAAAAATTTAAGCAGTGCCACGGTAAATTAAACTAGAGAGTCAATGTATGGCAGTAGGAAGCGGTGAAATTGGGGTGTTGCACCCTGTCGCTGGTGTAAACATAGGTATCGCAAGTGCAGGTATTAAAAAGGCAGGGCGTCTTGATACCGTGGTGTTTGCCTTGTGTGAGGGAACAACCGTTGCCGGTGTCTATACCTTGAATCGCTTCTGTGCGGCGCCGGTGCATGTGGCTAAGCGCCATATGGCGCTAGGTGATATCCGTTATTTGTTAGTGAATACGGGCAATGCGAATGCCGGTACAGGCGCTGAAGGCATGCAAAACGCTGAGCGATCATGCACGGCGTTGGCGCAATTGGCCGGCTGTCAGCCTGAGCAGGTGCTGCCGTTTTCGACAGGGGTGATCGGTGAGCGATTACCTATTGAGAAATTAGAGGCCGCGATGCCTGCGGCGCTGGATAATTTATCCCCTGGTCATTGGTTGGATGCCTCCTACGGTATTATGACCACCGATACACGTCCCAAGGCAGCATCGCGTCAAATCGACGTGGCTGGCAATACCATAACCGTGACCGGTGTCGCCAAGGGTGCCGGTATGATTAAGCCCAATATGGCTACCATGCTTGGCTTTGTGGCGACAGATGCCGCCGTTGCTAGCGATGTGCTTCAGGGTTTGATTGAGCGTGCGGCCAATATGTCCTTTAATCGAATTACAGTGGATGGCGATACATCAACCAATGACGCCTGCGTTCTGGTAGCCAGCGGTGCTTCTGGGGTTTCGTTGTCGCCCGGTGACGAGGCATTTGATGCCTTTGCCGAAGCGGTATTTGATGTCTTTGTTGAGTTGGCTCAGGGCTTGGTGCGTGATGGTGAGGGTGCTACCAAGTTTGTGACGGTTAATGTCGATGGTGGTAAAACAACACAGGAGTCTCTGGCGGTGGCCTATACCATTGCTGAGTCGCCACTGGTAAAAACAGCCTTATTTGCTAGCGATCCGAACTGGGGGCGTTTGTTAGCGGCGATTGGCCGCGCCGGTATTCAGGACTTGGATGTCGAAGGTGTTTCGGTTTATCTTGGTGATGTGTTAATCGCGGAAAATGGAGGCCGTGCAGACAGCTATACTGAACAAGCAGGCCAGACAGTGATGAACCACGAAGAAATTGCCATCAACGTTCATTTGGGTCGAGGCGATGCTAGTGAAACGGTATGGACGACTGATTTTTCTTACGACTACGTAAAAATTAACGCTGAATATCGCACTTAAGCACACCTGTATCAAGGAGTTTTAGGCTATGAAAACATTGCGACGTTTGCTGCTGATCGTGTTGGCGATAGTGGTGATTGTGTTTGGCGTGTTATTTAGCCTGCAAAATCAGGCGGTCATCAGTGTTGATTTGTTACTGCCCGAACCCTTGCATAACACTACCGCTTTTTGGGTGTTGGGTAGTTTTGCCGCCGGTGTGTTGCTTTCACTCGTGGTATTTTCGTTGCTTTTTCTGCAGGCGCAGCAGCGCAATGTGCGCCTTAACCTTAAATTGAAATCCTTGCAACGACAGTTAGCTCAACTCGAGGCGGCCACCAAGCAGTCATGATCGACACAATGTTTGTCGCGTTGCTTGTAGCCTTGGCCATAGGTTGGTGGCTTGGACGCTACGGCGTACCGCGTTTTTCTCTTCCTTGGATTCGTCCCCGCAGTCAACAATACTTAAAGGGTTTTACCTACCTCATCAATGAGCAATCCGACGCCGCTGTGGATAGTTTTCTGGCGCAGTTAGATGTCAATCCAAAAACACTCGAAATGCACATCGCCATCGGCACGATGCTGCGTCGTAAAGGAGAATTGGATCGTGCTATTCGCGTGCACCAGAACTTGTTGGATAGTCGCGCACTGAATGCCATTGAGATGTCGCTGGCGCAGTTGGAGTTGGCGCGTGACTTCTATTCGGCTGGTATTTTAGATCGAGTGGAAGGTATTCTTTGTGACATGATTAATCGTGGGGCGCGTTATAAGGAAGAGGCGTTACACTTGCTGCTGGATGTTTATCGAGACCTGCAACAGTGGCAGGAAGCGTTGGATACGGCCAATCATTTGCGCAAGGTGTCGCCATCGACGGCGGCGGTTAAGGGGTTGAGTGAGGCGATGGGACACTATTGTTGTCAGCTCGCTGAAGATGCGCTTGAGAACAATAAGACTGTCGAGGCGGAAAAACATATCGCTAATGCGCTTTCCTATGATCCCTGCTGTGCTCGTGCCACGATTCTAGCGGCGAGTATTAGCATTGCTAGTGAGGGGGACGAGGCGGCGAAAAAAACCTTATACAAAATTGTCGAGCAGGATGTCAGCCTGTTTTCGGAGGCGGTAAAGGTGCTCTCCAGCCTTCCGTTGGACGAGACGTCGATGCGCGTTGTGAAGCAGGCGCACCAACGCTATCCAAGCCAAAGTGCTTTTTTATATTTGTATCAGGCGACTGACGCTCTTCAAGGGGAGGAGGCGGCACAAAGGTTGTCATTGGATGAGGTTTCGACTCGTCCGAGTTTAACTGCGCTCGATACTTACTTGGCGCGTCAGCCTGTCGATAAAACCAATGCTGAAGTCAGAGGGGTCGTGCGTCATACCTTGCAAAGTATCCTGTCGCGCCGTGATCGTTATGTATGCCGGAATTGTGGCTTCCGTGGCAGTCAAATGCACTGGCTTTGCCCAAAATGTAAGCGCTGGGGAGAAATTAGGCAGCGCTACGGGTTATAATGTCGTCTTTTCATTGCGGATAAACACCATGAGCGACCCGAAAGTCATTGTTGCCCTCGATTACCCAACTGCCGATGCTGCGCTAGCGATGGCTGATCAACTCAATCCGGAGCTCTGCCGCGTTAAAGTGGGCAAGGAATTGTTCACGGTGGCTGGCCCTGAGGTGGTCCGTTTGTTAATGCAAAAGGGCTTCGAAGTTTTCTTGGATCTGAAGTTTCACGATATTCCCAACACGGTGGCCGCGGCGGTTAAAGTGGCGGCGCAAATGGGCGTTTGGATGGTTAATGTTCACGCTTCAGGCGGGAGTCGCATGATGCGCGCCGCGCGCGAAGCCGTGGACAGCGTCCCCAATAACAAAACTCATTTAATTGCGGTGACGGTATTGACCAGCATGAGTCCGGAAGATTTAGCGGAGACCGGTATCGCCAAGCGGCCATTGGAGCAGGTACTTTACTTGGCTGATATGGCGAAGCGTGCTGGCATGGATGGCGTAGTGTGCTCGGCGCAAGAAGCGGCAGCAATCCGCGCGCAATTAGGTGATGACTTCTTGTTGGTAACGCCTGGTATTCGTATGCCTGGTGACGCCGCCGGTGACCAGCGTCGCGTGGTGACCCCGCACGATGCACTTGCCAATGGCAGTAGTTATCTGGTGATGGGGAGATCGATTACTGGCGCGACTGACCCAGTGGGCGTATTGCAAAAAATCTTAGTGATGCTCTCTCAAAGGTCGCTATAAGCGACCTTTCTTATATTCCTTTTTTATCTAAAAAAAGTGAATTTTGTCTGCATTTTAGGTACAGACAGATCTCATGTTTATCTCCTATATTAATTTTGCATCCCGGTGGTGAGCTGTAACAGGAAGTTGCGGTGACCATGGATGGTGGCCAACAAGGATGTTGGTAGTGAGTGGATGCTCAGCGCCACCGGGGATGCGTTCTCACATCAAACAAGGAGTGTTTGTATATGTTACATGTTAAACAGTGGATGTCTGCTTTGACCGCAGGCGTATTATTGGGGTTTTCGGCCATGGCCATGGCGCAGGAACCTGTGGATATCAACACCGCAAGCGTGGAGGTTATTGCAGAGGCGCTTAATGGCGTTGGGCTCAAAAGAGCTGAGGCTATTGTGGAATACCGTGAAAAACACGGTGCCTTTCAAAGCCTAGCGGACCTTGAGGCGGTAAAGGGTATTGGTGCTTCGACCCTATCTCGTAATCAAGACCGCATACTGTTCGAGTAATAACTTTCGCGGCTCGGTTTCTCCGAGCCGTTTTTAATCCACTAGACGAAGTTTTCCAAATACCGATGCGTCGATATAGCCAAGGTTTTTATCGCCGCTGCGGGGTGTGATTTCATGCGAACCAAGGAAGTGTTCGCGCTCTGGACTGCCATCGTTGTCGCAATAGGCAAGCATAAACCCCATGACCTTATTGGCCGTTAATTTAACTGGGGAGTGATTTTGATGGCGCTTGAAGTTGTCATCGTAAATATCTATCGCTACTTCCCAGGTAATGGCGAAGGGCGCTTCAGTTTGCCGGGTCCACACGCTTTGAACGTGTTCATTTAATAGTACTACACCGTTTTCTTGTTCATCCCCAAAGTCGGCCACGTTGCCGTCTAGAGCAATGTGATAGGCGAAAGCGTTGTAGCTGTGTAGATGATTGCCGCCAGAGGCGTCTTCGTCAATGAAAACTTCTAGTGTGTCGTCGTCCCAATAGCGGTCATAAGGGTCTGGGTGGGTGTCACTGAGCACGTCGTCGATAATCTCGGCGACTAGATAGAGTTTGTTATTATCCCAAGCAACCTTGAATTTGCCGCTGAAATCTTCAGCACTTGGTAGGCTGCCGATCATATGGTGGTTGAGTGGATGCCACTCGGCTCGCTGCCATACAGCGTCGTCAGGGCGGCCGTCAATGAGAACAGGTTGGTTAGATTTTATAGCGTCCATGGCGCTCACAGGCAAAGATATTACGAGACCGGCGAGGGCAAGATATTGTTTCATCGATGGCATAGTGGCTCCTTTTTGCGGCAACATAGCACTTAATATTGGTCTTAACTAGCGGGATCTTTAAAGATACACTGCAGGTCATTGAAGAGAGGTTATCCTTGCAGCAAAAAGATCTCGAGTTGTTTATTACCCTGTGTGAAACCTTGCACTTTGCCCGTGCAGGGGAGCTGATGCACATGAGTCCATCGTCTGTAAGTCGCCATGTGCAGCGTATTGAACAGGCATTGGGCGTGGCGCTGCTAGAACGCGACAATCGGCGCGTGATGTTAACGCGCGAGGGGATAATTTTTAAAAGACATGCCGAGCAAATGCTAGCGGGCTGGCAATCGATGCAGAGCGAGTTATACAGCGATGGGGTCGCGCTTGCTGGAGAAATAAGTTTGTATTGTTCGGTGACGGCGGCCTACAGCGTATTGGTGAGCATTATGGAGCAAATGCGTCGTCGCTACCCCGACGTTGAGTTGAAATTGCACACTGGGGATGAGGCTGTGGCCATCGATCGTGTTGCTGCTGGAAAAGAAGATGTTGTGATCGCGGCCCATCCGGAACAGTTGTCACAGCGTCTCAATTTTCTGACCTTGACGCACTCGCCATTGGTTTTTATTCAGCCGATGGTATCGTGCCCAAGCGAGACAATGCTTGCTGAAGCGCAGGTATCTGTCTCGTCAATTCCGTGGGGGCAGCTGCCGTTCATCATGCAGGAGGTGGGCTTGGCGCGCCGGCAATTGGATGCATGGTTTGCACAGCAGGGAATTGAACCTATGGTGTATGCTCAAGTGTCTGGTCATGAGGCCATTGTGAGTATGGTGGCTTTGGGGTTGGGCGTGGGAGTGGTGCCAGAATTAGTGTTGCAAAGCAGTCCGCTAGCGGATCGTGTTCGGGTGATAGATGTGCAGCCTCCGCTGCGACCCTATGCGGTGGGGGTGTGTGCGCTGCAAAGTCAGGTGCGAAACGATTTAATTCGTGCTTTTTGGGATTGTGCGAAATCGGCCTATGCAATCAACTAGCGCCACGCTAAGAATCCCCCTACAATAGCCACAACAACGTTGGTACGATGTATGACTAATAATGACAGCCAAGACCCACAACAGGCCAATAGCGACTTGAGCGGAATTGAGAATATCCTGCCAGTGGATGAGCACGAGGAAGAAGTATCGGTGAACGGTAAAACCGAGCGCCGTCGAGGCATTTATCTGTTGCCTAACCTGTTTACCACAGCGGCGTTATTTTCGGGATTCTACTCTGTTGTCTCTGGTGTTAATGGCCAGTTTGAGGCGGCAGCGATTGCGATCTTTGTGTCGATGATTTTCGATGGATTGGATGGGCGAGTGGCGCGCCTGACCAATACCCAGAGTAAGTTTGGTGAGCAGTACGACAGCTTGGCAGATATGGTGTCTTTTGGTGTGGCGCCAGCCATGCTGATGTTTAACTGGGCGTTGGCAGATTTAGGTAAATTCGGCTGGGCCTGTTCATTTATCTACATGGCTTGTGCAGCGCTACGCTTGGCGCGTTTTAACGCCATGATTGATACCGCTGATAAAAATTTCTTTACCGGTTTGGCCAGTCCTGCTGCCGCCTGGGTTGTGGCAGGTATGGCGTGGGTTGGTCACGAACAAGGTTGGTCGGGTGAACTTTTGCCGCTAGGTTTGTCGTATGTAGTAGGAACGGTGACGGCGTTTGTCGGGTTTTTGATGATTGCCAATATCCGTTATAACAGTTTTAAAGGAATCGATCTGCGTGGGCGTGTACCGTTCGTTGTTTTATTGATAGTGGTACTGGTGTTCGCGTTAGTGACAGTTGATCCTGCCCGCGTGTTGTTGGCTACTGCCGTTATCTATGCTTTTTCTGGTCCTTTGCAGTTTGTACTGGACAAGCTTAAGCCGGCATAAAAAGCCGCCTAACTTTCGCGCCGGCATTACAGGAGGCCGGCGTGCGACCATTTTTCATTCCCCAAATTCCTTCAAGTGAAATAACGCCAGAGCATATCTATCGTGACAGGCGTCGATTTATGGCGATGGCCGCGGCCGCGCCGCTGGCTATGGCGTTGCCCGCTTCAGCTAAAAATAGTGCGCTCTCTTTTATGTCTGCCGCCGATGTGGGTGTCGCCGGTGCCAATACAACGGAGGCGTTAACGCCCTTTGAGCATGTTACCAGCTATAACAATTTCTATGAGTTTGGCTATCAAAAGGATGATCCTGAACGCTACGCTGATAAATTGACCGTCGACCCTTGGGCTGTGGAGATTGGTGGCCTTATCAATAATCCCAAGACGCTCACACTGGAAGATATTTTAGCGAGTGTTGATTTGGAGGAGCGCGTTTATCGTCTGCGCTGTGTAGAGGCTTGGTCCATGGTGATTCCGTGGGTGGGTTTTCCAATTTCAGCCCTTTTAAAGCAATTCGATATCCAGGGTGGCGCTAAATATGTCCGTTTTGAAACGCTTTATCGACCTGCAGAAATGCCTGGGCAAAAATCATTGTTTAGCGGTATTGAGTATCCCTATGTGGAAGGATTGCGTCTCGATGAGGCTATGCACCCGTTGGCTATATTGGCGGTTGGGCTCTATGGTAAAACCCTGCCAAATCAAAATGGCGCACCCATTCGCTTGGTGGTGCCTTGGAAATATGGTTTCAAGAGTATCAAGTCGATAGTTAAGATTGAGCTTGTAGAAGAAATGCCTGCGACGACGTGGGCATTATCGGCGCCGCAAGAATATGGCTTTTACGCCAATGTGAATCCAGGCGTCAACCATCCCCGTTGGAGTCAAGCGCGCGAGCGGCGGCTACCCAGTGGGTTGTTTAGTCGCAATATTATCGATACACAGATGTTTAATGGTTATTCTGACCAAGTAGCGAGTCTCTATTCAGGGTTGGATTTGAGGGATAATTATTAGTGTGGCGTCGACCCATTATCCTTTGGCCGTTATTGGCGCTTCCCTTTTGTTATTTAATGGCGCTTGGAGTGCTGGGTCAACTTGGCGCAGACCCTGCCAAAGAGTTAGTGCATAGTACCGGTGAATATGCCCTTTGGCTATTGATGCTAGTTATACTGGCGTCTCCGCTACAGATGTTTGTGAGGCGTCGAGAGCTCATGCAAATTCGACGTCCATTGGGCGTCGCAGTTTTTGTGTATTTGGTCTTACACTTGACGCTATATATCGTGACTTATCTAGGATTGTCGGTTGATGCCCTAGTGGAGGATCTTGTAGAAAGACCATACATCATTGTTGGTTCGTTGGCATTTTTATTGGCAGTGCCCATGGTGGTGACGTCTAATAATGCCTCGGTCAGACAATTGGGTCGTGCCTGGGGGCGTTTACACAAAGCCATTTATCCCATGGTGATACTTGCGTGTACTCATATTATTTGGCAGGTGAAATTTGATTACGGTCAAGCGGTCCTATATAGCACCTTCTTTATTGCTATGTTGTTGCTTCGCGTCCCTCAAATTAAAGCTAAACTGATCAATAGATAGTCTGCTTGTTCGTTTTCTGACCGACAATAAGCCCATTCAGTAAAAACTTCAGATATTTTCAAAATAACGCTTGCGTCCCCCGTTCGAAATACCTATAGTGCGCCTCCCTTGTCGAGGGGCTCTAACGAGCGAGATCGACGGGGTGTTTGGTGAAGCGAAATCGACAGCAAACAGA
>JAHEIH010000005.1 GCA_024639455.1 Cellvibrionales bacterium
AAATCATGGGTAAAGGTATCCGTTACTCGGACGAATTTAAGCAAGAAGCAGTTAATCAAGTCGCTATTCACGGCTATGCAGTGAATGATGTTGCAGAGCGCCTTGGCATCAGCAGCAAGACTGTAATGGTCAACTAATCTTGGACACTTTGTTAGGCACTTTTCATTAATTTCATCTCATATTCTACCGGTGAGATGTTACCCAGTTTGTGATGTCGTCGCTTTTGATTATAAAACGGCTCAATGTAATCAATAATATCTGCTTTTGCTTGTTGTCTTGTTTGATACCTTCTGTAATTGACGCGTTCCGATTTTAAGCTTCTAAATACACGCTCAGTGACTGCGTTATCCAAACAATTTCCAGCACGACTCATACTTGCTTGAATACCTAATTCTCGTAAGCAATCTTGAAATGCTTCACTGGTATATTGAGCCCCTTGGTCAGAATGGAATATAACCCCCGTTAATGGCTCTCGTTTGCTTACAGCCAACCGTATAGCACGCATAGTTAACTCAGTATTGGGTTTATCTGAGAATACCCAACTGATTATCTTTCGTGAGCATAATCAACGATAACGGCTAAATACAACCAACCTTGACCTGTTCGTATATACGTAATGTCACCAGACCAATGTGTATTCAATTGTTCAGGATTAAACTGCCTGTTTAGGTGATTTGGTGCAATTACTGATGCTTTTCCTGCCCAAGGATAACGATGTAACCGTGGACGTTTGGCAATTAACTTAAGCGTTCTCATTAAGCGCCTGACTTTATAACGCCCTACACGATAACCTTGATGATTAAGCTCAATCATCATTCTACGACTACCATAAGTCCCATCCATTTCATTATGGATATGCTTCACCGCAGCTTCTAAGCGAATATCTCTGGCCTTTATTGGCTTCGGTTTCGATTTAAAGTAAAGCGAGCTACGTGCTAACTTAAAACAACGGCATATGTGTTGAACATTAAATCCTGCCTTCTTCAACTTTAGCGCGACTTGCTGCCTTTGTTCATTTCCATAGCGAAGAAGGCTGACGCCTTTTTTAACAGGTTATTGTCACTTTCTAGCTGTTTAACTTGTTTTTCTAATTCTTGAATTCGTTTTTGCTCAGCAGTAATAGCTGATGCTTTTGGTGTAATGCCAACTTGCTCTTCTCTGTATTGGCTTAACTACTTTTGTAATGTTGAATATCCAACATTCATTGCTTCCGCTGCTTGTTTGACTGGATACCCTTGGATGATTATTAACTCAACACATTCTAATTTAAATTCGGCTGTAAACTTCTTCATTATTACCTCGTTGGTTTTGGTTATGATACCTCCAACAAAGTGTCTTATATGATTAGACCATTACAGACTCAGCGATACATTGAGGCTGACTCAGAGGCGCAGAGGAAATTGGTGGAGTTGATCTAGCCCTAAATCTAAAACCAGGTACTAAATAAGAAAACGCCACTCGACTTAAGTGGCGCCAGCAGGAATTTAACTAACTAGATGAGACTCTATCGGCCAGACCGGAAATACTGCCAATCCTATTCCCACTCGATCGTGGCAGGCGGTTTTGAACTCACATCATAGGCTACACGAGACACATGCTCGATCTCGTTGATGATGCGATTGGAGACCTTTTCCAACAATTCGTAGGGCAAGTGCGCCCAACGAGCAGTCATAAAGTCGATAGTTTCTACCGCTCGAAGGCTGATCACCCATTCGTAGCGACGGCCATCGCCTACCACTCCGACTGACTTAACAGGTAAGAACACTGCAAAGGCTTGTGATGTTTTGTGGTACCAATCTGCCGCATGCAGCTCTTCCAAGAAAATATGGTCAGCTTCGCGCAAGATGTCGGCGTATTCTTTTTTCACTTCGCCTAGAATGCGCACCCCTAGGCCAGGACCCGGGAAGGGATGACGATAGACCATATCGAAGGGTAGCCCCAACTCTAGACCAATCTTACGCACTTCGTCTTTAAATAATTCACGTAACGGCTCTACCAGCGAGAAGGCCATATCTTCGGGAAGACCACCAACGTTGTGGTGTGACTTAATCACGTGGGCCTTGCCCGTCTTAGCGGCAGCCGACTCGATTACGTCGGGGTAAATAGTGCCCTGCGCCAACCAGCGCACGTCTTGCAACTTGGCGGCTTCGCTGTCAAAAACATCGATAAAGGTATTGCCGATCACCTTACGCTTGGCCTCTGGGTCACTAACACCTTCCAACCGCTTGAGGAACAAACCTTCAGCATTGGCGCGAATGACTTTAACACCCATGTTCTTGGCGAACATGTCCATCACCATGTCGCCTTCGTTTTTACGCAGCAGGCCGTTGTCAACGAATACGCACGTCAGCTGATCACCGATGGCGCGGTGTAACAATGCCGCCACTACCGACGAATCAACACCTCCAGACAAGCCTAGTAGCACTTTGTCGCCACCCACTTGCTGGCGGACTTTTTCGATTTGATCTTCGATGATATTGGCTGCCGTCCACAGCGCTTCACAGCCACAAATGTTCAACACGAAGTGTTCGTAAATGCGTTGACCTTGCAGGGTGTGAGTCACTTCGGGGTGGAACTGCACACCGTAAAAGCCGCGCTCTTCGCAGGCCATGGCCGCAATCGGGCATGATGGCGTCGATGCTGTTAAGGCAAAGCCTGCTGGCATCGTGGTGACTTTATCACCATGACTCATCCACACATCGAGCAATCCAGCACCATTGCCATCTACGTGATCTTTGATGTCATTAAACAGCGCTGTCGCCGCTTCTACTTTAACCTGCGCATAACCAAATTCGCGAACATTGGAGCCTTTAACTTCGCCGCCCAATTGAGCGGTCATGGTCTGCATGCCGTAACATATACCCAACACAGGCACACCCATTTCAAATACGCACTGAGGTGCGCGGGGTGAACCCTGCTCAGTGACCGATTCAGGACCTCCGGCCAAGATAATACCGCTAGGATTGTACTCGCGAATCTCTTCCTCGCTCATATCAAAGGCACGAATCTCGCTGTACACACCAATTTCACGGATGCGGCGAGCGATTAGCTGCGTGTATTGCGAGCCAAAATCAAGGATAAGAATTTTGTACGCGTGAATATCTTGCATTGTCATGTCCTAGCGACCGCCCACAGGATAGTTAGGCGCTTCTTTAGTTATTTGCACGTCGTGTACGTGGCTTTCATTCATACCTGCAGCAGTAACACGGCTAAATTGAGGCACGGTACGCATAATCTCGATCGTGGTACTACCGGTGTAACCCATGGCTGAACGGACGCCGCCCATCATTTGGTGGACAATAGCAGATAGCGAGCCTTTGTAGGGTACGCGGCCCTCAATGCCTTCAGGCACTAATTTTTCAGCCCCTTTGCTGGCATCTTGGAAATAGCGATCAGAAGAACCAGATGTACGCGCCATGGCGCCCAATGAACCCATGCCACGGTAGGATTTATAAGTACGACCTTGATAAAGCTCAACCTCTCCAGGCGCCTCTTCGGTACCCGCAAACATTGAACCCATCATGATGCAGTGCGCACCCGCAACAATCGCTTTCGCCAGGTCGCCCGAGTAGCGAATACCCCCGTCGGCAATGACGGCGATCCCGGTTTCTTTCAATGCTTCTGCCACATTGGCAATCGCGGAAATCTGTGGCACACCGATACCCGTAACGATGCGGGTAGTACAAATAGAACCTGGACCAATACCCACTTTCACCGCATCAGCACCGGCTTCAGCCAAGGCCAAGGCCGCGTCTGCAGTGGCGATATTACCGCCGATGACATCCACATGAGGATGATCTTTTTTGATCTTGCGAACGCGATCCAGTACGTTTTTCGAGTGGCCATGAGCGGTATCAACAACCAGCACATCAGCCCCCGCGTCCACCAGTGCTTTAACACGGTCGTCTGTATCGGGACCAGTACCCACTGAAGCACCTACGCGCAGGTGACCTTCAGAATCTTTGGCGGCAAAGGGGAAGGTTTCCGCCTTGTTGATATCGGTCACGGTAATCAGTCCGCGCAATTTAAAGGCTTCGTCCACCACCAACACTTTTTCAATTCGGTGCTTATGGAGAATCTCACGCACCGCCTCTTGGCTAGTACCCTCTTGTACGGTCACGAGGCGCTCTTTTGGCGTCATGATAGAGGCAACGCTGGCGTTCATCGAAGGCTCAAAGCGAACGTCACGGCTGGTGACAATACCGACTAACTCGTCGTTTTCCAGCACGGGTACGCCAGAAATATTGTGTTTACGACGCAACTCAACCAGATCGCTGATACTCGCGCTAGAATCAATCGTTATAGGGTCGCGCACCACACCACTTTCAAACTTCTTCACCTTCCGGACTTCGGCGGCTTGCTGCTCAATAGTCATCGACTTGTGGATAATACCGATACCACCCTCTTGCGCCAGCGCAATGGCCAAGCGGGCCTCGGTGACGGTATCCATCGCCGCCGAGACAACGGGGATATTTAGAGAAATATTACGAGTCAATTTTGTTTTCAGTGAGACGTCTTTCGCGGTAACCTCTGAGTAGGCAGGGATTAGCAAGACATCGTCGAATGTCAGCGCTTCTTGAGCTATTCGCAGCATAGTGGGCGAAACCTCGTTTTGGGTGAATATAAAACAGGCAATTATAACATTTAAAAGGCACAAAAGAATACAGTGAAAGACATTGATTCCCACTTGATTCCACAACATTTATTACGCCAACCGAAGAGCGTGGCGCCGCTATCTGTATCTCAGCTAAACCGTGCAGCCAAACAGTTGCTGGAGAGCGAATTTTTGCAGGTTTATGTCGAGGGTGAAATCTCCAATTTTTCACGCCCTAGCTCTGGCCACTGGTACTTTTCACTTAAGGATGATCACGCTCAAATCCGCTGCGCCTTTTTTAAGGGTCGAAACCTGTACTGCCAACAAAATGTTGTCAACGGTCAAAAAGTCGCCGTACGCGGCAAAATCAGTTTGTTTGAAGCACGTGGCGAATATCAACTGATTGTCGACCGTCTAGAGGATGCCGGTATCGGCGCCCTACAAGCGCGCTATGAGGCGTTAAAAAAGCAACTAGAGAGTGAAGGATTGTTTGACCCAGCGCAAAAACAAGTCCTGCCTGCACACCCCAAGCGTATTGCTTTGGTCACCTCTCCTACCGGAGCAGCGGTACGCGATATGCTGAGCGTTTTTGCGCGGCGCTATTCCAGGCTGCATATAGACGTCGTTCCGGTCATGGTGCAAGGCGACCAGGCGGCCCCTCAAATTGTGGCCGCACTGCAATGGCTGAGTACTCTAGGCATGCACGACGCTGTTGTGGTTGCCCGCGGCGGGGGCTCCATCGAAGATCTATGGGCATTTAACGAAGAGCAGGTGGCGCGCGCCATTGCTGCTTGTGCCCTACCCGTGGTCAGCGCTGTCGGTCACGAAACCGATTTTACTATTGCTGATTTTGTCGCCGATCAACGCGCCCCAACCCCCAGCGCTGCAGCAGAAATCCTCAGCCCAGACAGCAGCCAACAAGTGGCAAAACTGCTCCAACTGCAACGTCGCCTTGGCACTGCCATGAAACGCCGCTTAGCTGAACGCGCCCAGTACCTGCAGGCAACCCAGCGTCGCTTGCGGCATCCCAGTGCCCAATTACAACAATGGAGTCAGCGGCTAGACGAACTCGACAATCGCCTACAGCGGGCGCAGCAACGCCATACTTCGCAACGGAGCAAAGAACTCGTCCACTGGCAACAACGCCTACGTCAACGCTCGCCTCAGCGGCAACTACAGCACGCTAAACATCGACTCAATCAGTTGCAACAAAGCCAGCAGAGATTGATCAAACTGGCCCTGCAACAAAGTACGATACACTTAGCCAATGCAGACGACCAGCTCCAACAAAGCATGCAATGGCAACTTCAAACCGCGCGGCAACGCTTCGCCCATTCGACTCAACTGCTGAACACACTAAGTCCACTCAATGTCGTGCAACGAGGCTATGCCCTCACAAGAGATGAGAAACGTAGTTTGATCAAATCGATCAACCAAACCGGCATCGGCGCCAAAATAGATGTACAATTACGCGACGGCACGCTGCACGCGACCGTAGACGCTATCGATACCAACACCGACCATTAAGACAGCCAAACATGCAATTTTCCACAGGACAGCGCTGGGTCAGCCAAGCTGAACCCAAGTTAGGACTGGGCATTGTCGTCAATAACGCCGACCGCCTTATCGAAATTTACTACCCCGCCGTTGATGAACAGCGCACCTACCGCACCGATGCAGCTCCGCTTAGCCGCATCATCTACCGCGCGGGAGAATCCATCCACGACAGCGAGGGCAACCACTACACGGTACTCAACAACACCGAACACAACGGTATCATTGTCTACCATGTAAGCCACGACGATGGCAGCGAAGGTGTCCTTCCTGAAATTCAATTGGCCGCCGACGTACACCTCAACTCGCCACTCGACAAACTGTCTTCAGGGCAGTTGTGCAAACCGAGCGAATACGCCCTGCGGCGCCGTTTGATGAGCGCTCTGCAACATGCCGAGGGCAGTGAGTGCAGAGGTTTAATGGGGGCAAGAGTATCGCTATTGCCACACCAAATATACATTGCCAGCGAAGTCGGCCAACGTCTGTCGCCACGTGTGCTACTGGCGGATGAAGTGGGATTGGGGAAAACCATTGAAGCGGGCTTGATCTTACATCAACAACTACTCACCGAGCGCGCCAAGCGCATCCTCATCGCCGTACCGAACAGCCTAGTGCACCAGTGGTTGGTCGAGATGCTTCGCCGGGTCAATATTATTTGTGCGGTGTTTAATGAGGCTCGCTGTGAAGCCATAGCATCGGAAGGTAATCCCTTTGAAAGCGAACAGATCATTATTTGCGACCTGCAATGGCTAGCCAATTCGCCCAAGCGCCTAGCTGAGGCTAATAGCGCCAAGTTTGATATTTTGCTCATCGACGAGGCGCACAACCTGCATTGGAGTCCACAGGATGCCTGTCCCGCTTACCGTGCGGTAGAGATGCTGTCTTCACACATACCTGGTCTTTTGCTACTTACCGCTACCCCTGAACAAGCGGGGCTAGAAAGCCACTTTGCTCGACTTCGTCTTCTCGACCCGGAACGCTTTCACGATTATCAGGCCTACCTTGCTGAAACCGAGCAATATGCCAGTCTCAACGCCATGATAGAGCGACTGGGCGACAACAGCCTCGTCCCGGCAGATATCGGCGCCAGTATTGCCAACCACTTCGACGACCCCGAACTCGCTAGCCGCTACCAGCAAAGCGCCGATCTGGTCGACCACCTGCTGGACCGCCACGGCACTGGCCGAGTGATGTTCCGCAATAGTCGCCACCGCATCGCCGGTTTCCCAGCGCGCCACCTAGATCCCGTACCGCTCGCATCACCCTACCCAACCGGCGATTGGCGCAACGACCTGCACCCCGAGCTCAATGCCGACCCCGATTGGTGCCAACAAGATCCTCGCATTACCTGGTTAAGCGCCTTCCTGCGCAGCCACAAGCAAGAAAAAGTACTGTTAATTTGCGCCCATCGCCAAAGCGCAGAAGATATCGAGCAACACCTGCGCTTGCGTGAAGGCATTGCCGCCGCCGATTTTCACGAGGGCCTGTCGATAGTAGAACGCGACCGCGCCGCCGCCTATTTTGCTGACCGTGAAAATGGCGCTCAGATACTTGTGTGCTCTGAAATCGGTAGCGAGGGACGCAACTTCCAGTTTGCCAAGCATTTGGTTCTGTTCGATCTACCCAAAAACCCAGACTTACTCGAGCAGCGCATTGGCCGTATCGACCGCATTGGCCAGGGAAGCGATATTTATCTGCATATACCCTACTTTGACAACACCGCCCAAGCGCGCCTCTTCCATTGGTATCAGCGAGGTCTACAGCAGTTTGATGCGCCCTTCTCAGGCGGTCATAGCCTGTATGAAAAATATCGCACCGAATTTGAAAACTATCTGGCTAGCGATCGCTTAGACGACGCTTGGCTGAACAGCTTACAAGCAGAGGCAAACGCTCTGCGCGATACGTTGGAAAAAGGCCGAGACCGCTTATTGGAACTCAACTCTTGCCGCGCAGATGCTGCACGACAGTGGATAGACAGCATTCAAGCCGCCGAAGCGTGTGACAACTTGGAAGCCTTGTTTGACGACATTCTCGATTTTTACGGAATAGACAGCGAACTTGGCAGCCAACACAGCACCGTGCTTCATCAAGGCGAACAACGCACTAGCATTCCCTTCCCCATGCTAGGTGACGAGGGCATGACTGTAACCTTCGACCGCGCCACCGCGCTGAGCAATGAGGACATGCACTTCCTAACGTGGGAACATCCCATCATCAGTCAAGCGATCGAAGGCATTGTGCACGGCGAACCGGCCAACTGTTGCATAGGCAAACTCAGTCTAAAGGGCTTGGCACCCGGCACAATGTTGGTGGAATGCCAGTTCTCGCTTGAGTGCCTGGCCCCTCAATACCTACACCTTGGACGCTATCTCAACGACGCCGCACCGCGAGTATTACTCACTCACGAAGGTCGCGATCTCAGTAAACTACTACCCGCTGATGCGCTCGATAGTCGCGTAGACAAACTACCCAAACCCACCGCACTCCAAGTCGCTAATCAACAGCGCAGTGTGATTGAGAAGTTGGTCGCCTTGGCTGAACGTCAGGTCACTGAGCAGCGAGACAGTAGTGTCGCTGCGGCCACCATAAAACTGCAGCAACATCTGGGCGGTGAACTAGCGAGACTGCGTGATTTAGCTCGTCACAACCCTGCTGTCAGCGACCTAGAGATTCAGCGTATGGCCACATTATTAGACGATGGCTGCCGCGCCTTACAGCACAGCCGCGCGGTGCTAAACGGGCTAAGAATTATCGTTGCCGTATAGGAAAAAATAACAGTATTAGTCTATGCTAGTCCTATGTTTACGTAGGACGGCATGGATGAATACAGCAGCAACAAGTCTCGGAGATTTCCTCGATTACCCCAATCCACCGACGCTGAGTCAAAAGGATCTCGACCCGGTACGCAGCGGCGAGCACGTTACCCTAATTATTTGTCACCGCGCGACATCTAAAATCGTCGACGGTCACCTTATGCGCTTTGACATACAAAGCGAGATGGTCGATATGATTTTACAGAACCAATGGGATTTCAGTACGTACGATTTCGCCGAAATCAACTACATGACGCTGACACGCCCGCGGTTAATTAGCGAGGCCGAAGAGGTCGACCACAGTATTAAAGTGCGCACCTACGACATCACCTTAGCGACCGACGAAAAGCTCAGTGGTAAGACCCTGCCGGTGATTGAAGATGACAAAGGTGTCTTTCTATTCCCGGTTGACGACAACTTCCACTACTGCTGCATTTTCATCCCAAAAACCTCCATCAAAGGCGGCTATCAACTGGGCGCCTTTGAAACACTCGATGGTAAAAATGACGTTTCCAACCCACTGGACAGCGTAAAACAACACACCCAATTAATTGGCAATGCCGAAGATCTGATCGCCGCGATTGCCAACCAGCCGATAGCACCACAGGTTAAACTCGGGCAGTTACTGCTGCGGGAAAAACTCATTACCGAAGATCAACTCGAGAACGCACTGGTTTATCAAGAGAGCAACCGGCACCGTCCACTCGGTAAAATATTGGCTCAAATGGGCATCATCAGCGACGCTGATATTCAGTTAGCCTTAACGCGCAAGCTAGCCATTCCCTATGTCGATCTGAACGGTTTCGACATCGACATAGACGTTGCCAGTCAGCTCCCCCAGGCCATTATCCGCAAACACCAAGTATTACCCATTCATCGCCGCGGCAAAGAACTGATTATCGCGTTGGAAAACCCACTCGACAAAGAGGCCATTGGCGCCGCTAAATTCAACACCAAGTTACACGTAGAAACTGTCATGGCCAGTGGCCAACAGTTAGAAGCCTGCATCAACGACCTGTTTGGTGAGCAGACCATCGACTTCAGCCTTGATGAGCTAGAAAGCTTCGGAACACTGGAAACAAGTGGCGAACACGAAGATAGTGATGAGGTGGGCGAAAACGATAACACTATCTTGCGTCTCGCTAACAAAATCATTATCGATGCGTATCGGCGCGGTGCGTCGGATGTCCATATAGAGCCCTATCCACGCAAACAAAAGGCGGTAGTGCGCTTCCGCGTCGACGGCGTACTAACCGACTACTTCGAAGTACCCGCCAACCTGCGTAAACCGCTAGTATCGCGCTATAAAATCATGGCTGGGCTCGATATCTCGGAGCGCCGTAAACCCCAGGACGGAAAAATCAATTTTAAACGCTATTCCAATATTAAATTGGAACTTCGTGTAGCCACCATTCCTACTGTTGGTGACATTGAAGACGTGGTCATGCGACTGTTGGCAGACAGCAAACCCAAAGCCATTAACGACCTCGGGCTTACCAAAACCAACCAAGTGATGATCGAGAAAATGCTCGAAATCCCCTACGGTCTAGTACTGGTATGTGGCCCTACTGGCTCGGGTAAAACCACTACCCTACACTCGCTGCTCGCGCGCCTAAATACGGGTGATCGAAAAATATGGACCGCCGAAGACCCGGTTGAAATTACCCAGCGCGGTTTACGCCAAGTACAAGTCAACCCAAAAATCGAATTCAACTTTGCCAATGCCATGCGCTCATTCCTGCGCGCCGACCCTGATGTCATTATGGTGGGCGAGATGCGCGACGAAGAAACTGCCAAAATGGGTATCGAAGCGTCGCTCACCGGCCACTTGGTATTATCGACCTTGCACACCAACAGCGCACCAGAGAGCATTGTGCGTCTACTAGATATGGGCATGGACCCCTTTAACTTCGCCTATTCATTGATTGGTGTGGTGGCGCAACGCCTGGCCCGAACTCTTTGCAAGCACTGCAAGAAAGCCGAGAAAATGGCACTGCAAGAACTCTACGATCTGGTGGTGGAATACCTACAATACGATTTTGCCGACGGTATCGACGAAGATTGTCGCAAAATGCTGATTGAAAGAACCCTCGAAAAGTGGAAGCAGACCTATGGAGATAGTGATGGTGAGATCACCACCTACCACCCCATCGGCTGCGATAAATGCGACCACAGTGGCTACAGCGGCCGCATTGCGCTTCACGAGGTATTGGCCAACAGCGATGAGTTGCGTCGATTGATTCGCGAGCGCGCCAGTGTTTCGGAATTGCAGCACACCTGTATCAACAGCGGTATGTACACCCTTAAGCAAGACGGTATTACTAAGGTTTTGAAAGGCCAGACTGATATGATTCAGGTGCGAAAAGTCTGCATCACCTAGCTTTCAGCTGGATAAAAAAAGGCCTGTATGTCACCATACAAGCCTTTTTTTAATCGTGCTGAACAGGTCGCATGTGCGGGAATAGCAGCACATCGCGAATAGAATGAGAATCGGTGAAGAACATCACCAAGCGATCAATACCAATACCCTCGCCCGCTGTGGGCGGCATGCCGTACTCCAACGCCGTGATGTAATCTGCATCGAAGTGCATTGCCTCTAAGTCGCCTGCATCTTTCTCGGCCACTTGTGCCATAAAGCGCTCCGCTTGATCCTCAGCATCGTTTAGCTCGGAGAAGCCATTGGCCAATTCACGGCCACAAACGAAGAATTCAAAACGGTCGGTCACAAAGGGGTTATCGTCGTTACGTCGGGCCAATGGCGACACTTCAGTGGGATATTCGGTGATAAAGGTCGGCTGATCTAAGCGGTGTTCGACAGTCTTTTCAAAGATTTCGATTTGCACCTTGCCCAGACCATAGCTGTCTTTCAAAGGAATCCCCATATCGCTAGCGATTTGACGCGCCGCTGTCTCATTGGTCAACTGCTCGCGGGTCAATTCGGGGTTGTAATGCAGAATTGACTCCAACACGGTCATACGCGTAAAGGGTTTACCCAAATCGTATTCCTTGCTTTCTAACACCTCACCCTCGGCGTCGCGAACGGTGTTAATCACCACCGTGCTGCCCAACACGTCTTGCGCCAGATGGCGCAGCATTTCTTCGGTAAGATCCATCAAATCGTGGTAGTCGGCATAGGCCTGATAAAACTCCACCATGGTGAATTCAGGGTTGTGACGCGTTGATAATCCCTCGTTGCGGAAATTGCGGTTAATTTCGTAGACACGCTCAAATCCACCGACCACTAGACGCTTCAAATAAAGCTCAGGGGCGATACGAAGGTACATATCAAGATCCAGCGCGTTGTGGTGGGTGACAAAGGGTCGTGCCGTGGCACCGCCAGGGATCACCTGCATCATGGGCGTTTCCACTTCCATGAACGATTTGGCATTCATAAAGTTGCGCATGGCGTTGATCAGCTTGGTGCGCATAATGAACGTGTTACGCGCCTGCTCGTTCATAATCAAGTCGACGTAGCGTTGACGATAGCGCATTTCTTGATCGGCCAAACCGTGGAACTTATCTGGCAAGGGACGCAGCGACTTGGTGAGTAAGCCCGCATGTTCGATGTAGATATATAGATCGCCTTTACCCGACTTGTGAACTGGTCCCCGGCCAAACACGATATCACCGATATCCCAGTGCTTAATCTCTTCCGCCAAAGCCTCGGGCAAATTCTTTTTATCGACATACATTTGGAGGCGCCCAGAGCTATCCTGAATCACCAGGAAAGGCCCGCGCTTAGCCATAATTCGGCCAGCAATAGCGCTCTTGAAGTTCAATTCCTCCAAGGTTTCTTTGTCTTTCTCTCCGTGCAGCGCCTGTAATTCTGACGCGTAATGCTCGCGACGAAAATCGTTCGGGAAGGCATTACGTTCGGCACGGATGGCGTTCAATTTTCCGCGACGCTCAGCAATCAGCTTGTTTTCTTCGGGCTGGGGCGTAGTTTGTTCGCTCATGGTCTTTCCTGTGTTGGGGCCTTTACAGGCCGGCTTTTAAACTGGCTTCGAGGAAAAAGTCGATATCCCCGTCAAGCACGGAACCGCAGTTGCTAGTTTGCACCGAGGTTCGAAGGTCTTTAATACGTTGGTCATCCAGCACGTAGGAGCGAATCTGACTGCCCCAGCCGATATCAGACTTATCATCTTCAAGGGCCTGCTTTTCAGCGCTGCGCTTTTGCAATTCCTGCTCGTACAACTTGGCACGCAGCATTTTCATTGCTTTATCACGGTTTTGGTGTTGCGAGCGCTCGCTCTGACATTGCACCACGGTACCGGTCGGTTCGTGAGTGATACGCACCGCCGAATCGGTTTTGTTGATGTGCTGACCACCAGCCCCACTCGCGCGATAGGTATCGGTCCGCAGGTCGGCCGGGTTGATATCGATTTCGATGTTATCGTCCACCTCGGGCGATACAAAGACCGCCGAAAACGATGTGTGGCGGCGATTGCCAGAATCGAAAGGCGACTTGCGCACCAAGCGGTGAACACCCGTCTCGGTGCGCAGCCAACCAAAGGCGAAAGGCCCCTCAAAACGAATCGTCGCACTCTTGATGCCGGCAACCTCACCGGGTGACGCTTCCATCAACTCTACTTTGAAATCGTGGGCATCACCCCAGCGGAGGTACATGCGGAGCAACATTTCTGCCCAGTCTTGAGCTTCGGTGCCACCTGAACCAGATTGGATATCGAGGTAGCAATTATTGCTGTCGGTGGGGCCAGAGAACATGCGGCGGAACTCTAGCTTTTCGAGGTTGGCGGTCAAGCTATCCAATTCAACTACCACGTCATCAACCGACGCCTGGTCGTCTTCTTCAGCAGCCATGAGCAACAATTCTTCGACATCACCTAGGGTATTATCCATGGTGCTAATGGTTTCGACCACTGCCTCTAATTCAGCGCGCTCACGGCCAAGTGCTTGGGCGCGTTCCGGTTCATTCCAAACCGCTGAATCACCTAACTCAAGCTCGACTTCGGCGAGACGCTCACACTTGGTTTCATAGTCAAAGATACCCCCTGAGCACATCGGTGCGCTCTCGCAAATCTTTGATGCGTAATGAAATGGGGTTAATTTCCAACATAGTGAACGCCGTTAGGGGTAGTTGCTTTAAAGCGCGCGATTTTAGACGAAAATCGCGCCAAACACTAGGCCAGTGTTACTGTTGCGACGCCTGGTAGATACGCGGCGTTCGCATCGGCATACGCGCGGTTAATTCATAAGAGATAGTGCCGGCGTGAGCCGCGATGGTATCAATACTTAAATGCTCGCCCCACAACTCCACGTCGCTACCTACCTTTGCCTGTGGTGCATCGGTGACATCGACGCAGATCATATCCATCGACACCCTTCCCACCAACGGGCAAACCTGACCCGCCACAAAGACTGGCGTGCCGTTGACCGCGCTGCGAGGATAGCCATCGGCATATCCAATGGCTACCGTGGCGATTCGGCTTGGACGCTCGGCTACCCAAGCGGCGCCATAACCTACACTGTCCCCGGCGGAAATCTCGCGTACAGCAATAACCTCTGACACCAGGCTCATGGCTGGGCGCAACTTGGCGGTGTGCTCGTTGCCCTCGAGCAAGGGTTCGGCACCATACAACATAATACCCGGACGCGACCAGCGATCGCCACGCGCTCGCCCGCTAACAATGGCGGCAGAGTTGGCGGTACTGAAATCGTGACCTTGAAAATCGTCATTCAATTGATCAAGCAACTTGAGTTGAGTAATGGTCAGTGGATGCTGAGGCTCATCGGCACAAGCGAAGTGACTCATCAGCAGGGGCTGGCCTGCCACCTGGGGCAAATTGGTAAGACGCGCCAATAATCTGGCCACGCCTTCAGGGGATACTCCCAAGCGATGCATGCCCGTGTCAACTTTCAAAAAGACGGTGAGCGCTGTGTCGAGCTGACACTTCGCCAGTGTATCGATTTGGCTTTCGTCGGCGATGGCCAACCAACAATTGTATTGTGCAGCAAACAGCACGTCATCTCTAGCAAACGCGCCTTCCATCAGCAGGATAGGCTGCACAATTCCGGCTAAACGAAGCCTGGCGGCTTCTTCGGTGCTACAAACAGCGAACACTTTGGCGTGCGGGCTTAAGTGCTGGGCAACCTCGACCATACCGTGGCCATAGGCATTGGCCTTGACCACCGCGATACAATCGCCACCGGTCAACTGCTGAGCAAGCTGGAAATTATACTCGATGTGATCGAGGTGAATGATGGCGGCACTGGGTCGAGCCACACGCCCTCCTAGTAATCGTATTTATGCTGACTAAACAGCGTTTGCGCCTGACGCCAGTAAGGCCCAATGTGACCGTTGCCAACGGGCTTACCGGCAATCTCAATCACCGGCGCGATCTCTTTACTGGAACTGGTCAACCACACTTCGTCAGCCCCCTCTAGTTGCGCTAGAGTAATCGCCCGCTCCTCCACTGGCAAGCGTCCGTCGCGGCGCAAAATATCAAGTAACAATTGACGGGTAATACCCGGCAGCAGTTGGCTATCAAGCGGAGGCGTGGCAATCTTTCCCGCGTTGACCACAAAGACATTACAGGCACTTGCCTCGGTAATCAGCCCATCACTATTGTGCAGAATGGTTTCATCCAGTCCCGCCCCATAGCCCTCTTGGAAATGCATGACGTTACCAAGTAACGCGGTGGATTTGATGTGACAGCGGCGCCAGCGCTTATCTTCCGAGAGCGCCACTCTATAGGCTTTGGCTCGCCGTGGATCCGCCACCGGTTCAGCCGCTATTTCAAAGGTAAACGCATACACCGTAGCAGGCACGACAGCCGGATCGGGATAGGCGTGGAATCGACGCGCGTCAGTGCCGCGACTAACATGGATATAAACACCCAAATTACCGCGGCCGTTGCGCTCGATAAGCGCCTCAATCAGCCCCGACCAGTCCAAGGGCGGCATCGCCATACCAATGGCTGATAGCCCCTCTTGCAGGCGCTGCAAGTGCGGCGCTAAACCCACGGTCCGCCCCGCGTAGCTCGGAATAACCTCATAGATGCCATCACCGAAAAGGAAACCGCGGTCCATGGGCGAAATGCGGGCTTCTTCCATCGGCAGGAATTCACCATTGAGGTAGACAATTGACATGAAGTGCTCTCGGTCTAAAAAGTGTCTAGTTTACTTCCCCACTGGGCACGAAGCTAGCCACAGAGGAAAATTCAACGCTTAGTGAGGGCGATTAGACGTGCGTGTTGATCCGAACTGAGGTGGTCGTGATCGAGCAGTTCGGCATCGCTCAACCCCTCCATCTCGTGTGGAAAGACCAACCATTTATCGTCAACAACGTTGACATAATCCACGGTGACATCGCAGCGAGAGCGCCTATAGAGAGCGGCAAACCTGACATTGAGCTCAGGACAAAGCGCCTGTAGCGCTTGCTTTACATGACGCAGGGTGTGACCCGTATCAACGATATCATCAACGATGAGGACACGCTTCAAACCAAGGCACTGCGCCGCCACAGCCTCCAAACCATGCATGGTGACCTCGCTGTCGCGCTGACCAATACCAAGGTACGATGTTGCCGTCAAAACAGCTGTTTTGCAGGGTTGACCTACGCGTAATAACACTTCGTGCACCACCGTGCACGGGGTGGCACCGCCCCGCCAGACAGCCACGACTAATTCAGGCTGAAAACCACTTTCTGCCACCGCCAAACCGAGCTCGGTTGCCATGGCAAAGATCTCTTGATGGCCGATAATACGTTTTTCGACATCACCACTCATGACACATACTCCCATGGCATTCTTTGCAGTCGCTGCTGGTAGGTATTGACTCGTCGTCTAGCCTCACCATTTGAAAGTAGCGTAAATTTTACGGCGTCTCCCGGGCGGCATTGCCCCAGAGCATCAACCCCTTCTGGGAGTAGCACTAAGGGCTTGGGATATCCACCCATGGTCTGGTGATCTCGCATCAACACAATGGGATGGCCATTATTGGGCAACTGCACTGCGCCCAACCCTACTCCCTCAGATAACATGCCCGGCAAGCTCTGTAGAGGCTCATCAGACTGCAGGCGATAGCCCATGCGGTCACACTGTTGACTCACCTGAAAGACGTCGCCCACCAAGCGGCGCCTGCCTTCCCGGGAAAGTTGCTGCCACTGCGGTCCAGCACTTGCCAACAGGTTGACCACACCGCCGAAACGGTGGCGATGAGTAACGCTGAAACGGCGCGGCTGCATCGACAATTCACGCGGCGCCAGCTCAACGGCATCTCCTGCCCGCAACGCGCGCCCGTGATACCCACCAATACTTTCACGCAGCACCGTACTCGAAGAACCCAAGCGCGGGGCTACCACAGCGCCACCGGCGAGGGCAACATACAAGCGTGCGCCGCGCTGCGCAAATCCCAGTGTGACTATGTCGCCCGCCTCTAAGGCGTGGGTGCGCCACGACTCTACATAGCGCTGATTGATTTGTAGTGGGGCTTCAGCACCACACACAGCCATATCTACCGGACCGTCCACCTCAAATTGAAAACCGCCCAAGGTCACTTCAATGAGCGCCGCATCGGCGCTGTTGTCAACGAGGGCATTGGCGGCACGTGCGGCGTACTGATCCATCGCTCCACCGCTACTAAAACCACGACTGGCGACGCCCTGCCGACCTAGGTCCTGCACAGTACAGCATGACCCCGGCTTTAACACATGCAAGGACACCTTCACGACACCACCTCCAGTACACCACCCAGCTCGATAAAAGCCGCTTTATCGATGGATTCAAAGCGCACTTCGTCACCTACAGCAAAAAGCGTTGATAATGCTTCACCACGTGGCCTAAGATCCAGTGGGCACAGGCCAAGCACGTGCCAGCCCGCCGGAGAAGCCGTGGGATAAATGGCGGTCTGACGTTCAGCAATAGCCACAGCGCCAGCGGGTATATGCGCTCGTGGAGTAGTAAGCCGGGGCACCCTCAATTCTTCACTTAGATCGCCCAAATAGGCGAAACCCGGAGCGAACCCTAACGCGTACACCCGGTAGACAAAGGCGCTGTGTAAGGTAATCACATCCTCGATCGCCATACCTTTCATCGCCGCCACAATATCCAAATCGGGGCAATACACATCGCCGTAATAGACAGGGATGGTATGTACGGTTGGTTTCAGAGCGACATCGCTGATCGACGTTTGCCAGTGAGATGCCAACCAGCGCTGTACCTCAAAACGGTTCACCTGAGCAGGATCAAACACAATGTGTAAAGAGACATAGGCTGGCACAACATCGATCAGCCACGAAGGGGTATCCAGCGCGATCAAGCGCTGCATAGCAAAAATTCTATTTAACAATGCGTCCGAGGGCGCATTTGCCAAGGTCATTAGCAGCGCTGACGAGCCCGCGGCAGAGAATTTGACATCACCCACGAGGAAGCATTGCGCGTATGCGCTGTACGACTGAGAGCGCCGCGGGGTTGTCGCCATGCACGCACAGACTGTGCATGGGCATAGTTAAAAGTGAGCCGTTATAGGCCTCGATCTGCCCGCTAGTCAACAACCGTGCAACCCTCTCTAAGGCCTCATCCTCACTCAACACCGCGCCCACTTGACGGCGGTCCACCAATTCCCCTGTCGGGGTATAGGCGCGATCAGCAAATACTTCGAAAATCGCCGTCAAGCCACGTTGCTGGCAACGTTCAGCATGACGAAGGTACCTATCGTTTGCTAATAACATAACGGCGCCATCAGGCAAACAATCAGCCACAACATCCAACACAAGATCTAGTAGGGTTTCGTCACGCATCATGTCGTTGTACAGAGCACCGTGGGGTTTAACGAAGTGAATACGGGCAGACTGCTCGCTAGCAATGCGCTGCAGAGACGCCAACTGCGCGCGCAAACTATCTTGCAAATCGCTGCGGGGCATCGCTAGACTGCGGCGCCCAAAGCCATCGCGGTCAGGGTAGGAAGGGTGCGCACCGATGGTGACACCATGTTTAGCGGCTAGCCGCAAGGTGTCGCGCATACTGGAATCATCCCCAGCATGGCCTCCACACGCGACGTTAGCCAAGTCTAATAGGGGCATGAGATCGGCGTCGTTGGCCATGCCTTCGCCGAGATCTGCATTTAGGGTCAAACGTGTCACGCTGGGGAAACAACCTCAATATGATCAATCATCAGTTGTAGACTATCACGACCACGGAAATGATTAACATCTAGACCATAGGCTAATGACACTACAGTGCCATCCGCCACCGGCCATTGCTCTGGATCGATATTAAAGGCGATGCCATCGACGAGCAACTGCGCGTCATCTAGTGGACTTAGAACACACTTAAGATGTTTTTCACCAACGATACGCTGACTCACCAAGACAAAGTGGCCGTCAAATCGCGGCTCTGCAAATCCCTGCCCCCAAGGGCCGCCCTCACGTAGGGCTTGAGCGACGGGTAATTGCAAGTCCCGAGCAGCAAGCTCGCCGTCGGAATGGATAGTGGCCTGCAGGTCATCTTCACTTAATAGCCGCTGTGCCACACGTTCAAACGCGACCTGGAAAACCTCAAAATTAGCCTCGGCCAAGCTCAGACCCGCCGCCATGGCGTGACCACCAAACTTACTCAATAGACCAGGATTAGCAGTGGCCACTTCGTCAAGTGCATCACGAAGATGGAAACCAGCAATTGAACGCCCAGAGCCTTTGATCTCGCCGTTGTCAGCCGGGGCAAAAATAATAGTGGGACGATGAAAGCGCTCCTTCAAGCGCGATGCCAAAATACCGATCACCCCTTGGTGCCAGCGCGCGTCAAACAGACACAGACTATTACCCAGACTACCCACTGCCACCACTTGCTGCAGAGCGTCATCCGCCTCGCGCTGCATGCCCGACTCAATGGCCCGGCGATCGCGATTGAAACCATCCAATTCAGCCGCCATGGCTAACGCACGCTGGGGATCATCCTCCAGTAGGCAGGTAATACCCACCGTCATATCATCCAGGCGCCCTGCCGCATTTAATCGTGGGCCAATAGCAAAACCAATATCGCTTGCTACCACCCGCTGCTGCGGGCGATTGGCGACGTGCAGCAAAGCAGTAATACCGGGACGGCAACGACCGGCACGAATACGCAACAAACCCTGCTGCACCAAGATGCGATTATTGGCATCCAGCGGCACCACATCGGCCACTGTGCCAAGAGCGACTAAATCAAGGTAATCCGCCAAATTAGCCTCGTGGCGCGACGAAAAATAACCGCGCTCGCGCAATACCGCACGGGTCGCCAGCAGCACATAAAATATTACGCCTACGCCCGCCAATGCCTTGCTCGCAAAAGTGCACCCTGGCTGGTTGGGGTTTACGATAGCGTCGGCTGCAGGCAGGGTGTCGCCCGGCAAGTGGTGGTCGGTGACAATGACTTGGTAGCCGGCTGCCACAGCGGCATCAACGCCACTCAAACTGGCGATGCCGTTGTCGACCGTGACCAAAACATCGGGACGTTGTAGCGCCGCTAAATCAACGATTTCAGGGGTGAGACCATAGCCGTATTCAAAACGATTAGGCACCAAAAAATCTACCCAAGCAGCGCCCATAGCGCGCAATGCCAATACCGCCAGCGTACAGGAAGTCGCACCATCGGCGTCAAAATCCCCAACGATAAGAATACGCTTACCTTGGGCAATGGCATCGGCCAACAACTGACTGGCCGTATCAATACCCTTCATTTGGTCGGGGGGCAGAATACCTTTCAATTCGCGGGATAATTGCCGAGTGTCTTCAACGCCACGAGTGGCGTAGATGCGTGAAAGAAGTGGCGAGGGGTGGAGCAAGGCACCCGCCGAAGCGTCGGGTCGTCTTACGATACGCTTCGTTGCGGATGCCATAAGGTCTAGCGTACGACTTGGGCGTCGATAAAGGCCTGGATCTGCGGCAGATCCTTAGGCAACACAGTATAGCGCTCTTCACGCTCGAACAGGTCGGCCATGTGATGAGGCAACGCCGGTTCGTTCTCCTGTCCCGACTTAATAATAGCCTCTGGGAACTTAGCAGGGTGCGCAGTCGCCAATGTAATCATCGGCACACTGCGGTCACGCCAGCACTCGCGCGCGGCTTTCACGCCAATGGCCGAGTGTGGATCGAGCAAGTATTCCGACTCATCGAACACCTGAGCGATGGTATCAACAGTGACTTGGTCGCTCACGGCGTAAGAGTCAAAATGCTCGCGCAAACGGGTGAAAGACGCATCGTCGATCGACAAAGACTCACTGCGGCTGCGCGCCATAAAGCTATCTACTGCCGCTGCGTCGCGCTCGTGACACTCAAACAACGCGCGTTCAAAGTTGCTCGACACCATAATGTCCATACTGGGCGACAACGTGTGTTCTAACTGTTGCTTCTCGTAGTGGTTTGAGCTCATGAAGCGGTGCAGAATATCGTTACGGTTTGTCGCAATTACTAACTGCTCAACAGGCAACCCCATTTGCTTAGCCAAGTAGCCGGCGTAGATGTCACCAAAGTTACCGGTAGGCACCGAAAAGGACACCTTGCGATGCGGCGCGCCGACAGACAGACCGGCGTAAAAGTAGTAGACGATCTGCGCCATGATACGCGCCCAGTTGATCGAGTTAACCGCTACCAGCTGACGGCCTTCAGGCAAGAACGACTGATCGGCAAAGCTTTGTTTAACCATTTCTTGGCAGTCGTCAAAGTTACCTTCTACCGCGATATTGTGAACCTTGGGAGAAATGACCGAGGTCATCTGCTTGCGCTGCACATCCGATACACGCTGGTGTGGGTGCAAGATAAAGATATCGATATTCTCACAACGGCGACAACCTTCAATAGCGGCTGAACCCGTGTCACCAGAGGTGGCGCCCATAATGACAACTTTTTGATCGCGTTTGATCAGCACATAGTCGAGCAGACGGCCTAACAGTTGCAAAGCAAAATCTTTAAACGCCAAGGTGGGGCCATGGAACAATTCCAATAACCACTCGTTGTGGCCAAGCTGAACAACAGGTGCTACAGCGGGGTGACGGAAATCGGCGTAGGCGTCATCGATAATAACTTTCAGATCCGCGTCGGGGATGGCACCATCAACGAAGGGAGCAATTATTTTGAAAGCCAGCTCGGGGTAGCTTAAATTGGCCCACGAAGCGATCTCTTCAGTGCTGTAGACCGGTAATTCAGCGGGCACGTATAGGCCGCCGTCACTAGCCAGACCGGTCAGCATGACCTCTTCAAAACTCAATTCGGGGGCGCGGCCGCGAGTACTGATATATTTCACAAATTCACCTATTCCCTAGCGCTTAACCGGCTAGGCTTTCAACGCGCACGCGGACAACCGGGCGCTGGACAAAATCAAACTGTTCAATAGTGCTTACCGCGTCGATCATTTTGCTCTCCACCGTGCGGTTGGTGAGGATGATAATCGGCACGCGCACTTCATCGTCTTGGGCTTCTTTTTGAATAATAGCCTCGATACTGATACCACGGGCACTCAGTGCGGTCGCGATCTCAGACAGTACACCCGGCTTATCTTCGGCAGAAATGCGCAAGTAAAACGCAGTCTGTACTTCTTCGATTGGCAGAATACGCTGCTTAGATACCTCTTCGGGTGCAAAGCCCATCATGGGAATCTGATTGCCACGCGCAATATCCACCACGTCAGCAATCACCGCCGACGCAGTGGCATCAGCACCCGCACCAGCACCGTAGTAGAGGGTTGGGCCCGAAGCATCACCGTTGACCAACACCGCGTTCATCACGCCATTAACATTGGCAATCAAGCGCTTTTCTGGGATCAATGTAGGGTGTACGCGTAATTCAATACCGTTTTCACAGCGGCGGGCAATACCGAGGTGCTTGATACGATAACCAAGTTCTTCGGCAAATTTTACATCTAGCGCGTCGATGTTAGAGATCCCTTCGGTAAAGCACTTTTCAAAGCGGAACGGCATACCAAATGCCAACGAGGCTAGAATCACTAGTTTGTGTGCGGCGTCGATACCTTCTACGTCGAAGGTGGGGTCAGCTTCGGCATAACCAAGCGCTTGGGCCTCCGCCAACACATCAGCGAAGTCACGCCCCTTTTCACGCATCTCGGTCAAAATGAAGTTACCCGTGCCGTTGATAATGCCTGCCAACCACTTAATTTCGTTAGCCGCCACACCTTCGCGAACAGCTTTGATGATGGGGATACCACCGGCGACCGCTGCTTCAAACGCCACGGTCACACCCTTCTCTGCCGCCAACGCCAACAAGTCGTTGCCGTAAAGCGCGATTAAGGCTTTGTTGGCTGTCACGACATGCTTGCCATTATTGATGGCCTCGGTGACTAGGTCTTTAGCAATGGTGGTGCCACCAATCAGTTCAATAACTAAGTCGACATTAGGGTCGCGCACGACCTCAAAAATATCTCGAGACACTTTGTAGGGCGTGATGTCACACAAGGGGTTGTCGCGGCGAGCGCCTACGTGAACAATTTCAATGTTCACGCCTGCACGGGCCGAAATGGTAGCGGCGTTGCGTTGTAAAACATTTACCGTACCACTTCCTACGGTGCCTAGACCGCATATGCCGACTTTAAGGGTATTCAAAGGGTGATCCTCGACCAAACGTAATGAAAGCGCAGCATTTTACGCTGCTTTGCCGCTAAATTAAATGCTTTACAGCCCCAATTCTCGCGCCAATCGTTTGGCGGGCAAATAGCCAGGAATCAAGCGACCCTCTGAGGTCAAAATCGCAGGGGTTCCTGTAACACCCATTTGCTGCCCGAGCGCATACTGCTCAGCTACGGCGCTGCTTTCGCAGTCTTTAGTGGACACACTATCGCCCTGTTTCAATGTCGTTAGTGCAACGGCTGGATCTTTGGCGCACCATGCATCCTGAAGTTTTTGATGCGAGCCACTACCGATACCTGCACGAGGGTAGCCAAGATAATGCACACTAATACCTAAACCATTGATGGCATCGATTTCACTGTGCAGTTTGCGACAGTAGCCACAATCGACATCAGTGAACACATGAATAACCGCTTTTTCATCACCCTTGGCCGGAAAAACAATCGTATCGGCCTCATCGATATCGGCCAACAGTGCTTTGCGCACGCCGTTGCGCTTTTGCTCAGTGAGGTTTACGAAGTTGTTTTCCTGTACTTCGAACAACTGACCCAGCATGAAATACTTACCATCAGGGGTCGCGTAGAGAGTTTCACCACCCACTAGCTCAACTTCGTAGAAGCCGGGCACAGGCGCCGGGGTAATGTTAGCAATGGGAATATCGGGGCTCACCGCGCGAAGACGGTCCTCAATCCTGGCATTATCGGCTGCAACAAAGGGAACACAGACGAGGACAAACAATGCAACAATGTATTTCATAGATATTCCTTATTAACCGCGCGGGTGGTGGCTGCGGTGTAAATCCTTCATGCGCTGACGAGCGACATGGGTGTATATCTGAGTGGTAGAAAGATCGCTGTGACCGAGCAGCAATTGTACCACACGTAAATCGGCGCCGTGGTTAACCAAGTGGGTGGCAAAAGCATGTCGCAGCGTGTGCGGTGACAACGACGTGTTAACGCCTGCCCGCACGGCATATTGCTTGATACGGTGCCAAAAGGTTTGGCGGGTCATCTGCCGGCCACGCTTACTCGGAAAAGCCACATCGCTTGCGCCCTCCGGCAACAATGATGATCGAGCTTCGCGAAGATATCGCTCGTACCACCACAGCGACTCTTCGCCCATGGGGACTTGCCGCTCCTTACCGCCCTTACCGGTGATACGAAGAACCCCTTGCTGGGTATTGACTTGCGCCAACTGCAAACCAACCAGTTCACTGACCCGTAAACCACAGGCATACAACACTTCAAGCATAGCGCGGTCGCGGAGTTCCAGCGCGATTTTCACATCGGGCGCCGCCAACAATCGATCAACATCATCTTCACTAAGGCTATCGGGCAATTTCCGACCAAGCTTTGGTGCATCAAGCAACAGCGTGGGATCTTCTTGAATGAGGTTTTCACGCAATAACCACTGATAAAAACTACGCATACTCGATAGTGCTCGCGCCGTCGAGCGCGCCTTGAGACCCCGCCCTTGCAGCGCAGCCAAGTAACCTAGCAGATCGACATTGTGCAGCCGCAAAAGCCCTTGTTGACGAGGCTCTGCCCACTGCCGCAGCGCCTCGACATCGCGCTGATAGGCTTGCAATGTGTTTTCGCTGAGACCGCGCTCCATCCACAGGGCGTCGATGAAGCGCTCAATGGTCATTTCATCGTTGACCGACAAACATCTCTCCAAAAAAAAGGCAGCCGTAATTGGCTGCCTTAGTGTAAGCGCTGTTGCGCATGCTGGCGACCCCAAAACGAGTCGCGAGTAGAAAAACGTCTTATTTAGTAGACAGCTTCTCTTTAATACGTGCGGCTCTACCACTGAGGGCACGCAGGTAGTATAGTTTCGCTTGACGTACATCACCACGACGCTTGACGCTGATGCTGTCAACCAGAGGGCTGTAAGTCTGGAAAGTACGCTCTACGCCTACACCGTGTGAAATTTTACGAACGGTGAAAGCAGAGTTCAGACCGCGGTTACGGATACCGATAACCACACCTTCAAACGCCTGTAGACGCTCACGGCTGCCTTCTTTTACTTTAACCTGAACAACAACGGTGTCACCGGGTGCAAACGCGGGGATTTCCTTGCTGGTCTGTTCTTTCTCGAGTTCCGCGATGATTTTGTTCGCGCTCATGTCGTGCTCCTATAGCATTCAAGGATCGATATCACATCGATCAATCATATTGCCTGTACTTATAGACTTATCTGCTCACGCAAGTGGCACACGCTCTCACACGGGGGCCGTCTACATTGGTCCAGATCGTTAATACTCGCCGCTTTCTTGCTGGGCAATAAAGTCGGCCAATAATGTCTCTTCCTGCGGGCTCATGCCACGCTCTTTCAGCAAATCTGGGCGGCGTAAATACGTGCGCCCAAGGGCCTGCTGTAAGCGCCATTGCTTGATACGGGCGTGATCACCACTCATCAAAATCGCTGGCACCGCCTCGTCTTTATACACCTCGGGGCGGGTGTAATGCGGACAATCTAACAGACCATCCACAAAGGAATCTTCGACCGCTGAATCAGGATGACCTAGCACCCCGGGCAGCAATCTTGCGACCGCATCAATCACGATCATCGCCGGCAGCTCACCGCCGCTCAACACGTAATCGCCTACCGACCATTCTTCGTCAATCTGCGCTTGTAACAAACGCTCATCAACACCTTCATAACGCCCAGCGAGAATAATTATCTCCTCACACTCGGCGAAGGTTTGCGCGGCCGCCTGGTCAAACCGCTTACCTTGGGGGCTCATATAAACCACCTTGGCAGCGGGATGCGACGCGCGCATCGCGTTGAGCGCCTTTTCTAGCGGCTCAACCTTCATAAGCATACCTGGGCCACCACCATAGGGTCGGTCATCCACAGTACGATGCTTGTCTTCGGTGAAGTCGCGCGGGTTGCTACACGCTATCGACAACACACCTTGCCGAACCGCTCGCCCTACCACACCGTTATCAGTGATGGCCGCGAACATTTCGGGGAACAGGGTTACAATGCCAAAGCGCATTCAAGCCTCTTCCATCAACTAGAATTCAGGGTCCCAGTCGACCAACATCTCACCCGCCTCGAGGTCGATCTCTAGCACCACGTTTTCTAAAATGTATGGGACTAAGCGCTCGCGCTTATCGAGGCTACCCTCACAGGCAGCCACCACCATGACATCATTGGCACCGGTCTCAAACAGCGAGCTAATCTCGCCTAACAATACCTTAGAGGTACCCGCTTGCGTGTAAACACGCAGACCTTCCAATTCATACCAGTAGTAGTCTTCGCCCTCTAATTCGGGGAGAACATCTTCTGGCATAAGTAATTCGCAGCGAGCAAATAACTCAGCACTATTGCGGTCACTGACACCGTCAATTTGTGCAACCAGGCCTTTACCATGGGGCTTCACCGACAACAATTTGATCGGTTTAGCCACGCCGCCCGGGCGACGATACGCCTGAGCAAATTGGGCAATGTCAGTCGGCCTGTCTAAAAAGGCATGGATTTTTACCCAGCCTTTGATACCGTAGACACCGGTAATCTTGCCGGCAACTAGGTACTGATCATATGGTGTAGCCACCATTATTGAGCTTTAGCAGCTTCCTTGATCAGTTGCGCAACGCGATCAGACACTTGAGCACCTTGGGCAATCCAGTGATTGATGCGATCGCTGTCCAGACGTACACCCTCTTCTTGACCACGGGCTACAGGGTTGAAGAAACCAACGCGCTCAATGAAACGACCGTTGCGAGCATTGCGGCTGTCAGCAACAGTGACGTGGTAGAAAGGACGCTTTTTTGAACCGCCACGGGCCAAACGAATAGTTACCATGTGTTTTTCCTCAAAGTCTCTATAGAGACAGTTATCAAAGTAGGAGCGAAAACTGCTCCATCCTGTAAAGGACGCGCATTTTAAGGCAAGTCATCCACTTTGCAAAGGCTTTTACACAAAAAAACCCCTAGCTTAGGGGTTTACTTAATTAACTAAAGCAATGATTTAATTATACTTTCATGAAAAAAATGACAAACATATTCCATAAATATTCCACAAACCCTACAATAACGTAAAAACTTTCGGCAAAGAAATCATGAAATATATCGTGTCCCGCGGCGATAGCCTGCACTATCAACGCACTTTTCCAAGGCGCTTGCAGCCTATTACTGGGCGCGCCATGTACCATCGGATAGGATTGCCACCCGGAGCATCCAAATCCGACATCGCCGCCATTCGCGACAGCCTCAACCAACAGTTCGAACAACTGGTCGCCGCCGCCGAAAGCAGCCTTGGCAGCGATAGTCCATCACTCGATAGCCGCAGCGCCATGCTTCAGATCATGCAGCATTCATCGCTCGACCAGCAGCTCACCCTTAACGATTTATGGCATGAATACTGTCAACACAAAAATCTCAAAGACCGCGCACGCCAAATCGTAAACATCGATTGGCAGCGCTTTATTCGACTGGCCGGCAACCTCATCGCTAACGACGATACCGACACCAACCGGCGACTCAACGCCGCATTGCAGGCGCAATTCCACACACGGCAACAGTTCGTCAAAGCGAGTACCGCTAAACGCGAATTGAGCCAGGTCATCGCGGCATTAAAAAACGGCGCCAAACGACACCAACTGTATTGGCGCATCGACCCGATCAAAGCGCCAATCACACCTAGCAATCCTCGCCAAATAATTAGCCACAAGGTGGTTGTGCAGCTACTAAGCCGGGCCGGCGACGACACCAGCAACACCGACGTTGACGCGCTGTTGCTGCTGGCGCTTTTTACCGGCACTACACCCGCTGAAGTGGCTCGTCTGAGACGCAACGATATTCATTTCGACCACCCATTACCCCACCTCGAGTTACGCAATTCAAAGCGCCACATTGTTCGCTGCGCGCCCGCCCCTATCGTCAGCAATAAACTTCGCCACAGCATCGATGCCGCTATTAACTTAGCGCAAATGAGTAAGGGTTACGTCAGCCGGATGTGCCGAAAACGACTACAAGACATCAACGGTGGCGAAAGCCCCATTAGCCTCAGCGACACCCTACATACCTACAAACAACTCACTGCAGGTATAGATTTAAACGACGACCTGCAACACACGTTTCCTCAAGTTGCCCACCGAATGTCTGAATTCATCCGATAAAAAAAGGGGAGCCGCTTGAGCTGCCCCCCCCTTAATACACCTATGACAGTTAGTGTCCTTTCATTAACAAGCGGACAATTTTTAAGTTCAATGCGGCGAAGCGAATAATCTGCCAAGGCAAAAAAGTGTGCATAAACAACACAAATTTATTAGGCTTGGCAGGAAAATAAGCCTGCTCGTAGGGACGCTTATTCTCTGGTATTTGGTCTTGCATCATCTTTTCCTCGCTTACTCTGGAATCACACTCCAGAAGGGTTTTAATTTGGCCTTGTAGATGAACAGGTGGTGCAGGGTATGCTTGATCCATTGCGCCCCTAAACCAACCTCACCAGACGTCAGACTCTGATCACGGCCAGTGTCGGGAAACTTAGCGTAATCGGGGACCACAGGATAGACCGTCATAGCGGCAGCTGTCCCCGTGAAGAAGTCTTTGCCGGTACTTGCAATACAGGCCGCGCCCATTTGGGCCATGCTAGCAGTGCGCGTAGGTGTATCACTGACACCATTGATCATGTCGACAATATTCTCCGCCACGGCCCGTGCCATGGTCGCACTTGGCATACCAGTACGCGGTGGCGCAGGCGTGATCAGCGTATCGTTAGGTGATTTACGCGGCTGTGAGATCTGGTGCGGCGGTGCAAAAGCAATACCCACCGCAAACATATTGCTATACGTCGGGTTTTGCAGTTTCTTCGGCCAATCATCCGCACTCCACTCAGCATAGGGCTTCGGCGTGTAATCCGCATCCACCTTCATATACCCACTAGGGGCAAAAATGGTCGAAGTAATGTCTTCACCACTGGCGTCAAAGGCCTTCATCTCCTGTCCAGCAAAGGGCGGAATCAACATGGCGAAATCGAAGCTTTGCTCGTGGAAGGTGCTGTCGAGTAACTCATACTCAACCTTACCCGCCTCCACTTGTTTAACGTGCGCACCGACAATCCAGCGGATATCACGCTCGGCAAAGATGGATTCAGCAAAAGACTTAGAGTGCATGGTATAACCACCCTGCTCCAAGTGCATCGCCCCCATACCGAGATCACCCAAGAACTGCTCATTAGAAATCCACACGATATCTGCTTTATCACGAACACCTGCCTTACGCAGCTTGTGATCGACGTTAAAAATATACTCAAACGCCGCCCCTTGACAGGTACAAGTCCCGTGGCCTGTGCCGATAAAAACGTGGCTTTTTTACCCTCAGGATAGCCTTTCATTTCGTTGATAAGCGCTTGTAAACGCACTGCGGCGTCTTCCGCATGGCTCGCTGTACATACGGATACCGTGTGCTCACCCAACTGGTTGCCAATCCCAAGACCAGGCGTGGCACCGAAGTTTAATTTAGGCCCAGTGGCGTTGATCACATAGTCGTATTCTAATTCGATCATCTAGTCGAGATTGTGGTCACCTGTACCTTGCGCCACAACGTAAGGAGCACTGTGGCTGGCGCCGCCTTCGGGATGAATAGAAACCGCTTTGGCTTTTACGTATTCGATACCGACTTTTTTGTATACCGCAGCTAAATCAAACAGAACCTCGCTCTTGTCCATCTGTCCAACACCTACCCAAATATTAGAGGGAATCCAGTTCCAGTCTTTATTGGGAGTAACGACAGTGACTTGGTGTTTCTTACCGAGCAATTTATTGAGATAGCTGGCCGCGGTGTGACCTGAGACACCACCACCGAGAACGACAACGCGCTTCATGACTTCTCCTTAGTGTTATAAGCATGAATGAGTATCGACCCATGATGTCGATTCAATAAAACATAGCAACACCTTTATTACTTTTTGCAATAAACTTAGCGCTTTTAGTTATAACATTTGGTTTCAAAGAGAATTAACCACGGACATTTATTAGGTATATATGATATTGGTGTTCGATTAGACGACAACGCCAAAAAAAAGGCACCCTTAGGTGCCTTTGCATTACATACCAGGGAAACGGCCACCGCCGCCAGGCATCATCCCTCCCATGCCACGCATCATATTCATCATGCCGCCCTTGCTCTTCATCTTTTTCATCATCTTTTGCATCTGCTTGTGCTGCTTCAACAAACGATTTAAATCTTGCAGGTCAGTACCGGAACCCAGAGTAATACGACGCTTACGAGAGCCGTTGAGAATATCGGGGTTGCGACGTTCTTTGGGGGTCATAGAATTGATAATGGCTTCCATGCGGTCAAACTGCTTGGTATCCACTTTGGCTTGCGCCATCTGTGCTGAGACGTTCCCCATGCCGGGCATTTTGTCCAACATCGAGGTAATCCCCCCCATGTTTTTCATCTGCTGCAGTTGATCGCGAAAATCTTCAAGATCAAAACCTTTACCCTTTTGAACCTTTTTGACTAGCTTTTCGGCTTTGGATTTATCGATCTTGCGCTCAGCTTCTTCAATCAAGCTGAGCACGTCGCCCATACCCAGAATTCGCGAGGCAATACGGTCGGGATAGAACGGCTCTAAAGCATCAGTCTTTTCGCCGATACCCATAAACTTAATGGGCACCCCGGTAATCTGGCGAACAGACAGCGCTGCACCACCTCGAGTATCGGCATCGGCCTTGGCCAGCACCACACCCGTCAAAGGCAGCGTATCGCTGAATGCTTTAGCCGTATTGGCCGCGTCCTGGCCGGTCATGGCATCAATCACAAACAGCGTTTCAATGGGGTTCAAGACACCGTGTAGCGCTTTGATCTCTTCCATCATCTCGGCGTCGACGGCTGTGCGGCCTGCGGTATCGACAATAAGCACATCGGCAAACTTGAGCTTGGCTTCTTTTAAGGCCGCCGCCACGATATCTGCAGGTTTTTGGGCAACATCGCTAGGGAAGAACAAAGCACCGACTTCGCTGCTGAGGGTTTCCAACTGCTTAATCGCCGCGGGGCGATAAACGTCGGCCGATACGGTCATAACCTTTTTGCGCTGTTCTTGCTTGAGGTATTTGGCCAGTTTGCCCACAGTGGTAGTCTTACCCGCCCCCTGCAGACCCGCCATCATAATAATAGCCGGAGGCTGCGTAGCCATGTTCAACGGCGCACTATTACCCATGACCGCTTCGAGTTCGGCCTGCACAATCTTAACGAACATCTGACCCGGGCTAAGGCTCTTGTTAACCTCCTGCCCGAGCGCACGCTCTTTTACGCGTTCGACAAAGTCTTTAACAACTGGCAGCGCGACGTCCGCTTCCAGTAATGCCATACGCACTTCGCGCAGGGTATCTTTAATATTGTCTTCGGTTAGCTTGGCCTTGCCGGTAATCGTACGCAACGACTGGGACAGGCGATCGGATAAGCTCTGGAACATTGTTAGACCCTTGTATAAATTCGTACAGTGCCTAATGCCGGCACTCGATAGATGCGCTAGTATAGCGAAGCGAGACACAACGGACTACCAAAACACCAAAAAATCGGCCACTATACAAGGATCAATCAGCAGTGAGTCATATGGACATCAACAGCCTTTTCGCCATTGTTAGCATCATTATTTACGCCTTTCTCGCCGTGCGGCATTGGGGCGACGCCAACGCAAAATCTAGCGGGGGTCGCGATCATGCGCTGGCACTTATGGCTATATCTTTGCATTGGTGGATTAACATCCAAGCCACTATTGTCGACGGTGGCTACCTACTGTCTTTTACCAACACCGGCGGTATCGTTGCGGCCTTCGTTGCCAGCATGGTTTACACCGCCAGTTTGCGACACCCCATCAATAGCCTTGCCAGCCCAACCTATGCGATTGCCGCGTTAATTGTGCTAGTGATACTGATCAACCCTTTTCCCACCCCCCAGGCTGGCCTGATGCAAGGCGGCTTATTGAGCCATGTGGTTCTGTCATTGCTGGGTTACGCCACCCTCACCATGGCAGCTATCCATTCATTGGCACTAGCGATGCAAGAGCAGCGTTTAAAGGCTCGCCAAACCAGCCGCTTATTACGTTTCTTACCGCCGCTGCAAACCATGGAGAAGCTGCTTTTCCAAATCATTTGGGCAGGTGAAATTTTGTTAACCACTGGCATTCTCAGCGGTGTCATTTTCCTAGAGGATATTTTCGCGCAACACCTCGTCCATAAAACCGTTTTATCGCTGGTGGCTTGGAGTATTTTCGCTGCACTGCTATGGGGTCGTCACGTGCTGGGTTGGCGCGGCAATACCGCGGTAAAGTTAACACTGACAGGCTTTGTGGTTTTAATGCTCGCTTTCTTTGGTAGCAAGCTAGTAATGGAAGTTATCCTGCAACGCTAGAATTACGCGTTAAAAAAAGTTGCCAATGTCACGATTTTTTTGCAAGATGACTAGCCATAACAGAATTATGAGTAACTAAAACTCTTGAACGAAGCACCGCTGGGCCTTCTATCCCTTATCCTTGTTGTTCTCATTTTTGTCTCTGCGTTTTTTTCAAGCTCCGAAACCGGCATGATGTCGCTCAATCGTTATCGGTTGAAACACCTTTTTCAAAAAGGTCACAGCGGCGCCAAACGCGTTACTCACCTACTAGAGAAACCCGATCGCCTCATTGGTCTCATCCTTATTGGCAACAATATCGTCAACATCTTCGCCGCAACCATCACATCGATTATCGCCATAAGGCTTTACGGTGACCTAGGTTTAGTCGTAGGCCCAATTATCCTGACGTTGGTGATTTTGATCTTTGCTGAAGTGACACCCAAAACTATTGCTGCACTGCACCCCGAGCGAATCGCCTACCCCGCCAGCTTGATTCTGCGTCCCTTGATGACCCTGCTCTATCCCGCTGTTTGGCTGACCAACTGGATATCCAATGGCCTGCTCGCCCTGCTCGGCGTCCGTCATGTTAAACACAACGAAAGCGACCACCTGAGCGCCGAAGAGCTGCGCACGGTTGTGAATGAGGCCGGCGCACTTATCCCCGCCCGCCACCAACATATGTTGCTCAACATTTTGGATTTAGAAAACGCCGAAATCGACGATATCATGATTCCACGCAACGAGATCTTTGGCTTGGATCTCGACGAGGATGACGACGAGATTGCAGAGCGTATCCAAGCCTGTGAATACAATCGTATCGTGGTCTACAGCGGCGACATCAACAATGTTCAAGGGGTGCTTCACCTGCGCAATGTTTCTCGCATTTTTACGCCTCAGGGTCTAAGCCGTGAACTCTTGATGGAAAACATCAGCGAACCCTACTTCGTTCCAGAAGGCACCCCACTGCACACCCAACTGTTCAAGTTCCAGGAACTAAAGCACCGCTTCGCCATCGTGGTTGACGAGTATGGTGTGGTGCAAGGCATTGCCACCTTGGAGGATATTCTGGAAGAGATTGTCGGCGAGTTCACCTCAAATATCAGCGACAATATTGAGGAAATCTTCCCTCAGGCAGACGGCAGTTACATTATTGACGGCACCGCCACTGTGCGCGACATCAACAAGAATTTGGGCTGGGAATTACCCACCGACGGGCCGAAAACCCTCAATGGTTTGATACTTGAGCACCTCGAGTCCTTCCCCGAGGCGAGCGTCAGCGTTCGAATTGAGCACTACAGCTTTGAAATTATCGATCTTAGCGAGAACCTGATCCAAACCGTACGCGCCACGGACTTAGACGAAAACTAAAGCAACATTCCATCGTCAACGCGGCGTTCTCGGCAGCGTCGCAGGACCTCTCGGCGCTGCTCATTACTCAAATCTATCCACGCCACTATTTCCGCAATACTGCGGTAACAGCCCTGACAAACATCTTCATGATTGAGCTGGCAGTTGTTGACGCAGGGCGAAGCTACCTGCGACTCATCCACGCGCGTCTTCCTCGAGAGCTTTGGCAAATAGCGCCGCATTATCCACATAGTGCTTGGCATTCATCTTAAGCATCGCCACCACATCGTCGGACAGGGTCTTTTTCACCACCGCGGGACTGCCAACCACCAGACTGTTGGGGGGAATGACTGTGCGCTCAGTGACCAAAGCGCCAGCACCTATCAGACAGTTTTCACCGATCACCGCATTATTGAGAACGATGGCGCCGATCCCCACCAAGCAGTTGTCACCGATAGTACAGCCGTGGATCACCGCTTTGTGTCCAACCGTAACATTGCGTCCAATTTTAGCCGGCATACCCGCATCGGCATGGATAACACTGCCATCTTGGATATTGCTGCCCTCACTAATTTCAATCTCTTCTACGTCGCCGCGAATGACCGCACCGAACCAAACACTGGTATTGGCATGAAGGGTTACCGAACCTATAACATCGGCCGAGGGTGCAATAAATTGGCCTTCGCCAATGAGGGTGACAGATCTTTCAGCAAGTTTGTATATCATTCATTTCACCATTGAAGGGTAGGCATGGTAGGCGGGCTCCTCATAGGGGTGGGCGGCCACCACGGCAGCTAACACAGGCTGTAAGCATATATCATCACACACCATCTCGACACGGTACTCGTCTACATGCGACACCTGATTAGCCGCACCGATAAAGGGGTCCGCTGCCTCATCTGGCTTGAACTGCCCCTGCCCGAGCACCTGCCACGCGCAGTGGCTGTAGTCGCCAATACGCCCTGCTCCAGCATCGAACATCGCCTGTTTAACGAGCTCGAGATGACTGGCGGGGATATAAACCACAATAACTACCACTAGTTACTACTCCGCTCACCCTGGCTGTCGTAAAAAGCCGCAGCAAAGTCATCCAACTGACCACGCTCAATGGCATCGCGGATGTCACGCATGTGCTTTTGGTAGTAGTGAATATTGTGAATCGTATTCAGCTGCGCCCCTAACATCTCGTGGCACTTATCCAGGTGGTGTAGGTAGGCGCGGCTAAAGTTCTGACAGGTGTAACAATCGCAGTTTTCATCCAGCGGCTGGGTGCTGATTTTATGGCGTGCATTGCGCAATTTAATGACGCCCTTACTGGTAAAAATATGCGAATTACGGGCGTTGCGCGTCGGCATCACACAGTCGAACATATCGACACCGCGGCGCACCGCTTCCAATAGATCTGAAGGCGTGCCGACGCCCATCAAGTAGCGCGGCTTATCGGCCGGCAATTTGTGGGCGGTATTGTCCAACACCTTCATCATTTCATCCTTGGGCTCACCCACCGACAAGCCACCGATGGCATAACCATCAAAACCAATATCGACCAAGCCTTGCAATGAGATATCACGCAAATCGGGATACATCCCCCCCTGAACAATACCAAATAGCGCTGCGGGGTTATCGCCGTGTGCCACCTTGGAACGCTGCGCCCAGCGTAGTGACAACTCCATCGACAGACGCGCCTCTTCGTGGGTCGCGGGATACGGCGTGCACTCGTCAAAAATCATCACGATGTCAGATCCCAGATCTCGCTGCACCTGCATCGAGCGCTCAGGATCGAGCATGACCTTGTCACCATTCACTGGCGATTGAAACACCACGCCCTCTTCGTTGATCTTGCGCATATCCCCCAAACTAAAAACCTGGAAGCCTCCCGAGTCGGTCAAAATTGGCCCTTGCCAACCAGCAAAGTCGTGCAGATCGCCGTGCTGCTGGATAATGTCGGTACCTGGTCGCAGCATCAAGTGGAAGGTATTACCAAGAATGATTTGCGCACCGGTGGCCTCAATATCTCGAGGCAACATCCCTTTTACCGTGCCATAGGTACCCACCGGCATAAAGGCAGGGGTTTCTACCACACCACGGGGAAACTTGAGACGCCCGCGACGCGCTTCACCATCAGTGGTATCCCGTTTAAATTCCATAAAACTCATGCGATGCCCTCGGCGATAAACATGGCATCTCCATAACTGAAAAAGCGGTACTTTTCAGCAACTGCTTCACCGTAGGCGGCCATGACATTGTCTTTACCTGCCAGCGCACTGACCAACATGATCAAGGTCGACTCCGGCAGGTGAAAATTGGTAACCAACGCATCGATCACCTTAAATTGATAACCCGGGTAGATAAAGATCTGAGTATCCCCAGTGTAGGGTTTTAACTGCCCACTCATGGCGGCGGTTTCTAAACTACGAACGCTAGTGGTTCCCACCGCTACCACACGTTTACCAGCCCTTTTAGCTAGTTCGACTTTGTCGCACACCTCTGCACTGACTTCGAGGTACTCACTATGCATCTGGTGTTGGCTGATATCATCAACACGAACGGGCTGAAAGGTACCCGCACCCACATGAAGAGTCACATAGGCGAACTCAACCCCCTTATCACCCAACCGATGTAGCATTTTCTCATCGAAGTGCAAACCCGCCGTAGGAGCCGCTACCGCGCCGGCTTTCTCAGCGTAAACAGTTTGATAGCGTTCGCGATCGCCGATGTCATCCTCACGTGTAATATAGGGCGGCAATGGCATGTGTCCAAACCGCTCGAGTACGTCACTAACACCATCTTTGAAACGCAATTCAAACAATGTATCGCGCCGTCCAGTGACCTCAACCTCAGCTTCTTCGCCGCCCTCACCGAGCCAGATCACACTCCCGGGTTTCGGCGATTTACTGCTTCGAATATGGGCCAAAGCACAGTGGGCATCGAGCACGCGCTCGATCAAAACTTCCAACTTGCCTCCACTATCCTTGCGTCCAAAAACGCGCGCTGGGATCACCTTTGTATTGTTAAATACCAGCAAGTCTCCGGGCTGTAAGAGCGTTTCTAGCTCACTAAAAACACGATGTGCTGTTTCGCCACTGCGATTGTTTAAACAAAGCAAGCGACTAGATGATCGCTCCGGCATAGGATAGCGAGCGATCAATTCATCGGGTAACTCAAAATGAAAATCCTGTGTTTTCATGACCGGTGAGGTCTTCCTCTGCGCAAAGTGGGTTTGCATTATACGTAAAGCACGTTATCAGATCGACCTCGGCTTAAAGCAAATTCGGGCTCTGCCGATAGACTAAAAGTGTCTTAAAGGAGCGAGCATGAAACTTAAATCTAAAATGTTGATTGGCATTGGCCTTTTGGTGGCCGTACCTTTGGTTTTACAAGCCGCAATTGTTGCCTGGAGAGCCAGTGCTGACGCCTCTGCTGCCCTGAGTGAAGCCGCCGAGCGACAACTGATCTCGCTGCGAGACGCCAAAAAATCACAAATTGAAGACTACTTTAGCACCATCCACAAACAGGCCGGCGTCTACGCTGACGACGAGATGGTACAAGCAGCCATGAAGGCCTTTAGCGAGGGTTTTGCAAATCTTCCATTGGAAATGGCTGCTGTAGACAGCGATACCATCAATAGTTCCTTGGAAGACTATTACCGCAACCAGTTTGCCCCTACCTATCGCGACGCCAACGCTGGCGCCGATGTCGACGCCAGTCGACTACTCAACAAACTTTCCACAAGCGCAAAACTGGCGCAGTATCTTTATATCAGCGACAATGACCAAAGGCTTGGTAACAAGCACGAACTTTACAGTCGTGGCGACATAAGTAGTTACGATGCCGCCCACCAGCGCTTCCACAAGCATTTCAAGTTGATCTTGGAGGCCTTTGAGTACTACGACATTTTCTTAGTTGACGTGGAGAACGACGCCATTGTTTATTCGGTCTTCAAAGAACTCGACTACGCCAGCTCTCTGGCGAATGGCCCCTATGCTGACTCGGGTATTGCCCAGGCCTATAAAGCAGCGAAGGCTCTCCCCATGGGTGAAACTGCACTGATTGATTTTCAGCGTTACCTACCCTCCTATAATGCCGCCGCCAGCTTTATTAGTACGCCGATTTATGTGGAGGGTAACCTTGAAGGGGTACTTATCTTCCAAATGCCGGTGGGAAAGATCAACGACATCATGACCAACCACCAAGCGTGGCGCGAAGCGGGTCTCGGGGAAAGCGGGGAAACCTACCTTGTCGGCCCCGACAAGAAGGCCCGAAGTAATAGCCGCTTTTTGATTGAAGATCCGCAGGGATACCAGCGTGTCTTGGTTGAACAAGGGGTGAACAGCAATCTCGCCATAGAAATGATCGAAAAAGGGACTAATATTGGCCTTCAAACCATCGACACCGCCGCCGCTAACATGGCCTTGCAAGGTCGCACTGGATTCCAAATCATACCCGACTACCGCGGCGTATCGGTTCTCTCTGCGTACACGCCACTCGATATTAAAGGCCTTAATTGGGTGCTTATGAGTGAAATCGACGAAACCGAAGCCTTTGCCCCGGTTAATACATTACAATGGAATATCATCGTTGGGACAATGATCGCAACCGTTGTATTCACCTCCATTGGGTTAGTCCTCAGCAGCTTGTTCGCGAATAACATCAGCCGCCCAGTAGAAGCTTTATCTTATACCTTGAACAACATCGCCAGCCAACACGATCTGACCATACGCAGTGATATCGACAGAGACGATGAAATTGGCGATATGGCCCGCAGTGTCAATATCATGCTGGAGGCCTTCCAGAAACTAGTGCAGAAAATACTCGCTGCGACGGTAAATTTAGCCGCGGCTACCGAACAGCTCTCCAGCGTAAGCGCTACGACTCGAGAGGGAATTTATAAGCAGCGCTCAGAAACCGAGCAAGTAGCCACCGCCATGCACGAAATGGTCGCGACAGTGGCTGAAATTGCACGCAACACCTCTGAGGCCGCCGCCTCAGCTGAAGTGACCGACCAACAGGCGCAATCGGGCAAAGCTAGTATTGAGAAAACCAGCCGCGCACTAAGCCAGCTAGACGAAACCATGGTCGCCTCATCTAATGTTATCGAGCAATTACACCAAGACAGCGATAAAATTGGCCAAGTACTTGAGGTCATTAGCGCCATCGCTGAGCAAACCAACCTGCTAGCACTAAACGCCGCTATCGAGGCGGCCCGTGCAGGTGAACAGGGCCGCGGCTTCGCCGTCGTTGCAGATGAAGTACGCACCCTCGCCGCGCGCACACAAAACTCTACCGAAGAGATCAATGCCATTATTGTTGGGCTTCAACAGCGCGCCAAAAAGGCCGTAGAAAGTATGCATGTAAGCCGAGATAAGGCTTCCGATACCATCATTCAAGCCCGTGAAACCCACAGCACACTTGAACAAATTACCGTAGCGGTCAATCAAATCACCGAAATGAGCCTACAAATTGCTTCCGCAGCCGAAGAACAAAACTCCGTGGCTGAGGAAATTAATCGCAACATTGTGGCGATTAGTGATGTGTCGGAATTGAGCGCCAACGGCTCGGAACAAACCGCTACGGCGAGCGAAGAACTGGCGAGACTGGGCGCGGATCTGCACCGCCTCGCCAATGAATTTAACGCTTAGCGATTAGCAACACCTAACGCGGCTAAATTGCTTACCATATCTTCCGCCGACGTGCTGGGATTCACGTCGGTGTCAATTTTGCTGATACGCCCAGACTTGTCGATATAAATGGTGTGGCGCTTAGCCACGTTCATCACGGGATAGAGCACGTCATAGGCTTCAGCGACTTGTTTATCAACATCACTCAAGATAGGAAAATCGGCGTCGGTATCATCGGCGAAAGCCACGTTATCCGAAATGTCGTCCACGCTGGCCATGAAATACTCGACATCGAACTCGCGAATTTTATCGCCATTGGCCGCCAGCGATTTACATTCAATAGTACATCCACTGGTAAAGGCCTTGGGAAACCAAGCGACAACAACCGCACGCACATCGCGATAATCACTCAAAGTATAGGTCTTACCGTCACTGCCTGGCAGTGAAAAATCGGGCGCCATATCGCCTACTTTTATGTCTGCCAACGCTGTAAAACTAATGGCTGATGCTAATAACCCAGCAAATAAACGCTTCATAATTCTTCTCCAAATAAAATGATACGCTGCAAGTCATTGAAAGGTTACGAACGCTCAAAAGGAATTTTGAGCGTGAAGGTGGTCCCCTGACCTGGCACACTGCGAACATCGATACAGCCGCCATGTTCTTGGGCAATGCTGTAGCAAATGGCCAAGCCCAATCCAGTGCCTTCGCCCACCGGTTTCGTGGTATAAAAAGGGTCAAAGATTTTGTCGAGATCCGCTTCGGGGATACCCTCACCGTCATCCTCAATATCGACTTCCACATGATCGTTAACAATCCTAGAGCGAATAGTGATATGCCCTTGGTCAGGCAGGGCCTGAGAGGCATTGATAATGAGATTGAGCAATACCTGTCCGATCTTACCTTTATCACACAACAGCTCAGGAACGGACTGCAATTCGAGCGCCACCTCTGCGTGATATTTAAACTGTGATTGCGCGATCCTCAGTGTAGAACCGATCACTTCGTTAATATCGCAACTCACCATCGCTTGTCTTGGATCATGGTGGGAAAATTCGCGTAGCCCTTTGACAATGTCGCGAACACGGATCAAGCCTTTGCTAGTTTCTTCTAAAAGTATCGGAGCATCTTCTAAGATAAAAGAGAGGTCCTCTCGGCCGAGCAATTCCTTAATCTTGTCAAGAATGGCTTGGCGTTCTTCATCATTAACCACATCCAGTTGCTGGTATAACGGCAACAATACCGTCAGAAGATCGACATATTCTTTTAAGGTAGTCACATTACTAGAAATAAAGCCAATAGGATTGTTAATCTCGTGCGCAACACCCGCGGCAAGAACGCCTAAAGAGGCCATTTTCTCTGACTGCAACATGCGATGCTGCGCTTGTTTTATTTCGCGGTTGGCGTCCAACAACTCTCTATTTTTATGCTGCAGGGCTCTCGTTCGGTCTTGAACACGCATTTCAAGTGACAGATTTAGGTCTTTCAACTCTCGTTCTGCCTCATCACGTAGCAGCCTGACTGCCCTTAACTGCTCAACCATACGGTTGAAAGAGGCGGCTAATTGCCCAACCTCATCGCCACTCTTAACATTGACACTAACATCTAAATCGCCTTTGGCAATCGCTTTCGCCGAGTCGTTTAATTCTCTTAACTGGGAGGTGAGATAAGTACCAAGAACGTATGAGAAAAATGCCACTAGCGCCATTTCTAACAGCGCCACAAACTGTGTCCATTGCTGCACTTCACGAATTTTGGCGTTCAGGCTCAACACATCCAATCCTAGCTCTACACGGCCAAAGACGCTGCTGTCTTCGATAATTTCTTGAGCGACGTCGAACACATCGTCGGTGACATCCACCACCCTTGTGTCCTCGACAAAATGCCGTGCGAGCACATCGGGCTGACCAGATTCTGAAAGGCTTCGCCCCTGATTATCTGTCACTCTCGCGTAGACGATATCCGGGTTGCGCATAACTTCACTAATCAAGGAATCCAAGGTCGCCAGGTCATAACTCAGCACCGCGTCTTTACTCGCAGCGGCAAATAATTTCACCGTGGTGGAGGCGCGCTTTTCGATACCGTCATAATTTGTATCGCGAAGGTAATTGACAGTCATTGTTACCAAAAAAAGCAACAACACCGCTTCGATAAAGGCTACGCCAAAAATAGTTTTTATTTTTAAAGACAAGCTACTCTTCCTGTCGTTTAGCGCAAACTATCGAACGAGATCATCCAAGGTATCCAACTCCAGCGCGCGAATATCATCCCAATCAGCGTTCGTCGCCGATTCAATTGCTGCAAACCCAATCTTAGTTAATAATTCTAAACCACGCTCATCCTGATGCATCGCCTGCATGGCCTCATTCAGTCTGGTAATGGCCGCGTTGCTCGCGGTGGGCGATGCAGCAAACGCATGCGGGGTGTAACCTTGCGTTTTCCAAAGAACACGTAGATTTTTACGTAATTCAGGATCGAAGTTGTTTAACGTTCTGCCAATACCCCCGCCTGCGGCGAAAAACCCTTTGGAGACATTTAAATACACCGAGTCGTGGGAGGAAACATAGCGCGGTGTAATTGCAATATCGCGCCGCTTAAGTTCAGCGCGCGGTAATACCGCGGCGGCAAATGCGGCAGGCGAAGGAAACGCTACGTCTAAGTTATTCAAATCCTCTAACTGGGCAATTTGGCTATTTTTGTTTACTACAATTAGGCCGACAATACTTTTCTTGGCTTGCTTAGCAAAGGCACTATAGTTCGCGGCCTCGTGGAATACCACGTAATGGTAGGGATTCATATAAGCGACGTCGTATTGCTTTTCCAACAGGCGACGTTCAAAGGTCGGAATATCGGTGGCGGTGGCAAAGGAATAGTCATCGCCAGTTTGCTCTGATAGATAAGATAAAATTGGCACCCACGCTTGAGCTAATTTACGCGCCGACTGCTGAGGAACAACCCCAAAAACCAAACTTTCAGCCAGAGCGTTCAGCGGCGTAATTAAAACAGCCAACAAAACACCAGCAAGTGGCCTAAGCAAGGATAAAAAAGGTAATTTGTTTAACATGTCAATCTCTTTTCTCAGTCGGTACACCATCCTATCTAATTATAACCACTCTCACCAAAATATTTATTTTTTATACTCATTTTTCATTACTAGGGAGTGTATTGTTACGTCTGATTATTAAAAAAATTATCATTTCTGCCTTCATCCATTTTACTGTTTTAGATACCATAGCCACTCTTTTTAAGTACAAAAGGAACACTCGCCCCCATGAGCGACGCCAACCACACCCCAATGATGCAGCAGTATTTAAAAATCAAGGCTGAGCATCCACACCAGTTGGTGTTTTATCGCATGGGCGACTTCTACGAGTTATTCTTCGACGACGCCAAGCGCGCCGCAGAGATTCTCGATATCACCCTCACGGCGCGCGGCAAGTCCAACGGCGACCCCATTCCCATGGCAGGTATCCCCTACCATGCTGCCGATGGTTATCTCGCCAAAATCGTACAACGCGGTGAATCGGTAGCGATTTGCGAGCAAATCGGCGACCCGGCCACCAGCAAAGGTCCGGTAGAGCGCCAAGTAGTGCGCATTGTTACACCCGGCACCATTAGTGACGAAGCCCTGCTACAGGAACGCCGAGACAATCTCTTGGTGGCTGTCTGTGGCGAAGAAGACCGCTATGGCGTCGCCTCATTGGATATTAGCAGCGGTCGATTCTCGGTAATGCAACTCCCAAGCAGCCATGTACTGCAGGGAGAAATCCAACGACTACAGCCGGCAGAATTACTCGCCGATGATACCTTAGATGTCGACCTCAGCGCCTACAGTCGAGGCTATCGTGCCTGCCCCCCGTGGGAGTTTGAAATTGAGAACGCACAAAAAGCGCTTTGCCTGCAGTTCGAAACCCACGATTTATCCGGCTTTGGCTGCCAAGATATGCCATTGGCAATTCGTGCAGCTGGCTGCCTTTTACAATATGTAAAACAAACCCAGCGCACGGCTCTTCCTCACATCCGTGGGTTAAGCTTAGAGCGGCATGATCAAACGGTTGCTATGGATGCGTCAACTCGCATCAATCTAGAGATCACTCATAACCTACGCGGTGGCGATAGCAATACCCTGTACTCCGTTATGGACAGTTGTAAAACAGCCATGGGCTCGCGACTGTTGGCTCGCTGGCTGAACCGCCCATTACGTGATCTCGACACACTTAACAAACGTCAGGACACCATTGCCGCGCTGAGCGAGGGCTACCGCTTTGAAACATTGCGCGACCACTTAAAGCATGTGGGTGATATGGAACGCATTTTAGCGCGCGTAGCATTACGTTCGGCAAGACCGCGGGATTTGACTCGCCTTTGTCACTCGCTGGCGCAGCTGCCCCAGTTAAAAAGCATTTTGTGCGAATGCCAATCCGGCCCTCATCTTGACCAATTACAACAGCGCATGGCCCCTAGAGAAGAAACCGTGCAACTGCTTAGCCGAGCGGTAGTGGAAAATCCGCCCATGGTAATCCGCGATGGCGGTGTTATCGCTGCAGGCTTTGACGCGGAACTGGATGAACTGCGCAACATCAGCACCAATGCGGGGGATTTTTTGGTGCAGTTGGAACAACGCGAACGCGAGGAAACGGGTATCAGTACCCTTAAAGTGGGCTATAACCGCGTTCACGGCTATTACATTGAGATAAGCCGTTTGCAGTCAGAACAAGCACCAGCACGCTACATCCGCCGACAAACCCTGAAAAACGCCGAACGTTATATCACACCAGAGTTAAAAGAATTTGAAGACAAAGCACTGAGCAGTAAAAGCCGTGCCTTGGCGCGAGAAAAAGCGCTCTACGACGCACTCTTGGAGACCCTAAATGAGGACCTCATAGGCCTTCAAGCATGTGCCCAAGCCCTTTCTGAACTGGACGTATTGGCCTGTTTAGCGGAACGAGCAGACGCTTTAAACATGGTGCGCCCCACCCTGCATAGCCGCCCAGGACTATCGGTACATGGCGGTCGACACTTGGTGGTCGAGCATGTATCGGAACACCCCTTCATCCCCAACGGCATTGAGTTTAACGAATTACGCCGTATGTTGATCATTACCGGCCCAAATATGGGCGGTAAATCAACCTATATGCGACAAGCGGCATTGATTACCTTGCTGGCCCACATCGGCAGCTGCGTACCCGCCGAGCGCGCCAATGTGGGTCTTGTGGATCAAATCTTCACTCGTATTGGTTCAGCCGACGATTTGGCCGGGGGTCGTTCGACCTTTATGGTCGAAATGACCGAGACCGCCAACATCCTCAACAATGCCACCGCCAGTAGCTTGGTATTGATGGATGAAATCGGCCGCGGCACTTCAACCTACGACGGGCTTTCACTGGCCTGGGCCTGCGCCCATCAACTCGCCAGCAAGGTAAAAGCCCTCACTCTCTTCGCGACCCACTATTTTGAGTTAACCGCTCTCGATGGTGAGTTTAAGCATGTCGCTAACGTGCACTTAGATGCCAGTGAACACAACGACAACATCGTATTCTTGCACCATGTACAAGAGGGAGCGGCGAGTAAGAGTTTTGGTATTCAGGTAGCAAAACTCGCGGGCATCCCCGCCGAAGTCATTAAAAGGTCCCGAGCCAAGCTGTTCGAGCTAGAAAGTCAGCAGCACAGCAAACACCTTATCCCGCAGCAAAATGACATGTTTAGCGCCCCTGAGCCCAGCGCAGTAGAAAAGTACCTGGTTGATGTAAAGCCAGACGATCTAACACCTCGGCAAGCACTCGAAATATTATATAAACTGAAAAGCTTATAACCTAGAGACATAGATATATAGAGCAACAATCTTTATTGTCGCCCGGACAGCGTGTAAAATGCTCGCCTCGCCAAGCGACATACCACATTTAGGGAGACACCATGACCTTCGTCGTTGTAGAAGATTGTATTAAATGCAAACACACTGACTGTGTGGAAGTATGCCCCGTAGACTGCTTTTACGAAGGCCCCAATTTCTTGGTTATTCACCCCGACGAGTGTATCGATTGTGCCTTGTGCGAACCCGAGTGCCCTATCGATGCCATCTACTCCGAGGATGAGCTACCAGAAGACCAGCAGGTATTCTTGGAATTGAACGCGGAGCTGGCTGAGATTTGGCCCAATATCACCGAAAAGAAAGAGGCACTGCCCGATGCTGAAGAGTGGCAAGGTGTTCCTAACAAACTGCAACACCTCGAGCGTTAAACATCGTGCAAAAAAAGGTTTATAAGGCCACACAGACATTATAAACCTTCAAACACTACATCTTATACAATGGCTCTGCCAGCTTTCGATTAAACGTGCCGGACCCACGCTGATATAGCGCACCGTCAACGGCAATAATCTGACCAGAAATGAATGTCGCCAGTTCAGAGTTGAGGAACAAACACAAATTCGCGACGTCGGCTGGGGTTCCAAAACGCTGCATCGGCGTGTCCTCCAAGATCATCTGTCGAATAGGTTCAGTCGGCGCAAGACGTTTCATGCCCTCAGTGCCATCAATCGCTCCTGGCACCACAGAATTTACTCTAATACCCTCACTGCCCCACTCCATAGCGGTGGTGCGGGTTAACATATCAACCCCCGCTTTGGCCGCACACACATGGGACTGAGCTTCATAAGGCAAATACGCCTGAGGGGCCGAAATATTGATGACGCTTGAACCGGGGCGCTTCATGAAGGGATAGGCGCTGCGCATCACATGATAAGTGCCCATAAGGTCGATATCTACCACCGTTCGGAAGGCATTAGCAGACATCTTAGAGGCCAGTGCAGGGAAATTTCCCGCCGCACCTGACACCAAACTGTCAAAATCCCCCCAAGCTTGATGCACCTTTGCGAGGCCCTCTTCCACCTCATCTGGATTGCGCACGTCACAGACAAAACCCATCACATCTGCCGCGCCTTTTTGCTTCAAACTGGCAACGGTGTCGTCGACTTTTTCCTGGCTTCTAGAGGCCACGGCAACCTTGGCACCCGTCGCTGCGAAGTGCTCAGCAATACCTCGGTTAATACCACTTGTACCGCCAACCACAATGACAACCTTACCTGTAAAATCAAACTTCATAGTCTTGCTCCGCTCATTATTTGCATGGAGTATACGAGTCGCCACTCCACTTCAAACAGGTGCATGTGTGACGACTAGTCGAGCAATTACAATCAATGGAAGTGTTAACCGCGTTTACTTTTAGCCACAAACACACCGTTCCACGCTTCGCCAGGGGGATCCTTTTTATACTGAGCAATGCGGTCTCTATAAATATCGCATAACGCGATCGGATACGCTTCATGGGCGATGAGAAGATCTAGAATCCTCTCAGCCTCACACCAACGCTGTGCATAATAGTGAGTTAGTAATTCGGTCTGCAAAGAAGCTATCAACGCGTCGGTCTCGCTGGGATACTCATTCTGAATCCAGCTCAAATTGACGGGGTTTGACTTACCTTTCAACTTCACTCTATCCAAGGGGATAATATTAAGCGCATGATCAGGGGGTAAATTCACCAGCGACTCATCGGTAACAATTAAGTCAACATAGTAATACCGACATAAGCCCTCAACGCGCGAAGCGGTATTCACAGTGTCGCCAATACAGGTGTAATTGAAGCGTTCATCAGAGCCTATATTGCCTACCACCGCGGGGCCCGTGTTAATACCAACGACAATTACTCACGCCTGATGCCGTCATAGGTATCCGAGGTACAGGCTTGTATGCGAGATATGAGCAAGAGAATGAGCGCACCTACCTTTGCTTATGCTATAGCAAATTACACATCGAATCGAAGCAGAGCGGTGAGCGTGAAATACTTAGTGCCAACTATCATAAAGCTAGAGTTATTGATAAATCAGGTGTTCAATATACTTGGTTTGTTGCTATGGATCACAACGATGATGACCTATTGATGCTCGAGGAAAGCGTCAATCGAAAACCGCACTTGGTTCTCCCTTCATCTGGCATGAAATATCGTAAAGGCTAGTATTGAAAAAAGATTATCTGAAACCTTAAAAGCTGGGGTTATCTTTCATATCTTGATATCAAATGACAATTGGTTACAAGTTTTCCATGCGCATGTGTAACCAATTGCCCAAAATAGATATATAAAACCCAACAAAATTAACTAAAGGTTGATTCGCGATTCAAACCCTGGCGTTCGATGATACCGCGGAGACGTTTCAAAGCTTCCACTTGGATTTGACGAACACGCTCACGGGTCAAGCCAATTTCATGGCCAACCTCTTCTAACGTATTGGCCTCATGACCGCGCAAACCAAATCGACGCACGATAACATCACGCTGCTTCTCTGATAGCTCATCCAACCACTGCAAAATCGAATCACCCATATTGCTATCTTGCAGCAGTGACGCTGGGTCACTGTCGTAGTGATCGGCAACAGTATCAACCACTGGGCGCTCGCTATCCATCATCGAGGGAATATCCAGTGAGGTCACGCGCTCATTGAGGCGCATCATGCGTTCGACATCAGCGACTGGTTTACCGACTTTTTCGGCAATGTCTTCACATGTGGGTTCGTGGTCGAGGGTCTGCATCAACTCACGCGAGGCGCGCAGGTAAACATTTAATTCTTTCACTACGTGGATCGGTAAGCGAATAGTGCGCGTTTGATTCATCAAGGCACGTTCAATAGACTGACGAATCCACCAAGTAGCATAGGTTGAAAAACGGAAACCACGCTCGGGATCAAATTTTTCAACCGCGCGAATCAATCCCAGGTTCCCCTCTTCTACAAGATCTAAAAGCGTTAAGCCACGGTTAGTATAGCGGCGAGAAATCTTTACCACTAAACGCAGGTTGCTCTCGATCATACGCTTGCGAGCAGCTTCATCACCCTTGAGGGCACGACGCGAAAAGTAGACTTCCTCTTCTGCAGTAAGCAGTGGAGAAGCACCAATTTCACCTAGGTAAAGTTGGGTAGCATCCATGCTTCGACTTGTGTCGCGCTCGAAGGTTAATACCTCGTCGGTGGTATCTTCTTCTGCTTCACTGTCGTTAGTCACCAGAGCATTTAAGGTTGCTACATCTACATTCGAATGAGTAGCATCGCCCTTATAACCTTTTGTATCGCTCATGACATAAATTCCTCTTATAGGTTATATTAAGAGCCACTATATATCTTTTGGTATAAAAAAAATACAAAACACTTAAATTTAGTTATTAGAAGGAAAGGCATCTTTTATAACTTTATTGCATAAGCAAGGTGGTTAGTGGCCTACAAGACCATAATAAGGGGCTTATCAAGTCAAAGATGTGACATTAATCACAAAAATAGCGATTAGGGTTTTTTAAGAAGCCCCATCGGGTCAATCGGCTGGCCGTCACGGCGGATTTCGAAGTGGAGCTTAGGGGACGGTGACGAAGTACTGCCTAGATTGGCAATATGCTGCTTCGCTTTCACGCCTTGCCCCTCTTTGACAAGCAACTTGTCGTTGTGCGCATAAGCGGAGAGATACTGGGCATCGTGTTTAATAATCAATAAATTGCCATATCCCGGCAAACTGGAACCAGCATAGACCACCGTACCCGCGCGTGACGCCAACACTGGCGTACCGCGAGGTGCCACCAGATCGATTCCCTTATTACTGGCACTCCCCACCTTGAAACGCGCACTGACCCTACCCGCTTGTCTCAACGGCCAATACCATAAGCTATCCCGATGCACCACGGCACTTGTTTGCGGCTTACTGGGTTTGGCTACTTTAGGCACAGACACTTTCGCCACTGACTTGCCAGAGGAAGCTTTCCGCGGAGGTTTCGCAGCTTCGGGCTTAGGCGCCCCCTTCAATTTCAAGCGCTGATCGATATATATCGTATAGGGTGACTTAATACCGTTTATAGCGGCGAGTTTTTCCACCGTGGTGCCGTAGCGAAAGGCGATGGAAAACAGCGTATCGCCACGCGCAACGCGATGGCTATCCGGGGCAGTTTCAGGGGATTGATAGCGATCTGAAACAGGCGCTGGCCCCTGGCTAGAACAAGCCAGGAGACTAAACACCACGAGTACAGCTAGGCAAAATCGCATAGCGCTGTGCAAGACCCTCTTATATCCGCCAACGACGCTCTAATTGATAGACTAGCACAGCGCCAAGGATAAGTAGTGCCGTGCTCGCTAGAACCTGAGGCTCTCTGCCAGACATGGCTAAATAGGTCTCGGGCAACACGCGCTGCGCGTTTACCATGGCAGCCTTCATCGATGCTCCTTCGACCACAGGCACCACCTGCCAAGGCCATACCAACAGCAACGAACCCAATAAGAATCCAGACAAAATAGCCAATGCCGCTTCCTTGTAGCGGTCATACAGCCAATGCAGTACCTTTGAGAACACCATGAGGCCAGATATTGCGCCAGCGACAAACGTCAGCAGAAACATCACATCCACCGCTTTGACGGCGTTTAGTACCGGTGCGTACATACCCACCAGCAACAAGATAAAACTGCCAGAAATTCCAGGCAAAATCATCGCGCAGCTAGCGAACATACCAGAGAAGAACACGATTGGCAGTGACACCTGTAACGCCTCGGGGCGCCAAAAAGCTATCGCCAAAGCCGCTACCAAACCCACCGCAAACTGAACACTGTTGTGCTTACGCCAATGACCGACCTGGCGAGCTAACATGGGCACTGAAAGCGCGATCAAACCGCAAAAAAAGGACCAAACCAGATGGGGCGATGACTCAAGCCACGTGGCGATTAAGCGTGCTAGCAAGGCGATACTAGTGACTACCCCGGAGATAAGCACCACCAAAAAAGTTCCGTCGACATGCTGCCAGAAGGCCGCTTTGCCGCTGCGGCGCCAAATCATCAAGGCTTTAGGATTACAGCTTGCGAGTGCCCCTAACAGGCGTTCGTATATACCGCTAATAAAAGCGATGGTGCCACCTGAAACGCCTGGCACAACATCGGCTGCCCCCATGGCTAGACCGCGAAAAAAAATCCCCCACAAGCTCTGTTGGCCGCCGGGTGTCTGTCCTTCTGACACTATGCAATAACTCCTTTTAGTAACGGTACAAAATTGACCGCCTCAACAATCTGCTCACTGAATCCACCCTCGTGACGATCGACCACCACTAACTGCTGACGGACACCTCCCACTGGAATGACCAAGCGGCCACCGACCGCCAGTTGCTCGAGGAGCTCAGGGGGAAGCACTTCTGGCGCCGCGGCAGACAAAATCGCATCAAAAGGCCCCTTTTCTGGCCAGCCAAAACCGCCGTCGGCGTGCTTGAAATAAACATTGCGAAAACCCAATTCACGCAAGCGAATTTTAGCCTTATCCTGCAATGGACGAATACGCTCTACAGAGAATACTCGCTCGGCAAAAGGCGCTAGAATGGCGGTTTGATAGCCAGAGCCCGTTCCCACCTCTAACACCCTTTTTAACGAGGTCTTACCATTGAGCAGCAGTTCGGTCATACGGGCAACGATATAAGGCTGAGAAAGCGTTTGATTGTGTCCTATGGGGAGGGCTGTATCCTCGTAGGCTCTGTGGGCGAGTGCTTCATCTAGAAACAGATGGCGCGGCGTCGCCCGCACCACATCGAGTACATGCATATCGCGGATTCCCTGCTCCATCAAACGCGTAATCAATCTCTGACGCGTCCGCATCGACGTCATGCCAATGCCGCTAAGACTAGTCTGCACCGCTATTACTCCACTCAAAACATTCTCTCAATAGCGCCGTAGCATAGCTGCCACGGCCCAAACTAAAACTGACAACCAGGTCGTCACCATTCTCGCGCCACGCCATGTCGCTTGGAACGTCTCTAACGGCCCTGTATTCCATTGACAATCCGGCCGTCTCAAGCCCTTGGCACAAGGTATCAAAACGCTTCGCCAACACCTGAGATGCATCGTTTAAAGGCGCCTTTGTGCGTCCCCACATAGGCAGTGCGGGGTGGATATCCCCCGCCGCGATCCTCGCCGCTAGATCCGCTTCACCGCTGGCCACAAATTGGCTTGCACTACCCGCTAAGAAATAGTGCCCTAGAGGATCCGCCTGCAACCATTGCGCGCTCTGAAGACGCTGCGACAACAGGTGGTTATACAACCAACTGCGCGCAGCGCTCAAATAGTGACTGCGCTGTTGCCGCTTGACGCGCCCACCGGCAAACATACGCTCAGCAGCGGGAAGATTATTGCCCTGCCGACCAAAGCGTTGATCACCAAAATAATTAGGAAAGCCCTGTATTTTTATTTCGTCGAGCTGTTGCAGGAGCTTACCACGATCTCCCTCGCAGTGACGCAATCGAATCTCAAAATGATTACTTTTATGCACGCCGCGTTTTAATTTGCGAAGATGCCTTGAGACCGACAAAATTGTCAGCGCATCACTCTGCAGCTCTTGCCAGTCAGGCTCAGCATTCGGGTGAACAGCGACACTAAACCACTGCCGGGTAATGGCCTGGCGATCTTTAAGCCCTGAATACCCCACTGCGACCTGTGGCACACCGGCGTGCTTTGCCAAGACATCTGCCACCCAAGTGGTATTACTGCCACGCTTCTCCACCCACAAGAACACATGTTCACCACTGCCCTCTGGCTCAAAACCAAGGTTTTCAGTAACAATAAAATCTTCGCAGTCGCGCTTAAACTCAGCCCTATTGCTCGGCCCGCCATGGGCATAAACCCAATCTAGGGAATAGCTCATCGCGCCCCCAGTAAAGCTACTGCATGGACGGCAATACCCTCTTCGCGCCCGCAAAACCCTAGTGTTTCAGTGGTGGTTGCCTTTACATTAACCGCATCCAACGCCACGCCTAAATCCGCTGCGATATGCTCTCGCATCGCTACAATGTGCGGCGCCATCTTGGGCGCCTGGGCAATAATAGTCGTGTCGACATTGATCACGTACCAGCCATGTTCTGCAATCAAGCTAACCACGTGCCGCAGCAGATCGCGACTGTCTGCCCCTTTGTAGGCGGGGTCGGTGTCTGGAAAGTGCTTGCCGATATCCCCTAGAGCGCAAGCACCTAATAAGGCATCGCACAGAGCATGTAACAGTACATCGCCATCTGAGTGGGCAATAAAGCCGCTGTGGTGGGGAATGGTCACACCGCCAACGGCAATATGGCTACCCTCACCAAAGCGGTGCACATCATAACCGTGCCCTATACGCATGATGAAACCTTCTCTTGTAAGTAAAAGCTGGCCAATGCCAGATCATCGGGATGAGTAATTTTAATATTTCGACGCGAGCCATTCACCAAGCGAGGACGCCTACCCATGCACTCAAACACGGAGGCTTCATCGGTCACTAACCAGCCATGCTCCAAGGCGTGGGCATAGCCTTCTCGCAATTCATGTAAACCAAAACACTGCGGCGTTTGTGCTAGGTAGACCAAGCGACGATCAAGGGTGTGTTCAATACACCCGCTGCCGTCGCTATGCTTAACGGTTTCTACCACAGTTTGAGCGAGAATTGCTCCACAATCACCTGGCTGAAGGGCATCAATCAATCGGTTGAGGTCTGTTTGGCTAAGGCAGGGTCTAGCCGCGTCGTGCACCAACACCCAATCTTTTTCATCCGCCTCCGCAGACAAAGCCACGAGGCCGGCATGCACTGAAGCAGCGCGCTCGATTCCACCTAACACAGTGCGTAACTTGGGATGTTTGGCAACGGACAAGCGGTAAAATTGTTGATCATCTTCGGCGACGGCTACTACCACACCCTTGACTAAGGGGTGTTCTAAGAGCGGCCGCAGGGCGTATTCAATGACCGTGGCGTCCAGCAGTGGCAAATATTGTTTGGGGAGGCTAGCTCTCATACGACTACCAATACCCGCCGCAGGCACAACCGCCCAAAAATTCGGCGCTGACATTAGGGCTGATCCTCACCAAGTAAATAGAGAGTTTCACCCTTCTTGATCATCCCTAACTGGCGTCGGGCGCGCTCTTCCACGGCTTCAAGACTGGACTTAAGTGCCGTGACTTCACGCGCGAGCTGCTCGTTTTCATGGTGGAGATCACGGTTGATACGCTGCTGTTCGACGATTTGCCGCTGCAGCGCCGTGACGTTGGCATAACTGCCTGGTCCGACCCAAAAGTTGTACTGCAGCAAGAGCAACAGTACAACGAGGATGGCAGTCAGCCAACGCATCGTGTCGGCTAGGCCGAGGGCAGCTCGGCGCGGCCGCGGTATGGGGCCGCCAATTCAGCTTCGATACGCAGCAAGCGGTTGTACTTGGCAACACGGTCAGAGCGGCACAGAGAACCTGTTTTGATTTGACCCGCTGCTGTGGCTACCGCCAAGTCAGCAATCGTGGTGTCCTCGGTTTCACCAGAACGGTGTGAAATTACCGCGGTGTAACCGGCCGCTTTAGCCATAGCGATAGCATCCAGGGTTTCGCTCAACGAACCAATTTGGTTGAACTTGATCAAGATCGAGTTAGCGATACCCTTCTCGATACCCTCGGCCAAAATTTTGGTATTGGTCACGAACAAATCGTCACCAACCAACTGAACGCGCGAAGCCAACTTGTCGGTTAACACTTTCCAACCGTCCCAATCCGCTTCGTCAAGACCATCTTCGATAGATACGATGGGGTACTGGCTTGACAGGTCGGCCAAGTAATCCGCAAAACCTTCAGAAGAGAAGCTCTTGTCTTCACCCGCCAACACATATTGGCCATCTTTGTAGAATTCTGAAGCCGCGCAATCCAGTGCCAATGTCACATCGGTACCTAATTGGTAACCGGCCGCCTCTACCGCTTCTTTGATCACAGCAAGCGCCTCTGCGTTCGACGCCAGATTAGGCGCAAAACCACCTTCGTCACCTACCGCAGTATTCAAGCCACGCTTTTTCAACACACCTTTTAAGGCGTGGAAAATTTCTGCACCCTGGCGCAGGCCTTCGGCAAAGTTCTTCGCACCCACGGGTTGAATCATGAACTCTTGGATATCAACGTTGTTGTCGGCGTGCTCACCACCGTTGAGAATATTCATCATGGGCAGAGGCATCGAGTAAACACCCGGAGTACCATTGATATCTGCAATGTGCTGATAGAGGGGGATATTTTTAGCGACAGCTACGGCTTTAGCCGCCGCTAAAGATACGGCTAAAATGGCGTTAGCGCCAAAGTTAGCTTTGTTTTCAGTGCCATCGGCGTCGATCATCAATTGGTCGATACGACGTTGGTCCGCCGCATCCTCACCCACCAACAGCTCGCGGATTGTGGTGTTGATGTTATTGACTGCTTTCAGCACGCCCTTACCTAAATAGCGGCTTTTGTCGCCGTCGCGAAGCTCAAGAGCTTCACGCGAACCGGTTGAAGCGCCAGAAGGGGCACACGCCGCGCCAACAGCGCCAGATTCCAGCGTCACTTCCGCCTCAACGGTAGGGTTACCACGCGAATCCAGCACCTCAAAGGCTTTGATATCGGCAATCTTAGTCATTAAAACAATACTCCATTAGTCTCTTAATCAATCTGTATGTCTGGCAGTGATTTTACGAGGTCGTCGACCGACTTAACCTGGCCGAGGAAATCCTCTAGTTTTGCAAGAGGTAGGGCGCAGGGGCCGTCACACTTGGCATTATTAGGATCAGGGTGGGCCTCTAAGAAGAGACCGGCAATTTTTTGTGACATGCCGGCGCGAGCCAGTTCCATCACTTGCTGGCGACGACCACCCGCGGCATCTGACAAGCCGCCGGGCATCTGCAACGAGTGGGTCACATCGAACATCACGGGGTATTCAAACTGTTTCATGATACCGAAGCCGAGCATGTCGACCACCAGGTTGTTGTAACCAAAAGACGAGCCACGCTCGCAAAGGATCAAGCGATCGTTACCGGCTTCAACGCACTTGGTCAAAATGTGTTTCATTTCGCGCGGCGCCAAAAACTGAGCCTTTTTGATATTGATCGCGGCACCCGTTTTTGCCATAGCAACCACGAGGTCGGTCTGGCGCGACAGGAAGGCAGGCAACTGAATAATATCTGCTACCTGAGCGACCGGCTCGCACTGATAGGGCTCATGCACATCAGTAATAATGGGGACGCCAAAGGTGTCTTTTACCTTAGCAAGAATCTCAACACCCTTTTCCATACCAGGGCCGCGGAAAGAATTAACCGACGAGCGATTGGCCTTGTCAAAACTGGCTTTAAACACGTAGGGGATGCCCAGCTTGCTGCATACCTCAACGTATGCGCCAGCAATTTCCAAGGCCAAGTCTTCCGACTCAAGGACGTTCATGCCGCCAAACAGCACGAAGGGCAAATCATTGCCAATGGCGATATCGCCAACGGTAACTACTGTCTGACTCATGAGACCTCCTTGGCTGCGCGGTAGGTCAACGCTGCACTAACAAAGCCACTAAACAAGGGGTGACCATCGCGAGGGCTAGAGGTAAATTCAGGGTGGAATTGGCAAGCGATGAACCAAGGGTGGTCTGCCACTTCAACCACTTCAACCAGCGACTTATCGGTCGACCAGCCACCAATTCGCAGGCCTGCAGCTCGTAAATCGGACACCAGATTACCATTGACTTCATAGCGGTGACGGTGACGTTCGATAATTTCGGCGTTACCGTATACCTCTTTCACTCGCGAACCTTCTTCCAGGTGGCACAACTGTGCGCCCAAACGCATGGTGCCGCCGAGATCAGATTGCTCGGTGCGGGTTTCTACTTCTCCGTCGGCATCTACCCACTCGGTGATCAAACCGATCACAGGATAGCTAGATTTAGGATTGAACTCGGTGCTGTGCGCATCGCTCCAACCCAGCACATTGCGCGCATACTCAATCACGGCAACCTGCATACCCAGACAGATACCTAGGTAGGGAATTTTGTTTTCACGGGCGTATTGCACAGAGCGGATTTTGCCTTCGACACCGCGCTCACCGAAACCACCTGGCACCAGAATCGCGTCAACTCCCTCAAGAATACTTGTGCCCTTATCTTCGACATCTTCTGAGTTCACATAGCGTACTTTGACCTTGGTACGTGATTTGATACCGGCATGCTCGAGTGCCTCATTCAGCGACTTGTAGGCATCCAGTAGGTCCATATACTTGCCAATCATGGCAATAGTAACTTCTTTCTCAGGGTTGAGAACGCCCTCAACCACCACACGCCATTCACTTAAATCGGCGGCGTGGCACTCAAGACCAAATTGCTCGGTGATCAACTCATCCAAGCCAGCCTTGCTAAGGTTTTCAGGAATCTGATAAATGGTTTTGGCGTCGGGCAGTGAAATCACCGCGCGCTCAGCAACGTTAGTGAACAGGGCGATCTTCTTGCGCGAAGACTGGTCGATTTCCACTTCCGAGCGGCATAGCAACACGTCTGGCTGAATACCGATAGAGCGCAATTCTTTAACCGAGTGCTGTGTGGGTTTGGTTTTTGTCTCACCAGCGGTGGCAATGTAGGGAACCAGCGTCAGGTGCATAAACATGGCGCGACGCGCACCGAGCTCCACCTTCATTTGACGCACCGCTTCCAGGAAGGGTTGTGACTCGATGTCACCGACGGTGCCGCCAATTTCTACCAACGCTACGTCGTAGCCTTCACCACCCGCATAAACGCGGCGTTTAATTTCGTCAGTAACGTGGGGAATCACCTGCACGGTACCACCGAGGTAATCACCGCGGCGCTCGCGGCGCAGGATGGTTTCGTATACACGACCAGTGGTGAAGTTGTTTTTCTGCGACATACGAGCGCGAATGAAACGCTCGTAGTGACCTAAGTCGAGGTCGGTCTCTGCGCCATCATCGGTCACGAACACTTCACCGTGCTGCGAAGGTGCCATTGTGCCGGGGTCTACGTTAATGTAGGGATCGAGCTTTAGCATGGTGACTTTCAGCCCACGCGCTTCAAGAATTGCGGCCAAAGAGGCTGCAGCGATGCCTTTGCCCAAAGAAGAAACTACGCCGCCAGTGACGAAAATATAGTGCGTCATACAAGACCTTTTTTGAATGTCGATTGAAGGCTTTGTAGGCCTACGGTGAGTCTTTCTCAGGCGGGATACCACCTATATCAGATGGGGGATCAGTATACCAGTATGGTTGCTTCGACTCTAGCTAGAATTGCGTTTGCTTGGAAAGAATTTGTGACTGCCAAACCAGCCGCCAACCCATCGCACTATCTTTGCCACGGCAGGACTCATCAACAGCGATATCCACTGCGCACAAAAGGACATCGTCACTCCACAACAGCGGTGTAGACTGGCGCTGCCACTGCGGCACATTGTGTTCTTTAAACAGCGTTTTCAATGACTTGGTTATACCGCGGCCGACGGGGCGCAGTGCCTCACCACCCTGGCGAAACGCCACCTCAACCCGTTTAGGAAAGCACCAACCACCTCGTTCGGGCAGAGCCACAAGAACACCGTAGGGTGTTTGCAGGGGACATTGAAAATCCCATACGACGGACCAATCGCTGGCTAACTCCACCACCGGCAGCAAGGCCAATGTTTGGCGACTTCTAACAATTCGCCAATCCCCAAGCATGAGCTGCGGGCTCGAATCGTTTTTGGCGTGCAAGACAGACTGCTGAAGTTGTTGCAGCGCAGACCGAGCAAGAGGCTGACCGGTGTGGTGCTGGCACCAGTGCCGGAGCACATTACGCTGGCGAACCTCATCAAGGGCTAACAAGGACGCCAAAGGTAACGTCGGATCATGTAACGCTGCATCTTGAGCGGCCATGGCACGCTGCAAATAATCTGCTTCGACCATCGCTTCAACACTAGCTGCCATGCCGCTGTAAAGCTGAGGAAAACGCTGCTGCAGCAACGGCGCGATCTCGGCGCGTAAAAAATTACGATCGAACGCCTGGTCGATATTACTGTCGTCCTCCACCCAGCGCAGATCGAAATGCTCGGCGTACTGAAGTAATTGAGCGCGCCTCACTTGCAACAACGGGCGCCACACCTGCCCCGCCCCCAACGAACGTCTGGAGGGAATACCGCGCATGCCGGCGGGGCCGCTACCACGCAGCAGATGCAACATGAGGGTTTCCAGTTGATCGTCGCCATGGTGCCCCTGCAGCAGCAGCGCCTGCGTGGGCAAAAGCTGCTCAAAAGCAGCATATCGCGCACGCCGTGCGGCGGCCTCAAGGCCATCACCGCTCTCCGTTACATCAACACACTGCGACTCAAACCCGCAGCGCCAGTCGGCGCAGGTGGCTCGACAGTGTTCAAGCCACGCATCAGCATGTACAGACAGGCCATGATGGATGTGCAGGGCGGTAACACGATGTCGCGGTATCGTCTGACAGATGAGGTGGAGTAAACAGGTGGAGTCTAAACCGCCGCTATAGGCGACAAATATGGGGGCTTCTTGGAGGGAAGCTAGCTGCGCCCGAATGGGACGCAGCCAAGAAAAATCGACGTCGCGTAATGACGTCACGGTGACTAGTCGTTGCCGTACGACATCAAACGGTCGTAGCGACGCGCCAACAATTCGCTCTCAGGCATACCGTCAAGCACAGCCAACTGCTCCACCAAGTGGGCTTTGATATTGGCCGCCATGGTGTCCATGTCGCGGTGCGCACCACCCAGTGGCTCGTCAATACTGGCATCGACAATACCGAGCTTAATCAACGAATCCGATGTCAGACCCATCGCTTCGGCGGCTTCGGGAGCCTTCTCAGACGTCTTCCAAATAATGTTGGCGCAACCTTCTGGCGAAATCACGAAGTACGTCGAATACTGCAGCATGGCAATGTGGTCGGCCACACCGATACCCAGTGCACCGCCAGAACTACCCTCACCTATCACGGTAGCGAGAATGGGGGTTTTCAGTCGCGACATCACCGCCAAGTTTTGGGCGATAGCTTCTGAAATGCCGCGTTCTTCTGAATCAATGCCGGGATAGGCCCCTGGCGTGTCGATAAACGACAACACCGGCAACTTGAAGCGCTCCGCCATTTCCATCAAACGCAGCGCTTTGCGGTAACCTTCAGGCTTGGGCATACCGAAGTTGCGTTTGACCTTTTCTTTTACTGAACGGCCTTTTTCCTGACCAATAACCATGACAGGCTTGCCGTCGAGACGGGCGATGCCACCCACCATCGACTTGTCGTCAGCAAAACGACGATCGCCGTGCAACTCATCAAACTCGTCAAAAATACGGGGAATGTAATCCAGGGTGTAAGGGCGCATGGGGTGACGCGCCACTCGAACGATGTCCCAAGCCGACAGGTCCGAGTAGATTTTCTTGGTGAGTTTCTTGCTCTTATCGCGCAGGTTGGCAATTTCTTCGGTTATGTTGAGATCGTTGTTGCTGCCTACGGCTTGCAACTCTTCGATTTTTACCAACAAATCGGCAATTGGCTGCTCGAAATCAAGATAATTAGGGTTCATAACTTTCCTAGCTATTTCATTTGTGCGCATTGTACACCAACTCTAAACCAACAACACCTCGCGATGCGATCAATCTTAGCGGCACACTAGCGCGCGTAATTCAAAAATACGTTGTCTTTGCCCAGTAACTGCCGCAGGGTTTGCATCACATCATCGTCGGGCGCTAGACGGCGACCATTGCCGAGCATTAATTTCGCTTGAGCACCATCGCCTTGGTATTCGATAACCACAGGGCAGCCGCCACTGCGGTTATTAGCCAGCATAGTATCCAAGGTAGCGGCCAGCCCGGTGGCAAAGTGGTGCTGACGCGCCTTGATCACCAGGGCTTTAGCGTAGTGACTTCGCGCCTCGCCAATGCCATATACTTCGCGGACGTTCATTTGCATGCCACCGCTATAGTGATCAACACGCACGCCGCCGGACACCACCACCACGGTGTCTTTTTGCAAGGCCTCACGGTACTGGTCAAACACCTCGCCAAACAACGATACCTCGATACGGCCAGACCGATCGTCTAACAGCACCCTTGCCACGGTATCACCCGCGCGGGTTTTATTGGTGCGCACATCAATGATCAAACCGGCCACGAGTTGCTCTTCCCGCTTGGGTTGGATATCGCAAATACGGGTCTTGGCGAACTGACGAATTTCTCGTTCGTACTCGTCAATCGGGTGACCGGTGACGTACAGACCAAGGGTTTCTTTTTCACCCAGCAAGCGCTGCTTGTGTGACCACTCGTGAGCCATGCGAAAATCGTGATAGACATCCTCTTCCGCCGCGGCGTTAATCACCTCACCGAATAGGTCAGTCATCCCGCTAGCCTGATTGCGTGCCGACTGTTCGGCGGCAGCGACGGCCTCGGGCATCGCCGCAAAAACAACTTGTCTTGGCACACCAAGGCTATCAAAAGCGCCGGAGCGAATGAGCGCTTCCAAAGCGCGCTTATTAATTTTGCGAGCATCGGTACGACGGCAAAAATCGAAAAGGTCAGTAAAAGAACCACCCGACTGACGCGCCTCGATGAGGTTCTGAATCGGCCCCTCACCCAGGCCCTTAATCGCTCCTAAACCGTAGACGATTTCACCGCTGTCGTTCACGGTGAACATGTATTCACCTTCGTTGACATCCGGAAGCCGCAGCGGCAATTTCATCGCCCTACACTCTTCGATAAAGGTCACGATTTTGTCGGTATTCTGCAATTCTGACGACATGGTCGCCGCCATGAATTCTGCTGGATAGCGCGCTTTTAAGTAAGCGGTCTGATACGAAACCAGCGCATAAGCCGCTGAGTGCGACTTATTGAAACCGTATCCGGCGAATTTTTCCACCAGATCGAAAATCTTCATGGCCAGATCGGGATCAACGCCCTTGCCTTTGGCGCCATCTTCGAAAAACGAGCGTTGCTTGGCCATCTCTTCCGGTTTTTTCTTGCCCATCGCGCGGCGCAACAAATCCGCGCCACCCAGTGAATAACCCGCCAGGGTCTGGGCAATCTGCATCACCTGTTCTTGGTAAACAATAACGCCGTAGGTGGGCTTGAGAATGGGCTCTAGCCACTCGTGCTGGTAGTTAGCATCAGGGTAAGCTACTTCGGCGCGACCGTGCTTCCGGTTAACGAAGTCATCCACCATGCCCGAGTCCAATGGACCTGGGCGAAACAGCGCCACCAATGCAATCATATCTTCGAGGTTATCTGGCTGAAGACGCTTAATCAGGTCCTTCATACCGCGCGATTCCAACTGAAAAACGGCCGTCGTTTCGGCGCGCTTTAACATCGCGAAAGTGCGCTGATCGTCGAGGGGAATGCGCTCGATTTCAAAATCGAGCTGACTACCGTCGCCACGGGGGCGGTTGATCATCTTGACCGCCCAATCGATGATAGTCAGCGTGCGCAGACCCAAGAAGTCAAACTTCACCAGGCCGGCCTCTTCAACGTCGTTCTTATCGAACTGGGTCACCAGACCGGAACCCTCTTCATCGCAGTATAGGGCCGCAAAATCGGTCAATCGTGAAGGCGCAATCACGACCCCCCCAGCGTGCTTACCAATACCTCGGGTGACACCCTCCAACTTAAGCGCCATCTCCCAAATCTCTTGCGCCTCATCATCATTCTTGAGGAAATCGCGCAGGATCTCTTCTTGGTCGTAGGCCTTAGCGAGGGTCATACCGACTTCAAAGGGAATCATCTTTGATAGCTTGTCAGCCAAACCGTAGGATTTGCCTTGCACCCGCGCCACGTCGCGTACCACCGCCTTAGCCGCCATGGTGCCAAAAGTCACAATCTGTGACACCGCTTCGCGGCCGTAGTGATCGGCCACATAGCTGATCACCTTGTCGCGTTTTTCCATGCAGAAGTCGACATCAAAGTCGGGCATAGAAACACGCTCGGGGTTGAGGAAACGTTCGAACAGCAGGTCGTATTGCAGTGGATCTAGGTCAGTAATCTTTTGTGCATAGGCCACCAGTGAACCCGCGCCCGAACCACGCCCTGGCCCTACAGGAATCCCGTTGTCCTTGGCCCACTGGATGAAGTCCATCACAATGAGGAAGTAACCTGGGAACCCCATCTGAAGGATGATATCCAACTCAAAATCGAGTCGGTCTCGGTATTCTTTTTGAATCGCGGGGAAGGTATCGGCGCTGGTATCAAAAAGGAAATCCAAACGCTCGTTTAATCCCTCATGAGAAATTTTGCGAAAGAATACGCCCGTCTCAAGTTCTTTGGCATATTCCGGGGTCGATTCTTTGCCCTGCCATTTTTCGTGCAACACCTTGATGGTCTGCTGCTCAAGAATCTCGTAGCTAATGTGCTCCTTGAAGAAAGGGTCATGGCGGAAATTCTCCGGCACAGGGAACTCTGGCAAATAGTACGTACCCAACTCAATATCAATCGAGCATCGCTTAGCAATTTCGACCGTATTGGCGATGGCGTCGGGGAGATCAGCGAATAGCTCGATCATCTCCTCAGGACTGCGCAGATACTGCTGTTCAGAATAGCGACGCTCACGGCGTGGGTCGTCCAACGCAGCGCCGTCGTGAATACAGACTCTAGCCTCGTGTGCTTCAAATTCTTCAGACTTCAAAAAGCGCACATCGTTGGTAGCAACGATGGGGCATGCCACTTCATCCGCCAGCGCGACAGCGCGCTCAATATAGATCGCCTCATTTTCTCGACCCGTTCGCTGCAACTCTAAGTAGTAGCGATCAGGAAAAAGGTCCATCCAATACTGCAATAGTTCGGCGGCTTCGTCGTGGCGACCAGCCACCAGAGCAGCGCCGACATCACCCTTGCGACCGCAGGAAAGTGCAATCAGCCCCTCGCCAAGATCTTTCAACCACTCGCGTTTGATGTAGGCCACACCGTGCCGCTGCCCCTCGCGATAAGCGCGTGATATCAACAACGTGAGATTTTTATAGCCTTTAAGGTTTTGCACTAGCAACGTCAAGGTGTGAACATCACCACTATCGCTGAGCATCCAAACATCGCTACCAGCGATGGGTTTCACGCCACTGCCATTAGCCGCCTTGTAGAATTTAATGAGACCATAGAAGTTACACTGGTCGGTCAATGCCACAGCAGGCATCCCCATATCCGCAACCGCCTTGGTCAAACCTTTAACGCGCACCAAGCCATCAATCAGAGAAAACTCTGAATGCACTTTAAGATGAACGAACTGCGTGGGATTAGTCATGGGACGTTATTGATCCTCGAGAAACTTCTTAATGGGTCCATAGGAGCGTCGGTGTTCCGGCAAGATACCGTGCTTTTCGATTGCCGCTAAGTGTACCGCAGTTGGGTAGCCTTTGTGACCGGCAAAGCCATATTCCGGGTGACGCTGGTGCAATTCGACCATCTCGTTGTCGCGAGTAACCTTCGCTAAGATCGAGGCGGCGCTTATTTCCGCCACCTTGCTGTCGCCTTTTACAACAGCTTCGCTACGGTAGTGCCATTGGGGTAATTTATTACCGTCAACCGACACAAAGTCGGGCTGAATATGCAATCCGTCCACTGCCCGTTTCATCGCCAATAAACTGGCGTGCAAAATATTAATCTCGTCGATCTCTTCTACGCTGGCTCTAGCCACGCAATAACTCAACGCTTTTTCACGAATTTCCAATGCCAGTGACTCGCGCCGTTTTTCAGTAAGTTTTTTGGAATCCGCCAAACCTGCGATGGGCTTGTCGGGATCGAGAATGACCGCGGCGGCCACTACATCACCTGCTAGCGGACCACGACCGACTTCGTCGACTCCAGCGTGGTGAGTGATAGAGGCACCGTCAGTAGCGAACATATCAACCGGCTGCACCACGCGCCTCCAGCATAGCGACAATGGCTTGCGCCGCCGTCTCACCGGCATTTAGGCGCAGTGAATGGTGCAAGGCCTCAAAGGCATCCAACGTTTCGTCACGGGCTACATCACTCGCTATCAGAGGCGTCAAGGCATCGGCAATGGCCGACGGTGTCGCCGCTTCTTGAATAAACTCCGGGACCAACTCTCGCTTAGCCAATAAATTGGGCAATGCAATGTAGGGTGTTTTCACCAGTCGCGACAGCAGCGCAAAGGACACACCACCCATTTTATAGGCCACTACCATAGGGCGACGTAGCAGCATCGCCTCTAACGTCGCCGTACCCGACGACAAAAGCACCGCATGCGCCGCCACCATCGCCGACTGCGACTGCCCCTGCAGCACAGCGATAGCATCGCGATCTACCGGATCGAGTGCTGCGAGGCATTCATCCACTAGCGGCTGCAAGTGTGGCGCTGCAACCGGCAACAAGGCACGCAACGAATCATCGCGTGAACGCAACAATTCAAACACCTGTAAAAATAATGGCAGCAGCAGCGAGACTTCACCGCGGCGGCTGCCGGGCAACATGGCTAGATAACGACTGGTGTCCTCAATACCCAAGGCGTGTTTGGCCGCCACCGCATCACTCTGCAGAGGAATTTGCTCGGCCAGAGGATGGCCGACACACGTGACAGGGATACCGTGTTGGCGGTAGATGTCGGTTTCAAAGGGAAACAGCGTCAACATTAAATCGACGGCGCGGGCAATCTTGTGGATTCTGCCCTTGCGCCACGCCCAGACCGAAGGACTGACATAGTGCACAGCGGGGATATTACGCGCCTTTAAATGGGCTTCAATATTGAGTACAAAGTCCGGCGAGTCGATACCGATAAACACCAGCGGCGGATGGGCCGTAAAACGCGCCTTCAAATCGGCGCGTATGCGCAGTAATTCCGGCAAGCGCTTTAACGGCTCCACCAGACCCATCACGCTGAGTCGCTCGATAGGATAATAACTCTCGAGCCCCTCAGCCATCATCTTGGGGCCACCAATACCGCAAAAGGAAGCATCTGGGAAATACTGTTTCAGGGCGCGAATTAAGTCGGCGCCGAGAATATCGCCGGAGGCTTCTCCGGCAACAATAGCTATGTAGGGTTTAGCCTCGCTCACGAGCCTAGCGGACAATGCCGCGGGTCGAACTATTGACCGAATCGACAAACACGGCCACTTCAGGGAAGGCTAGCGCTAGCGCATCCAAGTCGCCCTTGGCATCCGCTAGCGTGCGACCGCTGCGGTAGACAATTTTGTAAGCCTTGCGGATCGCATTGATAGCTTCCGCAGAAAAACCGCGGCGTTTCAAACCTTCGGCATTGATGGTCTTAGCCTCGGCGGGATTGCCAAACACCGTGACGTAGGCGGGGACATCTTTGTTAACCGCGGCGCCCATACCACAAAAGCTGTGCGCACCGATCTGACAGAACTGATGCACCAAGGAGTAGCCTGCCAAAATCGACCAGTCCCCTACTACCACATGACCCGCCAATGCGGCATTGTTAACTAGAATACAGTGATCCCCCACCACGCAATCGTGTCCGATGTGGGCGTAGGCCATAATAAGATTGTTGTTCCCTATGGTGGTTTCACCGCGATCCTGCACAGTCCCGCGATGAATAGTGACGCCTTCGCGAATGACGTTGTTATCGCCAATCACCAAACGGGTCTTCTCACCTTGGTATTTTAAGTCTGGGGTCGCTTCGCCCACGGTAGCAAATTGGAAGATATGGTTGTTCACCCCAAGTACGGTGGGACCCTGCAAAACTACGTGAGAGTTAAGCACGCAGCCATCGCCGATCTCAACATCCGGACCGACGACACAAAACGGGCCAATCGTCACATTGGTGCCAATGTTGGCGGAGGGGTCGATTACTGCACTCGGGTGAATCATTTATACCGCTCTATCTGCACACAAAATAGTGGCAGTTGTCGCCACTTGACCGTCGACACTAGCCGAACATTCAAACTTCCAAATGCCGCGTTTGGCAGACACAACCTTAACGTTCAGCTCCAGCTGGTCACCCGGCTCAACTTGACGCTTGAAGCGCGCATTTTCAATCGCGGCAAACAAATAAATAGACCCATCTTCAGGGGTCTTATTCAGGGTTTTAAAACCGAGAATACCCGCCGCTTGCGCCATCGCTTCAACGATCAACACGCCGGGCATAATGGGCACCTGTGGGAAGTGTCCATTGAAAAAGGGTTCGTTCACCGTGACATTTTTAATAGCACGAATGTACTCGCCTTCTTTTAATTCCAACACGCGATCAACCAACAAGAAGGGATAGCGATGCGGCAGGTAATTGCGAATTTCGCGAACGTCCATGATCTCTAACATGAATACTCCTGAGCGTGGGTTACTTATCGTTCAGCTTCTTTTCCAGTGCAATAACGCGTCGCACTGTCTCGTCGAGCTGATTAAAACGGGCAGCATTCTTCTTCCATTTGGAAGATTTTTCAAGGGGCGTGCCCGATGAATAGGAATTCTTTTCGGTCAGCGATTTACTCACCAGCGTGGTAGCGGTGATATGCACGCCGTCGGCAATGGTCAAATGCCCCGCAATAGCTGCGCCACCTGCGATAGTACAGCCCTTACCAATCGTTGTAGATCCAGCAATCCCGGTACAACCAGCAATGGCTGTACCATCGCCAATCACCACGTTGTGGGCAATCTGCACCTGGTTATCGATAATGACGCCGTTAGCGATACGGGTATCTTCCAGGGCACCGCGATCAACCGTGGTATTGGCGCCGATTTCAACATCACTACCAATCTCCACGCCACCGAGCTGGTGAATTTTGACCCAACCGAGGTTGCTAGGCGCAAAGCCAAAGCCATCGGCACCGATCACACAACCGCTGTGGAGGGTCACGCGATCACCTAATCGAACACCGTGGTAAAGCGTTACATTGGCATACAACACGCAGTCTTCGCCCAATTGGCAATTGGCCTCTATGACGACACCTGGATGGATAACACTGCCCGCACCGATACGGACGTTGGCGCCGATAACAGCGCGCGGACCAACCACCACACACCCCGCCAAACAGGCGCTTGGATCGATCACCGCACTTGGATGAATCCCTTCAGCCACCGGCGGCACGTCGACAAAGTGCGAGGTCAACTGGGCAAAGGCCATGTAAGGATTGTCACACACCAGCGCATCACAAGGGGCATCAGCGAGCTGTGTTTCTTTAATCAACACGGCACCTGCGGCGGTATCTTTTAGCGCTGACAAATACTTGGGATTGACGAAAAAGGACAAATGTTGGCTCGTGGCAGAGCCGAGGGTGGCCAACCCCTCAATGGACCTCGAGGGGTTGCCGTGCACGCGGGCACCGATCAGTTCAGCGATCTCGGCCAGCGTCATAGATTAGTTCTGCTTGTTAAGGCGATCGGTGACCTTGGCAGTGATGTCATAGCCAGTATCAACGTACAGGAACAATTGCTTCAATTGGGGAACCTGAGGCTGGGTCATCAGCAGGCCGATACCCTCTTCCTTGACGATCTCGTCGATCACTTTGCCCAAGTTAGGGCCCAATTCACGCTGAATATTAGCGATCAATTCACCCTGAGCCTGTTGCATTTTCTTCGCTTCGTACTGCATATCAGACTGAATGCCTTGAATTTTCTTTTGCAACTCGGCTTTTTGCTCGGGACTCAAAATCGCTTCTTCGGCACGCAGTTTTTCAACCAACGTTTGGCCATCCTGCTGCAAGCGCTCCATGGTTTTATTTGATTCAACCGTATCCGCCTGGGCATTAAATGCTTCGATACGCGCCTTGGCAGCATCGGAGTTGTAAATCGCGCGCTCGATGTCAAGTACAGCGATTTTACCTTGTGCGTGTGCGGTGCCCGCCAGAGCGAACATAACCGCTGCCAAGGCAGCAAGAATGATTTTGTTAAATTTAAACACAGTAAACTCCATTGTTTTCTAAATTAAAAACCCTGACCCACAGAGAACTGGAAGATTTCTTTACGATCAAAGACGCCTTCGTTCATGGGGCGGGAAATACTAAAGGTCAGCGGGCCCATGGCGGTAATCCATGTCGCACCGATACCCACTGAATAACGCAACTCGTTCAAATCGATATCGAAACAGTTGCGGGTAATCGAACCACAGGTCGAACTAAACACGTTACCAAAGTCAAAGAACAGACCGGTACGGGTTGAACTGGTGTCCTCAATGAAAGGTAGGTTGAACAGCAATTCCATACTACCCTGGATCAAAACGTTGCCACCAAAGGGCTGAGGGTAAGATGAACGATCTTGTACCAGCAGTTTGCCATCGGCACCCATGACGTAACCCGTATTGGAGGGATCGCTACACAGAATGCTGTCTGGCTGAGCGATTTTATTGACACCACTGACAACAATTTCTTGGTAGGCGCAATCGCTGATGTAGTTCTTAGACGGTGTCGCCAATGGGCCTAGTGTATTGTCTTTAAAACCACGTACCGAACCAAAACCGCCGGCGTAGAAGTTTTGGAAGAAAGGCAGACCGGTGGTGTCACCGTAGCCATTGCCGTAACCCAACTCACCCTTCACACGGAAGGTGAAGATATCATTGATGGGAAACAACTGTTCACCGCTGTAATTAAACTTGTAGTACTCAAGATCACTGCCGGGCAGCGCCACCTCTAACGACAGGTAGTGTCGGCCACCACGGGTCGCCAAAATACCACGGTTGAGGGTAGAACGCACGTAGTTCAAATTGAGCGTATAGGTGTCGAAGTTACTACCATTCAGGTCAATAAAACCTTCCGGCTGTTCCCAATACAGCGAGCTGCTAGGCAAGTCGGTAATGGGCGCCAACACACCATTGCTGCCCGGATCAACCGGGTTGCCATAGGGATCAAGCAGCACATTGCCACTGTTGTCCAACAAGGGTGTGACACGGGGTTCGGCAAAGTAGTAATCGACTGTACCGAAGGTGGCGGGATCAAAAGGCGTGCTGCGGATTTCTTGCACCGCGTACTGACCGGTTTTCACTTCGGTATTACGCCACGTCAAACCCAAGCCAATGCGCTCGATCTCACTGATTGGGTAACCCAAGTTCATACCTAAACCGTGCGAGTTGGTCGAGTAACTCGCCACGTTGATCTGATCGTAATCCAAATTTCGGTAGAAGGCGCTGAAACCACGGCTGACACCGTCTTCAGTGTAGTAAGGATCGGTATAAGACAGGTTGTAACTGGTCTGGAAAGCCGAGCGATTCAAACCGACACCGATCTGCTGGCCAGTACCAAGAAAGTTATTTTGCTGCAAGTTAACACCCAGAATCATACCCACGTTTTGTGAGTAACCAATACTGGCACCGATGGAACCTGAATGCTGCTCCTCGACGGTGTATTCAATATCGATCATGTCATCGATACCCGCCACCTCAGTCGTTTCCACTTGCACTTCTTTAAAGAAGCCCAGTCGCTCCAAACGCACCTTCGTGTGTTCAATTCCCTGAGTATTCGCCGGCGCACCTTCGAGCTGACGCATTTCACGGCGCATCACTTCATCGAGAGTGGTGGTATTGCCACGGAACTCAACCCTGCGCACATAGGTACGAACACCGGGATCGATAAAGTATTGGATATCGACTTCTTGGGTTTCCTCATCGATATCGGGAATACCTTCAATTTTTGCGAAGTGATAACCCTCATTACCTAGCAGGCTCTTAAGGTATTCCTCTGAGTTGGTGACCAGGGCTTGGGAGAAGTAATCGCCCTTCTTAGACAACAAGAAGGCCTTCAAGATGGCTTCGTCCAGCACGAGGTCACCACCCAAGGTCACGTCGCGAATCTTATGCTTTACACCTTCAGTAATGTTAATGGCGATATACACCGCATCTTTTTGCGGGGTGATAGACACTTGCGTTGAATCGACATTGAACGCGACGTAACCACGGTCTTTGTAGTAGGCCTCGAGCGTCTCTAAGTCGCTTTTGAGTTTCTCACGCGCGTATTTATCGTCCCCTGAGATAAACGACCATAAACCAGTTGAGCGCAGCTCGAACAACTTCATCAATTCTTCATCGTCGAAGACTTCGTTACCGACAATGTTGATATGACTGATGCGCGCCGACGTACCCTCGTCAATGTTGATATTGACATCAACGCGGTTGCGCGGCTGCTCTACGACTTCGGTTTGGATATCAGAGTCATAGCGGCCTTGCGACACGTATTGACGGCGCAACTCCATCTCCATCCCTTCCAGAGTTGAACGTTGGAATACCTCGCCCTGTGCAAGACCCGAACCTTTCAGGCCGTCCATCAAGGCTTCGGTTTCAATGGCTTTGTTACCTTCGATATTGATCTCGTTAATCGAGGGACGCTCGGCCACAACAATGACCAACGTATCGCCATCGCGACCAATTTGGACATCGTCAAAGTTGCCAGACGCAAACAAACGGCGCACGGCGTTGCGCAGATCACCCTCATCGACAATCTCATTAACGCTAATATTAAGTGCTGAAAACACCGCACCGCTGGAAATGCGCTGGAGACCCTGGACGCGAATGTCATCGACACGGAAGGTGTCGGCGTGGGCTTGGTGTTGCAGCATAATCGCCGCTGCAATCGCCGTAAGATACCTAGACTTCATTAAATGTAGTGAGCCTTATTCAAGGTGCCGCAAGCAGCGGCACAGTTTTTTATAAACGTACAATATCGTTGTAAAAAGCAAAAATCATCAGACTGATCACCGCCACAATGCCAAATTGGTAGGCTAATTGCTGGATACGATCTGAGACAGGGCTGCCTTTAATCCACTCGATGCCGTAGAACAACAAATGTCCGCCATCAAGAACTGGCACGGGCATCAGATTCAACACACCGAGGCTAACGCTCAACAGCGCGAGAAAACTCAAATAGGCCTCTACACCGGAGCGTGCCGAATCGCCCGCCACTTTAGCAATGGTTATGGGTCCACTCAAGTTTTTCGGTGAGATTAATCCATTAATCATCTTCCCAATCGAGCCGAGAGTAAACACACTTAACTCCCAAGTGCGTTCTGCCGCCGCAGAAATGGCACCCAAGGGGCCATAATGCATTTGTCGCAGCATGGATTCAGGCCAACTAGGAGGCAGCAACCCCATGCCAACACGGCCGTATTCGGCACCATCTTCGGCCCGGGTTAACTCGGGCTGAATCTGCATATCCAGCTGAACACCGTCACGCTCAACCATGATGTCGATTAATGCTGCTGGACGGGCACGCACATAGTTAACCCATGTTTCCCAGTCGTCCATCGCAACGCCATCAGCACTAATGATGGTGTCGCCGCGCTGCAGACCTGCTCTTTCGGCGGGGCCTGAAGGGCTTAACTCTCCGACGATAGGCAGCAAGGCTGGGCGATAAGGCACCAAACCGATACCGCGCAGCAGATCGGGCTCTTCTTCGCCTTTTAACCACGCGTTTAAATACGTTTGAGTTTCAAAGCGCATGTCCCCATCGGGGTGCTTACTGACAAAAGAAATCGTCCCGGTCTCACCCAAACGGTGCATCAGTTGGAGACTGACCGATTGCCAAGTAGGGGTATCCACACCATCCACCGCAACAATTTCATGGCCAACTTCAATGCCCGCACGCTCAGCCACCGAGTCAGCGACAACGCTGCCGACCACCGGCGCCAAGCCAGTCACACCGGATACGAAAACGAACCAGAAAGCGACAATCGCCAAAATGAAATTTGCCAGCGGACCGGCGGCGACAATAGCGATACGCTTTTGTACCGATTGACGATTGAATGCATAGGGCTTGTCGGTCTCAGCGACGCTGCCCTCGCGCTCGTCAACCATCTTGACATAGCCGCCCAAGGGCAATGCCGCCACAACAAATTCAGTACCCTGTTTGTCATACCAGCGAAATAGCGGCGCGCCAAATCCAATACTAAAACGCAACACCTTCACGCCGCACCATCGTGCTACCTGAAAATGCCCATACTCGTGAAAAGCCACCAGAATACCCAAGGTGACAATCATACTTAATATGGTTTGCAGTAATTCCATGCCCTTATAAATCCTCTTCTGCCAAACGGCGCGCGGTAAAGTCCGCCTCTTTGACAGCGTGAATGTCGCAGGGTTCACCACGATCTGCACGCGACATGACACGCTCGATCAAATTAGCGATTCCTAGAAAACTCAGACGTCGCTCTAAAAATGCTTGCACGGCGACTTCATTCGCCGCATTCATATATACGCTGCTATAGCCACGCTGTTCCGCAGCTTCGCGCGCCAACCGCAAACAGGGGAAACGCTGATAATCGGGCGCCTCAAAGTCCAAGCGCGCAATATCGATCAAACTTAAAGGCGCCACATCCGCGGTAATGCGCTGCGGCCACGCCATTGCATGGGCAATGGGTGTGCGCATATCGGGATTGCCCAACTGCGCCAACACGGAACCATCGATGTACTCAACCATTGAATGAATAACCGATTGTGGATGAACCACGATATCGATATCGGATGCATCGCAGCTGAACAACCAACAAGCCTCGATCAATTCGAGCCCTTTATTCATCATACTGGCAGAATCCACTGAGATCTTCTGCCCCATACTCCAGTTGGGGTGCGCGACGGCCTGCTCTGGCGTTACATTCTGCAACTCAGCTAAAGTGGCGCGACGGAAGGGGCCTCCCGACGCAGTCAGATGGATTTTACGGATGCCCGACGCCACCAAACTGGCATTAAAATCGTGCGGCATACATTGAAAAATCGCGTTGTGTTCACTGTCGATAGGCAACAACACCCCGCCCGAGTGCTGCACCGCACGCATAAATAAACCACCGGCGGTCACCAAGGTTTCTTTATTGGCTAACAGGATAAATTTGCCCGCCTGCGCCGCTGCCCAACAAGGCGCAAGACCCGCAGCACCAACAATAGCCGCCATCACCATATCGACGTCAGGCGCAGAAGCCACCTCGCACAGACCCTCCTCCCCCACCAAAATCTGGCTGGCTTGAGCGCCTAGCAAACCCTGTAACTGCTGTTTTGACTCAAGGTCGCGCACAACCGCATAAGGCGGAGAAAATGCTTTCACGATCTTTGCCAGCTTTTCTACATTACTGAAGGCTGTGACCGCGTAAAGGGAAAATTTATCCGGATGTTGAGCGATCAAGTCGAGCGTCGATGAACCAATTGAGCCTGTCGCTCCCAGCACAGTTAGGGATCTCATATTTACACCAACTGACTGTGCAATAACACGCCGATAGCGATAACCGGAGCCGCCGCCATCACGCTGTCGATGCGATCGAGCACACCGCCATGACCGGGCAACAATTGACTAGAGTCTTTCACCCCCGCGTGGCGCTTAAGCATACTTTCGGTTAGATCTCCCAGTACCGATAGCACCGAAGCAATCAACGTGACAACCAGCAACAGAGAAGTGCTGACCTCTTCGACCCAAACAGACGTTACCAAGGCGAGCACCACATTGGCACAAAGGCCACCCACAAAACCTTCCCAGGTTTTGCCGGGACTAACTTGCGGCAGCAATTTACGCCGACCAAAATTCACCCCAGCAAAATAAGCACCGGTATCGGCGCAAACTACCACTAAAAGGGTGTAAATCACCATGGCGAACCAGTAATCGTGTTGACGCAGATAACACAGCGCCAGTGAGGTACAAATCAACAGTGCAGCTCCTAAAGCGGCACGCAGGGCTGGACTGCGCCAAAGCACCGTTGTACGAGGGTAGGTAATCACCAGGAACATCAACAACACCCACAGTGCCAAGTTAGCACTTAAAATGGGCTCGATGTAAGGCGCCAAACCCTCAAGGATATGCAGGCTATTAGCGGCAGCCACACCGGTCAAAGACACCAAGGCGGCATATACCAAACGATGGCGAGGATTGAGGATAGCAGCCAGTTGCGCCCACTCCCAGGCGGCCACTGTAAAAACGGCAGCGACCAGCAAATAAAAACCAATCGGCGGTAGCAAGGCGATAGCGGCGACTAGTACCACCGCTAGAATAATCGCGGTTATGACGCGCTGTCTTAACATACTGCATCCTCAGTGCGACCGCCGTAACGACGCTGACGGGTCGCGAATTCATCTATGGCCGCATCCAAGTCAGCGGCACCAAAATCGGGCCATAGGGTGTCGCAAAAATAGAATTCGGTATACGCGGACTGCCACAGAAGATAGTTACTAATGCGCACATCTCCACCCGTACGAATGAGTAAATCCGGCGCAGGCAGCTCAGACAAAGCCGTGTGGTGATGCACAGTCGATTCGTTAATGTCGGAGGGAGACAAGCGCCCCGCCGCGACCTCTTCAGCCAGAAGGCGGGCTGCATTGGAAATATCCCACTGACCACCGTAGTCAACGGCCAGATTAAGCCGAAACGCCTCACGATCGGCAGTGTCGCGCTCAGCGGCCTCGATCATGGCGACAATATCGTCTCCCAAGCGATCTCGACGTCCGATAAACGACAGACGAACGCCTTCTTGCTTTAGCTCTGCCACCTCGTTTGCGAGGTAGCGCTTCAGCAGTGCCATCAGCGCAGACACCTCATCGCTAGGGCGTTTCCAGTTTTCACTACTAAAGGCGTACACCGTCATGTAACGCACGCCGCGCGCTCGAGCTGCACGCAGTACAGTACGCAGGGCTTCAACCCCGGCGCGATGGCCGCGACTGGTACCCAAAATACGTTTTTTTGCCCAACGACCATTGCCATCCATAATGATAGCAAGGTGCTCGGGAACGATGGCAACGCCGTTGTTATTATTGGACATTATCGGCTCAGAAATCCTTAGATTTCCATCAGGTCGGCTTCTTTCTTAGCCAGCACCTTGTCGATCTCTGCCACGTACTTGTCAGTAATTTTTTGCACATCGGTCTGTGCGCGACGCTCGTCGTCCTCGCTAATTTCCTTGTCGTTTTGCAAGGCCTTTAGCTCGCTCAAAATGTCACGACGGGTGTTACGTACCGCGACACGTGCGTTTTCAGCTTCTGACTTAGCCTGCTTAATGAAACCCTTACGCGTCTCTTCGGTAAGCATCGGCAGGGGGATGCGAATCACGTCACCCGATGTCACAGGGTTCAAACCTAAGTCTGATTTCATGATGGCTTTTTCAATTTCGGGCACCATGGGCTTTTCCCACGGCACGACGCTCAACGTACGCGCATCATCAACGTTAACGTTAGCTACTTGGTTCAAAGGCATGTCAGAACCGTAGTATTTCACTTGAATACCATCCAACAAGCTCGGGTGGGCGCGACCGGTGCGAATTTTGGCAAAGGCATTACCCAGCGCATCTACCGACTTGGCCATGCGGGTTTCGGCTTGTTTCTTTAAATCTTCAATCACTGTAAAGCTCCGTAAATGCGAAGTTAAACGGGTATTCTACCCTAGTTGGTACCATTATCCACCAAGGTGCCTTCATTTTCTCCCACAACAATATTCAGCAACGCACCAGGCTTGGTCATTTTGAAGACTTTAATGGGCATATCGTGGTCGCGACACAACACCAGCGCGGTTAAATCCATAACACCGAGCTTCTGATCCAGCGCAGAATCGAAGGTTAAGTGGTCGTATTTAACAGCATTGGGATTCTTCATTGGGTCGGCGTCGTATACTCCATCTACCTTGGTCGCTTTCAAAACGATATCCGCTTCGACTTCGATTGCGCGCAAACAGGCTGCCGAGTCAGTAGTAAAGAAGGGGTTGCCAGTGCCCGCCGAGAAAATCACCACATCGCCTGCGCGGAGGTAGCGCATTGCCAAACGACGATCGTAGTGATCTACCACACCACTCATGGGAATGGCCGACATCACTCGAGAAGAAATATTGCTGCGCTCCAAGGCGTCGCGCATGGCCAGCGCATTCATCACAGTGGCCAGCATACCCATGTGGTCACCCGTCACACGATCCAAACCAGCTTCGCTTAAGGCGGCGCCGCGGAATAAGTTGCCACCACCAATCACCAGACCCACCTGAACACCAATGCCAACCAACTGACCGATCTCAAGTGCCATGCGATCGAGAACCTTGGGGTCAATACCAAAACCTTCATCGCCCACGAGGGCTTCGCCGCTCAGCTTGAGAAGAATTCTTTTGTATTTTTTATCACCTTGACGATGTGAATTTGACATGACGCGCTCCTTTAAAATTCAGACAAAAAAAACGCCGCTTCTGCTAGCAGACAACGGCGTTTGATTTTAGGGAAAAGCCTTCCCCGACTGCGGACCCGTAAGCCCGCAGTTGCGCCCATACAAAACGATGGACGCCATAGGCATTAGTTACCCGCAGCAGCTGCAGCAACTTCAGCAGCGAAGTCAACGACTTCTTTTTCGATGCCTTCACCCACTTCGAAGCGAGTAAAGCCAATCACTTCTGCGCCAGCTTTCTTAACCAGATTGCCTACAGTTGTGTCTGGATCCATAACGAAAGCTTGCTCAACCAAGCTGATTTCAGCCAGGAATTTACGGATACGGCCTACGATCATTTTTTCGATGATCTCAGCTGGCTTACCGCTCTCAGCCGCTTGCGCAGTAAAGATTTCTTTCTCTTTCTCTACTACGTCCGCAGGGACGTCGTTAGTAGACACGTACTGGGGATTAACCGCCGCCACGTGCATAGCGACTTGCTTAGCCAACTCAGTGTCACCGCCTTTCAGAGCCACCAACACGCCGATACGGTTGTTGCTGTGTACGTAGGTACCTACCACGTCGCCAGACTGCACCGCGATGCGACGAGGCGTAATGTTTTCACCGATTTTTTGAACCAGCGCTTCGCGCGCTTCGCTCAACTCGCCAGCAACAACAGCTGCCATGTCGGTTTCACCGGTCGCCAAAACTTTTTCAGCCACTTGATCAACATAGGCTAAGAAGCCAGCATCACGAGCAACGAAGTCAGTTTCAGAGTTAATTTCGATAACGTATGCCTGAGTGCCTTCAGCATTTGATTTAACTGTTACTACACCCTCAGCCGCCGTACGACCGGCTTTTTTAGCCGCTTTCATACCACTATTTTTACGCAATTCTTCAATTGCCAATTCGATGTCGCCATTAGCTTCTTGCAGTGCTTTTTTGCACTCCATCATGCCCAAGCCAGTGCGGTCGCGAAGTTCTTTAACCATTGAGGCGCTAATCGCTGCCATGATTTGATCCTCCAAGGATATCTATATTCTGTGATCTACATGCCCGAGGGCAAATATGAAAGAGGCGCCGGAGGCGCCTCTGCGAATTACTCAGCAGCTTCTGGCGCTGCTTCTACGAATTCGTCTTTAGCAGCATCGCCGCTCTTACCTTCCAAGCAAGCATCAGCAACCGAACCAACGAACAGTTTAACTGAACGAATGGCGTCATCGTTGCCAGGAATAATGTAGTCAACACCATCGGGGTTGCTGTTGGTATCCACGATACCGATAACAGGAATACCCAACTTGTTGGCTTCGGTAATCGCGATGCGCTCGTGGTCTACGTCGACAACGAACAGCGCGTCAGGCAGGCCGCCCATATCCTTAATACCACCGATAGAACGATCCAGCTTCTCCATCATACGACGGCGCATCAACGCTTCTTTCTTGGTGATTTTTTCAAATGTACCATCTTGTGATTGAGTTTCCAGATCACGCAGACGCTTGATAGAAGCACGGATAGTTTTATAGTTGGTCAACATACCACCCAACCAACGGTGGCTTACGAAAGGCATGCCAGCACGGATAGCTTCTTCACGGATGGTTTTGCTCGCAGCACGCTTGGTACCAACGAACAGAATTTTGTTTTTGTTAGACGCCAGCTTTTGTACGAAATCCAATGCATCGTTAAATGCAGGTACAGTGTGCTCGAGGTTAACAATATGAATGTTGTTACGTGCGCCGAAGATGAACTTCGACATTTTGGGGTTCCAGTAACGTGTCTGGTGACCGAAGTGAACGCCCGCTTGGAGCATGTCACGCATTGAGACTTTAGCCATTTTTTCACCTATATAAAGTGGGTTATTCCTCCATACAATCCGCAGCCCAAACCTGTTTCCAGGCACCCTGAACAACGTGTGATTGCATGTGTGTCGTTGTGCTTTATGACGTAGTTCGCCATAAGCGGTGCGCTTTATACCATAAGACCCGAGTAAAATAAACGACATTTATCATTATTATCGTATTGGCGAGATAAACTTTCATTTACAGCCATTACCTTGTTCGATAGTTAACGCTAAGGCCGAGTGTGGGTTACAATAGCTGCAGTTTTAAAAGGAAGCAGGCATGGTATCGTTAAAGACCCCCGAACAAATCGAAAAAATGAAAATCGCAGGCCGCTTAGCCGCCGATGTATTAGAAATGATCGCACCCCATGTGGTGCCCGGTGTGAGCACCGGCGAACTGGATCGCCTATGTCACGACTACATCGTCAACGTGCAACATGCTGTGCCTGCCCCGCTCAATTACCACGGCTTCCCAAAATCTATCTGTACCTCGGTCAACCACGTGGTATGCCATGGCATCCCCGCCGAGACCAAAATTTTAAAAGACGGTGACATCATAAATATCGACATCACCGTTATTAAAGACGGTTGGTACGGTGATACCAGCAAAATGTTTTATGTCGGCGAGGTCAAACCGCATTTGGCTCGCCTATGTGACATCACCCAAGAGTGTCTCTACAAAGCCATCGATATCGTAAAACCTGGCACCCGCCTGGGTGATATCGGAGAGCTCATTCAAAAATACGCCGAATCCAACCACTACTCCGTTGTGCGCGAATACTGCGGCCACGGCATTGGCGACGTATTTCATGAGGATCCACAAGTCTTGCACTACGGTAAAGCCGGCACCGGATTAGAACTTCGCGAAGGTATGACCTTTACCATCGAGCCAATGATCAACTTGGGCAAACGTCACACCAAACTCAACCAAAAAGACGGCTGGACGGTGACCACCAAAGATGGTCGTCACTCCGCCCAGTGGGAACACACGTTAGCGGTTACCGCGGATGGCTGCATCGTATTGACCGCACGCCCCGACGAACCCTACTACAACGTTTAAACATATGCCGTTGAGTCCAACCAGCCAAGAAAAGACCAGCGGCTACCGTGTACCGCTGAATTTTTTCAACCCCGATGAATTTCGCTACCAACTCGCCGAAGACAGCAATTGGGTAATCAGTTGCCGCGCTAAAATCGCCACCGTCACTGACTTCCTAGCCACCGAATTTGAACGCGGCGTCGACGTCATTGATCTAGTGCACGCTCGCGCTGTATTCATGGACGGCCTGCTCTCTGCAGCCTGGACCCACGCTATCGGCGACCCAACGCCTAAATTGGCACTTATTGCAGTGGGGGGGTATGGCCGCGGCGAACTTCACCCCAATTCCGACGTCGACTTACTGGTCTTGGCTGAGGACGAAGATACGCTTGATAAGCATGGCGCCGGCCTGAGCTCATTCATCACCTTTTTGTGGGACCTAAAACTAGAAATCGGCCATAGTGTTCGCACCATAGATGAGTGCGCCAAAGCGGCCCGTGACGATTTGACCATCATCACCACGCTAGTGGAAACGCGTCACATCATTGGCGACCCTCGCCAACTGAAAAAACTTCACGACCAAGTATCGGTTAAGAACATGTGGAACAGCCACGACTTCTTTGCCGCCAAGCGACGGGAACAACGCGACCGCCACCGCAAATACGCCAATACCGAGTTCAACCTTGAACCCAACATCAAGACCTCTCCAGGCGGTTTGCGTGACATCCACATTATTTCCTGGGTAGCGCGTCGTCACTACGATATCGATTCGCTGAGCGAACTTGTCAATTTAGGCTTTATGACCACCGACGAACTAGCAATCATCGAATTAAATATGAGCTACCTCTGGCGGGTGCGCTTTGCCCTGCACAACCTGACGGGTCGCCATGAAGACCGCCTGCTGTTCGACCACCAGCGCACGCTGGCCCAACAGTTCGGCTTTAGCGACAAACCCGGCAGCCTCGCGGTCGAGCAATTTATGAAGGCGTATTACCGATGCGCCGCTGCCATTAGCGCCGTTAACGAGCTGCTCACCCAGCATTTTGAAGAAGCTATTTTGCGCGCCTGCGAAAGCGAAACCATCCTTAAAATTAACGATCGCTTCCGTATTCGCAATGGCTATATTGAAGCGTCAAATGACCGCGTCTTCAGCGACAATCCCTCGGCACTACTTGAGGTATTTGTACACTTGGCGCAAACACCTAATATCCACGGTGTGAGGGCTTCCACGATTCGTCTGATTCGCCAAAGCGCCCATCTGATAGACGAAGATTTTCGCGGCGACCCCAAAAACACCGCAATTTTTGTGGATTTGATGCGCTCACCTTACAAGATCACCACGCAAATGCGCCGCATGACCCGCTACGGCGTGATGGGCAACTACATCCCCGCCTTCGGGCGGATTATCGGCCAAATGCAGCACGACTTATTCCACATCTACACGGTCGACGCACACACACTGCAAGTGATTCAAAACCTGCGCCGCTTTACTTACGATGACCAGATGGAGGTTTTCCCCATCGCCTGCAACATTGCTCGACGCATGCAGAAACCCGACCTACTGTATATTGCTGGCCTGTTCCACGACATTGCCAAAGGGCGAGGCGGTGATCACTCCACCCTAGGCGCGGTCGATGCCTATGATTTTTGTATGCAACACGGCTACAGCAACCGCGATAGCAGACTTGTCGCCTGGCTGGTTGAGAAGCACTTGACGATGTCGTCAGTATCACAAAAACAAGACCTCTCTGACCCCGATGTCATTCATGCCTTCGCCAGCGAAGTCGGTGACCAACTTCACCTCGACTATCTCTACGCCCTAACGGTAGCCGACATGAACGCCACTAATAACACGGTCTGGAATACCTGGCGCGCCTCACTCTTACGCCAACTTTACAGCGAAACTCGTCTCGCTTTGCGCCGCGGCTTGGAAAACGTCATCGACAAGAGCGAATGGATTGAGGACACCCGCCAACAAGCATTGAGTCTGCTAGAACAACGAGGTATCAGTCGCGCTCGCGCAGAAGCATTGATCGGCGATCCTGGCGACGACTACTTCCTGCGTGAATCTGCTGAAGACATCGCATGGCAAATACAGGCTGTCGATAAGCACGACAATTTTGATGAACCACTCATCCTCTTAAAAGACTATGGCAAGCGAGCTTTTGAGGGTGCCACGCAAATGTTCGTACTGGCCAAAGACCGCAGCGGTCTATTTGCCGACATCACTAATGCGATTGAGTTGCTCGGTTTAGATATCCAAGACGCCAAAATCTACAATTCGCCCAACCGCAACGCGATCGATACCTTCATATTGCTAGATGAAGAGGGTAAACCAATTGGCGACGACCAAGCACGATTACAGCATATCAAACAAGTGATTCTGCAATCTCTTACCCATCCCGAGCAAATTAATACCGTGCAGCGCCGCACGCCGCGACAAATGAAACACTTCGCTTCACCTACACGGGTCAACATCACCACCGACATTACTCGCAACCAATCGGTGGTGGAAGTGATTACCCCAGATCGCCCCGGCCTACTCGCGTCCATTGGCCGAGTATTTACTGAATTCAATGTCAGCATCCAAAACGCCAAGATTTCCACGTTAGGTGAGCGCGTGGAAGACGTGTTTTTCGTCACCGACCAGGACCTCAACCCGATCGCCGACCCTGAACTTTGTCGCACCATTCAAACCACTATTTGTGAGCGCCTCGATCGGCGCGCGAGTCAATAAGCACTATGACCAACCCATATCTACACAAATTACAGCCCTATCCATTTGAAAAACTGCGTCAATTATTGGCCGGGGCGCAGCCGCCTGCCGAACTAACACACATCCCACTATCCATCGGCGAACCTAAACACCCGGCGCCTGAATTTGCTCTGCAGTGCTTGTTTGACAACGCGGACAAGTACGGACAATACCCTGCCAGCAAAGGCATTGCGCCACTGCGCGGCGCCATCGCAGACTGGCTGCAAAGCCGTTTCAACTTATCTTCACTGGACCCAGAAACTGAGGTATTACCTCTGCAGGGCACGCGCGAAGGTCTTTTTGCCATTGCCCAGGCTTTGATCGAGCCCGCGCCTGACACCACGGTGGTCATGCCGAATCCGTTCTATCAAATATATGAAGGCGCCGCGCTATTAGCGGGTGCAGAGCCGTACTTCGCCAACGCCACCCCGGAAAGCCATTACTTGGCCGACTATGGCAGCGTTCCAGAAGACGTCTGGCAGCGCTGCCAAATGCTGTATATTTGCACCCCAGGCAACCCGAGTGGTGCGGTCATTAACGCGCAACAAATATGGCGCCTGATCGAGTTGGCCGACCAATACGACTTCACCATTATTAGCGATGAGTGCTATAGCGAAATTTACTTGGGCGACGCACTCCCCGTAAGTATTTTAGAAGTTTGTGCCCAACGCGGTCGCCACGACTACCGTCGTTGCCTGGCGTTCCATAGCTTATCGAAACGCTCCAACCTTGCTGGCTTACGCTCAGGCTTCGTCGCCGGCGACGCCGAGCTACTGGAAAAATTTGGCCTATACCGCACGTATCACGGTTGCGCCCTCCCTGTGCCCACCCAGTTGGCCAGCACCCTCACCTGGGCCGACGAAGCCCACGTATTCGCCAATCGCGAGGCCTATAAAGCCAAATTTGACGCTGTCGCCCCTATTTTGCGAGAGGTGCTTGATGTACGGGTACCCGAAGCAAGCTTTTTTATCTGGCTAGAAACACCGGTCAGCGACGAGCTATTTTGTCGTGAGTTATTTGAGCAACAACATATCACTGTACTTCCTGGAAGTTACTTAGCGCGTGACACTGAGCGCGGCAATCCCGGCACAAACCACGTGCGTATTGCCCTAGTAGCTGAACTTGAGCAGTGTGTTGAAGCCGCCCATCGCATCGTCAAATACGTTAGAAATGCCCCATGGAAGACAAAGTAAAACAACCCGGTAAACGCGCCCGCGCGCAAATGATCATGGACACTCTGCAAGCGCTCTACCCAGAGCCACCGGTGCCCTTGGACCACCGCAGTCCCTACGAATTATTAGTCGCGGTGCTGTTATCGGCGCAATGCACCGACGAGCGGGTTAACCAAGTGACTCCGGCACTGTTTGAACTGGCAGACAACCCTTTTGACATGGCACTCCAGCCGGTTGAAAAAATCCGCGCGATCATCAAACCCTGTGGCTTATCACCGCGCAAAGCAGCGGCCATTAGCGAACTATCAAAGCGCTTAGTCGCTGAGCACGCCGGCGAAGTCCCTGCGGACATGGAATACCTTGAAACCTTGCCTGGCGTTGGCCATAAAACCGCTAGTGTGGTGATGGCGCAAGCCTTTGGCGTGCCGGCCTTTCCGGTGGACACCCACATTCACCGTCTCGCCCAGCGCTGGGATCTAACCAAGGGTACCAACGTTACCCAAACCGAGGCCGATTTGAAGCGTCTATTCCCCAAGGAACGCTGGAACGATCTGCACTTGCAGATCATCTTTTACGGCCGGGAGTTCTGCTCCGCGCGTGGCTGTGACGGCACCATCTGCGATCTTTGTCGACGCTGCGCACCGCAGCGCAAGCGCGCCAAGAAAACTCGCAAAGCCTGAGTCCAAGCACGCCACATTTCTGATATAATGGCGCGCTTTGAAATCGAAGAGGCTGCGGCAGTGATTACTTTGTACGGCATTCCCAACTGCGACACCGTCAAAAAAGCTCGAGTTTGGCTCGAGCAACACAACGTTGAATTCAACTTCCACGACTTCCGCAAAGATGGGCTGGAGACCGCCACCGTGGAGGGTTGGTGCGGACGCATGGATTGGGAAACGCTTGTGAACAAACGCTCTACCACGTGGAAAAAAATCGATGCAGATATCCGCGACTCGCTGAGTCGTGACAACGTAGTAGCGCTCTTAGTAGAGCACCCCACCCTCATCAAACGTCCCGTATTGGACACCCCAAACACCCTAGAAGTGGGCTTTAAAGCCGACCTCTACCAATCTATTTTTGCAGCATAAGACAATTAGGAGCATCTATGAGCTTTCAAGCCCTCGGCGTAGGTATCGGCACTCAAAACAGTAAAGGCGAATGGTTAGAAGTTTTCTATCCCGCGCCACTTTTGGCGGATGATCTCAATTTGTCTTCGCTACTGAAGGACACTGAGTACAGTGGTGGCAACGCCGTATTGAGCGTCTCTCAAAACGACATGGCCGCCTTTTCGAGCAAACTGAATGCAGAGGGTCATAGCGATCAAGCCGCCGTCGCGGCGACATTGGCCAACAGCAAACGCCCCCTAGTGATTACCGTGATCGCTAGCGATGACGCCCCCACCAGCGTGCCCGACATTTATTTGAAGCTGCAATTGATCTCACACCGTCTCGTTCGTCCCCACGGCGTAAAACTGGACGGCATGTTTGGCCTGCTGCCCAACATCGCATGGACCAATCGCGGCGCGATCGACATCAATGAATTGCCCGCGGCACAAATCGAAGCTCGCGTTAATGGTGAAACATTGTCTGTCGACTGTGTCGACAAATTCCCCAAGATGACTGACTACGTGGTTCCCAAAGGCGTGCGCATCGCCGACACAGCACGTGTTCGCTTGGGCGCCTACCTGGGTGAAGGCACCACCATCATGCACGAAGGTTTCGTCAACTTTAACGCTGGCACCGAAGGCCCCGGCATGATCGAAGGCCGCATTTCTGCCGGCGTATTTGTTGGCGCAGGTTCTGACCTGGGCGGCGGCTGCTCGACCATGGGCACGCTGTCTGGCGGCGGCAACATCATCATTTCGGTGGGCGATAACTGCCTACTAGGCGCCAACGCCGGCATCGGTATTCCATTGGGCAACAAGTGCACCGTGGAATCCGGCCTGTACATTACCGCTGGTACCAAAGTTTGTTTGTTAGACGACAGCGGCAACGTGACAGAAACTGTTAAAGCGCGTCAGTTGGCCGGCATGGACGACCTGCTGTTCCGCCGCAATTCTACCAACGGTGCGGTGGAGTGCTTGACCAATAAGAGCGCGATCGAACTTAACCACGCCCTACACGCTAACAACTAAGAGCTGATTATGCACAACCCCACCGTCCAACTCGCTGAAGACTTGATTCGCCGCCCCTCGGTAACCCCCGAGGACGCCGGCTGTTTGACCATCATGGGTGAACGCCTTGAGGCTATCGGCTTCCATCTCGAAAAAATGGACGTTGGGGACGTGCAGAACCTATGGGCCGTGCGCGGTAGCGAAGGCCCCATCTTAGCCTTTGCCGGTCACACCGATGTGGTGCCCACCGGCAATCCCGACAACTGGCGCTTCCCGCCCTTTGAACCAACCCACCAGGACGGTTTTTTATACGGCCGTGGAGCGGCTGATATGAAAGGCAGTTTGGCCGCAATGGTAACGGCGTGCGAGCGCTTCGTTGCCGAGCACCCCAATCACCGCGGCCGCATCGCTTTCTTGCTGACCAGCGACGAGGAAGGCCCCGCCATTAATGGCACTGTGAAGGTGATGGAAACCCTCACCAGGCGTGGCGACTTTATCGACTACTGTGTCGTCGGCGAACCGTCCAGCACCACCACGCTTGGCGACGTGGTAAAAAATGGTCGTCGCGGCTCCCTCAACGCCAGCCTCACGATTAAAGGGGTGCAAGGTCACGTGGCCTACCCGCACTTGGCGGACAACCCTATTCACCGGTTCAGCCCTGCGTTATCGGAGCTTTGCGCAGAGCAATGGGACGACGGTAACGACTTTTTCCCTGCGACTAGCTTTCAGGTGTCTAACATCAATGCCGGCACAGGGGCGACCAATGTCATCCCTGGCGACGTGCACTGCCTGATTAACTTCCGCTTCTCCACCGAAAGCACCGATAGTGGCCTGATGGCCCGTACCGAGGCCATCCTCGACAAACACGGTCTTGACTATCACATCGACTGGAATACCAGCGGCCAGCCCTTTTTGACCGATCATGGCGAACTCATCGACGCCACCGTGGCCGCCATCAAAGAGGTCACCGGCCAAGACACCGAACTGTCGACGTCGGGTGGCACCTCTGACGGTCGCTTTATTGCCCCTACCGGTACACAACTGGTTGAACTGGGCCCGCGCAATGCCACCATCCATAAGGTCGACGAGCGCATTGAAGCGGCAGATTTAGAGCCACTATCGGTCATCTACCAAGTAATTTTAAAAAATTTGCTGGGTTAACCTTGAAAAGGGGTTATCCAGCTCCAATTGTGAATCTCAGAGCTTGTTTATTTCCCTGAGCGCGTTACTCTTAGCCGCTCGGCAATAACAACGGCCGAGACCGCGATACACGCGGAGATACTTATAAAACTTGGAGTTACACGCATGTTGAACCAACCTGTCCCTCTGTCGAACGAAGCCCACCGCAACACTCGCGTTAGGCAGACACCTACCATCGAGCACGTTAAAGACAGCCACCTGGCGTCAATCACCGTGCACGAGTTTATTGCTGCTGCCCCCGAATACCCCATTGCTTTTGTGCGCGCGCCTCAAAGCGGTACTATCCGTCCCGTCGTTGTATGGGGCGTAGAGCCTTCACAGAACCTGTTTGTAAAAGACGGCCAATGGCAAGGCGGCTACGTACCCGCGGCTGTTCGCTGCTTCCCCTTTGTCACCTCGCTGCAAGAAGTAGAAGGTGAGCGCCGCATTTTCGTGGGCATCCACGAAGACAGCGAGATCGTTAACGAAGAAGAAGGCGAGCGCCTATTCGACGACGAAGGCAATGAAACCGAATGGTTCAAGAAGAACGTTGAGTTCATCAACACGGTGACCCAACGCGACGAGCAAAGCTTGGCTTTCGCTAAGAAATTGGACGAATTGGGCCTCATTCAAGCGCTGCAAGTAACGTTCAAAGATCCCGAAGGTAACGACCGTAAGATCGAAGGTTTATTGGCGATTGATCCGAAGAAATTTGAAGCCCTGTCAGATGAAGATTTCCTGAGCCTGCGCAAGTCAAACATGCTGGATCCCATCTACGCGCACTTAATGTCGCTGGAAAACGTCAATAAACTGCTGTCTCGTCGCTACGCGGCGTAAGCGGAAAAGCGAAGCTAGTCGCGAGGCTAGCTTCGTCTCTATCTCATCACCACAGTTTCCTAATTCTAGAAACTTGCCCGCTCCTTGCTGGGACATTATTCGCCCCATCCCTATGGCCTTCACGGATGCATTCACGGCGGTCCGTCGAAGTCTTGCCGTGAATAGACATACATGGACTATTCAACGACTCAAAGACACACCGAGCCAACGCTAAAAGGCATGAAAAAGCCAAGAAAATCACCCCTATCGACTTCTTGTAAGGCTCACATCGCGCTATAATTTTGGGCTTTCATACGCGCCCAACATAAGGTCATCATGGACAAGACATATCAACCGCAAGACATCGAAACGAATTGGTATCAATTCTGGGAAGAGAAAGGCTTCTTCGCCCCCCAAGGCGGCGAGGAAAGCTACTCGATTATGATTCCCCCACCGAACGTCACCGGTAGCTTGCACATGGGGCATGGCTTCCAGGAAGCCATAATGGACGGTCTGATCCGCTACCACCGCATGAAGGGCTACAACACCCTGTGGCAGGTAGGAACCGATCACGCCGGTATCGCGACACAGATGGTTGTTGAGCGTCTTCTCGACGCCGAAGGGCTGTCTCGCCACGACCTTGGCCGTGAAAAATTCCTAGAGCGCGTTTGGGAGTGGAAGCACGAGTCGGGCGGCCGTATCACGCAACAATTACGCCGCCTGGGCGCTAGCTGTGACTGGTCGCGCGAGCGCTTCACCATGGACGACGGTTTCTATAAAGCCGTGCAAGAAGTGTTTATCAAACTTCATAAAGATGGTCTGATCTATCGTGGCAAGCGCTTGGTCAACTGGGATCCTAAGCTGCACACCGCCGTGTCTGACCTCGAGGTCATCAGCGAAGAAGAAAACGGCTTCCTGTGGCACTTCAACTACCCCCTCAGCGATGGTTCTGGCCACCTGACAGTGGCAACTACCCGTCCGGAAACCATGCTCGGCGACACCGCTGTAGCGGTACACCCCGAAGACGATCGCTACCAGCACTTGATCGGCAAGACCATTCGTCTGCCGCTGTGCGATAGAGATATCCCGATCATTGGCGATGATTACGTCGACCGTGAATTCGGTACCGGCTGCGTCAAGATCACCCCTGCGCACGACTTCAACGACTACGAAATGGGTCAGCGTCACAACCTTGAGATGATCAACATCTTGACCCCTGACGCCAACCTCAACGACAGCGTACCTGAAGCCTATCGCGGCATGGAGCGTTTTGCGGCGCGTAAACAAATCGTCGCCGACCTCGATGCCCTCGGCTTGTTGGCTAAGATCGACGACCACAAACTGAAGGTACCTCGCGGCGACCGCACGGGTGTGGTTATTGAGCCCTTCCTGACCGATCAATGGTACGTCACCACCAAGCCACTGGCGGAAAAAGCTATCAAGGCGGTGGAAGACGGCGACATTACGTTTGTTCCCAACCAGTACCAAAACATGTACTTCTCTTGGATGCGCGACATCCAAGACTGGTGTATCTCACGCCAGTTGTGGTGGGGGCACCGCATCCCCGCTTGGTACGACGATGCCGGCACTGTCTACGTTGGCCGGAGTGAGGAAGAGGTTCGCGCGGATAACAACATTGATGCATCGGTGAACCTTCGCCAAGACGAAGACGTACTGGACACGTGGTTCAGCTCAGGCCTATGGACCTTCGGCACACTCGGCTGGCCCGAGCAGACCGAGATGCTCAAGACCTTCCACCCCTCAAGCGTATTGGTGACAGGCTTTGACATTATCTTCTTCTGGGTGGCGCGCATGATCATGATGACCATGCATTTGCGCGAAGAGATTCCCTTCCACACCGTGTATGTACACGGTTTGGTTCGCGATAGCCACGGCCAGAAGATGTCTAAATCTAAGGGCAATGTGCTCGATCCCATCGACCTTATCGACGGCATTGACCTAGAAACCCTGGTCAGCAAACGCACCGCTGGCATGATGGTGCCGCACCTGCGCGAGAAAATCGAAAAACAAACCCGCAAGGAATTCCCCGGCGGTATCGCCGCTTACGGCACCGACGCATTGCGCTACACCTACTACTCACTGGCCTCGACCGGTCGAGACATCAACTTCGATGTAGGTCGTATCGAGGGTTTCCGCAACTTCTGCAACAAGATCTGGAACGCAGCGCGTTACGTACTACTGAACACGGAGGGACACGACTGCGCTCAAGACGGCGGCGATATTGAGCTGAGCCTTGCGGATCGCTGGATCATCTCGCGCTTACAGCGCACCGAAAAAGCCGTTGACCAAGCCCTGGCCAACTACCGCTTCGACCTCGCATCGCAAGCGGTTTATGACTTCATCTGGAACGAGTATTGCGACTGGTATCTGGAATTGTCTAAACCCGTACTGTGGGACGACAATGCCAGCGCGGCGCAACTGCGCGGCGCTCGCCGCACCTTAGTGCGCGTTCTGGAAACCACCCTACGCATGGCTCACCCCTTTATGCCCTTCATTACCGAAGAGATCTGGCAGCGCGTGGCACCGCTGGCAGGCACCAGTGGCGAAACGATTATGCTGCAAGCCTATCCAGAAGCGGATGAGAGCAAGATCGATGCGGTGGCTGAAGCCGACATTGCGTGGCTGCAGGGTGTCATCCTAGGCATACGCAACATCCGCGGTGAAATGAATATTCCGCCTTCGCGGGCGTTGAATGTGCTGCTCAACAACGGTAGCGCTGAAGATCAACGCCGCCTGAGCGAAAACCACAAGGCACTGAGCAAGTTAGCTAAACTGGAAAATATCGCGTGGGCCGGTGAAGGTGAACTGCCAATGTCTGCCACCCAATTGGTAGGCAGCATGGAAGTGCTAGTACCGATGGCCGATCTGATCGACAAAGATGCAGAACTGGCGCGTCTTGCCAAGGAAATCGACAAACTGGGTAAAGAGATCCAGCGCCTCGACGGGAAATTGAGTAACGCCAATTTCGTCGACAAAGCCCCTGCCGACGTGGTGGCCAAAGAGCGCGAGAAGCTCGACGGTCAGCGCCAAGCACTCGCTAAGTTAAAACAACAAGCGGAAAAAATTCGCTCGCTGTAATCAATCGTTTTCGCCGTGGCGCGCCAAGCGCGCCATGAGCGAGGACGTATCCCATCGTTTGCCGCCCAAGGCTTGCACCTCGCTGTAGTACCCATCAACAAGTTTGGTCACCGTCATATCAGCGCCACACTGCTCCGCTTCCGCCAACACAATGGCGAGATCCTTACGCATCCAATCCACCGCGAAACCAAACTCGTACTGGCCTTTGAGCATAGTGGCCGCGCGATTATCCATTTGCCAAGACTGGGCCGCGCCCTTGGAGATGACATCCACCACGGCCTCCATATCGAGACCGGCGCGCTGACCAAAGTTTAATGCTTCTGACAAGCCCTGTAGTAAACCGGCAATACAGACCTGGTTGACCATCTTGCACAACTGACCGGCGCCACTATCACCCAACAAGCGGCAGGCGCGCGCATAGGCTTGCATAATCGGCGCCGCGGCATCAAACACCGCTTGATCACCGCCCACCATAATGGTCAGCATACCGTTTTCAGCACCGGCCTGACCGCCCGACACTGGCGCATCGAGGAAGCCGACTCCACTCTCATGAGCGGCCTGAAAGATCTCGCGTGCGACACCGGCCGAGGCAGTGGTGTGATCAACCAATATACTGCCCGCACGCATACCTAACAGCGCGCCATCAGCGCCACATAAAACCTCGCGCACATCGTTATCATTGCCCACACAGCTAAATACAAAATCTGCACCGCTAGCTGCCTCCGCCGGCGTTTCAGCCCTGCGACCACCGTATTGCTCAACCCATTGCACGGCCTTTGATGACGTGCGGTTGTAAACCACCACATCGTGGCCAGCGGCGGCCAAATGGCCCGCCATGGGGTAACCCATGACACCTAATCCAAGAAATGAAACAACGGCCATGCTAACTCCTTAGTGGCAAGAAGAAGGAAACTTATTGCTCGGACAGTTTTTTCCAACTGACAGTATTGCGCACATATTCAGGCACTGCATCCGCTGCCAATGTGGTCTCACCCAGCTCAAAGCGCTGTAGTGCCAACGGCAAAAGGTCGTGCGCTTGGGGTGACAAATCGTGGTAGACCGCCGTCGCGTTAACCGCCATAGGCGCCAATGCTTCCAACCCCCATGCACTGCCAACGGCGATAAAGCCGCTCTGTAACTGGGGTACCGCCGCCAACGGCAAAATCTCAACGTCGTCCTGTGGCTCGGCGCCATCGGCGGTGCTGGTGAAACACGCCCAGTACACCTCATCCATACGGGCATCAACCGCGACCGCGATAGATTGACCTGCCGCCACACCCAAGGTGCGCACCGCCGTCAATGCCAAGGCGTGTAGCGATGGTACCGCGACGACAGGTCTGTCGACCGCAAACGCCAAGCCCTGCACCAAGCCTACGGCGATGCGTAAGCCAGTGAACGAACCAGGTCCGGCACCAAAAGCATAGGCATCGATATCACCGAGCGCACAGCCGGTGTCTTGCAATAAGCGGTCAACCAACGGCAACATCAATTTAGTGTGCTGTCGCGGTGCAAGCTCAAATAACTGCACAATCTCGCCATGCCTCAACAGTGCAACGGAACACGCGTCAGCTGAAGATTCAAGGGCTAAAATGGTTGTCATATCGACTCCACATGAAAAGCGCCATCATACCGAGAATGGGACGCAAAAAAAATTAATCGGGGCGGTAGATCCGGCCAACAGGTATGGCGCCGCGACGAATCCCCGGATAGGGGTAAAGGGTAAATAAATCGCCATTACGCCCCTGCAAGCCCTTCGGAATGCCATGCTCACGACCCAGCGCCGCCTGCGCCTCCAAATGTTGCGGCTCACCGTGCACCGGTATCAACACCTCAGGCTGAACGCAGTCGTACATGGCGCGCAACTCTTCGCGAGCGGGGTGTCCTGAGGCATGAATGGGCAATTCGCTGTCGTGTTCCTGCACCACATTAACCCCCTTAAGCTGTAACAAACGCACAAGGTTCTCTACCTCGTTTTCATTGCCGGGGATTACCCGAGAACTAAAAATCACCGTATCACCTGCGCCAACATCAAACGCACGATGGCTACCTCGAGCAAGGCGGGACATCACTGCCCCCTTTTCACCTTGGCTGCCGGTGACAATCGCAAACACTTCTTTTTCGGGTAAATATCCCAGGTGTCCCGGGGGAACTAACGCCATATCTGCAGGCCACACATCGGCGAGGCGAGCGGCGGCGTGGAAGCGCTCGAGTGAACGCCCCAGCAAGGCCGGGTAGCGGCCACAGGCGCGCGCGACTTTCACCAGCGTGTGTAAGCGGCCAATATTGCTGCCAAAACAGGTGACCACTACCCTGCCTTCGGCGGCTTGCACGATTTTCTTCAACCCCTTGTAGAGTTCACCCTCGGTGTGGGAGCGACCCTCTACCGTGGCATTGGTAGAATCGCACACCAAAAAGTCTACCGGTTGTTGACTTAGGGCAGCGAAATGATCTTGGTTGTATACGGGATCGAGTACCGGGCGGCCATCAAACTTCCAATCGCCACTGTGAAATACACGCCCGAGCGCTGTCTCAATCAATAGACCTTGCGATTCAGGGGTGGAGTGATTGACCCCCACCCAGGTCACCGCAAAAGGCCCGATATCGAGCTGCGCGTCACGGCCGACGATGTACAGCGGCACGCTATCCAACAAACCCTGTTCGGCGAGCTTGCGCTTTAACACTTCGGCGGTAAACGCCGTGGTGTACACCGGACAACGCAATTTCGGCCACAAATACGCCACCGCGCCAACATGGTCCTCGTGGGCATGGGTAATCACCAATCCTACCAATTCTTCACGGCGTGCCTCGATGAAGCTGGCGTCGGGATAAAACACTCGCTGCCCTACTTGGTCGCGCTCAAAACCGATACCGCAATCCACCATTAGCCACTGGCCGTCAGTACCATAGAGATTGAGGTTGGCACCAATTTCGCCACACCCCCCCAGCGGCAAGAACCAGAAGTCGCATGAGCCAGGCGTTGTGTGACGCCGTTGTTTAAGCCAGGGGGCTATTCCAGATGCAGCCATGGGAAACCGTTTTCCTGATCGGCCACGACCACCTTGTCTAGATTTGGCAGTACGCGCTGCATGGAGGCCATGACGCGATCGTGGTGATTATTCTTTTCGCTAATATGCGATACCACCACATGTTGCAGCTGTTGATAATCGATATGCTGCAACAGATTGGCCGCTTGGTCGTTACTGAGATGCCCCCAATTACCGCCTACACGGCGTTGTAACGCCGGTGGGTAAGGCCCCTGAGCCAACATTTCAGGGCAGTGATTAAATTCCAACACCAAACTGTGGCAGTGGCGATAGTGATCGACTACGTGGGGAGTGATACTGCCCAAATCGGTCAGCACACCTAACACTTTATCAGCGCTGCGAAAGACAAACTGGGTCGCTTCGCGCGAATCGTGTGGAACCGCCACGGTTTGTACATCGATCTCGCCCACGCTAAATGACTGCTTACCGTGGATCAAATGATAGTTGGGCAGGCGCTGCCACTTGGTCGCGGTAAAAGTCCCGTGCGACATGTAGACGGGAATGGAAAAGGTTCGCGCCAAAGACTCGACGCCTTTGGCATGATCAGAGTGTTCGTGGGTGACGAGGATAGCATCGATATCACCGGGCACAAGATCGAGTCGGGCTAGCCTGCGCTGAACTTCACGCAAGCTAAATCCGCAATCAATCATTAGGGTGGTGTGGCCTCGCTGCACCAGGGTGCAATTGCCTCGACTGCCACTACCCAGCGAGGCGAAAGACAACACTATGAGATATTGCTCTTGAGAATATCTAACAGCGTACGGCGATCTTCCTCTGGGAAGCCGGCCTGTTCGGGGACCAACTCGATGGTCACCGTATCTTTGTTCAATTGGCGCAACACCAATTGGAAGGTCGTTCCGAAATGCTTGATTTGCTCAGCGTCACCACCGAACAGACTGCTCCAGAAACCCGATTGACCGTCTTCCTCAGACGCCACAGGCTTGTAGGTCATAAAGTAACGCCCCTGAGAGCGGTTGCGGTCATCGACTTCAAACTGGGTCTTTTTCAGAGCCAAGGTCATGGCTGCCCAGGCGCGATCAAAGCCCAGTTGCAGCTCGATGAAGGCGGGCATACCCGCTTCTTCTACCACTTTAACGCGGCTCGCTTCACTGATGCCCTGTGCCAACAACGACACCGAGGCACTACTTGAATCCTGCACCAGATAGTTTGCCAGCTCCATCACCATCCAACGCTCGCGCTCGCTAGCGTCAGACACCGTATCCCAGTCGAGAACGATGGTTTCCATATCGTCGCGCGATGACGCCTTTTGCTGCACGTGGATTTCAGCAGTGGCAGGCTGTACGCCGGGCTGCACGGCGATTTGATAACGTTCAACCACCGAGGGATCAGTCTTGCTGGTCAACCAATTGGTTTCTAACACACCCGCTTGACCGTCCACTTGTTGGAGCGGTAAGCGATTACCTTCAAAGAAGGCGCGAACGCGGGGCCACGCTTGACCGGTGGACAGCTCCATCACGATCCAGCTCTCGCCATCAAGCGCTTGAACACGAACAAACTGCTCCGCATCCGATGCCACCAGTGGCTTGGGCATGAGTTGATCTTCTTCAGCCATCAATGGCCCATCAACAGCATCGGGGAGTACATACAGATCATTCAACGATGAACGCGTCATGCCCTCAGGCAGTTTTAACTCGGCCATCTCGCGAGCTTCTAAGTAGTACTTAGAGCGATCGGGAAAGGTCTCACTCAAATCGGGTAGCATTGAGCAGGCCGACAGGGCGCTGGTCATTGCAATCACGGCAACACGCAGTTTCATCAAAAGTTCCAAATTACAGCAAGTTAGCGGCACGCATTGCGGCGCGCACGGTGTCGTGGTATTGGCTAGAAAGGGGGGTCAATGGCAGGCGAATACCACTACCACAGCGTCCCAATTGTTCTACCGTCCACTTCACGGGAATAGGATTAGATTCGACAAACAATACCTTGTGGAGTTCCTCCACTTGGGCATTTAAATTATGCGCTTTGTCGGTATCGCCAGCGATAGCAGCCGCACACATTTGCGACATCACGGCCGGTGCAATATTTGCAGTCACCGAAATATTGCCCTTGCCGCCCAGCAGCATGAGTTCCAAAGCAGTGGCATCGTCGCCAGAATAAACGAGCGCCTTACCCTCACAAGCCGCCAACACCTCGCGAGCGCGCTGCATATCTCCGGTCGCATCTTTAATACCGACCACGTTGTCGAATTCAACGATGCGCGCCACGGTCGCAGGCAGCATGTCACATGCGGTGCGGCCCGGCACGTTGTAAAGAATTTGCGGAATATCCACGGCCTCTGAAATAGCCTTGTGGTGCAGATAGAGACCTTCTTGCGTGGGCTTGTTGTAGTAGGGAACCACTAACAAACATGCATCGGCGCCAGCCGCTTTAGCCGCCTCGGTCAGCTCGATCGCCTCGGTGGTCGAGTTGGCGCCAGTGCCGGCAATAATGGGACAACGCCCCGCACTGCGGCGCACGGTAGCTTCGATCACACGCTTATGCTCATCAACACTCAGAGTAGCCGATTCACCCGTTGTACCAACCGCAACAATGGCATTGGTACCCTGCTCGATGTGCCAATCGACGAGCGCGTCTAACGCGACCCAGTCAATGGCGCCATCGGCGTGCATCGGGGTGACCAATGCCACCATACTACCCTGAAACATCTATTACTCCACTGCCTATATTTGCAAAAGCATAATGTTACTCAGTTGCGTGCCAAAAAGCCATGCAGGAAAAGGGCTTTGGGGCATTTAAATTCCAACTTTTGCCCTAATATAAGTAGCCATACCCTAGCGACCAAGACGCGACTGTGACACCATGCCAGCCCGAAGGAGAAGATCATGAAAAAAAGTCTAAAAGCCCTCGCCATCTGTGCGCTGCTCGCGACCATGCCTGTGGCTGCGCAACAACTCTCTTCGCCGATAACACCGGCCAACAAAGACAATAAATGGGAGCAAATATTCGAGTTCACCAATATCGATAAGGGGCACACTCAGCGGCAGCGCGCCAACATCGACGATTTGGCGCGACGCTACCTGGGCAGCCAACTACGCGGTGAAAGGCACAATGATTTACGCATTTTACAGCGCTTGCTTGACCGAAAAATTGTCAACCCGAGCGACACCGCCCAATTGCAGGCGATGGGCGTGGTTCTGGGTGACATCATCGCCGCAGAGCTGGGTTTAAGCTGGGTGGTCTATGAGGATGACGACGGACGCAACCGCGCCCTGCGTTACAAACAACAAAGCGAGGTTTTGTTTCCCATCACCATGATTTCTCGGCGCGCTGAAAGCGGCGCCAAGGTTAATGTCGAAGCGATCTTCAACAAAGCGGTAGAGAGCTATCGCCCCCTATTACCCGCCCTACCCTACAGCTAGTTAGGCGCCAATGGGTGTGCCACACGCTCGTTGGCACGCCATACTCGCAGGGTATTGCCGCCAAGTATTTTACCGATATCCACCTCGCTGTATCCCCGCTGCAGCAGTCCTGATATCACATTGGGATACTGCGAGACATCTTTGAAACCCTGCGGCAAGCTGTCGCCCACCCCGTCGAAGTCCGTTCCAATACCAACATAATCGACGCCAACCAATTGCACCACCCAATCAATATGGTCGAGTACATCATCGACATCGGCGTAGGGATAAGGATTCATTTCGCGGTAACGACGCTCATGTCCCGCCTCATCCCAGCCATCGAACTCGCCAAATGTGGCTTGTATCTCTTTTTTGGCGGCCGAAAAGTCCGTCGACCACTGTCTCGCTTCTGTGGTTAGAAAGGTTGAACCAATGTTGATTTGGATAACCCCCCCCTTCTCCGCCAAAGCACGAATCATGTCGTCGCTCATGTTTCGCTCCCAGCCTGGGGTAAAATGCCGCGCCGAGGAATGAGTGGCAATGAGCGGTGCCTTACTGATCGCCAACACATCGTAAAATGCCGCATCGGACACATGAGAAATATCCACCATGATGCCGAGGCGATTCATCTCTGCCACCACCTTTTCACCGAAGAGACTCAACCCATCCCACTGGCGATTTTCGTCGTAGGACGAGTCACAGATCTGATTACTTTTGGAATGGGTCAGCGTGATGTAGCGCACACCACGATCATAGAAATGCTGCAAATTTTCCAACTGGTACTCAATGGCACTACCATTTTCGATCCCCAATGCCAAACCGATCTTACCGCTTTGCAACAGCTCCGCGGCCTGATCCGCCGATGTCACCATGGCGAAGCTCTCCGGCGCCCTGGTGACCAAAGCCTCAACCTGATCAATCAACTGGTTGGCTAACAAAGCCGCACCACCCTCAACTTCTTTTGCGGCGGGGATGTATATCGACATGAAGGGAAGATTCAATCCACCGGCCATGGCCCGGGGCGCATCAAAGTCCCCTTTCGCGGTCGCTTGTGTAACATCTTCCCAGTCTTCGGTGAGACGATAGGGAACGTCGATATGGGTATCGATAATGAGGTGCTGCTTGGCAAGCACCAAAGCGCGCTCATCGCTCGATTGCACCGAGGCGTTGCATGCCAAGCACGCTAAGCATAGGGCAATAGCTGTTTTTGACATAGTCACCTCCAGGTTACTTTTTTGAACCGCCCATGCAGTTGGGACTGGTGGGCGCTTCGCCCTTCTCAGCCCATTCGGCCGGGGTATACAAGTGCAGCGCCAAGGCGTGCACGCCAGCGTCTAGCTCTGCCGCTAAGCAGCTATAAACTTGCTGATGGCGAGCCACCTTGCGTACGCCGTCAAAGGCGTCGCTTACCAACACCACCTTAAAGTGTGTTTCGGAATTTTTGGCGACATTGTGGCCGTGGCTTTCATTATCCACGTTGAGCCACTGAGGGGAAAATGCACGTTCAAGCTTGCTTTCGATAATGGACTGGATGGACATGGCGTCTCCTTGGATGAAAAACGCCATGTATCATGCGGCAAAAGCGCGTCGTTGCCAAGGATGCAGACGCGCCATGTCAAACTTAGTGGTGGTGATGACCACCTGGGCCATGAGCATGGCCATGTTGCAACTCTTCGGCGGTAGCATCGCGAACATCCAGCACTTGTACTTCAAAGCGCACACTCTGTCCTGCCAAGGGGTGATTGGTGTCGAGATCGACGTTAAATTTACCCACTTTTAATACCGTCGCCGGGGCGGCACCTTGTTCAGTGTTGACACTGACCACCATACCTACTTGCAGACGCTTGGGTGCCCCAACTAAATGTTTAATCGGCACGCGGGCCACATGTCCCTCCTCGCGCTCGCCATAGGCCTCATCCGAAGATAGCGTCAAGCTGGCAGATTCACCCGCACTCAGCCCTTCAAGTTGCTTTTCAACCGAGGGCATCATGTTGTTGTGGCCGTGCAGGTACAACTGAGGCTGACCTTCATCGCTAGATTCGATCAATTGATCGTCAGCGTTATAAAGCTGATAGGCCATTTGCACGACCTTGTCTTTGCTAATTTGCATCGTATACTCCTAAAAAAAACGCCCCCATCTGGGAGCGTTTTGGGTCAGTACAAAAAACTTACGACAGGGCAGTCATCACCTTGGCAGTAATGTCGCTAACCGCACCCACACCTTCGATCTTGTGGTATTGAGGGCCTTCCATTGCGCGGTAAAAATCAACCAATGGCGCGGTTTGATCATGGTAGACAGACAAGCGCTTACGCACGGTCTCTTCTTTATCATCGTCGCGTTGGATCAACACTTCACCGGTGACATCGTCAACGCCATCCGCTTTGGGCGGATTGTATATAACGTGGTAGGTGCGACCTGAATCGGGGTGAACACGACGGCCAGACATACGCTTAACAATTTCTTCATCGTCGACAGAAATTTCTAACACGTGGTCGATTTGCACGCCCGCGTCACGCATGGCTTCTGCCTGAGGGATAGTACGAGGGAAGCCATCGAACATGAAACCATTGGCGCAATCGTCCGCTTGAATGCGATCTTGCACCAAACCGATAATGATGTCGTCTGATACCAAACCACCTGCATCCATGATTTCTTTTGCAGCCACACCCAGTGGAGTACCTGCTTTGACGGCCGCGCGCAGCATGTCGCCAGTTGAAATTTGAGGCACACCAAACTTTTCCATAATAGCCTGAGCCTGAGTACCTTTACCGGCGCCTGGTGGGCCTAGCAAAATCAAACGCATGAAATGCTCCTTAGTCTTTGTCGTATTTGTCGTCTTTGCGCGACACTTTAGTTTTTGGATGGCGACACAATACACAGTGATATTGACCCTGACAAGTGAACCTAAGGAGTTTATTAGCGATAGGCGATATAAATGCGATTAATGCGTCGTATTTAAAAAATAACAGGTCGCATTACCCTATTTGACCTAATCACATTCCCTGCGATGCTCTCAAAGGCGCGAATAATCATATATAATGTGGGCTCTTTGACACGGAAAGATGTTATGGCACTCAACAGCATTAAAGAAATTATCGACGATATTCGTCAGGGTAAAATGGTCATTCTGATGGACGATGAAGATCGTGAGAACGAAGGCGATCTGATCATTGCTGCTGAAGCCGTCACCCCTGAAATTGTGACTTTTTTCGCACGTGAAGCCTGTGGTCTGATTTGCTTACCCATCACAGAAGAGCGCGCCATTCAACTCAATTTACCGCTCATGGTCGACCGTAACAAGTCCACGCACACGACCAATTTTACCGTGTCGATTGAAGCGGCAACCGGAACGACCACGGGTATTTCTGCGGCAGATCGCGCCCGCACTGTTCAGGCTGCCATTGCCCCCGACGCCAAGCCCGAGGATATCATCCAGCCAGGACATATCTTCCCCCTGATTGCCAAACAAGGCGGCGTACTTAGCCGCGCCGGTCACACCGAAGCCGGCGTCGATTTGGCGCGCCTCGGCGGCTATCAGCCCGCGGCGTTGATTGTCGAAATCATGAATGAAGACGGCACTATGGCGCAGCGCCCAGAACTGGAAACGTTTGCCGCTAAACACAATATCAAAATTGGCACCATCGCCGATCTGATTGAATACCGCGCCATGCACGACGCCACCGTCGAGCGTATCGAACAGAAAAACATCACCACCGCCTTTGGCGAGTTTGATCTGCATGTTTTCCACGACCGCGTCGACAACACCCGCCACTACGCGCTTAGCAAAGGCGACATTCAAGCAGACAAGCCCACCTTGGTGCGTGTGCAAACCCTCAATACCCTGCGCGATCTTTTCCAAACGGTATTACCAGAGACAACGACCACTTGGTCGCTGCCCCATTCCTTGCAGACCATCGCCGAAGCCGGCGAGGGCGTGTTAGTAATGGTTGGTCAACAAGAAAGCGACCAAAACTTGCTAGAACAAATTCGTTTGTTCCCAGAACTTCCCAAGCCCGAACCGCGCAGTGTGAGCGAGCAAGGCCAAATAGTGTTTCGCGTCATTGGCGCCGGCTCGCAGATTCTGACGCAATTGGGGGTAGGAAAAATGCGCCTTATGGGGCCACCATCCCGCTACAACGGCATTTCTGGCTTCCACTTAGAAGTGGTAGAGTTCGTCGAAAAATAAAAAAGGGCCAAGAGGCCCTTTTTAATGCGTAATGTATAGCGACTACCACTTACCGTCGACATCACCCACGCGGTCGTAAGATTCGCCAATTAATACACCCAATTCGCGCTCTTCGCCTGGCTGCAGGTGGATAGCAGGACGACCGTGTGCAAAGCGGTAGTTACAGATCAACGCGATATCTCCCACTTTCCACTCGATGGGCATACCATAATCGTCGTAGATTTTTAGGAACAGCGCCTTTTCCTCGGCGGTCATTTCACTGCCGTCGCCAAAGGTTAATTTCAAGGGGCGCTGATCAACCGGCAAGTGCTGTACCAGAGGCCATGTATCGAACCACACATGATCATCAGCCAAGCTACTGTAAAGCAAGTTACGATCAAGCTCAGGGAAGTACTCAAACGCAGAGATGTAGAAGCGCGTTTTCAACAGCCGATTGGGGCCCCACTCCACGTCTAACCCACTATTTTTAGCGCGTTCAACCGCCACGTCTGGATCGTCGGTCATAAACGACTGCTGCCAGTGGTTGTACACACCAACATTCAAACGATCGATAAAATCCTCTCGATCAGTCAGGTCACGGTGATAACACAGGCCCAAACGCTTCAGTTTTTGGCCAAACTCGGTCGCCAACAGAGCATCGGTGGCTTTCACGTTATCCGAAACGAAGGTCTCACCGCCCTTGGCAGGCATTTTGTTGGCCATAAAGCCCAACATGCGCGTGCTAGAACCAATGTAGGCCATTTCGTGATGGTAGTGCAGCCAAGCTTCCAGCGGCGCGCCAATCTCGTAGACGTTTTTGGTAATAGCGTTGCGGGGGTTGGAGCCACCATCGTATTGACGAGGTGTTTTCAGAACCTGGGTTGCCACGTCGCGCATATCTTGCAAATCGGTAAGGCCAGTATTGATCACGTGAACCAGGCCCACATCATCATAGGCAGTCTGCATTGCAGCAGCGAGCTCAGCGCTGGGAGCAAGCGGCGCACCATCGACACGGAACTTGTCGCCGTCAATGACAAAACGTTCCGCCGCGATGGGGGCTACCCCTGTCCACCACTTCGGTTCGATGATGTTTTGTAATGGCGCAAAGACGTCTTCAGCAGGCATGTTCATCAGCGTTATCTCATTAAAAATAAACAAAAGCGAGCTATTCTATTCACGCCATTGGTTATTTTCAATTCAATTATTATTACTTTTTGTTTTATAGATAGGCGAAAAGGCCAGACAATGACATACACAGGATATAAGCGGATTAGAGCCCTTTCGATTTCGCCTCGTGCCACAGCGCATCCATAGCTTCCAACGAGCTGTCACTAAGGGGAACAGTAGAATTGTCTTCGATGTAATTAAAGCGACGTTCGAATTTTGCGTTGCCGTCGCGCAAGCACTGCTCGGCGTCTATGTTTAAATGACGTGCCAGATTGGCCGCGCACAACAGCACATCGCCGAGTTCCTCGGCACTATGAGCGGTATCGCCCGCTTCAATCGCCTCTTCCAACTCGACTATCTCGCTCTTAATTTGTGCCAACACCAGCTGGATATTGTTCCAATCAAAACCCACTGTCGCGGCGCGTTTAGTGAGTTTCTGGGCGCGTGTTAGGGCGGGTAAAGCGGCGGGGATGTCGTCGAGCACGCGGGTTTTCTGCTTACCGCTACGCTCCTCAAGCTTGATCGCCTCCCAATTACGTTTAACCTCCTCTTCGCTGATCGCGTCACCCTGAGGAGCAAATACGTGTGGATGACGGCGTATCAGTTTTGCGGTAAGAGTGTTAACAATATCGGCAAAATTAAAACGACCTTGTTCTTGACCCATCTGAGCGTAAAACACCACTTGGAACATCACATCACCGAGCTCTTCAGCGATATGATCCCAGTCTTCTCGCTCGATGGCATCGACCAACTCGTAGACCTCTTCCACTGTCGAGGGAACGATACTGCGAAAGCTTTGCTTAATATCCCATGGACAGCCGGTATCTGGGTGGCGCAACGACGCCATGACACCTAGCAAGTCATCGACGCTATAACGCTCTGCCACTAGGCGCGCTCCCGCTCGACGGAAATGATGTTCGGCAAACTACCGAGACGATCGAACAAGCGCGACAATTCCGACATCTCGCGAATCTCCAAGGTAATGGTCATTTTCGCGGTATGATGCTTAGTATCGCTGCGGGTATTCATGCCTAGCACGTTAACCTTGTGCACCGACAACAAGCCCGTAATATCTCGCAACAAACCTTGGCGATCGTAAGCCTCGATGTGGATATCGACAGGGTACACATGACTTTCACCGCCGCCCCACGAAACTTCGATCATGCGATGGGGGTCCTGCCCCTTTAGGTGCAAGGCCTGGGCACAATCAGCGCGGTGGATCGAAACGCCCCGCCCCTGGGTGATATAACCAACAATATCATCGCCTGGTACTGGCTTACAGCAACGCGCAAATTGCGTTAATAGCTTACCCACACCTTCGATGTGAATATTGTCCGCTTTGCCAGAATCCTGCGACGGCTTGCGCTCGGTGATCACTGGTTTTTCTTGTTCGGCCGGAGCCAAGAACTGTTGCGCCACCTGCATCACGTGGCTGAGACTGGTATCCCCTGCCCCAACCGCGGCGTACATGTCGTCGACCTTTTGGAAATGCAAGCGCTGTGAAATGGCTTTATAGTCTAAGCTTGTCAACGCCAACCGTTTGAACTCACGCTCAATCAACGCCCGACCGGCCGAGATATTTTCGTCACGGTTTTGTAGGCGGAACCAATACTGAATCTTGGATCGGGTACGCGACGAGCTGTAGAAACCGAGGTTTTCCCTCAACCAATCACGCGATGGTCCGCCTTCTTTTGCGGTCAGAATTTCGACCTGATCACCGGTTTGCAGCGTGTGGGTCAGCTGCACAATACGGCCGTTGACCTTGGCTCCGCGACAGCGATGACCAACTTCGGTGTGGATATGATAAGCAAAATCCAGCGGCGTGGCGTCTTGCACAAGATCAACCACGTGACCATCAGGGGTAAATACATAAATGCGGTCTTGAACAATATCGTCGACCGCATCGAGGTCGCTTTCGCCGCCCATATCTTCGTGCCACTCGAGCACTTGGCGCAGCCAAGCGATTTTCTCTTCGTAGCTGTCGCCCTTACCCGCGGCGTTATCCGCTCCCTTGTATTGCCAGTGAGCACAGACACCAAACTCTGCATCTTCGTGCATGTCAAAGGTTCTAATCTGTACCTCTAATACTCTGCCATTAGGACCAATAACCGCGGTGTGCAGCGAGCGATAACCATTGTGTTTGGGGTTAGCAATATAGTCGTCGAACTCATTGGGAATATTGCGCCACAACGTGTGAACAACACCCAGCAAGGCGTAGCAATCCTGCACCGAGGGCACTAGAATACGCACCGCACGAATATCGTACACCTGCGAGAAGCTGATGTTTTTGCGCTGCATTTTGCGCCAAATGGAATATATGTGTTTTGCCCGACCCGCGACATCGCCCTCGATACCGAGGTTGTGAATTTCATCGCGAAGTATGCCCACCACTTCTTTGATAAAACTATCGCGTTCAATACGTTTTTCATCCAGCAGGCGCGCAATTCGCATGTAGTTATCGCCATCGAGGTAGCGAAATGACAAATCCTCGAGCTCCCACTTGATGTGACCAATACCCAAACGATGTGCCAGTGGGGCGTAAATATTGGCGATCTCTCTGGCGACACGCTCGCGCTTGCCGGGGAAATTTTTTACCGCACGGATTGCGCAGGTGCGCTCCGCGAGTTTAATTAACGCCACTCGCACATCGTTAACCAGCGAGATCAGCATTTTGCGGGTTTTATCCGCCTGCGCCGAATCCTTACCGAATACCTGGCCTTCTTCGGTGCGTACCGAGGAGATAGCCGCCATGCGCAGCACACCGGTGATCAGCTGGGCAACTGAGCGACCGAACTCTTCCTCGACTTGCTCAATCCGCATTGAACCTTCACGTACCACTCGATAAATAATCGCCGCGACAAGTGTGTCTTGATCGAGCTTCAAATCTGACAGAATTTCGGCCATTTCAAGGCCGGTGAGAAAGGCAGAAGTATCCAGATCCCAAATATTTTGCGCTTTATGGGCTTCTTGCTCAGCACATTCAGCGGCCAGACAGGCCTTTACCACTTCGCCAAAGGAAACACCCTCACGATCGGCCAGAATACGCTGCGCCCACGACTCGACGTCGACACGTCCGTCGTCTAATTGAGGATAATCTGCTCTAACCTTTACCATGTCTGCCCCTCATCTATTGTGTGCCGTGATGCTTCGACAACAAACGGCACAAAGAGTGCCAACTGCGTTAGTTAAGCAAAAACACCTGTCGACAAATACCTGTCACCGCGGTCACAGATAATGGCAACAATCACCGCATTTTCCACTTCTTTCGACAATCGGAGCGCGCCAGCTACGGCGCCACCAGCCGACACACCGCAGAAAATACCTTCCTTAGAGGCCAGGTCACGCATGGTTTGTTCTGATTCTTGCTGGCTAATATCCATGACTCTATCGACCCGCGCGCGGTCAAAAATCTTCGGCAGATAAGCTTCAGGCCAACGGCGAATACCGGGAATTGATGAGCCATCCTGCGGCTGTAAACCGATGATTTGAATATCGGGATTTTGTTCTTTCAAATAAGCCGATACGCCCATAATAGTGCCAGTGGTGCCCATGGATGATACAAAATGGGTCACGGTACCACCCGTTTGGCGCCAAATTTCAGGGCCCGTGGTATCGAAGTGCGCGGTGGGGTTGTCAACGTTGGCAAATTGATCCAACACTAAGCCCTCGCCACGGGCTTGCATCGCCAGCGCTAAATCCCGAGCGCCTTCCATCCCCTCTTGCTGACTTACCTCAATAAGCGTTGCACCGTAGGCAAGCATAGCCTGCTTTCGCTCCTCGCTCATGTGGTCGGGCATGATCAACACCATCTTGTATCCTTTGATGGCGGCCGCCATGGCCAGGGCAATACCGGTATTGCCACTGGTGGCTTCAATCAAGGTATCACCTGGTTTGATATCGCCGCGCAATTCGGCGCGGGTAATCATGCTTAACGCAGGGCGATCTTTCACCGAACCGGCGGGGTTATTACCTTCTAATTTTCCAAGAATGGTATTACTGGTGTCGCCAGGCAAACGCTGCAAGCGAACCAGAGGGGTGTTGCCAACACAGGCTTCAATAGTCGGAAAATCCATAAACAGAAGGCTCCAGAGGAAATTTTTTGCGAGGCATCATAGCAGGCTTATTGGCTTATTTCGACAACACCACAAACGCCACGACGCTTTCTTGTTCGTCGGCCAAGCTCAGGTGGTAATTCATCGCCCCAAGTCGTTCAGCAACGGCTTGCGCCTCGCCGGACATATGCAGGCTTGGGGCGCCTAGCTCGTTGTGCTCGACCCAAAAATCGCGCCACGAAACACCCTGCCCAATGCCGGTGCCCAACGCCTTTGAGGCGGCTTCTTTGACCGCAAAACGCTTGCTCAAAAAACGTGCCGGCTGAGGATGTTGCAGGAAAACCGTCAATTCATCGGGGTGCAGGATCCGCTCAGCAAATCGCTGCCCATGCCGTTCAAGCACCGCCGTGATACGAGCGATGGTGATAATGTCTGTGCCGATACCGACGATCATAGCTGGCTTCCTTGAGAAAAAAGTCCACGACTGCGCAGAGGTTTATCGCCTAGCAGGGGCTGCAGCGCTAACCGCATAAGGCGCTTAGCACTTCGCCGCGCGGCCTCATTGTGCCATTCGCCTTCACCAATCGCCAGTAACTCAGCGCCCAACAAGGCGCCCTCTTCCTGGCTTGCACACGCGACAAAACCCACTTGGTGGCTATAGCGATAATGACGTCGCGCCGACAACACCTCACCGTGGTGATCGGTTTCAAAATCTAGCTGATAACCCAACTCATCTAACAAGGCAATCTCGAACTGTCGTAGCGTAGGCTCCAGTGGCGCGCCTTCGGCGAGGGCGTCGAGGCACAGGCAGTAGTGATCAAAAAGATCCGGATGGGGCTGCTGTACTGGCAGTAATCGCACCAATAATTCGTTGACGTATAGCCCTGCGAATAGTGCATTTCCCGCTATACCGTGGGGAATACCTGCCTGCTCGAGGTGAGAGAGGGTTTTGAGATCGCCACGACCATTCCACTGCGCGAACAAGGGGCTAAACTCACGCGCGACACCGCGCCATTTTTTGGACTTACCACCGTTGAGCACCGCGTCGACACGGCCATCATCGCGGCTAAAGACATTGATTAATAGACTGGTCTCACGGTAGTCCCGCGTGTGCAAAATATAGATGGCACGCGGGTAGTCCGACATTACACGTCGTCCATGTAACCTAGGCTGCGCAAAGCACGCTCGTCATCGGACCAACCTGATTTCACTTTCACCCACAGGTTGAGCATGACCTTTAGGCCAAACATCATTTCCATGTCCTTGCGAGCTTCTATACCAATTTTTTTCAGGCGTTCGCCCTTGCTGCCGATAACAATGCGCTTTTGACTATCGCGCTCCACCAAAATAGTCGCGTGAATGTGCAGCGTACGACCCTCGACCTTAAACTGCTCGATCTCTACGGTCATTTCGTAGGGCAGTTCGTCACCCAACTGGCGCATAATCTTCTCGCGCACTAGCTCGGCGGCAAAGAAGCGTTGGTTGCGGTCGGTAATTTGATCTTCCGGGAAGAAGTGAATTCCCTTCGGCAGGTGCTTGGCAACCGTTTGTTCTAACGCTTCAACATTGTTGCCGTGCAGCGCGGCCATTGGCACGATCTCGGCATTAGGCAGCCGCTTAGCAATATCTTCTATAGTTGGGATAATCGCGGCCTTGTCTTCAAGCCGGTCGATTTTGTTAATGGCCACCACCACGGGAAGCGATTGCCGCTCGATCATCTGCATGACGATTTCATCTTCATCGGTCCAGCGAGTGCGGTCGACCAAGAACACGATCACATCAACATCGCGCAACGCCGTTGTCGCGGCACGATTCATCGCATGATTGATCGCCTTCTTACCAGTAGCTTTGTGGATACCGGGGGTATCTACATAGATAAACTGATCTTTATCGATGGTGTTGATACCAAGCACTTGGTGGCGCGTAGTCTGGGGACGACGCGAGGTAATACTGAGTTTTTGGCCAAGGATGCGATTGAGCAAGGTCGACTTGCCCACATTGGGGCGGCCGACCAAGGCGATGTATCCACAGCGGGTATCAAAATCAGGTTGCATTAACGTTTCTCCACACCCAATTCACGCAGCGCGTGACGGGCGGCCAACTGCTCGGCTTTTTTGCGGCTATTGGCGGTCGCCTTTACCGGCTCGCGTAAACCTTCCACGTGGCACAATACATCAAATTCGGGGTCGTGGTCACCACCTCTGGTGGCAGCCACCTCGTAGTTGGGCAACGCCCTGCCTCGACCCTGCAAAAATTCCTGCAGACGGGTTTTGGCGTCCTTGGTGTCTTGTGCTAAGTTGAGGGCGGCTAGGCGCTCTTTGAACCAGGCCATTACCCGCTCTCGCGCCAACGCCTCACCGGCGTCTAAATAAATAGCTCCGATTATAGCCTCGACCGCATCCGCGAGAATCGATTCACGACGGTTCCCACCGCTCTTCATCTCACCTGAACCAAGGCGCAGGCAATCACCGATATCGAGTTCGAGGGCGATCTCCGCCAGAGTCACGCCTTTTACTAAACTGGCGCGCAGACGGCTCAGACTACCTTCTTTAGTCGTTGGAAATTGCCGATAGAGGGCATCGGCAATGAAAAAATTGAGTAGCGAATCGCCGAGGAACTCGAGACGCTCATTGTTGCTTTTGGCAAAGCTGCGGTGTGTGAGCGCCAGTTGAAGCAGTTCGGGGTCGTTAAACGCGTGCCCTATGCTCTGACTCAGTTGCTGTAGACGAATCGTACTCATAAATCCTATGTGTTTAGCCTTTCGGGAAGGCGAAGTCGTGGGTAAACATAACCACGGCGTCGATATTCCCCACGATCCCAATGCGCACCTCGTAGTCGAGGTTGATAATCATCTCGGTATTAGCGCTGTAATCCACCGTGAAATTATCCTTGCTGAGATAGTTGATATTGTTAGTGCGCAACTTGCGCGAAATCTGACTGGCAATATCGCCGGCCGACGGTTTGCGTTTCACGGGTTCCTCGGCGCTGTACAAGGCCTTCACGGCATCCTGTATCGCCATGTTATCGATATAAATAGGCACCAGTTTAATACCGGTACTCAACAATACCCCGCCAACAAACAGAATAACCATCCATTCTAAGGCGCCGAAACCACGTTGGTGTTTTCTCGTTAACATACTCATTCCCTGCTGTGTTAAAGAATGGTCTGAGTATAGAACGAATTATTCAATTGAACCTGCCCGACTGAAACTTGGCAGACTAAAGAAGTTATCCCAGTGCATCCACACGGCCACCGCCTTGCCGACAATGGCGCTTTCGGGTACCTGCCCCCAAACGCGGCTATCGCTACTGTTATCGCGGTTATCGCCCATCATGAAGTAATGGCCAGGGCGAACCTCAACACGGAAATTATCGCGGAAGCGACGCGCATCGACCGTACGAATATCGTGCGTAACCTCGCCCAACTGCTCTTCTAGTAAGCTGTATTCGGGGTTGTTCACCGGCAATCGTGCCAGTAGTGTCTGCTCGGCTTGTTCACCATTGATGTACAGCACCTTGTTGCGGTATTCGATAATATCGCCTGGCACACCGATCACGCGCTTAATAAAGTAAGTGGTGGGCTTGTGGGGCGGGAAAAACACCATCACGTCGCCGCGCTCGGGCTGCCCAACGTCGACCACCTTGTTGCGCAACACCGGCAGGCGCAAACCGTAGTCATACTTGTTCACCAAAATGAAGTCGCCGACTGCCAGGGTAGGCACCATGGAGGTCGATGGAATTTGGAAGGGTTCGTACATGAACGAGCGAACCACTAGCACAATGGCCAATACTGGGGTAAATGACTTGGCGTATTCAACTGGCACCGGGTCGGCGCCTAGTTTGTAGAGCGTATCTTCGTTCGCCCCCGCCGCCTTGGCGTCGGCTACGCGTTGCTGGCGCTTTGAGGCGAAAAGCAAGGCATCGACAATCCAAATGATGGCCCCGGCAAACACAGCTACCACCATGATGAGTGGGAAATTAATATCCATATCCTTAGTCGTCCACTTTTAATACGGCGAGGAAGGCTGACTGCGGGATTTCCACGCTGCCCACCTGCTTCATGCGCTTCTTACCTTCTTTCTGTTTCTCAAGCAGTTTGCGCTTACGCGTCGCGTCACCACCGTAACACTTTGCGGTGACGTTTTTACGCAGCGCTTTAACGTTGGTACGCGCCACGATCTGGCCCCCGATAGCTGCCTGGATGGCGACATCGAACATCTGCCTTGGAATCAGCTCTTTCATTTTTTCGGTCAACGAGCGGCCGCGGCGCTGCGCCCAATCGCGGTGAATAATCACCGCCAAGGCATCGACTTTCTCGCCGTTAATCAAGATATCCAGCTTCACCACGCTGGCTTGCTCAAAGCGTGTAAAGCTGTAGTCTAGCGAAGCAAAACCACGGCTAACCGACTTGAGGCGATCAAAGAAATCTAATACCACCTCACTCATGGGCAGGTAGTAGCTGACCGCCACCTGGCTACCAACAAATTGCAGATCCTTTTGTACACCGCGCTTTTCGACACACAAGGTAATTACCGCACCCAAGTAGGCTTGCGGCACCAGAATATTGGCTTCACAAATTGGCTCGCGAATTTCTTGAATCACACCGGGATCGGGCAATTTCGAGGGGTTGTCGACTGAGATGACGTCGCCGTCATTCTTAAGCACTTCGTACACTACGGTCGGTGCGGTGGTAATCAAATCGAGGTCGTATTCTCGTTCCAGGCGCTCCTGGATAATTTCCATGTGCAGCATTCCCAGGAAGCCGCAGCGGAAACCAAAGCCCAGAGCATCTGAGCTCTCGGGCTCGTAGAACAGCGAGGCGTCGTTCAGCGCTAGCTTTTCCAACGCATCGCGAAAATCTTCAAAGTCATCGGCACTCACAGGGAATAAACCGGCGTAGACCTGTGGTTTCACCTTTTGGAAACCGGGCAGCGCAGAGACCTCTTCCATACCCTGCGCATGCACAAAGGTATCCCCCACAGGCGCACCTTGAATATCTTTGATACCGGCGATCACATAGCCTACTTCGCCCGCCTTGAGGACATCTGTCTGCGTCATTTTGGGGGTGAAAACGCCAACGTTATCCACGCCGTGCGCTTTACCAATGGTCTTGGCGGCAATTTTGTCTTTCTTGCGCAGCGTGCCTTGCTTAACACGTACCAGCGACACAATGCCTAGGTAGTTATCGAACCAAGAATCGATGATCAACGCCTGCAACGGTGCGTCAACATCGCCTTCTGGCGGGGGTACTTTAGCCACAAGATCTTCCAAAACGTCATCAATACCCAGGCCTGATTTAGCTGAGCATTTAACCGCGTCGGTGGCATCGATACCAATAATCTCTTCAATCTCACTAGCGACACGCTCGGGTTCCGCTTGGGGCAGGTCCATTTTGTTCAAGACAGGAATCACTTCCAAACCCTGTTCAATCGCGGTGTAGCAGTTAGCCACTGATTGCGCCTCAACGCCTTGCGCCGCATCCACGACCAACAGCGCCCCTTCACACGCTGCCAGTGAACGCGACACCTCGTAAGAAAAGTCCACGTGGCCGGGGGTATCAATGAAATTTAACTGGTAAGTCTTACCGTCGCGCGCATGGTAATCCAACGTAACACTTTGCGCTTTAATGGTAATGCCGCGCTCTCTCTCAAGGTCCATGCTGTCGAGCACTTGGTTTTCCATTTCGCGGTCGCTAAGGCCGCCACACACTTGGATAAAACGGTCAGCAATGGTCGATTTACCGTGGTCGATGTGGGCAATGATGGAGAAGTTGCGGATGTGGCTTAAATCAGTCACTCAGTGTCACCTGTCAAAAACGTAGAAGGCGCGCAGGATAGCGCACTCACAAAGCGCGGGATTATATCACGGTGATTGAGAATTAGGCAGTAAAACGCGCCGCGAAAAAACATCACGGCGCGCCATACTCGAGGGTCATTAATCGTCGATACGCAGAGCGACGAAACCAGCGCGACCATTGCGGATAATACGCATAGGAATGGCCTTGCCTGCTGGCAGATCAGCAATTGCTTGGCGATAGTTTTCCGCACTGCTAATGGGGCGGTTGTTGACCAGGGTAACAATATCGCCAGCACGAAGGCCGGCTCGCGACGCGGGCGAATCGGGCAGGACGCGGGTAATGACCACGCCACCCAACAAGCGCATACTGGCGCGCTGCTCATCGTTCAACTCTTCAATCATGGCACCGATACGGCCACCTGGGTCTTCACCGATGGAGGCAATGGTATTTTCGCCGTCGCCCTCGAGACTGCCCACAGTCACACCCAAGCGCACTTGATCGCCGTTGCGAGCCAACAATACGGGGACTTCAGAGCCCGCTTTCGTCAAGCCCACTTCATGCGGCAGATCGGCGGAATCCAATATTTCGGTGCCGTTAAACTCAAGAATAATATCGCCAATTTCGATACCCGACTTCTCTGCAGGACCGTCTTTTTCCATCTGGGCAATCAGCGCACCGCGCGGACGCTCCAGGCCATAGGCCTCGGCCAAGTCACTATCGACATCTTGGATGACCACACCCAACCAGCCACGCACCACCTGACCCTTATCCTTCAACTGCTCTACCACGTTCAGTGCCACCTCGATGGGAATCGAGAACGACAGGCCAATAGACCCCCCCGAACGGGTGTAAATTTGCGAGTTGATTCCGACCACCTCACCACTCATATTAAACAGCGGGCCGCCAGAGTTACCTGGATTAATGGCGACATCGGTCTGAATGAAAGGCACGTAGTTTCCGGCCTCTTCGCTAGGCAGGCTGCGGCCTTTAGCACTGACAATACCGGCGGATACCGAGTAATCTAGACCAAATGGAGAGCCAATCGCCAATACCCACTCACCCACTTCCAGGTCGCGCGGCTTGCCAAAGGTCACCGTGGGAAAATCATCCTTGTCCTCGATCTTCAGTAGGGCTAAATCCGAGCGAACATCGGTACCCAACAGTTCGGCCTTGTACTCAGAGCGATCAGGCAAGCGAACGGTAATTTCGTCGGCGCCGTCAATGACGTGGTTGTTGGTCAACACGTAGCCATCAGCAGAAATAATAAATCCCGAACCCATCGACTGCTGGCGCGGTTGCGGAGGCTGATTGGGCTGCTGACCGCGCTGCTGGAATAACTCACGGAAAATTTCAGGAATGCGAGGATCGTTAAACTGATGGTAGGGATTTTGCGCCTGCTGCTGAGATCGCGCCGTGGTTGTGATCTTCACCACCGCGGGGGAATTCTTTTTAACAATATCGGTGAACTGCGGTAAATCGCGCGCTTGCGCAGACAGTGACAACACCAACAAACATAAACTTACCAGTGCGGCCGAGATGGATTGGCGCATATAAAAGACTCCGTGTTTTCCAAAACTATTCGGACAAGCGGCTAGTTGGAGAGTTCCACGATATTGGTAGGAATGTAACAATTTTTTTCAGTATCAGCCGATACCAACACTGGCTGGCTATCTGCATGCTTGGCCGCGCGATTCGAATACATACGCACCGCAAAAAAACCAAACACCAGCCCCAGCAACCCTCCCAAACCGGCGGCTAAATCCGTTCCAAACAAGCGATCGGCGACCATGGCGCCCGCCAACATCGCCATTAAGGGTAAGATGTAGACGACCAGGGCAGATTTCAAGACCAATCCGTGAGGCACACCAATTTTTACGAAATCACCGGTGGCAAAGTCGTGTTTAAATACGCCATTAAAGGGTATTTTTAGATGGGTAGGACGTTGCGGATGTAGTTTATTGAGAGCGTATTGGCCACACCCAGCGCGTTGCGAACAAGCATTGCAAGTACTGCGCTGAATGGTATCAACCCACAGTGCATCGTCGCTAATGGCGACAACGCGGGCGCTTTCGATATTAAGTGGCGACATACAACCTCACTGCTGCGTTGCAGGAGTCTCTGATAATACGCCTTCTGCTTGATTTGGCAAGACGACGCGAGCACTAGCCGAAACGCGCTCTATAGTGAGCAATGGCAATTCTCCCACCACGGTAAACACCACTTCTTGCAACGGCGGCGCCAGCCTTCTCGCCAGGGCCATGGTGCCACCCTGCTGGGCCCAGCCATCAACATCCCCCATTTCAAGCGACACTCGCTCTAGATAAACGCTAAAGACGGCCAAACCATCGCTGAACGTGATCGACTCGTAGCTTGGTTCAATCGGCTCAACAGCTATAAAGCCACGCGGCAACCACTGAAAATCCACTAGATCTATCATGCGTTGGCCGGTCGGTTGTTCAGGCTGAACACCTGGTTCCGGATGGTGATTGGTCACGATAATGGGGTTGGCGGTTTCTGCCTCAAGCATCTCGGCTTCGATGGGGACACCAGCGGCAATGATCGAGAATTGGAATCGTTCTAGGATACGCCCTTGGTTATCATGCATGAGCGAACGCAACAACAGCCCAGAATTAGCGTCTATCGATAATACATAACTGTTGCGATAGTCGTCGTTGGCGCGCAAAATAATTTTGACCGCGCGACGCCCTGCCACCCGCTCTTCACCGGCGAGAGCAATTTGATAGTAAGACTGTAATTCCTGGTAATCAGCGCCAAAACGTTCAGCCAAATTACGGCGAATCTGACGGCTATCTGAACGCATCAAGCGCGCGCCACTGTGAATGCAATCTGCCGGGTGCCCCTTGCGAATAATCTCGTGTGGCTCACCATCCATGTGCATCAAGCGCTCATATTCCAATCCGTCGCGCACGACATGGATCACGCGCAGGGTTTGGTTACTGGCACCGTGTTCGTAACTAAAGACCCCAAAGTAATCGAGCTCTCGCGAGGCGCGCGACATCCGATCGAGCCAGTCGGTGGCGGAGCGGTTATCTTGGGCGTGGGCGCAAAAAGAAAACGCTAGCCATATCAGCGATATGACTAGCGTACGTAGATTGAGCATAAACGTCCTTATTTAAAACTATTGCTGCACTCGATCGTCGTTGACGCGGGCGTAGGGAATAACACCGAGGTTAGCGTTTAAAGTAGCCTGTTCAGCGTGCTGACTCATGAAGTCCTGCAGACGCGACTGGGCGTAAGGGCTGTGGCGACGAACCACACGAACCACAGGTTGATTGTTGCGAGGATCGGGACGAGCTTGATCCGTACCATATGACGCGAAGGTTTCACCTTGTTGCAAGGTAATCGCCGGCAATTCAACACCTTGCACCGCAGGGCGGTCCTGCGCAGCCGCCATGACATCAGCACCATCTGACAGCTGAGTATTGTAAACGCGGACTCCCACCATAATCGCCAAAGTGACAGAAGCAGCGACTGCCATACTCCCAATGGCGCGAACCCATGGCTTCTTGCCAACCGTCGACTCGCTGTCGACAGCCTCGCTGATAGCGGCAGAAATATCGATATGGCTAAAGGATGAAACGTCGTTGCGCATGGCACTACGTGCTATGTGGTAGCGCGACCAGCGAGCGCGCAGCTCGGAGTCTTGGCTTTGACTTAACAGGCGATGCAGTTCAAGTTCGTTCGCCTCGTTATCCATCAAGGCGGACAGTGACTCAGCTTGCTTTTCGCTCATAATGACCTCTCGTTTGAGATGAGACTCTGGCTTTTATAGCTCAGAGATCTCCATTCATCAAGCGTTCGACTTGTTTATCGACCGCTTCCCTCGCTCTGAAAATACGTGACCGGACAGTTCCCACGGGGCATTCCATCACGGCGGCAATTTCTTCGTAACTCAATCCGTCGTACTCGCGCAGGGTTAATGCTGCGCGTAAATCCTCAGGTAGTGCCTTAATGGTCGTTTCCACCAATTCGCGCAATTCGCCAGCGGCCAATTGCTCGTCGGGGGAATCGACGTCTTTTAATGCACCACCCATTTCCAAAAATTCAGCGTTTTCCGCGTCGATGTCAGACCCTGGTGGTCGACGGCCGCGAGCGACAAGGTAGTTCTTGGCGGTATTCGCCGCAATGCGATACAGCCAGGTATAAAATGCACTGTCGCCTCTAAAGCGTTCGATGGCGCGGTAGGCCTTAATAAAAGCTTCCTGCGCAACATCTTGTACTTCGGCACTGTCCGACACATAACGCGATATCAAAGACATCACTTTGTGCTGGTACTTCAATACCAGCAGATCAAACGCACGTTTGTCGCCCTGCTGTACCCGTACTACCAATTGTTCATCAGTGTCTCGCTGATTTGTCACTCACATTCCTTAATTAAGCGAAACGCCAATAAACGTCGGCGTTGTTGATATGACCCTGTTGAAAGTCAAAAGTTCTCATCCTTTGAAATATTTTTTTCAGACGCGCGTTTTATTGAGAAGTTCAAACGTATAGATGCATATTAGCACGGTTGCCATGCTAATATAGGCGGCTTTTAAGACACTGCCTTGAAAAGCGTCTCGTTAGATCGTCATCTTGTAGGGAATTTTCATCACTTATGGGTCAGTCCTTCTCATACGATGTTTTAGTCATTGGTAGCGGTAGCGCCGGTCTTTCTGTTGCCTTAAATTTACCCAAGAACCTGCGTGTGTGTGTGGTGGCCAAAGCCGACATCCAAGAGGGCTCGACTTACTACGCCCAAGGCGGTATCGCCGCGGTACTGGACGACAAGGACAGCATCGAGAAACACATCGCCGACACCTTAGTGGCCGGCGCAGGGCTTTGCCATGATGACGCCGTGCGCTTTACTGTCACCAATAGCGCCGCCGCCATTAACTGGTTAGTCGACATCGGGGTGTCCTTCACCACCCGTGTTTCCGCTAGTGGCAAAGAAGAATTGCACCTTACCCGCGAGGGTGGTCACGGTGAACGACGCATTGCACACGCCGCCGACGCCACCGGCAAAGCGGTGTCTCAGGCACTGATCGAGCAATTGGCGCTGCACGACAACATCGAGGTGATGGCAAAGCGCGTCGCGGTCGACCTTATTGTCAATGATGGCCGCTGCCAAGGTTGCTATGTACTAAACCTCGACAGCGATAGCGTTGAAACGATGAACGCCAAAACTGTCGTGCTAGCCACCGGTGGCGCCAGCAAGGCCTACTTGTTTACTAGCAACCCCGACGGCGCCACTGGCGACGGTATTGCCCTAGCCTGGCGTGCAGGCTGCCGCGTCGCCAACATGGAGTTCAACCAATTCCACCCCACGACGCTATATCACCCCAATGTGAAATCGTTTTTGATTTCAGAGGCGGTGCGCGGTGAAGGCGGTCGACTACTGCTACCCAATGGTGAACGTTTCATGCCGCGATTCGATGAACGCGGGGAACTGGCGCCGCGCGACATTGTGGCGCGCGCCATCGACCACGAGATGAAGCGTTTGGGTGCCGATTGTATGTACCTCGACATCAGCCACAAAGATCCCGACTTTGTGCGCGAACACTTCCCCACCATCAGCCAAACCTGCCTGGAATTTGGCATCGACATCACCCAACAACCTATTCCGGTAGTGCCCGCCGCACACTATACCTGTGGCGGTGTCATGGTCGACGAATGCGGCCGCACCGATGTCGACGGACTATACGCTGTGGGAGAAACCACCTTTACCGGCTTGCACGGCGCCAACCGTTTGGCGAGCAACTCGCTGCTGGAATGTATCGTTTATGGTGTCTCTGCGGCTAAGCACATCGCCGCGCGCATCGACACCCTCCCCACCACCAATCAAGCACCCGACTGGGATGAATCCCGAGTGACCGATTCCGACGAGGACGTGGTGATTTCGCACAACTGGGACGAGTTGCGCCGTTTCATGTGGGACTACGTTGGCATCGTGAGAACCGACAAGCGCCTCAAGCGCGCCCTCAACCGTGTGACAGTGCTTCGCAGCGAGATCGCCGAGTACTACAGCAACTACCGCATTTCGAACGATCTGCTCGAGCTGCGCAACCTCGCACTGGTATCGGAGTTAATCATCCGCTGCGCCATGCAGCGCAAGGAAAGCCGCGGCTTGCATTTCACATTGGACTACCCTGAGTTGGCCGCCGAGGTGACAGACTCCATGCTAGTACCCGAGCAAGCCTAAGTTAACAACCGTGGATTAAGCGAATACGCAGCCGGCGCAGCGCGCTGGCCTCGCCGCTATCGCGCCACAGTGTCAGCCGCCACACCCGCCAACCGCGTCGAAACATCAGCATCAATGAAACATCGCGCCACAACGCCTTGTCTATGAGACTCACCTCTATCCAATCGTCATCGATCATAAGCCACCAGGCATCGGCGTCGAATTTAATTTGCTGCACCGCACGTTTGGAAAGCATGGCTATATCGCGCCATAAATAATAACCGTAAGCGTTGCACACTACGCCAAAGAGCAGCTGTAGAAAAATACTGAGGGGAGAAAAAAGCAGCAGCGCGTTCAGCAACAGCATAAGGCCGATAAATGCGCGCTGTTGACGCGGCGACACGCGCCGCACCACTATCACGATTTGTTTTGGCGTGCGTACTCGCGAATCATGCCAACAATTCGGCGATGATCGGGATCTTGCGGTTCTTCACGCCCCATCAACCAGACAAACAAGTCTTGGTCTTCACAGTCCAACAGGGCTTCGTAACGCTTTCTATCTTCGGCGTCTAAATCGCCAAAGGCATTGGCAGCAAAGGGTGTCAGCACTAAATCTAGCTCCAACATGCCGCGTCGGCTTTGCCAATATAAACGTTTCTGTTCATTGTCCATCTTGAATCTCTATAATATGGCCGCATAAAAGGCGTAGTATATCGATTTGCCCGCAGCAATACAGGTTGTTTATGAACACATTATGGACGCAAGCCCTAACCTCAGCCGATGTTAGCTTGACCGAATCCCCCGCCGCTACTGACACATGGGTCAGCCAGCTGACGGGTTTTGCCGCCCTGTCGGTGGTCGGCCCGGATGGACAAAAGTTTCTGCAAGGGCAATTGAGCTGCGACGTCGCCGCGCTTAATGACACCATGGCTGGGCTTGGCAGCCACTGCAATCCGCAGGGCCGCATGGTCAGCAACTTCCGCATCTTTAGCCCCGAACCGCAGCACTATGTTATGGTCATGCGCGATGATCTGCGCGACATCGCGCAAAAACAGCTGCAGAAATACATCGTCTTCTCCAGGGCCACCCTGTCACAAGTTGACGGTTTGGTGGGTATTGGCTTGCACGGCCCCGAGGCCAGCCAGCGTGTGGCGGAACTGTTTGAGATTGCCCCCAACACGCAAAACAGCTGCGTGCAAAGCGAGTTGGGCCTAGCCATTCAGGTCGACGCTGATAAACAGAGCTATGAACTGCACCTTTCACCCCAACACGCGGCAGACGTACTTGCAACACTATTAGCGGCATGCCTAGCCTGCGACGCCGCACACTGGGAGGCCGCCCTGATTCAGCACGGCCTGTTATACATCCACGGCGATCAAAGCGGCGAACACATTCCACTCGTGATCAACTTCGACCAACACGGCGGCATCAATTTCAAAAAAGGGTGCTACACCGGCCAAGAAATTATCGCCCGCATGCACTACCGCGGCAAGGCTAAGCGCAGCATTTATGCCCTTGCAGCGCCCGCCGACAGCGAAGTAGCGCGCGGCCAACAGATCGTTCACAGCGACGATGGCAAAGCGATGGGTGAAATTGTGAGCTGCGCCGCAACAAAAAACCTGACAAGCCTGCTAGCTATACTAAACTTATCTGCAGATGAGGCGCTGCCGGCGCTTCAATTGGAAAATTCAGGCCCCACGCTGACCGCCTTATAGCTCGTGGGGCCCATGCTTGGAGCCCCCATGAGCGATATCGCCGAAAAAGTTTTACTGGCCATTACCAAGTCGATCCAAAACGACGAAATGGTCTTGCCGACCCTGCCCGAGGTAGCCCTTCAAGTCCGCGATGCAGCGGAAGACGAAAACGCCGACGTACCGACCCTATGCAAAGTACTACAAAACGATACCGCGCTTTCTGCACGCGTCATCAAAGTGACCAACAGCCCGCTGATGCGCACCCATCAAACCATCACCGACCTACGCACCGCTGTCAGTCGACTAGGCATTAAGTACACCGCCAACCTCGCCATGGGCTTGGCCATGGAACAAATGTTCCAAGCCACCAACGACAGTATCGACCAATTACTGCGCGACAATTGGCAAAAGAGCACCGAAATTGCGGGTATCTGCCACGTATTGTGCCGCCACTACACGAAATTAGCCCCCGACCAAGCCACGCTGGCAGGCCTTGTACACCGCATCGGTGCCCTGCCAGTACTTACTTTCGCTGAAAAGCATAGCGCCCTTCAAAAACCCAAGGTACTCGAAGCTTTAATCGAGAAACTGTCGCCCACGCTGGGTGCACTGATCTTGAAACACTGGGATTTCCCCGTTGAGCTGCAAAATGTGCCAAAAGAATACCTACGTTTTTCACGCGACAACGCCACTGTGGACTATGCCGATATCGTAATGGTAGCCATGCTACAAACCAAAATTGGTACCGACCACCCCTATGCGCAAATGGACTGGAACGAGGTCAGCGCCTTTAAGCGCCTTGGCTTAGACCCCAACATCGCCATGATGGAAGTGGAAGACCTCAGCGAGGATATGGAAGCCGCCATGGCTTACCTCGAATAATCCCTTCCTTGATGCGCCGGATTTGGTTGATCCTAAGTCCGGCTCTGGTAAAATCCCCTTTTCTTTGAATGCGTTGGCATCCAGACCAATTCCATCCATGCTTTTTTACCAATAGGCTGCATCCCGATGAGCAAGGCATACGCTGTTCTATCTATTAACGACGATCTACCCATTCGCACCGACCGCCCCGTCCACAGCGGCAAAGTACGCTCGGTATACTGGCTGACCAAAGAAGATAGCGCCCGTCTCATTACTGAACGCGGCTACGATGTCGACGCCAACGCCGAGCTGGCCATCATGGTGATCAGCGACCGCCTATCCGCATTTGAATGCCTATGGCACTTCGAAGGCGACGTGCGCGGTATCCCCGGCAAAGGCGCCGCACTCAACGCAGTGTCAAACCACTGGTTCAAACTGTTCAAAGAAAAAGGCCTGGCCGATAGCCACATTGTAGACGTACCCCACCCACTGGTGTGGATCGTACAGAAAGCCCGCCCCATTATGATTGAAGCGATTTGCCGCCAGTACATCACCGGCTCGATGTGGCGCAGCTACGCCAAGGGCGAACGCGAGTTTTGTGGTATCGCCATGCCAGAAGGCCTAGGCAAAGACCAGAAATTGCCCGAACTGCTGATCACACCATCCACCAAGGGTATTTTGAAAGGCCTGCCCGGCGTACCCGAGCAAGACGACGTCAACATTACTCGCAAGAACATCAGCGATAATTTCACCGCGTTTAACTTCAACCGCGAGGAAGACATCGCCCAGTACGAAAAACTACTCGCCGAAGGCTTCAACGTCATTAGCGACGCGCTGGCCGAGATCGACCAGATTTTCGTCGACACCAAATTCGAGTTTGGCTACGTGACCGATAAGAGCGGCCAACAGAAGTTGATCTACATGGACGAAGTGGGCACCCCTGACTCATCACGTATTTGGGACGGCCCCGAGTACCGCGCAGGTAAGATTGTGGAAAACTCCAAAGAAGGCTTCCGCCAGTTGTTGCTCAGCCACTTCCCCGACCCCGACATTCTGCTCAACAAAGACCGCATGGATGAGCGCTACGCCCTCGCCTGCGACAACGCCCTTCCCGCTGAAGTGATGAACCAAGTGTCCGATACCTACGTGGGCTTGGCAGAAAAGATCATCGGCGAAAAGCTGCCCCGGTCGGAAAACCCCAAAGCAGAGATTATTGATGTGCTGGATCGCGAGCTTGGATTGATAGACAAGTCTTAGGCCAAATACTTGCCAAACTATCCCCCCTTAATGGTAGACTCTAAGCGTCGTTAAATTGACAACAACGACGCTAACACGCTTAAAACTATAACAATTCGTGAGACATCTATGCGACCACTACTACAGGCAATTATTGCTGCGGTCACTGCAGCAGCCATTACACAATTCTTCTACCACATCGACAATCCATTCCTGCAGGGTGCCGGTATTTTCATTTGTATCGTGGCATTCAAATACCTCGCCGACTTGATTCCCGAACAGTTCAGCCTGCCGTCAAGCAACAGCGAGATTGGCCAGGTCAAATGGTTCAATGTTAGCAAGGGTTTTGGTTTTATTACCCGCAAAAACGGCGAAGATATTTTCGTTCACTACCGCTGTGTGCGCGCCAATGGCCGCGGTCGTCGCGTGTTGGAAGACGGCCAAACCGTGCGCTTCGATATTGGAATGGGTGACAAGGGGCCACAGGCGGAAAACGTCCGCCCGGTGAAAGGCTAAGATTAATAATGCGGTGGCGGCTCATTGGCCGCTGGCGAATCGCCGTCGCCATCAGCCATGTTGCGCATCGTACGCACTAAGTATTGCATCTGCATTTGCAGCACATCCATTTGCTGATTCAAACTGGCAACCTGTTCGTTCAAGCCGTCGATAATGTCGTCTTGGTAGGCAAGGCGCACTTGAAGTTCGACCACTTCTTCACGTAGATCTGAATCGCTCACGTTGCTCTCCTTGTTGTGTCGGTGATCGGTTGGTGGATAATTGAGGGTTGATTATAATGCAAATCCTCCGCCGACTGACAAAGAGACTCGCGTAATGGCTAAAAATTCTCGCCTCGTATATTCCACCGACAGCGGACGCATGTGCCCCGACTGCGGCGAACCAGCCCACGTTGGCCCCTGTGCCAAAATCTCGACAGTGCCCTCGGGTGACGGTATTGTACGCATCAAACGCGAGACCAAAGGCCGCAAAGGCGCGGGCGTAAGCTTAGTGGAGGGGGTTCAACTGGCAGAAAAAGAATTATCCACCCTCGCCAAACGCCTCAAGCAGGTCTGCGGTTCGGGCGGCGCCTTGAAAAACGGTGTGATTGAGATCCAGGGGGATCACAGGGAAAAACTTAAAGCCGAGCTCGAAAAGCAGGGCTTTAAGGTCAAACTGGCTGGCGGCTAAGCGTTAACAATGGCATCCACCGCGATGCCGTTGTCACGCATACGCGCCAATTTGTAACGCAGGGTGCGCGGACTAATACCCAACTGCTCTGCCACCACCTTGCGACAACCATTTTCGCGTTTCAGCGCCGCCAAAATAATCTCAAACTCACGCTGTTTCACCTCATCGCCCAAAGCGCCATCGGCGATCTCTGCTGCTGACATGACAGGCGCTGCACTTGCGTTCATTTCACTTTGCAAGCTAGCCATCTGTCGTTCTGTGTTTGCCATAGCTGGCATCACATTTTGCAACACCGCTTGAGCTTGCCCGTCCGCGAAAGGATCGATGCGCAGGTCAACTTCGCTAATGGTCGCCCCACCTTGCATGATTAAGGCGCGTTGAATCACGTTGTCTAATTCACGCACATTGCCGGGCCAGGTGTGGCGATTGAGCGCCGCCTCGGCGCGAGTATCAAAACCCACCGCGCCGTGGCGCATTTTGGCGGCGTGCTGCTGTAACAAACGTTTTGCCAAAGGCACAATGTCTGCAGGGCGCTCACGCAGGGCGCGCCAATGCATGGGGAATACGCTGAGGCGGTAGTACAAGTCTTCGCGGAACCGATGCGCTTGCACTTCGTTAATCAACTGGCGGTTAGTGGTGGCGAGAATACGCACATCCAACTCGATAGTTTTTCGGCCTCCCAGACGCTCAACCTCACGTTCTTGAATCACTCGCAGTAGCTTGGCCTGCAGGGCGAGATCCATCTCGCTAATTTCATCCAATAATAGGGTGCCACCGTTGGCCTGTTCGAACTTACCAGGGGCGCTGGCGTAGGCGCCGGTGTAGGCTCCCTTCTCGTGACCAAACAGGGTCGCTTCTAACATATTCTCTGGAATAGCCGCACAGTTGATCGCCACAAAGGGCTGCCGAGCACGCTTGGATTTACGGTGAATATAGCGCGCCAACACTTCCTTACCTGTGCCGCTCTCGCCTGAAATCAATACCGTTGAATCCGATTGAGCCACCCGCTCTGCTAGCTGGAATAATTGTTGACTATAGCGATCAACCGCCACTGGTTCGTCGTCATCACCCACTTGGTGATCGACAAACTTGCCAATAATGCTGACCAATTCCTTGGTCGGAAAAGGCTTCACCAAATAGTCGACAGCGCCGTTCTTGATCGCGTCGATCGAGGCGTCGATAGTGGCGTAGGCCGTGACCAATAGCACCGGCATTTGGGGCCAATGTTTCTTTATTTGCGCCAATAACGCATGGCCGTCCATACCGCCCATATTGACGTCTGACACCACCATGTCAGCACTGTGCTTTGCCATCCAAGCGAGCGCGACTTCTGCGGATTCGGCTTGAGCACAGCGATATCCGGCAAGCTCAATGGTATCGGCCACCGCTTCACGCAGATGGTGGTCGTCTTCGACGACTAAAATACAGGGCTTATTCGTTGCCATGCGAGGTCTCCTTGGAATGTATAAGTGGGAGTTTCATGCCTACTTTGGCACCCGTTGAAGGCTTTTCGATTAAAAAACGGCCGTGGTGGGCGGCAGCTACCGCGCGCACCACGGACAAACCGAGGCCTGTGCCTGTAGATTTGGTGGTAAAGAAGGCTTCCTGAATTCCCAGTAGCGCTTCCTTTGTAAACCCGGGGCCGTTATCACGCACCCACAGATAAAGACTGTCGCCGTCTGATTGCACCGACAGCGTCACCCATTTTGTATCGCGCTTTGCATCCTGCAGCGCTTGGCAGGCGTTGTTAACCAGATTAGTCATGGCCCCCAACAATATATCTTTATTACAGGCCACCAGCACGTCTTGCAGCTGATCATCGCCATCCAATTCAAGGGTCACCGCATGGTCACGTGCGATGTCCAAGGATTGTTCTAGCCAGATATCCGCCAACTGCTGACCCGACATTACCTCGCTGATGTCTACTTCACCGCGGGCAAACACCAACATGTCGCGCACTTGCGCCTCAAGATTTTGTAACCGCGATAACACCTTACCCGCAAAACGACGCGTCATCTCAGGGCTTAATGCTTCGTTGTGTAAATGCTCGGCATACAACATTGCAGAAGACAAAGGCGTGCGGATCTGATGCGCCAGTGACGACATCATTTTACCCATGGCAGATAAGTGTTGGTGGCGACTCAACAACCCCTGCAAACGGCGTGTTTCGGTCTGATCGGTCAACAGCACAATTTGGCCGTTGCCGTCAGGCAGCGAACTGGTTGCCAAGCTGACACGGCGACCATCTTTTAAAGAAATTTCACAGCCGTCGTCATTTCGTGGTGCAAAATTGCGCTGAATAATATTTGTCCAGCGCTCACCGCATAATGGCTCACCTAAGAAGCGAATCGCTACCGGATTACATTCAATGACCACCCCGTGGTTGTCGATAATCACCACCCCGCCCGGCAAAATTTCCAGCAAACTGGCAAAGCGGTCATTGAGCATCCGCTTATCGAGTTGGGCCTGATCAACTTGTAGGTTGACTTCTTGCAACTGATCGGTGAGTTCGCAAACTCTATGCTCAAGAAATGAATACGACTGACTCAATTGCTGCGACATGGCGGTAAAACTATCCACCATTTGGTCTAAAGCTTGATCTCGTGAGGCAATAGGTGGCAACACGGTTTTCGCCACGAAAGGCGTCACGTTGGTAGGTTTTTCTATAGATTTGAGTTGTGGCATAACACCCTCTCGATCTCGACTATGGAACTAGTAGAGCAAGGGCTATGCCAAGCGATTTTTATAATTTAAAAACAATAAGATACAAGCGTTGCGTCAAGTTTATGACAAGAGATTTAACGACTCATATCGTACTTGCGCATTTTTTCGACGAGGGTCGTACGGCGCATTTGAAGCAGTTCAGCAGCGCGTGCCACTACCCCTTCAGATTCGTCTAAGGCTTGTTGTATGAGGTCTTTTTCAATGTTGGCGATGTGCTCTTTCAGGTCAATACCATCGCTACCAAGGGTAATGGTGTTGCTCGCGGGCTCATCATCAGCAGGTCCAAATAACGCGGCGCGCTCATCGGCGTTCACATGGGTGCTGTCGTCGTGGCCGTTACTGTGGCCATTGGTGTAGCCATTGGCCTTGGGCTCTGCCGCCTGCGGCGCTTCGCTCTGTACGCGATTGTCACCCATGATGCTGTAGCGGTATTTCTGCGGCAGATCACGCAATCCCACCACTTCGCCGGGGTACATAATCATGAGCCGCTCAAGCAGGTTAGATAACTCGCGAATATTACACGGCCAATTGTGGCGCGCCAGGGATTCAATCGCGTCTTGGTCAAGCCCGATGGTGGTTTTGTGCTGGTCTGCTAAGCGCTTCACCAACACGGGGACCAACTTACCCAAATCCGCCACGCGCTCGCGCAGTGCCGGTACATCGATGGGGAAAACATTCAAACGATAGAACAAGTCGGCACGAAAACTCTGCTTTTCAATCATTTCTTCCAAGTTGCGGTGGGTCGCTGCAATCACTCGCACATCGCATTCCTTGGATTTGGTCGAGCCCACCCGCTCGAACACCCGCTCTTGCAACACTCGCAGGATTTTCACCTGCATGTTAAGCGGCATGTCGCCGATCTCATCCAAAAACAACGTGCCACCTTCGGCAATTTCAAACCGCCCTGCCCGCGCCGCGATGGCACCGGTAAAGGCGCCTTTTTCGTGGCCAAATAATTCGCTTTCCAGCAGTTCGGCGGGGATCGCGCCGCAGTTAACCGGCACAAAGGCCTTATTACGGCGCGGCGATAAGTCGTGTAGCATTCGCGCCACCACTTCCTTACCTGTGCCCGACTCGCCCAAAATCAGCACCGACGCGTTTTTGTCGTGTACCCTAGCGATCATGTCTTTCACATGCTGCATGGCTTCGCAGTCACCCACTAGGTTTTCATCCAGGTGCTGTTTAGAGGTCGCATTAAGTTCGCGCGATTTGCGCTTAGGGCGCGGCAATTCTTCGCCGCTCTCTTCTTGAAAACCCAAAGCGGTAGGATCGAGCGAAACGTTAAGCTCGGCTAAAGCGGTATCGATTTCTTCGCGCACATAGGATTGTAGCGCAACTGTTTTAGAAAGACGCGCCCAGTGGGCGTCGGCAGCGTAGAGGAATTGCTGTAGCTGATCGAAGGTGGGCATGTTACGCACGCCACCGATGACGAAGCTCATGTCTTCCAAACCACCCATGTGGCCTGTGAGCACCATTGGCATCGCCACTTCTTCACCCAAGATACGGGCAATAATTTGCAGCGACATTTCCGGCATTTCTTCATTAAAGGGGACAAAACAAGCTCGAGACTGATGGATATAGCCCGGGATGGTGTCTTCAATGCAGTCTTGCACATACAGCACATTGACCTGCAAGCCCATAAATTCGAGCACAAGCTTTAGCTGTTTACCAAATTCTTGTCCGTTATCGACGATAACGAGTGATTGTTTTGATGACATGCCAACCCAATGGAAATTTATTGTTCTATAGGTTTAACGCATAAACGACTTTTACGCCAAGGTTTTGACGTAAATAAATTGACACACCAACAATTAATCGTGATTGTGGGCAAAAAGATCAGGGTTAGCACTGACTTGCAGCACATATTTATACAACTGCATGTTGCGACTAATTTCACGCGCCAGCTCGGTTTTCGACAAAAAACCGTCATCCATGCTTTGGTCGACAAGTTCCGCCATACGCCGGTCTAGCTCTCGAACCTTATCCCAATCCTGCTCTCGCGTGGCGACCAAGAGGTCGATACGAATGGCATGAAAGACTTTGGGTAATAGTGAAATACAGCTCACGGCGCTCTCCTCGGTTGTGAACATAGGAGAACTCACTGCTCACCATCTGCTCCCGAGTTCTATCGGCCAACCGAGGGCAGACTTAACGCGCCATTGCCACATTTGTGTCAATTTAAGCGTTAACCGCCTGCGCCTGTTCTGCGAAATCTTCGATGCCGTCCAAGCCTGATTTGATTTCTTCCATCAATTCATAGACTTCGGCTAGCGCTTTTACATCAACGTCTTCGAATGCTTGGTTTAAACGCGCCTGCATATATTCGTACAGGCTATCTAGATTATCAGCGATGCTGCCACCGTTTTGCAGATCAAGACTAGCGCGCAAACCCAGAATGTAGCCGTGAGCCTTAACAATAGACGAACACCAACCTTCGCCAGAACCCGCGTCAAAGGCATCGGCCGCTTCTTGCATGTAGTTGAGTGCATTTTCCATCAGCATACGAATCATGTTGTAAGACGATTCTTGTGCTGCGGTATTGATGTTGTGATTAATTGCATTCATGGTTTTACCCTCTTGCTGACGCCAGATAGCGGCGTTTGCAATGGGTAATGCAGAAACAATGCCAACATTTTTTTGACGCGTCTTAAATACCTGTAATCACGAAATCAATTGCTGCGATGATTTCGTCACGAAAAGCTCTTAAATGGCCGACCGGGGAATTTAAGATGTTCATGGGGACACTGGTCATTTGATGGGTTAGGAGAGCATAGCTCCCTTCTGGAAGTTCAAATATTGGGCAGAGATTATTGGGTGCTTTACCCGATAAAATTGAAATAGGCGTAAGCGGTATCACCAACCGCGTATTCAATGCTTCTAGAAAATCACTCTGGACATCAACGAGAAAAGGATACCTATCCGACGTGCTTTTATCGTTGTTTCTATAAAGATTAAATTGTGACATCAAAACGGACGATATTTATCAGAAAACAGACCATGTGTTTCTGCCAGTTCATTACAGGCATCGATGGCTTCGGCATTTTGAGCCAACCATTCTGCTTTTCTGCGCTCACTCACTTCGTTCTGAAGTGCTTTTTCTAGAGTAGCTGACAAATTTATTTTTAAACGCTTAGCCTCGGCTAACAAATCGCTGTTTACTGTTAAATTCGCCGATTTTTTTACCGAATGCTGGTTAATTACATCTCTCACAACAAACCCCATGCGCATTATCTATGCGCATTTAAGATACACACATAAAGCACATTCCGCAATTCACCCTTCGATACAGCGGCAAATCTTTATGTAGAAAAATAAAAAAAGAGAGCCAATGCTCTCTTTATAAATTTCTGTGGAAATATATACAAGCTGACCCGAAGGCCAAATCAATCAGCGCTGTTGACCAATTTCCGCCCACGCGCTAGCGATATTGCCCATCAACTGACCCACTTCATCAAGCTTCTCTTCCGAAGGAATTCGGTGGGCATCTAACAAAGAACGAACCATGTAGTCATACAACGCCACCAAGTTTTCAGCAAGCTCACCACCTTTCTCAACATCCAAGAAATCTTTAAGACCGAGGATGATTTCGGTGGCGCGGGTAATCTTCTTACCGCGAAGTTCAATATTACCCTGGCGAATCGCGCCCTTGGCTTGAGCAATCGACTCCAGCGCACCTCTCATCAATAAAAGAATGAGGTTGTGAGAATCTGCCCCTTCTACCGCGGCATCGCGACTGACAGATCCGTATTGTTTCATTGCAAAAGAGGCATTCATGGATAAATTCCTTGGTCATGTTTGCGTTCCCGTATTCTGTCGGCGCCTCTCAAATAAGCTTTACCCTAAAAATCACTTTTTTATTGGTAGCGAACGGGTTAGTGTTTTCTGAATTTTTGAAAAAGACCGTATCCCGTGGCCTCAGAGAAAAACACAAGCAAAGACATGTTTAGCGGTAGCACCGCCACCGCCATTGTGGTCGCCAACATGATCGGCACCGGCGTGTTCACCTCACTTGGCTTTCAACTGGTGAGCATCCAAAGCGGTGTCGGCATTATGGCACTGTGGCTAATTGGCGGCATCGTGGCGCTATGTGGCGCCTTGAGTTACGCCGAGCTCGCCTCTCGCTTGCCTAGATCCGGCGGTGAATACAACTTCCTCAGCGAAATCTACCACCCCTGCGCCGGTTTCATTTCTGGCTGGGTATCCGCCACGGTTGGCTTTGCCGCCCCCACCGCGCTCGCTGCCATGACCTTTGGCGTATATTTGCAAGCGGTAGTACCCAGTGCGCCCCCCATGCTTTCCGCTACCTTACTGGTGATTATCAGTGTTGTGGTGCATGCCACGAGCCACCGCAACAGCGGCGCCCTGCAAGCCATCTTCACCAAGCTCAAAATTCTATTAATTGTTGGCTTTTCAATCGCCGCGCTTATTAGCCTAACCGAATGGCAGCCGGTAAGGTTCGTTCCCAACACATCAGATATCGCCACCCTTACCTCAAGTGATTTTTTTGTGTCACTGATTTACGTTAGCTTTGCTTACAGCGGCTGGAACGCCGCCACCTACTTAGCCGGCGAAGTTGACGACCCACAAAGACAGCTCCCCAAAGTCCTTGGGCTCGGTACCCTGCTCGTCATTGGCTGCTATTTACTCCTTAATGTGGTGTTCATGTTAAGCGCGCCAACGGAGGCGTTAGCCGGCCAACTAGAAATTGGCGTTATCGCCGCCAAAGCCGCTTTTGGAGACCTTGGCGGTAAAATCATGGGGGGCATGCTTGCTATCTTGTTGGTATCTACCGTAAGCGCCATGATCATTGCCGCGCCCAGGGTGCTGCAAATGGTTGGGGAAGACTACCCCTTCTTTGCCTGGTTGGCTCGACGCAACAAACACAATATTCCCACCGTGGCGGTTTATACCCAAGGGGCAATAGCGCTGATGTTTATGTGGAGCGCCTCGTTTGAAAGTATCTTGATCTTTTCTGGGGCCACCATGGCGCTGAATACCTTGTTTAGTGTGGTGGGGTTATTTATTTTGCGCCATAAGCATCAAGGTACCCCCGCGTTTAAACAACCGTATTACCCTTTCCCTGCCCTCATTTTTACAGCCATCACCACCGCCACCTTAATATTTTTGACCCTGCAACGCCCCACGCAACTGTTGGTGAGCTTGGTTATTATTGTCAGCGGCGCTACCCTTTACTTTCTGGTGACCCCTCGAAAAAAACACCCAAATAGAGCACACTAAAAGCGCCATCACACACACGGCAAAGGTGTTTTTCATGGCGGCAAACCCTTGCCGATTTTTTGACTACCCCCCGTTGCCGGCGCGAGATACCACACACAAAAAATCAAAAATAATATTAAAAATCATAAGCTTAATTATACATAAAACACTTTTGGCACAGCTATTGCTCTGACACTCCCAGAACAATCGTGTTGGCCATCACGCTGTGTGTTGGCATAAGAGTTTGGATTAAGTGGAGTACAAGCCATGCCATTGATTATCAATACCAACGTCAGTGCACTTAACGCACAGCGTCAATTAGTAAAGTCTGGCCAAGACATGTCGCAGGCGATGGAGCGACTGTCGTCAGGTAAACGCATTAACGGTGCCGGAGACGATGCCGCGGGTATGGCGATTGCCAGCCGCATGACATCGCAAATCCGTGGCCTCAACCAGGCAATTCGTAATGCCAACGACGGCATATCTCTGATCCAGACCGCTGGAGGTGCCCTAGAAGAGTCGACCAACATCCTACAACGGATGCGCGAACTGTCGATTCAATCTGCCAACGGTATTTATACCGATGCCAACCGTGTGTCGTTAAACGCCGAGGTAGAACAGCTGAAATCAGAGCTAACGCGTATCGCTGAGACCACCTCATTCAACGGCCTGAAAATTCTTGACGGCACACTCGGTGACATTGAACTGCAAGTAGGTACCGAAGCTTACGAGACCATTGCGGTGAATATCGGCGATGGCTTTGATGCAGAATCACTGGGTAAATCGCTAACCGAGCAAGCGTCTGGTACCTACACCCTAAAACAGGCCGTGAATGGAGCCCAAAGCGGAGATCCGGGTTCACTTAATGGTCTTATGGCTAATGAGATGCTTATAAATGGAGTCGCAGTACCTGCAGCTGAGCTCTATGACACGGTGTCCACTTCAGATAATGGGGCTAGTGCATTAGGTATTTCTGAAGCGATAAATAGTGTTTCTGATCAAACGGGTGTGGTTGCAACTGCTGAAAATACTCTAAGTCTCGGTACAGTAACTACAAGTAGTATCGTAGACCTAGGAGCACTTGCTTACACAGAGGCAGTAGACGCTACGGGTATTGTTTTTGCAACTGGTGAACTGGTGATTGACGGGGTAGATTTCGCTGGTGAAACCTTAGGGGCGGGAACAGGAACGACAAATGCTTCAATTATCGCTGAAATGAATACCATTCTTGACGCAGGTGGATCTGATGTCGTCCTTTCTATAGATCCAACTAGTGGAAATGTACTTGCCACTAAAGGCGATGGTGGCGAATTTACTATCTACAGTAACGAAGCTGCTCTCTCAGCAGCTGCCGGCGATGCATTTAAAATTGGAACTTATGATTTCGACGTTTCGACAGGCGTATCTGCAACCGTCCAGGGTCAAATCACTTTAGGCACTGGAGATTTCGTCGTAAATGGAACATCTATTACGGGTTCTTTTTCTTCTAATAGTGAATTTGCGAATTTGATAACTAGCCAATCCGGATTAACGGGTGTAACCGCATCAATGAGTTAGTGGTCAACCGTTCGCTGAAAGCCACCCAACGGGTACTGAGCATTTTGCGCGGCGGTAGTGTCGAACAGAACCTGTACAGCAAAGCCGGTGATAAGGTGAAAGCCCGCGCTGTAGGTAGCTATTTGAGTGTCTAAGAGGATTCAGCCGCAACAGGAATCGAACCTGTAATTACCCCTTAGGAGGGGGTCGTTATATCCATTTAACTATGCGGCCATAATATTGAAGAAATGCGAATAAGGGGCCTGCGCCCCTTTTTATTTGGCGTTTCTGGCCTCAAAGGCCGCCAATTGTTCAGGCGTCGCCTCTTGCTGATAATGGTCTTTCCACTCGCTATAAGGCATGCCGTAGACGATTTCACGCGCGGCTTCATAATCGACGCTATCGCCCTCTTCAGCAGCGGCAGCAGAATACCACTTGGCAAGGCAGTTGCGGCAAAAATTCGCCAGAATCATCAAATCGATGTTTTGCACATCTTTGTTGTCATCTAAATGTTTCAATAGACGTCTAAAAACAGCGGCTTCAATGGCAGTTTGCTTATCGCTCACACTAGTTCTCCTCAATGTACTGGCAAGTATTGTAGCGGTCTTGCCGGCGATTGTCTGTGTTATTACTCATTGATCTTATGATGACACATTAAATACGAAAATAGTCCTACGACGTTAGCTTTTGACTGCTATAACTTAGGTTGAAAAAAGATTTTAAAGGAAGATGTATGTTTTCGATTGCGCACGGTTCAACCTTCGGCAATCAATCCTTGCACGAGGCATTACACAAACGTGGTATTAACTGCGTGAATGTGCAGTCTCCCGAACAATTACTGTCTATCAAACCCGCTTGCATCGTACTCGATGACGATCTGTTATCGACAGCAAGCCTTGAACGCTGGCGCAATCACGCCCTTCTCGCCACCCTGTTGAGCAGCAAACCAACCGAAGATGACAACATCATTGTGCTTCCGGATCATACGCCGGAAAATTCTGCTATGGCCATTCTTCGACTGGCCTGTCAGCAATGGGCGATTCGCAAGCGCAACGCCGAAACACAGCGCCTACTGAAAGAAAAAGAAGGCCACGTCAGCCTTCTGACCGACATTGGTATCGCACTTTCGGCAGAGAAAAGCCTCACCAAGTTGCTAGATAAAATTCTCACCGAGGCACAGAACATCGCCTGCTGTGATGCGGCGTCGTTATTTTTAATCGACGACAGCGACCCAAAAAACCCACAGTTAGCATTCAAACTCACCAAAAATGACTCGATCCAAATGGATTTTAAGGAGATTCGCTTCCCCTTAAACAAGCAGTCTATTTCGGGTTACAGCGCTATTTTTGGAGTGGAACTTTGTATCGATGACGTCTATGCCCTCGGCGACGACGTGCCCTATTCTTTCAACCGCGACTTTGACCTGCAAAACGGCTATCGCACACGCTCGGTGTTGACTGTTCCCATTAAAGACCACCGCAACGACGTGATGGGTGTTTTGCAGTTTTTGAACCGCAAACGCGAGCGGGAGACCATGCTGCGCTCTGAAGCCCAAACCATGCGCGAGACGCTGCCATTCGACGAGAGTACCCGCCAAGCCCTACGCGCTCTAACCAGCCAATCAGCAGTGGCGCTAGAAAACCACGATTTGATGGCAAGCATCAATCACCTGTTCTCGGGTTTTGTACGCGCCTCGGTAACCGCCATTGAACAACGTGACCCCACCACCTCGGGTCACTCGTTCCGGGTCGCTGATCTGACCTGTGCACTGGCGAGAGTCCTGCCCCTTTCCAACGTATCGCGCTTTAAGAACACCCGCATTAACGATAACGAAATGCGCGAACTGCGCTACGCCTCATTGCTTCACGATTTCGGTAAAGTTGGGGTGCGTGAAAGTGTTTTGGTTAAGGCAAAGAAATTGCCCGACGGCGGATTTGATAGTATCCGCCAACGTATTCGTTTCACCCAGGAACGCCTAAAACGTAAAGCATTAGAAAAGATCCTCCACGGCGGCAAGGAAAGTCAAAAAGAGATCATATTGGCGGAAGTTCAAGTCGAACTCGATAAGCTTGATGAATTTTTGAAAGCCATCCAGCAAGCCAACCAACCCACCATACTACCCGATGGTAGCTTTGAATATTTGCGACAAATTGCCCAGTATCCGCTTGATAGCGACGACGATAACATGCCGCCGTTCTTAATCACCGAACAAGAGCACCGCGCACTATCGATTCGCAAGGGGAGCTTAACCAACGAAGAGCGGCTTGAAATAGAATCCCATGCCACCCATACGGCTAACTTTCTTAAATTAATTCCTTGGACGCCCGAATTAGCCCGTATTCCAGACATTGCCGGCGCCCACCACGAGAAACTCAATGGTAAGGGCTACCCCAACGGTAAGACCGATTTGGAAATACCATTGGGCGCCAAATTAATGACCATCTGCGACATCTTCGACGCCTTGACCGCATCGGATCGCCCCTACAAAAAGGCCATGCCACTTGAGGGCGCACTGAAGATCCTGGGCTTTGAGGCAATAGATGGCCACCTTGACCAAGACTTAGTTGACATCTTTATCAACTGCCAGGTTTATAAAGTGCTTGAAGGTCGCGATTACCGCGCTGATTTGATGGGCGCCAACTTAGGCGTCAAAAAAGGCATGTGCGATTTCGATCTCGACAGCGAAGGCGAACAAGTCCACACCAACCACGTATGTGACCACGGCTGCTTCGAGAGGCACGCCCACAAACTATAAAGTTACCAACCGCACACGCTTCGTACGAAAGGCACAGTGAGTTTTCGCTGCGCCTCTATCGTAGCGCTGTCGAGTGTATCTAACACGTGTAGTAACTGACTAAAATCACGCGACGAACGACTTAAGATATACTTTGCCACCTCATCGGTCATATCCATTCCACGCGCCCGCGAACGCAGTTGCATGGCGTTGATTTTATCTTGGTCGCTCAAACTTGGCAGCTTAAAGGCAATGCCCCACGCCAAGCGCGATCGCACATCGGCGGTATGCAACGGCATATCGTTGACAGCCATCGAAGCAGAGATCAGTAACTGCCCTGCACGCTCGTGCATGGCGTTATAAAGCGCAAACAAAGCATGCTCCCAGGCAATATTACCCGCTAAGGCATCGACATCATCCAAGGCCAACAAGTCAAAGCTATCCAAGCCTTGCAGTAGTGCGTCGGGATCCATCGCCAGCATGTCTCGGCAGGGCAGATAGAGCGCGGTAAGACCACGACTATCCCAATCACTGACGGTGGCTTGTAAAAGGTGACTACGGCCACAGCCAGAACCGCCCCACAGCGCAATGCTTTGAAAGCTGCCGCTCGGATGCCAAGCCGTTAAATACTGCACGGCTTGCGAGGATTCAGGTGTGACAAAGAAGTTGTCAAAACTGAGTCCGTCCTGCAATGAGACGTTGAGAGCTAGTTGGGGAGACAGCATGATTCGGGCTATGGCTCGCTTGATCGATGATACAGGTCGCTACTGCGATAGTGGTCGTGCAGGTGGCGCAAGAATACCACCAAAACCGCCGCCACGGGCAAAGCCAATAGCACCCCCATAAATCCGAACAACTGGCCGCCAGCGAGAATCGCGAAGATGACCGCTACAGGATGTAAGCCGATACGCTCGCCGATTAACCAAGGCGTCAACACCATGCCTTCTAAGACTTGACCAATACCGAACACAATGGTGACCCAAAGCAAGCTGAGGGGATCACCGCTTTGTACGATGGCGGCAAGGCCCGACAACAACAAGCCAACAATGACACCTAAATAGGGAACCACGCTGGAAAGCCCGGCGATCATGCCAAGTAAAAGTGCTCCTTCGATACCCGCCAGCCACAAACCTAAAGAGTAGATGACGCCTAAAATGAACATAATAGATAACTGACCGCGGAAAAACTCACTGAGCACCGCATCGCATTCGGCCGCTAATTCAGCAGTTTTTGGTTCTACACGACGGGGTAGGGCTTCGCGGATCCACGCCACCATATGATCCCAATCGCGCAGCAGATAAAAAGTCACCACCGGTACCAAGATCAAATTGGCAAAGGTCGCCACCAAGGCAAGGCCTGAGGCGGTGATTTGCTTCAAGATGGGCGCGGCAGCGCTACCGGCTTGTTGCCAGTGCTGCAGAATGGCAGCCTTGATATCATCAAATGGTAAGGCGATGGTTTCTAGCCCCAACCAAGCAGAGATCGCCGGCATGACCGTATTTTGGAACCACGCCAAAACGGCCGGCATGCGCTGTACAAACATGTCGGCCTGATGCACTAGGGAAGGAATAATTACCAATAAAGACAGCACAAAGGCTACGATAAAAACCATGAATACGGTGCTCACCGCGGCAGTTCTGCCAAATCCACGGGCTTCTAAACGGTCTGCCAATGGATCACCTATGTAGGCCAAAAACGCCGCGATAATGAAGGGCGACAAAATGGGCTCCAATAGATAAATAGTGAACGCCAAACCCACCAGCGCAATGGCAATCATGGCTAGACGGCGATTACTCATTGAAGTCTCCTACCCATCGGTATTGCAAATCAAAATTCTGTGTCAGTGCGCGCTGAGATTCTGGGATCATTTTTTGATCCAGCGTGATGGCGTTTTCAAACTGCTCTAAACTGCCGCTTAAATCAATCCTAAACACTACCAAATCGCCATCTAGCAAATCGACATCTGCCTTGTCGATAGCGGTCAAACCGTTCAGATAGGCATTGATCGCCGCATAATCGGCGAAACCTTTAAGACCGAGCACGCGCAGACTCAAAGAGGTGTGGTCAGCATCGCTAACAACCGCGTACTTTGCGGCGATAGCGTCAGCCACACGATTGACACCGAGCGATAAAAATTCATCTTTGTTGGCACCGAGAACATCGAATTGCCGCAACTGGCCGTCCAGAGAAAAACGCCACTGCCCAATCCACGTGCCATCGCTGGTTTGAACAGCCTGCCCCGCCACCACCACGTCGTGGTTGTAGCGCGCAGAAGCAGCACCTACACGACTGTAATCACGCGCCAGTAGCTCGCTCGGTTGCAAGGCAAAGTCGTCTTCAAAATCAGCCAGCGGAAAATGGCTTGGAATGCCACGTTGTTGCGCCAATTGGCGTAAGGAAGTGGCGGTTTCGGGTTGCCGTTCGGGCGTAACCCATGTGGTTTGTTGGTAGTCGTCCACGGCCAGCCAGATGAGCACGTCGGGCCGGTTGGGCGACCACAGCGGTAAGCCGCTGCGCCGCACGAGCTGCAAGACGGAACCGCGTAAAAACGCCACGCGCATGACTCGCTGGGTGGTCGTTTCAATGCCAAACTGCAGACGCTGCTCTTCGTTCGCCATGACGTCTTGCGAGTGAAAACCAAATTCCCTGACGAAATTGCGTGGCGCCGCCAACGCTTCAAGGACTAGCTCATTATCGATAAAGTCGGTTTGGCCGGTCACTTTAACCAGCACGTTGCGCAGGGCATCACCCACCAACGGCGAATCCAATCCTGGGGTTTGTCCGTCGGGAACGACCACCTCGGCCTCATACAAACCGTCAATCACGGTCGCTGCCGTGGCGGGCAGTGAAAAAAACAGGCAACAAGCCAAGGCTCGTAGCAATAACTTCATATCGCGGAAATCCTTAATCAATGGCCTCATTTTAACGCGCCTTGCCACATTCGCCACCGTTTTTACTGGATTGAGGACTTTTTACAAACGACGAGCGACAAAACCTGACTTTTTAGCAACTTGTCTGGTAAAATGCGCGCTTCTTTTTACTGCAGCATGGCACCCTGACAATGACTGACAAACAATCCCTGAGCTACAAAGACGCTGGTGTTGATATCGACGCTGGTAACGCCCTTGTTGACCGCATCAAACACGTCGCAAAAAGCACCACTCGCCCCGAAGTTCTCGGTGGTTTAGGTGGCTTTGGCGCCCTGTGCGAACTTCCCAGCGGCTACAAGCAGCCAGTCTTGGTTTCGGGTACTGACGGCGTCGGCACCAAACTGCGCTTAGCGATGGATCTCGGTATCCACGATACTATCGGCATCGACTTGGTGGCTATGTGCGTTAACGATTTGGTGGTCGCAGGCGCTGAACCCTTGTTTTTCCTCGACTACTACGCCACGGGTAAGCTCAATGTCGACACTGCCGCGGCAGTGGTAACAGGTATTGGTGAAGGCTGTCGTCAATCTGGCTGCGCACTGGTCGGTGGCGAAACCGCCGAAATGCCCGGCATGTACGAAGGCGACGATTACGACCTGGCTGGCTTCTGCGTTGGCGTGGTTGAAAAAGACGGTATTATCGATGGTAGCAAGGTCAATGAAGGTGACGCCCTTATTGGTATTACGTCCAGCGGCCCCCACTCCAACGGTTACTCGCTGATTCGCAAGATCATCGAAGTCTCTGGCGCTGACACCTCGGCCACTTTTGGCGATTCAACCCTCGGTGAAACCCTGATGCAGCCCACACGCATTTACGTTAAGTCACTGCTGAAACTGATTGCCGACATGCCTGTTCACGCGCTGTCGCACATCACCGGTGGCGGCCTGACGGAAAACATTCCTCGGGTACTGCCCATAGGCGCAAAAGCGGTCATCGATGTCCAAGCGTGGGAAATGCCCGCCATTTTTAACTGGCTACGCGACAACGGTAATGTTGTACCCAGCGAAATGTACCGCACTTTTAACTGCGGTATTGGTATGGTCGTGGTGGTTCCTGCTGACCGCGCCAACGATGCCATCGATCATCTGCAAGCCTCGGGCGAAACTGCCCTGCTGATCGGCCACATTGCCAGTAAGGCCGAAGGCGAAGAAGCGGTAGAACTGCTCAACGCATGATGCGTATCGTCGTCCTCATTTCCGGTAGCGGATCCAACCTGCAGGCCATCATCGATGCCTGCAGTGACGGTACCATCTCCGGCAACATCGCAGCCGTCATCAGCAACAAGGCTGACGCCTTTGGTCTGGAGCGCGCCAAGCGAAGCGGGATAGCGACCGCAGTGATCAACCACAAGGATTTCGCTGACCGCGAAAGTTTTGATGACGCTCTGTTAACCTGTGTTAACGCCTACCTACCAGATTTAGTCATTATGGCGGGTTTCATGCGTATCCTAACGCCCAATTTCATCACGCCGTTACTCGGCAAAATGATCAACATCCACCCTTCTCTGCTGCCTAAATACACCGGGCTACACACCCACCAGCGCGCGATTGACGCCGGGGAAAAAGAAGCGGGAGCAACAGTTCATTTTGTTACTGAGGAACTTGATGGCGGTCCGCCTGTCATACAAACAGCGGTGCCAATTTTTGCTGGCGATGACGCCTCGCAATTGGCAGCGAGAGTATTACAACAAGAACATAAGATCTTCCCGCTGGCTACGAAGTGGTTCTGCGAAGGAAGATTGACACTCGAAAATGGTAAGGCACTTCTCGATGGCGACATCCTACCCGATACAGGTTTTACGTTTAACGACTAGCGCTATCGCGCTGGTCGGCTCACTCTTTATTCCTGCCGCTCAAACGCAGGAAAGCCACCGTCTTCCTAGCTATAATGCCATTTACGAAACCTCTATTAAGGGTTTCACAATCGATGGTTATCGCAGCCTGCGGCGCGATGAAAACGGCATCTACCATCTCAACATGAAAGCCAAAGCGCTGTTGATGACGCTCACAGAAGAAAGCTTTTTTGCGCTGGCTGATGACGGCACATTGATTCCCCACAGCTATCAATACACCTTTACCAAGCCCATTGGTCGCCCTCGCGAGCAGTCGATTACGTTTGATTGGTCTAACATGGTGGTCAACGGACAAACCAAAAAGTCATGGCAGGTGCCATTGATGCAAGGCATGAGTGACCGTCTTAATGTGCTCACCGCGTTGCGGATGCACATGCTTTACAATGGCAACTCTGACTATCAGGCCAACATCGTCGACAAGGGCGAGATAAAATCCTACACCGTGAGTTTCCATGGCGCGGAGCGAATTAAAACGCCCTTGGGAACGATCGATACGGTCTTGATGGCGCGAGATGACGACATGCGCAAATCGTATTTTTGGCTTGCACCGGCTTGGAACTATCAATTGATACGTTTTGTGCAGGAAGAGTCCGACGGCGATCGCTACGAATTAAATTTGAAGCATCTCGAGTTTGCCCCTGGAGAAGAGCCATCAGCGCTCACCTTAGCAAGTACCGAGGCATAATCCACTAGGTGCGTGGCAGGGTCACGCCCGTCTGGCCTTGATACTTACCGCCGCGATCCTTATACGACATGTCGCACACTTCATCCGACTCGAAGAATAGCATCTGTGCCACGCCTTCGTTGGCATAAATCTTTGCCGGCAGGGTGGTAGTATTTGAAAACTCTAGCGTCACGTGGCCTTCCCACTCGGGCTCCAAGGGCGTCACATTGACAATAATGCCGCAGCGGGCGTAGGTCGATTTACCCAAACACACGGTCAGTACCGAGCGAGGAATGCGGAAATACTCCACTGTGCGCGCCAGGGCAAAAGAGTTGGGCGGAATAATACACACGTCGCTTTGCACATCGACAAAGCTATTGGGGTCAAAATTCTTGGGATCCACCACCGCCGAGTGAGTGTTGGTGAAGATCTTGAACTCGTTGGCGCAGCGCACGTCGTAACCGTAAGATGACGTACCGTAAGACACCAACTTGGTGCCGTCTTGTGCGTAACGAACTTGGCCTGGTTCGAAGGGCTCGATCATGCCCTCGTTTTCCGCCATGCGACGAATCCACTTATCTGACTTAATCATGTTATTCCCTCTTAAAATGCGCGCCCATCATAGCGAGCGCAGTGCACGCTGAAAAGTGCTTATTCGTCGTCGATACTAATTTCAGGCAGCTCGTCGCCAGCGACTGCATCGGCGCGCTCCATCAGCGCTTGTGCGATCGCTAAATAGGCTTTAGCAATCTCACCGTCGGGATCAGCCACCACGCTGGGCTTGCCATCATCGACACTCTTGCGAATGCTAATATCCAATGGCAGTGCACCGATCATAGCGGTGTCGTAACTCGCCGCCATGCGCTGGCCCCCGCCCTCGCCAAAAACATGCTCAGCGTGACCGCACTGGCTGCACACGTGTACCGCCATGTTTTCTACGATACCTAGCACCGGCACCTGCACCTTGCGGAACATCTCTACCGCCTTAACCGCATCCAACAGGGCAATATCTTGTGGCGTTGTGACCACCAGAGCACCGGTCAGGTTGGCTTTTTGCGCTAAGGTCAGCTGAATATCGCCCGTACCGGGTGGCAGGTCGATGATCAAGTAATCCAAATCACCCCAATCGGTCTGGGTCAAAATCTGCTGTAACGCACCAGCCGCCATGGGTCCACGCCATACCATGGGCGTGCTATCGGTTACCAAATACCCCATCGACATCGACGCCACACCGTGCGCCACGACAGGCGCCATGCGACTTGGCCCGGTTTGCTCTGGGCGCACATTAGATGCCACACCCAACATCAGCGGCTGTGAAGGACCGTATATATCGGCATCTAATAGGCCGACCTTCATGCCCATGTGGGTCAACGCCAAGGCCAGGTTGACCGAGGTGGTCGATTTGCCAACCCCACCTTTACCCGAGGCGACCGCGATGATGTGTTTGATGTTTTCCACAGTGTTTCCCTTGTGCCGAATTCGAAAGGGGCAAAGCATAGTGTTTCAGCCTTCCGGACGCAATCGCCATCTCCGCTAAAAGCCTTGTTTCGAGGTTCTTTTCACGCCGCAACCTCTGGTATAATCACGTTTTTTAACACACAATAAGCCGATACTATGAGCACACGCAAAATCCTTGTTACCAGCGCCCTTCCCTACGCCAACGGGGCCTTGCACCTTGGCCATGTCATGGAGTACATCCAAACCGACATCTGGGTGCGTTTTCAACAACTGCGTGGCCACCAGTGTACCTACGTGTGTGCCGACGACGCCCACGGCACAGCCATCATGCTGAAAGCCGAGGAGCTAGGTATTACCCCCGAGCAGCACATCGCCAACATGAAGGCTGAGCACGAGCGCGACTTCCGCGGTTTTTTAATCAACGTGGCCAACTATCACTCGACCCACTCGGAAGAAAACCGCTACTACTCGGAAATGATCTACAAGCGCCTGCGCGACAACGGTCATATAGCCTCGCGCACCATTACCCAGGCCTTTGACCCGGAAAAAGAACTGTTCCTCGCCGACCGCTATATCAAAGGCACCTGTCCCAAGTGCAAGACCGAAGACCAGTACGGCGACAACTGTGAAGCTTGCGGTGCCACTTATAGCCCCACCGAACTGATCGACGCGCGTTCCGTCCTGTCCGGAGCCAAACCCGTCGCTAAAGAATCAGAACACTTCTTCTTCAAACTGCCCGAGTTCAGTGATTTCCTCAAACACTGGACCCGCTCTGGCACCCTGCAAAACGAAGTGGCCAACAAACTGGCCGAGTGGCTCGACGCCGGTCTTCAAGAATGGGACATCTCTCGCGATGCGCCCTACTTCGGCTTCGAAATCCCCGACGCCCCCGGCAAGTTCTTCTACGTATGGTTGGACGCCCCTATCGGCTACATGGCTAGCTTCAAAAATTACTGCGACCAGACCGGCATGGATTGGGACGAGTACTGGGGTGAAAAATCTGAAGCTGAGCTGTACCATTTCATCGGCAAAGACATCGTCAACTTCCACGCCTTATTCTGGCCCTCAATGCTGCATTCGGCTAAGTTCCGCACCCCCACCAAGGTTTGCGTGCACGGATTCTTGACCGTCGACGGCAAAAAAATGTCGAAGTCGCGTGGCACGTTTATCACTGCCGAGAGCTACCTGAAGCACCTTAATCCCGAATACCTGCGTTACTACATGGCGGCAAAACTCGGCCCCGGTGTGGATGACTTAGACCTCAACCTGACTGATTTCGTACAAAGGGTAAACGCCGACGTAGTAGGCAAGGTGGTTAACATCGCCAGCCGCACGGCCAAGTTTGTCGCTAAGTCCGGCGGCCAGTTATCGCACAACATCGCCGAGCCCGACCTGTGGCAGCGCTTTGTGGATGCCAGCGACACTATCGCAAGCTATTTCGAAAACCGCGAATACGCCAAGGCGATCCGCGACATTATGGCGCTGGCGGATGCCGCCAACGAATACATTGCGGACAAAGCACCGTGGGCACTAGCCAAGCAAGAAGGCTCCGAAGCCGAGGTGCTGAATATTTGCTCACTGGGCGTGAATATGTTCCGCGCATTGATGGTATTCCTGAAACCGGTGCTGCCGGAACTGGCGGCCAAGGCGGAAGCATTCTTGAACGACGAGCTGAGCTGGGACAGCTTAAGCGCGCCCTTACTGGGGCACAATGTTAATGCCTTCACACCCATGGTCAGCCGTGTGGAAAGCGACAAGGTCGATGCCATGATTGAAGAAAATAAAGCGGCTGCCGAGGCGCAAGCGGCTGCCATTGCCGCCAACAAGCCCGCACCAGCCCCAGAGGAAGCTAGCATCGAGCCGATCGCCGAGCAAATCAACTTCGACCAGTTTGCCGCCGTTGACCTGCGCGTAGCGCTGATTGTTAACGCCGAATTGGTGGAAGGTGCCGACAAATTGTTGCAATTAACGCTAGATATCGGCGAAGAAAAGACCCGCAACGTATTTGCCGGCATCCGCTCGGCCTACGCCCCTGAGGGCTTGATCGGCCGCCACACGGTGATGGTGGCCAACTTGGCACCGCGCAAAATGCGCTTTGGCATGTCGGAAGGCATGGTATTGGCAGCAGGACCTGGCGGTGGTGACATTTGGATTCTGTCCCCAGATGCAGGCGCACAACCCGGTATGCGAGTAAGTTAAGCGGTCTATTTAAATAACCAAAGATTCTAAAAAATAATATTTTTAGAATTGTTAGCAACTAAGGCATTCATTAAAATGCCGCCTAAATTGATCAAACTGTCGCCGGGACGCCGGCGACACTGAGGATAGCCAATGTTGGTGGAATACAGTTTGTTGCTGCTGAGCACGGTGCTCGTGAACAACTTTGTATTGGTCCAGTTTCTGGGCCTGTGCCCCTTCATGGGCGTCTCTAATCGCCTCGAAACTGCCATGGGCATGGGCGCCGCTACCACCTTCGTGCTCACGCTGGCGTCGGTTTGCTCCTACCTCACCTTCAACTACATTCTCGCCCCGCTCGATCTAGAATACCTGCGCACCATCTCCTTTATTTTGGTGATCGCGGTCGTGGTGCAGTTCACCGAAATGGTGGTGCGTAAAACCAGCCCCTTGTTGCACAAGGTGTTAGGTGTTTATCTGCCGCTCATTACTACTAACTGCGCGGTGCTCGGTGTCGCCCTGCTCAACGTCAATAAACAGCATAACTTCACCCAATCAGCGGTGTACGGCTTTGGCGCCGCCATTGGCTTTACCCTTGTGCTGGTGTTGTTTTCAGCGATGCGTGAACGCCTCGCCGCGGCCGACGTACCCAAACCCTTCCAGGGCGCGGCGATTGGCATGATCACCGCGGGGCTTATGTCGCTGGCCTTCATGGGCTTTGCGGGGCTGGTGTAATGATCGAATTCATCACCGCTAATCCGCTGCTTGCGGCGTTGTTTGCACTGGTCGGCCTGTCGCTGATTTTCGGCGCTGTGCTGGGCTTTGCGTCGGAACGCTTTAAGACCGAAGGGGACCCAATCACGGACCAAATTTGTGACCTGCTACCACAAACCCAATGCGGTCAGTGTGGCTACCCTGGTTGCCGTCCCTACGCCGAGGCCATCGCCGAAGGCGAGCGCATCAACCGCTGCCCACCCGGCGGCGAAGCGACTATTCAAGCACTGGCCAACCTACTCGACACTGAGGTGTTACCCTTAGATGAAGACGTCGGTGAAGAAAAACCCAAGAGCGTGGCAGTGATTCGCGAAGACGAGTGCATCGGCTGTACCAAATGTATTCAGGCCTGTCCGGTAGACGCCATCCTTGGCTCGGCCAAGCACATGCACACCGTCATCGCCAGTGAGTGCACCGGTTGTGACCTGTGTGTTGAACCCTGCCCGGTAGACTGTATCGATATGGTTGAGATTCCTGTCACCTTGAAAAACTGGCACTGGCAAAACCCCGCTAAGGCGAATGACATTATTGCGACCGACGGTGGACAGGCATGAGCGACATCATTTTTAAACTGACCGGTGGTGTCCACCCGCCGCAGAATAAGCATCAGTCTACCCAACGCCCTATTGCAGCGGCAGGCATACCCAACACTCTGGTGATTCCGATGAGTCAGCACTTGGGACCACCGAGCAAACCGATCGTTGCCGTAGGCGACCGTGTCCTTAAAGGGCAATGCATTGGCGCCACAGACACCCTTAAAAGCGCCTTTGTGCACGCCTCGACATCGGGTACTGTCGTCGCTATTGAAGAACGCCCTCACAACCACGCCTCGGGACTGCCCGCGCTTAGCGTGGTGATCGAGAGCGATGGTCGCGACGAATGGCAACTGATGCCGGCGATAAAAGATTGGCATTTGGCGGACCGCGACACCCTGTTACAGCGCATCCACGAAGCGGGTGTGATCGGTATGGGTGGGGCGGGTTTCCCGGCCGCGTCAAAGCTGTCGACAGACAAAAACATTCACACCTTGGTAATGAACGGTGCTGAGTGCGAGCCCTACATCACCGCCGACCAAATGCTAATGACCGAACGCGCCGAAGAGATCATCCTCAGTTGCGAACTGCTGATGCATTTGCTGGGCGCCGAAAAAACCCTGTTTGGTATTGAAGACAACAAGCCCGAGGCCATTGCCGCGGTAAACGCTGCCCTGATCGAGCGCGGCAATGACAACATCAAGGTCATCGTGGTACCAACGGTCTATCCCTCGGGGGGCTCCAAGCAGTTGATCCAAATTTTGACCGGCAAGGAAGTGCCCTCGCCCGGTCACAGCAGCGACCTTGGCATCATCATGCAGAACGTCGCCACCGCCGTGGCGGCCTATCGCGCTATTGCACTGGGCGAAGCGTCGATTTCGCGGATCACCACGCTTAGCGGTGACGCCATCGGCGAGCCACAAAACATTGAAGTGCTCATCGGCACGCCACTGTCGCAGCTACTGGAACAATGCCAGTGGCAACCCGCACGCGCCGACCGCATCGTTATCGGTGGACCAATGATGGGTTACACCATCACCGACACAAGTTTACCGGTGATAAAAACCACCAACTGTCTCTTGGTACCGACCCGTGAAGAGTTGCCGCCGCCACCCCCAGCACAAGCCTGTATTCGTTGTGGTCTGTGCGCCGAAGCCTGCCCGGTCAGCCTATTGCCACAGCAGTTGTACTGGTTCTCGCGCGCCGGTGAACACGATAAGCTGCAAGATCACAACCTGTTCGACTGCATCGAATGTGGCGCCTGCTCATACAGTTGCCCATCCAATATTCCGCTGGTGCAATACTACCGCGCCTCCAAAGCCGAGATTCGCCAAGCGCAAGCCGATACGGAAAAAGCCGAGCACGCCAAGCAACGCTTCGAGGCGCGCCAAGCACGACTGCAACGCCTGGAAGAAGAAAAAGTAGCGCAGCGAGCTGCCCGTGCAGCAGCCGCCAAAAAACGCGCCGAAGAAGCCGCCACCGCAAGTGCTAAGAAAGATGAGGTCGATCCCATCCAAGCCGCCATTGAGCGAGCTAAATCCAAGCGGGCCGGTGGGAATACGGCGGCAACAAACGAGAGTGTCAATCAGGTGACCAAGCTAGAAAAACGCCTCACCGCCGCCAAAATTAAATTGGCGTCGGCGGAAACCGTCGATTCTGACAAAGTGCCAGTTCTGCAAGAGGCGGTCGACAAACTGACGCAACAATTGGCAGAGGCCAAGGCCAACCCAGTGACTACCAGTCACGACGCAGCGGTCGACCCTGTGCAGGCCGCCATTGAGCGCGCCAAGGCCAAACGCGCTGGAAACGCAGCGCCTGCTAGCCCGGCAGATGAAATTGCCAAGCTGGAAAAACGCCTTGCCTCGGCCATTCAAAAACGCGATATGGCTCGCGACAGCATGCCCGATAAACTCGAGGCCTTTGAAAGCGCTGTCGCCACCCTGGAAGAAAAATTGGCCGCGGCCAAAGCCAAGGCTGGAGAATAATTCATGGCCCTATTGAACGTCACGTCACCCCACGCTCACGGCCCGCTATCAACGGCGACAGTGATGCAGTTGGTCTTGCTCGCCACTGTGCCAGGCATTGCCGCCTTAGTGTGGATTTTTGGCGCCGGCGTACTGGTCAATTTAGCGATCTCGGCGGCGGTATCATTGGCCTGTGAAGCGGCTATTTTAAAAGTGCGCGGCCGCCCAGTGGGCTTTTATCTAAAGGATTACAGTGCACTGGTCACCGCCATACTGCTGGGTATCGCGCTGCCGCCCTACGCCCCTTGGTGGGTGGTCGCCATCGGCGCCTGCTTTGCCATAGGTGTGGCCAAGCAACTATATGGCGGCTTGGGCTACAACCCTTTCAACCCCGCTATGGCGGCCTACGTAGTACTGCTGATTTCATTGCCCGTACAAATGACACAGTGGGGGGCTCCCTTCAGCAATCCCGCCATGGGACTAGGCGATGCGCTAGCCAGCAACCTGTTCGGCAGTGTCGACGCCGTCACGTCAGCCACCCCCCTCGATGCCTTGAAACAAGGCATCGGCGAAGCCGGGCAAACTTTTGGTAGCCTTGGTGGCTTCGGCTGGGAATGGATCAACTTGGCCTTTTTGGCCGGCGGCTTGTACTTGCTGTGGCGAGGCATCTTTACCTGGCACGCCCCCATCAGCATGCTAATAGCACTGGCTGTTATGGCGTTTTTGTTCCCCAACGAAGCGCAGGGACGAATCCATTCGGTGCTGTTCCACTTGTTCAGCGGTGCCACCATGTTTGGTGCCTTCTTCATCATTACTGACCCAGTAAGTTCGGCCACCACCCCGCGCGGCAAAATCGTCTTCGGCGCCCTCATTGGTGTACTGATTTACGCCATTCGCCATTGGGGCAACTACCCTGACGCGGTGGCATTCGCCGTCATGCTGCTCAATTTGGCCGCGCCCTTTATCGACCAATACACCCAGCCGCGAACCTTTGGCCACCGAGGTGCACGCTCATGATGCCCATCGCCGCCATCGGTCGTAATGGCCTACTGTTAGCCGTGTTTGGCCTGCTTACCACGGCGGGTATCGCCCTGACCTATCAAAGCACCAAAGACACCATCGCCGAGCAAGAACGTCTAGCGCAGGCGCGCGCCCTACTGGAAATTATGCCGGCTAACAGCCACAGCAACGACATGTTGGACAGCCAGTTTGACCTACCCGCCTATGCCGAACTGGGTCTTCGCCATAGCGACACGGGCTACCGCGCCCTCGACGATGCGCAGGAAACCTTGGCGGTGTTACTGCCGGTGCTGACCCGCGATGGTTACAGCGGTGATATTCGCCTGCTAGTAGGCATATATGCCGACGGCAGTCTAGCCGGCGTACGCACGCTGAATCACAACGAGACACCAGGATTGGGCGATAAGGTAGAACTGAAAAAGTCGCCCTGGATCCTAAGCTTTAATGGCAAATCATTGCGCGACCCCACGCCACAGCACTGGGGCGTGGTAAAAGATGGCGGTGTATTCGACGCCTTTACCGGCGCTACTATTACACCGCGGGCAGTAACCGGTGCCGTAAAACGCGCACTGCAATACTTCGACAAACATCGCGATGTGCTGTTAGCCAGCACCCCGGAGGCGCCTTAATGAGCAGCCCTAGTTACAGCGAACTGACCCTCAATGGTCTGTGGAAAAACAACCCAGCGCTAGTGCAATTACTGGGGCTCTGCCCACTACTGGCGGTGACTGGCTCGGTGGTCAACGCTCTCGGCCTTGGCCTAGCCACCATATTTGTGCTGACGCTGTCTAATAGTGCGGTATCGCTGATTCGCCACTTCGTCACCGACGCCATACGTCTGCCAGCGTTCGTGATGATTATTGCGTCGTTTACCGCCTGTATTGAACTGCTTATGAAAGCCTACGCCTATGAGCTTTATCAAATACTCGGTATTTTTATTCCTTTAATCGTGACCAACTGTTCTATTCTGGGGCGCGCCGACGCCTTTGCTTGTAAAAACCCCGTGCTACCTGCCGCCTATGACGGTTTGATCATGGGTATGGGTTTTGCCTTGGTATTAGTGGTGATCGGTGGCCTGCGTGAAGTGATAGGCAGCGCTACCTTGTTCGACAACATGCAGTTGTTGTTCGGCGCAGGCGCTGAAAGCTGGAAGATTGTGCTATCTGAAGACTACCCAGGATTTTTGGTCGCCATTTTGCCACCCGGGGCTTTCTTGGTGGTAGGGTTCATTATTGCTGCCAAAAATGTGGTCGATGCAGAACTAAAACGACGCGCTGATGCGCGCCGTGAAAAACCTGTCCCCGGCGCCCAACGCGCCAGGGTGACCGGTCATATTAGCTAAAGAGTCCTACCGGACAAGTCACGCCAGTGCCGCCAATACCGCAGTAGCCGTTGGGATTTTTTGCCAAGTACTGTTGATGGTAGGTCTCGGCGTAAAAGAAATCGTTGGCGGGTTTAATTTCGGTGGTGACTTTGCCGTAACCCGCACCAGCCAGCTCCTCGCCGTATTTCAAAGCCACACGCTTGGCCGTTTCAAATTGCTCATCGTCATAGGTATAAATCGCCGAACGATACTGGGTACCCAGGTCGTTGCCCTGGCGCATACCCTGAGTGGGGTCATGCGACTCAAAGAACAATCCCACCAAGGTTTCGTAGCTTATTTCGCTTGGATTGAACACCACCAACACCACTTCGGTGTGCCCCGTCAGGCCACGGCAAACCTCCTCGTAGGTGGGGTTGGGCGTTATGCCGCCAGCGTACCCCACGGCAGTGACTTGAACACCGTGTTGTTTCCAGAACAAGCGTTCCGCCCCCCAAAAACAACCTAAACCAAACATGGCCACCTGCGTACCCTTGTCAAAAGGAGGAAAAATACTGCGGCCATTAATGTAGTGTACCTTTTCGACCTGCAGGGCTTGTGAACGCCCTGGCAACGCCTCATCGGCGGTGGGAAGATGGGTTTTATCGCGACGTGTATCAAATAGACTCATAAAGATTCCTCACAAACGTTGATGTCAGTATATCCACAATTGACGATTGAACGAGGTCAGGGCTTGTCAACTGTGCGGCGGGCGATTATTTTGAAGGTAATCAATAAGGAACGGGCAATGGAAGATAAACCGCAAGAAAGTACACTGAGACTGCGTATCCGCGAAATCATTTTTGGGACCAACACCCCTGCCGGTAAGGCCTTTGATGTGGCGTTGATCGTTACTATCATCGCCAGTGTCATCGCCATTATGATGGATTCGGTAGAGGGATTTTCACAGCGCTACCACGACCAGATTTTTAGGATTGAGTGGTTTTTCACCCTGCTATTTACCATCGAGTATCTGCTGCGTATTTACTCATCCCCCCACCCCACCCGTTACATGCGCAGCTTTTTCGGCATCATAGATTTGATGGCCATCCTACCCACTTATTTGTCCCTGTTCGAACCCTCCCTCAATTACTTGATGGTGATTAGAGTGCTTCGTGTACTGCGCATCTTCCGTGTCTTAAAGCTGATGCGCTACTTGAACGAGGCCAGCGTTTTGCTGCGAGCGATTCGCGCCTCGGGGCGTAAGATATTCGTATTTTTTACAATGGTGCTTACCTGCACCTGCGTATTCGGTACTGTGATGTATCTACTAGAAGCGCCCCACCATGGCTTTACCAGCATCCCAAAATCAATCTATTGGGCGATCGTCACCATCACCACGGTGGGTTACGGCGACATCGCACCGCAGACCGTTATGGGCCAGGCAGTAGCGGCCATGGTAATGATGACCGGCTACGCGATCATTGCCGTACCAACGGGGATTATTTCTGCGGAGATCTACCGTGACATGCGCGCCCAGCGCGACTTTAGGGAGTGTTTGTCGTGTCGTCGCTCGGGCCACGAGCACGATGCTGACTTTTGCCGCTTTTGCGGGTTTGAGCTGGAAAAGGTGACGCCCGAGGAAACAAAACCCGACTAGCTACACTGCTTAAACATGGCGCCAAGTAGGGTCAAGAACACCAGTACCATAATGATCTTGCTGTAGCGCTGTTGTTGTTCCGCATCCAGCGGTTTGCCTTTTTTCTCGGTAATTTTTACCACGATGGCGAGTGCTGCAAACAGCGCCACTAGAATTAAAATTAGGTTCACAACCCCTCCAAAAATATTTTTTGTTCGGCCTTTAAAAATGTCGCGCTGGCGCCATATTAAGCGTATATACATACGTCACCTTCGGAGAACTCGCCCACATGATGCGTATCGCTCTTTTCTTAATAACCAACATGGCCATTTTGCTGGTGGCCAGCGTGACCCTCAATTTACTTGGCTTTAACTCCATCATGCAAGCCAATGGTGTCGATCTCAACCTCAATGCATTACTCGTGTTCTGTGCCGTATTCGGTATGGCAGGATCGCTTATTTCACTATTCATTTCTAAGTGGATGGCCAAGCGCAGCACCGGCACCCAGCTCATCAGCCAACCCCGTAACGCCGACGAAAAATGGCTATTGGATACGGTAGCTGAGCTTGCCAAAAAAGCCGGCATTGGGATGCCCGAAGTAGGTGTATTCAACTCAGCCAGCTCAAACGCCTTTGCCACCGGCTGGAACCGCAACGACGCACTGGTTGCCGTCAGCACCGGACTGTTGCAACGCTTTAGCCGCGATGAAGTGCGTGCGGTATTGGCTCACGAAATCGGCCACGTCGCCAATGGCGACATGATCACCTTGAGTTTGGTGCAGGGCATCGTCAATACCTTCGTCATGTTTTTCGCGCGAATCATCGGCCACACCGTTGACCGCGTGATATTTAAAACCGAGCGCGGTCATGGCATTGGCTACTACATTGCCACCATCTTTGCCGAAATCATCCTGGGTATTTTGGCCTCGATGATCGTTATGTGGTTCTCACGCTGGCGCGAATACCGCGCCGATGCGGCCGGTGCCAATTTGGCCGGTCGCCAGTCGATGATCAACGCACTGCAACGCCTGATGATGGAACAACAGCACGCCCAAGAATTGCCCGGCGAACTCACCGCCTTTGGTATCAGCGGCGGTCGCAAAAGTCTCAGCGAGCTGTTCATGACCCATCCCAAATTGGAAGACCGCATCGCCGCCCTGCAACGCGGATAATTGTGAATCGCCATAGGCACTTACCGGTTGACATCAACCGACCAAGTGCCTACCTTGCGAGGTGTCACTGCACATGGCCCACAAGGAAACCAACAATGAAAAACCCAACTACGCTCGGAGAGTTCATCTTCGAGTGTCAGGCTGAATATCCCGAGGCCACTGGCGCCTTAACCTCCATCTTTTCCTCCCTTCGCCTCGCTGCCAAAATTGTCCACCGAGAGATCAATAAAGCAGGCTTAGTCGATATCACCGGCGCCGCCGGCGAGATCAACGCGCAAGGGGAAGCGCAACAAAAACTCGACGTGTTCGCCAACGAGAAATTCAAAGCGGCGCTTGCGGCGCGCGGCGTAACCTGCGGCATTGCCTCGGAAGAAGAAGACCACTACGTGTTCTTTGACGAAGGCCACAACCTGAACGCCGAGTACGTGGTGTTAATGGACCCGCTGGATGGCTCATCGAACATTGATGTGAACGTATCGGTCGGCACCATCTTTTCGATCTATAGGCGCATCTCGCCAGTAGGTGAACCCGTCACCATGGATGATTTCTTGCAGCCCGGCCGCAATCAGGTGGCGGCGGGCTATATAATCTATGGTTCGTCGACCATGATGGTGTACACCACGGGCAACGGCGTCAATGGCTTTACCTATGACCCTTCGGTAGGCGTGTTTTACCTGTCGCACCCCAACATGCAAACGCCTACCACCGGCACGATTTACTCGATCAACGAAGGGGGGTACGAGCGTTTCCCGGCGGGTGTGAAACAGTATATTAAGTACTGCCAGGAAAACGACCCATCCACCCACCGCCCCTATAGCTCGCGCTATATCGGCTCGTTGGTGTCCGACTTCCACCGCAACCTGATCAAAGGGGGTATATACATGTACCCCACGTCGACCAGTTATCCTCAGGGTAAATTGCGACTACTGTACGAATGCAACCCGATTGCCTTCCTCGCTGAGCAAGCCGGCGGCAAGGCTATTGCTGGAGTCAGCACGCGTATCCTCGACATCAAACCCGAGAAACTTCATCAACGCGTCCCCTTCTTAGTCGGCTCGCCAGAAATGATCGACAAGGTGGAAGAGTTTTTGCGGGTATTTGGCTAGCGCTTTGCTTATGCGGGTATAATGCCCCTTTTACCGAAGGGTCTCCCGCATGAGTCAGCCTCCCAGCCGAGAATACAACATCGACAGCCTCAGCCACGATGGTCGGGGCATCGCCCGCCACGCGGGCAAGGTGTGTTTTATCGCAGGCGCCCTTCCCGGGGAACGCGTCAAGGCCCACATCCAGCAGCAAAAGTCATCCCACGACCAAGCGATTCTCGTGAGTGTTGAAGAGCCATCCAGCGAACGCGTGAGCCCACCCTGCCCCTATGTTGAGCAATGCGGTGGCTGCCAATTACAACACCTCTCCCACCAAGGCCAACTCGCCTATAAACAAGCCAGTCTGCTCGACATGCTACAGCGCCAAGCCGGTTTGAGCCCCGCTCGCTTGCTCGCGCCTATAGTAAGCCAACCCTTCGCTTATCGCCGTCGCGCCCGCCTGTCGGTATACACACCCAATAAAGGTCGCCCGCTGGTGGGTTTCCGCGAAGCCAGCGGCCACAAAATTACCCCTATCGATAACTGCATGGTGTTGGTGTCGGCGCTGCAAGCGCTGCCGGTAGCGTGCCAAACCATGGTGGCACGTTTTGCCAACCCCAAGATCATTGGCCATATCGAGCTGAGCTTGGTGGAAAACGACGGCGTTGAGGTGCCCTTGATTCACCTGCGCACCACAGAATACCCCAGCCCGGAAGATTTTCAGTGGCTGCGCCAATTTGCCACTGAGCACGCCTGCCGCGTCAGCGTGCATTACGGAAACGATGGCTACGAAGCACTTGATAACAACGAGCAACATATTAGTATCGCCGGGGGTAGCATTACCATGGACTATCGTGGCGGTGATTTTATGCAGGCTAACCAGGGCGTCAATGAAGCGATGGTGGCCAGAGTTGTCGAGTGGATGAAAGATGTCGAAGGAGACATCCTAGACGCCTTCTGTGGTCTGGGTAACTTTAGTCTAGCGCTAGCCAAGCATGGCCACCGCGTGGTAGGCGTCGAAGGCGATGTTGCCATGGTGCAGCGTGCCCAAGCCAATGCCGAAAAAGCAGGTTTTGAGGCTGAATTTTTATGCCGAGATTTGTTCGGCGACAACAAACAATTAGCGCGTCGCAAGTTCGCTGCGGTCGTGCTCGACCCACCGCGCGATGGTGCTTTCGCCCTCGTTAGCGAACTGGTCAAAAAGAAAATCGACCGCATCGGCTATGTGTCGTGCAACCCTGCCACCATGGCCCGCGACGCGGCGGTATTAGCCAAGGCGGGTTATCGATTAGTTGAAGCCGGCATTGCTGATATGTTCCCACAAACGGGACACATTGAAGCGATGGCGCTGTTTGAATTTGCCGGCAAGCGCAAGAAATAACATGTGAGGCCTTATGCCCAGCACAAGGCCTCACAGTGGGAGCGAATGTAAAACTTACTTCACCAGTAATATCTTACGGCCGTGATCCCAGTCAAAGCTCACCCGCAATTGCTTGCTCGCCGCATCATACTCACCCTTTACCGCCGCGCCATCAATAAGCACACTGCCGCTGGCGTCGATGTTATGTACCACTAGCGTGATACGGCGCTGCTCGGGCATACCTTCGTATACACTGCCAGGCACTAATCCCAACCAACCGCGCACGGTGCGTTCGATGCCGTCTGGCACCAACTCACCACCACGCTCCGCAGTAAACGAGAGGGCTAGGCCTTTTTCCGCACTGTAGCCGGCCTTGAAGAGCAATGTTTCATACGCGCCGCGTGCAAAAGCACCAGCGGTTTGGCCGTCGTCCTCATACATGTAGCCTTCGGCACTCGTCACCTCGGGGTGGTGGTAATAGTGCACGGTAAGTTTTTCACTGCTGTAGTCGCGGGCGATCATCACCTCGTCTACCATAGGTACGAAGCTACCGGCTTTAACCAATACGGGAATGGTCTGGATGTCGACCGGAACATTTTGCACGCGACCACCGCGGCAGACGTCACCGTTCCAGAAGTTAATCCAATTGCCGTTTGGCAGCGTCACCGGCCACTCACTTACGCCGGGTTTGGTCACCGGAGACACCAAGAAGGCATCGCCCCACATGTAGGTGTCGCGCACGTCAATCAGGTCGACGCTGTCCTGCTGAAAAAACAGCGGGCGGAACAGCGGTAAACCGCGGTTTTCTGCTTCGTGCGCCAAGGTGTAGTTGTAGGGCATCAAGCGGTAGCGCAGTTCGATGTAACGGCGAATATTCTCGCGAATACTGTCTTCATGAAACACCGGCTCAGGCGCGATGGGCTCGATACCGTGAGGGCGATAAATGGGTTGGAACACCCCGTATTGCAGCCATCGTGTATAGGCTTCGGGCACCCAATCCTCAGTCGCGAAACCACCCAAATCGGAGTGTTGGAAGGCCATTCCAAACAGGCCCATCTGCAGATTTAATTCCACTTGTGGCCACAGACCGCCCCAGCCGCGCTTCACATCGCCGGTCCAGGGAATCATGCCGTAGCGTTGCGAACCGGCAAAACCGGCACGCATCAGTAAGAATAAGCGGCGATCGGGATAGGTTGCCACCCAGTTGTCATAGACAGCCTGAGCCCACTCGTGGCCATAGGCGTTGTGGACTTCATCGCCGCGGCCATCAACGTGAATAATGTCATCGGGGTGAACTTCAGGCTCACCCAAATCGCCCCACCAGCCGGCCACACCACTGTCGGTGTGGTGTTGGTAGATATCCCAAAACCAGTCCTTAGCCTTGTTATCGAACAAGTCCAACAAGCCCGTATTGCCAAAATAGAAGTCAAATTTGTAGGGTTCACCCGCCTCGTTCTTGGCAATCACATCGGCCTCTTCCGCGTCCTGCCAGCGATCAGAGGTGGTTAATATATAGGGTTCGGTGATCAGAATAGTGTTCACACCCTTATCACGCAGGTCATCCATCATCTCGATCGGGGTAGGCCAGAATTTATAATCCCAGTCCAATTTACCCATATGCCCCTGGATGTCTTTGCCAAACCAATACAGGTCGATCACAATACCATCGACCGGCAGTTTGGCTTGATCAAACAGATCGATAGTGTCACGCACCTGTTGCTCGCTGCGATAGCCGAAACGGGAGGCGATATAGCCCATCGCCCAGCGTGGCGGCATGGGCTGGCGACCGGTTAACGCGGTGTAATTTTCAACGATGCCAGCAAAGCTGGGCGCTGCCACGATGTAGTAAGCACTGCGTCCACCCACGGTTTCAAAACTCAGTGTATCGGCCTCGGTAGCGCCGATGTCCATGGTGCCCTTAGCCGCGTTATCGAACATCAACATATATTTGTTGCTCGACACGTAACCCGGCATGGAAAAGTTAGCTTCGTAGGTTTCGTTTTCTACCCACGCGGGTTTGTTATAGAGCGACAGTCGATGGCCGCGGCGATCCATACCGAGCACACGCTGACCACCGCCCATGATTTTTTCATCCTTGGCCAGTGCAAAATCTACCGCGACACGACGTGTTTCGTTTTGTAAGCCGCGACGTTCACTCACCAGCTCACGTCCTTCGCTGCTATAACTGAGCAGCATACTGGCTTTATCAAGCGCTACCGTAAGACCCGTTTGGCTGTAAACCAGTTGCTGAGGGAATTCCTGTAAGCTTCCACCAACAGGCGCTAGGCCAGGCTTAAGGCTGTAGCTGCGATGCAATTCACCACCACTGGGGGTAAACGAGGCCTCGGCCGCCCAAGGCGATAGAAAGGCCACCCGCAACTCTCCGTCGTCGGCTTGAATAATCAGGGCATTGCCCTCGGTGCGGTGCCCCACATATTCACGGGCCTGCGCCCCCAGTGAAATGACAGCTACAACAACGAACAGTATTAAGCGCATTGGTGTTCGGTAGAGTTATTGTTTAACGAAACGTAGCGCGGCACCACCGCCGGGCTTCATGTCGAGGATGAGGGTTTCACCGGCGTGAAGTGTACGCTGGGTAATGATGTAATCCATAGGGTTATCGCGCCAGTGGGCAGCCTCGCCATCGGCGTAGATCTCCACCTGGTAGATCGCACCACTATCGAGGAAGTCGGTGACCAAGGCGTACTGGCGAGGTAACTCGTTGCTGGCGGCACCGACATACCAGTCGTCGCTGTGGCGATCTTTGCGGGCAAATACCAAGTATTCTCCTACCTCTCCTGCCAAGGCGATACTCTCGCTCCAATCCGCGGGCACATCGTCGATAAATTTAAAGGCGGGGTGGCCTTGATAGTGCTCAGGCAGATCTGCCGCCATCTGTAACGGACTGTAAATGGTCACATAAAGGGCCAGTTGCTTCGCCAGCGTGGTCGGCACACGGTTGAAGGGGCGGTGCTTTTGGTAGTCAAACTTAAACACCCCGGGGGTATAGTCGGTCGGACCAGACAATCCTCGGGTAAAGGGGAACAGCACCGTGTGATTGGGCAAATTGCCGGTATCGGGGCTGCCACCGTTGTATTCCATCCCACGCACGCTCTCGCGGGTCATCAAGTTCGGGTAGGTGCGGCGCAAGCCGGTATCCTTGATAGTTTCATGCGCGTTGACCATCACGCCATATTTGGCGGCTGTCTCTACGACTTTACGGAAGTGACGCACCATAAACTGGCCGTGGTGCCACTCTTTACCGTTTTCCAGACGCGTGCCCACATAGCCCATTTTCACCGAGGTAATACCCAGTTTCTGATAGTAGGCAAAGGCTCGCTCCATCTGTGCTTCGTAATGGCTAATACCCGCGGCAGTTTCGTGGTGACCAATTAAACGCAACCCTTTTTCTTGCGCATAGCGACTAACCTCTTCAATATCGAAACCATCCACCGGTTGATCGAACAAGAACGTGGGTTCACGGCGCCACCACTCACCTTCCCAACCCTTATTCCAGCCTTCCACTAGCACACCGTCGATATCGTGTTGTGCGGCAAAATCGATGTATTGCTTGGCGCGCTCAGTGGTAGCACCTTGGTCAGAACCGGGGCTCCAGTTGGCGAGGCCAGTATGCATTTCCCACCAAATACCCATGTACTTGCCGGGTTTCACGTAACTCGACACGTCGCCCAGCTTGTTGGGTTCGTTTAAGTTGAGGAGTAAATCGGAGTTCATCAACGCTACCGCACTGTCGGCGATTTGAATGGTGCGCCATGGTGTTTTCATCGGCGCACTGGCATATACGCGAACGCCATTCGCCCAAGGTACCAAGTCAGCGCGAAACACTTTTTGATTATCATCGATATTGCGCAGGGTCATCGAGGCGTAATCCACCAAAGCCGCTTCGTGCACAGCAATGGCAATTCCGTCGCCTTGCAACGTCAACGGTGTATGTGCCACATCGATCGAGCTCACCGCCGAGCGAAGATACTGGTATTCATAGCGTTGATTGCGGTAAGCAGGAATCCACCAAGACTGATAATTTTGCGCAAAGGCAAATTCGGTAAGCTCTTCGTCAATGATAAAGTCTTGCAGGTTGGCTTGTTCGGGGAATTCATAGCGGAAACCGAGTCCATCGTCATAAACGCGGAAGGTCAGACCCAAGGTACGCTTGTCACCATTTTGTTCACGCAACTGTAAAGACAATTCATTGTAGTGGTCATTAATTTGTAACCGCTCACCCCACACCGTTTGCCACTGTTGACGAATCACTTCGCGGTCTTCAGTCAGCACCGACAGATTGTCCTGCAGCGGTGCCTGATCGCGTATTTGGAAACCCAAATTTGACGAGCGTATGACTGGCTTTCCTTTGTATGTCACGCTATACGATGGTTTTCCAGCGGTGATGTCGACCACCACGCGGATATCACTGTCGGGGGATTGGACATTAAATTGCTCAGCAAGAGTGTTGCAAGAAAGCGAGGCAGTGATCATTAGAAACAACCAATGGCGCATAAAGGAACTCCATATCTGTATAGGTAATGTATGCGCCAACTTTTCGAGTTAACACAATCGATGGCCAAAATGTAACTTAATTACAAAATGTTCAGTTTTTTTGAATATTTTTTAATTGACTTACAAGATAATACTGGTAAAGTACCCTCATGTGCAACCGGTTGTATATCTGTGTTGTTACTGTTTCCGTGAAAGCTGAGTTTATGTGCAGTGAACCCAGCGATTTTTTTGGGGCTCCTTATGGAGCCCTTTTTTTTTGTACATGGATGTACTTATGCCGCGGAAGGCAGGACGCCTGAGAGCGGCGTTAGAAAGGATTTAACGCTAACAACGTCGCTATTTTTTTGAGTCCAACGTTTGGGCTCGTCATTTAGGACGACTAAACTTCTCACCCAAAAGTCGTACTCGCCTTAAACTCGCATCCACGCCAACGCTTCATGCTTCACGGCATGGAAATTTATGCCCAATTCCGCCATACTGTCGGATCATTCATACGAGGTACTATCATGACTATTTCTGAAAACAGTGTTGTAGCGTTTCACTACACACTGACCGACGACGACGGCAACACCATCGACAGCTCAGCGGGTGGCGAGCCCCTGCACTACCTGCACGGCGCCGGTAACATCATCCCAGGTCTGGAAAAAGAACTGGTTGGCAAAAAAGTAGGTGACAACTTACAAGCGAAGGTGTCTCCTGCTGAAGGCTACGGTGAAATGATCCCCGAGATGATCCAGCAAGTACCCAAGGCCGCCTTCCAAGGCGCCCCTGAACTTGAGGTAGGCATGCAATTTGAAGCGGCAACCCAAGATGGCGGTCGCGTACCTGTGACCATTACCGCGATCGAAGACGATACCGTCACCGTTGACGGTAACCACCCTCTGGCAGGTAAAAACCTTAACTTCGACGTCACCATTGAATCCGTTCGTGAGGCGTCTGAAGAAGAGCTACAACACGGCCACGTGCACGGCCCCGGTGGTCACCACCACTAAGCCAGCACAGCAAAAATCACCGCCCTGCGGTGATTTTTTTGCGTCTCAAACATACCAAAGGTGCACTATGCGTCCAGTCAAAAAATATGCTTTGGCAATGATTTGTTTGTGCTTAATGTCTGCCTGCAGCCAACCTGAAGAACCTGCGACCATGAATGAAGCGACCTATCAAAAGCCCATCGTGTATCAAATGTTTACTCGGCTGTTCGGCAATAAAATAAGTACCAACAAACCATGGGGTACGATCGAAGAAAACGGCGTTGGCAAATTTAACGACATCAACGACGCGGCGCTTGAAAGCCTGGCGAATCTTGGCATAACCCACATTTGGTACACCGGCATCCTGCATCATGCCACGGTCACCGATTACACGGCCTTTGGTATTAGTCAGGATGACCCTGATGTGGTGAAAGGACGAGCGGGCTCGCCCTATGCGGTAAAGGATTATTACCAAGTGGCCCCCGATCTCGCCGTGGATGTAGACAACCGCATGAAAGAATTTGAAGCATTGATCGAACGGACGCATCACCATGGCATGAAGGTTATCATCGACATTGTGCCCAACCACGTCGCACGCCATTACTACTCTCTGGGAAAACCCGAGGGTGTCAGCGACTTTGGCGCCAACGACGATAGCAGTGTGGAGTATGCCCGCGACAATAACTTTTACTATGTGCCAGGCCAGGCCTTTGACGTTCCTGAAAAGCCCTACCGTGACCTTGGGGAAGAAGAACACCCGCTGCTTGATGGAACATTTAGCGAGCAGCCCGCCAAATGGACGGGCAACGGGGCACGAGCCGCTAAACCCGGGGTGTGGGACTGGTATGAAACGGTGCGTATCAACTATGGCGTAAAACCCGACGGCAGCTATGACTTTCCCAACCTGCCCGCGGAATACGCCAACAAGAGCATTGCCGAGCACGCCGTCTTTTGGGCGGGCGTCGACGTGCCTGATTCGTGGCGCAAATATCGTGACATCGCCCTATTTTGGCTCGACAAAGGCGTTGATGGCTTTCGCTTCGACGTGGCTGAACTCGTGCCTGTCGAAGTATGGAGCTATTTAAATAGCGCTATCAAGCAGCGCAACCCTGACGCCTTTTTACTGGCCGAAATCTATACCCCAAATATCTATAGAGACTACCTTAACCTCGGCAAGATGGATTACCTTTACGACAAGGTCGGTCAGTACGATGCGCTCTTCGCCATCATGCAAGGCCGCGGTCACACCAAACAGCTGTTTGACATCAACCAAGACCTTGCCGATATCCAGGGGCAACTACTCCGTTTCTTAGAGAATCACGACGAAAGACGCCTCGCCAGTGACGGCTTCGCCAGCGATGCGCAAATGGGCAAGCCAGCCATGATCACCGCAGCCACTTTGCATAGTGGGCCAGTGATGCTGTACTTCGGCCAAGAGCTTGGTGAGCGCGCTGAGGGCAATGCTGGCTTTGGCGGGTTAGAGGAAGGCACTTGGTTCGACACGACCATTTTCGATTACTGGGGCGTGCCTTCTATCCAAGCGTGGATGAACAATGGCGCCTTCGATGGCGGCCGCTTGGACGCAGAGCAAGCAGGCCTGCGTCACTGGTACAGCAAGCTGTTCAATACTGTGCAACAGGCCGCCGCCCCCTTTGGTACAGTGACCCAGCTATTGGCTACTGAAAGCCGACTCGCCTATCTGCTGGATCACAGCGCACAACGCTGGATCGTCATAAGCAACTTTGATCGCCACCAAGCCTGGGCAAGTCAGTTAGCCATTTCCAAAGAGACAATTGAGGCGCTAGGCCTCGCCGAAGGGCGTCACAGCCTACAAGGACAATTGTCGGGCAGCATGGCCACCTTGCAAATCAACAACGGGCAGGGGCGCCTCAATGTAAGTATTCCATCCATGGATGGCGAGATTTTTGAATTCGTTCACTAAACGAAAAAGGCCAGCAAGTGCTGGCCTGTATTGTCCCGAGGACGGTAGAGCTATGTCGCGAAAGTGTACTTAGCGAGAAGCCACTTCTTCCATGGTGACGCGAGTACCCACAGCACCACGCGTTTGCAAATAAGCCACTGAATTCTGCGCATCCATTTCATGGGCAAATCGATCAGCGCCAGATCGTTGCAGCTGTAGTAGTTGTGAATGGTGCTATATGGAATTGGGCTATAATAAGCCGCTCTTTTTAATGAACTTTTCAGTGCTTTGGCGTCATCACCAACGATCGACATACACACTTTCTTAGCACTTTGGTCGCCTTTATAAACGACGTTTGGGCTGTATTAACATGTGTAGTAGCAAGAGTTAAGGCGGCAACGGCTGCGATCATTCTCAATTTTGTAAACATAACGAAATTCCTTCTAGGACAATGTTATTTTTTAAACGTCTCAATAACGTTTCCTTGTGCCACCTGTGAAACCGTCACAATGACAAGCGCTGTAACTTGGTAATCATCATGTCAGGATCTAAAAATTACGCATGATGGAAAAATGATGTTTTATAAAATCTTCCGCTTTTGTAATCTTATTATTAATCAACAACTTAAAAAATAATAGGGCCAGCATTGCTGACCCTCATCATGTATTCATCATGATCAACACGTTTATCTTGATGCCAGCTCCTGCATCTCAACATGCGAGCCAACTTCTCCTTTGCGTTTTAGGTAGGTTTTGATCTCTTCAGCTTCCATCGAGTAAGCGAAGTCGATCAATTTCATGTCGTTGCACGAATAGTAGTTGTGGATCTTGTTGTAAGGAATGGGGCTAAACGCTGCGGCACGCTTGAGGGAAAACTTCAACGTCATAGCGTCATCGTCAACAATAGACATACACACTTTTTTAGCGGGTTGCTGGCCTTTGTAATCAACCTCAATGCTCCCTGCTGTTGCTTGCATAGCGGTAAGCGAAAGGGTCGCTGCAGTTGTAAAAATACCTAATGATTTGATCATAACAATATCCTTTTAAGAGAAAATTAAAAATCAACCTAAGCCACTGCGTGCCTCCACATCACGCAAAGTGAAGTAACCAATACCCGAGGATCACCCGGGCGACATGTAAAGGTATACGACAAATAAATAGATTGATCTTAATAATATTTTGATCAAATAATTCGAAAAAATAACACATAAGAAAAAGAGCGTAAAAAATTAAAAAACAAAAAACTTTAAAACTAACAAAGCATTGATTTAAAAGCACTTTAATCGAAACATAAATAACAAAAATCTCATCGATTAGAACAAAAAGAAATATAGTAACTAATTATTGTCACACGCCGTTTACGAAAATACTAATAGGCAATTACAAACCAAAAACAATTAAAAAAACCTTGAAACAGAAAATAAAAAAACCAGTAAAACCGGCTTTAAAAATACCACCTCAATGACCAATAATGACTTATCGCGACGCCAATTCTTCCATGGTGATGCGTGTTTTGACTGCTCCACGGGCTTCAAATACGTGATGGTATGAATCGCTTCGACCTGATAGGCAAAATCAATCAGTGCCATGTCATTGCAGGCGTATTCGGTATGGATAGTACGATAGGGTATCGCATTAAACTGAGCAGCTCGGATCAAATGAATCCGCAATTGCTTGGGTTTGTCGCGAACAATGGCGCGGCATATCTTTTTCGCGCTTCGATCCACCTTGATAGGTGTGGGACTTTTGCAAAGAGGCCGCTAGGGTAGCTAGGATAAGGCTGGCAAGTGCAGCAAACAACACGGCAGGCTTCATAAACATCACATCTCTCCTTTTGACGTTGAATGTTTAACGCTTGCCCCTATAGGATAGAGCCCGCACACAGATGCCGGAGTAATCTGCTACAAATTGCTTCGAAGTTCATGATTCTTAGATGATGATTTTAAAATATTTTGCAAATTCCTGGCATGCTAGGGATTTTCGTAAGGTGTTAGCAAGCGCAGCAGCGCGTGGCTTTCTATCGGTTTCAGCAGGATATCAGTCCCCCCTTTTGCATAAGCCTTGATGCGCATCGCCTTGTTGTCATCACTCACGCAGGCAATTGAGCGGTAAAAAAAGCCTTACGCATCGCTTCATGGTTAGCGGCACTCTGCTGCTGTGCTGCAAAAATAGAAGCACCCAGACCAGCCACTAACACAAAGACACGTGGCCAACGGCGGCGCCTTGTGAGTTGAGAGTTTTCAGCGTCGTTCATTTTTAAATTTTTCTAAAAAAGACGACGCTATCATAACCTGTTCGATAGTCGATGTGCGATTAATCGTCCATATCTAAATCGAAGCCGCCACCAAAATCATCATCACCACCACTGTCGTCGATATCATCATCGAGATTGCGGCTGCGCGACACTGGCGCACTAGCTGGCGCTGATCGCGACGGGATCGTATGGGTTCGAATGAACTCCTTTTTTATCCCTTCCCAATGATTGGCAATGCCCTCTTGAAGCTCTGCCAACTCTTGCTCGGTTAAATCGCGCAGACGTGGTGAGACCAAATCGTGCACATACTGTACGACTTGACCACGATCGTGATTATAGAGGTAAAGCTTACCCTTGGGCGGCTCTGGCAGCTCAGGGTCAAAAAGTACGATGTTACTGAAGTTCGGAGTATCCAGTTTACCGTACCAAAGTGTTTTGCGGTTGGTGTTCAGCATAAATATCAGCCTCGCATCAATAGAATCAATACTGTCGAATCGTCTCCGCCGATTCGGTCGACCATGGCACAAATTGTGTGCCAGATACCGTGGAGGCTTCTGTGTTTAGAACCGCATAACGCTCCACAAAAGCCTTATAATAGGAAAGTTTTTTTTTGGCAAGCAATAATTGCATGTCATATAAAATTAGTAGATACCCATCGCCAATGCGGCGGCAAATGCCTCGCCCATGGCGCGACATTCGCTGCCGTGCTGTGCGCTCAGCTCACCTTGAAAAACCGTGGCAGGTTGACACTGCCGCATGCCCATGGCGCCTAAAAAGTTCTCAAGATAACGCAATGCCCCCGCGCCACCATTACCCGTGGACATCACCACGGCGTAGGGCTTCCCCGCTAAGGATTGTTTAGCGCCATAAAACTGGCGGGCTAGGCAATCCAGCATCATGCCATTGGGAAGACCAAAGTTTTCCGCCCCCAGCCACACAACAGCATCGGCACGCTGCAGGTGCGCTAACTCAACATCAACACTGCGCAGTAATTTTACCCTCACCTCGCCGCCACGCCGTGCACCAAGATAGAGCTGCTCCGCCAGATGCTCGTTTCGCCCCGACTGACTGTGGTAGATCAGTACCAACTGTTTCATGGGGTGACTTCTAACACGGCCTTGCCCAACAAGGTATTACTTTCCATCGCCGCGTGGGCTTCTGAAACACGCTGCCAAGGCAGGCACAGTGCCACGGTAGGCACAATACGCTTGGCTTCTATAAGCGGCCAAATTTGCTGTTGCAGTTGCTGGGCGATCTTAGCCTTGTGCGCTGTCGTGCGTGGTCGCAACGTTGACCCCCCTAGGGTCAAACGCTTAAGCAATACCGGCATCAGGTTGACGTCAACCTGAGAACCTCGTAGGAAGGCAATATTGACAATACGGCCCTCGACAGCAGCACATGCAATATTACGCGACACATAATCACCGCCAACCATATCCAAAATAACGTCAGCACCACGCTTGTCGGTGAGTGACTTAGTCACCTCAACAAAATCATCGCGTTGGTAATTAATCGCCTCACTTGCCCCTAAGTCACGGCAATACTGGCATTTTTCGTCACTCGAGGCGGTAGTGATCACGCGACACCCCATCGCCGAGGCCATTTGTATGGCCGCACTGCCGATACCACTTGCACCGGCATGGACTAAAAAAGTCTCCCCGGGTTGTAGATGTGCATCCATAAAGACATTGGTCCAGACGGTAAACATGACTTCAGGCAAACTTGCCGCCTCGGCCATGCTCAATCCCGCAGGAATTGGGAGGCACTGTCCGGCGGGCACCGCGCAATACTCAGCGTAGGCACCGCCATTAGCGAGCGCGCACACCCTTTCGCCCACTTGCCATTGACTCACGCCCTCGCCCAGTGCCACGACCTCACCCGACAACTCCAAACCCAATATGGGTGACGCGTCAGCTGGAGGTGGGTAGAGGCCTAAACGCTGCATTACGTCGGGACGATTGATGCCAAAATGGCTCAGCTTTATCAGCACTTCGCCTGTGGCGGGTTCGGGGCGAGGCCCATCGACAAGGGCTAATGCCTTCGCATCGGTGGCGGGGTGGTGGATATATCGCATGCTAGACATGTCAGTTTTGCGCTCTCTCTATGAAGGTATTTCCGTTATACTAGCTAACTATTTATCACCACACTAGCCGCGCCCAAGGATTGCTATGAGTTCAACAAACAGCGCCGACAATCATCTGTCGGGAAAACAACTGATGTTGTTAGCGCTGTGTATGTACTGCATCAATATGGGCCAAACATTAGTGTTCGCCATTCTTCCGGCGCTGGGTCGCGAAGTGGGGCTACGCGAAGTACAGATCACCTTTCTAATATCTACCTCAGCCCTGATTTATTCCTTCATGAGCGTGCACTGGGGACGCTTGAGCGACCGTTTTGGACGACGCCCACTGATCATCCTTGGGTTGGCAGGTTACAGCGTTGGCAACGCCTTGTTCGCCGGCAGTTTCTATCTAGGACTCACCGCGGTACTGACCGGCACTACCTTTTACGTGGTGGCTTATATGACACGCCTGATGCAGTCCAGTGTCATGTCGGCAACCAACCCTGCGGTCACCGCCTATATCGCTGACAACGCTGCCCCTGCGGAGCGACAACGCGCCTACGCCAAAATTGGTGCGGCGACCAACCTCGGCACCATTACTGGGCCGGCCGTGGCTGGTTTTTTAGCCAGTATCAGCTTATTGGCGCCCTTGCTATTCAGTTCAGTGTTAACCTTCTTCGCCATGCTAGGTATCGCGGTTATGCTTCCCGCCTCGCGCCAGTTAATCAACAGTAATACCCGCGCCAAATTGCGCTATAACGATGCGCGTTATCGCCATTTTATACTCGCGACACTGGGGGTTTTCTTGGCCTATTCGAGCGTGCAACAAACCCTGGCCTTTACCCTGCAGGACAGCCTTGGTCTGGATGCTGTAGACACGGTGCAATACACCGGTATGATACTTATGCTCGGGGCGATAAGCTCGGTGTTCGCTCAAATGGTATTAATTCAAGGCTGGGACTTAAGCCCTCAGCAGTTTATTCGCCGAGGGGTCAGCCTTATGACCGCGGGATTATTGATCTACGCCACGGTACCCAACTTTTACGGGGTATTAATTGGTATGTGCATTCACGGCTTGGGATTAGGCCTAACCATGCCCAACATTTTTTCTGGGGCATCAATGTCGGTAGAAGTCCACGACCAAGGCGCGATTTCTGGGCTGATTTCCTCTATTCCCGCCATGGGCTTTATCCTTGGTCCCGTGCTGGCAGGGTTACTCTACCAATGGACACCTGCAGCCCCGCCCTACTTCGCCTTTGCGGTGATGAGTGTGACCGCCAGCTGGCTTTGGTGGGAACACCACTAAAACCAGTCAAAGAAGCCTTTGCGTTCGAGCTGCTTTTCACAAGCATCTAATTGCTTACGATAGGTTCGGGCTCGCTGCTGAACCTTCTGAGCCACTTTTTTCAGCCACGCCTTTTTGTTGTAGGTACGGCGGTTATAGCCACCGTGCCCCTCGTGATAGGCCAAGTAGGACGCGTAGGTATCGCCGCGATTTATGCCGCAGCGCTTATACGAGGTATTCGTGTACCATCCGACAAAATCCGCGGCGTCTTCAAAGTCATCGCGATCGGCACCGTAGGCACCAGTGGCCCGCTGATAGGTTTCCCAGGTCTCGGTTTTAGCTTGCGGATAGCCATAGGCGCTGGATAGCCTAGGCCCTGGAATGATCCATAAAATTTTGCGTCGTGGTGGCTGGGCGTCGTGCACAAAGCGCGACTCTTGATGGATGATCGCCATAATATCTTGAACAGGCACATTCCATTTTTCCGCGGCATCCGCCGCATCGTCGTACCAGTCGTCCTTTTCTTCAAAAATATCGCAAATATCGTTAACGTTGCTCGGCGGTGCCGTGCTACAGGCCGGCAATAAAATCACTGCCGCAACAATAAGGAATAATCTAGACACTAGCTCTGCCCCTCTAACTGCGCCAAGCGCTCAGCGAATTGCTGTTCGTCTAACACTTCGATAGCGAGCTCCGTGGCTTTTTTCAATTTCGAACCGGCACCCAGCCCAGCCACCACCCAGTCAGTATTGGCGGATACGCTGCCCGCCACCTTGGCGCCCAGGTTTTGTAGGCGCTGTTTCGCCTCGCTACGTGAAAACAACTCTAACTTTCCAGTAAGCACCACCGTCTGACCACTAAGCGGTTGCTCCCCGGCGGGTTCAATGGCCGGCCATTGTACACCGGCGTCGATCAAAGCATCGATCGAGGCGAGGTTAGCCGCCTGCTGCATGAAATGACAAATGTGTCCAGCAACAATGGGGCCGATATCCTCCACTTCCTGCAAGGCGTTGTCGTCGGCGTCAAACAGCGCATGAATATCTATAAAGTGACGTGCCAGGCTAAGGGCTGTCGCCTCGCCTACTTCGCGAATGCCAAGGGCAAACAGAAAACGTGGCAGGGTGGTCTGCTTGGATTTTTCAATCGCCGCTAGCAGGTTTTCAGCCGACTTTGGCCCCATCCTGTCCATGTCTGCAACGGCGTCAAGCTGTAAGTGGAAGAGATCGGCGAGATCGGCAATCATTCCCTCGTCCACCATTTGCTCGACCAATTTATCGCCCAAACCGTCGATATCCATCGCCTTGCGCGATGCAAAGTGTTTGATCAGTTCCTTGCGCTGGGCACCACATACAAGGCCACCGGTGCAGCGAGTAACCGCCTCGCCAGGCAGACGCTCTACATCGGACTGGCAGACTGGGCAGGCTGAAGGAAATACAATTTCTCGGGCGTCCGCGGGGCGTTTTTCAAGCACTACCCGAACAACTTGCGGAATCACATCGCCGGCGCGGCGCACGATGACCGTGTCACCCACCCTGGCTTGTAAGCGCTCGATCTCGTCGGCGTTGTGTAGCGTGGCATTGCTAACGGTGACACCGCCAACAAATACCGGCTGCAACCGCGCCACCGGCGTAAGTACCCCGGTTCGACCGACTTGAAACTCTACGTCCTGTAGTACGGTCATTTCTTCTTGGGCGGGAAACTTGTGCGCGATAGCCCAGCGCGGTGCCCGCGACACAAAGCCTAGTCGTTTCTGAAAGGCTATATCGTTGACTTTAAACACGATACCGTCGATGTCGTAGGCCAAGTCTTCACGCTTCTCGAGGAGTTGCTGATAGTAAGCCAGGCAGCCATCAAGGCCCTGAACCACTTTCGATTCGGCGTTAATACGAAGACCCCAGCTGTGTAGGCGATCGAGAATGTCGCTATGCGTGCTAGGCAATTCACCCCCTTTGACCGCGCCAACGGCGTAGCAACACATTTGCAGGGGGCGCTGAGCAGTCATGCTGGCATCGAGCTGACGAAGACTGCCGGCAGCGGCATTACGGGGATTTACAAAGGTTTTTTCGCCAGCCCCGGCCGCTTTTTCATTAAGCGCATTAAAGCCATCTTTGGGCATGTATATTTCGCCCCGAACTTCAAGCTCGGCAGGGTATCCACGGCCTCGCAACCGCAAGGGAATAGAGGGGATGGTGCGCACATTGGCGGTAATATCCTCACCGGTGGTCCCATCACCACGGGTAGCGCCTCGCACAAGTACGCCATCGACATACAATAGGCTAACCGCGATACCGTCTAGCTTAGGTTCACAGGCAAACTCGATCTCACCACTGCTGTTTAACCAATCTTGCACACGGCGATTAAAGCCCTGCATATCCTCTTCAGAAAAAGCGTTATCTAGAGACAGCATGGGGACTTCATGGGCGACCTGGCTGAAGCCCTTGGCTGCCTTCCCACCTACCCGCTGAGTGGGTGAATCTGGACTTTGTAACTCAGGATGTTCAGCCTCTAATTCACGCAGACGCGTCATTAGACGATCATAGTGGGCGTCTGGGACGTTCGGATCGTCGAGGACATAATAGCGATAGTTGTGCTCTTCTATCTCCGCGCGCAACGCATCGACTTCTTCAGCCACAAATAAATCCATGGGGGTTCCTATACCAACCGCATACGGCGGCGTTCAAAATCGAGGACCTTCTGGCGGTAGTGTTCAAGGGTCTGCTTGGTCATCACGCTGCGGGTATCATCCTGCAATTCAGCCCCCATACGAGCGGCGACATTACCGGCGGCGATGGCCATTTCCTCGAAAGCAATCATAGAATCGTCGCCGTTAGGCATTTTCATGAACATACTAACGCCAGGGGTGGTCATGTCGTCCATACTGTTCAGATCGAATATACCGGGCTTCACCGCATTGGCGCATGAAAACAGTGGGGCATCTTCATTATCACTTTCTCGCTGGAAGATACTTTGGTCGCCCAAGCGCATGCCGTTGACCAGAAATGCCTCGCGCAGAGCAGCACCATCAAGCAGGTACCCGCTGCGCGCCATGATATGTATCACTAACACCTCGACAGGACCGGTGTAGGCAGGTTTGGTTGGCTCTTGTGAGCCACTGCCTACCTCTTTATCTTGGGCAAACAGCTCCTTAATGACATTAAAAAAGCGAGCCTTAGCCTTTTTACTTTCGTGTTTAGCGACTTCCTTTATAGGCTTTTTAGCATTTACCGTTTCACTGGGTTCTGGCAAATCTTGCGCAAGATCTTCGGCTTCGCTAGTTTCATAGCGAGCCTCTGCCGCAAACGATTCTAGCTGCCAATCATCAGGGGCATCCATGGCAAAGCTGAGCTGATCCGCTGCTTCGAGACGCTTGGGTTGACGCAACGATGTAGGCTCTTGTTTTACAGTGGGCTGTTCGCCTACTTCCGGTACGTCTTCGACGACGGGCGTCTTTGCCAGCATCTCTTGTACTTCAGGCTCGTCAACATCTGAGGTAGCTTCCGCCACCACAGGCGCCATTGGTTCATCCCAGAAAGAGTCGCCGACACTATAGTCAGTCAGAACCTCGTTTGGCTCTGGCTCTGGCTCTGGCTCTGGCTCTGGCTCTGGCTCTGGCTCTGGCTCTGGCTCTGGCTCTGGCTCGGCAAAAGTATCCACGGGTTCAACGACATCTTGGTAAATTTCTTGCAGAGATTCAGCTTCGCCCCCGTTTGAAGAGACAGGCTCTTCGTTCGGCTCTTCGTTCGCTACTTCGACCTCCGCCTGAGAACTCGTCGCCACAGACGTGGCAATGATCCGAGCTCCGCCAGCAGGTAACTCTGGGTTGTAGTCATCATCGTGACGAGTGGGCGTAGATTTGTAAACGGCTTTTGACAACTTGATTCGCTGTCGCGAAGCAATGCGCATACGGCGCCAGCCATCGACCAAGACGACCAAAAACATCAAACCACCAAGGGCAATAAGTAATTCACGATGGCTCAAGCTTTCCAGCATAGCTAGACGATTCCTACATGGCTGCCAATTCAGCAGCTTCCTCAACATCGACGGTCACAAGTCGCGACACGCCTGGCTCGTGCATGGTGACACCCAACAGATGACTCGCCATTTCCATGGCAATCTTATTGTGGGTAATGTAAATAAATTGAACGTGTGCAGACATCTCGCTCACCATGCGGGCGTAGCGTCCAACGTTTGCGTCGTCGAGCGGCGCATCGACCTCATCCAGCATACAGAACGGCGCTGGATTGAGTCGGAAAATAGAAAATACAAGCGCGATCGCTGTGAGCGCTTTTTCACCACCTGAAAGCAAGTGAATGGTAGAGTTACGCTTGCCAGGAGGGCGCGCCATAATGGCGATACCGGTGTTGAGCATATCATCACCGGTCAGTTCTAAGTAGGCATGACCACCACCGAATACACGGGGGAAGAGCTCTTTCAAGCCATTATTGACCCTATCGAAGGTTTCTTTGAAACGGGTACGGGTCTCGCGATCGATCTTTTTAATCGCGTTTTCTAATGTCTCCAACGCCTCTAGCAACTCGTCGTTTTGGGCATCGAGGTAGTCTTTGCGCTCGGCTTGGGTTTTGTATTCATCGATAGCGGCTAAGTTGATAGCGCCTAAGCGATTGATTCGCGCCGCCATGTCTTCAAGCTGTTTGCTCCAACCGTCTTCGGTAGCCTCTTCAGGCAACAATGCCAACACCGCCTCAAGTTTGAAGCCGGATTCTTCCAGTTGCTGTTGCAGACCAGCACGACGCACATCGACGGTCTGTGCGTCGAGGCGGACCTTCTCTAATTGGCCACGCAGTGAATTAGCACGTTGCTCGGCATCGTTGCGCTTGCGTTCCACCTCACGCATGTCCTGCTCTAACATTTCCAGTGCACGACGCGCGTCTTCTAATTCGGCTTCCACTTCCATACGCTGCTGCAAAAGGGCCTCGAGGGTTTCTTGAATATCCTCGATGGGGTTGCCCTCTTCCGAAAGCGAAGCCTGCAAATCACGGCGGCGTTCCGCTAACTGAGCCACTTGCTGCTGGCTGCGCTCACAGCTTTGTTTAACTGACGCCAACTGAGTCATCAATGACTGGTGGCGCATTGCCAACTGGTGTCCCATATCGCGCTGGTGGCGAGCTCTTTGACGGACGTCATCTAACCCGGCACGTAACGCGTCGCGCTGGCGTAATAAGGCTTCACGCTGGTCGGTATCACTCTCCATCAACTCTAGCGCTTCTTGCAACATCATCCGCGATTCGGCTAGTGCCTCGTTTTCTGCGGCGTACTGCTGTTTAGCGTCGTTGATATCGGTGGCGAGTCGTTCACGCTGCACCAAACTCTGTTCGATGCGCACCCGCTTGGCACTCAACTGCGCGGTGAGGTCGCCTTGCTTTTTGTTGATGTCGGCCAGTTCGCGTTGGTATTGATCGCGCTGCTGCTCACACTGACGTATGGCTTCTTGCGCGTCTTGCACGCTGCCTTCGCATTCGCCAACACGCGCTTCTTCAGCGTTGATAGCCTCGCCGATAGCCTCTAGATCTTGCTTGCGCTGCATCACCCCTTCACTGACGTCACGGGCAGCGAAAATTCGAATCCAATCTGCGCCGAGCCACTCCCCGCGGCGGGTGACGATGGACTCGCCTGGCTGTAACTGATTACGCTGCGCGAGTGCTTCATCTACATCGGTGGCAGCGTAGATGCCGTGCAATAGACTGGTTGCCCCCTCGACCATACTGGCGAGCGCTGGCAATGAAAAATCGCGTGCCGCCGGCGCGGTGTTGTTCTCTAGCAGCTGTAGGGAGCCTTTGGCCAATCCGCTTATTTCAGAGGCATAAACAATGATTTCATCGACAATTACCGCTTGCAGGCACTCGCCCAACACGGTCTCAACGGCTTTTTCCCAGCCTTCGTTAACGACCAAACTATCTGCTAAGCGCGGTTGTGAGGCTAGGCTTTGTTTATCAAGCCAGCACTGCACATCCCCTCCGGCAGCGCTCTGAGCCGCTTGCTGCAGGGCTTCAAGAGAGGCTTGCTTACCCCGCAATCGCTGCAATTCAGTGCGGGCTGTATCTAGCGTTGCTGCATGTTGCTTGGCTTCACTACGTGCTTGCTCAAGCGCTTCGATATTTTCTTCCAGTCGCGCTTGCTGGTCTTGGCTGTGCAACTCGAGTTCGGCAATTTGTTCGCTCAACAGATCGATGTCTTCACCGCCATCGTCACCTTGTAAGCAGTCTAACTCCACCTGTAAACGCTTCACGCGCTCGTTTAAGCTTTGCAGCACTTTTTCGGCGTGTTGAATACGCGACTGTTGGACTTCGGCGTGCTGTCTAGGTTGGGCAGCGGTTTGGTTGAACTGATCCCACTGCTGCTGCCAGGCGTTCATCTGCTCTTCAGCCTGCAGTAGTTCATCTGATGACTCATCGGCGGCAGCTTGCTGCATCTCCAACTCGGGCTCGACCTGAAGTAACTCTTCTTCCCACGCTTCCAGCTTTTGCTTGTCGTCTCGCAGGTGTTCGCTGGCCTGTGCCAAATTGTACTCGGTCTGCTCAAGGTCGGCCGCCAACTGGCGGTTGCGTTCTTTGCGGTGCTGAATAGTCTGCTCGTTACGGGCGATTTCAGCGCCCACACTGTAGAAGCGACCCTGTACTTGATTGAAGTGATCGCCGGCATCGGTATAGGCCTGACGCTTGGTCTCAATCGCCGTGATGGCCTCGCGTTGCTCGGTGATAATAGCTTCTAAATGGGTTTCTAAGGTGGCCACCGCCACATTGCGCTGCTCGGTTTGCTCATCCAACTTTTTCCACTGGATGGCTTGCAACTGCGCCTTGAGCACACGTTCCTCTTTCTTGTACTCGGTGTATCTTTCTGCGGCGGCCGCTTGACGCTTTAAATGCTGCAACTGCCGTTCAAGTTCTTCGCGCAAGTCGGTGAGACGTTCGAGGTTTTCATGGGTGCGACGGATACGGTTCTCGGTGTCGCGGCGGCGCTCTTTATACTTTGAAATACCGGCCGCTTCTTCGATATAAACACGCAGTTCCTCAGGCTTGGCTTCGATCAAACGCGAGATCATGCCTTGTTCAATGATGGCGTAACTGCGGGGACCCAGGCCAGTGCCGAGGAAGATATCTGTGATATCGCGGCGGCGGCACTTGGTGCCGTTGAGATAGTAAAAATTCTGACCTTCGCGAGTCACCTTACGGCGAATGGAGATTTCATTGAATGCGGCGTATTCACCGGTGAGCTTGCCGCTGTCTTCGCTATTGTCGAATATCAGCTCAATCGAGGCCTGGCCGACCGGCTTGCGCGCCCCTGACCCGTTGAAGATAACGTCGGTCATGTTTTCGCCGCGCAGGTTTTTCGCTGAGCTCTCGCCCATTACCCAGCGCACGGCGTCGATGATGTTGGATTTACCACAGCCATTGGGGCCAACAACTGCGCACAAATTGCCGGGCAAGGTCACCGTCGTGGGGTCCACGAATGATTTAAAACCAGCAAGTTTGATTGATTTAAGGCGCATTGAGCGGCGTTTACCCAAGGTGTTTTTATTAGCCCTATACCATACCAAATTTGACGCTAAAGTGTACCCTCTTAGGCCAGAAAATTACTCGTTTTCCGGGTCTTTTGCTGCATGTTTAACCAAGTCTGGCCATGCAGCGTTAAGATAGATGATCATCGACCAAAGCGTCAGGCCCGCCGCCACGTAGAGCGCGACCAAACCTAAGTAAGACATCGAGCCCGAGCCGTTGGGAAAAGCCAGCAATACCGTGAGCGCTCCCATTTGCACAAAGGTCTTCACTTTGCCGATAAAAGACACCGCCACCGACGTACGTTTACCCAGTTCAGCCATCCACTCGCGGAGGGCGGAAATTACGATTTCTCGGCCGATAATGATGGCGGCTGGTACTGCAAACCATGGCGAACTGTACTGCTCAGTCAGTAGCACTAACGCCACTGCCACCATGATTTTATCCGCCACCGGATCGAGGAAAGCACCAAAGGGCGTCATTTGATTGAGTTTGCGCGCGAGATAACCGTCAAAATAGTCGGTCACAGCCGCGGCCAAAAAGACAGCACAGGCCGCAGTGTAGTTCCAACTCACTGGCAGGTAGTACACCAACACAAGCACCGGGATAAGCAGGATGCGGAAACCGGTGAGGATGTTTGGGATGTTCATGCAGTGTCCTTAGGCCTAATGCGTATGCAGGGCGTCGTAAATATCTTGTGCCATTTTCTTGTTGATCGATGACACGGCCAGTAACTCTTCCACAGAGGCGCGCTGCACCCCCTGAATACCACCAAAGTGATTGAGCAATTCCTTGCGTCGCTTGGGACCAATCCCCGGGATTGACTCCAAGCTCGATGTCTGACGTTTCTTTCCTCGACGCGCGCGGTGACCCGTAATCGCAAAGCGGTGGGACTCATCTCGAATATGCTGCAAAAGATGCAGCGCTGGATGATCAGAGGGTAACACAGATTCTCGCCAAACATCGCCTTCTCGACAAATGAGAGTTTCAAAACCGGCCTTACGCGTGGTGCCTTTGGCGATACCGATCACCGGAATACTGACCTGCACCTGTAACAACGCCTCTTCGGCCTGCCCCACTTGTCCCTTACCGCCGTCGATAACCAAGAGATCGGGCAATTTTTGTTCGTCATCGCTCTTGCGCTGGTAGCGGCGTTCAATCGCTTGATTCATGGCGGCGTAATCGTCACCCGGGGTAATATCCTTGATGTTAAAGCGTCGATAGTCAGACTTGAGCGGCCCCTGGGTATCAAACACGACACAGGACGCCACGGTGAGTTCGCCACTGCTGTGGCTGATATCAAAACATTCCAAGCGGCGCGGCATGTCATCCCACTGCAAGATCTCGCGCAGTGACTCAAAGCGTTGCAGCACATTTTGCTTATCGTTGATGACCGACATCAAATTTTGTTGCGCGGTATTAACCGCTAGATTTAGCCAGCGCTGGCGCTCGCCGCGCAACTCACTGCGAATTGCGGTACGGCGCTTGAAGTGTTCACTTAGCGCTTCTTCAAGCAAGCCCTTCTCCTCCAACCCGGCGTTGACGAAGATTTCCTTCGGCGCGCTAAACTGACTGTCGCTGGCGAGATAACGCTGAGCGATGTAGTTGCTAAGAATATCCTGATGCGACGCTTCTAGACGCAGCTTGGGGTAGTGACTACGACTTCCCAACACCTGTCCATTGCGAATATAGAGGTGCTGAATGCAAGCGTGGCCGGCCTCCGACACCACTGCCAGCACATCGATATCGCCGGTTTCGCCGCTGACGTACTGCGAAGCCTGTAAATGCCGTAAATAATTGACCCTATCGCGGTATTCAGCCGCGCGCTCAAAGGCCAGCGACATCGACGCCTCTTCCATGCGGGCAATCAATTCCTTAGTAACCTCCTCGCTTTTGCCTTCGAGGATATGCACGGTATCTTCCACCGCTTGATGGTAGTCCTCGCGACTTACCCTATCAGTACAGGGCCCAAGGCAGCGGCCAATTTGATATTGCAAACAGGGGCGAGTACGGTTGGCAAAATAGCTATCTTCGCATTGCCTTACTTGGAATACCTTTTGCAAAAACTCCATACTTTGGCGCACCGCCGCGACGTTGGGATAGGGACCAAAATAGCGCCCCTTGGCTCGACGCGGCCCACGGTGGACCGACAAGCGCGGCCAATCACCATCGGAGACAAATACATAGGGGAAGGACTTATCGTCGCGCAGCAGAATGTTGTAAGGCGGCTTATGGGTGCGGATCAGGTTGTGTTCCAGCAATAGCGCTTCGGTCTCGGTGCGGGTGACGGTGACTTCAATACTGGCAATTTTATTCACCAAGGCCACTGTCTTGGCGCTCAGCCCACGCGCCCGAAAGTACGACGACACTCGATTCTTGAGATTCTTGGCCTTGCCGACGTAGAGCAACTCCCCAGCAGTATCAAACATTTGGTAAACACCCGGTCGGGTGGTCAAGGTCTTCAAGTAGGATTTGTGTTCAAAACCCGCGGCGTTGCTATCCATGGCCGCCTCCCACGCACTGAGGTTCGATCTCAAGCGCGACACCAAAGCGGGCGGCGACATCCTGCGCCACCTTGTCGGCCAACGCCAAGACTTGGGCGCCGTTCGCACCGGAAGGATTGGTAAGCACTAGCGCCTGTTTGTCGTGCATAGCGACCGGCCCAAGGCCTTTGCCACGCCAACCGGCGCGGTCAATTAACCAGGCAGCGGCTAATTTTTGCTGTCCAGCAGCGGCAGGGTAATGCGGCATATCGGGGTATTGTTCGAGCAACCGATCGACTAACGCCGATGAGACCACAGGGTTTTTAAAGAAACTTCCCGCATTGGGCAGCTCAGCGGGGTCTGGCAGCTTGCTTTGGCGCACCGCCACCACAGTGTCGATCACTTGCTGTGGACTAGGATTTTCACTCGGTAAAGCATCGCGCAAAGCGGGATAGTTCAACACCGGGCAAAAGTAGCTAGATAACCTCAGAGTGACGGCCGTGATAAGGTACTTACCCGCCGCCTGAGTTTTGAAAATGCTATCGCGGTAGCCAAATTGGCATTGCTCACGGCTCAACTGCGCCGCCTTACCACTCGACAACTCCACCACGTCGAGGCTTTCTACCAAGCTTTCTAGCTCGACCCCGTAGGCACCTATATTTTGCATGGGAGCGGCACCGACACTACCGGGAATGAGGGCAAGATTTTCCAATCCATGCCATCCTTGCGCGCTGCAATGGAGTACCAAGTCGTGCCACACAACACCGGCACCGGCGCGTACCAAGACGTCATCGCCATCACGCTCAACAACGGACACAGCAGTATCGCGGAATTGCAACACCAGACCGTGCCAGTCACCGCGCAACACCAGGTTACTCCCACCCCCTAGTAGCAACAATGACAACGACGCTTCTCGCTGCCATAGCAGTACCTCTCTCAGGTCTTCAACATTCGACACGCGGGCAAAGTAATCTGCCTGTGCGGCAATGGCAAGGGTGTTGAGGGGCTGTAAATCCACCCCCACTTTTACGCAGGTGGGCCGCTTAGCCATGTTGCTGTTGAATGCGCTGTAGTAAACCGCGGCTGGCGGCTTCACACAATTGGTAGACGTGATCGAAGCCATCCTCGCCCCCATAGTAGGGGTCGGGCACATCCTCGGAACGATCGGCAAACTCAAGGAAACGGCACAGGGTACCGCCGAACTGCGCGGGGCACATGGCCTGTAACTCGCGCAAATTGGCACTATCCATGGCAAGGATGTAATCATAGTGATCGAAGTCCTCAACCAAAACCTGCCTTGCTCTCAGGGGCTCAATATCGCAGCCGTGACGCTGGGCAGCCTCGATGGCACGAGGATCGGGAGGTTGGCCAACATGCCAGGCGCCGGTTCCTGCCGAATCGACGTCTATTCGCTTGCCGAGCGGATGTTGCTGCGCCATTTGCTGAAAAATACCGTGCGCGGTGGGTGAACGGCAAATATTGCCTAAGCATACAAACAACACGCGAATATCGCCTGCCATCATCGCCCCCTTCGCTTAATCGCCATCACCAAGCGCTCGTAGTACAGCAGCAATAAGCCTATACCTAGAAACACGCCATGCAATGGCCAAAAACTGACGGCAGGGGAAATTTTGCCGTCTTCAATACCGTTGCGCACGGTGCTCATCAACACCAAGTAAAGCAAATATAAAATCACCGCTGGCAACATCTTCGAGTAGCGACCCTTACGATGATTCGTCCGACTCATCGCCAGCGCAATAATCGCCACAATAGGCACGGTCAATGGAAGGGCAATGCGCCACTGCAGGGCAGCCACCGCTTCGAGATCACTTCGCTGCAATAATTCGAACGTCGGTGTGGCGTCAACATCTGGTCGTTGCGCGATATCGCGGTCGCGTTCATCAATACGCTGGCCTAAGGTACCAAAGCGAGTAATTTCAGCCTCGCGATGCCCAGGGGTCACCACGTAGCGATGGCCACGATCCAATTCCATGTAGCGAACAGCGTTGTCTTTGTCAGCGCGAATACGCCCTTTCTCTGCCAAAATGACTTGTACCCTGCCCTCGCGATTTTCCTCCGGGATACGGGTAGCAATAAAGACATTTTCCATCTCGGTGCGCGTATCGTTAAGGCTGCGTGTATAACTGACACGTGAGCCGTCACCATAGGTTTTAAAGCGCCCCGCCACCAGCGTATTGATACCCTCTGAATTGCGCGGATCGTTACTGATATCGCGCGCCTTTTGCCAGGCCGCCGGCGTGACATAGAGACTGACAAAACCGACCAACAAGGCAACCAATACCGCCGATACCATGGTGTAACCCGCGAGTTTGCGGGTCGATACGCCGCAGGCTGACAACACAGTCATTTCACTTTCAACATAGAGCCGACCGTAGGCGAGCAAGATGCCCAAGAACATCCCCAAAGGCAGAATAAGTTCTAAAAAGCTAGGCATGCGATAGAGGAGCATCCAGAACAGAACATCACCGGCAATATTGCCCGACGCTGCCTGCGACAGCAGGCGCACCAGGCGGCCACTGACCACAATTAACATCAACGAAAAGCTCACAGCAAACATACTGACCATGACTTCTCGCATGAGATAACGAAGTACTATCACGCGGCAGATCCCGCGGCGATAAAGGCGCGCACTCGCTCTAAATCCGCCGGCGTATCGACACCACCGGGAATGGCTTGACAGGTCTCCGCCACGGCGATAATGCCACCATTGGCCATCACGCGAAGTTGTTCAAGCTTTTCGATGGATTCCAACGGCGCCAACGGCCAACCTACAAAGGCATTGAGTGTCGCAACTCGATAGGCATAGATGCCAATGTGGCGCCAGTATTGGCCGGCACTCAGCTGTTGTTTGCCCGCAGCAAAGCCGTCGCGATCCCACGGTATAGGGGCACGTGAAAAGTACAGCGCGCGCTGGTGCTGATCGGCCACCACTTTTACTACCGCGGGATTCATTAGATCGTCGTAACGCTGTATGGCTTCACAAAGCGTCGCGACGTCAGCCGCGCTGGCGCTATTGATAAGCGCTGCCACTTGGTCGATAACCTGGGGAGGAATCAAAGGTTCATCGCCCTGCACATTGACCACCACATGATCATCTGGCCAAGCCATATTAACAGCGACTTCCTGCAACCTATCGGTGCCCGACTCATGGCTATCTGAGGTCATCACCGCGCGACCGCCAAAAGCTTCCACCGCATCCAGAATCCGCTCATCGTCGGTGGCAACCAACACCTCACTGGCGGAGGATTTTAAGGCTTGCTGATAAACGTGTTGCACCATTGGCTTGCCCGCGATTTCTTGGAGCGGTTTGCCTGGCAGTCGGGTGGACGCATAACGCGCCGGAATCACCACCGAAAATGTCATGCCTGTTGTTCTCCTATCAGCGCGACAATCTTATCGAGCGCGTCATTAAAGCCGTTATTGTGCCATAGCGCCGTGACTTCGACATACCAGCAAGCCTCTGCACAAGCTAATTGGGCGCATTTTACCGCGTCTTTTTCTGTCATCAACACTCGTTCGTCGCTCGGCAAATCACCCTCCGCAAATTGGTGGTGATCGGGGAAATCAAGGTATTGCCCCTGAAAACCATGACCTGTGAGCTGCTTAAAGAAGCGTTCTGGGTGGCCTATACCTGCCACGGCGAATGCTGCCTCGGCAAAGTTAAAATCTTCAATCGGCACACGCTCACCGCTAGCGACATTCACCACCGCGAGCCACTGCAGCACAAAACCCTCGGCCTGATCGCCATTGATGAAATGTGCGTCGACATGTTGCAGACGGGACACCGGTTCGCGCAGCGGCCCCAGCGGCAAGAGAAAGCCGTTACCAAAACCGCGTGCCGCATCACTGACGACGATTTCAAAGGCGCGCCCCATAGCGTAGTGCTGAAGCCCATCATCGCTAATAATGACATCGGCAGAAAACTGTTGATTGAGGTAGTCCACACCGCGACAGCGATCGGGATCTATTACCAGCGGGCAATGGGCGCGACGTGCTAACAGCAAGGGTTCATCGCCTACTTCACTAGCGCTGTCTGTGGCGTGTACCACGCGGGGAAAATCAACACACTGGGCGCCGTAACCGCGGCTGACAATGGCAGGCTGTATGCCTCGCGCTTGTAAAGCCTCCACCAAGGCAAGTGTCACCGGTGTTTTACCGGTGCCACCAACACTAATATTACCTACCACCACTACTGGCGCTGTGCTCTGACAAGCGTGACGCTGCCCGAGGCGATACTGGGCACGACGAATGCCGCTTAGCAAAGCAAAAATAGCGCTGAGTGGACCCAGCGTGACAAACCAAAGCGCATCGCGCCAGGTGAGTGAGCGGTACCAGAAATCCACTAGGCATCCTCAAATTGACGACTGTGGAGTTGAGCGTAGCGGCCACCGGTTGCCAGCAATTCAGCATGCACGCCCTGTTCTATTATGCACCCCTGTTCCATGACCACGATACGATCGGCCTGCTCGATAGTAGACAGACGATGGGCAATCACAAAGGTCGTGCGATCCTGCATCACCGCATCCAACGCCTGCTGAATATAGCGCTCGGATTCGTTATCCAGCGCCGAGGTGGCCTCATCGAGAATCAAAATAGGTGCGTTTTTCAACAACGCACGCGCCAGTGCAATACGTTGCCGCTGACCACCCGACAATAATACCCCGTCGTCGCCCACCATGGTCTGCAAGCCCTGTGGCAACTTGGCAATAAAGTCATCGGCATGGGCGGCATTGATCGCCGCGTGCACGTCAGCCGGATCGGCGTCGGCGAGACAGCCATAGGCAATGTTGTTATAGATGGTATCGTTGAATAGCGTCACCTGTTGGGACACCAGAGCGATGTGCTGGCGCAACGCGTCGAGCGGCAAGGCTTGGATAGGTACGCCATCAATACTAATCGTGCCCGCACTCGGCTCGTAAAAACGCGTGAGCAAGGACATCAAGGTCGACTTACCACTCCCGGACAAGCCTACCAGAGCAACAGTTTCACCCGCCGCCACCTGAAAATCGATGGCATCGAGTACCTTGCGCTCAGGGGTGTAGAAAAAATCCACTTGGTTAAACGTCACATCGCCGCGCACATTACTCAGGCGTTCAACACCTTCGTCGCGTTCGCGCTCGCTGTCGAGTAATTCAAAGATATCCTCAGCCGCCGCGAGACCTTTTTGCACCACCGAATAAACCTCACTTAGGGAGCGCACAGGCTTGTGCAACATGCCGGCCGCCGCCAAAAAAGCCACGAACTGGCCAGGACTCATGGTCGCCGCCATGTCGGGCGCCAATACCAACCAGACCAAGATCGACAGCGCCAATGAGATAAACATCTGTAGGATTGGCGGGCTCAATGCATCGGTCAGCGCCATTTTCAGAAACTGCACACGGTTGTATTCACTGGCCTTGAAGAAGCGCTCGCGCTCAACATGCTTGGCACCAAACATACGCACCTCGCGATAGCCTGAAATGGCTTCGCTAGAGACATGGGTGATATCCCCCATGGAATTCTGGATACGGCGACTAATACGGCGAAAACGCTTGCCGACATAGGCCACGACGAGGGCAATCAAAGGGGTAATAGCCAACAACACCAACGACAAGCGCCAGTTGATATAAAGCAGGTAAGCCAACAATCCGATCACCAAAAAACCCTCGCGCACTACCGTGCGGATGGCATTGGTTACCGCATCAGCCACCTGCTCGACATTGAAGGTGATTTTAGAAATTAGAAAACCATTGGTGTTTTGGTCGTAGTAGCTTGAGGGGGCGTCCACTAAGTGGTCAAAGACCGCGCAACGCATACTGTGAATGACCTGCCGGGCCACGACGCGAATGAAGTAGTTGCCGAGCACGAAACCCAAACCACGCATCGTCGCCAACACCATCATGGCGGTGGGTATAATCACCCGCAATTGATCACTAGTGGCGCCATCCAAGCCGATAAAGTGATCCACCACCTTGGACACAACCCCCATATCAAGGGAAGATTTACTGCCCAAACTATCGATAATGAACTGCATCAGATCCGCCAACAGAACATCAGCCGCGGCAAACAGGAAAAATCCCAAAATACTCACCAAAAACAGCTTCCACGCCGGTAACGCGTACGTCAGCAGCCGTTTATAGGTTGAAAAGTCCGAGGGCGAGGCCATCAGTCATCCTCTCGTTGGGCGGCGATGACCAAGCGTTTGTATCCCAGTGACGCCGCCACATCCATAACATTCACAAAAGCTTGGTGCGGCGCTTGCGCGTCGGCACTGACAATAATTTGCGGAGATTCTTGACCGTTAGCCGCTTGGCGCAAGGCGCCGCGCAACACATCTCGATCCGCGGTAGGTAGCGCTTTGCCACCTATAGCAATTTGGCCGTCGCGACCAATGCCGATATCGATGCTCGCTACAGCTTCCTCAACCTCTTCGCCACTGGCGCTTGGAAGATCTACCTGTAATTGGGTTTCACGGCTAAAGCTGGTCGAGACCATAAAAAAGATCAGCAACAAAAACACCACGTCTATCAGCGGTGTGAGATTGATATTAACCGGGTCGCGTAGCTGACGGCGAAACTGCATGTTAGTCGAGGCTCACACGACGCTTGCTGTACAAAGCATCCACCAGTTTTACAGTCTGCTGCTCCATATGCACCACCAGGCTATCGACCTTACGGCTAAAATGGCGGTGGGCAATGAGCGTAGGAATGGCAACAGCCAAGCCCGCTGCGGTGGTAATCAAGGCCTCTGAAATACCCCCTGCCAAAACACCAGCGTTGCCTGTACCGTACTGCATAATTTCGCTAAACACTTTGATCATACCGATCACCGTACCAAGCAAGCCTAGCAGTGGGGTAATGGCGGCGATCGTGCCGAGGGTATTGAGGTACCGTTCCATATCGTGCACAACTTGGCTAGCGACCTCTTGGATGCTTTCCTTCATGATTTCGCGGCCGTGCTTGGCGTTGTTTAGCCCCGCCGCCATGATACCGCCAAGGGCGCTGTCTTGAGCTAACTTTTCCAGTTTCGGGGCGTCGAGTTCATTCTTTTTGAGCCAGGCCCAAACATCGCTAAGCAGGCGAGCAGGTGCCAATTTTTCGGACCTGAGCGCCCAGCTGCGCTCAATGCAAATAGCCGTCGCGATTACCGAGCAAAGCACGATGGGCAACATCAACCAACCGCCCTTCAGTAAAATCTCAAACACCCTGTTTATCTCCCCGAATTAGATACTCAAACTGTAACACATCTACAGCAAACTGGGCATGAATCAATGCCAAAATGCCGGCCTTACGCGCCGCGAGGTAGTAATCGTCAAGCGACCATTTCGCGCCACTTCGATACGGACACCACCATCGCGCGCTGTCCACCAGTCGTGTGCGTCAATGGAGCGATAACGGGCCATGACGTCACCGTGGGGATGTCCGTAGCGATTTCGGTAGCCACTCTCCACCACCACGTGACGCGGCTGCAGGGCCTTCACAAAAGCATGGCTACTGGAGGTCTTGGATCCGTGATGCGGCACTAAAAGCACATCCACCGACGGCAAACCTTGGGCCACTAAGCGACCCTCTACACCAGATTCAATGTCGCCAGGTAACAACAGGCGCCGGCCCGCAACCTCGAGCAGCAGCGTACAAGACTGGTTATTAGGTTCGCGACGACGGTCGCCAGACGGTGGCCACAGCGCCGTGATAGCGATATCACCCAAGCGCCAGAACTGGCCTTGCTCGCATCGTTGAGCGTGCGGAAGTGCCGCCTTAAACACCGGCAACGCGTTACGTAATGCATGCCAACCGCCGCTGTGATCACTATCGCTGTGCGACACCCATACCTGATCGAGCTTTTCGATACCTAGACGGCGCAACGCCGGCAGCAGCTGGGACTGCATCGCCGTGTAGTCACCATATCTTGGACCAGTATCGTAGAGCCCAACCTGCGCACCGCTTTGCAACAGCACAGCACTGCCCTGACCCACATCAAAAACATCCAGCCTGAGCATCGCATCATTGCGCGGTTTTGGCGCACATAAGGCGATCAGTATGACCGGCCATGCCAAGGATCGCCACGGCAACGCAGGTGGTAACAACACGATAGCCCCGCCAACAAATAAGAGCGCTATCGAAAATGCCATTAATAATGGATAAGAGTTAAAGGCCCAACCCACATCGGCCGCGCTATGCATAACCCAGTGCAGGGCTTCAAGGCACTGCTGTAGTGGCCACCAAAACCACGGCGACAGCACTGTACCTAAACTGAACAGTAAAAGCGCGGGTAGCAACAAGGACATCGCCGGCACCAATAGCAGGTTAACCAGTGGTGCTATTGTACTTATGGTACCCGTTTGCCACCACAAAAGCGGCGTCGAAAACCCTAGACAACGCCCCTGCGCGAGGAGCAGTTGCCGCCACCAAGTCACACCACCATGGGTATTGCCGCTACCCGCTATTAACGCCGCAACAAGGCCGAAGCTGAGCCAAAACCCCAAACTCAAACCCGCCATGGGCTGCGCCAGAAGCACCGCCATACACGCTACCCCCCAACCCTGCCAGGGAGACAACGAACGCCGCCGCAGGCAATACCACACCGCCACAGTCAACATAATAACCGCACGCTGAGCCGGCAAGCCCCAGCCGCTCAACAAGGCAAAGGCGACGCCGCCAAGCCACCCCCCCAACCAAGCCTGACGCCGGCGCGATAGCCAGCCAAAGCTACTTGGCCAGCACCAGGCGAGAGCAAAAAATAGAACGTAGGCGCTCAATGCCGCCATACCAACATGCAATCCCGATACAACCAACAGATGCACCGTGCCACTGCGGACACTATCCTGCCATAGCGCCCTGTCAAGCAAACTTTTATCGCCCAATATCAGGGCCGCCAGTAAGCCCCTCTGGGTATCAGATAGCGGCGCGTCAAGGATCCATCGTTGTAGCGAAGATCGTTGTCGTAGCAAGGCATCGTGCCAACGGCTATCGAGCTCACCGTGCCACTGCCGGATGTAACCCTGTGCAACAATACCTTGCGCCACCGACTGCGCCGATCGATCTGGCAGCGTGAAGTTGTGCAACGAATGAGGCCGCTTAAGCTTCACCTCCAGGGAATAGCAATGCCCTGCGTGCAACGGCCAACCCGCATAATCCCCCAAGTGCACGCGACCACGCCAGCGATGGCCCTTAGTGCTGACCACATCCATCGTTACCCGCCGATAACGGCCATCAAAGGGTGAAAACAGCTTGGCCACACAGGCCTCCACTTGAAGGGGTTGCCCCTCCAACTCGAATGGAAGTCTCGAAGTCAAATAGTGCTGGCCCTGCAAGGTGACCCACGCCATGGCCAACAGAGCGGCCATCATCGGCTTAGATACCCGCCAAAAAACAATAGCTAGCGAAACCATCAACCAGGCCGTAGTCACATTAGGTAGGCTAGGTACATGGGGAAAAATCGCCGCCACACTGCAGAAAACAAGCATCCATAACGGCATTAGCGTTATCCTTATAGTAAATTTTCACTGTTTGTTTGCAAGCTATAAGGTATAGTTGCGCGAATTGAATTCGTTAACAGGACAGAAGGACAGCCGATGCCCAGAAAGCTTATACAACGCTTTCTGCCAACGCCTGAGAAAATCAAAAATCAAAAGGGTTTACACCTTTTAGGCGATTGGTTACACGACCCGAATCTTTGGCACATAAATCGTGTCTCGGTGTCTCGTGCATTTGCGGTGGGATTGTTTATGGCCTTTGTGCCGCTACCTAGCCAAATGGTGATGGCGGCGGCTCTGGCGATTTGGTTTCGCTGTAACTTAGCGCTATCGGTGGCACTGGTCTGGATCACCAACCCCGTTACCATGCCAGTGATCTTTTATGCCGCCTATAAATTTGGCACTTTACTGCTCAACACCCCGCCCACCGACTTCGCATTTGAACTAACATGGGAGTGGTTGGGATCTGAGTTAGCGACTATCTGGCAACCCTTCCTGTTGGGTTGTTTTGTGTCCGGATTAATTGCCGCACTACTCGGCATGTACGGCTCGTCGTTGCTGTGGCGCTGGCACGTGGTCCACCGCTGGCAAAAACGAAAAGCTAAGCACAAGCATTCTTAGATTATTCCCCCCGAAGTACCGCTGCCGGTTGCAAGCGCGCCGCACGCCAAGCAGGGATAATGGTCGCCAATAGGCAGATAACCATCGACATCCCAGCCACAGCCATTACGTTTGACAATCTAATATCTGATGGCAGGTAGGCAATTGGATAAATAGTGGGATCGAGAAATTGTGTTCCCAGCAACGTCTCTAAGCCCCCCACGGCATAGGGCGCCAGTGCGCTCAAAGCCACCCCCGCCAGAACACCCATCAATACACCCACAGCGCCGATCACCGCACCCTGTACAATAAAGGTTCGCATAATAGCGCCACGCGACACCCCCATGGTACGCAAGATAGCGATTTCACCCTCTTTATCGCGCACGCCCATCACTAGCGCACTGACAACGTTGAAAACCGCCACGAGCACGATAACAAACAACAGTAGGGTGACAATATTGCGCGACATGTGCACCGCGCGATAAAGATTACCGTGACTGTTAGACCAGTCGGTAGCGTAGTCAAAGGATGGATTGGTCTGCTGTATCTCCCAAGCAATACGGCGCGCGTCGAATAGATCTGTCAAACGCAGGCGAAGTCCTTCTGGGCCGGCCAAACCACGTAGATCATTGGCCGTCGCCAGGGGCAACAATACCAAATTATTGTCGACCTCAGTCGAGGTGCTGAACACGTCAACCACCTGTAACTTTCGCAATATCGGCAAGCGACGCTTGTCGCGACTGGGCACGATCATCATCACGCTATCCCCCGCTTGCAAGCCTAAGTCTGCGGCAACACCAGCCCCCACCAACAGCGCATCTGGACTGGCCAACTGCTCTGCAAATTGTGGTGCAAAACGGCCTATATCAGACACGTCCGGTTCGTATTGCGGCTCAATGCCAAAACCCAGCACTGGCACCACTACGTTGCGGGCACTAAGCATAGCCTGCACTTTAGTGAAGGGGGCTACCGCTTCGACCCCAGGCTGCAACGCGACTTGCACGGCATCACCCTGCCAGTCACTCAAGCCAAAATAACTTCCCACCACCGCCTGCGGCACCAAATGTAAAATGCGCTCTTCCAGTTCGCGTTGAAATCCATTCATCACCGATAGTACTAGAATGAGTAGCGCCACTCCTAGTGCCAAACCGGCGGAAGATACACGCGCTAGAAAAGACAACAACCGCTCACGCGCAACACCAAAACTGTAGCGCCAACCGAGTTGCAGAGAAATACCATTAGCCATCAGCGCGCAATACTCCGTCCTGCAGACGCAATTGGCGATCCATCCGTGCGGCGAGGCTCTCATCGTGAGTCACCACAACAAAAGCGGTTTGCATCGACTGCATTAAGTCATTCATCAGCTGCCAAACCGAAGCGGCGTTATGCGGATCGAGATTGCCGGTCGGCTCATCCATCAACACACAGGCCGGTTCCCCAACGAGAGCACGGGCAATGGCCACTCGCTGTCGTTCACCGCCCGACAGCTGGGCAGGTTTATGCATTTCACGATGGGAGAGATTGACCTTAGCCAGCATCGCGCTGGCGCGCTGCATCGCCTGCCCTCTCGACACACCGCGAATCAACAAAGGCATGGCTACGTTTTCCAGGGCACTAAATTCGGCCAACAAGTGGTGCAACTGGTAAACAAAACCTAAATGGCGGTTACGCAGCGCATCGCGTTGCTTTTCACTGACATCCGCCAACACATGCCCCTTTAATGCCACGCTGCCATGGCTTGGCGAATCAAGGCCTCCCAACAGGTTTAGCAAGGTAGTTTTACCAGCACCCGAGGCACCGATAATGGCAACACTTTCACCCGCCTGGACGTCGAGCTCAACGCCCTGCAGGATGTCGATGACCACCCCACCCTCGCTAAAGTGTTTACAAAGTTCACTGGCTGACAACACCGCACTAGACATAGTGTTCCTTATTCATATTGCAGCGCGCGCGAGGGCTCAATGGCCGCCGCTCGCTGCGCTGGGTAATAACTGCTTAACATACTTAGAACGAGGCTAACCAATAGCACTAAACCCACGTCTGACCACTCGAGATGACTGGGTAGTTGGCTGATATAGTAAACAGAGGGGTCAAACATGGCCGCTCCAACGGCGCGTTCGACGGTGGCCACAAGCCCACCTATGTTGATCGCCAATAGCACACCCAGCAGGCAACCAAGGGTGCTGCCAAGCATGCCGATCAATAAACCTGTGGTCATAAAAATGCGATGAATCCCCTTGCTGGAAGCCCCCATGACACGCAACACAGCAATATCGGCGCGCTTGTCGTTGACCAACATACTCATAATTGACACCACGTTGAAAGTCGCTACCGCCACGACAATCAACAGCAGGAAGGTCATCATCATCTTTTCCATGGCGATGGCGCCAAATAAGGTGGCGTTAGCCTGGGTCCATGTGGTCATGCGCCAACCCGATATGGGGGTCGCGCTATCGGCCGCGTACATGTCATTGTAGGCTAAGCGCAGCCCAGCCACAGCATCGCCCGCATAGCGAAATAAGCGTCGCCCATCGCCAAGGGCGATAAAGGCCTCGCTGCCGTCCACCTGGGCACCAGCATCAAAAACGCCCGCCACCACGAAGCGCTTAGTACGTGGAAAAACACCCAATGCCGTGGTATTGAGTTGCGGCAAAATCACATCGATACGCTGACCTGGGTAGACCCCGAGCTGTTGCGCCGTCACGGTGCCGATCACAATGCCATATTGACCGTCCTGTAAATCGCTAAAACTACCTTCAGCCATCACCGAAGGCAACGACGATACTTGCTGCTCAAGTACTGGGTCAACCGCGTGTAGGTTAATTGCCCGCGTCAACGCGCCACTGACCAACATTACCTTGCGACTTATTACTGGCGCCGCTGCGACAACACTAGGCTGGGATAGCCACTGCTGTTGGGCGGCCGACCAATCTTGCAGAAAACCGTTAACAGGTTCAACATAGGCGTGTGGCAAAGTAGATAGCAATCGTTGCTTAAGCTCTAAACCAAAGCCGTTCATCACCGATAACACAGTGATTAAGGCTGCGACCCCTAGCACTAACCCAAGGGTAGAGACCAGCGAGATGAACGACACCCACTGACTGCGCTTGCGCGCGGTCAGGTAGCGAAGCGCTACAAGGGAGGTAAATTGGTTTGACATGCTGTTTGGCTATCCCTATGGCACGCAAGCTGTGCATACGCAGTCTATAATGAGTAAAAGATTAGAAGAGAACACCGTGGATAATAAACGCAATTTCTACAGAGTCCAAATTACGATTGGCATGCGTGTCATTGTTATGGGGCGTGATATCCCCCCCGTGGAGGCATGTAGCCATTTCGAAGACACCGAGGCGCTCATTCTAAAGCGCAAGATGCAGGCGCTGCGCCAAACTTGTAATGAGCATTTGCGCGACATTCCGGCCGAATTCGATGCCATTAGCCTCGCTTTACATGGTTTGCAACAGCAGTTCGATACGCTGGCCGCCGCCTATCTAAAAGATACTGATACCTACCACACAGTTAAGGTTTCGCTCAGTGAGGGTGGCGTCGGCTGGCGCCAGCGAGAACCCCTGCCGCTGGGTGAATATGTCGCCTTGAAACTCGATCTGGATGAATTTAAAAACCACTGCATGTACGGCAAAATTCAGAACTGCCAACGCGAAAACGACGACTATTATATCGGTGTGGCGTTTAAGGACCTCGAGGAACATGAGCTCCAAAGTATCGCTAGATTCGTATTACAAGCCGATGCAGAACAACGACGCTTAAGGAGAACAACGTTATGATCAAAATGCTCGCCTTTTTAGGTGCCCTTATATGCGGCATATCATTAGCCTACGCCGATGTCGTCACCATTCCCGTTTCGCAACAAGGAGACGATCAGCGACGCAGTGAACTACCTAAGCGCGGAACCCATCGCGACACCCTGATTGATCGCTGGGGAGACCCCGAAAGCAGCAGCGGCCCCGTCGGTACACCGCCCATTTATCGCATGGATTACGCCGATTTTTTTGTAGTCTTGGAGGGCAACTGGGTCATCCGCAGCGTGTTAAAAGCGCCGTCCCAAGATAAATAGAGAATTTAGAAAGCGAATAGTGGCGGTATAAACCGCCACACATCGACTAGCGCTTGGTCGCGTCGTAAGAAAGATCATCAGCCGTCGTTTGCTCATTGGCGGCTTTCTTCTGCTCAGTCTCACACAGGTTTGGATTCCCACCACAGATGTCGCACTCGGTATCGATACCCAGCGCCGCCATACCGCCACACGATCCCTTGATCGGTTCTCGCCCCATGATAACGCCGATGGCCATACCACCCACCAGCAATAACACCACGATCAAAGCTACAATAAACGTTGTCACTATTACTCTCCTAGCGAACCACGTCCGCTATATATCGTTCAAAGGCAGGCGAATAGCTGGCTACAAAACCATCATCCGCTCGCGCCAATATGTATATCGCTAAGCCCTCGCGCTTGGCCATCGCCATGCCGCGCTCCGGCCCCATGACATCTATCGCCGTAGCAAAAGCATCGGCTTCGGCACAAGTATCTGCCACCACCGTTACAGAGGCCAAACCATGGGTCACTGGACGTCCGGTACTGGGATCGATGGTGTGCGAATAGCGCACACCTTCCACGGTAAAGAAATTGTAGTAGTCACCCGAGGTCGCTACCGCCTTGCCCTCGATAACCAAGCGTTTATGAATGCGGGGTTGCACACCACTGTCGGGCTCACTGATGGCGGTGACCCAGTGATCGCCGCGTGGACTGTAACCATGCACCCGCAACTCACCGCCCACTTCTACTAAAAAGTTATCTACACCATTCGCCAACAACCACTCGGCAGCACGATCTACAGCATAACCCTTGGCCACCGCCGACAAATCGACAAAAATATCGCTAAGGCGTGTCGCTTTATTTTGCTCAGGGGATAACGATAACTTATCGAAGCCAATAGCAGACTGTAAACGAACAATGTCCTCATCACTCGGCAGCTCATCGGCGCCAACGTCGCGCGGGCCAAAGCCCCAGGCGTTCACCAAGGCGCCTACAGTCGGGTCAAACGCCCCTTCACTGGCCTTGTATACCCGCATAGACAACAACAACACCTGCAAAAGTTCAGCAGAAATATCACGCGCTTCGTTTACAAGGTGAGTATTAAGCTGCATAAGTCCCGAGGCTGGCTTATAGGTAGACATCTCGGTATCGACCGCCACCAGGGCCGCGTGCACACCCTTTTGTAGCGCCGCCTGACTAAGGCCACTAGGTAAATCCACCAAAGTCACGTTGTAGCTAGTACCCATAATCAAACCGTTGAAGCGGTAGACCTCCGGCGCCGGCTGGCAAGCGCTTAAAAGAAAGCTACAAAAAGCAAAAAGCGGGATTAAAAATCCCGCTCTAAGCCATCCTTGTAGGGGATGCATCATGCCTTAACCACCAAAGTCGTCGAGGAAAATGTTTTCGCGTTCGACGCCCATGTTTTCCAACATGTTGATCACAGCCGCGTTCATCATCGGCGGTCCACACATGTAGTACTCACAATCTTCGGGTGCAGGGTGATCCTTCAGGTATTGCTCCAACAACACGTTGTGGATGAAGCCAGTCAAACCGTCCCAGTTGTCCTCGGGCTGAGGATCGCTCAGCGCCAAGTGCCAATCGAAGTTTTCGTTTTCGGCCGCCAATTGATCGTACTCTTCGGCGTAGAACACTTCGCGTAGCGAGCGTGCACCGTACCAGAATGAGATCTTGCGCTTTGACTTCAAACGACGCAATTGGTCAAAGATGTGCGAGCGCATAGGCGCCATACCAGCACCACCACCGATGAAGACCATCTCGTTGTCGGTATCTTTGGCGAAGAACTCACCGAAGGGGCCGTACACGGTCACTTTGTCACCGGGCTTCAGGTTAAACACCCAAGACGACATGATGCCGGGGGGAATGTCCAACTTGCCTGGAGGAGGTGTCGCGCAGCGAATATTGAATTTCACCACGCCCTTCTCTTCGGGGTAGTTAGCCATCGAATAGGCACGGATAGTGGTTTCGTCGCAAGACGACTTACACCCCAAGAAACCAAAGCGCTCCCAGTCACCCTTGTACTCGTCACCGATATCGAAATCGGCGTAGTTCACTGAGTGAGGAGGACATTCCAACTGCACATAACCACCCGCGCGGAAGTCGACGTTTTCACCCTCAGGCAAACGCAGGGTCAGCTCTTTAATGAAAGTAGCCACGTTGGGGTTAGACTCAACGGTGCACTCCCACTGCTTAACACCGAAAACCTCTTCAGGAACTTCGATTTTCATGTCCTGTTTCACAGGTGTCTGGCAAGACAAGCGCCAGCCTTCTTTGGCTTCACGCGGGGTAAAGTGGGCCGACTCGGTGGGTAACATCTCCCCACCACCATCGTTTACCACACACTTACACTGCGCACAGCTACCGCCACCACCACACGCCGACGGCAGGAACAAGCCACCTTCAGACAGGGTCTGCAAAAGTTTTCCACCGGCAGGAACCGTGATTGTTTTTTCACCGTTGACCTCAATAGTGACGTCACCGGTGCTTACCATTTTTGAACGGGCGAACAAGATGACGGCTACCAGGCCGAGAACGACCACGGTAAACATCACGACGCCAAGAATAATTGTATTCATTCGTCTTTACCCTTTTCTTACAGATCGATACCACCGAAAGACATGAAGCCAAGTGCCATCAAGCCTACGGTGATAAAGGTGATACCCAAGCCTTGTAGGCCTGCAGGAATATCGCTGTATTTCAGTTTCTCGCGAATACCGGCCAGTGCAACAATCGCCAATGCCCAGCCCACGCCAGAACCTGCGCCATAAACAATCGATTCTGGCAGGTTGTAATCGCGCTCAACCATGAACAATGAGGCACCCATAATGGCGCAGTTCACAGTAATCAACGGCAAAAATACACCGAGTGCGTTGTACAGCGAGGGTACATATTTATCAAGAAACATCTCCATAATTTGTACGATCGCGGCGATAACACCGATGTAGCTCAACAGACCCAAGAAGCTCAGATCGAGCGCCGCCAAGGTGGGGTTACCGGTCCAAGCAAGCGCACCCTCAGCCAACAGGCCGTGGTAGATCAGGTTGTTGATGGGTACAGTAATGGTTAACACAACCACCACCGCAATACCCAAACCAATCGCTGCCTCAACTTTCTTAGAAATCGCGATGAAAGTACACATGCCGAGGAAGAAACCCAGCGCCATGTTCTCGATAAAAATCGAGCGGATAAATAAACTCAAATAGTGTTCCACGGCTTAGACCTCCTTCGCTGCACGGGTATTCGGCGCAATCTTGAAGTCAGGCGCTTCAACTTGGTTGCTGCGGAACGAACGCAACGCCCAGATGAAGAAACCGATTAAGAAGAATGCACTGGGGGGCAACAACAACATACCGTTGGGCACATACCAACCGCCGTTGTTAACCACCGGCAGGATTTCAACGCCGAACAAGGTGCCGGAACCGAATAATTCACGGAAGAAACCGACGGTCATCAACACAAAGCTATAGCCTAAACCGTTACCCACACCGTCAAAAAAGCTGGGGATGGGTGGGTTTTTCATCGCGAACGCTTCCGCACGGCCCATAACGATACAGTTGGTAATAATCAAACCAACGAATACCGACAGCTGCTTAGAAATATCGTAGGCCACAGCCTTCAACACTTGGTCAACCACAATGACCAGCGAGGCAATGATCACCATCTGCACGATGATACGAATGCTGCTGGGAATATAGTGGCGGATCAATGAGATTGAGAAGTTAGAACAGGCGGTTACCGCTGTCACAGACAACGACATAACCAATGCCACTTTCAGGCTCGAGGTTACCGCCAGCGCCGAACAAATACCCAAAATTTGCAGAGCAATCGGGTTGTTGTTGACGATGGGGCTTAACAGAGAATCTTTAATCTGAGACATGATTACACCTCGCCGTTACGCAGTTTGTCGAGGAAGGGTTTGTAACCCAAATCACTCATCCAGAACTGCAGCAAATTGGTGACACCACGGCTTGTCAGGGTAGCACCCGACAGACCGTCAACCGAGTTAGACGCCATTGAAGAAGCGGGATCAACAGAGCCTTTGACCAATTGGATAGCCGTTTTGCCATTGGCATACACTTCTTTACCTGGCCACTGGGCTTTCCAATTCGGATTGTCAACTTCGCCACCCAGTCCGGGCGTTTCTTTGTGGTCATAAAAACCTAGACCAGCCACAGTGTTGGCGTCGTTTTCCAGCGCCAAGAAACCGTACAAGGTGCCCCATAGGCCGTAGCCACGTACAGGCAAAATCAATTTATCTAACGCATCACCCTTTTTCACCAAATAAACGGTGGCAAAGTGCTCACGACGGAAAATCTTAGCGGTGTCTTCTTCTGCACTCAACTTGGTTGATTGAGAAGGATCCTTCGCCGCCTTGATTTGATCGTAGCCGGCGGCGTCTACCTCATCGGTAAACTCGCCGGTGCGCAGATCAATCACGCGTACTTCAACAGACTCGAACTGCTCGTCGATCGACAAACCCTGCTGGAACAGACCCGCTGCGGCCAAAATATTGGTCTTGCGGTCGGTGACCTGGTTGGCCTCTTGTCGAGACTTCAAGCTAACCGCTGCAGAAGACACCACCAGTGCGCAAACAACACACAGTGCACCTGCAACGATCAAGGTTTGTTTTATAGAATCGTTACTAGCCACGTGCCAACCTCCGCTTCACATTAGACTGCACCACGAAATGATCGATCAGCGGTGCGAACAAGTTAGAGAACAGAATCGCCAACATCATACCTTCTGGGAACGCGGGGTTAACCACACGAATCAGCACTACCATAAGGCCAATCAAAATACCGTAGAACCATTTGCCTTTATTGGTCATAGAGGCAGACACGGGATCTGTGGCCATAAAGATCATACCAAAAGCAAAACCGCCAACCACTAAGTGCCAGTACCAAGGCATGGCGAACATGGGGTTGGTATCTGAACCGACGAAGTTAAACAGGGTAGCCAACGAGATCATACCTAAGAACACACCACCGACGATGCGCCATGAGGCGATACCCGTACCAAGCAAGATCGCACCGCCCATCAAAATGGCAAGGGTCGATGTTTCGCCGTTCGAGCCAGGAATAAAACCAAAGAAGGAGTTAGCCCAACCGAACTGTGCTGCCATCGCGTCAACGCCCTGGCTAGCCGCTACCGACAAAGGTGTCGCCATGGTATAGCCGTCTACCGCTACCCAAACAGCGTCACCACTCATGGTGCTTGGGTAGGCGAAGAACAGGAAGGCGCGACCAGTCAGCGCAGGGTTAAGGAAGTTTTTGCCGGTACCACCGAACACTTCTTTACCCACTACGATGCCGAATGAAATACCCAGCGCAACGATCCACAATGGCAGCGTTGGAGGGCAAGACAAGGCAAACAGGATAGAGGTGACGAAGAAACCTTCGTTAACTTCGTGACCGCGTTTCATGGCGAACAACACTTCCCAGAAACCACCAACGATGAAGGTCACCGCGTAAATGGGCAGGAAGTACCACAGGCCGTGCCAGAAATTATCCCACACACTGGCGGGATTCAGGCCAGACGCCATGGTGATAAAGCCAGCGCGCCAGCCCTCAATATTGGTCGTGCCAAGCTCCGCCAATACGGTATTGGCTTGCAAACCCACGTTGTACATACCGAAGAACATGGCAGGAAATGCCGCGAACCATACGGTAATCATGATGCGTTTGAGGTCGACACCATCGCGCACATGAGCGGTGGCTTTAGTCGTCGTTGAAGGCGAGTAGAAAATAGTGTCTACCGCTTCGTACAACGCATACCAGTTCTCGTAGCGACCACCCTTATGGAAGTGGGGCTCGATTGAATCAAAAAATTTTCTCAATGCCATGATGTTAACCCTCTTTCTCGATACGGGTTAAGTTTTCGCGCAGAATGGGACCGTATTCGTACTTGCTCTGACACACGTAGGTGCACAGCGCCAAGTCTTCTTCGTCCAACTCCAAGCAACCTAACAATTGGGCTTGTTGAGTATCACCAACGATCAGCGAACGCAGCAATTGGGTAGGAAGTATGTCGAGCGGCATGACTTTTTCATAGCTACCCACAGGTACCATGGCACGCTCTGAACCATTGGTATTGGCGCTATAGTCAAAACGCTTGGACTTCATAAATTGCGACAGGTAAATGCGCAGCATTGAGTGCTTGTTAGCACCGGGTGTCAACCAACCCATAAACTCACGCTCAGCGCCTTCTTTTAATACGCTAACCTGCAAATGGTAGCGACCCAGGTAGGCAACGGCGCCACGCGCTTTACGACCGCCCAACACTGAACCAGACACTACGCGGTTATCTCCAGCCTTCATTTGACCAGCCACCAATTCGTCCAAGCTAGCACCAATACGAGTGCGCACCAGACGAGGCTGTTCAATTTGAGGACCAGCGAGAGATATAACGCGATCGGTGAACAACTTGCCTTCAAGGAACAATTTACCTACCGCGATAGCGTCTTGGTAGTTAATGCTCCAGGCGTGCTTTTCCGCCGACACCGGGGCCAAATAGTGAATATGGGTACCCGCAAGACCCGCAGGGTGTGGCCCGGCAAACTCTACAGTGCTGGCTTGTGCAGGAGCATTAATCTGGCTACCCGGCGCGCTGCAGACGAAGGTCTTACCTTCTGTCAAACGGCTCAACACGGTAACACCTGCGCTAAATGCAGCCGCTTGCTCGGCGATCACAACAGCGGGATCAGCAGCCAGCGGATTGGTATCCATGACATTAACAAATACAGCCGTGGGTTGAGCATCGATCGCGGGAACTTTACTGAAGGGGCGAGTGCGCAACGCGGTCCAAAGGCCAGACTTCACCAAGTTATCGACGACTTTATCGCGCGCTAAATCGGTAAGTGCCGCCGCGTCGTAGCTATCGAACTGGACGTATTCGTCGTCTTCCACGTCGATAACAACCGACTGCAGAACGCGTTTTTCGCCACGATTAATCACTGAAATCACACCGGTAGCTGGCGCAGTGTATACGACGCCATCGGTTTTCTTATCAGAAAAAATCGCTTGACCTGTGGTTACCCGATCACCCTCTTTCACCAGCATAGTGGGTTTCATCCCCACGTAGTCAAAGCCAATTACTGCAACACTGCGAGTATTAGGCCCTTCGCTGATGACTTGATCAGGGGCACCGGAGATGGGTAAATCCAAACCCCGCTTGATCTTGATCATGTTGTCTATTCACCTTCTTAAGGTTGATGTTTCGAAAGCAAGTATCGCTGGTTGCCGCGAACTCGCTGAAATACGTAACAATGGTTACGCACTGGGGTGCAAAATGGAGGCAATACTTACCCAATTCACACGGGGTGCAAATTATAGAGAAATACGCGCGCGATGACTACCGCCTAATGGGATTTAAGACGTGATTATGACTGCATTTTTTCGATAGAAAATATTAGAAAATGGTAATGTAAACGCAACCTCCCAATTCCTGAGAGGTTGCACAGGGCGTCAGTCGCGAGGGAAAACCGCGTAGTTAACGCCCGCCATCTGCTCGACGATGCGATGTACCTGACAACTGTAACCAAACTCGTTGTCATACCAGCAATAAAGCACCGCCGTTTTACCATTGACAATAGTAGCGCCAGCATCAAACACACAGGCACTGCGCGAACCGACAAAATCGCTCGATACCACTTCGGGTGAATTGGTGAAGTCAATTTGCTTACGCAGTGGTGAATACACCGCCGCCCAGCGCATAAACTCGTTCATTTCATCGACCGTGGTGTCGGTCTTCAGGTTCAACTTCAATATTGCCATCGACACATTGGGCGTCGGCACGCGGATAGCATTACCCGTGAGCTTGCCATCGAATTGGGGCAACACTTTCGCCACCGCTTTAGCGGCACCGGTTTCGGTCAACACCATATTCAAGGGCGCACTGCGACCGCGGCGATCACCCTTGTGATAGTTGTCGATCAAGTTTTGGTCGTTGGTGTAAGAGTGCACGGTCTCTACGTGACCATTGTTGATACCAAACTTTTCCTCAAGCATCTTCAACGGCGGCACAATGGCATTGGTAGTACACGAAGCCGCAGAAAGAATGGTATCGCACTCGTCAATATCACCGTTGTTGACGCCGTAAACAATATTTTTGATTTCGCCTTTACCCGGCGCCGTCAAAAGCACCTTGGCCGCCCCTTTGGCCTTGAGGTGGCGACCCAGGCCCGCTTCATCGCGCCACACACCCGTATTATCAACGATCAAAGCATCTTCGATGCCATAGGCAGTGTAATCAATATCCTCAGGAGCATTGGAATAGATGACTTTGATCTCGTTACCATTGGCAACAATGCTACTGTTTTCTTCATCAACGCGGATAGTGCCTTTAAAAGATCCGTGCACCGAGTCGCGACGCAGTAAACTCGCGCGCTTGACCAGATCGTTTTTGGCTCCCCCTTGGCGAACCACAATAGCGCGCAAACGCAATGTTTCACCGCCACCGGTTTTTTCAATCAGCAAGCGCGCCAACAAACGTCCGATACGACCAAAGCCATACAAAACAACGTCTCGCGGGCGCTCAACCGCCTTGACCTGGTGATCAATAATGTCCGCCAACTCACGGCGCAGGAAGGCTTCTAAATCGATAGCTTGATCCTGTCGAGCTAATTCATAAATCGTAGCGAGCCGCCCCACATCGATGTGAGACATACCAAGGTTAAGTCGCGCAATAACTTCTAAAATGGGATAGGTTTCAAATTCTGACAGCTCAGTGCCGGCAATCTGGCGCGCCGCTCGGTGCATTTTCATGATATCGAGCACTGACTTGCCGACCATGTCGCGGCCGTAAACATAGACTTTAGCGCTGTTGTTGCGGTAGAGCTGACCCACGATAGGGATCATCTTCTCCGCTAACTCCTCGCGCGACTTCCAATCAGTAAAGTAATTGTCAGGACGTTCTCGTGAATCTGTGGTCGCCATGTATTCTCCGTAAAAAGGTGTTGAATTGAGGTTATGTGCAGGTTTATGTTTTTTGTAAGGGCATTATGGTAGAGCCTGCATTGTTAGACAATACAAGTACTTAAACCTGTAGTTTTGTTACCCTATTGGGCAATGAAAGCCTTTACCAATGTAAAAATACTACACTGGCATAAGCCACACACGGTCACTTGATTGACAGTGGTAGTCCCCTGCCCGGTACAGTAAAATGCCTCCTTTTTGATTAACGGAACCTCCTTAACGCCATGCAACTCAAGCAACTGCTGCCCGTGCTACCGACCAATAGTCAACGCCAACGCTGGACCGAGCTACGCGGTAGCGGCTTGGGACTCTCTGTGGCCTTGGCGATGGCCGAGACACAAGCGCCCATGTTAGTCGTCTGTCGAGATGGTAACAGCGCGCAACAGCTGGAGCACGACATCCGTTTTTACAGCGGCGACCCCGAATCGGTCGTGCACTTCCCGGATTGGGAAACCCTGCCCTACGACAGCTTTTCACCCCACCAGGACATCATTTCCGAACGCTTAAGGATCCTCCATCGCCTCACCCGCCAGGAACGCCTGGTGCTGGTGACCACGGTTACCAGCCTGTTGCAACGCATCGCTCCCAGTAGCTATTTAGCGGCGCACAGCACGCTGCTCGAAAGCGGCCAGCGGTTCGCCATTGAAAACGAGCGCATCCAGTGGGAAGCGGCCGGCTATCGCTGCGTTGACACCGTTTACGAACACGGGGAATTTGCCGTGCGAGGCTCGGTGGTCGATTTGTTCCCCATGGGTAGCTCGGTACCCTTCCGCCTGGAACTTTTCGACGACGAATTAGAGAGCTTGCGCAGCTTCGACCCCGAAACCCAGCGCACCTTAGAAAAAGTCGATCGGATTGAAATTCTACCGGCCCGTGAGTTCCCCCTCGATGCCGAGGGCATCAAACGCTTTCGCAACCAATGGCACGAATTGTTCGATGTGGACCACCGCAAGTGCCCGACTTATCGCGACGTCAGCGACGGCATGGCGCCTGCGGGGATTGAATACTACCTGCCGCTATTTTTTGAACACACCGACAGCCTACTGGACTATCTGCCAGAAGACAGCCTACTGTTCGCCGATGCTGCACTCGAGCCCACCGTGCAGCAGTACTGGCAAGACATCGCCAACCGCTTCGACGAACTCGGCATTGACCCCACACGACCACTACTGCCGCCGAAGCACCTATTCATGGCCAACGAAGAACTGTTTGGTCGCTTCAAGAGCCTGTCGCGTGTGGTCTACAGCGGGAACGCAGCCGACAAAAGTCAGTTTGTTTTCCCCGCCAGCCCAATGGCTGACCTAAGCATCGATGCGCGCGCGGAAGACCCACTGGCCGAGCTAAAGCGCCACCTGCAAAACAGCAAATTGCGCATTCTTATTTGTGCCGAGACTACCGGTCGCAGAGAATCACTTCTGGAGCTCTTTGGCAAAGGCGATATTCGCCCGAAACAGGTCGCCGACTGGGCGGAGTTTACCGCTAGCGATGCAGCAATAGCCATCACAGTCGCCCCCCTTGCTGAGGGCTTGTGCCTGCCCACACAGGGCATTGAAGTCATCGCCGAGCCACAACTCTTTGGCCAACGTGTCATGCAGCGGCGACGCCGCAAACGCAGTAGCGACAACACCGAATTGGCGGTCAAAAGCTTAGCCGAACTCGCGCCGGGTAAGGCTGTGGTCCACGCTGATCACGGCATTGGTCGTTACTTGGGACTGGAAAGCATCCCGATCGACGGCCAAGCCAGCGAATTCCTTGCCCTGCAGTACGCCAACGGCGCCAAACTGTATGTTCCGGTCACCTCACTCGATCTTATCAGCCTTTACTCCGGGGGAGACGATGCCGCCGCACCACTGCACAAACTGGGCACCGAACAGTGGAGCAAGGCGCGCCGCAAGGCCGCGGAGAAAGCCCGTGATGCCGCCGCCGAACTGCTCGACATATACTCGCGCCGCGCTGCACGCGAAGGTGTATCGTGCGCTTTCAGCGACTTAAACTACCAACAGTTTGCCGCTGGGTTCCCGTTTGAGGAAACGCCTGACCAAACCGAAGCTATCGAAAACGTTATCCGCGATATGCGTGCCGCGACGCCAATGGATCGGCTAGTGTGTGGCGATGTCGGCTTTGGCAAAACCGAAGTGGCGATGCGCGCCGCCTTTATCGCCGTAGACGCCGGCCGCCAGGTGGCCTTGCTAGTGCCCACCACCCTGCTCGCCCAGCAACATTACGAGACCTTCCGGGACCGATTTTCTGAGTGGCCGGTAACGGTAGAAGTGGTCTCACGCTTTAAGAGCGACAAAGACATAGCAGATATCATTGACCGCTTGGAACAAGGCAAGGTCGACATTTTGGTCGGCACCCATAAATTGCTGCAGTCGAGCATCAAATTCAAAGATCTCGGTCTGTTGGTCATCGACGAGGAACATCGCTTTGGTGTGCGTCAAAAGGAGGCCATCAAAGCCCTGCGCGCCGAGGTGGACATCCTCACCCTGACGGCCACCCCGATTCCACGCACCCTGAACATGGCCATGTCGGGCATGCGAGACTTATCGATCATCGCCACCCCACCGGCGAGACGCCTGTCGGTGAAGACCTTCGTCAGCGAGAAGAAAAAGCCACTTATCAAAGAGGCCATTTGGCGCGAACTCCTGCGTGGTGGGCAGGTCTACTACCTGCATAACGAGGTAAAGACCATCCAAAATGCCGCACGCGATCTACAAGAATTGTTGCCAGAGGCCCACATCGGCATCGGGCACGGCCAAATGCGCGAACGCGACCTAGAACAGGTGATGAGCGATTTTTATCATAAGAAATACAATATTCTGCTGTGCACCACGATTATTGAGACCGGCATTGATGTCCCCAACGCCAACACCATCATCATTGAGCGGGCCGACAAGTTTGGCCTAGCACAATTGCACCAGCTGCGCGGCCGCGTAGGACGCTCTCACCACCAAGCCTATGCCTATCTGCTGACGCCTGAAACCAAGGCCATGACTGACGAAGCCCACAAGCGCCTTGAAGCTATTGCCGCCGCCGACACATTGGGCGCGGGCTTCACCCTGGCAAGCCACGACCTTGAGATTCGCGGCGCCGGCGAACTGCTCGGCGATGAACAGTCTGGTCAAATACAAACCGTCGGTCTCAGTATGTACATGGACATGCTAGATCGCGCCGTGAAAGCCCTCAAGAAAGGCAAGAAAGTCGACCTTGAAACCACCTTGCAAAATGGCCCTGAAATCAACCTGCGCACCCCTGCCTTGATACCGGACGACTACCTACCCGATGTCAACGCGCGCCTTGGTCTGTACAAGCGCATTTCAGCCGCCAAGGACAGCGAACAATTGCGCGAATTGCAGGTAGAAATGATCGATCGCTTTGGTTTACTGCCCCCGCCTACCAAAGCGCTGTTCTCGATGAGCGAAGTGAAACTGCTGGCTGAACATATCGGTGTGATGAAGCTCGATGTCGGTGCTGGCGGTGGCGGCCTAGAGTTCGCTCCTGACACGTCGATAGAACCCATGACCATTGTAAAATTGCTGCAATCGAAGGCTGGGGCCTTCCGCATGAATGGCGCCAGTGGACTTAAATTCCAGTTGCCATTGCCTGAGGCTCAAGATCGGCTAGAATTCGCCATGGGTTTACTAAAAGAACTGGGCGCCTAGCCCATGGGAATGATGATGCACCACTTGAAAAAAACACTGATCGCCAGCTTATTCGCCGCCTGCAGCGCTAGCGCCGACAGCAACTGGTACCAAGTGGAGATGATCGTCTTCGCCCATCATGATGAAGCGGCTGAGGCCGAGGAAAACTGGCCCGACGACGTCGTACTCAACTACCCTGCTAGGGTCAAAATGCTGTTCGATGCCATCGCCCTTCCCAATGCTGTCGACAGCGAATTTAATACCACACTAGACGTTGAAGTCCCCAACTTACTAGAACTACCACCTAGCGAAGAAAATAGTACGTCGTTACTTAGCCCTAGCAGCGAAGTGATCGCCGCCGCCCCCATGGCATTGCTCGACCAACCACTAGAAGAGACACCCGCACCGCTACCACTGCCCTTTCAACGGCTAGAAGATAGCGCCAAACAACTGCGTCCAGCCTTGCAGCACCTGCGCCGTATCGACCGCTATAAGCCACTATTTCACGAGGCATGGCAACAACCGCTGGAAAGTCGCCGCCGCTCTCCCGACATTCTTATTACCGGTGGAGAGGAATACGGCTCGCACTTTGAATTAGAGGGCACAGTCAAGATTAGTGTGGAACGCTACCTGCACATTGATACCGACCTTTGGCTACACCGCTTTCTACCCAACTTTGGCCAACAATCGACCTTCCAAGTACCCGAGCTTCCGAGCCGCGCTGGGAGCGACTTGACGTCAGCTGACAGCTATAGTCCTTTTAGCTTTATCGTCAACGAACCCTACAGTGTGTCTCGTACAGTGACACTTCGCCAGAGCCGCCGCATGCGCAGCGGCGAAATCCATTATCTCGACCATCCTTTATTTGGTGTGATTGTACTGGTCACGCCTCTGGAGCGGGATTAATATTTTCCAGCTGCACACGTGTGGTGGGGTAGGCAATATCCCCACCGTGCTGTTCGACAATCCGATAGATTTTAAACAACACATCCTGCTTGATCTGGTGGTACTCGGTCCATACCTTAGTGTGGGTAAAGCAGTACACGAAAAAATCCAATGACGATGCGCCGAAAGCGTTGAAATTGACCATCAAGGTACGCCCCTTATCGATGGCCTCGTGGTCGCGCAGCATGGCTTCAACATCAGCAACAATCTTTTCTAACACCGACGCATCGTCGTAGCGAACACCGACCGTTTCGTAGATGCGACGATTGAGCATACGGGAGGGATTTTCCACCGCGATTTTTGTAAAAGTAGCATTGGGTACATACAGCGGGCGCATATCGAAAGTGCGAATGCGTGTCACTCGCCAACCAATGTGCTCGACCGTGCCTTCAATTTCTTTGTCGGGAGAGCGGATCCAGTCCCCGACTTTAAACGGTCGATCGAGATGAATAGTAAGCGCACCGAAGAAGTTAGACAGCAGGTCCTGCGCGGCAAAGCCCACTGCAATACCACCGACCCCACCAAAAGCCAACACCCCAGAAATACTGTATCCCAGAGCCTGCATGATGATCAGGCCAGCGGTAATTAACACCGCCATGCGCAGCAATTTAGCAATGGCCGTCGCCGTCGACTCATCGACACGACTCTCTTCACCCGCGGTATGAGTGCGCTCGATATAGACCGCTTCTACACCGCGAATAATGCGTACCAAGGCCCATGCAAGAAGCACGATGACACCGACGCGGGTAACGTCATCGGCAAAGGAGAAAATGGGTAGCTCATTGCTAGCATCAATAATATCGACCGCCCAACTCAGACCCAACAACCAAACAAAATACAGCAAAGGGGTTTGCACCGCCTCAACCAAATTATCGTCCAGCGCGGTGCGTGATAGTCGAGTACTTCGCAGCAAACCCGCTAACAAAATTTTTGCAATTAAGTGGGCCACAGCGGTAATGGCAATAACGACAAATACCGCACCGCTGGTACTGGACATAATCTGTTGAAATTGCGAGACAATTTCTTGCATGGTCTTTTCGCTTCCTGCGTAGAGGTTTAATGGCTAATAAGAATGCCTCCTTTGAAAACAGATCACAAGTGCGAATATTGCTCGACTATAGCGACAGCTGCACTATAAATAAAAGATGCATATCCAGTTGAAGAGGTGGCTTATGAGCAGGCTAAAACCCGTCGTAGGGCAGTGGTACCGAGGTGCTGAACAGGGCGTGGTATTTGAAATTGTAGCCATAGATAGCGGCTACATTGAAGTTCAACACGAGGATGGTGATATCGAAGAATACGACCTCGACGCTTGGCGAGAACTTGTCTTGCAGCAAGTGGATGCACCCGAGGACTGGCGTAATAGCCTCGGCTTATCCGAAGAAGATCGCATAATGGATGACGATGTGGTGCGACCAGACAACTGGTCGGGGTCCCTCGAGGGCATTGAACCAGATGTTGAAATCGACCTGGACGACGACTAGGCAGAGGCTAAGTCTCTGCTTAACCTCAAATTAATCCTTGCCAGCGGCAAATACCTGTATATAATACCACTACTGTATATAAACACAGATAGAGATTCGCTATGCAAAAACTCACTGCGCGCCAACAGGAAATCCTCGATCTGATCCGTCGCTACATCGACGAGACCGGTTACCCCCCCACCCGCGCTGACATCGCCAACGAGCTCGGTTTTAAGTCAGCCAACGCCGCCGAAGAGCATTTGAAAGCACTGGCGCGCAAAGGGGCCATTGAAATGATTGCCGGTGCGTCGCGCGGCATCCGCATCCCCGGTATGCAGGAAGGCCTGCCCATTGTCGGTCGCGTCGCGGCAGGCAGCCCCATACTGGCCGAGCAACACATCGAAGACCGCGCCAGTATTCCCCCTAATTTCTTTAGCCCCACCGCGGATTACTTGCTGAGAGTTCACGGCGACTCCATGATCGATGTCGGCATATTTGATGGCGACCTGCTGGCTGTTCACCGCACCCCCACCGCCAACAATGGTGAAATTGTGGTGGCGCGGATCGATAACGAGGTCACCGTTAAGCGCTTAAAGCGCGGTAGCGACCCAAGCCGCTTGACGCTACTGGCAGAAAACCAAGAATTCGCCCCCATTGAGGTGGATTTACGCGAACAAGATTTTGCCATTGAGGGGTTGAGCGTGGGTGTGATTAGGCAGTCGGTCTAGCTCAATCACTACCCTTGTTACGGTTGTCCACACCATCCTCATTAGCCGCTTCCTCGCCCATATGGGCGGGGTCAAACGGCGTACGCGAAAAAATGCTTCTCACCATTGGCTCGAAAAACGCTAATGGCTTTGACTCGTAGTCCGGATCAAAAGAGGCTTGGTCGTACTTTTCGCAAAAATCCGCACAGGATTGAAACCAGGGATGGTCACGGTACTGATCACGCTGGTTTTTATCTCCCCCTAATTTGTCCAGATAATAGTAATACTGAAACACACCGTGCATATTAATGACCCAAGTGACCTCGGGGCGCACGTAGGGGCGAATGACCGCCGCGGCGTATTGTGAGTGGTTATAGGGGGCTAATTCATCGCCGATATCATGGATCAATGTTGCTACGATCATCTCCTCATCGGCGCCATCCTCATAAGCACGGCTAGCGGCCTGTAGCGAGTGTTCTAACCGACTAACCTTATACCCTGACAGCGTGTACTCAAGACCGCGCAACGTTGCCATAATCCGGTCGGGAAGCTCGCGAGCATAGTTATTTTCAAGGTTGTCGAGAAATTCGTACTCCTCGCGCGTACCGTCTTTCATCTGGGTAAAGTTGACCGTTTTCATAGACTCTAATTCACTTTGTATTTCGTTTGTTTTTTAAGCTTCGGTAAAGGCCTTTGGGACCATCGATATCAATATAACAGCCCTGCAACTGCCTGAAACCCTCGCTGGCATCAAACGACGTACGTCCGTGCAGAACGCGGCTGTTATGAAACATCTGTACTTGGCCGGGTTGGAGACTGAACTCCCACTGATAGATAGGGTCCGCAAACAGCTCACCAAGACGCTGACGAGCGCGATGGAAGCGCTGTGTATCAGCTACCGACAACAAGGGAAGATAATCCAATCTCGGGCTGTATGTCACCCCCACTAACTGCCCCATAGTATCGGTTTGAATGACCGTTTGCCGGGCAACCAACTCGATATCTTTATCGACATAGCGGTAGCGAATGGGCACCCGCGTTAACAACTCATAGCCCTCGGGCTGCTCGCGCTTTAGCTGTTCAAGGACCGCCAAACTGTCAACCAATGTAGACAAGCCACCGCTAGTGTCATTGACGAGGCAATGCAGCAACTGAATACCTGGCGTTGGATCGCGATAAGGGTTATCCGTGTGAGCCGCCAAGGCTACTGATCGATAGGCGAGATCCGTTGAATTAGGCTGCGAGAACACCTCGAAATAGCTGCCGAAATTGGTGGTGCGCACATGACCGAAGATGTCCCCAACACGGGTCACCATCTCCTTATCGTTGGGCACACCGCTGATAATGATAACGCCATACTTCAGAAAACGCTCAACCGCATCAAGCAAGCACGGCTGGCTATCCAGATCGGCTAAATTCACTTGGAATACTGATTTATCGATATCGCTCTTCCATGCCACCTGGGCGGGAACGCCGTCGTGGATATCGAAATCAGGCAGAAACTGCGTGGTGTCATACACCCCTCTATAACCATCACTGAAGGTTAAAGCGATATCTCCGTTGCTAAGGAGGGTCGCCTCAACTAGCGTTAGATCTGCCGGCAAATTGTGCGGATTGAACAAGCGCTGTTGGGTGATCACATCCAACACATCTTCTTCCTGACAGCGCTCACGAAGCCACAGCGGCGATAATTCATAACTCGCATGTTCTGCTTTAGCGGTTACGGTTTTTTGGGTTGAGTCAACAAAGAACTGAACGGCATCCATATACAGAGCTCCAAGGGAAGACTATTTCCAGTATCCAACAAGATTTGCTACTTTGAAAGCCACAAAACCATTATAGATAACTTGCAATATTACTGAGCATAAGCCAACCAGTATGGTCGAAAGGTTTGGAGCGCAGGTGGGAAGTAATACCTAGTGGAGGGTGCGCTCTGAGAAGCCTTGCGGGCTAGCATCGTCGTCGCCATTGTCGACGGTATCTTCCATGTCGTTGATCTCATCCATGATTTCTGACACAGTATCTAAACCGGCCTGAATCATGGCACGCGCCACTTCCATGGTGGCATCACCCATAAACTCACGCGCATCGTCAGAGAAGTTAATCTTGGCAAGGGGCTCGGCGTCAGTTCGCTCGCCTTCGGTATCAACACGACGAACGACGATCTCACCGGAGGGAAGTTGGACAATTTCTATTAGAGATGCAGGCACAATCGATCACACGTTTAAACAAATAGCCATTGTATCACAGCCATCGATCAATATTCGATAGTGGTCTCGCGAAAGCGATCGATCAAGGCATCAAAAGCCACAAACCACGCGCTTAATTCTTCGCTGCCGTAATGCTGCTGAGACACCTCGCGCAGCGCCAGTGGATCGATGTTCTGCACTGCGCCCTGTACTTGTTCACGAGAGGCACCCAGTAGATCTCTCAACCAACCACGGCGACAGAGGTCCTGCAGCTCGCGCAGTTCGGCTGGAAGCTGGTCGATTGCGTCCACATCATCGCTTTCAAGCACCTGCACAACCGTATCAAGATCGCGTTTAGCTTTTTCAGCCAGCTCCGCAATGAGGGCCTGGAAGGTATCCTGCAGATGCCAAACCACCGCTTGACCCCAGGCATCAAGCAATAGCGTTTCTGCCATCTCGCCGGCCTGCAACTTACGCTGCAGGTCCTGCAACAGCAGTTTGGCTAGATACAGATGGTGATTGGTTTGAGCACCGAGTCGCGTTGCCACACCTAAGTCTTCTTGGCTGGTTTTTTCTTGGCCGCTGGTTTTTTTGCCGCCCTTTTAGCGGGGGCTTTTTTAGTCGCCGCCTTACCTTCTACAATTGACCATCGTCCGTCGTTACAGAACGCCTGCCAACCGGTGGCTTTACCATCGACTTCAGTCATCAGGTACTGCTCCTTGGTCTTGCGGCTGTAGCGCAAAATCGTTGGGTTACCTTGGCTATCCTCTACCGGGCCGGTCATGATGAAGTCGTACTTGCTGTCGATCTCGGCTGCATGGGGTAGCAACTCGCGCAACATGGGAGCACGGGTTTCACGGTTGCGCGGGAATTTGCTGGCGGCCAGGAACAAACCTGCGGCACCATCACGCAAAATATAGTGATCATCGACCTTCTCGCACTGCAATTCGGGCATCGGCACGGGCTCCATCTTCGGGGGTGCCACCTCGCCGTTGCGCAACAGTTTACGGGTGTTACTACAGGCGGTACAACCAAAGTACTTGCCAAACCGTCCCGTTTTCAGCTGCATTTCTGCGCTACATTTATCGCATTCGATGACAGGGCCATCGTAGCCCTTGATCTTGTATTTGCCCCGCTCGACTTCAAATCCACTGCAATCGGGATTGTTACCGCATACGTGCAATTTTCGTTCACTATCGATCAGGTAGTTTTCCATCGCGGTGCCGCACAAGCCACAGCGGTGCTTACCAATCAATGCACGCGCTTCTGCCTCGTCGTCTTCATCGTCGCTAACAGCCACGACTTCGTCGCCAGAAATAAGGTTAATGGTCGACTTACAGCGCTCTTTGGGTGGCAGCGCATAGCCACTACATCCGAGGAAAACGCCAGTACTCGCAGTGCGTATCATCATTGGTCGACCACAGTCGGGACAAGGAATATCGGTCTCGGTGGGGTCGTTAGCGCGCATACCGGTCTCAGTTTTCTCAGCCGCTGAAAGTTGCTGCGAAAAGTCAGCGTAAAACTGATCCAACAAAGCAAGCCACTGCACATCGCCCTCAGCCACTTTGTCGAGGGATTCTTCCATGCGCGCAGTGAAACTAAAATCGAGCAGGTCGTTGAAATTCTCTACCAAACGCGCGGTGACAATGTCGCCCATTTTCTCGGCGAAGAAACGGCGGTTTTCAACCCGCACATAGCCACGGTCTTGAATGGTAGAAATAATCGCTGCGTAGGTAGAGGGACGACCGATGCCGCGCTTCTCCAGCTCTTTAACCAGGCTCGCTTCGGTGTAACGTGGCGCGGGCTTGGTAAAGTGTTGGCTTGGATCCAGCTTCAGCAACTGTAAGGTATCGCCAACCGCCAGGTCGGGCAGAATAGCGTCTTCGTCTTTTTTAGCGGCGGGAGGCATCACCTTGGTATAACCATCGAACACCATGATTCGACCGCGTGTGCGCAATTCGAATTCACCAGCCGCCACGCCAACACTGGTCGAGGTGTAGCGCGCGGGTGTCATTTGGCAAGCGACAAACTGGCGCCAGATCAAGGTATACAAACGCTCAGCATCGCGCTCCATGCCCGCCAGATTTTGTGGCAAGACATTAACGTCAGAGGGGCGGATTGCCTCGTGCGCTTCTTGAGCGCCCTCTTTCGAGCTGTAGCGCAGTGGATTAGCGGGCAGATAATCGGCACCGAAATGGCCTTGAATATAGTCGCGACAGGCCGCTACGGCGTCGTTCGACAGGTTGGTCGAGTCGGTACGCATATAGGTGATATAGCCAGCCTCGTAGAGACGCTGCGCCAACATCATGGTTTTCTTCACTCCAAAGCCTAACCTGGTGCTCGCGGCCTGCTGTAAAGTCGAGGTAATGAAAGGCGCACTGGGACGAGAACTGGTCGGCTTATCTTCGCGCTCGGTGACTTTCAGGGTGGCGCTTTGCAAGGCCTGCATGGCGGCCTCAGTCTGCGCCTGGTTAGTGGGGCGGAAATTTTGTCCCGCCTGCTTTTTAACCTCTAACCGCAGGGCGTCATTGGCGGCGGTTTGCGTATCAGCGTGCAACTCCCAGTACTCTTCGGGAACAAAGGCGCGAATTTCGTGCTCGCGCTCAACCACTAAACGCACCGCCACGGACTGCACTCGGCCAGCCGATAAACCGCGTGCCACTTTTTGCCACAGCAGTGGCGACACCATGTAGCCCACGACACGATCTAGAAAGCGGCGCGCCTGTTGGGCATTGACGCGATTGATATCCAGCTCAGAGGGTTTTTCAAAAGCCTCAGTAATGGCCTTTTTGGTAATCTCGTTGAACACCACGCGCTTGTATTCGGACACGTCTTCACCGATCGCCTCGCGCAAATGCCAGGCGATGGCCTCCCCCTCTCTATCCAAATCCGTTGCCAGATAGACGCGGTCGGCGGTTTTGGCGAGGCGTTTTAGCTCAGCCACCACCTTTTCTTTACCAGGGAGAATTTCGTAGTGCGCCTGCCAACCGTTTTCAGGATCGATACCCATGCGGTTAACCAACTGGTCGCGCGCTTTCTTGCGTTGGTACTTTTCTTTTTCTGCCGGACTCATTTTGCGGGTTAACGCCGCTTGCTTAGCACGGGCCTTCGGATCGACAGGCGTGCTTGAGCCGCTGGTCGGCAAATCGCGAATGTGACCAATGCTCGACTTAACGACGTAGTCGTTGCCAAGGTATTTATTTATGGTTTTCGCCTTTGCTGGCGACTCCACAATAACGAGTGATTTAGCCATTCTCTCCAATGCTCGCTGCACGCCCCCAGAAATATTGGGGCCAAAGGGGCGCTATAATTAAGACCTGTAGCAATGCTTGTCAAGCTTTCAAAGCATATTTGTTACCAACATGACGCAACAGCGTCTGACACATTTGCTCCATTGAGGCTGCCAACGCCTGAACTCTAGCCTCGTCGCCACGCTCACGCCAATACACGATGAGCCCCTCCGTATTCACCTCTAACAGACGGCAGCTGTCGGGCAAATTGGCCACGTGTTGCGGCTGCAAAATATTGCGACTACGGTATAGCTGCCACTCACCCTCAAAGCACGGGCAAGTGAATTTTTCTGGCAGCGTCGACTTGCGTTCAAGCTCTGTCCAGGGCCGAATATAGGCCATAATGGCCGGCTCAACGACGCGATCACCGTCGCCATGATTCGGGGGTACCGCGCGCAGGTGCACATGCAAACCCGCCTTGCGTGCCTCCTCGCGAAGTCGCAGCAGTTGCTTTTCGCGTGGATTGGGCCGCAGCCACATCACCGGACCAATCACCGCCGCCACCACAAGGGCAATGATCAAATAGCTCATGATCTACCTCAAACAATCTTATTAATACGCTGCCAACATCTAACAGGTATGTACTATAGTTAGTAACAACAACATATGAAATGTCGACGGAGAGACGAGCATGGGTATGTATTCACACGTTTTATTGGGCCTAGACTTAAGTGAAGACTCGGACAAGGTCGCCGCCAAAGGCGCTAACGTGGCCAGGATCAACGATGCCATGGTTAGCATTGTACACGTAATAGAACCACTAAGTTTTGCCTATGGGGGTGACATTCCCATGGATTTTTCAAGCGTGCAAGAAGAAATTTATAAGCAGGCTGAAAATCAAATACGCAAACTCGGCAGCAAATGGGACATCCCCGAGGAGCGCCAACATATTGCGATTGGTCGCCCCGAATCGGAAATCCATACCCTCGCGGAAGAGCTGGGCGCAGACCTCGTCATGGTAGGCAGTCACGGCCGCCACGGCTTGGCACTGGTCTTTGGCTCAACCGCCAACGGCGTTTTGCACGGCGCCACATGCGACGTGCTAGCCGTGCGCGTCTAAGCGCCGTCCTCGGCCATGGCTTCAAGTTCCACCCAACGTTCCATGGCCGTTTCCAAGGTTTCCTGCAGCGCATTCAAAGCGTCCAGCTTGGCGGTCATTTCGGTGTGCTCGAGCGCGGCAAAGACCACCGATCCAATCTCTTCCTCTAAGGCAGCCACCTCATTTTCCATTTGCTCGATTCTGGCCGGCAACTGATCCAACTCTAATTGTAATTTGTAACTCAACTTGCGCGACTTCGCCGCCGGCTTAGTGACGGGCTTAGACTCTGCTGCAGGCTTTCTAGCGACCTTTTCTTCCTCGACGACAGGTCCACGCTGACGCAGCCAGTCTTGGTATCCTCCGATATATTCGCGTACCCTACCCTGGCCCTCAAAAGCCAGTGTTTGCGTGACGACGTTATCCATAAATTCACGATCGTGGGTCACCAGCAACAGCGTGCCATCGAAATTGCCAAGAATCTCCTCCAATAACTCTAGGGTTTCCACATCCAAGTCGTTGGTCGGTTCGTCCATCACCAACAAATTGGCTTGTTTAGAGAACATTTTGGCGAGTAAGAGACGATTTTTTTCACCCCCTGAAAGCGCTTTAACCGGGGCGCGCACACGCGCCGGCGGGAACAAGAAGTCACCTAAGTAGGACATCACATGGCGATCTTTACCGCCAATATCAATAAAATCTCGGCCGTCGGAAATATTATCGAAAACACTACTTTCGGGATCGAGTTGATCACGCAGCTGATCAAAATAGGCCACCTCTAACTTGGTACCCATCTGCAGTGTCCCGCTATCGGGCTGAAGTTGGCCAAGAATCATTTTGATCAGCGTGCTCTTACCGACACCATTAGGACCAATCAAGCCCACTTTATCGCCGCGCAGAATCGTTGTAGTCAGATCGCAAATGACCACTTTATCGGCAAAAGCCTTACTCACTCCCTGCAGCTCCGCGACAATTTTGCCAGAGCTATCAGCGCTGTCGATGCTCATCGACACATTGCCCTTGCGCTCAATACGCTGCTTGCGATCATCGCGCATCGCCTTCAACGCGCGCACGCGGCCTTCATTGCGGGTGCGTCGCGCCTTGATACCCTGGCGAATCCACTTTTCTTCTTCTGCCAGCTTTATGTCGAACAGTTTGTTGTGGCGATCTTCGGTTTCTTGAACACGCTCGCGGTATTCAAGAAAATCTTCATAGCTACCCTGCCAAGACAGCATATTACCCCGATCTAACTCAACGATGCGATTAGCCAATTTCTTCAAGAAGCGACGATCGTGGGTAACGAACATAATCGCCCCTTGGTATTCCAATAGGTGTTCTTCCATCCACTCGATAGTGGCGACATCGAGGTGGTTGGTAGGCTCGTCAAGTAGCAGAATGTCTGGGTTGTGGCTCAATGCGCGCGCCAGCGATACACGCCGACGCCAACCACCTGATAGCGAGCGCATGCTAGCGTCGCGTGGAATTTGTAAGCGTCGCAGCAACAAGTCGATACGTTGCTGCAAACTCCAGCCATCATTATCCTCAATAACTTTCTGGTGTTTTTCCAGTGCCGCCATATCGATATTGGCCGCGTGGGATAATATGTCAAACTGGGCCAGGCTGTGACCCACTACGCTGTGGTCCTCGACGATGTAGTCGAAAACAGAGACATCTGCAGCTGGCGGCAGGTCCTGTTCCAAGCGGGCAATAACCGCGCCAGGCTGCAACCAGATCTCGCCATCGTCGGCTTTTTGTTCGCCTACCAGCACTCGCATGAGGCTCGACTTACCGCTGCCGTTGCGACCGAGCAGACAGAGCCTGTCGCCCTTGTCCAATTGCAGGTCAATACCATTCAGTAGTGGGTTGTCGCCATAGGCGAGGTGGACGTTTTGTAAACGCAGTAGCGGCATAATTATTCCCTCAGAGGCGCGCATATTACCTGAGGCGGTGGATAGACTTCAAACCAAACTAGCGTCTAGCCTAGCCTTTGCTATGCTTAGCAGACATACGGAGGATAGGTGAACGCAATGCAATCAGCCCCACACCTTAATAGCGACGATTGGCAACACCTCGAGCAAACAGTCAAAATGCTTTATTTAGCCATCGCGCAAATCGAAACAGCTTTAGGCGAAGGTAACCAAGAAGCGGGAATTATTGGCGAGGCGTTTAGCCAAATCAGCCAACACGCCAAAAGCTTGCGCGCCAACGGTGGCGATCCCGACACATGTCACGCTATCGACCAACAGGTGCTGCAGGCGGTCACCGCTTTCCAATTTTACGACCGCGTGTCGCAGCGGGTTGATCACGTGCAAGTTGGCCTGCGGCGCTTGATTGAAGTGATGGAAAACGAAGGCGACCTACACAACCCGGCGGTGTGGCAAAAAATTCAAGAAGAAATCAAATCTAGCTATACCATGGAAGCCGAGCGCATGATGTTCGACAAAATTATGCAAGGTGTGTCACTCGAAGAAGCGCTGGAAATTTTCCGCCACAACTTCCGCGGCCAAGATGCGACCGCAGAAGATGAAGATGGCGACGAGGTCGAATTCTTTTAAGCGTCGAGCGCCGACAACAAGGTCTCGTGGTGGGTTTTAGTCTTGAACTTGTCGAGGATTTGCGCCAAGTTTCCGTCGCCATCGATGATAAACGTCGTGCGCACGACTCCCATGTACTCCTTACCCATAAACTTCTTCAACTGCCACACACCAAAGGCCTCCGCCACGGCGTGATCCACATCCGATAACAAATCAAAGTTCAGACCGTGTTTATCGCGGAACTTCGTCAGTTTAGACACTGGATCCGGGCTCAAACCCAACACCACCGTATTGCGAGAAGCCAGATCGCTGTGGCTGTCACGCAAACCGCATGCCTGATCGGTACAACCAGGGGTCAACGCTTTAGGGTAAAAATACACCACCACGGTTTGGCCTTTGAAATCGCTCAATTTAACGGTTTCGCCGTCTTGGTTTTGCAGGCTGAATTGGGGCGCGGGGGCGCCAATGGTAAGACTCATATTTGCTCCTTAATCACTGAGATCGCCGTCGTCATCTTGATCTTCACTTTGGCCGGGCAAGCTAGGCATTTTGCGCTTGGCCTTAGCACCAAGGCGCTGCAGCTTTTCAACCCGCCCGAGGGCATTGCCGCGCCCTTCAGACAAGCGGTTCAAGGTGAGTTGGTATGAATCATGTGTACGCTGCACTTGCTTGCCTAGTTCCAGCAAGCTTTCCAACACCAGGCTCAACTGGTCGTAGAGACCACCCGCCTCGCTGGCAATTTTCTCGGCATTGCGGTTTTGCTTGTCACGTCGCCACAAAAACTGCACGGTGCGCAATGTGGCGAGCAATGTGGCAGGGCTCACCACCACCACATTCTTTTCATAGGCCTGAGTAAACACGCTTGGATCGGCGTCGACCACAGCGTGGTAAGCCGCTTCAATTGGCACGAAAACGAACACAAATTCAGGGGCGCTGACACCCTCTAAAAACGCGTAGTCTTTTTGGCTCAATCCAGCGATATGCTGCTTCATAGAGGCAACATGCTGTTTTAACGCTCGCTCGCGGTTGTCGTCACTATCGGCATTGATGAAGCGTTCGTAGTCGGTTAGCGAGACTTTAGCGTCTACGATCAGGCAACGCTGCTCGGGGAGTCTGATGAGCACGTCTGGCCGCAGCGTCTTTCCCTCGCTATTGTGTAGTGTCACCTGGGTATCGAATTCGCGCCCGGCGCTCAGGCCAGACTGCTCCAACACGCGTTCTAGGATAATCTCACCCCAGTTACCCTGCGCCTTGTTATCGCCCTTCAGCGCCTGCGTTAAGCGGCGAGATTCTTCGTTCATCGACTGATTGAGTTGCTGCAGTAGCTTCACTTCAGCGAGGATGGCCTGGCGGCCCTGGCTATCTTTCTCGTAGACGCTTTCGACGCGCTGTTTAAAGTCACCCAATTGCTGGCGCAACGGGGACAAACTCGCTTCCAACATGGCTTTACTGTCATCGCGGAAACGCTGCTGCTTGTCGTCAAAGATGCGATTGGCTAAGTTTTCAAATTGTTGGCGCAACTGCTGTTGAGCATCCTGCAGCACGGCTAACTTTTGTTCAGCCGACGCTTGCTCGCTCTCAAAGCGCGCCTGCAGCGCCGCCGCCGCTTCTCGAGTGCTTGACAGGCGCTCACGTAGATCATTCATCTCAGCGTCTTTTAGAAGCACCTGTCGGGCATTATCATCGCGCTGCTGGGTTACTAGATTTAATCGCGAACGCATCCACAAGATGGAGAGTGAGGCGCCGACACCCACACCTATCGCCGCATACCCCCACTCGATCACGACTTACCTCGCCACGATTCTTGCCTTGGCTGCATGACTTTATGATGGGTGGGAAATACGCCCGCGCGGCGGTCTGCAAAATAGCGTTTTAGCATGGCACCAACGACGGTAAAAGCGAGGTCGTCCCAGGGAATATCCTGCTCCTCAAACCACGCCACCTCGAGGCTTTCGGTACCGGCTCGGTAACTACCATCCACAACTTCGGCAAGATAGAACATGTAAATTTGCGATATGTAAGGCAGATCAAACACACCGTACAACTGGCCTTGTTCGACGCTCGCGCCAGCCTCTTCACGCGTTTCACGCTGCGCACCCTGCCAAGTACTTTCACCTAGCTCAAGGAAGCCGGCGGGCAGGGTCCAATAGCCATAGCGAGGCTCAATCGCTCGCTTACAAAGCAATACCTTACCCTGATAGAAGGGCAAAGTACCTACAATCACTTTAGGATTTTGATAATGGATAACGCCACAGGCCTCACAAACATCGCGTTCGTGATCATCTCCAGCGGGAATTTTTCGCACGGTCTGTGCGCCACAGGCGCTACAATAGGTCATCAGCTCTGGGCGGAAATGTCGCGGTATTGGCCAGCGAAAAACAATAGCGGCGCTGCGTCAGGACGCGGTGCCGCCATGGCACTGACTTCTCCAATTAAAATTGTATGATCACCGGCAGGAATACGATCCAGGACTCGGCACTCAAACTGTGCCTTGGCCTCGGCAATCAACGGCACGCCATCACTACCGGTGTGTAAATGCTCGGCGGGGATATGGCGATCACCTGGGGTGGCAAAAAAATTGGAAATCCCCTGTTGGTCATCTGTCAGTACACTAATGCCATAGTGGCTAGCGGCTAACCACTCGCCCGTTTGGGTGCTGTCATTTTGTACGCTCCACAACACCAGCGCAGGCGACAGCGACACTGAAGAGAATGAGTTAATAGTCATACCAAAGGGCTGGCCATCGGCGCCCATGGCGGTGGCCACACAAACACCTGTGGCAAATTGCCCAAAGGCATTACGCAATTGTCTGGTATCAAACGACATATAATTTCCTAATTAATCAGTGCATCCATTGTAAGCTAGCCACGTTAAGGCTGCCAATCACTGGCTTTATCGAGGTCACTCTGACATTGTTCTACCCAGCGTTCACTCTCCTGAAAACACTCTTTCTTCCAGAACGTGGCGCGGGTTTTTAAATAGTCCATGATGAATTCACAGGCGGCAAAACTATCGCCACGATGCGGCGCACTAACAGCCACCCATACAATACGCTCACCGAGCGCCAAACGACCCACACGGTGATAAACCTGTACCGTTTCGATGTCCCAACGCTGAGTGGCTTGGTCGACAATACGTGAAATCTCCGCTTCGGTCATGCCGGGGTAGTGCTCAATGTACAAGGCCTCGATAGAATGATCAGCGACCCCGCGTACGACACCCACAAAACTTGCCACCGCGCCTACACTAGGTGACGCCACATGAAGTTGCTCAAGCAGATCGGCAGGATTGAAATCTGCCTCGGCGACTATGATGAGATGGGGCATTTTCAGCCACCTGTTACTGGCGGAAATATAGCGACTTCGTCGCCATCCTGCACCGGGCTATCGGCATGTGCGTGAGCATGGTTAATCGCCACCAACAAATTAGCGGCTGATAGAGCGTCACGCCATTCATCACCGCGCGCAGATAAACTCGATAATACATCGTCAACACAGCTTATACCGTCTGCATCGAGCGACACCGTATCGACCCCTAAGACCTCTCGCAGGGCGGCAAAAAATCGCACAACAATCATCTTAGCAGCCCTCTGCGCGCCAGTCACCGGATCGCCCACCGGACTTCTCTAGCAGGGCGATATCACTAAGACGCATACCTTTATCAACGGCCTTACACATATCATAAATAGTTAACGCCGCCACGCTTACCGCGGTGAGCGCTTCCATTTCGACCCCGGTCTGACCTGTTAGCTTGCACTGAGCACGGATGTGCACACGCGATAACTCTGGCTGACAGGTCAATTCGACCTTCACTGATGACAACATCAGAGGGTGGCACAATGGAATCAAATCAGGGGTTTTCTTGGCGGCCTGAATACCCGCAATGCGTGCAACCGCAAGCACATCGCCTTTCGCGTGGCGACCCTCAGCAATCATAGCGAGGGTTTCGGGTAGCATATGCACCACCCCTTCAGCCACGGCCACACGCACAGTGGCATCCTTGTCGGATACATCCACCATGTGGGCACGGCCTTGGTCGTCAAGATGGGTTAAACGACTCATCGAATCACGCGAACACTAATGATGCCGTCGATGGCTTCCAGATGATCCATAATCGCTTGGTCGACATCGCCTTCGATATCGATAAGGTTGTAAGCCAAATCGCCGCGACTCTTGTTGATCATGTCCACCACGTTGATGTCATGATCGGCTAGCTCCGATAAAATACCACCCAGCATTTTGGGTATGTTTTTGTTGGCGATGGCTAAGCGGGTGTCGCCACTGCGCTCCAAAACGGTTATCGGGAAATTGACCGAGTTAATGATGTTGCCGTGTTCGAGGAAGTTTTTCAGCTGTTCAACCGCCATCACCGCGCAGTTATCCTCGGCCTCGTCAGTCGAGGCGCCGATATGCGGCATTAACATCACACCGTCCACACCAATAAGATCAGGGTGCGGGAAATCGGCGATGTAATTGGCGATAATACCCTGCTCCAACGCCCAAACGACTGCGTCAGTATCAACGATCTCTTCACGGGCGAAATTGAGCAATTTACCTCCGCGTTTAAAGCTAGCGATAGAATCTTTGTTGATTAAATGACGCGTGGCATCCAACACGGGCAAGTGCAGCGTGACGAAATCTGACTTGGCCAACAGCGACGGCAAGTTGTCGATTTTCACCACCTCTGAAGGCAAACGCCATGCGGCCTCTACCGACAGTGCGGGATCGTAACCGATCACTTTCATACCTAGATTGAGAGCCGTTTTAGCCACCATGGAGCCAATCGCCCCCAAACCAACAACACCGAGTGTCTTACCCTTGATTTCGTTGCCCTTAAAGTTTTTCTTCTCGGCTTCCATCAGCTGACTCATCGCCTCAGGGTCTTTCAGCTCGGTTTGGCCATTAACGTAATTCATTCCTTGCACAATGCCGCGTGAACCCAGCAGCATCGCCGCCAATACCAATTCTTTTACCGCGTTAGCGTTGGCACCTGGGGTATTAAACACAACGATACCACGCTCGCTACACGCACTTATTGGAATGTTATTGGTGCCGGCACCTGCGCGAGCAATGGCTCTTACGCTGCTGCCAATTTCATCCGCTTGCAACTTATGGCTGCGTAACAACATACCGTCAGGTGTTGAGCTGTCGCTCGACACCTCGTATTTATCACGACCAAATTCGTTCAAACCCAGGACTGAAATACTATTAAAAGTCTTAATTTTGTACACGTTTATTCCTTATTGGATCACAACGTCAGCGTTGGCTCGCAAACTGGCCTGGAATGCATTCATTTCTGCACCTGCAGCCGCTTGTTGCAACATGCCGCGAAGGCCTTGACGCTCAGCATCACTCAACGCGTCAATACTACCTGGAACGACATTGCTAACAGCGATTACAGCCAGACCTTGGTACCCCATAGACACACTGTCGTAGGCTTCGCCATCCACGCTAAGGCCAAAAGCGGCAGGAACAATACGTGGGGCTCGATTATCGCGGCGGTTAATATTCTCCAACGCAGTCACTTCAAGGCCTACCGCAGTTGCGAGTGCCGTCATGTCGCCACCGGCACGCAACGCGTCTACCATATCGTTGGCCGACGCCTGCAGAGCATCACGGGCAGATTGGTTGCGCAACTGCTGGCTAATTTCTTGCGCCACCTGCTCCAAGGGGCGCTGCTCGGGTGGCAGGTGTTGTGCCACACGAAGAACGACCGACTGATCAGCACTCAATTCGATCACTTCACTATTGAGTCCTTGTTCGATAAGTTCAGCTGAGAATGCTGCTTTTAAGACTTTAGCATCTGCAAAAATACCACTACCGCCACTGCGAGGAACCACGCTGCTCATTTGTAGAGGCAAAGATAATTCCTCGGCGGTATCCTGGAGACCCACAGAGTTGAAACTCATATCGGCTAACTGCTCAAGAGCAGCAATATAAAGAGGCTCCGCCTTGACCGCTGTCAACTGAGTCACGATGTCGTCACGACGCTCAGCGAGGCTTGGCTTTTCCTGCTCTTCAAGGCGAATCAGCTTGATCAAGTGCACAGCACCTTCAGTGACCACGGGCGCAGAAACTTGATCCAATTGCAGCGCTGCCAAGGCGTCTTCGAATGCTTCAGGGAACACGTCACCAGTGGTATCACCGATATCGCCGCCCTGCTCAGCTGAAAAACTATCCTCTGAATATTGCGCGGCCAATGTAGCAAAATCGCCACCAGCATCTAACTCAGATTTAATACCGTTGAGGATTTCAATCGCCTCAGATTCGCTGCGATCGCCTAATTCCAACATAATATGCGCAGCACCACGGCTAACAGAGGCTTGCATGTTGTCTATTTCACGCTGGTATTCTGCGGCAATGTCTTCTTCCGAGATATCGACATTGAAATCGGCACGATTAAGTAAAACATATTCCAGCTCAACGCTTTCCTCAGTCATAAAGCGTGCCGCATTGTCGGCGTAGTAGCTTTGAATTTGCTCTTCGCTCACTACGGTATTTTCCAACACAGGCGCCAAGGGCAAGGTCACGTAATGTACGGTGCGAGTCTCACCGACAAAACGCGCAGCCAGCGCAAGCTCTTCTGGGCTTATAAAACTTGAATTAGTAATACCATCGACCAATTGACGTAGTTCAAGATCGCCGCGCAACAATTGCTTGTAACCCAGAGGAGTCAAACCATTTGACGTTAATACACTGCGGTACATATCGGGCGAGAATACACCGTCAATTTGGAAGGTTTCAGTATTAACAATATCTCGGTCGAGAATATCATCACCAACAGCCAGACCGAAATCGGCGGCTGTTTGGCGCAGAATTTCTTGTTGTACCAATTGCTCCAGCACCGGACCACGGATCATGTCATCATTTATGGTGGTTGGGTCGGCATTTTCACCCATTTGGCTCAACATACGGCTGCGTTGCGCCGACATGGCTCGCGCCAACTCTTGCACAGCGATACCTTCGCCGTTGACCTTGGCAGCATTGTCCGCACCAGAGGAGAAAACTAAAGATTCGATACCAAACAAAGCAAAGGGTATAACGATAATACCGACAATAACTTTGGCAGCGGTGCCTTGCATGCTGTCTCTAAAAAACTGTAGCACAGGGGTACTCCACAGAAATCACACTAAAAAATCAAAAAAAAAGCGCATCGAATGATGCGCTTCATGCCAACCCCATCAGGCTGGGGTCGGCGCACTGACGCAGAACTTAGTTAACCGCGTCTTTCAGTGCTTTACCAGCTTTAAAACTAGGTACTTTTGCCGCAGCAATCTGGATTTCAGCACCAGTTTGTGGGTTGCGGCCAGTACGTGCAGCGCGCTCTTTAACACTAAAAGTACCAAAACCTACCAAAGATACAGAATCGCCATTTTTCAATGCGCCAGTCACTGCGTCAACAACGGCATCCAGTGCACGGCCAGCAGATGCTTTAGACAGGTCAGCAGAAGCGGCGATCGCATCGATCAGTTCAGATTTATTCACATTAAGTCCCTCATGTTTTTGTTAGTTTGTTATAAGTAACAATGTCCTCAAAGCCCCGAGAACACTGAACTATAGGCATTTATACCAACTGCCACTAGGCCGGTCAAGCAGCCTAGTGCGTATTAATGCGGTTTTCGTCAGTTTTATTGGTATTTTGCTCAGAATAACCCGCCATGTACTCCTCTTCACTAAGGGATTGGGGTTGAGACTCGAGCGCAATGGATAAAACTTCATCAATCCACTTCACCGGCACAATCTCCAGATCAGCTTTGATGTTCTCAGGAATTTCCTTCAGATCACGAACATTTTCATCGGGAATAATAACGGTTTTGATTCCCCCGCGGTGAGCCGCGAGCAATTTCTCTTTCAAACCACCAATCGCCAATACTTGACCGCGCAAAGTAATTTCGCCGGTCATGGCGACATCGGAGCGTACCGGAATACCCGTAATGACAGATACCAGCGCGGTGCACATTCCAATACCGGCACTGGGGCCATCCTTGGGTGTCGCACCTTCAGGAATGTGGATATGGATATCGTTCTTGTCGTGGTAACAGGCGGTAATACCTAGCATACGCGAGCGACTGCGCACGACGGTGGTCGCTGCGCGGATAGATTCCTGCATGACATCCCCCAGCGAACCGGTATGCATGTGTCTACCTTTACCAACCACAGCCGCCGCCTCAATAGTCAGTAGCTCACCGCCTACCTGCGTCCACGCTAGCCCAGTCACTTGACCTATCTGGTTTTTCTCTTCAGCAACGTTGTGGCTAAACTTGCGAACACCGCAGTAGTCTTCCAGCATTGACGCATCAACTGAATCGACGGGAGGCTTACCTAGCGCGGTGTTCTTGACGGTTTTGCGGCAAATCTTGGCAATTTCACGCTCCAGGTTACGTACCCCCGCCTCACGGGTATAGTAACGCACCAAATCGCGAATAGCCGACTCATCGATGCACAACTCACCCTTCTTCAATCCGGCATTTTTTTGCTGCTTGGGCTCGAGATAGCGCTGTGCAATACTGACCTTCTCATCTTCGGTGTAGCCAGGCAGGCGAATGACTTCCATGCGGTCCAACAAAGGACCTGGAATATTTAACGAGTTAGCCGTACAAATGAACATGACCTCAGATAGGTCGTAGTCTACCTCCAAATAGTGATCGGCAAACGAGTTGTTTTGCTCTGGGTCGAGTACCTCTAACAGCGCAGACGCAGGATCGCCGCGGTGATCCATACCCATCTTGTCGATTTCGTCCAACAAGAAGAGCGGGTTTTTAACGCCAACTTTGGACAATTTTTGAACGATTTTGCCAGGCAGCGATCCAATGTAAGTACGGCGGTGGCCGCGGATTTCTGCCTCATCGCGTACCCCGCCGAGGGCCATACGAATGAATTTGCGATTGGTAGCCTTGGCAATTGATTCACCTAGGGAGGTTTTACCCACCCCTGGTGGGCCAACCAAACAAAGTACTGGCCCTTTCAACTTACGCACGCGCTGCTGCACGGCGAGATATTCTAAAATGCGCTCTTTAACCTCTTCCAAGCCAAAGTGATCTTCGTTGAGAATTTTTTCCGCTCGTGGCAGATCATGGCGCACCTTACTGCGTTTTTTCCATGGAATATTGGTCATCCAATCTAGGTAGGAGCGCACCACAGAAGCTTCCGCCGACATTGGCGACATCATTTTCAACTTGCCTAGCTCGCTATTGGCCTTTTCAGCGGCTTCGCTAGACATGCCTGACTCGTGAATTTTGCGCTTGAATTCTTCCAACTCATTGGGGGCGTCATCCATTTCACCAAGCTCTTTTTGAATGGCCTTCATCTGCTCATTCAAATAGTACTCGCGCTGGCTTTTTTCCATTTGTTTCTTAACTCGGCCACGAATTCGCTTCTCGACTTGCTGCAAGTCAGCTTCGGCCTCCATCTTGGCGCTCAAGAAAGCATAGCGCTCTGGCGTATCGGCCATTTCCAACACGGCCTGCTTGTCAGACAACGGCATCGCCATATGCGCGGCCATGGTATCGACTAGGCGACTTGGCTCATCTAGGCCAACAAGCGATGACATAACCTCACTGGGCACCTTCTTTGAGGTATTGACGTAATGCTCGAAGGCCGCCAAGGCATCCTTCACAAAATCTTCGGCACCTTCCTCTTCAATGTTTACGCCCTGCAGAATGGTGACATCAGCGCGGAAGTAACCGTCTAACTCGGCCATGTTGTCTAGCATAGCGCGCTCTGCGCCCTCAACGAGTACCTTCACTGTGCCGTCAGGTAATTTGAGTAACTGCAGAATATTCGCCACGGTACCAATATCGTAGACATCGTCCGTACTTGGCTCATCGAGTCCCGCATCACGTTGCGCAACCAACAAGACCTGCTTGTCACTTTGCATCGCCTGTTCGAGGGCGACAATGGATTTTTCGCGCCCGACAAACAGGGGCACCACCATATGGGGGTAAACCACCACATCGCGCAGGGGAAGTACGGGCAAATTGTGAGAAGAAGACATGTAGGCCTCACTTTGTTACAGGATGGACTGCGATGAAATGCAGCGACACCAATTATATTGGGGATAGAGTGGCTTAATTCAAGCCGCGTTATGATTATTACGAAAAAAAATAAAAAAGGGTGCATAAGCACCCTTTAACTATAGCCATAGAAGACCAATTACGCTCAGTCTTCTGCCGCCACTTTAGGAGAGTCAACATTCTCGTAAACCAACAAGGGCTCAGAATCACCAGTAATGACACTTTCGTCGACAATGACTTTGCTTACATTTTCCTCTGAGGGCAATCGATACATGGTATCGAGCAGCACCGACTCTAAGATAGAACGGAGTCCACGTGCCCCCGTCTTGCGCGCCATGGCTTTATTGGCCACCGCACGAAGACCATCCTCGCGGAAGTCGATCTCAACCTCATCCATCTCGAACAACTTGGCATACTGCTTAGTTAGCGAGTTTTTGGGTTCGGTCAAAATACGCACCAATGCGTCTTCGTCCAACTCTTCGAGGGTAGCGATGACAGGCAAACGACCAACAAATTCAGGAATGAGTCCGTAGCGAACAAGATCCTCTGGCTCGAGATCAAACAGGACCTCACCAAAATTCTTCTTGCTCTCTTTGCTTTTCACTTCGGCACCAAAACCAATACCGCCTTTTTCTGAACGGTCACGAATCACACGATCCAAACCGGCGAAAGCACCGCCACAGATGAACAGAATATTTTTGGTATCGACTTGCAAAAATTCTTGCTGAGGATGCTTGCGGCCACCCTGCGGGGGAACCGAAGCCACCGTACCTTCAATCAGTTTCAACAGCGCTTGCTGCACACCCTCACCCGACACATCGCGAGTAATGGAGGGGTTATCAGACTTGCGAGAGATTTTGTCAATCTCATCGATGTAGACAATGCCGCGCTGAGCCTTTTCTACGTCGTAGTCGCACTTCTGCAACAACTTCTGAATAATGTTTTCTACGTCTTCGCCTACGTAACCCGCCTCGGTCAAGGTGGTGGCATCAGCGATGGTAAATGGCACATCTAGTAAACGCGCCAGCGTTTCCGCCAACAGCGTTTTACCGCTACCGGTGGGGCCCACTAGCAGAATATTACTTTTGCCGAGCTCTACCGCTGAATCGTCCTTGTGGTTAGCACCCCATGAAAGGCGCTTGTAGTGGTTGTAAACCGCCACTGAAAGCACGCGCTTGGCACGGGCTTGACCGATGACATACTGATCCAGCGTATCGTTGATCTCGGAAGGTGTGGGGAGTTTTTCAGCGCCCTCTTCACCTGCGGCTTCACGAACTTCTTCACGAATAATATCGTTACACAGGTCGACACATTCGTCGCAAATAAACACCGAGGGACCGGCGATCAATTTGCGAACTTCGTGCTGGCTTTTGCCGCAGAATGAGCAATAGAGCAGCTTTCCGCCGTCTTTGCTGCTATCGTCTGTCATGCTTCTTACCCTTCTTTTTTGGTCATGCTAATGGATATTTTAGACCATGTTCAAGCTAAAATGTGCTTACTGTTCTGTACCACGATGTGACAACACTTTATCTACCAAGCCATATTCAGCGGCTTGGGTACCACTCATAAAGTTGTCGCGCTCGGTATCGCGCTCGATGGTTTCCAGCGGCTGCCCCGTGTGCTCCGCCATTAAGCGATTCAACTTGTCGCGAATAATCAAAATTTCTTTGGCTTGAATATCGATATCGGTTGCTTGGCCGCGAGCACCGCCGCTTGGCTGGTGAATCATCACGCGCGAGTTAGGCAAAGCAAAGCGCTTACCTGGGGTACCACCACTCAACAAGAAAGCGCCCATCGATGCCGCTTGACCAATCACCATAGTAGTGATGTCGGGCTTGATGAACTTCATGGTGTCGTAAATCGCTAGACCCGCTGTCACAGAACCGCCGGGGGAGTTGATATACAGGTGAATATCCTTATCGGGATTCTCTGACTCAAGGAACAACAATTGCGCCACCACCAGGTTAGCCATATGGTCTTCAACGGGTCCCACGATAAAAATCACACGCTCTTTTAGCAGGCGTGAGTAAATATCAAAAGAACGCTCGCCTCGAGCAGTTTGCTCGATAACCATGGGCACTAAACCCAAATTGGTGATGGGATCGTTATTGCCGTAATCAAAGGACATAAATTGTTCTCCAAAACAAATAAAAAAGGCGGGGTAAACCCGCCTTCGTAGTGCTGCCGGCGGCCTCGCTAGGACCCGCTGCTCCGAAAGTTACCCAAATGCTTATGCACTAGGATTCAATACGCCTTCATAAGTGCTAGCGGTTTCAACAACCTTAGCTTTTTCGAGCAAAATTTCAACCACTTGATCTTCTAAAACTGCAGATTCGATTCCTTGCAGCTGATCTTGGTTGCTGTAATAGTAGTCAATCACTTCCTGTGGGTCTTGGTAGGTCGAAGCAATTTCTTCTACCATAGCACGTACTTTGTTGGCATCGGCTTTCAGTTCTTTGCTCTTAACTACTTCGCTCAGAATCAAGCCCAGTGCCACACGGCGCTTAGCTTGGTCTTGGAACATTTCGTTGGGCAGCATGTTCAAGTCTACGTCCTGACCACCCATGCCATACTGCTGCAGCGCTTGGCGCTTCAGGGCAACGATTTCGTTATTGATCAAAGCCGCAGGGATCTGCAGAGAGTCATGGGCTTCAACCACTTTGTCTAACACTGAAGATTTGACTTTCGCTTTAATCGCATTTTTCAGTTCACGTTCCATATTAGCTTTGATTTCAGTGCGGAAGACATCTTCACCACCTTCTTCAACGCCATACTTAGCGAAAAATTCTTCATCCAGCTTAGGAAGTTGTTGACCTTCAACCTTGTGAAGGGTCACAGCAAACTGAACCGCAGCACCCTTTAATTCTTCCGCGTGGTAGTCTTCGGGGAAAGTCAGCTCAAGGACTTTTTCTTCACCCTTCTTCATGCCCACGATGCCATCTTCAAAACCGGGAATCATGTTACCAGAACCCAACACCAACGTCTGACCACTGGCGCTACCACCGGCGAATTCTTCACCGTCTTTAGTGCCAACGAAATCGATGGTCACCTGGTCGTCCATTTTAGCCGCACGGCGGGGGGCTTCTTTCCAAGTCGCTTGTTGCTTACGGAAGATATCGATCATGTTGTCGACATCTTTGTCGGTCACTTCAGCAACGGGTTTTTCAAGTTCAACACCATCCAATTCTGCCACAGTAACTTCGGGATAGATTTCAAAAGTCGCTATGTACTCTAAATCTTTACCCGCTTCGATTTGCTTGGCTTCGATAGCAGGTTGGCCAGCAGGTTGCAGTTTCTCTTGTACGACCGCTTCATAAAACGTTTGGTTAACAACCTCACCGATAACTTCCTGACGCACACCGTCACCGAAACGTTGCTTAACAACTTTGAAGGGTACTTTGCCAGGACGGAAACCGTTCAAACGAACAGTTTTAGCGGCTTTCTTCAGACGTGCGTCTACATCTTGCTCTACGCGCGCAGCGGGCACGCTAACGGTCAAACGACGTTCTAAACCTGAAGTCGTTTCGATTGAAACCTGCATGGAAATTCCTCTTATATTGCGGATGTCACCGTGCTGTGCTTGTTCACATCGAGGTCGTTGGTGCGAAAGGAGAGACTCGAACTCTCACTCCTTGCGGAACTGGAACCTAAATCCAGCGCGTCTACCAATTTCGCCACTTTCGCGTATACGACCTTGCCAACGGTGCGTTGTTGCTTAAATTCCCGCACAATTTTGCATTGGCGGTGTTTTAAAGGTGCGCAATTCTGCCATAAGCCGATCACCCTTTCAACACGCTATTTACGATTATTATGAGGTTAGGCATGCCGGGTCGAAGGTATAGCCACCCTGCAGCCAATCCAACCACTCTGCAGCCGGCGCATTTTTGAAGGTCTCAAGACCTTGGCGCATGCTATGCAACTGCTGGTCAGACATGCCATCTAGGCCCAAATTCTGCACAAGATGGGTATTCTCCCACCAAAAATCGGCAAAGGCAGCCCCCCATCGATACTCTGCAAAACGGAAGCTTTCATGTGGCGCCTTGTTTGAGCCAACTACAGCAAGATAGGCTGAAGCAATGACAGGCAGCGACAACTCGAATTGATTCATAGGATTGATGAAGTAACTTCGATAACTCGTGGCGGTCAGCTGTCGATCTTGCAGTGGCCGCAGATGCAAATAGCGACTCGTGAGGCGTCCATCGTTGACCGGGTAGTTATCCCAAATGGCTGGTTGACGCTTTAACACCCGCATCGCCTCAACCGCATCGCTTAAGTCAAGACGGTGGCTACAAACCTGACTGCCCGTCCAAAAACATTGCACCTCCAAGGGCAAATTAAGCGACAGTTTCGACCAGTAGTCATCGGGACGCTCGCCAAAAACCTCTTCCAAAATCGGATCTGAACTGTAATACGTAGGGCAAAACAAAATCTTTTCGGCATTACTGTGCTGACGTATCCAAGCCAGTGCCGTCAACTGTCTATCTGCCAAACCTGGATCATCCCCCCGCATGTCGTCGAAAAACACACCGAGATGCCCCAGTTGTAATTGATTGAGCCGTTCTAATTTTTCTGCCAGCAACGTCGCGTCCTTATCGCTGTAGTCGAGCACCGACAATCCAACCCCAAAAGACACATTATTGGCGCGTGCCGCCTTGGAAAGAGTGCGCAGTTGGTACCAGTCACTATCTGGCCAGTGCTCGCGCCATCGCCGCCGCAAAAAAGCGTCGCCTTTTGGGGCATACAAATAGGCATTACATTGAAAGACAGGGAGTAAATCGAGTAATTCGCGGCGCTGCTGCCAACGCCACTGACGGCCGTAAAAACCCTCAATTACGCCAAAAAGCGGTGACATTACGCCGCCTCGACAGGGGTGCCACTGTGGAATCGAAACTCAGCGTCCTCGCTGAGCACTAATGACGCCTCAACCTGACGAAAATACTCGACCCTAGCCTCGATATTGGTTCCTGCAAACGTCTCCGCCAGGGCGAGATAGTCGCTAAAATGGCGTGACTCGGATTTCAGCAGGGAGATATAAAAATCGGCCACCAAAGGCGGCAAATGGGGAGCAAGCTTGGCAAAGCGCTCGCAAGAGCGAGCTTCGATGAAGGCACCAATGATGAGCTTGTCGACCAAGGCTTGTGGATCGTGCTTTTCTGCTGCGGCAATCATGCCTGTGGCGTAGCGAGACGCCGGCACCGCCAGGTATGGCAGGCTCAGTTTCTTCATGATTTTTAGCACTTGTTCGAAATGGCGCAACTCTTCTCGCGCCAAGCGAGATAACTTGTGCAGCATTGAGGCCTGACTGCCCGAGGTATCTACCGCACTGTGAGTGCGCGGGGTGCCGTAGCGCCACATGAGCGCCTGCGCCGTTTGCGCGGCCTTCATTTCACAGTTGGCATGATCGGCCAACAACGCGGGCAACTGATCCTCGCGCGCAGCGAAAGCTATCCAGGCGTCAGGGGTTTCACATGCCAAAAAAGCGTGTACTGGTTGCAGGTATTCGGCAACAGTTTTAGCCATTATCAATACTCTTCAAGGGTTCGGCAACGTAGCGCTGAAAATGGGCATCGGACAAGGTGTAAAAGTCTTGATCGATCTCTTCTACGTGTTTGGTCAGCGGAATACCAACGTAGGCCGAACGCACTCGAAAACCGTAGTTCTCGGGGATGACTTGGCTAGCGCCAGCACGCAGCAATTCAAAAATCCAGCAGTAGGCATTACGGTATTCATGGAAGCGGATATTCTGCGCTTTCAATCCGGCCAGCAATAGGGCTTCATCTACAATTTCTAAGCGCGCCTTAACCAATTGAGACAACAAATAGCTCAGGCGCGCATCAATGGCCTGCTTTTGCTCTTCGCTATAACCCACCCAATCGATAACTTCGTGACTAAAGCGCTTACAGCCACGACATACATCGCCGCCAAACACGGTGGAACAAACGCCAATGCAAGGTGTGCGGACTTGGGTCATGGATTCTCCTCAATTCAATACATCATGATAATGAGCGACGACGCCCATGACTACCCTAAATTGCAAAAGCACCGCGTTATCAGGTAGAAAAATGTCCTGTATAGACTCACATTCTGTCGCAATCACTTAACAGATAACCCGCTGAAGGCTATAATCCTGCGCCACTTACCAGTATTAAATCGTCGTGGTGGTACCACACCCGGTTACCATCCAACAACAAGGAGCCAACTGTGCTTGAAGCTTACCGCAAACACGTAGAAGAGCGCGCCGCCGAAGGCGTCGTACCCAAACCCCTCGACGCAGGTCAAACCGCTGAATTAGTTGAACTGTTGAAAAATCCTCCCGCTGGTGAAGAAGCCACGCTGCTGGATTTGATCAGCAACCGCGTCCCCCCTGGCGTTGACGAAGCAGCCTACGTAAAAGCAGCATTTCTAGCCGCTGTCGTTAAAGGCGAGGCTTCATCTCCTTTAATTGACCGCAAAAAAGCGATTGAGTTACTGGGCATGATGCTCGGCGGGTACAACATCGAAACATTGGTCGATGCCTTGGATGATAGTGAACTGGGCGAATTGGCCGGCGAGCAGTTAAAGTACACGCTGCTGATGTTCGACGCTTTCCACGATGTCGCCGAGAAAGCAAAAAATGGCAACGCCTTCGCACAAGCCGTCCTGCAATCATGGGCCGATGCCGAATGGTTCACCAATCGTCCCGACGTGGCCGAGTCCATTAAGACCACCGTATTTAAAGTTACTGGTGAAACCAACACCGATGACCTATCACCTGCTCCTGATGCGTGGAGTCGCCCCGACATTCCACTGCACGCGCGCGCCATGTACAAAATGACCCGCGATGGCCTGACCCCAGAAGAACACGGCGTGACCGGCCCCATGCAACAAATTGAAGAGATCAGTACCAAGGGCTTGCCCGTAGCCTTCGTTGGCGACGTCGTTGGTACCGGCTCATCGCGCAAATCAGCGACTAACTCCGTGCTGTGGTTCTTCGGTGATGATCTCCCTGGTGTGCCCAACAAACGCGGTGGTGGTATCTGTATCGGTGGTAAAGTGGCGCCCATTTTCTTCAACACCATGGAAGACGCAGGTGCATTGGTATTTGAGGCCCCTGTTGACGACATCAACATGGGCGACGTGATCGAAATTCGCCCTTACGACGGCAAGATACTCAACGAAGCCGGTGAAACCATTTCTGAATTCGAACTGAAATCAGACGTTCTGTTGGACGAAGTTCGCGCCGGTGGCCGTATCAATTTGATCATTGGTCGTGGCTTAACTCAGCGTGCGCGCGAATTCATGGGCTTACCCACTACCGACCTGTTCCGCACGCCTGTGGCACCTGTCGATACCGGCAAGGGCTTCACCCTGGCTCAAAAAATGGTGGGCAAGGCCTGTGGCGTCGACGGCATCCGCCCCGGCACCTACTGCGAACCCAAGATGACTACTGTTGGCTCTCAGGACACCACTGGCCCGATGACCCGTGACGAACTGAAAGACCTCGCTTGCCTTGGCTTCTCTGCTGACCTTACCATGCAATCATTCTGCCACACGGCGGCTTACCCCAAACCCGTCGACATCAATACGCAACACACCCTGCCCGACTTCATCATGACCCGCGGTGGTGTTTCTCTGCGTCCCGGTGACGGTATCATTCACAGCTGGTTGAACCGCATGTTGTTGCCAGATACCGTAGGTACTGGCGGTGACTCACACACCCGCTTCCCCATGGGCATTTCATTCCCTGCGGGTTCTGGTCTGGTAGCCTTTGCTGCCGCAACGGGCGTTATGCCACTCGACATGCCCGAGTCTGTACTGGTGCGTTTCAAAGGTGACATGAAGCCGGGTATTACGCTGCGCGACTTAGTACACGCGATTCCCTACTACGCCATCAAGCAAGGTCTACTGACAGTTGAGAAAAAAGGCAAGAAGAACATCTTCTCTGGCCGCGTACTGGAAATTGAAGGCTTAGATAGTCTGACCGTTGAACAAGCCTTCGAATTGTCCGATGCATCTGCCGAGCGCTCAGCGGCTGGCTGCTCTATCAAACTTAGCGAAGATTCCGTAGCTGAGTACTTGCGTTCAAACATCGTGCTGCTGCGCTCTATGATTGCCGACGGCTACGGCGACCCACGCACCCTGGAGCGTCGTGCTCGCGCCATGGAAGAGTGGTTGGCCAACCCAAGCTTGATGCAAGCCGACGCCGATGCCGAATACGCTGCCATTATCGAAATCGATCTGAACGACGTGGTTGAGCCCATTGTTTGCTGCCCCAACGACCCCGATGATGCCAAACTGCTGTCTGACGTTGCCGGCGACAAAGTCGACGAAGTGTTTATCGGTTCGTGTATGACCAACATCGGTCACTTCCGCGCTGCAGGCAAGCTGTTAGACAAAAATAAAGAGGCGATAAAAACGCGCTTCTGGATGTCTCCTCCAACTAAAATGGACGAGCACCAGCTAATGGAAGAAGGTTACTACAACATCTTCGGTCGCAATGGCGTGCGCACTGAAATGCCCGGCTGCTCACTGTGCATGGGCAACCAAGCCCGGGTAGCCCCTGGTGTGACCGTACTATCGACATCAACGCGTAACTTCCCCAACCGCTTGGGTGACGGCGCCAATGTCTACCTGACATCTGCTGAACTGGCCGCTGTCGGTGGTATCTTGGGTCGCTTGCCTTCAACTGCTGAATACATGGAATACGCCAGTCAAATCGACGCTATGTCGGCTGACATTTACAAGTACATGAACTTTGACCAAGTCGCGGAATACCGTGCTAACGCCGAAAAAGGTGCACAAATTGCCGCCGTTCAAATCGACGAAGTACGTATGTAATCACTCCTAAGGGTTTAACACGCAAGCCCTCGCTCATTGAGCGGGGGCTTTTTTTTGCAGCTTGGAAAACCCGAGTAACGTCTTTAAGGCGGCATTAACCTCAGCATCACTTGGTTTGTTGGCGCCGTACCAATAGGCCTGCAATGCGCCCACCGCTACATCGATCGCTTCCGCATGCTCAGGATAGCGGGCCACAAGTGCTCGCGCCGATTGCACAGGCGTTGTGTACGCAGGTAAACCATGGGTCTGTAGCATCAAGCGGTAACGCCGCGCAGGTTGGCTAGGCTTGGGCCACCACCAGTCGCGGCCGTACCACAGCCAGCTGGGCACGACCACAAAGGCCAGCAACAGTAGCATGCGAGGAACATCCACGCCCCCCAACCAACGCTTCAAAAACGCCGCCTGACCGACACCATCAAAATCCGCCATAAACTGCATCCATCGCAAGTTGGCCCATTCAGTAGCATGGCGCCAATGCGCTAGCCACTGCTGACCGCGCAGCATCCAGGCCAGTTCCTCAAACATCGGCAAGTCGGCACCGCGCCACTCTGGGCGAAGCTCTGGCGGCGACGCCACCCGCGCTGGATTAATCCAAGCGGTAGGGTCGAAGCGCACCCAACCACGCTGCTCAAGCCACACTTCGACCCAAGCGTGGGCATCGTATTGATAAATCATCAAGGTCGAGGGATCCACCTGGCTAGTCTCCCCCCCCAAGTAGCCTGTCGCCAATCGAGTCGGATAGCCCAATTCGCGAGCCATGACTGCAAAAGCAACCGCATAGTGTTCGCAAAAACCCTGCTGGGTTTCGAACATAAAACTGTCAACCTTGTCGCCCAACAAGGGCGCCGGCTGCAGGGTGTAACTGAAGTTACCCTTAGTAAAGCTACGTAAAAGAGCTATAAGCGCCTCGTCCCCCGGGTAACGCTGTCGCATCTCACGGGCGTAAGCGCGGGTTTCAGGATGCAGATCGGGGGGTAAGGCGGTGAGGCGGTTTCTCCAGGCGCGACCAAACGACTGACTAACAATATCGCTGTTACTCTCGAGCGCAAATAATTGCCGCGCGTGAATGGGTCGCCTTGCCCGAAGGGTGCCATCGGCAAGGTATTCCAGTTTATTAGGCCACGCCACAGCCGTACCCAGCGAGGGTATCCAACGCTGCGCCGAAGGTGACAGTAACACCTGATAACGCCAATCAGGCTCCGCATCCTTCCCAGGCGAATCTCCACGAAGATGCTGCACATCCGGTGCTAACCATTGCTCACCATCGTAGTCAACGAGCATCAAACTGCGCCAATAGCGCTCCGCTGGTAGCGGTAAGGCCGCAGCGTCTGCAAAGCGCGCACTAAAGGCCAATGAGCCATCGCGACTGAGCGAATCCATACTGCCGAGACTTAGGTTGTCCGACAAGCCGGTTTTCGACTGGTGATTCGCCATCGGCACCGCCCACAGTGGCGGCAAGCGTGGCACGATAAAGAACAGCAGCGCAGCCAGCGGCAGCGCACGCCAAAGAATACCCAGCGCTCCTCGCAAGGCGGCCTGGCTACTACGCTGACCATGCAATAACGCCAGCAGCGAAACGTGTAACAGGGCGATGGTCAAGATAATCAAAAACCACCACAACTCTGGATTGAATAACAGCGGTGTGGCCAATCCAAAGAGGGACAATGCCACCAACAGGTAGACATCGCGCCGCGCACGCACCTCCAGCAACTTGAGTAACAAGCTCCCAACGAATAACGCCACCATTGGCTCAAGGCCAAAGAAATTGCCAAACTGACTGTAAATCAGCACCGCAAAACCCAGCAGCCCAAGCAATCGCAAGCCTTTTGGCACTGGCCAAAACCACAGCCAATGCAGCCAAGCGCCGAGCAACAAAAAACCACTCAGTAGCATGAACAGAGGTGGCAAACCCAGCAACTGCACGCTAGAGCTAATGCTTATCAGGCCTAGCGTTAGACGCGCCTGCTGCGGATCTATCACTCTCATACCGCCTCCGCCAAGGCTTGCAAGCATCGAGCTTTGTGCTTCGCACCACTACCGAGGGGAACCTCCCCACTCGGCAAAGACAACCCAAACGGCACACCCAGGGTATCGCAGTGCAAAACCCAATAGCACAGATCGGCTAATTTGGCGCGATGCAGGTTCGCTTGACTACGATGATAATCGATCAAACCCTGGGGGGATTCGGCGCGAGGTTGTACTCCCCGTGTCTTACTCAAGAGCGGGCCCTCCCCCGCTGCACGACGCCAAAAAATATCTCTGGCGCTATCGCCTTGGCGGTACTCACGTAATTCACGCTCTTCATTATCCTGATATTGCCAATTCACCGCTCTACCCTGCGGTTCAATCAATTGCTGTAATTCACTGACACGCCGTGGTCGTGGCGCAACATAAATCGTGTGTGAAAATGATAACCACGTCCAAGCCCGATACAACCCTAGCGGATAAACACTGTGCAGCTTAATAGCCGACATCGTCTGTACCCCAGGCTGGGCAAACGACATGCTGAGATGCACCTCAGAACGTCGCTCTGGTGGCATATCGAACACACTAACGGGATTGTGATGCAACAGTAATTGAAAACGTTCACGCGCACCGCCAGTGCAGTAAAGCACCACATCGGCGGCACGACCTTGCACGGTCACCGTGGATGCTTTACAACGAATCTTGAGCCCTTGCAGATTGTTAAAGGTAGGCATGATCGCCGCGACAAACACCGCTACCAAGAAAAAGCAAAAGGCATACACCGAGTTGTTTTGATAATTCAACCCAATAGTAAAAAGTAGGGCTGTGACTAACAGATAAAAAGCCCCAAAACTGGTGGGAAATATAAAGATATTACGCTGCGAAAGCACCTGTTCAAGACTGGGCGGAATACGGCGTGCCAACCAACGACGCCACCTCGCCTGCCAGGCTTCTCGCCAAGCAACCGGCCACATCGCGCTTACACCACCGGTGTAGCCGCGACGATCGCCTCCAAGCGCTGCGCGACCCATTGTGGGCTATCACCTTGTAGGCGATGGCTACACACCGGAATAAATACCGCCTGGATATCGTCCGGCGCCACATGATCTCGACCATCCAAATAAGCCCACGCCCTCGCGCAGGCCAGCACCGACATGCCGGCGCGAGGCGATAGACCGTGCTCGAAATATTCACTGTCGCGACTGCCTTGCAACAAGCGCTGCAGGTAATCCACCAAGGCGGGCGAAACATGCAATGCTGCCACCTCGGCCTTGATCGCCAGCATCTGTTCACCACTTAGGCGCTGGGGCATAGCCTGTAACGCATCTTCGGCGTTACCCAACAACAGCGCACGCTCGGTTTCTGGCGACGGATAGCCCAAACTCAAGCACATGGTAAAGCGGTCTAACTGAGACTCGGGCAGTGGGTAAGTACCCGATTGAAACTGGGGGTTTTGGGTGGCGATCACAAAGAAGGGCTGTGGCAGCAAATGGCTCTCACCATCCACACTCACCTGCCCTTCCGCCATGGCCTCTAGCAGCGCACTTTGGGTTTTTGGCGGGGTACGATTGATTTCATCAGCCAGCAAAATGTGGCAAAACACCGGCCCACGCACGAACTGAAAACGATCTTCCTCACGTCGATAGACCGAGACGCCGAGCAGGTCGGAAGGAAATAGATCGGCGGTGAATTGAACCCGGTTAAAACTGAGATTAAGCGCCTTGGCCAGGGCCTTGGATAGTGTGGTTTTACCCATACCTGGCAGGTCTTCAAGCAGTAGATGACCGCCAGAGAGTAAACACGCGAGGGAAAGTTTGACCGCGTGCTGCTTGCCCAGCAGCACCGTGTCAATATCTGAGAGGACCTTAGCGAGTTTTCCTTGCAACGTCCCCTCCTTTAGAGAACTTTAAGTGCGTTCCTCATTATGTAGACCAATCACCGAACTATCGCCACTAGCAGCGGCACGATTTTGCTCCTGCATGGTATCGTTTCGTGCCGCATCGAGGCCATCGAGGTATTCCTGAGTCACATCACCACACACATACACGCCATCAAAAACGGCACAGTCGAAGCGTTCGATCTCAGAATTACCCTCGGCCGAGCTCTGTACTAGCGCATCAAGATCTTGATAAACCAGCCAATCAGCACCAATCGATTGCGCGATTTCTTCTTCGGTCTTGTCGTGGGCTACGAGCTCTTTCGCAGAAGGCATATCAATACCATATACGTTCGGATGGCGCACAGCGGGTGATGCCGAGGCAAAATAAACGTTCTTGGCACCCACTTCACGCACCATATCGATAATTTGCGCACTGGTGGTGCCACGCACAATCGAGTCATCGACCAACATTACATTCTTGCCCTTAAACTCAAGCTCAATGGCGTTCAACTTTTGGCGCACTGACTTCTTGCGCGTGGCTTGCCCAGGCATGATGAAAGTACGACCAATATAGCGATTTTTTACCAAGCCCTCTCGGAATTTGACGCCCAGAGCCTGCGCTAGCGCCATGCCGGCTGTGCGGCTCGAATCAGGAATGGGGATGATCACATCGATATCGTGATCGGGACGAATGCGCTTAATTTTTTCAGCCAACTGTTCGCCCTGGCGCATACGTGCTTTATGAACGGAAATACCATCCATGATTGAATCGGGTCGAGCGAAATAAACGTGTTCAAAAATACAGGGAGACAAGACGGGGTTTTCGGCACATTGACGGGTGTGCAATACACCTTGCGCGTCAATATACACCGCTTCACCTGGCATCACGTCGCGGATCAGTTTGAAACCCATCACGTCGAGCGATACGCTCTCTGACGCGATCATGTACTCCATGCCTTCTCTGGTTTCACGAGAACCGAAAACGAGTGGACGAATGCCGTGCGGGTCGCGCATGCCTACCACACCGTAATCGGCAATCAGCGCCACAGCTGCGTAACCGCCACGACAGCGACGGTGCACTTCAGCCACCGCAGAGAAGATATCTTCCGCTCCTGGCTTAAGCTTGCCTAGGTTCTGCAAACTGTGGGCGAAGATGTTAAGCAACACTTCGGAGTCCGAATCGGTGTTGAGATGACGCAGATCGGTCTCAAACAAATTACGGGTCAACTCAGTGGCGTTGGTCAGGTTACCGTTGTGCGCCAAGCTGATGCCATAGGGCGAGTTAACATAAAAGGGCTGCGCCATGGCGGGACCCGAACTACCTGCGGTGGGATAGCGTACGTGGCCAATGCCTACATTACCTTGCAAGCGCTGCATGTGGCGCATTTGGAAGACGTCGCGCACCAAGCCTTCGGCCTTGCGTTGGTGGAATTTACCACCCTCGTAAGTCACGATACCCGCCGCGTCTTGTCCGCGGTGCTGTAACACTGTTAACGCGTTGTAGAGGTCTTGGTTAACGTTGCGCTGTCCAAAAATACCTACGATGCCACACATAGCCTTTTCCCGTATATGCCCTGCTGAGGGCGGTCTAACCTAAAATTAATTGTTTAATATCGCCAACCAAGGCAATAGCCCAATCCTGCATCATCAAGAAATGCGGAATAAGACTCGATTCCGTCCACCATGCGTCCTGATTAATCGGCACAACGGGAGGAACTAAAATAAGTAGCGCCAGCACCAATAGCAGGCCACGCGCTACACCGAAAACCATCCCCAACACGCGATCAGTGCCAGTGAGGCCTGTCATTTTAACCAACGCCGCAATAATGTGACTGACAATACCGCCGACAATCAGCGTTGCGAAAAATAGCAAAACAAACGCCACCACTTTTCGCAGCGAAGGTGTTTCGATCCATACCGTAAGGTGGGCAGACAACATGTCGCCAAAGAACAAAGCAATGCTGATCGCGGCCATCCAAATCACCAACGACAGCGCCTCGCGCACGAAACCGCGCCACAAACTAACAAGCCCGGAAATGGCAACTATCGCAACAATGATCCAATCTGCGTGGTTCATAAATTACCTTTGTTTAAAAACGCGCGAATTCTAACAAACCCCCGCGCCATACTCTACGACAAATAGCGCTTAAGGCGCGTAACGCACCAACCGACCCCGCAATTCAAACGCCAGTTCTATCGCTTGCAAATCAGCCGCGGCACCCATCTTGGTTAATTTAGGCCCCACCAATACACGCGCCAAGCCATCGCTTTCGCGCAAATACGCCTTAAAACCTGCCGTTTGCAGCTTTTGCATTAAGCCCACCGCATTCGCTTGGCTAGAAAAGGCGCCCACTTGCACTGACCAAGCCTCGGGAAGACCCTGCGCATCGATCACCGCTGGCGCGACCGCAGGCGACTCCGCCAAGGTCGTCAACATTTCCTGATCCGGTTCTTCCTCCACCGGCAACCCCTCGTCGGTAAGCGGACCAAAGGTGGCACTATCACTTGAGACAGGATTGATGAGCGGCTCAATCACCACGGGTTCAATGGCTGGCGCCGCGGGAATAACCGAGTCTCTCGAAATGGTTCTCGCTGGACCTTCGTCAAATACCACTGGCCACAAAATTGCACCAATGGCGATCAGTACTAAGGCACCGACAAGGCGCTGGCGTAGGGTTTGCTTCATGAGGCGTCACTCTTGTAGTGCTCTGCCATCACCGCCATCACTTCAGACACAGTGAAAAAAGAGCCCAAGACCAGCAACGGCCGACGAGAAGACGCCAACGCCGCCATGGCTTCGGCGGTAGAATCAAAACAGGCGACTTCCTCTCCCTCTAAGGCAGCGGCGAGAACCGCCACGCGCGCTGCGCGGGGAATCACCAATTGCGGCAGCCACCATTTGGCAGCAAAGGGCTTCAGCGCCGGCAGCATATCTTGCAGGGCCTTATCCGCCATACAAGCAAATAAAATATCGAACTGTCGCTCAGCGGCACCGAGACGAGAAACCAACAACGCTACCGAGGCAGGGTTGTGGGCAACATCAAACAGCACCTCGCGCCCCCACCATTGCAATCGCTGCATGCGACCAAAAACGGTGGTATGCATAACGGCGCGCGCAGCACGCTCGGTATCCTTAAACACAGGGCACAACGCCACCACTTGCAAAGCAATCGCTACAGAATTTTGTGGGATCGCTAATTCAGGCAGTGGACGACTCAAGCCTGCACCGAACCATTCGCCGTTTTTGACGCCAAAATCGCGTCCGTAAAAAAGGGTCTCGCCATCGCGCTCAGCAAAGCCCGACCAGAATTTTAGGGGAGGCACTTCGCCGATCACCACTGGTCGACCAGGGCGTGACACCCACGCCTTCTCGGCGGCGATGACGTCCAAATCGCTGCCCAGCCAGTCCTCGTGATCGAGGGCGATCGAGGTCACAACAGCGAGGTCGGCATCGATGATGTTGACGGCATCGAGTCGCCCGCCTAGCCCCACTTCTAGCAACAATAACTCGACGCCGGCCTCTACCGCCACCAGCAAGGCTGCCAAAGTGTTGAACTCAAAATAACTGAGCGAGATATCGCCGCGCGCGGCGTCAATTTTTTCGAAGGCGCGACATATCATGTCATCACTGGCCATTTCGCCATTGACACTAATACGCTCGTTGTAGCGCAGGATATGGGGGGAGGTAAACGCGCAGACACTCATGCCATCGGCGATGGCAGCAGACTGTAAGGCGGCCACAGTTGAGCCCTTGCCATTGGTGCCGGCCACGGTGATGACGTAGGCATTTAAGGGGGCGTTCAGCCGCTGCCAAACGCTGGCCACCCGCTCGAGACCTAGATCGATCTCCTGCGGATGGAGCTGTTCAATTTTTGTAAGCCAGGCGGCCAGATCCATGGGAACTACGCCAACTCCTGGTGGGTCATTTTGGCCAATATACGCGACACGGTGTCACGCATATCTTCGCGGTGCACGATCATGTCGATGGCGCCGTGATCCAGCAGGAATTCACTACGTTGGAAGCCTTTTGGCAATTTGACACGAATGGTCTGCTCAATGATGTTGGGGCCTGCAAAGCCCGCGCGAGCGCCAGGTTCTGCAATATTCAAATCACCCAGTAGCGCGAGTGACGCCGACACACCACCGTAAACGGGATCTGTCATGATTGAAATATAGGGGATACCCTCGCTCTTCAAACGTTCGATCACCGCCGAGGTTTTGGCCATTTGCATAAGCGAAATTAACGCTTCCTGCATACGCGCCCCACCGGTAGCCGAAAAGCATACTAGGGGAATTCGTTTTTCCAGGGCCACGTTGGCGGCGCGAGTAAAACGCTCACCCACCGCATAACCCATAGAGCCACCGTGGAAGTTAAATTCAAACGCCGTTGCCACCAAAGCCAAACCTTTCACGGTTCCCTGCATGGCGATCAAGGCATCGGTTTCGCCGGTCGATTTTTGCGCCTGTGCCAAGCGCTCTTTGTACTTACGCGTATCTTTGAACTTGAGGCGATCGATGGGCTGCACATCGGTCGCCAATTCGATACGACCCTCTTCATCCAAGAAGGCATTCAAACGGCGGCGACCACCCAAACGCATGTGGTGATCACACTTAGGGCAGACATCGAGGTTGCGCTCGAGCTCGGGGCGGTACAATACCGAGTCGCACTTGATACATTTCTTCCAAAGGCCTTCGGGAACACTGCTGCGCGCACTTTCCTTACTGTCGCTATCGCGCACAATCGAAGGAACAATTTTATCTAGCCAGCTCATGATAATCTCTCTCTACTTAAGCGGTTTTAGCCGCCACGATAAATTGGGTAACTTTGGCGGCATCTTTGACGCCGTGACTGGCCTCAACGCCACCGCTAACATCTACCGCAAAGGGGGCCACTTCACGCACCGCTGCAGCGACATTGGTGGGCTCTAGGCCACCCGCTAAAATCACGTTATCGAGGTCACTAGGAACCAATGCCCAGTCAAAAACCTCGCCAGTACCGCCAGGCACACCCTGGCGGTAAGTATCCAGTAAAACGCCTCGCGCCGATGCGAACTGTGCCGCCATGGCGGTAACATCGTCGCGGCTGTGCTGCAGACTATTGACGCGTAACGCTTTGATATATGGCCGTTTAAATTGCTCGCAAAAACCGACTGATTCATCACCGTGAAATTGGATCAAGTCCAAACCAGTAGTCTCAACTATTGCCCGCACACTCGCGGCTTCTTCATTGACAAACAAGCCTACGGTCACCACAAATGGCGGCAAACCAGCAATAATCTCGGCAGCGCGCACCGGTTCAACGTAGCGGGGACTAGGACGGTAAAATACAAATCCTAAGGCATCCGCACCGGCAGCAACCGCTTGGCGCGCATCCTCTAAGTTGGTAATACCGCAGATTTTAACCCTGCAGACCACATTGAACCCCACAACAAAAAATTTGCCACATGATAACAAAAGCTAGTGCGGCGTGTCTTGCTAAATGGCGGCTAAGTTTCAGTTTAAAAAGGCGGTAAAAAAAGGCCCCAGAGGCAGCGCTGGTAAGTCGGGGTAATCGGGGTAATCCACCGCAACTAAATACAGCCCACTAGGCGCCGCTGTGGCAGCCGCCAAACGACGATCCCTACCTTCAAGTAACGCCGCCATCCACTGCGTTGGGCGACGACCGGCACCCACTTCAATGAGAGAGCCGACGATGTTGCGCACCATATGCAGTAGAAATGCGTTGGCCTTGATATCGACCACCACCATGTCATCTCGTCGCGCCACGGTGATGTGGTGGACGTTGCGAAATGGCGTATTGGATTGGCAACCTGCACCTCGAAAGGCACTGAAGTCTTGTTCACCAAGCAGATGCTGGGCGGCTTGGTGCATTTTGTCAGCATCTAAGGGCAACCGCACATGGGTCAAGCCAGAGGCGAGAATCGCTGGTGCCACGCCACGGTTATCGATCACGTAGCGGTAGCGGCGAGCGGTAGCCGAGAAGCGGGCGTGAAAGCTGTCATCTACTGGGACGGCCCACAACACACGTATCGAAGCGGGCAATTTTGTATTACTCCCCATCACCCAGGCTTTTTCCGGGCGTTCAACAGGACTATCAAAATGAATAATTTGCCCGGTACCACTCACACCTGTATCGGTGCGACCTGCACAATAAACATTGATGGGGGCTGCTGCGACAAAACTCAGCGCCTGTTCAACAGTAGATTGGACAGTGACAACGCCGGGATCACCCTGCCGTTGCCAGCCGTGGTAGGCACTGCCATCGTAAGCGACAGCAGCGGCGTAGCGATATTGCTTGGTGGGTTGAGCGGTCAGCTGATGGTTCCTTTCAGTTCGGCGGCTTCGGATTGCTGTTCTGCCGTTCCTCCCTGAATCACCTCATCTAATACCTCTATGGCATTTTGGTTTTCACCCATTTCGATATAGGCGCGGGCCATATCGAGTTTGGTGGTCATGTCGTCGGTACCGTCCAACAGACTATCGGTTTCATCCTCGGGGAAGGCGTAAGACATCATATCATCAAGTGAAACGTCATCACCATCATCGAGTGATAGATCACCTAAATCCAACTCGCCATCATCCTCAGCATCGGACGAAAGATCACCCCCTAAGTCGCCCAGACTATCCAAATCGAAGTCATCCAAATCGGACAAATCTGTTTCATTGACGTCATCCAAGTCTACCTCTGACAAGGCTTCAAGTTCATTCTCTGCGCCTTCGTCCAGCGCGGCGTCGCGCTCTGCCAACGCTTCAGCATCGAGATCAAAATCTTCGCTATCGCCCACCACCTCTAAATCGGGCAATTCTTCGGCGGCCTCAGCTTCAATGGACGCCTCTTCAAAGGCGCTGTCGTCTAATTCAAGGCTATCAAAATCCATCTCAGCGCCATCGAAGGAAGCACTTTCTTCAAGCTCTTTAAGAGTTTCGTTCGTCGTTTCTTCGCCTGCTAGCGCGTCCTCGTCGAGGGACAGATCATCTTCAGCTAGCATTGCTTGCTCTTCTGTCGCGGGCGCTTCAGGGATATAAAACGCCTCCTCGGCACTAGCAAAATCAACATTATCCGACGAAGATTCAAGCATCTCAGTGCCTGTGACAGCGCCGCCCTCTTCCAAGCCGATGTCCCAGTCCAAGCTATCCTCTTGCGCGGTCACATCGGCGTTGCTATCGGCAACATCCTCAATGGCAGGGGCATCATCAGCGGCGTTACCAGCGCGCAACAAATCGGGGTAATCGTCGGTCAACGTCAACAAGCCCGCTTGGATATCCGTATCAGAGCTGCCCTGCAGCGATAATAGCACGTCGCTGTACTCACTGGCTGCGCCGGCCGCGGCGGCGACCTCTAACAACTTCAGCTGGACATTTTCATCGTGTGGATGAACGGCGTAGATGCCTTTTACCAGTTCGAGAGCCTTAGCCGCACGCCCATAAGCAACATAGATATCTACCTCTGTCAGCGCCTCCTCAACCGGACTGCTATCGCTGTCCAGCGCTTCGACGATCTCATGCTCGGCCGTATCTAGGGCCGCTTCAATGGGGGCCTTGACTGCCGCAGGAATCGCAACGCGTGGCTCTGTGGATGGCTGCTTGACCACTTCCTGTAGCGGCGCTTCAACCTCTGCTTCAACCTGTGCGTCAACATCGGCTTCAACCACTGCTTGCGGCTCGGTCTCGGGTGTTTTTTCAGGTATAGCAAATACAGGTGCCGGCATCTCTCCTGGCTCAGTATCTTTTGGCTTACGACGCGACCATACCAACCAACCCAAGGCCGCCAAAAGAACCGCACCAATCCCGCCTAACACAGTGGGATTTTGCAACATATCCTGCGTACCGGCCGGCGGTGACTGCATCTTCGCTAACTGTTGATCCTTCAACGCCATCAGACGCTGCATGGTTTGCACCTGCTCTTCTAGTGCCGCTAGGCGCGCGGTTAGCTCCTCATTTTGCCGTTCACTGCGATCCAAATCCTCGAGCGTCGTGGCAAGCTGTTGATCCGGTAAAGCAAGCGCCTGTTGAACCTCGTCGGCGGTTTCCACCCCTTCGGCTGACGCGCTACTCACACCACTTTCAGCCGCATCCGAAGAAAGCTCTTCATCACTCCTCGTTAGGCGCAAATAGGCACCTTCGCTTTCAGCTGCAGGAGCCGCGACCACGCGACGATCATCGACGCTATCAACCGGGGCACTACTGTTAGAAGACCAACCATTATTTTGATTGCTCACCCAACGGCGCGCTTCATTCCCATCGACACTGGCAATCTGGTTTTCACTGGGAAGATCGAGCACAGACCCTGCGCGCAAGCCATTAATATTGCCATTGCTAAATGCGCTCGGGTTGTTATCGACGATGGCCCGCATGGTTTGTTGCGGCGAATACTCTCGACCGGGACGAACCTGCAAAGCAATATCCCACAGTGTATCGCCATTGGCGACGCGATATCGACCACCGTCTTCGCCAACGCGTGCGCTGCTTGATGGCGTCGATGCTTGGGTTGAATTAGATTTCGCTGGCGACGCCGCCGCAGTGACGACAGGCGCAGCTTCTTCTAGCGGCATAAAATCAATCAATGCGGTGTATTCCCGCAGGATACGACCGTCGGGCCAACGCAGGTCTAATACGAAATTCAAATAGGGCTCAACGACTGGATTATCGGTGCTAAGGCGAATCACCCCTCCGCCTTGATTGTCTAAATCAACACTAAAGCGGACATCATCAAGAAAGTACTCACGAATCACCCCTGCCCGCTCGAAATCCTGCATAGACCCCATTCTGGCGATAAGCTGCCCAGTACCCATACCCTCGGTGCCGTAAAGTTCAATGGTGGCATTAAGGGGTTCGTTCATGGTGGAGTTCATATCAATCGAACCGACACCGAGTGCCAAGGATGGCGAAGCATAGGTAGCGATAACAATGGCAGATATAGCCTTAAGTTTGGTGAACATGTCGCATTTTCCTTGTGTGGACGCGCTGTTCTGGCGCGCACCCATTCCGTTTTATGGCTTTGATTTAGTGTAGTCCGTGCTGCTGTTTATGCAAAAAAGGCGAGAAAACATTCAGATATAAAAAAGGCTGGAATAAATCCAGCCTTTCAGACGCATACAAAACAGATAAGTACCCGTGAGGCCGCTAACTTATCCCTCAATAAGGATGCGAACCATGCGACGCAAGGGCTCTGCCGCGCCCCACAACAACTGGTCGCCAACAGTAAAGGCCGACAAGTACTCACCCCCCATGTTCAGCTTGCGCAGACGACCCACGGGGACGTGCAGCGAACCGGTCACAGCGGTGGGCGTCAACTCTTGCAGCGTAACGGAGCGATCGTTGGGCACAACTTTGACCCAATCATTTGCACTCGCCAGCATGGCATTGATTTCATCCATCGGCACATCGCTCTTCAACTTCACGGTTAACGCCTGGCTGTGGCAACGCATCGCACCGATGCGCACGCATAGGCCATCAACGGGAATCTCGTTGCTTGTTTGCAGAATCTTGTTGGTCTCAGCTTGCGCCTTCCACTCTTCGCGGCTCTGACCGTTGTCGAGCTGAGTATCGATCCAAGGCAATAGGCTGCCCGCCAGTGGCGCACCGAACTTATCGGTGGGGAAATCGCCGCTGCGCATGGTTTCGGCCACTTTGCGATCGATATCCAAAATCGCGCTGGCAGGGTCGGCCAACTCGTTCGATACAGCGCTATTGATAGCCCCCATTTGGGAGATAAGTTCGCGCATGTTTTGCGCACCCGCGCCCGAGGCCGCCTGGTAGGTCATGGCACTCACCCACTCTACCAAATTGTTTTGGAACAAACCGCCCATCGCCATCAACATCAAGCTCACGGTGCAGTTGCCGCCAACAAAGTTATTCACGCCATTGGCGATACCGGCATCGATCACGCCGCGGTTGACGGGGTCGAGAATAATTAAAGCATCGTCGTTCATACGCAGTGAAGACGCCGCATCAATCCAGTAACCCTGCCAACCCGCTTCGCGCAGCTTACCGAAAACGGCCTTGGTGTAATCGCCACCCTGACAGGACACGATGGCATCCATTTGCTTCAGCTCTTCGATATCCATGGCATCTTTCAATGCGGGAACATCTTTGCCCACATTTGGCGAGTGGCCACCGACGTTTGACGTGGTGAAAAACACCGGCTCATCGATGTGGGCGAAATCGTTTTCCTCACGCATGCGCTGCATCAGGACCGAGCCCACCATACCGCGCCAACCAACAAAACCTACTCTTTTCATATTCGTACTACCTTTTACTCAGTTAAAGCGGCGACGACGGCGTCACCCATTTGTTCGCATGACACCAGGGTATTTCCCTCACGGAAAATATCACCGGTGCGGTAACCTTTATCCAACACCTTGCCAATGGCGGCTTCAATAGCCTCTGCTGCCGCCACTTCCTTAAAGGTGTACCGTAGCATCATCGACGCCGACAGCATCATCGCCAATGGGTTGGCTTTGTTTTGACCGGCGATATCGGGCGCCGAACCGTGGCAAGGCTCGTACATACCCTTGCCATTTTTATCCAGTGATGCCGAGGGCAGCATACCGATCGATCCGGTCAACATGGCCGCTGTATCCGACAAAATATCGCCGAACATATTGCCCGTCACCATCACGTCGAATTGCTTGGGACACAGCACCAACTGCATTGCCGCGTTATCGACCAACATGTGGCTCAGTTCTACATCGGGGTATTCCTTAGCCAATTCTGTCATCACTTCGCGCCACAGCATGGTGACTTCCAATACATTAGCCTTATCCACCGAACAGACGCGACCACCGCGCGAGCGCGCCGCTTCAAAGGCCATACGGCCGATACGCACAATCTCTGACTCGCTGTAGACGTAGGTATTGAAACCTTCACGTTCACCAGCTTCGTTGGTACGAATGCCGCGCGGCTGGCCAAAGTAGATGCCACCAGTGAGCTCGCGCACAATCAGGATATCCAGACCCGCCACGATGTCTGACTTCAGCGATGACGCTTCAGCCAACTGGGGATAGAGAATCGCAGGGCGCAAGTTACCGAATAATTCGAGCTCTTTGCGCAGACCCAACAGGCCCTTCTCTGGGCGCAAATCTGGTGGATTAGTATCCCACTTGGGACCACCGATGGCGGCAAACAGCACGGCGTCGGCAGCCTTGGCCTTGGCTAAGCTCTCCTCCGGCAATGGACTACCCGCTGCGTCGATCGCAACGCCACCAACCAGCGCCTCATCGTATTCAAAATCGAGATCGAATTGCTGCTCGATCACGTCCATCACTTTGATGGTTTCACGCATGATTTCGGGACCAATACCATCGCCCGATACCAATAAAATTGTTTTGCTCATCGTGGTTCCTTACTTAATGCTATCAAACAGCCAAGGCGAGGCCGCACGCCACTTCTCTTCGTAGCTGCGGATCGCATCGGCGTTATTCAGGGTGATACCGATATCGTCTAAACCATTTAGCAAACGGTGCTTACGGTTGGCATCGATATCAAAGTCATAGCGCTCGCCCTCGGGTGTAATCACTTGCTGCGCCGCTAGATCAATCGTCAATTGGTAACCTTCGTTGGCTGCCACGCGATCAAATAGCGAATCAACCACCGCCTCGTCCAACACCACCGGCAACAAGCCGTTATTGAAACAGTTATTAAAGAAAATATCGGCAAAGCTGGGCGCGATCACCGCGCGGATACCGTAGTCATCAAGCGCCCAAGGGGCGTGCTCGCGGCTCGAACCACAGCCGAAATTTTTGCGCGCCAACATAATGGAGGCAGCGGCAAAGCGGGCTTGGTTTAAAACGAAATCTTTATTCAACGGGCGATTGCTGCAGTCCTGACCGGGCTCACCCTTGTCGAGGTAGCGCAACTCGTCGAACAAATTGGGGCCGAAACCACTGCGGCGGATCGACTTCAAAAATTGCTTGGGAATGATCATGTCGGTATCGACGTTGGCGCGATCGATGGGGACAACGATACCCTGCTCTGTAGTAAATGCTTTCATGGCGCGCTCCTTAAAGCTTGCTAACGTCGACGAAGCGACCGTGGATAGCCGCCGCGGCGGCCATCGCAGGACTCACTAAGTGGGTTCGTCCACCAAAGCCCTGACGACCTTCAAAATTGCGGTTAGAGGTCGAGGCGCAATGTTTGCCAGCGGGCAACACGTCTGAGTTCATCCCCAAGCACATCGAACAACTGGGCTCACGCCACTCGATACCCGCCGCGGTAAAGATCTTATCGAGGCCTTCTTGCTCGGCTTGACGCTTCACCGCACCCGAGCCAGGCACCACCATGGCGCGCTGCACACTGGCGGCTTTCTGTTTGCCTGCCACGATGGCCGCGGCGGCGCGCAAATCTTCGATACGCGAGTTAGTGCACGATCCGATAAAGACTTCATCCACAGGGATATCGGTAATGGCGATTCCGCCGTTAAGCCCCATATATTGCAGCGCACGCTCAACACCAGCGCGGGCCGAGGCATCGCCGATATCGGCGGGATTGGGCACACTACCATCAATAGGCGCCACCATCTCAGGCGATGTACCCCAGGTCACTTGGGGGCGAATATCTTCGCCACGCAGGGTCACGACAGCATCGAAGTGGGCATTGTCATCACTGACCAGATCAGCCCACGCGGCCACTGCACGCTCCCATAGATCACCACTGGGGGCAAATTGACGACCCTTGACGTAGTCAATGGTCTTGTCATCCACGGCCACCAAACCGACACGAGCGCCGGCTTCAATGGCCATGTTACAGACGGTCATGCGACCTTCCATCGACATATCACGGAATACTTGACCGGCAAACTCAATGGCATAGCCAGTACCACCGGCGGTGCCGATTTCACCAATGATGGCTAGCACCACGTCTTTAGGCGTCACACCCAAACCCAGCGTGCCAGTGACGTCCACCTTCATATTCTTCATTTTTTTTTGCACTAAGCACTGGGTTGCCAAGACATGCTCGACTTCCGAGGTGCCAATACCGTGCGCCAGGGCGCCAAAAGCACCGTGGGTAGCCGTGTGCGAATCGCCGCACACCAAGGTCATACCTGGCAGCGTGGCGCCAGTTTCAGGCCCCACAACGTGCACGATACCCTGCTGGGCGTCGTTGATTTTGAACTCTTTGATACCAAATTCGTCGCAGTTGTCATCCAAGGTTTGCACCTGGATGCGTGACACGTCATCGATAATCGAGGCAATACCGCCCGAGCGCTCGGCCACTTCAGAGGGCACGTTGTGATCGGGGGTCGCCAAGTTGGCATCGATTCGCCATGGCTTACGGCCGGCCATGCGCAGACCTTCAAAGGCCTGGGGCGATGTTACTTCGTGCAACAATTGACGGTCGATGTAAATGAGGGCGCTGCCGTCGTCGCGCTGCTGCACGACGTGCGAGTCCCACAGCTTGTCGTAGAGAGTTTTGGCTGACATGGTGATGTCCTGTCGGTTGATCAAAAAACGAACCGATTCTACGCTTGCGTCAAAAATAAAACAAATTCATAATTTTCATACTTTCGATTCCATTTGGTTATCAATAAGCATGGACACTCGTCAACTTAAGTCTTTCGTCGTTGTCGCCGAACTAGGTTCGTTTTCTGCCGCCGCGGAAAAACTCCACCTCACACAGCCGGCGATTTCCAAGCGAGTCTTGGCCTTAGAGGAGTGGCTAGACTGCCGTTTATTCAACCGCATTGGCAGACGCGTCAGCCTGACACGCGAGGGAGAGAACCTGCTGCCGCGAGCGCGAGAAATTTTATTGGCGGTCGAGCAAACCGAGCAAGCGATTCGGGTCGGTAGCAACAGTATCGCTGGCCACCTGAATATCATGACGTCACACCACGTCGGCCTTCACCGCTTGCCAGATTCTTTAAAGGCCTTCATTAATAACTATCCAGAGGTGAATTTGGATGTGCAATTCGTCGATTCTGAATACGCCCACCACGCTGTACTGCAGGGTGAAATTGAACTAGCGGTGGTAACGCTAGCGCCAGCGCCAGAGCCCAACATCGTCGCGACCCCCATTTGGCGTGACCCGCTAGCCTTTGTGGCGCCTCCAGGGCACCCGCTGCTTAGCACCAGCAATATCGATCTCCAAACGCTTAGCCAACACCGCGCGGTTTTACCTGGCTTGTCCACTTATACCGGTCGCCTTGTCGCCGATCTTTTTCGGCGCCATCACCTTCGCTTAGATGCCCGCAATACCTCTACCAACTATTTAGAGACTATTAAAATGATGGTATCGATTGGCATGGGCTGGAGCGTGCTGCCGCTGTCGATGGTCGACCAGCAAATCGTGGCGCTAGATGTCGCTGAACATGTCCCCGCACGCCAACTGGGTATCATCCATCACAAGCGGCGACAACTGAGCAATGCGGCCTATGCTTTTATCGACAACATTCTTGCTAAAAACGACAACCTGACATAAGTCGCCTGTACCAAAATGGGGTTTTCGCGTAAAGTAACGGCTTTTATTTATTTACCCAAAGGCGAAACAATCTCGCCGATAACAAAGACATTTTTAGGAGACAGTCATGACTCACATCATCGACGGCAAGGCGTTTGCCAATACATTGTGCGAAGACCTGAAAAGCGAAATCGCGCTGTTAAAATCAGAGCACCAATTTGTGCCTTGCATTGCGGTAGTTTTGGTAGGTGAAGATCCAGCAAGCCACGTGTATGTGAGCAACAAGGTAAAGCGTTGCGAAGAATTGAATATCGAGTCTCGCGAGCACCGCATGGACGATTCCACCACACAAGAAGAACTGTTAGCGTTAATCGACCAATTAAATGCCGACAGTGGCGTGCACGGCATTCTGGTGCAACTGCCACTACCCAAGCAAATTGACAGCAAAGCGGTGATCAACGCTATCGACCCGCGCAAGGATGTCGACGGCTTCCACATTGAGAATGTTGGCGCATTGGCGATTGGCGACAACCAAATTGTCCCCTGCACCCCGCTGGGCTCGATCATGATGCTGCGCGACTACCTCGGCAATATGTCAGGTATGAACGCCGTTGTTGTTGGCCGCTCTAACATCGTTGGCAAGCCAATGGCACACCTGCTACTTCAAGAAAACTGCACCGTAACCATCGCACACTCTCGCACCAAAGACATCGAAGCCGTTTGCCGCGAAGCCGATATTCTAGTGGCAGCGGTAGGTATTCCCCACTTCGTGAAAGCTGAATGGATCAAGCCTGGCGCCACAGTTATCGATGTGGGTATAAACCGCATTCAAGATGGAGAGCGTAGCCGTTTGGTAGGCGATGTGGATACAGAAGCTGCCAAGGCTGTTGCGGGTGCCATTACCCCAGTACCCGGTGGTGTCGGCCCCATGACTATCGCCTGCTTGATGTACAACACGGTAGCTGCAGCCAAAATGCAAGCAGGTATCGCCTAAAAAAAAACCCGGCTAACAAGGCCGGGTAATTAGGGAGATACACTCAAAAGTCACAAAATCATCAGGGGAAATGAATTTTGTTGTGAAGCGAAGCATCGCCTCACAATTATTCAGACCCCCCTTGTGATGGGTAGTTCAAAAAAAATTCAAAAAATTTAAATTTTTTTAACATAAAGCTGATTTTAGCCGTGACCACATCCTGCCCAACCATAGATCGACGCTTTTGCACCGCCCCCTTAATGGACTGGAGCGACCGCCACTGCCGTCACTTTTGGCGCACCATCAGCCCCCGCACCCACCTCTATACTGAAATGGTCACAACCGGTGCCATCTTGCACGGTGACCGCGCTCGCTTTCTCGCCTTCGATCCCGCCGAACACACGGTGGCTCTGCAACTAGGAGGCAGTGACCCTGGCGATTTAGCGCAATGCGCTAAATACGGTGAAGGTGCAGGCTTTGACGAAATTAATCTCAACGTTGGCTGTCCGAGCGACCGTGTACAAAACGGTATGATTGGCGCCATATTGATGAAACATGCACCACTGGTGAGGGATTGCCTCGCTGCTATGCGCGACGCCTGTGATATCGATGTCACGGTAAAACATCGCATCGGTGTGGATGACATGGAAGACTACCAAGGTTTGCGCGATTTTGTCGGCACGGTCGCAGAGAGCGGCGTTAACACTTTCATCATCCACGCACGTAAAGCTTGGCTAAAAGGCTTAAGCCCTAAGCAAAACCGCGAAGTTCCCCCGCTCAACTACGAACTGGTGTATCAAATAAAGCGCGAGTTCCCCGAGCTTGAGATCATCATCAACGGTGGTATTACACGCATGGATGACTGTTTACAGCACCTGCAAGCGGTCGATGGCGTCATGCTTGGTCGTGAAGCCTACCAAAACCCAATGATCCTGGTCGAAGCCGAGCAACGCCTGTTTGGGTACACTGATTACCACCCAGAACGCCGCGCCATCCTCGAAGCCTTTCTTCCCTACATGAAGCAACAGATGGCACAGGGTGTAGCACTCAATCACATGACCCGCCATATTTTGGGTCTGTATCACGGTATTCCTGGGGGCAAAGCCTTCCGTCGTTTGTTATCGCAGCGCGCCCACCTCCGTGACAGCGACACCGAGCTCATTCTGCAGGCCATCGATGCGGCCGAACTGGCGGCCAACAGCCCCCGCGCCCTCTCAAATAAAGGCGAAATCTAGAATCAATTCTGGCGCCTCGCTGTCCACAGATATATGCTGAAGCTATATAGAAATGGAGAGCATTATGACATTGTTGCACCGACTCTTAGCGGCAAGCATGTTGACAGGATGGATCCTCACCGCCAACGCCCAGCCTCTGCGCCCAGAAGTCGACTACCGCAGCGACTACCTCACAGATCAACGCGAATTGTTCACTAAAGCTTGGTATGCCGCTCGGCGCGACCAAATCACCCACTCCCAGCGCCTCGCCAAACAACTGCACAACTACCCGCTTTACCCTGATTTAGAAGCGGAATGGCTGGCCTTTCGCCCTCGCGAAGCACGCCTTGCTGAAGCCATTGCCTTCGTCGCCAAACACCCCAACACCACAGCGGCGCGCACGGTTTCCCGCGCCTATATGAAGAAAGCCCTGCAACTGAGCCGTTGGCATTGGTACGAACAATTTGGCGATGCCAAGCGTATGCCCGTTGAAGCGCGCTGTCGCTACGCCTTAACCCTGCTCAATACCAAAGCGCGGGTCGAAGAGGGCGAACAACATGGGCTGGCATTGTGGCAATATGGCAAATCTCGTCCTAGCCAATGTGACCCACTGTTCAAGCAACTGAGCAAACGTGGTGTTATCGATGACGAGCAAATTCTTATGCGCCTGGAATTGGCCATGCTCGCCGGCCAAAAAAGGTTATCGAAGTACCTCATCAGCCGTTTAAATACATCGCTACAAGGTGACGCCAATCTCGTGTGGCGCTTTCGCTTCAATCGCAATAAAAGCATCAGTGACCAGACACTGACGTCTGAAGCGGGTCAGGCCTTGATGCAGGGAATCTTCAAACATATGGCGCGTGCCGATAGCCGCGCCGCCGCGTCGCGCTATCTTGGTTTAGTCGAGGCCGAGTTAATCAACGATCGTGATGACATTCGTCGTGACATCGCCCGCTACGTTTTTCTTAGCGAACGTGCCGATAGCCACCATCTGTTATCCCAACTCAACCCAAGCCATTTGGATGAGGATATCAGTGACTGGATCCTTCGAGCGGCTGTGCGCGAACAAGACTGGCTGACCATCGCCGACCTCAGCAACGCCATGGTGACGGCTCACGGCATCGAATCACTCGACGACCGCCAGCGCTATTGGCGTGCACACGCCAGCCAAGAGCTTGGCGACCCCGCTGGCGCCCAACTGCAATGGCAAGCGCTCGCTGAGGAACGGAGCTTTTACGGATTCATGAGTGCAGACCTCACCGGCCTCGACTATAGCCTCAACCACCAAGCGATTGACGTCGATGAAATAGAACTTCAGGAATTAGCTCAGACAACGAGCATGCGCCGCTTGCGCGAGTGGTTTCTGATGGGCGAGACCCACAAAGCCAACCTAGAATGGGCCCTTTTGAAACGAGAGCTCAGCCAACGTGAACTGCTGACCGCCGCGCGATTAGCGGTGCACTGGCAGGAGCCTAACCTGGCCATTAAAGCGAGTATTGCCGCGCGCTACTGGAATGATATTGAACTGCGCTTCCCACTCAATTTCCGTGATGAAATTGACGACGCCACCACACAAGTGGGAATCGATAACAGCCTAGTGATGAGCCTCACCCGGCAAGAAAGCGCCTTTAATGAAAAGGCCAGTTCACCGGTGGGCGCGATGGGCTTAATGCAATTGATGCCAAGCACGGCAAGACAAATTGCCAAAACACTGGGATTAAAGGTCTCCAAATCCAAGCTATTAGATAGTGAGACCAACATTACCCTTGGCACACATTACTTAGACTCATTACTTGAACGCTACAACGGCAACACCATTCTCGCCACGGCAGCCTACAACGCCGGCCCTTATCGTGTTGATCGCTGGCTGGAAGAGGCGCAGAATTGCCAGCGAATTGACACATGGATTGAAAGCATCCCCTACAACGAAACACGCCATTATGTGCAGAACATTCTGACCTATAGGGTGATTTACGACACATTAATGGGGCGCCCCGCTCGGCTGATGCGACCGAACGAGACGATGTTGGGAGCGGCGCCAATATGGGCCGCGAGTCATAGCGAGGTTAGCGAGAAAACAAGCCTTTAAGCAGCTTCTTCTTGTCTTCGTCTTTGAGGTTTTTATCGATAACTTTATCGAGCTCTTGCTGAAGCCTTTGCTTACCTTCCTGTTTCACCTCTTCCACTTTGGCCTTGCTCTTTTCTTTCAACGCACCAGAAAGCTTAGGGGAAACTTTCACGTCGGCCCAGGGTCCTTTAACTGACACAGGTATGGCCAACCCCGATTCATCGCCCGCTGCACCTTGACCGACGCTACTGGCCACCAAACGACTGGTCAACATATAATCGACGGCTTGCTGCGGCATATCTACCGAACCCTCACCGGTCACCCGAATCAGCGGACTCAGTAATTGGGTGTCACGACTCGTCATCACACCTTTAGTGATATCAAAACTGACAGACATCGATGAGAAATCGGTCTTTTCCGCCGCGGCAAAATTCTGATCCAAGCTAACCGAGGCAAAATCGCCCTTGATGGCACTTTGGGCGCTTTTCAGAATGGCCGCCAAGTTAAACCCAAGTACGGCACCATCCGCCAAGGCCACGCTAGCCTTGCCACCGAGTGACTGCATGATGTCGCGCATCGAGTTGAGTTTGGCGTTGATGGCAAAGTTGACGTCGCCGCTGCCCAACAACTTATCGATCTCCACCAAATCTTTTAAAAGCGGCTGAATATCGATACCGCGAAGGTCAAAATTAGAGCGTGTCGTCGATTGATTAGCATCGATACGGAACACACCACTACCCTCACCACCGTAGGCGACAAATTTACTGACATCCATGGTCAAGTTACCACCCTGTAACACAACGCCGGTCTGCAACTCACCGGTATTCACCCACGGGGTGGCCAAAGAATGCATACTGACCTGTAGATCGACATCTGGCCCGATCAAGCCAGACAAATCGATCGGCTCATCACTCCAACCCGCGCTGGCAGTGGATGATTGCCCACTGTCAGCAGCGACTTCTCCGCCAAGCAATGGCACTAAATCAACATCACCCAAGGTGAGTTGGCCATTGATTCGCTGGCCCATATCGACCACGTTACCCTTAAAATCAATACGGTTCTTATACCCTTCAAACAGCAGAGAAACCTGGGTTGATTCACCCGCCAAGAGCCCTCGTGCTTTGTTCAGGGTGATACTTGCCGACAGGGCCTCCCCCAGCATGGTCAATTTACCCTTCACACTGAGATCACTGTCGAGGGAACCCATATCGATCGTAACATTGATATCTTCGACGCGCGTGACACTGTCCGTCGCGGCATTTTCTATCACCACCGTGGCATTGGTGAGCGCCACGTTATTCAATGCAACATCCACTGATGCAGGAATGACCAACGCTTCATTGTTACCGGACGCCTGCTGCCCACTCCCCATAACCCAATTTGTGTCACCATTTTGGAGCGTGGTTAAATGCAAGGTAAGGTCAGATAAGGTAAAGCGATTGACCGCCAATTCACCCTGCCAGACACTCGACCAGGCAACATCAATATCGACACTGCCAACACTGATCAAGTCGTCTTTAAAGCCCGCTGGACTCGCGAGTGTGACATCATGTAGCGACACCATTAAAGTTGGGAAGACACTGACCGAAGGATCCGTGAGACTTAGCTCACGACCGAGCGAAGATTTAACTTCACGCTGCACCTCTTGGACCAAGCGATCCAGCGGCAAAAGCATCGGCACCGCCACCACAGCGGCGATGAGCAGAACCACCAGGGTCGAAAAAAACCACACAACTATTTTCATGCCTTATCTCCATGGCGTCATTTCACAAGAATTTGATGCGATACGGTTGCATCGCTAACAAGCAATAGGTCAAAATTGGGGTCTTTGCCACCTTCACGACGGAATATCATGAATAAATTAGAGCAGCTAAGACAGTATACCCAAGTTGTTGCCGACACTGGTGACATTGGCGCCATTGAAACCTATAAGCCAGTCGATGCAACCACCAACCCATCACTGATCTACAAGGCCGCACAACTGGATCGCTACCAACCGTTGCTGCAGGACAGCATGGCATTTGCCAAACAGTTCAGTGGACGTCAGGAGCAGCTCGATGCCTGTGCCGATCACCTAGCGGTATCCATTGGCGCACAAATTCTAGACATTATCCCCGGCCGCATGTCGACCGAGGTGGATGCCCGCCTGTCGTTTGATACCGCAGCCACTGTTGAGCGCGCCAAGCGCCTGATGGGTATGTACAACGAACGCGGCATCAGCAACGACCGCGTGTTGATCAAAATCGCTTCAACCTGGGAAGGTATCCGCGCTGGTGAAATCCTCGAAAAAGAGGGTATTCAATGCAACCTGACGCTGCTGTTTGGCTTTGCCCAGGCCCAAGCCTGCGCCGATGCGGGTGTTTTCCTGATTTCACCTTTTGTTGGTCGCATACTCGATTGGTACAAAGCCAACACCGACCTAGTGGTCAACACCCCCTTTGACGATCCCGGTGTTCAGTCGGTCAGCCGTATCTACAACTATTACAAGCAGCATAGTTACAACACCGTTGTGATGGGCGCTAGCTTCCGTAACATTGGTGAAATCGAAGCCCTGGCTGGCTGCGACCGCCTCACCATCAGCCCGCAATTACTGGGTGAACTGCAAGCGAGCGACGGTGATCTACCGCGCCACCTGCAACCCAACGCCAGCAGTGAAGATGCCAAGCAAATCCTCAGCGAGGGCGACTTCCGCTGGGCGATGAACGAAGATGCCATGAGCACTGAGAAATTAGCAGAAGGCATCCGCAACTTCACCGCCGACCTGCGCAAACTGGAAGACTTACTCGCTGCCCAATGATCGCCAAACTTAAACAACTGCTCGCCGACTTCAATGCCGCTGCTCCCGAGCAGCGGCAGCACACCATTGAATTGGCCGCTGCCTGCGTTTTAATCGAGCTGAGTCGTGCTGACATGGATAGTAGCGCTAAGGAAAGGGTGAAGATCAGCGCCGCATTAGAAGAGATGTTTAGCTTGTCATCGAGCGACATTGAACAACTCATGGACGAAGCAGACAGCAATGCCAAGTTGGCCACTAGCACCTACGAGTTCACTTCGGTCATCAAGGATCACTTCGACGATACTCAGCGAGTTGAGCTTTTAGTGGCGCTGTGGCGCGTTGCTTATGCCGACGGGGTGTTGGACAAGTATGAAGAGCACTTCATCCGCAAGGTGAGTGATTTACTCTACGTTAGCCACAGCGATTTTATACGCGCCAAACACCGGGTTCAATCAGAGGGACACTGACTCTCTAGGACTTCGATAAGGTCGCGGAACTTGGCGCTATTATCATCGTTCATGCCCATCAAAATGCGGTGGGCTTCGACAATCTTCTTACACACCTCGCCCTCGCTCAAATTGACCTGAGGCAGGGCTTCCACAGCTGTTTCTTGCGCCGGTGAATAAGGCCGAATATCAAATACCGAATCGAAACCCATGCTGTCGAGAATACGGGTGATACTGGCGTTAGAGGAAAAGATCACGGGCTTTAAGTCAAATCGCTGCTGCGCCTGAATAGCCAGCTTAGCCAACAAGCCAAGGCTAGTACTATCGATTCCCTCGGCATGGCACAAGTCAATATTGACCGAAGCAAAGTTGGGATCGCCAAACATCTTGTCGAGAAAATCATCAAAGGTGGCACACAAGGTCACACGCACGTCACCCACCAGGCGCAGTAGGTAGGCACCGTTTTTGTGGGCGGCTTGGATTTGTCCCTGAATCATTGACGCGTTACTCGCAACAAAGCCACGTCATCGGGAAGATCCTCGATTTTGGCAATTTTGAAGCGCTCAATGACATCATCTGCAGTCACCCCTACACCTTCCATACGGCTAAATTTCAACAGCTGCTGCTCCTTCTCAGGCACACTTTGCGCCTTGAGAAGCTCGAGGATACCATCAGAATAGAGATAAATGGAAAAATGGTCGGGCAAATCGACACTTTGCTGTTCGTAATGAGGGTTGTTGAATAACCCCACCGGCATGCCCTTACCTTCTAAATAATGAGCTTCCTCGCCGGTGCTCAACACCGGCAGAGGCAGGTGACCTGCCACGCTGTAGCAGAGTGAGTTCGTCTGCATATCCAACAAGCCGACCACCATGGTGACGTGTTTGCCCGTGGCTGTCTGCAGCAATTCGCTATTCATATGGTGCAAAGTATCCACTGGCGACAACAACAGATCGCTCTGCCCCTTGCCAAAATCACTGCGCAGACGAGCCACCAAATTTTTCAGCATCACGGTGACAAACGCCGACGCCGCACCGTGCCCTGAAACATCACCCAAGAAAAACACCACATAATCGCGCTCAGCGCGGGTAATCGTGCAGTAATCGACAAAATCACCACTGAGGTACAAGGAGGGCAAAATAGCGTGGCTGAAAGTATATTCCCCTACCTCAACCGGCGTAGTGGGCAAAATTTTCATCTGCACGTGACGGCCAGCCTGCTGGTCTGTCTCCAGGGCGCGCAGATACTCGCGCATCTCTCGGTTGGCTTGTTCCAGCTCCAGGCGATAGCGCTCGTTTTCCTTGCGCAGATTGGCTTGCTGCAAGCAGCGCTGCACAGCGATATCGAGTACTTTCATATCGATAACCGGCTTAATTAAGTAGTCTGCCGCACCAAAACGCAGCGCTTCGACCACGTCAGAAACGCTGCCCGCCCCAGACAGGAAGATCAGCGGCGTAGGCACCTTACGCTCGGACAGCGTACGCAGCACACTCAAGCCATCCATCTCTGGCATGCGAAGATCACAAATAATCAAATCGGGTGAGATTTTGTCAAACAGGTTAAGGCCGCTGCGGCCGTCGCTGGCAACATGGACTTCATAACCACTGTCGGAAAGGTAGTCAGCGACGCTCTGTCTAACAAGGGCATCATCGTCAATGATCAAAATATTAATTTCATGCTGGGTAATTTGATCATCATCCATGACTGCCATAACCCCGTGAGCTAAAAGTCGTCGAAACCAAACTCATCGACTACCACTTCGCCGTCGGCAATGTCGTAGTCGCGAGATTGTAAATATGCATCGCGCATGAAAATGTAGCGATCGCCCATCATCAATTCATCAGCGGTAAGAAAGCTGGCGCGTAAATCAAGAATTTCTAAAGTGCGTAAGGTATTGCGCGTCTCGATATGGTCAACATGACTCATCACATCGGTACCCCAATCACCCACCATGGCGCCAGTATCACGCACGGTGGAGGGCCCTAAAAAAGGCAGCACCACGTAAGGACCCGCCGGGGCGCCCCAAACCGCAAGGGTCTGACCAAAATCTTCGTCGTGCTCTTCAAGGCCAAACTCGGTCGCCACATCGACGGTACCAGCCAGTCCCAGCGTGGTATTAATAAAAAATCGACCGGTCGCACTCGCTGCGTGAGCTACCTTACCTTGCAGCAAATCGTTGCCAATGGTGGGAATTTCACCAATATTGTTGAAGAAGTTACCGACCCCCGACTTCACAAATTGCGGGGTAAACGTGTCGTAGACTTTGGCGGCGGGCCGAAAAATATACCCATCAAACCAATCATTGAAGGCAAAAACCTTGCGATTAAACCCTTCCCAAGGATCGACATCATTCTCTAGCAAGGCCTCATCCCACGCGGCATCCTGCGCATGCAATGGCATTGCAAACACAACACTTACGAAGCAAATGATTAGGGCTTTGTTAAACAAAAAACGTCTCTCTTGGCTATTGCAGAATTCGTACGATTTTAAATCACCTGCACCCTTTGGTACAGAATAGATAGGTCACATTTAGTATGTTTGTTGAATATAGGACAGACTTGGCAGAATATCCCTTATTCAAACCTTATTTATCACGTCGCGTTGAGCTGCCATTCGCTTAAGCGATACCGGGTGGTCAGTACCGAGTTGCTGAGCAAAAATCGACACTCGCAGCTCCTCCAACATCCAACGGTATTTAATAAATTCACTGTTCCAACGGGACACCTTGTGATCACCTGCCAATACCGTTTGAATGGTCGCCCAGTGATCGGCGTAATCGGCCATTTGGATCTTGTCGCGCTGAAAACCACCGGCCAGTTTATCCTGCCTAGCCAGAATGGCCTTTAGGTAACGCGGATAATGGCGCAACTGTGGATAGGAGGTGTGACGCAAGAAACCGGGTTCAAACAGGTGCTCTAACTGACTTTTTATGTCGCCAAAGGCATACAGAAAGGCAGGCGACACCTTACCCTTAAGACTGCTTAGAATGTGTTGATACAGCGGTGCAATATTGGCCAACTGGGTTTGGTAGTCCTGCGCCACGCTGATCAGTTGTGCCGCGCGCTGTTCGATACATTCAGCAAAGGCCTTTTCGCTACGCGGTAGATCTTCTGTTGGCAAAAATACACTGTCAAACGCCGCGTACACCAAGTCCATCAGCAGCTGCTCGTGCTTGACCTTGAGCGCCGCACAAAACAGCGTCCACTTGTTACCGCTCAACAGCTCCTTGCGCAGGTAGCGCACCTTGTCTGGCAGCGCTAACATCAGCAGGCGGATGACGCCCTCGCGACTGGCGCGTAATGCGCGATCACTGTTTTCAAATAGCACCAAATCGACGCTTTCACCCTGATCCACCAAGGCTGGAAAACCGCGCAACTCGATACCGGAGCGCATAAAACTGTGGCTGGCTGGCAATTGACCAAAATCCCATTGGGTTATGCCGGTCCGGCCGTACTCATCACCGCCCTCCTCACCCAAGGCCTGCTCAGCAAGGGAGGCATAGCGATCAATAAGCACCGCTAAATCGTTGCCGCTATCAATACTTTGGCCATCGCTATCGAGTATCACAAAGTGGCAGCGGTAAAAATTATCGAGCGCGTCAGCCTGCCAGTCGCTGTCTTTGATAGTCATTCCCGACACCCGTTTCATGGCGTGCGCCAGCGCTGGAAGCAGCGGCACATCGTCGCGTTTCAACTCCAGCATGGCCTTATCCACCGTATCGGGCACAGGCACGAACTGCTTGCGCACCGTCTTGGGCAAGGCCTTGACCAACTCAACACATTTATCGCGCAGCATGCCCGGCACCAACCATTCAAACAGGTTGGCCGGCACTTGATTCAGCAGCGCCACGGGTAGCAACACGGTAACACCGTCCTCAGCGTGACCCGGATCAAAGCGATAGCGCAGGCTAAAGCGAATACCGCGCCACTGCAGGTGGTCGGGAAACTGGGCATCCATATCACCGTCGATGCTGCGCATCGCCACGTCGGACAAGCTGGCATAGAGTAATGTTGGATTGTCTTGTTCGGCCTGCTTGCGCCAGTGCTCAAAGGCTTTCAAATTGACCACGTGATCAGGGACACGGACGCGATAGAAACGGTACAGCGACTCCTGGTCAGGCACCAAATCGCGGCGCCGCGACTTGGATTCCATGTCTTCTAGTTCGGCCAACAAGCCCATGTTGTGCTTGAAAAAACCACCAATACCCTTGTAATTGCCCTCGGCCAGACAAGAGCGAACCAATATATCATTCGACAACACCGGATCGATGGGGCCGTAGTTGACCCGCTGTCGCTCCTGCAGCACTAAACCGAACAGACTGCTGCGCATATAGGCCACCACCTGGCCGCGCTGGCGTGACCAGTGCGGTTCAAAATAGTGCTTTTGAATCAAGTCACCGGCCGCCTCAATGACCCACTCTGGTTCAACCTTAGCGACCACACGGGCAAACAGTTGCGAAGTCTCCACCAATTCGGCGGCAATCACCCATTTGGGCGGTTTTTTCGCCAAGAAAGAACCAGGAAAAATACGGAACTTGCGGTTGCGCGCGCCGTTAAAGACCTTGCCTTCGCCCTGCATACCCACGTGACTCAACAGTCCCGGCAACAGTGCACGGGTGATCGCTTCAGCACTCGCGGGTGATTTGTTTTCTGACGCGGCCAGCCCCTTAAGGGCCAAGCGTAACTGCATATGGATATCACGCCATTCACGCAGGCGCATGAAGGACAAAAACTCTTTCTGACAGGTTTTGCGCCACTGGTTTTGGGTCAGTGCTTGACGCTGTTCCTCGGCGTAATCCCACAATTTCAAGTAGCTGACAAAGTCGGAGTCGAGATCAACAAAACGGCGGTGCAGCTGATCTGCCGCCTGCTGCTTTTCAGCGGGTCGCTCACGCGGATCTTGTATACTCAGTGCGCTAGCGATAATGGTCACTTCTCGCAGCGCACCGTGCTGAATACCCGCAAGCACCATGCGAGCCAAGCGGGGGTCGACCGGTAGTTGTGCCAACTGACGCCCGACATCGGTTAACTGTCGCTGTTTATCAACCGCGCCCAGCTCCTCGAGCAACTTGAAACCATCGCCGATTTGGCGCGAGTCCGGCGGCTCAACGAAGGGGAAACGCGCGACTTCACCCAAACGCAGCGACAGCATTTGCAAGATCACTGACGCCAAGTTAGTGCGCAGGATCTCCGGGTCAGTATACTCAGGACGCCCCTCGAAATCGGTCTCTTCATAGAGCCGGATACAGATACCTGGACCGAGCCGACCGCAACGGCCTTTGCGCTGGTTGGCACTGGCCTGAGAAATAGCCTCAACGGGCAAGCGTTGCACCTTTGTGCGCACGCTATAGCGCGAAATGCGAGCTGTCCCGGTATCTATGACATAGCGGATACCCGGCACCGTAAGTGAAGTCTCAGCCACGTTGGTCGCCAGCACCACACGACGACCACGACCGCTGCGGTTGAACACGCGTTGTTGCTCGGCGTGGCTCAAGCGGGCGTAGAGCGGCAGGATCTCAGTGTCTCGAAGCTGGGCTTTACGCAGCGCCAGCGCCGTTTCGCGAATGTCGCGTTCACCACTCAAAAACACCAGTACGTCGCCATTGGAATAAGACGTGTGCTGTTTTTCCCAAGCGGCAAACTCATCCAGACAGCGCAGTACCTGCTGGGGTGTTTCGTCCTCCGCCTGGGGCGGGCGATACCATACATCGACCGGATACGTCCTACCCGACACTTCGATAACGGGAGCGTCACCAAAATGCTTGGCAAAGCGTGCCACATCGATAGTGGCCGAGGTAATAATCAACTTGAGATCTGGACGCCGCTGCAACAATTGCTTGAGGTAACCCAGCAAGAAGTCGATGTTAAGGCTACGCTCGTGGGCCTCGTCGATAATGATGGTGTCGTACTGGAGTAAATCGCGGTCGTGCTGGGTCTGCGCCAGCAAAATACCGTCGGTCATCAACTTGATGAGGCTGTTTTCGCTGGACTGATCACTGAATCGAACTTGGTAGCCCACCTGCTCGCCCAATGCGCATCCCAATTCCTCAGCTAGCCGGCTGGCAACCGAACTGGCCGCCAAGCGGCGGGGCTGGGTGTGCGCAATGGTACCGTGGATACCGCGCCCGGCCTCGAGGCACATTTTGGGTAATTGGGTAGTTTTTCCAGAGCCGGTATCACCCGCCACAACCACGACTTGATGCTTGGCAATGGTCGCGACGATATCGTCTCGCCGCTCGGCCACAGGCAAATCGGGATAGCGAATATCGGGTACTGCAGCACGGCGCTGCGCTAGGCGTGCTTTAGAAGCGTCCTGCAAATCTGCCAGTTGTTGCAAGGCAACATCGACCGGTTGTTTTTTGTCGCGACGGCGCCGGATAGTGGACACCAGCCTAAGCGCGTGGATGCGGTCCGCGCCATAGAGCGACGCCAACGCCTCGTGCCACGCGGGTTGGCTAAATTCATCGCTTGGGTTGGGGCGCCGCGCTTGCTTTGATCGGGAGGGTTTCATTGACGAGGCAATATAGACGTTTACTCATCGGCCTCTTCAACGGCATCGGTACGTTTGAACTGACTGGGGTCAACAAACATTAAATTCATGCGCAGGCGACCTGGCGCTGGCTGAAACATGCTCATGAACATCACGTTAAGTTGGCCATCTGAGACCACGGCACCGGGAATATTGAACAGGGTTTCAGTCTGTGTTTCGTCGTACATCATGGGTAAATCTTCATCGCGCTTGCAGACGTCAATCGCATTGGCCATCCAGGCGCTCAGAGCATTGCGGAATACACCAAATTTCAACTCGCCGACAAACTCTTCGGCGTTGAGAAACACTTCTGTGTCGAGGGTGTTGCCGCTTTCTAACTTGAGACGAACAAGACCCACGACACGCTTATCGACCAAACTGGCGTAGATTTTTTTAGCCTGGGTACGGTTGGCATCCACAATGGTGCGGTGCAGCAAATTGATCATCGCTGTTAATAGATGCTTAGTATCTAGGGTGCTGTTGTCGACGTTGGCCATGTTTACCTCGAAATAATCTTGAATCAGCAAGTCTACCGAGCGCGAAAAAAATGTCCATGCCTGGCTGATGAAAATCACAAGCTATTGGCACTGAGGTATAATGGTATTTTTTTGCTGTCGAACACTATGAGCCAATTAGAGACCGCCAAATTGCTGTGGAGCGATAACGCCGCACCGATGTCGATTGATTACGGCGACGTTTACTTTTCGGTCGACGACGGTCTACGCGAGAGCGAATACGTTTTTCTTAAACACAACTATCTCGCCGAACGATTTGCCGCGTTGGAAAATACCCCCCGGAGCCTCTTTACCATTGTGGAAACCGGCTTTGGTACGGGTCTCAACTTTTCTCTGACCTTGGATTTATGGCGGCGCTGCGCGCCGGTGCAGGCCCGATTGCGCTATATTTCGATTGAAAAACACCCACTGACCTTGATCGACCTACGCCGGGCTTACCAGCATTGGCCTAGCATGAAAGATATGGCTGAACAGTGGTTATCAGTCTACCCGCCGCTTTTTCCTGGGCGCCAAATTTGCCCTGTCGGACACAATGTTGAATTATGGCTCGCCCTGCAGGATGTCAGTGAGGCACTGGATGAACTGCACGCCAGCCTTCACTCACATCACAGGCAGTCCCAGACTGTGGTCGACGCGTGGTTTTTAGACGGATTCGCCCCCAGTAAGAATCCCGCCATGTGGCAGCCGACACTTTTTCACGCCATGGCAGAGTTGAGTGGCGCAAGCACTAGCTACGCGACTTTCACCTCTGCTGGCATCGTTAAACGCGGTCTCGCCGAGGCCGGTTTTAACGTGAATAAAGTGCCTGGCTTTGGGCGCAAACGCGACATGCTGTGCGGCTACTTGGAAGCGTCTAACGCCTTGCCTCAGACAGCAACAGCAAAGGGCCACAACGCCCCGTGGTATCTACCTGCCCAACATCCGCCTGCCAACAAGGTGGCCATTGTGGGGGCCGGCATTGCCGCGGCCACCCTAGCTCACGCCCTAGCCAAGCGCGGCCTAGCAGTGAACGTGTTTGAAAAAGCGAGTGATATCGCACAAAACGGCTCCGGTAATAAGCAGGGCGTGATCTACGCCAAACTATCACACCGCGACGAACTCTCGGCCCGCTTTGTCACCAGTGCACTGCACTTCGCCCATCACTACTACCTACCCTGGTTTAAGGACGGAGCCTTAGTGGCAGGTCGCGATGGGGACATGTGCGGCGTGGCGCATCTGTTAGATGGCGACAGCCACGCCTTGCAGCAGACCTTTACCGCCAGCCCGACATTTGTCTCTTTCCACACCCCTGAAGACGCCAGTAAACAGGTAGGTGCCCCTCTCAGCAAGCCCGCCATGCTAGTGCACGCCGGCGGTTGGCTGCACCCCAGGGCTTTTTGCCAGGCAGCCTTCGCCCATCCCAATATTCAGCTTCACGTCAACTGCACAGAGCTTCAACCGATCAAAATCGACAAGGGCTGGATGATCGCCGGACAGGCATTTGACGCGGTGGTCATAGCCACCGGCAGTCAGCTGGAGGGCATGGTCGATTACCTCCCCATCAAACCCATCCGCGGGCAGGTCAGTCACATTAAGAGCACTGAGGCGTTAGCAACATTGGCGATGGCATTGTGCGACAAGGGCTATATCGCCCCCGCGATGGCTGGCCAACACTGTATTGGTGCGAGCTTTAACCTTGGGCTTAATGATCTGACATTGCGTCAACAAGACCACCGCGACAACCTAGACAACTTGGCACAGGCAATTCCCGAACTTGCAACAGAGCTACCCAGTGACGACAACCTGGATGGCCGTGCGGCTTTTCGCGGCACCAGCCCGGACTACCTACCACTGGTGGGTGGCGTGGTCGACCCAACGCGCTTTGGCGAAAACTTCGCCGTACTTGGGAAGGATGCCACGCGAGAGGTAAAGCATTGCGACAGCTACCACGACGGGCTTTTCTGCCTACTCGGACTAGGCGCCAAAGGCCTCACCTACGCGCCACTGTGCGCCGAGCATTTGGCTAGCCAAATTTGTGGCGAAGCCTCGCCACTACCACTTAGTCAACAACTGGCGCTCAACCCAAATCGCTTCCTACTGCGCGCCATCATTAAAAATAAATCGCAGAAACTTTGACCCCTTCCAATTGCTGACGTATTTTTTTAGCATGCCTGATAAGGAGATAAGCCATGTACGTTCGCAACCACAGCAGTGATTTTGACACAAACCCTGTTCGCAACTATTACGAAACACTCGTGGTAGAGATGCTAGGCGATCACACCAGCGATGACCTCGATGCCGACACTCTTGCCGATATCGCCTGTGTCGCCTTGAACCATCTGCCACCTAAATACTACCGACACGACGTCGATTTAGCCTATTTTAAGACGCTTGAGGAATCTGAAGAAATGCGCCAAAGCGTTATTAAAGCGTTGCATGATGCTGAGCAATTTATCCGTGATCATCGACGATGAGACAACGCTTAAAACGTCATTCTTTCGGTTGGGTTTTATTCACCCTTACCTTATATATGCCGGTGGTGACTCAGGCCACTACTGAAATTACACCGACATACGACCTTAAACGCCCACTTCCGTCAAATTGTTACACACAGGGCTTGAGCCTAGACCAAGAGGTTATTTGGCTGAGCTGCGGGCAGTATGGCCAATCAAAATTTTTCCAGTTGCTGTCCAGCAACTGGAGCGTCAATTCTGAAACACCACTACCCCACCAATGGTTCGCAGAGGGCATTGCCGCTGCAAACGATTCATTGATTTTATTAACGTGGAAAAATCAACTCGTGGCGCGCTTCAATAAGCACGATCTTCGCGACATGCGCACCGAACAATTTGCAGGGGAAGCCTGGGGGCTAGCTAATACCAATAACGGAACCTTAATCATCAGTGATGGTAGTAGCGTGCTGCGCTGGCTAAAGCCCGATGATTTAACAGAGATTAACCGTATCGTTGTCAAAGAGGGCAATCAGCGCGTAGCCAACCTCAACGAACTCGAATGGGTAGGCGCACATATCTGGGCCAATGTCTGGCAAAGTGATCGCATCGCCATCATTGACCCATTAACTGGCCAGGTCAACGCCTGGCTGGACTTAACCGAGATAAGCCGCAACGAGCGCGCGATGGGCGGTGAAGTCCTCAACGGCATTGTTTACATCCCCTCTGAAGAGGCGGTTTACGTCACAGGAAAATGGTGGCAATACGCCTATCGACTTCCGCTTGATCAATTTTCGCCCAAGGCCTTTTAATCTTAGCTTTTCGACCCCATGACTGGTATAGAGAATGACCGGCGGCCTTGCTACAATGCTGACTTAGACACAAGGAAAAACCTTAATGAACTGCAGCGTTAACACCCAATTCGAACTGGTACGCCAGAGTACTGTCGACAATCTAGCTATTACCGTCGAGCACTATCGCCATCGGACCACCGGTGCTGACCACTATCACTTTGCTAGCGACAGCGATGAAAACGTATTTTTGGTGGCGCTGCGCACCCTGCCAAAAGACTCCACTGGCGTAGCCCATATCCTCGAGCACACCGTGTTGTGTGGCAGCGAAAAATACCCCGTGCGCGATCCTTTCTTCATGATGATTCGGCGTTCGCTCAACACCTTCATGAACGCCTTTACCAGTAGCGACTGGACGGCCTACCCCTTTGCCAGCCAAAACCGCAAAGACTTCAACAACCTGCTTGATGTCTACCTAGACTCGGTATTTTTCTCGCGTCTACACGAGCTGGATTTTGCCCAGGAAGGCCACCGTGTCGAGTTTTCTGACACGGATAACCCAGACAGCGATTTGGTATTCAAGGGCGTCGTCTTTAACGAGATGAAAGGCGCCATGAGTTCGGTGAGCTCAATTCTATGGCACACCCTGTGCGAAGAGTTGTTTAGCGAGACCACCTACCATTACAACAGCGGTGGCGAGCCAGCCGACATCCCCAACCTGAGTTATGAGCAGTTACTGGATTTCTACCGCGGTCACTACCACCCCAGCAACGCCATTTTCATGACATTTGGCAATATCGCGGCGGCAGAACATCATAGCAAGTTTGAAGCTCAAGTATTACATCGCTTTCCTGAACAAAGCACGCGCTTCTCAGTCAACGACGAGCCGCGTTTAACCGCCCCCAAACACGTCGTTCACCCCTACGCGGTCGAACAAGGTGAAGAGGGCGACCTAGCTAACAAAAGCCACGTAGTTCTGGGCTGGCTGCTGGGCAAGAGCGCTGAATTGGAAGATCTTTTCACCGCCAATTTATTGTCGAGCGTCCTGTTGGACAATTCAGGGTCACCGCTACAACACGCCCTAGAGAGCAGCAAACTGGGTAACGCGCCCTCGCCGCTTTGCGGCCTTGAAGATTCCAATCGAGAACTCATTTTCGTGTGCGGCTTAGAAGGCTGCAAGGCAGAAGACAGCGACGCTATTGAGTCGATGGTTCTGCAAGTGCTACAAGATGTGGCGCAGCATGGCGTGCCTCAGGAGCACGTTGAAGCTGTACTTCATCAACTGGAGCTTCATCAGCGTGAAATCGGTGGCGACGGCTACCCTTATGGACTGCAAATCATGCTGCAGACGCTAACCGCAGCCACCCACGATGGCGACATTATGGCGGTACTGGATATCGAAGACACCCTCGCCAAATTGCGCGAAGACATCAAAGACCCAGACTACATCAAGTCACTAGCGCGTCGCCTGTTGCTCGACAACAACCACCGTGTACGCCTCACGCTAGTACCTGACACCGAACTTGCCAGCGCCAAAGAACACGCAGAAGCCGAGCGTTTAGCTGCGATGAAAGGCGAGTTGAGCGAGGCCGACAAAACCGCTATTGTCGATAAGAGCCACGCCTTAAAAGCGCGCCAGGAAAGCGTCGATGACGACAGTATTCTGCCCAAGGTCACCCTGGAGGATATCCCGGCAGACATCCGCATCGTCAATGGCGATGTTGTCGGTAGCGATGTTATGCCCATCCATGTTTACGACGCCGGCACTAACGGCCTGTGTTACCAGCAAATAGTCGTCCCGCTTCCCGCGCTGAACGATGACGAATTGGCTATCCTACCTTTCTATACCCAAGCGCTGACCGAACTCGGTGTTGGCGACAAAGACTACCGCGCCACCCAAGCGTGGCAATCTGCTGTCTGCGGTGGCTTAAATGCCTTCAGCAGCGTGAGGGGGGCAGTGGACGACGTCAACGCGATTTCATCTTACTTTGTCATGTCATCGAAGGCCCTACAACGCAATCATCGTGCGATGAATGAATTGATGCACGCGACCCTTCACGAAGTAAGATTCGATGAACTTTCGCGCATTAGAGAACTGGTCGCGCAAACACGCGCCCGCAAGGAGCAAAGCGTCACTGGCAACGGTCACATATTGGCCATGATGGCAGCTTCAGCCGCTTTTAGCCCAGCCGCCGAAGCCAGTAACCGCGTTAGCGGCCTCCCTGGTATTCAGTTTGTTAAAGCGCTCGATAAACGTCTCGACGATGAGAGCGAATTGCGCGCCTTTGCCAAGCAACTGCAGCAGATCCATAACAAAGTCATCGCCCAATCGCGCCGCATATTGTTAGTGTGCGAGGCCGAGCACCGCAGTACCTGTCTCGATGCTGTCAATACTCAATGGCAAGCCAACAGCCCTGACGGCAGCCTTGATACGGCATTGAGTCTGTCGACAGACCACCAACCCCACAATCAACTGTGGATGACCAACACCCAGGTCAATTTCTGCGCCGTGGCGTATGAAACAGTTCCTGTTGACCACCCCGATGCAGCCGCATTGAGTGTATTGGGGCCCTTCCTGCGCAACGGATACCTGCATCGTGCTATCCGTGAGCAAGGTGGTGCCTACGGTGGAGGTGCCAGCCAGGATTCAAGTATTGCCACGTTCCGATTCTTTAGTTACCGCGACCCACGCATCGAGGGCACGCTGGAAGACTTCGACAAGTCGCTCGATTGGTTACATAACAGTGATCACAGCGCCCAGGCCCTAGAAGAGGCCGTACTTGGCGTTATTGGCAGCATGGACAAACCGGGCTCTCCCGCCGGCGAGGCCAAGCAGGCTTTCCAAAACCTATTGTTCAACCGCTCTGATGAGCAACGTCGACGTTTCCGCCAACGTATTGTCAGCGTTGGCATAGAGGATTTGCGCCGTGTCGCCAAGACCTACTTTACACCCGAGAGACGCAGCGCTGCCGTGATCAGTCAATCAGGTAGCGCCGATAAGGTTCCCAGTCACTATACCCACTACAAACTGTAATGGAGGCCCGCCCTCGTCTTATCGAAAACCACGATGACCTCAACGAGGGTCTCGACCACCTGTGCCATATTGAATCAACCTTCACTATGGCGCGGGATCTTTGCTCCCCGTTAGACCTGCGTCGCCAAGACGATGGCTTTGAACGACTGTTGTCGGCTATCGTCAGCCAACAACTGAGTGTCGCCGCTGCACGCACAATTTGGCAACGGGTAGTGGACGCCGGAGCCACCACCCCAGCGACCATTCACGCAGCCAACGATGAAGACCTCAGACAGTTGGGCTTATCAAAACAAAAAATTAGTTACGCCCGCTCTTTGGCCGCCGCCAATATTGATTTTCCAGCGCTACGCCAAATGGGCAGCCAAGACGTCATTGATACACTAACTCAGGTAAAAGGTGTTGGCGTTTGGACGGCAGAAATTTACGCCATGTTTTCGCTTGGCCATGCCGATGTGTTTGCCCACAACGATCTGGCCCTGCAGGAAGGCACCAAGATGTTATTCGGCTTGGATGATCGCCCAACCTTAAAAGAGATGCGCACCATCGCTGCACAATGGCAGCCATGGCGCGCTGTAGCCGCCCGACTACTCTGGGCCTATTACGGCCACTGCAAATCGCGCCCGGGCGTTAACGCTTAATCTTGCTTGTCTAGATGATGCTTGCCCGAGTGCTCGCGTTCATGCTCTGACTGGCGATCCTCTTTACGACGCTCCATTTTTTCTTTCCAGCGCTCAGCGCGAGACTCATGCATGGCGGTGAATTTAACGCGTTGTTCCTCGTTCAAACTACTGTAAAAAACATGATAGGCCTCGGCGTGACGATAGGCTTTTTCACCGGCTTCACGACCAATGTCCGCCACAATACGTTGTGCTTTCTCGCTATCAAAACTGTCTTGCTGAGCCACGGCAATCAGTTCCTTGTACACATCGCGTTGCGCTTTGCGATCCTGTTTTGGATGATGCGCTTGCCGCATCGCATCAAACAGCCCACGCTGCTCTTCATTTAGCTCAAGCACTTTGACCATATGCTCACCGCGATTGTGCATGCCTTCGTTGCCATGGTGCATGGCCGATGCCGTCAGCACGTAAGCACTCGCACTCAACAAAACGCCTGCCGATATCACTTTTATCCATGTTGATGTCATAAATCACCTCGAGTGGTTGGGTTATCGTGACGTCACAATAGGATAATTCGACTGAATATCAGCTGAATGGTTTTTAATACATTTGATTATTTAAAAAACACTTCTATTATTAATTCGTAATAACAATGTCATATTTGTAGGCAACACTCTGAGCACCTACTAGAAATGGATAGGATGGAAAAAAATGGAAAATTTAGAACTTAATGAACTGTGCAGCCGCAAGCTGTTAGATATGTACCAAAAAGCCGAAGCGGCCAACCTAAAGTCAGCAATCGAAGCTGAATTGATGAAACGCGAGCACTTTATCTCAACAATCAACAACCCCGCTTCTAAACACCGCTAGATCAGTCGGAACACCTGTTCCGACGTAAACCCCCGATATTGTAAAAATCTCGCCCGCTTAGCTTTTTCGGCTGGGCTGGCTGCTTTGTCTGGACCAAACTTCTTAGTCATTACCCGTTCAGCTTGCTCTCGCCAGTAGGTATCCGACGGATCGACATAGGCCTCAATCAGCATTTGGCTTACGCCTTTTTGTTTGAGTTCCTGCATAATACGCAACGGCCCTTTACCACTGTTTGAGCGATAGTTTACAAAGGATTCTACGAAACGCTCATCGGATTGCAGCCCCTCTTCTTCAAGGCGGACCAACTGCTGTTCAACGATGTCGGGAAAGGGAAAGCGACGTAGTAATTTATCGCTCAGTTCGCGCCGGGTATGCTCCCGACGCGCAAGAAGATCCATCGCCGCGAGACGAACGTCGCGCGGCGTGGTATCGATATTATCCAGCGACATCCGCGTCAGCTTCAGGCGTTTCAACCAACTTGGGCTTGCTGGTCACTAATAAACGCGCGCGAATTTGATCCTCGATCTCTTTGGCAATGTCGGGGTGTTCATTTAAGTAGCGCGCAGCATTGGCTTTACCCTGACCGATTTTATCGCCTTTATAGCTATACCAAGCACCGGCCTTATCTACCAAGCCTTCTTTCACGCCCAGATCGATAACCTCACCCAAGCGGTAGATGCCCTTGCCGTACAAAATTTGGAACTCGGCTTGTTTGAACGGGGGCGCCACTTTGTTTTTCACCACTTTAACGCGGGTCTCATTGCCGATGATTTCTTCGCCATCCTTCACTGAACCAATGCGACGGATATCCAAACGCACCGATGAATAGAATTTCAACGCATTACCACCAGTGGTAGTCTCAGGGTTGCCGAACATTACGCCGATTTTCATGCGGATCTGGTTAATAAAGATCGCCAAACAGCCGCTATTTTTGATGTTACCGGTAATTTTACGCAGCGCCTGAGACATCAAACGCGCCTGCAGACCTACGTGGTGATCGCCCATCTCGCCATCGATCTCGGCTTTGGGGGTCAATGCCGCCACCGAGTCGATAACGATGATATCGATCGCACCCGAGCGCACCAGCATATCGGCCACTTCTAGGGCCTGCTCACCGGTGTCTGGCTGAGATACGATAAGGTCATCGACGTTTACGCCCAGCTTTTCTGCGTAAATCGGATCAAGCGCGTGCTCGGCGTCGATAAATGCGGCGGTACCGCCGGTCTTCTGGCATTCGGCAATCGCTTGTAGCGTCAAGGTGGTTTTACCCGACGATTCAGGACCGTAGATCTCAACAATACGACCGCGGGGTAAACCGCCTACACCCAACGCGATATCCAAACCCAACGAACCCGTCGAAACAGCCGGAATAGCCACCTGCTCACGGTCGCCCATACGCATTACGGTGCCTTTACCAAAGTGGCGTTCAATTTGAGTCAGTGCTGCCTTAAGCGCTTGTTGCTTATTAGAATCCATGATCTTCTCCGACATTTATTGTGGGCTTGTGATTACAATAGCCAACATTCTAAACACAAAACACTGTACAAACAAACAGTATTTTTAAAAATTGTGTGACTAAGGGTTTACGGTGCCCATTCCGAGGGGAATTTGTATATGAAAGGTGGTGCCGAGTTGTACATCCGACGTCACCGCGATTTGGCCTTTGTGCCGTTCGCTGATGATGTAGTGGCTGAATGAAAGCGGGATACAACAGCTATCCTCACTCTGATCGTTGAGGAAGAAGGGCTCGAAAATCTGCTGTTGTTGGTCACCAGTAAGCCCGCGGCCGTTGTGATGGATACGCATCCAGATCGCTTCGTAGCACTCCATGATCTCGATTTGAATTTCCGACGGGCGCTCTTTACCATTGCTTTCCATGGCACGCAGACTGTGGCGGAAGATACCCAAGATGGCCTGTTGTAATTCGGTACCCGCACAGACTAATTTCGGCAGCGGTTCTTCGTAATTGCGCACAATACTAATCTGCTTGAAACTTAAGCCGCGTGGTTCTTCCAATAACTCGGCGCCCAGCTCAATACTGTGATCCATCAGTTCGCGCACGTCCAACGCCTGCATGTCGCTCTCGCCTTTGGCAGCGAAACTCAACAGATTAGAGATCACCGCCCGCGCTTGTTCTACACGACCTACGGCGTGGCGTAGTTGCTCAACTTGCGTGCCCTGGCCTTCAATCTTACTAGCAACGCCCTTGATGTCTTCCGCCAGTACTTGCAAGGGTTGATCAATATCGCGCGCCATGGTGGCGGCAAACTCACCCATGGTCGACATACGATCGCGCTGCACCAACATATTTTCCGCAATAATCCGCTCGGTCACATCGTGGATCAAAATCACAATGCCGCCATTGTTCGCATCGCTCAGTGGATATACCGTAATGTCATAGTAAAAGCGGCCGCGCTGGCTGTGCTTAATATCGATAGTATTACGATGACTAATCACCCCTTCCAGCTGTCGTTTGTTGAGGCTGATGGTGGGATAAACGTCCCACAGATCTCGTCCCAGGGCTTCATCTCTCGCCACATCCGTCAACTTGGCGGCGTGATCATTCCAGCGGGTCACCTTCATGTGCTTGTCTAAACCGATCAAAGACAGCGGCATAGACTCGAGAACATCTCGAATGTAACCTTCCGAAAACAGCAGTTGATCGGTGGTGGCTTGTAGGTCGCGAGTGCGTTCGCGAACGCGCTCTTCTAGGACTTCATGCATTTCGTGCAACTTGGCGTTGGACTTGCGGACGCGGCGCTGAACCACTATTAGCACGATACAAGCGATCACCAGCAAAATGATCAACACCCCCCCAGTAAAGTTGGCGACGTACTGCCAGATCGTTTCGCCATTCTCGTCTTTAAAGTTGTCGATAAAGGCTGCTTGGGCAAAACTCGGTAGCAGTAACAACAGCAGCGCAGTGAGGCGGTAGGTCATCGCGGTGGCATCCTGAAAAGCAAAACCGCAGTGTAGCAAAAACACGCCGATGTCTCAGCAAAAACGCAGGTCACACCTCGACATCGATGTGCTGAAATCCATCGTCATTGTCTTCGTCATTGCGCCGTTGTTGCTGTTCTCGCTGCGGCGGCTGATCCGAGTGTTCGGAAGCGGGTTGAATGCGGCGCGAGCGATACGGCTTAAGCGGTCGCTCGGCGGGAGATGTTTTATTCGGTGGCAACACCGGCGGGTTTAACTGAGTCATAGCTTTTCCTCCGCGTTGCTATAAGCATAGACTACGGGGTGAAAAGCTACGAATCGACGTCAAACCACTTCAATTTGTCACGAAGCGCGACCACTTCGCCCATGATGATCAAAGTGGGGCCACCGATGCCGCGGGTCTGTACCTTGTGCACGATGTCAGCCAGTGTGCCGCATACAACACGCTGCTCTGGCAGGGTGCCCTTTTCCACCAAGGCAATGGGATGCGACGCGGGAAGCCCGTGTTCAAGCAGCCGCTCAACAATGATGGGCAAGCCGATCAAGCCCATGTAAAACACCACCGTCTGCTGCGGCATCACTAATTCACGCCATGGCAATTCGCTGTTATCTCGCGCCAGATGGCCAGTGATAAAGCGCACCGACTGAGCACAATCGCGGTGGGTCAGAGGGATGCCGGCATAGGCACCGCAACCCGCCGCGGCAGTAATGCCTGGCACCACTTGAAACGGCACGCGGTGCTGCGCCAAAAGCTCAATTTCTTCACCGCCGCGACCAAAGATAAACGGATCGCCACCTTTTAAACGCAACACGCGCTTACCCTGTTGCGCCAACGCCACCAAGCGCTGGCTGATTTCCTGCTGCGGCATGGCGTGATTACTGGCTCGCTTGCCGACATAGATACGCTCAGCATCGGCGCGGGTCATATCGAGAATGGCTGGCGACACAAGGTTGTCGTACAGTACCACATCGGCCAACTGCATACAGCGCAACGCCTTCACAGTCAGTAGATCTGGATCGCCCGGACCCGCCCCCACCAAAAACACTTCACCCGGCAAGGTGGTTTGCTGCTCTGCCGCGTTAATAGACTCGCGCAAGAGTCGCTCTGCAAGGTCGGGGTTGCCGCTAAATACGGCCTCGGCGACCGGACCATCCACGACGTTTTGCCACAGCCGACGGCGCAAATTAAGATTGGCCAAGCGTTGCTTAACCTGCCCCCGAAATTTCGCCATCAAGCCCGCCAGATCACCAAAACTTGCGGGAATGGCCGATTCGATGCGACTGCGGATCATGCGCGTCAATACTGGCGAAGCACCGCCACTGCCAATGGCAATGATCAGTGGGTCGCGGTGCACCACCGAAGGGAGGGTAAAACTACACAGGTCGGGGCGATCGACGACATTGATTTGGATACCACGCGCCGTCGCGTGCTGGTATACCTGCCGATTCACCTCTGAACTATCGGTAGCAGCTACCACCCACTGTACGCCGTCGATAAAGGCTTCACGATAAGGCTCGCGGTGAATCTCGCCACCCGAGGCGGCGACGATATCCTCGATGTCGGGGCTAACGTCGGGGGCTACTACGACGAGACGAACTCCACCTCTGGCTAAGGCAGCTGCCTTACGGCGCGCCACTAAACCTGCCCCCACCAACAGTACAGGCTGCTGGGAGAGGCGTGCAAAAATAGGTGTGAGCTGCATAGGCTATAGCGTTTCAGCGCCGCCCATGTAATTGCGCAGTGCCTCGGGAATCACCACGCTGCCATCGGCTTGCTGGTAGTTTTCTAAGATCGCCACTAGAGTGCGACCAACCGCCAAGCCAGAGCCGTTCAGGGTGTGCAACAACTCAGGCTTACCCGTTTCAGGGTTGCGCCAGCGAGCCATCATTCGGCGGGCTTGGTAGTCGCCGAAGTTCGAGCACGATGAAATTTCGCGGTACTTCTGTTGACCGGGCAGCCACACCTCTAAATCGTAGGTTTTGTGCGATGAGAAGCCTAAGTCACCACCACACAGCACCACTTTGCGGTAGGGCAGGTTCAAGCCCTGCAAGATCGCCTCAGCGTGACCGGTCAATGCCTCCAGAGCTTGTTCTGACTCACTGGCGGGTACCAACTGCACCAACTCGATTTTTTCAAACTGGTGCTGGCGAATCATTCCGCGCGTGTCGCGACCCGAACTGCCCGCTTCAGAGCGGAAACACGGGGTATGGCAGACAAACTTCAACGGCACTTGCTCGTTGATGGTGTCGCGCGCGATATTGGTCACAGGTACTTCAGCGGTGGGAATGAGGTAGAATTCATGCTCGCCCTGCAGCTTAAAGAGGTCCTCTTCAAACTTGGGCAACTGGCCAGTACCGCGCAGCGAATCGGCGTTGACGATATACGGTACGTTTACTTCGGTATAACCGTGCGACATGCTGTGGGTGTCCAGCATGTACTGCACTAGCGCGCGGTGCAAGCGCGCGATACCGCCGCGCATCACGGCAAATCGCGAGCCGGTAATTTTGGTGGCCGTTTCGAAATCTAATTGACCCAAACCCTCGCCTATATCAACGTGGTCTTTCGGTTCAAAGTCGAACTGGCGTTGCTCGCCCCAGCTCAACACTTCAATGTTGTCGTCTTCACTGGCACCCACTGGTACCGATTCGTGGGGGACGTTGGGGATGGACATCAACAGGTCATTAAGCTCGGCTTGAACCGCGGCAGCTTCGTCAGTGGCGCGCTGAATATTTTCAGCAATGCGTTGCAGTTCGATATCAACTTGGGCTTTGGCGTCTTGGGGCGTCATACCCGACTGCACCAATTCACCGATTTTCTTCGACACACGTTTGCGCTCAGCCAACAAGTCTTGCGACTCCACATCCGCCTGCTTGCGACGGTTTTCCAGCGAGGTGTAGTGCGCTTTATCCAGGGTATACCCCTTTACCGCCAGCTTCTCAGCCACGGCATCGAGATCGGTACGCAACAACTTGGGGTCTAACATAGTGTGTCCTTTAATCCTTAAAAAATACTAAAAAACGGCCTTGCCGAGGGTAATGGCTAGCCAAGTGGCCAACACACACAGCAACACGCTAATCACGGTATAACTGATTGCCGTTAACACCTCACCGCGCTGCAAAAGCACCACGGTTTCCAGCGAAAACATCGAAAAAGTGGTAAATGCACCCAGCATCCCCACCATCACAATACTGCGCCACTCTGGCGTCAAGTGCTGTTGCTCGACAATGACAACGTACATCACGCCCATCGCAAAAGAGCCCAGCGCGTTAACCAGCAGTGTCGCCAAGGGAAAACTCAGCGTCCACAGATGGTTGATCGCATTAGAAACAGCGTATCTACCTAAGGCACCTATGGCGCCACCGAGGGCGATGAAAATCCAGTGGTGCATAGCTTAGCGCGACTCCTTACTCGAGCGAGACGAATAACGCTGCATTGTACTGGTTTTATCGCGTTCGCGCAGGTGTTCTAGCTTGGCTTTTATCTTTAATTCCAAACCGCGCTCAACCGGATGGTACAACTGAGTATCCGCCAACTCAGGGGGCAAGTAATTTTCACCCGCCGCATAGGCGTCCTGCTCGTCGTGGGCGTAGCGATATTCGGCGCCATAGTCCAGATCTTTCATCAACTTGGTCGGCGCATTGCGTAGGTGCAGCGGTACCTCATAGCTAGGGCTACTAGCCACCAGTGCACGAGCGGCCTTATACGCGGTATACACGGCGTTGCTCTTGGGAGCACTGGCCAAGTAAACCACCGCCTGCGCCAAACCCAACTCACCCTCGGGTAGACCAAGCCTTTCCACGCTGTCCCACGCCGACATGGCCACACTCAGCGCTCGTGGGTCGGCGTTGCCAATATCTTCGCTGGCCATACGTACCAGACGACGCGCGATATAAAGCGGGTCGCAACCGCCGTCAATCATGCGCAGCATCCAGTACAGCGCGGCGTCAGGGGCACTGCCGCGAACCGACTTGTGCAGCGCGGAGATCTGGTCGTAAAAGATGTCACCCCCCTTATCAAAGCGACGCAGCGACTGGCGCAACAGTTGCTCGACCACATTGGCGTCGATGGTGCGCCCCTCAGGGCCGTCGAAAGCCAAATCGACCGCCACTTCGAGTAGATTGAGCAACTTGCGGGCATCACCATCGGCCGCCGCTACCAACTGCTCGCGCTGCTCTGGCGCGACCACGACCGAATCGCGGTGCAGTTCTGCCATCGGGTGGCGCAGGGTTTGATCGAGCAAGTGCAGCAGGTCTTCATCGCTGAGGCTTTTCAAGGTATAAACCCGCGCACGTGACAGCAGCGCGCTATTTAATTCAAAGGAAGGGTTTTCCGTAGTGGCCCCAATAAACACCACCGTGCCATCTTCTACGAAGGGCAAAAAAGCGTCTTGTTGCGACTTGTTGAAACGGTGTACCTCGTCGACGAACAGCACGGTTGCCTGACCGCCCATACTTCGGGCGTGCTTGGCAGCGTCCACTGCGGCGCGAATATCCTTCACCCCACTGAGTACTGCCGACAGGGTTTCGAAACGGGCGTCACTCAGGGTGGAAATCAATCGCGCCAATGAGGTTTTACCTACCCCCGGCGGCCCCCAAAAAATCATCGAGTGCAGCTTGCCCGCTTCTAGGGCGGTACGCAACGCGCACCCTGGGCCTACAATGTGTTGCTGGCCGATGTACTCATCGAGATTGCGCGGTCGAACGCGGTCAGCGAGCGGACGATAACCATTGTCGCGCTCAAACTCAGCGAACATTGCCGTCATCAATAATCAATTCCGCCTCGCTGGGAAGCTCAAAGGCAAAATCCTCCGTGGTAAGCGGGGTCGATTGCGCATCGTACAGCGACACTTCAGTGAGCTGCCCAAAGCCATCCAACAGAGAAAATGCCTCCAATTGCCCATTATCAAAACACAGTGTCATGCTGGCGAATAAGCTCGATGTATCGCTAGGTGATAAGACAAAACACTGCTCATCATTGCGTGTAACGCGGTAGTTGATTCGCAGCGATTCAAGCGACTCGGTGAACACCAGCAACGGGGTTTGGCTGGTGTCTTCTGGATAGGGGCGACGGACCACCTGCTCTAGCTCGATATCGTATTGCCACAGCCAATCGCCATCACCCAACAGCAGTTGCTCGAACGGGTCGGCGATGAACCAGCGCACCAAATTAGGTTTTTTGAGCGCCATATCGCCACTGCTGGCGTCGATCAATTGACCGGTCTCATCAAATTGTTGCTGCGAAAAACTGGCCGTTAACTGCTCGGTGTCTTGCAACAGCTGGTGTAACTGTTCGGTATCGTCAGCCCAAACAGGCAGCGATAAAGCCAGTAATAAAAAGCTGCGTAACAACATAGCTACTCCACTGGGGGCGGCGCGAGCACTTCGCGGCTGCCATTGTGACCCATCTCAGAGACAACACCCGCTGCCTCCATTGTCTCTATTAGACGCGCCGCACGGTTGTATCCGATGCGCAACTTGCGCTGAACCGAGGAAATCGACGCGCGACGCGACTCGGTGACATAGCGCACCGCCTCGTCATACAAAGCATCCGCCTCAGGCTCACCGCCGTCCTCGTCATCGCTGCTAAAGCCAGGAATGGGGACTGAGCTGCTGCCCCCTTCTAAGATATCTTCAATGAAGTCTGGCGTACCACGCTTCTTCCAATCCTCGACCACGCGGTGTACTTCTTCGTCGGCCACAAAAGCACCGTGCACCCGAATAGGCACCCCGCTACCAGGAGGCAGGTACAGCATGTCGCCCTGCCCTAGCAACTGTTCGGCACCGCCTTGGTCGAGAATAGTGCGCGAATCGATTTTTGAAGAGACTTGGAAGGCAATACGCGTAGGCACGTTGGCCTTGATCAGACCGGTAATCACATCGACCGAGGGGCGCTGCGTGGCCAAGATCAAGTGGATACCCGCCGCACGCGCCTTTTGCGCGATACGGGCAATCAATTCTTCAACCTTCTTACCGACAATCATCATCATATCGGCGAACTCGTCGATCACCACCACGATACAGGGCAATTCGGCCAAGTCGGGCGCCGGCGCCACATCAAAGCCGGGTTCAAAGTGTTCTGCCGGTTTCCACAAGGGGTCTTTAATCGGCTCGCCGGCCTTAATGGCGTCCGCTACTTTGCGGTTATAGCCCGCCAAGTTACGCACCCCCAAAGCCGCCATCAACTTGTAGCGGCGCTCCATTTCACCAACGCACCAACGCAGGCCGTTGGCGGCGTCTTTCATATCGGTAACCACAGGCGCTAACAGGTGAGGAATGCCGTCGTAGACACTCAGCTCAAGCATTTTCGGGTCAACCAATAACAAACGAACCTGCTCGGGCGTCGACTTAAATAGCAAACTCAACAACATCGAGTTAACCCCCACCGACTTACCAGAACCGGTGGTACCGGCCACCAGCAAGTGGGGCATTTTGGCCAAATCGACCACCACAGGTTCACCAGAAATATCGTGTCCCAACGCCAGCGTCAGGGAAGAACGCGAGTCTTCGTAGGCCTTGGAAGCAATCACCTCGGAGAAAGCCACAACCTGGCGGTTCTCGTTGGGAATTTCGATACCCACCACCGATTTACCAGGCACCACCTCTACCACACGCACCGAAATCACCGCCAATGAACGCGCTAAATCTTTAGCGAGGTTGCTGATACGGCTAACCTTCACCCCGGGGGCAGGCTGAATTTCAAAGCGGGTAATTACCGGTCCGGGCAGTACCTCGACCACTTCGGCTTCGATACCGAAGTCGCGCAATTTCAACTCGAGCAGGCGCGACATGGCTTGCAGGGTTTCCTCCGAGAAACCTTGTTCGGAAGACACGTGCTTGCCATTCAGCAATCCAACAGCGGGTAAATCGCCATCCACCTCACTGCTGAACAGCGTTGCCTGTTTCTCTTTTTCCACGCGCTCACTGACTTCCACTTTTTGCACAGGCGGCGCAATTTTGGGCGGTACGCGTTTTTTAACTTCTTCGGTTTGCTTATCCAATACCGCTTTGCGCTTGGCCTGAACCGCGACAACCTGCGCTTTTTCTTGCTGCCGTTGACGACGCAGCGACCACCAGTGAGCGGTGCGTTCGCTGGCAATCATGACACGCCGACCAAGCCACTCCATAGTGCGGAACCATGAGATATCGGTAAATATGGTCAGACCAAATAATAGCGTCGTTACCATGATGAGACGGCTGCCAAGCAGGCCAAAATTCCCGAGACTCCACTGTGCCAACTGCTCGCCGAAGAAACCACCGTAACCATAGGGCAGCTCGCTGCTTGCACTGCCCGCTTGCAGGCCACTCAAACAGGTGGTGGCAATGATCACCAATACAAAACCAAGCGCACGCATCAATAGGGCGTGCTTATGCATAGCCTTGGGGTCGATTTTTTCGCGAAAGATGAGTACTGCACGCAGGGCCAGCAAGCCCGGAAAAAGATACGCGGAATAACCGAACAAGGAGAACAATACATCCGACAGCCAAGCCCCCGCATTACCCGTGGCATTACGGATGGCGCCACCGGTGCCGGTGGTGTTGTAACCGGGATCCCCGCTGTAATAGGTCATCAAGGCAATGGTCACGAAGGCACACAATGCCACCGTGGCAATTAGCAACCCTTCCGTTAAACGGCGTGATACACCGCTGACATTTGCGTCTGTCATTTCCTCGCCTTAGCCCTGCCTTGGAGCGTATATTGCCTTTGTTCTGCGGACCATTTTCCTCTATGATTCGCTGCTATCTTTGAACTACTCCGGAATATTAACACATGAGCGATGTAAAACACTTTCCTCTTATCATTCTTGGCTCTGGCCCCGCCGGCTACAGCGCCGCGATCTATGCTGCCCGCGCCAACTTGAACCCTGTGATTATTACCGGCATCCAAGTGGGTGGTCAGCTGACCACCACTACCGACGTCGATAACTGGCCCGGGGATGTGGAAGGCTTGCAAGGCCCTGATCTGATGGTACGCATGCACCAGCACGCTGAGCGCTTTGACACCAAGATCGTTAACGACCACATCAACAGCACCGACCTAAGCAAACGCCCCTTTACCCTGCAGGGCGACCAAGGCACGTACACCTGTGACGCGTTAATCATTGCCACTGGCGCATCCGCTATGTACCTAGGCATGGACTCAGAAGAAGAATTCAAAGGCCGTGGCGTTAGCGCCTGTGCGACCTGCGATGGCTTCTTCTACCGCGGCCAAAAAGTCGCCGTGGTTGGCGGCGGTAACACCGCGGTCGAAGAGGCGCTCTACCTGTCTAACATCGCCGAGCACGTCACGCTGATTCACCGCCGCGACAGCCTGCGCAGCGAGAAGATCCTGCAAGACAAACTGTTTGAAAAGGCCAAAAACGGCAACGTCACCATCCTGTGGAACACCACTCTCGATGAAGTGCTAGGCGACCAAATGGGTGTTAACGGCCTACGCGTGAAAAGCACCGTCGACGGCAGTACCAGTGACCTGGATGTGATGGGCGTATTCATTGCCATTGGCCACAAGCCCAACACCCAAATGTTCGAAGGCCAGCTGGACATGGATAACGGCTACATCAAAATCAAGAGTGGCTTAGAAGGCATGGCGACCATGACCAGCACCCCCGGTGTGTTTGCCGCCGGTGACGTGGCCGACCAAGTATACCGCCAAGCCATTACCTCGGCCGGTTTCGGATGTATGGCCGCGCTGGATGCAGAGAAATTCTTGGATGGTGAATGAGTCTCATCCCCTGGCTTGAAGACCTGACATTCCCTCCCGTTGACGAGGCCATGGACGATCCCAATGGCCTACTCGCGGCGGGAGGCGACCTCTCCCCCGAGCGCCTGCTGCGCGCCTATCGCCAGGGCATTTTTCCTTGGTTTGACGACGACCAACCCATCCTTTGGTGGTCACCTGACCCACGCGCGGTGCTTTTTCCTAGCGACATCCATATCTCACGCAGCCTAGCTAAACGCCTGCGCCGAAACGAATTTCAGTTCACCTTTGATCGCTGTTTTGAAGACGTGGTCGCCGCCTGTGCAGCGCCTCGAAGCTACAGCCATGGCACCTGGATCACCGACGACATGGCCGAGGCCTATGCTTCGCTACACGCCAAGGGGTTGGCCCACTCGCTGGAAGTGTGGCAGGGAAAAGATTTAGTGGGTGGCCTATACGGCGTGTCGCTGGGTCAATTATTTTTTGGTGAATCGATGTTTTCTCGTGTCACCGATGCCAGCAAGGCCGCGTTTGTGGCGCTCGCTAAGCAGAGCGAAGCGTGGAACTTTGCCCTGATCGATTGCCAAATTGCCAATCCCCACCTAAGCTCTATGGGAGCGTGCGATATTTCTAGACGTGAATTTATCGATGTCTTGAACCTGTTCGCCGATCTACCTCACCCCATGGGGCCATGGACATTTAGCATCAACACAGGAGATATGGTGTGACCGCCAGCGAGAATCGCATCCGCTTCTTCGTCACGGACGCCCATCCTTGTTCCTATTTGCCCGACGAACAAGCCAGTACCCTGTTTATCGACCCAGAGCACCAGGTTGACGGGGCGCTATATAGCCAACTATCGCGCAATGGCTTTCGCCGCTCTGGCGCACATATTTACCGCCCCCACTGCGGCAGTTGCAACGCCTGCATCCCGATTCGCACAATCGCCGCCGAATTCACCCCCAACCGCCGCATGCGACGCATCGCCAAACGCAATAACGATCTACAAATAGTGATGCGCCCCAACGTTGATCGCGATGAACATTACAACCTGTACGAGCGCTACATTAATCTGCGTCACCACAACGGCGACATGTTCCCCCCCAGCCGCGACCAGTTCGATAGCTTTTTAAGCAGCGAATGGGGCGTAACCCACTTTATTGAATACCGGTTAGATGGAAAACTCATCGCCGCTTCGGTGACCGATATCATGGATGATGGTCTGTCTGCGATATACACCTATTTCGAGCCCGATCATGAACAACGCAGCTTGGGCGTGTTTGCCATCACCACCCAACTACAGATGTGTGTGGATATGGGGCTGCCGTATGTATATTTAGGGTATTGGATTAAAGCTTGCCAGAAGATGGCCTACAAAATTGATTACCGGCCCTGTGAGGTAAGAGTCAATGAGAATTGGACGCGCCTGAACTAATGGGCCGCGTTTCGTAAAAACCGGGTCGCCGTCACGGCGTGACGCCTCCTACAATCCTTGTTCAACCTACTGTAGGAAGCATGTCGATAGACATGGTGACCACCGTCGCCGTCTCTGCGGGAAACCTACCACAATTCTTACTCGACTTGCCGTAGGCTGAATTTAGAATGATATAAGTTAAGCACCCTTAGTCTGATTATCTAGCGCATTTGCCGCCCATTGATTAATACTCTGGCCGCTCAATTCAGCGGCATTTGCAATCGCCGCATGAACTTCTGGCCTTAGTCGTAAAAGCAACTTTCCCGAGTAGGGTTTCTGTGGCTGCTTGCCAATTTTTTTACATGTTTCAAGATAGTCTTCAACCGCTTCTTCAAACGCTTGCTTTAACACTTTCACCGAATCCCCATGAAAGCCAATACGATCTTGTAAGCCAGCTATACTACCAACAAAGCACTCGTCATCAGCACTATATTCAACACGTGCAGAATATCCTCGATAGGTCATGGTGTTTTTCATTGCTGATATCCCAACTGTCGTAAAAATACACGTACGTCCTTAATTTGATAAGGCTTGGCCTCGTTTGTTGGATGTGGTCTGTGAAAACTCGCGACATGACCATTTCTGACAAATCGAACCCTAGAACCGCGTCCTTCAATAATTTCAGCGCCAATGCTTAAAAGCAAAGATTCAATATCTCGCCACGCCAAGCTTTTGGCACTGGATTGCTGAAAATGATCGCCATGGTACGCTTATGCTTGGCGTTCATAGGCAGCAAATGATATCAATATTTGATATTAATTCAAGCCTGAGAAATAAAGTCCACATTGTTAGCTCACGTCATTAGCCTATTGAAAGTAATAGTCTGCAAAACAGAAAGCTTTTTAAAAACTGGATGAAGGGCTAGTTATTATTAACACTAGCAAGTCATTAAAACCCTTGGCTTTTGGCTCTCAGCATCGCCACTGGTTTTGTAGCCAAAGTTTTGGCGACTTCCCATCGCTGCCTCTAAGGGACGCCGCCCACAATACTCACTCAACCTACTGTAGGAAGTATGTCGGTAGACATGGTGACAACCGTCGCCGTCACTCCGTGACGCCTCCAACAATCTTTGCTCACACTACTGTAGGAAGCATGTCGGTAGACATGGTGACAACCGTCGCCGTCACTCCGTGACGCCTCCAACAATCTTTGCTCAACTTGCTGTAGGAAGCATGTCGATAGACATGGTGACCTTCCATCGCCGTCATGGCGTGACGCCTCCTACAGTCCTTGCTCAACTTGCTGTAGGAAGCATGTCGGTAGACATGGTGACCACCGTCGCCGTCTCGGCGAGACGCCTCCCACAAGCCTTGCTCAACTTGCTGTAGGAAGCATGTCGATAGACATGGTGACAACATCGCCGTCTCGGCGAGACGCCTCCTACAGTCCTTGCTCAACTTGCTGTAGGAAGCATGTCGATAGACATGGTGACAACATCGCCGTCTCGGCGAGACGCCTCCCACAATCCATGCTCAACTTGCTGTAGGAAGCATTTCGATAGAAATGGTGACAAAATCGTCGTCACTGCGTGACGACTCCTACATAGGTGGAGGCCCTAACAGCGCTTGACCAGAAGGTGGCAATTTAGACATATCCACGATCACGCCGTATTTTGCTGCGGTCTCGCCAATAATCTGCCCGACCTGAGGTGGTGTTTTTGGCCCACCTTGTGCCATGGCCGCTTCTACGGCTTTAAAGAAGTCTTCAAAATGCCCAGGTGCCGCCACCACCAACAACTGTGCGGGTGCGTCGTAGGGGTTCCAGAAGCCGTGAATATGGCCACGGGGCAGCGAGGCAATGGTGCCTGGCTCTGCGGTCACTTTATCTTCGCCATTGAGAAAATGTACCTGCCCATTCAACACGATAAAGATTTCGTCTTCATTGGTATGGGTATGAGGCGGCGCGCCGATGGATTTCGGCGGCAGGGTTTCTTCAAAAAGAGCGATGTTAGATGGCAGGTCGCCGACGCGAACGTGGTGGTGAATATCTCGCCCTACATAGTGGGTAATATCCCCTTCGCCTAACTTGGAGAACTTAGGTGTATGGCCTTGGCCATCGGCCCAGCTCACTTGAAACATACACAGACCAAGTAAACAAATGAGTGCTTTCATAGTGACGTCCTTTTCATGATTTGCCATAACTATAGATCACTGCCACGGCTCAACTTAGATGAAAAAGGAATGGTGATACTGGAGTTTCATACTTTCATGTATGAGGCGTTTCGCAGAAACGGCGACACCACCCTTGCGATAATAAACACCCTGCACAATAATCAACCAAGTTTTAACGGATTTAAAACGCGCTTGATAGGAGGTGGCCATGCGCCCCACTCGCCTTATGTTATGTTCAGCCGTTGTGATTCTAACCGCCTGTGGCGGCGGCAGTGCGCCCGCCAACAATACCCCAGCACCTACACCACCGGTGGTTACCACCCCACCCGAGCCAGTGCCCTATTTTGCGAGCGAATCACTAACGGTGGATCTCACCGCCTACCCCGTGGTGCAAGAATGCCACAACCAAGTGAACCTAGACGCCGATGGGCCGATCATTTCGGAAATGGTCTTTCCGGTCGCAATCAACGACGACAACTACGTTGATTTCATGGTGCTATACCACTGCCCTACCGACCCGGGTTACTTTGGCATCACCCACGACGAGCCGCCCAAAACACTGGTCATACCATACCTTTCAGATACCAACGGCAACTTCAGCGCCAAGCCACAAGAGGTGTTTGGCAAAGCCTATCCACAGTTTGACCAAATGCCGCGTAAATACGTGTTAGAAGACGTCAACGGCGATGGTCGCACCGACATTGGCCTGGCGATTAACCGCGACGACGGGCGCTACAATCAAGAGTCTGAATACCAACTGGTGTTGCTCTCTCAGCCCAATAACACCTATTCCATGGAGCGCATCGATACCCAGTTCCACATGATGTCGCACTCGATCAACAAGGCTAAAAACGAACTTAGCAGTTACGATATTCTTTGGGGTGGCTATTGCTGCACCGCCGACGTGGCCGCCTTCCGCTATGTGGATGGCGCCTGGGAAGATGTAAGCCACAAGTACCCCAACACCAGCTATATCGACCTTGTGGGGCTAGGCAACGACTGGGGCACAGAGTTTAACGTGAACAACACAGCCGAAGGCCAGGCTATGGCTATGCTGGGCCACCGCAACGGCGAGATCGACGTGATCCCCGCCAAGGGCATGAACCTTTGGGTGATGGAAAACGACACCTGGCGCTTGAACGACACCTTCTTGGTGGAAAGCGCCGGTGTGGGGCAATTCATTAGCTGGGGCGATGGGCAACCCTACACCCTACCCATTTGGAACATCGATGGCCGTGAACTACTCGTGGATGTCTTCACCCAACAAAGCTGCATGATGCAACACAACAACAAAGCCATTTTTGTGGCGCAGGTTGGTGGCCGTGGCCAAGAAGACGGTAGCGACTTCGACCGCGACATTGCCTATGGCGACGACAACATTGCGCTGGAATTTGTGAACTACCTGCGCTTTTACGACGTGACAGATAATACCTTTCAAGACGCCGGCCTAAGCGTGGCAAACGAACAGAACAACAGCGTGGGCAATTACTTCGACTGTATGGATGTGAACAACGACGGCCATACCGATATTGTGATGCACAGCTTTGTGAACAGCTGGCGCGACAACTGGACCAAAACACAAACCCCGGTGGTGTATTTAAACAACGGCGACAGCCAGTTTGAATACATCGACTACGAAGGCGAAGACACCATCAGCAACAACTACGACGAATACTACGGCAAGTTGTGGGACATAGATGGTGATGGTTTGATGGATCTGATCCGTATTCCTGTTAGATCAGGGGCCGAAGGCGATACCCTAGATCAGAAGATACATATTCATCTAGCCCAGAAGGGCTTGGGGCAATAGCAGTTACCTTAATCGCCATTAGCAGTTAATACTGTGTTCTAGCTGCACATCATCTTGAACGAGTAGTTGTCGTCTTGGATGGCGTAAAGCCAGATGGCGCAGTTCTTGTTGAGATTAGTTTTTTCGCCAAGTGACAGCTGTCTGGTGCTTCCATTCAATGATATATAGGCGCGATTTCCACGACTCTTGCCGCCAATCATGAACGGAATCTTTTCGTCGGTGACCAGCAAGGGCTTTTCTTTAGTGGTGGCAAAGTCGGTGCCGGATGGCACAAAGCCTAGCTGCGATGGCTGTACCACAAAGCCGCTGGGAGCGATGATTTTAGCAGCGGCTTCTTGCAGTTTGCTCACCCCGCTAGTGGTGTAGTTGGCGTCGTCGTCGTTGAATACGTAAATAGGAAACGACATACCGATCATCGACACGATGGTGCCGACCACAGTAAAAAAATTGGCGGATTTGTCGCCGACGAGTTTGTCGAATAACTGCACGGTGCTGTCCTTGTGATGATTCACGGTTCTTTAGTAATACGTGAGGTGAGCTTCCGTGCTCATAGCGTCTGCTATATGCCTCACGTGTGGTATTTATAACCCCTTATTTTGGGTTTGGGGGAATTTAAACCGTGTATTGGGGCG
>JAHEIH010000015.1 GCA_024639455.1 Cellvibrionales bacterium
CGGGCAACGATAGTTTGTACGGTGGTTCGGGTGACGACATCTTGGTGGGCGGTGCCGGCAAAGATATGCTGTACGGCGACTTGGGTGAAAACAACTACAACTACTACGGTGAAGACAGTTCGAACTTTGGTTATGACATGTTTAGCTTCTCTCGCGAACATGCAGTGAGTAACGTGGAAGACGCTGACGTGATTGTCGACTTCCAAGACGGCTATGACTACATCGGTGGTGTTGATTTCGAATTTACCGACCTGTCTATTCAGGCATATGGCAACGACTCTTCGGTTATTATGGTTGATGGAAAATTCTTGGTGATTTTGGAAGGGATTAGTATTGATCAATTTGGTGAAGAAGATTTCACGCCTATCGAAACGTTGTAATGAGTTATAAAGTGAACCGACAAATTGGCGGCATTCTAGCAATGCCGCTTTTTCTTTTTTCTATTACTCTAAATGCCAGTGATATGGGTTTTTGGGATGAGGTGTGGCGTGCAGCTAAATCGCATCCAGAATTTTCATCTTTTAAAGCCGCGAATGACGCTGCATCCGTTAATTTAGAAATCGAAAAATCTCGTCGTTACCCGGTGATTTCTGGGGTGTTGGCTCGGCAAGATGGGGAATCAAGCTTGGTAAATACTCCCTCGGCTTGGCAAACTGGTTTGCAGTTAAAATATTCCTTGTACGATAACCATCGTCAGGATGCCCGTGATGAGATCGCAGAGTCCGAGGGACGTTTTGAGCAGTTGACTGCCGCCGAACGTCTTGAACAAATTATGATGGATCTTGCCTTCGCGTACCTAGATATATGGCATGCCGGCGCGGTCCAGGCTGAAATCGACCAAGCGTATAATCGCGTACAAGCCTTACTTAATAAGATGAAAGGCGAGCGTGTTAAAGCGGAATTTAGTGCCATTGACCGGGCCCCCTTAGAGCAATATCTGCTGGAGCTAGAAAGCTTGCAGCTAGACATGGCGATGCTTAAGCAAAGGGCGCAAAACCAGTGGTTGTTAAGCGGTGTTGATCTGCCTACTGAAACGTATTTCCCAGCTATGCCGTACTCTGATAAAGGCGATAATGCTAGCCTAATTCGCCTGCGTCACGAAGTGGCCATAGAGGCTGGTCGCCAGCGTTTAGCGGAGCGAGATGAAGGCTTAAATATTGATCTTTCTGCATCTCACGTGTTGCGCCAATATGATGGCGCTGGCAGCTTGAGCAATCACACCATTTGGTCGGTGTCTGCCAATATGCCTTTGTTTGATGGTGGCGTGCAGCAGTCTATTATTAAACGACATACCCTTCGTAAATCCGCCAAGGAAAGCGCGCTATATGTTGCAAAAGCACACAATGACAACGAGCTAGCCACCCTTAAACAATGGCTTACCAATAAAGCGCAATTAAACCAAAACGCGCGTGCCCAATGCCAAAAACTATCGGCTGATTCGCAACAGTTGGAGCAGTTATTCAGCAAAAGCCGCGCGAAGCTAGGGGACGTTTTTGCGGCCAGTCGCTTGGCGGATCAGTGCAAAATAGGTTTGCTATCAAAGGAATTGGAAAAGTGGCAGGGCGTCGTGCGCATATCTGCATTGAGTGGCGGGATGATGGCTTATATTGAGGAAGAGCTGTAATGATTGGGGCGTTTTTAAAGAATATGGTGCAAGGCATCGCGCCGGCCAACTTGCGGCAGTCGCTGCGACCCTCGATGGGGATTTTATTGGTCTCTGGTTTTGTAGCCAATATCATCACGGTACTAACCTCGCTCTTTACGCTGCTGGTCTATGATAAGGTCTATCCACATAACAGTAGTGCCACGTTATTAGTGCTTACTTTAGGTGTGGCTGCTTTGCTAGCCGTGGATATCACAATTCGTGTGCTACGCGGGCGAGTGATCAATCAGGCATTATTCGGTGGGGAAGCTTCGCAACGCCCTGAGGATATCAGGCAACGTTTTAGAGTAGTGTCGAAAGAGTATGGCCAGGCTCCCATAGCTGGATACTTAAAAGCGGCCATTGAAAAACTCAATGATCTCAAACCTACTGATGTTCGCACCGCGACCTTGATGGTGGACCTCCCTTTTATATTTTTATTGTTGTTGGTCATTTACATAATTGCTGGCCAGCTGGTGTGGATCGCCATTAGTGCGATGAGTTTTCTATTAATTTTTACTGGGGTGAGCCACCAGAAATACCAACAGTTATCGGAACAACACGAAGATCAACGCAGACAAGCCATTGAGCAGTCATCTCAGTTTGCTCGTGGGGCGGAATGGTTTTTTGGTTTGAATGCCTGGCGTTGGTTTGCCGACAAGGACACCGAAGTTCGTGCCAGTGTCTCTGAAAAAGCCGCCGCTCTCGCCAACCTTTCCAGTATTCGGCAGATTGTTTTTCAATCGGTTACTCAGGTGGTATCTATCAGCGTGGTGGTGTTTGGTTTTTTTTTATACCAAATCGGCGAGATTACCTTTGGCCAAATCATTGCGACCACATTGCTAACAAGCCGCTGTTTATCGCCGATTGGCAGTATTGCCCAAGTGCTGACCGCCAAGCGAGAGGTCAACGCGCCATTAGCTGACATCAATGAACAGGTCAGCACTTTAGATCCGCCGTCAGGCGAGTGGTCGATCCATTTACAAGATCTGCAATTTACCTACCCCAGCAAACAGCGCGAGGCACTTTCGTTAACCTCGATTGATATTAAGGCAGGTGAGCGAATCGCCATACTGGGCCGTTCAGGATCAGGGAAAAGTACCTTTGCTAAAGCATTATGCAAAATGCTGCAGCTTGGCAGTGGCGAATTGAGCATTAATGGTATTCCTCTTTCGCAAATCAATGACGATGCGTGGGGGCGGTTTTGTACCTATGTGCCCCAAACGCCATGGATGCTCAATGGCAGTTTATTTGAGCAAATCAAATTGGGCGATGAGGCTGTTGATAACAACTTAATCGCTGAGAAATTGGCTGCGCTAAATCTACAAGATGTTTTTGAGCAATTAGACGTAAAAGATGGCAGCGGATTTTCCGCCGGCCAATTGCAGTTGCTAGGGCTGCTTAGGTGTTTGACTCGCAAAACACCGTTGCTAATTTTGGATGAACCGACCAACTTCCTAGACGAAGATACCGAGGCCAAAGTTATGCAGGCCATTATGGCGCAATACGAAGGTTCGACCATCGTATTGATCACCCACCGTATGTCGTTGCTTAAATTTATGCAGCGAGGGTTAGTTTTCGACCAGGGGCGAATTGTGCGTGATAGTAAAATTACTGAGGTGAAAGCATGAGTCAACCTGCCTCACAGAGTAAATTGATTTGGTGGCTGATGGCCATGTTGGGATTCGCAGGGTGGGGGTTGTCCCAACTGCAAGCCGATGTGGCAGTTTCTTTAGTAGGTAAGTCGGTATTAGGTAGCGGTAATTACACGGTAAGCAGTGAGGTCGCAGGTACAATTGATCAAGCGCTGGTAGACGAAGGCGATGCGATAACTTCTGGACAAACACTTATACAATTGCGAACTGATGATTTAGATGATGAAATTTTGGCTGTCCAACAAGAGTTATCTGGGCAGAAGGATATTCTGTCTAGTCAGCACATGCTGAAGGAAATGTACCAGAATGAATTGGTCGTCGTGCAAGGTCTTGCACATGAAGAGCTGGTCTCAGCGGGTGAGCTGCGCGATGCTGAGCGGGCATTAACCACCGTGGAAGCCGAAATTGTTGCTCAGCAAGGCAAGATTCAAGTGCTCGACGCGCAAATTCAAAAACTCGAAAATAAACGCAAAAAGTTTAAACTGGTGGCAGCTGCCAGTGGGCGTGTACTAAATGTGGGTAAACGCCTACCAGGTGAGGTGGTGCAGGCCGCTGAACCCCTTTTAGTCGTAGTACCTGATGATGGCGAGCTACTGTTTGAGGCCAAGGTACCTGTACCGGATATTGGTGCTGTATCGGTGGGGAGCGAGGCGAGTATTTCATTAATGAGTGTTAATCGTTATGAAGTACAACCCTTTCTAGGCGAAGTGGTGTATTTAAGCCCCGCAGCTCAAGAAGATCAGGAAGGTAACCTGTTTTTTACCAGCAAAATTTCTCTGCTAGCTGGTGAGTTGGCACGACCAGATGCCAAACATTTAAATGATATTGGCCAATTGGCAGACATCAGTGTGAAGTCAGGTCAGCGCTCTGTGTTGGCATATTTGCTATCGCCCTTAGTGCGAGGCTCGGAGAAAATTTTTACGGAAAAGTAGCCTTTGCAACTGTTTTGTACTAAAAATACCTAAAACAAAACCAAGGTTAAACCTCCTGTGGAAAAACTCCCTTTTACATTCAAACACGAACACCATTACTACGAGTTCTCCAAGAGCCGCACAGCGTTGATGCGTTGGTGTTTGGTGATCGCGGCCGCGTTAATTGGTGGCGTGGCGGGTATTTTGGCGGTCTTGGTGGCGCAGTTTTTGATGGGCATGGGCGGTGAAGAGGGTGCAGCTAAACACGGCATTAACAGCAATCAAGCCTCGCGCCTGGGTGGGGTAGTGATTTTTAGCTTCCTGCTGATGACCCTGATATGGCATGTGTTAGTGGTACAAAGCGTCTCTATAGGGGCAGATTTGGCCGCCATTTTGTTAGCCGCCAGTGGCTTCTTTCTTATTGGCCTGTTTGAAGACTTAAAGGGCGTACTCAGTGCTAATGTTCGCTTCGTGACCATGTTGATCACCATGGCGGTGTTTTTATTTTTAGCGCCCCAGTTCATCTTGCACCATTCCGGCATCGGATGGATGGATGAATACATTCTGGCCTTCGCCCCAGTGGGCATTGCGTTTACCTTGTTTGGGGTGGTGTTTTATGTCAATGCCTTCAATACCGCCGACGGCGCCAATGGGCTAATTTCAGGTATCTGTATTTTTACCGTGCTGAGCTTATTTCAGCAGGGTATGGGTGAAGAGGGCGCGGTGGCCCTAATGCTAGGCATTGGCTGCTTGATCTTTTGGCTGTTCAACGTGACCGTAGGCCGTATTTTTATGGGTGATGGCGGCGCGTATTTCTTAGGGGCAATTCTCGCGTTATTCCTCATCTGGATGGTCAATGAGGGCAAAGCGGATGTGTGGTATTTGTTGTGCCTCACCGCCTATCCGCATATTGACCTGTTGTTCAGCATGATCCGCCGCAAGGCCGCCGGTGGCTCAATGTTCGATGCCGATAATGGTCATTTCCACAATCTTCTCTACCGCCGTTTAGCCACGTTTGCGGCCATTAAGAAGCATGCCAATACCTTTACTGGCTTAATGGTGTCGGTGTGTTTCGCCGGCGTGCCGCTGGCGTTGTATCAGCTAAACCCCCAGCTGTCTTGGGTGTTGGTTTATGGCTTGTTGTGGGTTGTTTACGCGCTGGTTTGGTGGCAGTTAAAACGAGCGGCCTAGCGTTCGCAGCTTTAAGACGCCATGGCTTGTGGGTTGCAACGTGTAGCGTTCGCAGCTTTAAGACGCCATCGCATGTGGGTTGCAACGCGCAGCGTTCGCAACAATATGTCCCTAAGAACAGCAGAATTCCCCCCGAAAATATTCAAATATTGAGCCTCACAACGAGGTCAACGATGAATAAACCAACCTATAAAGCGCTCACCAAAGGCCGTGTTTCCATTCCTAATCAGATCTACCACGTGCGCCTATGCACTAAAAACCGTCAACCCCACTTTTTTAATTTCAATACCGCAAGAGGTTTTGTTAAAGCCATTCAAAAACAGCAGCATAAATGCCATACACTTTGCTATGTGGTTATGCCAGATCATATCCACTGGCTGTTGCAGCTCAATGAAGAAGGGCCTGATCTTGGACAGATTGTTAGAGGGGTTAAAATTTCGACAATGCATGTTTTTAAAAAAACGTCATCAGGCAAACTTTGGCAACGCGGGTTTTACGATAGAGCGATCCGTAGTGAACAGGACATAGAGACGGTGGCGCGATACATTGTAAGGAATCCTGTTCGAGCGGGATTAGTTAAAAGCGTGCGTGATTATAGTCATTGGGATGCAATATATTTTTGATAGTATGCGGATTAGTGGGTTGCAACACGCAGCGTTCGCAACGTGATGACGCCATCGCTTCGCGTTGACGTCCCACAGAAAAAGCGTTGGTAATGACCACAGAAAAAGCGTTGATGTTTCACAACATTTCGTGGGTTGCAACGCGTAGCGTTCGCAACGTAATGACGCCATCGCTTGTGGGTTGCAACGCGCAGCGTTCGCAACGTAATGACGCCATCGCTTCGCGTTGACGTCCCACAGGAAAAGCGTTGACGTCCCACAAAGCAGCGTTGACCTCCCTTAAAACAGCTAAGTATGTTTAATCAATAAAACACCTATGATTTTGGGGCTTTTGACCAGCAAGAAAAGGTGCAAAATTCACAGCATTAAAACACGTAGGATTTGAAGCATGTTTTGGTTATCATGTTGGCCTTTAGGAATAATGTACAAGGCTATCATCACTACTTCACCTTGTAGCACTATGGAATAACTCGCTTGAACGCTGAAGAATTTTTTTACGAAACCTCTCGAAATATCAAACGCCTGTTGACCGTTCTCATCGATGCATCGTGTATTGGTATTGCCTACTGGGTAGCTCACCTGGTTAAAGCTGAATCGTTCAGTGTGTTTCACTCCTTTCAAAACTGGCTTTACTTTGCCTTTTTGGTGCCGTTGTCGCTGATCTTTTATATCAAGTTGGGTGTGTATCGTTCTTACCAGCGCTTCTTTGGTGCCAAATCCATTCTGGTCACATTCTTGGCCATTACCCTTTCTTTTCTTTCGTTGGTTGTGGCGGGTTTATATTTTGGCCAAGCCGTGTCGCCGTTGGTGGCGTTCTTATATTTTGTTTTCTTGGCGTTGTTAACGGGTGTCACACGCATAGGGCTTCGCTTGTTCTATTCGCTGGTGGCTTCTTCCAGCAAAAAACAAGTGCTCATTTATGGCGCGGGAGAGGCCGGACGGCAGTTGGCGAAAAGCTTGGTATCGAGCCCTGAATACCATGTTGTTGGGTTTTTGGATGACGATGAAACTCTGCAAAATTATTACTTCGACGGTTTAAAGGTTCACGCCTCCAATAGCCTTAGCCAATTGATCGAAAAATACCATGTCGAAAGAGTGTTGCTCGCTATGCCGAGTGCGCCACGCGGTTTAAAAAAGCGCATTCTAGAAAGGTTAGAGCAGTACCCCGTTAAAGTAAAAACCATTCCCGGCGTGGTAGATTTGGTGGAAGGCGATGCACAGATTTCTGAAGTGAAAGACGTGGAAATCGAAGACCTGTTGGGTCGCGATCCAGTGCCGCCAAAGCAAGACTTGTTCGAGGCCAACATTAAAAACAAGGTCGTGCTCGTGTCTGGGGCTGGCGGTTCGATCGGTTCTGAATTGTGCCGTCAGATCATCAAAAATAAACCCGCCTCGCTACTGTTGTTTGAAATTTCTGAATATGCGCTATATGCCATTGAAGGCGAATTAAGCGAGTTGATTAAACGAGATAAGCTCGACATTAAACTATTTCCCTTCCTTGGGTCAGTGCAAGACCGCGCTTTAGTAGATGCCATCTTTACCACCTATCAAGTCGACACGGTGTATCATGCGGCAGCATACAAGCACGTGCCACTGGTGGAGTACAACGTTGCCCAAGGGGTGAATAACAACATCTTTGGCACCAAGGCATTGGCAGAGTCAGCTATTTCACACAACGTCTCGACGTTTGTGTTGATCTCAACCGATAAAGCGGTGCGCCCCACCAACTTTATGGGCACGACAAAGCGCATGGCCGAGTTGGTACTGCAAGCGTTAGCTGCGGACCAAACCGGTACGCGTTTCTGCATGGTGCGTTTTGGTAATGTATTGGGCTCCTCGGGTTCAGTGATTCCCCTGTTTCGTCGGCAAATTGAAGCGGGCGGCCCTGTCACAGTCACCCACCGTGATATTACCCGTTATTTCATGACCATCCCTGAGGCGGCGCAATTGGTGATCCAAGCGGGTGCGATGGGCAAGGGTGGCGATGTGTTCGTGTTAGATATGGGCGAGTCGGTGCGTATCTTTGATCTGGCTAAGCGCCTGATCCGTTTGTCAGGGTTAGAGATTAAAAGTGATGAAAACCCCGATGGCGATATTGAAATTAAGTGTACCGGCCTTAGACCAGGCGAAAAACTCTATGAAGAGTTGTTGATTGGCGATAACGTCATTCCCACTAGCCACGAGCGAATTATGTCGGCGCTTGAAACTCGCCTGAGTGTAAAAGAGTTAGATGTGGTGCTGAATAATCTTAAAAAAGCCGTTAAAGCCAATAACGCCGAACAAATAAGGCATATTTTGCAAAAAGCGCCTACCGGCTACACTCCAAGTTCGGACATTGTCGATAATTTTTACAGTAATCCGGTGGCAGGGGCTGTGCTCTAATACCAAAGAATTATCGATTTTCATAACCAAAAGCCTATAATTGCTCAAGTTTTGAGAGGTTTCATTGAAAACAAGTTCTGCCCTACTGTTGCCAGGTCTTTCTGAAGAGGCCATATTGCGCTGGATGGTGCTCATCCTGTCGTTTTTGATTGGCGGTGTAGCAGGTGTTTGTGCCGTGGTGATTGCACAGCTTTTGATGAACCTTTCTAAGAAGTTTGGCCGCAACGACACCTCGCGTTTTGGTGGAGTGGTGGTAGTGGCCTTCTTCTTTCTAAGCCAAATGTGGTTTGTGGGCTCGACGGGGCTGTTTGACATGTCGCCTCAAGCTATAGCGATGATGGCGGCGGGCATGGTGTTATTTGCCTACGGGGTGTACCAAGAAGTCTTGGGTGCGTTTCCCTTAAAAGTGTCGTTCATTGTATTGGTAGTGTTTTTTACGAGCCTTGTTTCGATGAATGAAGGGTTGGTTCTGCAGGCCACCAGTGTTGGATGGTTTGATGCGTTGCTTGCAGAAAATACCATGCTTGCAATCGTATGCACCGTGCTGATGCTTGTGTATTCGGTGTTTGCGTTCAATACTGCTAACGGTGCTAATGGTTTAATCCCGGTGGTGAGTATTTTTAGCGTTATTGGGTTGGCCCAAATTGGATTGGGTGGCTTGGGGTCAATGCTGTCGCTGGTGGCGGTGGGTTGCGTGATTTTCATGCTGTTCAATATCACCATCGGGCGGATTTACATAGGCTCGGGCGGTACGTATTTTTTAGGTGGTGTGCTTGGCCTAGCGTTTGTGCACGTACTTAATTTGCAACAAGTCGACGTTTGGTATTTGTTGTGTTTGTTTTTTTATCCCAATGTGAATTTGCTGTTTTCATTGGTGAGAAGGTTGTCGGCGGGTAAAGCGTTTTTTGGTGACGACAACGGCCATTTACACAATTTGTTGTATCGGCGCCTGGGTCAGTATACCTTGCTAAAAAAGCAGGCTAATACACTTTCAGGCCTTGTTGTGGGTGCTGTGTTTGCTGGGTTGCCGTTGGCGTTAGCCAATACCCAAGTTGAATACAATTGGTTGGTGGTTTACGCCTTTTTGTGGGTCTTGTATGTCGCCTCTTGGGTGGTGTTGGTCGATAGAAAAACGAAAGAAATTGATTTTTTGAGCGCTACATCGCAATAATTGAAATTTATTTAGCAATAATGTTGAAATTGTTTTTGCTTAAACTACAATTGCAAAATGTAAAACTTTTAAAACACTAGCTCAGCTAGGATTTTTTAACGAACGGAGTCTCTTCATGAACAAACGTAATCTTATCGCTGTGGCCCTGAGTGGTGTATTAGCAGCTTCACCTTTGGTAATGGCTCAAAGCCAAACCGGCGAACAAGCTAGCGGTGGTAATGCTGCTGGTGCAGGTTCTGCATCGGGTGCTGGCGCAGCCGGCGGTGCAGCAGTGGCGGGTGTTGGTGCAGCGACTGCAGTAGCAGTTGGCTTGAGCGTAGCCTTGGTTGCTTCTGCAAATGGTAACGACCTAACACTGTCTACTCCTGTTGGTGGTGGTAACCCTCCTTCAGTGCCCGATAATGGCGGTGATGGTGATGGTGATGGTGATGGTGATGGTGATGGTGATGGCACTGACGGCACTGACGGCACTGACGGCACTGACGGCACGACTGATACTACAACTGATACTACCACCGATGGTAGCTCAGATACTTCATCTGACACTTCAGGTACTACTAGCACATCTTCAACCTAATTGGTTGCTAAGCGTGTCATTAAGGGGGGGTTGCCCCCTTTTTTATTGCCCGTAATAAAAATACCGCTCGATGTAGGAATGTTCATTGAATAGGTTAGCTTTTGCTGCAGCAGTTATTTTGTTGCCACCCATGCTGCATGCCTCTGATTATGGCACCACGGGCTTAATTGATGTGCCGACAGCGCGAATGCAAGCTGATGGCGTATTCACTAGCACGGCAGCTATTCAATCGAGTATTAATGCTTATGGCATTACCTACCAAGCCTTACCTTGGTTAGAAGCGACGTTTCGATACTCAGGGTCTGCCAATCTGGCAAGTACGGCTAGCACCGGTTTTCGTTATTACGACCGTAACTACGAAGCTAAATTTCGTCTGTTAGAAGAAAGTACCTATCTACCCCAAATGACTATAGGTATACGTGATTTAGTGGGTACCGGTAAGTTTGGTGCGGAATATCTGGTGGCCAGTAAACAGTTTGGCCAGTGGGACGCCACCTTAGGTTTGGGGTGGGGGCGTTTAGCAGGAAGTGGCCACCTGTATAACCCTTTTCGCGTAATAGGTTCGAGCTTTGAAAACCGTGAATTTGATTCCGGTTTAGGCGGAGAGCTTTCTTACGGTCAGTTTTTTAGTGGGAAAAAAGTCGGTGTATTTGGCGGCTTGCAATACCAGCTTAAAGATTACCCATTGAGTGTGTTGGCCGAGTACAACCCTGACGAGTACGTGTGGGAGTCAACGGGTGGTGGCTTTACCCCAAAATCTCCCTTGTCGTTTGGCGTTAAATGGCAGGCGCTGCCGAATATTAGCTTGAGTTTTACACGCCAGCACGGCCAAGAATGGGGTCTTACCCTGCAAGCCATGCTCGCTACCAAAGCCGCGGCACCTAAATACGTGCCTACGCCCTTTGTTTCTAGCCACGACATGGCTGAAGACGCGTTGCCCGCCGGTATTAACCCCGAAAAGTGGTACGACACCTTGCTATACGATGTTGAGCGTTCGGGGTTGCTGTTGCGTTCGGCCAAAGCAGACGACACCACCAGAACGGTGACGTTAGAAGTAAGCAACAGCCAATATCCATCATGGCCTGAGGCTGTGGCAAAAATGCAGCAATTAGCCTCGCTGCACGTGCCTTCCGATATCGCCAATTTTGATATTGTGGCGCAGGAAAATGGCCACAATGTGCATACGATACGCGTTCCACGTTTGGCACTAAACCGCTCAGAGCGCCATGAATCGTTAAGCGGTGCATCGATTTTGCCGGGCCGTGTGGTAGAGGAAACGAGCTACCGCACAAATTTTGTGAAATCAAAATACCCGTTAAATGTAGAGCTCGATAGCCGTTTTATGTTTTTCGACCCTGATAACCCATTGGGGTATCAGTTCTATGTCAAGGTAGGTTCATCGGTTGACTTACCGATGGGCTTAAAACTAAAAGGCGCGTATGCCTTTGATTTAGCAAACAACTTCGATAAGTTTAACCGTAGCAGTACCTCTATCTTGCCACACGTACGGTCCGATGCAGTGAAGTACCTCAAAGAGGGCAAAAATGGCTTAGAGCGTTTGTACCTAGATAAACGCGGTTCGCTTAGTAGTAATTTGCATTACCGGGGTTATGCTGGCGTGCTGGAGTCGATGTACTCAGGCCTGGGTGGCGAAATATTGTACCAGCCTTACCAGTCGCGCTTGGCCTTTGCCGTCAGCGGCAATTGGGTGAAGCAGCGTGACTACGACCGTAAGCTCGACCATTTGGATTACAGCACCTATACCGCCTTTGCCAGTGCCTATTGGGCAACGCCGTTTAACAATTACGACGTGGCCTTGCATGTGGGTAAATATCTTGCCAAAGATTATGGTGGCACGCTTGAAGTTCGCCGTACCTTCCATAATGGTTGGCAGGTCGGCCTATGGGCGACTAAAACCAATGTGTCGGCGGAAGATTTTGGCGAGGGTAGCTTTGATAAAGGCATGTTCTTCCGGATTCCGCTTGGTATCTTAGGCTCTAGTGGGCGTTCGGCCTATAACGCCCGTATTCGCCCCATTCAGCGCGATGGCGGGGCTCGCCTTGAAGGCTTTACCGGCGATCTGTGGTGGGATATCCGTGAGGCTCGCTACGATGTCTTTAACGAGGCGATTGCACAATGAAAATGTTAACCATCGCCATGTTGGCCCTATTATCTGCCTGTAGCATTCGCTTCCCGCAAGTAGAAAATATTGTGCACACCCTGCAAGATAAGCCGCCCGAGGTTGATAATTATCGTTGGCAGTTAAGCGTGGAAGAATACAACCAACCTGTGTTGGCTGTTGCCACCGACAACGGCTTGGTGTTTGCCAATAACCTAGATGATGCCATGTTATTTGATGGCGCTGTCATCCGCCGTGTGGTAAAAATAGGCATTGATAAAAACCGTTACGAAGTTGTTGATATTGACCAAGGTGAGACTATTTTGCGTCAGATGATTCAAAATGGTGATCAACGCGCCAGTCACCTTTGCAGCTCGTGGCAGAAACAAAGACGAGAATGGCGCCAGTCCTGCCGTGATAGCAAGGCGGGTAGTGAAACATACACCAACATCTTGGGCTTTAATGCGCAAGGTGAACTCAATAATATTCAGCAAGTGATCAGCGCATCAGGTAAGCGGGTGAGCTTGCAGAAGCACCTGTAAAAGATGCACTTATTAAATAAGTACTAAGGGAAGGGAAAGACCGTTGTTTAAGCACACTACCTCTATCGTAAAAACCATGGCTACTGTGGGTGCCACCGTTGCCTTTTTAAGTGCAGCCATTACTGCGCAGGCACAGACCATTAGCCCCGCGATGATCGAGCAGTTCAAAAGTCTGCCTCGCCCACAGCAGGAAGCGTTAGCCAAGCAATATGGTATCAACCTAAGTGATCTTGGGCTGGGTGGTGGACAATCCGCTACCCGTTTAGCCGCCCCCGGCGAGCCAATTGAGCAGATAGACCCTGAGCAAATGGCTTTAGAAAAAGCCCTACAAGAGCGATTAGCAGATAACGAAAAAGCCGACCAAGACGAAGAGGTTGAGTTGCCTCGCTACGGAACGGCGCTGTTTGATCGCGATGTGTCAACCTTCGCCCCCACCGACAATGCCCAAGTACCGGATGATTACCGCCTAGGTGTGGGTGATGAGCTGGTCGTACAGCTATTTGGCAAAGATAACGACCAACTCAACCTAGAAGTGAATCGCGAAGGGCAAATTAGCTTCCCTAAACTGGGCCCCGTAAACGTGGCCGGTTTCACTTTTGATGATGCCAAGGCGCTCATAAAGCAGCGTGTAGCTGAGCAGCTCATTGGTGTAGAAGCTGTAGTCTCAATCGGCCGTTTGCGCGCCATTAATGTATTTATGGCGGGCGAAGTGATTGTGCCTGGTGCCTACTCTGTATCAGCGTTGGCGACCGTTTCACAAGCCTTATATCAGGCTGGTGGTGTGAGCGATATTGGCACGTTGCGCAATATTCAGGTAAAGCGCAACGGCGAAGTGGTTAACAGTTTTGACGTATACGATTTATTGTTACGAGGTGATGCCAGCAGCGATGTACGCTTGCGTTCCGGCGATGTGGTGTTCGTACCGCCGTATGATCGCTTGGTGACCGTAGAGGGCGAAGTGAAACGTCCCATGCGCTACGAAGTAGAAGCCAGTGAAACCATTGCGAGTGCTATTGCCATGGCAGGTGGTTTTAAGAGCTCGGCCTTTAAAGGCACAGCGGTATTGGTGCAGCAAGGTGGCGCTAACGGTCTGCCTGTGGTTAAAAATATTGCCTTGAATAACCAAGCCGCCCTCAGCTCTCGCTTAAACGACGGTGATAGCGTGCGTATTATGCCCATCGGTGAATCACTAGATGATGCCGTGTTGGTTAAAGGTGCCGTGGTGCGCCCCGGTGTATACGGCTGGCAAGATGGCCTGCGAGTGTCAGGCATTATCGGCGACATTCGCCGCGATTTGTTACCCGATGCAGATCTCGGTTATGCGCTAATCATTCGTGAAAAAAACAGCCGATTAGATATCGACGTATTCCAGTTCGATGTTGGTAATGCCCTGCAGCATAAAGGCTCTGAACAAGATCCACTGCTTTATGCACGCGATCAAGTGATGGTCTTCCAGCAAGTAGATACCACCGAACTTGCGAAGGCCGTGGATGAGAGTAAAGATCTTATGGCAGAGGCAGAGGCAGAGGCTATCAAAGAAAAAGCCAATACCCGTCAAGTGCTTCTTGAGCCCATCCTTGAAAAGTTACGTGCACAAGCGCGCGCCAATGAGGCTGTTCAAATCGTCTCGATTTCTGGTGCCGTTAAAGCCCCAGGCGAATATCCATTGGGCGATGACTACACCGCTCGTGATCTTATTATGGCCGCCGGTGGTTTGAAAGATTCTGCCTACCTTGCGCAAGCGGAAAAGCGCCGCCTTCAGCAAAGTAGCAAGGGCGCTAACGAAGTGGTGTATTCCGAGTTCGACCTGAACGAGGCGCTAACCGATGGTGGCCCTATGCTAGCATCACGCGATCACATTTCGGTGCGCGAAACCGCGGACTGGAACCCCACCGATAGCGTAAGCATTGAAGGCGAAGTCCTGTTTCCTGGCACCTACCTAATTCAGCGGGGTGAAACGCTTTCTGATATTGTGCGACGTGCGGGTGGGTTGACGGATAAGGCGTTTGCCGCGGGCGCGGTATTTACTCGCGAAACCATTGCCGATATTGAAACCGAACGTGCCAAAGAATTTGCAGCAAGCGTGCGCCGTGATTTTGCGGCTTCTATTCTGACCGAAGAAACCGTGACAACAACATTTACAGATATAGAACAAATTGCAGCCAGCTTAGAAAAGTTCGAAGGCCAAGGCCGTTTGTTGGTGAAGCTGGCTCAAGCACTTTCTGGTAATGAAGGCGCCGACATCTCACTCATGGATGGCGACAAACTGATCATTCCACAAAAATCGAATACCGTGACCGTGGTTGGCGAAGTGCGCCGCCAGGGGACCCATTCATTCGAACAAGCATTGAGTCTTGATGATTACGTAGGCCTTTCAGCGGGTATGACAGCCCGTGCAGATGACAGTTCCGTGTACATTGTTCGTGCCGACGGTTCAGTTTCTGTGCCCGACACCAGTTGGACACGCTTCAGTGCTAACAGCAGTAAATTGTTGCCAGGGGATACCATTGTGGTGCCGGTAGATTCACAGCACAAAGAATCTATTGCCTTATGGCGCGACATTACCCAGATTATTTACCAAGGCACCGTGGCGATTGCTGCCGTGGCGCGACTGTAAGGAGTGGCAGACATGAGTGAACAACATTTGCCAAGCCAGCCCGGTGATTTTCAGATGCAGCCCTACGCGGATGACGAGATCGATTTAAAAGAGCTCTTCGGTGTTTTGTGGACTGGTAAATTTCAGATCATGGGAGTTACTGTGATGGCTACAATTATCGCCGTGGCTATGGCTATTAACATGCCCAATATTTATCGTTCAGAAGCTTTGTTGGCACCCGTTTCTGCGAGTGGCGGTGGTATGGGGGGGCTTGCCTCTAAGTTTGGTGGCCTAGCTAGCTTGGCTGGTATTTCCTTGCCTTCGGGTGGCTCGGATAAAACCGGCCTGGGTATAGAGGTGATGAAGTCACGCCAGTTTATGCAAGACTTTATCGCTAAGCGCCAAATTTTACCTGATCTGATGGCGGCTGAAGCATGGGATCGCAGCAGCGGCGATATTGTCGTTGATGACGATGTATACGATGTACAGGCCCAACAATGGCTGCGAGAAGTTGATCCCCCGCGTACACCAGAGCCTAGCGTGCAAGAAGCCCACGAAGTGTTTCAACAGGTGCTGTCTGTTTCGCAAGACAAAGAATCAGGCTTAGTGACCATTGCCATTGAGCATATGTCGCCTATCGTCGCTCAGCAGTGGGTAACGTGGTTAGTGCAAGACATTAACGAAACCATGCGCAAGCAAGATGTAGAGCAGGCCGAGCGGTCGATTAGCTATTTAACAGAGCAAATCCAGTCTACCTCTATTTCAGAACTACAGGCGGGCTTTTTTGATTTGATTCAACAGCAAACCGAAACCATCATGTTGGCCAAAGCCAGCCCAGAGTATCTGTTTAAAACCATCGACCCGGCGGTGGTGCCCGAACTTAAGGCGAAGCCCAAGCGCGCCCTGATTGCCGTGTTGGGTACCATGCTTGGCGGCATGTTAGGTGTGCTTATAGTGCTTATCAGGCACTACGCCTTTAGAGAAGATGGGTAAGTGTATCAATGCTAAGTTCTTTTCAATGCCCGCTCTTGCGGGCATTTTTATTTAAGGCAAATAAGTAATTTTTTGTATAAAATACTTTACATGGGTTGACCTTTCCCCTCAGTTTGTACCAATCCTTCGATGAGATTTTTGCTAGGCCGCCTGCCTAGCGAACTCCTCTGGTGACACGTATCCCAGAGTACTGTTTGGACGCACTTTGTTGTAGTGGTCTCGCCACAGATCTATCTCATATCTTGCTTCATCGAGAGTGCGGAACCAGTGCTGATTCAGACACTCATTTCTGAACTTACCATTCAAGCTTTCAACAAAAGCATTCTGAGTCGGCTTGCCTGGTTGAATAAAGCCAAGCTGTACTGACGTCTCTTTGCTCCAGAAAAACATGGCTTTACTCGTAAACTCGGTACCATTGTCACAGATAATCTTCTTCGGCTTGCCTCGTTGCTCAATCAGTTGAGACAGAAATCGGGATACCTGGCGACCGCTGATGGATACAGATACGAGCTGACCAACCATTTCCCGTGAGTAGTCATCGACAACATTCAAAACTCGGAAGCGTCGTCCACCGGCAAGCTGATCAGATACAAAATCCATCGACCAGCGTTGGTTCACCGAAGTCGGTAGTTCCAACGGCTGTCTTGGGCGCGTCAACTTCTTGCGTTTCTTGGTCCGTACTTGAAGCCCTTCCTCCGTATAGATCCGATAGGTGCGTTTCTTATTCACTACAAGGCCCTCGGTTTTTAGGAGGCTGTGAAGCATCAAATATCCGTATGCAGACTGCTTCGCTGCTAACTCTTTGAGCCGAGTTCTAAGCTCTCCGTCATGTTGAGGCACTGCCTTATAACGGAAGCTTGATCGGCGAATCCCCGCTAACCGACAGGCCGCTCGCTCTGAGATCTGTGCTCTTGCATCAGATGTATGACCACCTGCTTTCGCTAAGTGGCCTTCACCACTTTTTTGAGAGCACATCCTTCATAGCATCGACTTCAAGTAATTTCTCAGCCAAGAGCTTCTTCAGCTTGTTGTTCTCAGCCAAGAGCTTCTTCAGCTTGTTGTTCTCAGCTTCCAATTTCGTAACCGCTTGGCTTCGTTTACTTCCAGGCCAGCATACTTGCTACGCCAGTTGTAGAACGTGCCGGACGAGATGCTTAGATGTCGGCAGATGTCGTCCACTTTGGCTCCGGCCTCGTGTTCCTTGATCGC
>JAHEIH010000016.1 GCA_024639455.1 Cellvibrionales bacterium
GTAGCGTCTGTAGTGTCTGGAGTGCTTTATTGCGCTTTTGGCGCTCACGTTCAGCTTTTAGCGCGTCTGAGGCGCGCTTCTTATTGGCGCTTAGCGCCTTGATTCTTGCCTGGTCAGGGGTGGGTGGTTTGATGATTTCAGTTATTCGCATCAAGTATTTATGCGCTGCTTTTAGAACTGCCTAAACACCTCGGTGAAGACGACTTCAAGTTATTGAAGATGGCTGCAGATTCCTCTAGACTGGATTTACCAACCATCGCAATCATTACCTAAATTTACACCTTGACGACCCCTGCAAAACCTCGGTATGAAACCTGTCGATAAACATATTTCCAAGCCGGACCAAAAGCCGGACGGTCACAAACACTGAAGCTTCGAGGTAGTTGACATCCTTCACTTGGCTAGTGCTTACAGAAATTCTTAGATGTAGCTTGTCAACCGATTCTCCTAGAGTCCGGCCATTCTGAACGGACTCTGATTGCTCTTCTTCAAGGGTGACAACAGACTTGTATTCAAGTAATCCAACACTTGAATACGATCAATCCCACACGTCGGTGAAGACGACTGGCAGAGTCATCCGCCGAGTGTGCTGTCGTTGGCAGATATCCTTGGCATCAAGGTAACTGTATGATCGGGCCAGGGTCATAATCTCGAACACGCTACCGTCGCAGACATTCTGGACATATGGTTACAAGCGGTGTAGCGTGACCATAGGTAAAGCCGGCTTAAGTTCTTGATATCAAGCCTTGGGCTGTATGCAGTCTGAGCGAAATGTAGTCTAATTTCGGAGGATGAAAAATGATGCCGCTTACTAAATGCTTTGTTATTTTCTTCATATATTTCACATCCTCACAAGTAATTGCAGCGGGGCCGTTTAAGGGACCGGCAGGCTATGGAGATGCTTTTCCTGGAACGCGCTACAAACACTTAGCTCTAGATTTCATGACTAATTTTGGTGAGTCAGCCCTAGCTACAGGCGACGGTGTAGTCGTTGAGGCGCACGAAGTAGATACCCGAGACGAGCTACCTGTAGGCCACCGTATGCAGCCATATGGAAAGTATATTGAGATAAAGCATGGCTCATTTTTTTCAAGTTTCATTTCTAGGTATGGACACCTAGACACATTGAGTGTGAAAAAAGGCGATATTGTTAAGCGGGGGCAGGTGATAGGTACGATTGGCACGACAGGAACTCAAGGGCCGATGCGAAATATCCCTGTGTCCATTCCTCATGTACACCTAGAGTTTTTCAGAGGCACTGACAACAGATTCAACCCTATGGAGTACATCGTCGGGTGTTTCAAGGCGGATACGACGTATGCAGAAAAGCAGCACACATATCCCGTTAATTGTGTGGAATAGAGGTTTGGGAAAAGAGCGGCTTTTGCGGCTGACCATGAATCAATAATTCAACATACGTCGACCCAAGCGTTTGCTTATTGGGGTGATTAGAAAATCCATACACTTTTAGTGAACTGAAAAACCCTCGTTTTTGACCAGTTGCGGTGTTTTGAACTCGCGGAAAAAGCACAAGCGTCAAAACTTTTGACGCTTGATGTCCTAATAGTTCTAAATGTCTGATTTGCGCTAGTTCTTTATAATTACTGACTATGCTACAGCCATACTACAAATGCGATTCTCGATCGCCTAATGCATTGATTTATATAGAGAAAAGATAGCTGCTACCAGTGTTCACACGGCAGGGATCACAGGTTCGAACCCCGTAACACCCACCAGTAATAAGCCAGTTAAATCAAGCACGTACGAGAAATCGAAGTGCTTTTTTTAACGCCTAAAAGTTGTGTGAAGGTAATCCCCCCGATACCACTGCTTAAATGCCTCCACGCTCGCTTTGTTCGGTTCATCCGATCTGTTTCTATTCACAAATACGGGTCCACTATTTTGTGAGCCCCAGCAAAATTTGTGAGCAGTTAAGCCCCCAGAGCTGTGTCTACGCGAGATGAGTATTGGGAAGACGCCAGAACTAGTGTCTGACCCCTGAAAACTCTACCACGGCCAATTCCTCGGTGTCGGTTAAAAATTACTAGAACCAACGAAGCGTCACAAGTGCTAGGTTCGGCCACGCAATCATGATCCCGACAGCAACCAAGTTAGCAACCACAAATGGCATCACGCCTTTGAAGATGGTTGATAGTTTTACATCAGGTAAGAGCGATCTTACTGTGAATACGTTCATGCCAACCGGGGGTGTCAACATACCGATTTCGATCATCATCACGACAAAAATACCAAACCAAATTGGCGATGCGCCCAACTCAACGGCGATGACAGTGAAGATAGGGGCCGTCAGCAGCAGTAATCCCATCGCCTCCATCAGGGCGCCCAAAACCAGATAGATCAGTACCATCACCAACAAGACACCTAGCAAAGAGAAACCACTGTTTTGGATCCACTCAACCATCTGAAAAGTTAGCCCAGAGAGGGTGATGAAGTTAGCAAAAACGAGTGCGCCAAATACGATAGCAAATATCATGGCAGTTGTTGCCGCTGTTTCTTTTAGGCACTCAAGCGCGCCCCGAAAACTGAGCTTTCGGCGGGCGACTGCTATCAGCAACGCACCGGAGGCGCCCATGCCGGCGCACTCGGTGGCTGTGAAAACGCCGCCATAAAGACCGCCCATCACAAAAGCGAACAGGACAATCGTTGACCAGACCCCTTTTAACGCTAGAAAGCGCGCCTTGACTGGTAAACGGGTGCCCCGAGGACCCAGCGCAGGATTAAGCAACAGTGTGAACCAAACGGCACCCAGAAAAAGCACAGCTAACAAAATGCCAGGGACAATTGTTGCAATGAAAAGTTGCCGAATGTCCGTTTCCGTGAGCAAACCGAAGATAACGAGTGGCACCGACGGTGGGATCAACACACCCAATACACCACCTGAGGCAACCGCTCCGGTGGAGAGGCTATCGTCATAACCCAAGCGACGCATCGAGGGCATGGCGACTTTAGTCATGGTCGCCGCTGTGGCGATCGAACTACCTGAGATGGCCGCAAACAAACCACAGGCGGCGAGTGTCGCATGTGCCAACCCACCCTTAAGGTGACCGAGCCAGGCATTGGCGGCATCGTAAAGCTCACCACTGATATCCGCCTTGTGGACAAACAAGCCCATCAAAATGAACATGGGTAATACGGACATACCGTAGTTGGTCGATGCATCTACGACGACCTGGCCTAGCATGAACAGCGATGGATCTATGCCCCGCAGCGCGGCGTAGCCGCCGGCACCAGCAAGTAGCATGGCAAAAGCCAATGGAACCCCTGTAAATGCCAATAGAAAAACGGCTGCAAAGCCAACAAGTGCGGCGGTCATGTGATCTCTCTGTTGCTGGTCAGTGTTTTCCAGATGATTGCGAGCACGGTACAGGTCGTAAGAGCCGCAAATGCCGCCAATGCAAAGCTAAGTGGTGCATGCGTCAAGCTGAGGACGATCGTGGCGGAATCTGATTCAAGATCATCAAGGCCTTGTAGATATAGACGCCACGTCAGAAGGCCGAGTGCGACCGTACTGACGCCATCAATTAAAACCGTCTTTATTTTTCTGCTGCTTTCCCCTTTGAGTAGGCCATCGATCAGGCTCACTGTCACGTGACCGCGTTCGCGTGTAATGAGTGGTAGTGCTGCGAAAATGACTAACGCCATGGCGAATTCAATCATCTCTGAGCTTCCGCGGACGGGCGAAGAGAACACGTAGCGACCCAATACATCTGCGAAAGTCAAAATCACAATCAATGCCACGGGCATCGCGCTGAACCACCCTAGCGCGCGAAACAGCATGTCTGTGCGGCTCACCTGTGGTGAAGCAGTGTTTTTATTCATGTCTATGGTCTCTTGAGTGCAGGCTTGGGTTTGTTGATGCTTATCCAGCGGGCATTCGTAAAACAGGTTTGACTGTTACGCCAGACTTCGAGTCCTCCATTGCCTGCTTGATGGCATCAAAAGGATAGATTTTCATTAATTTTTCGAAAGGGAAATTTCCCTGTGCTTGCATCCGAATCAGATCAGGTATGAAAGTGTCTGCATTGGCATCCCCTTCAACGATACCACGCAAGGTCTTACCGCTGAGCATCATGTCGCGCACATCTACTTCCAAGGTTGTGCCGGCAGGAGCGCCTCCGACGAACCCGCAGCGTCCCAGCGATCCGAGGCAGTCTAATGCTTGTCGAAGCACTGAACTGACAGCGGTCGTATCTAAGCTGCAGTTCGCGCCACCGCCTGTGATATCGCGAATAAGGGCTACCACGTCGGTCTGGCCGTCAGCCACTATGGTGTGAGTCGCCCCCAGCTCCGTGGCCAGTTTTAATCGTTCCGGCACCTTGTCGACAGCAATTCGTATAGCAGCACCGACCGCCTTGGCTGCCATCAAGCCGGCCATACCGACGGCACCTGCTCCAAAGACGACAAATGATTCGCCGATCTGTGGTTTAAGCACGTTAATCACCGCGCCAGCACCCGTCTGAATTCCGCAGCCCAGTGGGCCCAACAATTCGAAAATTTCGTCGGGCACAGAGTTTGGTATCTTCACAGCATTGTTCTCGCTGCACAGGCAATGAGTGGCAAATGAAGACTGACCGAAAAACTGATGACGGACAGGTTGTCCCTCGTATGACAACGCTGTACTTCCGTCACGTCGCTGCCCAAGAAAGTTATGTCCAAAAAAATATTGGCAATAACTGGAGGCATGCCGCTGACAACTGACGCATTCACCGCAAAAGTTGTAGCTCAGGACCACGCGATCGCCGGCTTTCACTTTAGTAACTGCACTGCCAACGGACTCCACTATTCCTACACCCTCGTGACCGAGCACGATCGGTTGTGGCACTGGGAATGGCCGTCCCATCACTGATATGTCGGTATGGCAAACACCGGTCGCGAACAGCCGAACTCGGATTTCACGTGGCCGCGGCGCTTCTAGCTCCAGTGTTTGAAACGACAGTTGGCCCTGGGGCTCATGCAGTACGGCGGCAGTAATTTGCATATCAATCCGCTTTTGAGATAGGTATCGTGTGGGGTGAGGTCGCTGCATCTTGCTCGAGCAAGCGATCAATCATGTACCGCACGCGCCCCAGAGCGGCATCGTTACGCACGGATTTCATCTTCGCGTCAGGCTGTGAGTTGATCACAGTTTGTTGTGCCTCGATGATCCAGCGATCTTCTTCAAACGCAGTGGCAATGCCTTGACCGACACGATCAATCATGCTGAGATCGTCGTGGGGGAACTGGCAGGGTTGTACCCAGAAATAATGTGTCGTTTGCTCAGTCTCTGGCGTGAGCATTGAGAAATGGCGCAAGTGCAGCCCACCTTCACGCTCGTGTGGCTCACCTTCACCAGGGGGTACAGAGCCAGCCCAGTTTTCAAAGATCGAAGGAAGCCACCAAACTTGACGATTCCAAAAATCAACTTTGCCATCGAACTTTCCCGCCATACCATGCAGAGGGGAAGGGTCGCAATTTTCAATCACTCGGTTCAGACGGATGCCGCGTTCAAACTGTGTGATTTCAGGCCGCGCATTTGGGAAGGCGTTGTTGGCTAAGGTTGTACGGTGTACGAAGGTTAGGTGTGTGAAGTCCAGCAGGTTGTCTGCAATGAGTTGGTAGTTCGCTTGGTAGTGGATATAACCGGTTGCAGTTGGCCAACCTGCAGCGCCGTTCCATTGGACATCGACGATCTCGTCAGGATTGGCACTGTCTGGATCCCCCATCCAGATCCATAGCAAGTTGTGACGTTCTACAAGTGGAAAACGACGGACACACATGCCAGGTGGGATGTGATCTTGCCCCGGGATCTCCACGCATTGCCCGGTCTCGTCAAACACCATGCCGTGGTAACGACAACGGATCCCATGGCTTTCCACATCCCCCAATGAGAGCGGGGCAAAGCGGTGGCAGCAACGGTCCTCTAGGGCAACTGCGGTTCCAGAAGCCTTCCGGTACAAAACCACTTTTTGATTAAGGAATGTGCGGGCCAAAGGTTTATCCGCGCACTCCGATGAGAATCCTGCTACGTACCAAGCATTTTTTACGAACATGTGTAACTCGACCTCATTCAAAGAGAGGGTGCGTGGCAATGCTTCGCACCCTCACGTTTCTACTCAGCGGTTGGCAATCGCCTCAGCGCGGTAGAAATCCAGTGCCTCGCGGCCGTTTACACCTAACTTTTGTGCGTCGCTAAGCCATGCCTGGGCGAGCGGGGCGCTCAAGACTTGCAGGTCTTTATTGAAGCTGTCGCTAGCCGTGTGAAACTTAATCCCGCTCGCTGCAGCATTCGCTCGCGCTTTAAGTTCAAGGTCATCGTACATCTTCATGCTTTGAGCGAGGGCATCACCACTGATAGATTCAATGGCCTGACGGTCCTTGTCAGACAACGCCGCCCAGCGCTTTTTGTTAATAAACAGTACGAATGATGGCGAGGTTAGGTTACCAGCGATATCTGTGACGTCTGTTGCAAAAGACAGGGTTTTCAGGCCGTTCGCATCGGATACCGAGTACCCGACAAAAGCGTCGACGGTCTTTCCAGAGATGACCTCATGGCTGCGTGCGGCAGGGGCAGCCACTACGCCAGCGCCAGCGGCTTGCAGCATTGTGGCGGGCACACCGGGTAGCGCGTAAACCTTGCGTCCCTTGAGCTTGTCGATTCCATCAATGGGACTGCCCATGCCATAGAAGACACCCGGCGGCAGGACGAACATGCCCAGCACGTGTACATCATCAATTTCTTTTGCTTTCGCAAAGTGCTTTTGGTAGGTGCGCCATAAAGCAACGGAACTTCCGCGCGCGGATGTATTGACGAAGGGTAGGTGCGCCACTTGATTGAGCTTGACCTGTTCTGCCATCAAGCCGTGAAATTGATATGCGATATCGAATACGCCTTTGTTTACGCTCGCCATTTGCTGATGGGGTGCAGCCAGACTTGATGGTGCGACGTCAACCTTGACACGCCCCTCGGTCACTTGGCCAATTTTTTCAGCCCACGGCTTTATGACCATGCTGGTCACTGGGTGTTGGGGGGCAAGAAAGCTGTTGAGCAGTAGCGTGTTACTCTGTGCAATGGCGCTAAGCGGGAGTGTCAGTGCACAGGCCAGAAGGGTACGACGAAAAATCATGATTATCTCCGTATTAATTTGGAACAAAATCGATAATAGGTAGCGTCCCGTGCAAGATACAAATCATTTTTTTGATGTATTGATCAGAAAAACAAATCACGCGCATTTTGTCGATCCTGGCCGGGTTGGGACACGCCTATTGTTACTAAGGCAAATTTAAATCCAGATATGACGGGTTAGGGACAGGCCACTGACGATGAGTAAGGCGGCAATGATGCGTTTCATAGTGACCGCTGGGATGAATTCCGCCAGGCGATTTCCGAGCAACACACCCAGCATTGCAATTGGCAGACCGATGATCCAACGCTCGAAGATTGCGGCGCCGGTTCCGTGACCGCCAACAGCCAAAACGACAATGGCTACCGTGCCCGCCACCACCATCACCACCGGAACGGTGGCTCGTATCTCAGCAACGCTTCGCAGGCGCCCCTGTAACAGCGCCAAAATAATGGGTCCTGCCGTGGCAAACATGACTTGCACCATCCCCAAAACTGTGCTCCCCGCGTGAAAGCCCCAGCGAGACGTATTTGGTGTTGTGAATGTGGTTGCCATCCGCAGGCCTCGCACTCCAACGATGGCGATGTAAATCCCCAAGACGAACAATGGCCACCGTTTGTCGAGTTGACCGAGAAGCCACAGACCAATAAGGGATCCAATAGCCATGCCGGGTAGCATGTCTGTCAGTACACGCCATCTGACTTGGCGAAAATTCAGGCCACCATGGAGGACGGAAGCAGGGATATCCAACAATATCGCCAACACCACAACCTCAGGCAAGGGCCATATCCATGCCAGCAGAGGCACTGTTACCAACGCCGAACCAAACCCAGTGATACCCAAAATAAGGTAGCCCAGAACTAAGACACTGGCTGGATACAGCCATTCAGACAACGTCATGATTTACCGACCAAGTTGTAGGGCGTAATGTTGAATCCAGCGAATCAACTCAGCGGCTGCGGGCGTGAGTGGTAGATCGTGACGCCTCAGAACATAGATGGTCGGGCTGGGTACAGGCTCATCAAGAGGAACGCTACATAAGAGATGTTTGAACGCATTGTGCTCGTACAGCGCCCTAGGCATGGTGGTAAGTAAATCAGAGTGAGCGACCACGCCGGGGAGTGCTAAAAAGGATTCGCACACGATGCCCATCCGTGGTTCAGGTAAGCCTTGCCGAGCGAATGCATCGCGGATGATCGCGCCGGGTCCTCTGGGCGCACTTGAAAAAGCCCACAAACATTCCTTCAGCTCGGAGAGCTGGGTGGCGTTGGCTTTAGGGTGATCCTTTTGGCAAACGACCACCACGTCGCTAACATGCAGTGGTTGTGCCTCCAAGTCAGCATCAAGATCGTATTTATGAGCCGCTGTTAGGGCAAAATCCAAAGTCCCGTCACGCAGCTGGGGAGACACAGAAGGGTATAACCCATCGCGTACATTCAGCGTCACAGATGAAAATTCCTTTGCGAAACTGGCTAAAGCCTGAGGTAACGCACCCAGCGCAATGGCGGGGGAGGTGGCGAAGGTAATCTGACCTTCCCACCGCCCACGTAGCTGGTCGATTTCCTCGTGTGCCCGCTTACTCTCCGAGACAATCAAACGCGCATGCTTCATAAAGGCATGTCCAAAAGAGGTCAGCGTCACGCCTCGCTTCGTACGATTTAGTAACGGCGCTTTCAACTCCTCTTCCAATTGTTGGATGGCGGCCGACAGAGCGGGCTGCGAAAGGTGAAGTAATTGAGCCGCTGCACGCAAACTCCCGACTTCTTCAATGAAGATGAGTGCCTGTAGGGTTTGAAGTTTCACAACAACACCTTTTGTGATCCAAAAAACAAATCATAGCTTCGAAAAATTGATTTGTTCAATGCACTGAGCCCCACTAGCATCAGGACAAACACTGAGAGAGGTGCACTTATGTTTGTAAAAAATTGTTGGTACGTCGCTGCCTGGGATATCGAAGTTCCGCAAGATGGGTTGTTTAACAGGACCTTGCTTAACGAGCCGGTACTGTTGTATCGCGATACGAGCGGAAAGGTCGTCGCGTTGGAGAACCGCTGCTGCCACCGCGCAGCCCCCTTACACATGGGCCGTAAAGAAGGTGATTGCGTGCGGTGCATGTACCACGGCTTGAAATTCGATCCCTCAGGTGCCTGTGTAGAAATTCCAGGGCAAGCCCAAATCCCCCCCAAAACCTGCGTTAAGCGATACCCAGTGGTGGAGCGCAATCGACTGGTCTGGATCTGGATGGGGGACCCAGCAAAGGCGAATGCCGATGACATCGTGGATTACTTTTGGCATGACTCAGCCGAGTGGCGAATGAAGCCCGGTTATATCCATTACCAAGCCAACTACCAATTGATCGTTGATAACTTACTGGACTTCACGCACCTCGCCTGGGTTCACCCAACGACGCTTGGCACGGATAGTGCGGCTGATCTGAAACCGAAAATTGAGCGCGATACCACCGGTAACGGCACGTTAACGATAAGCCGTTGGTACCTGAACGATGAGATGCCTAATCTCCACAAAAGCGTGGCGAAGTTCGAGGGCAAGGTCGACCGGTGGCAGATTTATCAATGGTCCCCGCCGGCTTTATTGCGAATGGACGCTGGATCTGCGCCAGCTGGCACGGGCGCTGCGGATGGCCATCGTGTGCCCGAGGCGGTGCAGTTCCGTCACACCTCCATCCAGACGCCCGAGACCGAAACAACCAGTCACTATTGGTTTTGCCAAGCTCGAAACTTTGACCTCGACGATGAGGCCATGACCGAGAAAATTTTTCAAAATGTGGTGATAGCGTTTGAGGAGGATCGCGCGGTCATCGAGGGGCAACAGAAGATTCTCAGTCTCGTACCAGATCGGCCGATGATTCCAATTGCGGCCGACGCAGGTCTCAACCAAGCGCGCTGGTTGATTGATCGACTCGCCAAAGGAGAAGCGGAAGAACCTTCAGGTAACCCAACATGAGTGCCGATATCGATGTTGTCGTGAGCGGCGTACGCGCCGTAGCGCGAGATGTGTTGGCGATAGAGCTTCGTGACAAATCAGGCCGAAGTTTGCCGACCGCACGAGCCGGCGCGCACATTGATTTGACGTTGCCCAACGGTTTATCACGCCAGTATTCATTGGTTAATGCGTTGGGACAACAGAGCCTTGACGCTTACGTCGTGGCGGTTGGCTTGGACGCCAACAGCCGGGGTGGCTCAGCGTGGATACATGATCGACTCCGGGTAGGCCAAAGCGTTCGTGTCAGCGCACCACGAAACCTATTTGAGATGTCACCTGACCATCGTCGTGTTTTGTTGCTTGCTGGCGGGATCGGTATCACCCCAATCTACGCAATGGCCCAGGCCTGTGCACAGCAGGGGCTGGACTATGAGTTGTGGGCGAGCGCTCGCTCTGCCCCGCGCCTGGCTTATTTGGAGGAGATCAAGCGACTGGCAGAAGGTCGCCTGTATCTGCATTTTGATGATGAGCAAGGCGGCCCGATGGATCTCTCTTCTCGCCTTCAACAACAGCAATGGGACGCCGTTTATGCCTGTGGTCCTACGCCCATGCTAGACGCTCTAACTAACGCTACAGCCCATTGGACATCTGGATCGGTCCGAATGGAACGTTTCAAAGGCGCAGATGTAAGTGTCAGCGACTGCCAGCCCTTTGAGTTGAAGCTGCAACAGTCAGGCCTAAGTACCACAGTCAACGCCAACGAAAGCGTACTCGACGCTATAGAGCGCCTTGGCGTGGACTATCCATGGTCATGTCGTGAAGGTATTTGTGGCACCTGTGAAGCAAAAGTGCTGTCGGGTGAGGTTCAGCATCTTGACTTTGTGTTGACGCCAGAGGAGCGTGCGCAACAGCATCGGATGATGGTCTGCGTCTCACGATGCGGTGCCGGTTCATTGGTTTTAGATATTTGAAAGACGTAACCATGCAATTGAAAAATAAAGTTGCCATCGTGACCGGTGGCGCATCTGGTTTTGGCGCTGCTATCGCACGACGGTTGAGCCAGTGTGGCGCCGCTGTGATGGTTGCTGATTTAAATGTTGAAGGCGCAAAGCAAATGGCTGAAGCGCTTGTTTCAGATGGTGGTCGCGCAGAGGCGATATCCTGCGATGTAGCGCAGCAGACGGATTACGAAAATTTGGTGTCCCAAACCATTGCGCGGTTGGGGGGCCTGGACATCGTTGTCAATAACGCTGGAACCACACACCGCAATAAGCCTGCTTTGCAAGTGACTGAAGCGGAGTTCGATCGAGTCTATAGGGTCAATCTCAAGAGCCTTTATTGGTCGGCGCAGTTCGCGCTGTCGCACTTCAAGACCCAGGGGCACGGGGTGATGATCAACGTCGCTTCGACCACGGGTGTCCGCCCCGGTCCCGGTTTGACTTGGTACAGCGGCAGCAAGGCCGCCATGATCAATATCACTAAAGGATTGGCGTTGGAGTTTGCACGAGACGGCATTCGTATCAATGCGGTCAACCCCATGATTGGAGAAACCCCGATGATGGCTGACTTCATGGGTATGGAGGATACGCCAGCCAACCGAGAAAAGTTTCTCGCGCGTATCCCTCTTGGCCGCTTCACTCAACCTAACGATGTGGCCTCGGCTGTGGCTTTCCTCGCTTCAGACGATGCCAGTTTCCTCACCGGCGTCTGCTTGGATGTAGACGGGGGCCGCAACATATGAGCACCAGCACTTTGACTTACGACTGCCCGCGTCTCTTGCTGGGCGGTGAGTGGCGAACCGGTCGTCATGAAGAACGATCGCATGTGCGTAACCCGGCCACTGGTGAGTTATTGGGTGAATTAGGCCTCGCCAGTTCGGATGATCTGCAATTGGCCCTAGAGACAACGCAAAAGGCTTTTGAGCTCTGGCGTCAAGTGCCTGCCCATGAACGCTGCGCAAGGCTCGAGCGCGGTGTCGCCCGAATGCGTGAGAGCACAGAACGAATCGCGACCTTATTGACTCTCGAGCAAGGGAAGCCGTTGGCTGAGGCTCGGGCCGAGTGTGCCATGGCCGCCGACCTTATCAAATGGTATGCAGAAGAAGCGCGACGCGTCTATGGCCGCGTGATACCTGGGCGTTTACCCAACAGCCGCATGGATGTACTTAAGTTTCCGGTGGGTCCAGTGGCGGCATTTTCGCCTTGGAATTTCCCGTTGGTTTTATCGGCGCGCAAGATTGGCGGTGCGCTGGCTGCCGGTTGCTCAATCATTGTGAAAGGGGCCGAAGAGACACCAGCAAGTGTTGCGGCGATGGTCGACTGCCTTAACCAAGAGTTGCCGGCGGGCGTTTTACAACTGGTCTATGGCGTTCCAAGCGAAGTCTCCGAAATACTGATCCAGTCTCCGATCATCAGAAAGGTTACCTTCACGGGATCAGTTCCAGTGGGTCGACACTTGGCAGGCATGGCTGCACAACACCTCAAGAGAATCACTTTGGAATTGGGTGGACACGCCCCAGTGATCATTTGTGGGGATGCTGACCTCCAACGTGCGGTCAATTTGATGGTTCAACATAAGTTTCGTAACGCAGGCCAAGCGTGTTTAGCGCCCACACGCTTCTTCGTAGAGAAGCGAATTTATGGCGATTTCGTGGACGCCTTTGGTACGACCGTGAAGGCGTTGCGAGTGGGGGCGGGTACTGCATCAGATACGCAAATGGGGCCTGTAGCGAATACCCGCCGGCAAGCGGCTGTTCGTGATCTGATCGAACGGTCAGTCGCTATGGGTGCCCGTCTCGTCGCTGGGGCGGCGCCTCAGGAGGGTAGTTTTGTCGCGCCCACTTTGTTGGTTGATGTTCCGCCCAACGCACCTGTTCTGATAGAAGAGCCCTTTGGCCCTGTTGCAAGCGCCGTTTCATTCGATTCATTGGAGCATGCGATTGCCATGGCCAACAACAACCCATATGGTTTATCCGGCTATCTCTTCACAGATTCGGCGAAGAATATCTTGTCGGTCTCGGAGCGTCTGGAGGTTGGCAGTTTAGCCATCAATGGTATGGGCGTGTCTGTCCCCGAAGCGCCTTTTGGTGGCGTCAAAGACAGCGGCTATGGCAGCGAGTCCGGCATTGAAGGAATGGAGGCATTCCTCGATACCAAATTCACGCATTACGTTGCCTGAGCACTGCGCCTAGCTGAAGAAAAAAATTTATCTTCATTTAGAAACTTGAACCCGAACAGACCTGAACAGTCAAAACATGAAGCAAGTCACTACCGCACGCCCAAATATCATCTTCATCGTAGCCGACGACCTCGGTTTTGCAGATCTCGGCTGCTACGGTGGCCGTGATGCAAAGTTCGGCAAGATCTCGCCTGTGCTCGACAAGCTTGCTGCGAGCGGGCTCAAGTTTACGCAGGGCTACGCTAACTCGCCGGTGTGCTCACCCACTCGTTTTGCGCTGATGACGGCTCGATACCAATATCGCCTGCGTGGCGGCGCCGACGAGCCTATCAGCAGTCGGAGTAAAGGTAGCGCCGTACTGGGCTTGCCGCCCGAACATCCCACGCTTCCATCGTTGCTCAAAGCCAGTGGCTACAGAACCGCCTTGATCGGCAAATGGCATCTCGGCTACCCGCCACACTTTAGCCCGATTAAATCGGGATACGAGGAGTTCTTTGGCCCTATGTCGGGTGGGGTGGACTACTTCACCCACGCCAGCAACAATGGGACGCATGACCTGTATTGTGACGAGGAAGAAACGCATGAGGACGGTTACCTCACCGATCTTCTCTCGCACAGAGCGGTGGACTATGTAAACCGCATGGCACCCGGCGCAGCGCAAGGCATGCCTTTCTTTTTAAGTCTGCACTACACCGCGCCTCACTGGCCCTGGGAAACACGTGAAGATCACGCATTGGCCGAAGAGGTCAAGGACAACCTGTTTCACTTGCATGGTGGCAACATTCACACCTACCACCGCATGATCCATCACATGGATGAAGGCATCGGCTGGATCGTTGATGCGCTCCAAAAAACGGGGCAGCTGGAGAACACGCTAATCGTTTTCACGAGTGACAACGGTGGCGAGCGTTTCAGCGACAACTGGCCTCTAGTGGGTGGCAAGATGGACCTGACGGAAGGCGGCATACGAGTTCCTTGGATCGCGCACTGGCCCGCCGTTATAGCTGCCGGCGGTGTTTCTGCTCAGCACTGCATGACAATGGATTGGTCAGCTACCATGGCCGAGCTCGCTGGCGTGAAAGCCGATTCTGCTTACCCATTTGACGGCGTGTCCCTCGCGCCAGTGCTGCATGATGCGGATCACCAATTTGATAGGCCGCTTTACTGGCGAATGAATCATCGAGGTCAACGTGCCTTGCGTCATGGGGACTACAAATACCTAAGGGTAGACGGGCACGATTATTTGTTCAAGATTCCCGCTGATGAGCGTGAACGAGCCAATCTGGCCAAACATCAGCCACAGATGCTCGAGAGTCTTCGTGCTGAGTGGGAAGCTTGGGATGCCACCGTACCTGCTATCCCAGAAGATGCTGCGGTAAGCCTTGGCTATTCAAAAGCCGATATGCCGCAGAGGTAATCAATGTCAAACCAAGTGATGACTGAGCACAAAGCAATGCATGAGCCAGACTACCGTTTTTCATTAGCCAATGAGCGTACCTTTTTGGCATGGATACGCACGGCTTTGGCATTGTTCGCCGGCGGTTTGTTGCTGTACCAGTACGGCACCAGTATCTCTCCCGTGGGTCTACGCTTGGGCCTATGTGCCGGTTTGATCATGATATCCGGGGCAATGTCGATGGGCGCTTATTTCCAATGGCGTCGCTACGACCATGCCATGCGGCTGGATGCGCCATTGCCAAAATCGTTTCTGATTGTCGCATTGGCCGTAACCCTATTGGTTTTTGCGATGATTACCGCGGGGACTTTGGTGTCGCGGTGAATTTGCCACCTGACTCTGGTTTGCAGGCTGAGAGAACAGCGCTCGCGTGGAAGAGAACTGCGCTGTTGATCATGGCTAATGCGCTGATCATCTTGCGACTTGGATTTCAAAATACACGCCTTACTATGTTGTTGGCAGGTGCTGTTTTTATGCTGTTCGCTGTCGCCTTTACGTGGATCGCGTTTCGTAGGTCGAACCTTTTGATCATGCAGCGATGCAATTCAAATTCCGGAATTACCATCGGCGCTGCAAGCCTTCTCATCACGACTGCTGCCTTATTTGCGATTTGCATGGTCGTTATTGATAGTTTGTGAAAACTAGAAAGCTTTGGCGTATTCACAAGCTGGGGCTTTAAATCTGATTTACCCGCCGGTTAAGCTATTTCGCTCGGACGCCGCAATTAGAAGGTTGGTTGAGTCAGACCTGCATATTGGCGTGCCAGACCCGTTGGATTTGCGGGATAAGTTTGATCCGCGTCAAATATCGATCCAACATAATTGAGAATTTTTAGTCTAGTTGTATTTCACTGCAAGCTCAATCTTCGCCTGATAACTAGGGTTCCTGGTTCGTTACGCCGCCATTTCTTGTTTTATAAAAGCGAAAAGATAGCGATGAACTTAAACGCTCTGACAAAAACCTCGTTTGTGAGTGGTTGTAGAAGATTCAACTCTCGGAAAAGTAACAAGCGTCAAAACTTCCAGTTGTCACTCGGTCGAGATCGAGGGTCACACGGCTTTGGTCTTTTTGGATTTATAAATCTATACACTTCTCGGCAACTTGTTCTTCAAATCAAAAAATCCATACACTTTTAGTGAACCGAAAAACCGTCGTTTTTGAGCAGTTGCGGCGTTTTGAACTCGCGGAAAAAGCACAAGCGTCAAAACTTCCTGTTGTCACTCAATCGAGATCGGGGTCTACGCGGCTGTGATGTTTCTGGATTTGTAAATCCATACACTTTTAGTGAACCGAAAAACCGTCGTTTTTGAGCAGTTGCGGCGTTTTGAACTCGCGGAAAAAGCACAAGCGTCAAAACTTCCTGTTGTCACTCAATCGAGATCGGGGTCTACGCGGCTGTGATGTTTCTGGATTTGTAAATCCATAGACTTTTAGCGAACTGAAAAACCCTCGTTTTTGACCAGTTGCGGCGTTTTGAACTCTCAGAAAAAGCACAAGCGTCAAAACTTTTGACGCTTGATGTCCTAATAGTTCTAAATATCTGATGCGCGATAGTTCTTTTTAATTACTGACTATGCTACAGCTATACTACAAATGCGATTCTTGATCGCCTAACCTGTTGATTTGTATAGATAAAAGCTAACTGCTACCAGTGTTCACACGGCAGGGGTCACAGGTTCGAACCCTGTACCACCCACCAGTAAAATCAAGCACTTACAGCACCTTCGGGTGCTGTTTTTGTTTGGTGTGGGAAAAATATGGGAAAACTACCCCAAGTTACCTTTCTGGTTTACGGGCAAAAGCGGTTTTGGCACCTC
>JAHEIH010000004.1 GCA_024639455.1 Cellvibrionales bacterium
TGGTTATGCCTGGCGACAACGTACAAATGACTGTCACTCTGATCGCGCCTATCGCGATGGACGAAGGTCTGCGTTTTGCCATCCGCGAAGGCGGCCGTACCGTAGGTGCGGGCGTTGTAGCGAAGATCATCGAGTAATCGATATCTAACCTATTGGCCGAGGTGCTCTGGGGGTATCTCGGCTTGTTTGTATATGGCGCGACATGTTCGCGCCTGCTCTAGGCCAGTAGTTCAATTGGTAGAGCACCGGTCTCCAAAACCGGGTGTTGGGGGTTCGAGTCCCTCCTGGCCTGCCATATTTTTAAAATGCGAGCATTGCTCGCTTTGTTAGTTTAGGGTCGCGCAGACATGAACGCGAAAGCGGAATCAACATCATCAGCGTTTAACGGCATTAAGTGGGTCGTAGTGGTTGTCATTTTGGCAGCTGCGATTGTAGGTAACGGTTACTATGCCGAGTTGCCGCTGATTTATCGCGTGTTGGGTATTGTGGCGGCTGCTGCCGTTGCTCTGCTGGTCGCGGCAACCACCGAGCAGGGTGCTGCTCTGATGGGGCTAATCAAGGAATCTCGTACCGAGATTCGGAAAGTGATTTGGCCGACTCACCAAGAGACCATGCAAACGACATTGATCGTTGTTGCGGCAGTGCTGATTATGGCGCTGTTGTTGTGGGCCCTTGATTCACTGCTAGGCTGGATTGCCTCTCTGATTATTGGTTAAACACCTATGGCTATGCGTTGGTACGTTGTACAAGCCTATTCAGGCTTCGAAAAGAAAGTTCAGGGCGCGTTGATTGAGCGCGTTGAATTGACTGGTCTCGGCGAAAAGTTCGGCCGCATTTTGGTGCCCGTTGAAGAGGTTGTCGAAATTCGCGCCGGTCAAAAGCGCAAGAGTGAACGTAAATTTTTCCCCGGTTACGTGCTGGTTGAAATGGAATTGGATGATGATACTTGGCACTTGGTGAAAGAAACACCTCGCGTGCTGGGTTTCATTGGTGGTAAGGCTGATCAGCCGTCACCGATTACTGAAGCAGAGGCGCAAGCTATTCTGCAGCGCGTTGAAGAAAGTGGCGACAAGCCGCGTCCCAAGACAATGTTCGAGCCTGGCGAAATGGTTCGCGTTATCGATGGTCCCTTCAACGACTTTAACGGCGTGGTAGAGGAAGTGAACTACGAAAAGAGTCGCCTGCATGTAGCAGTGTTGATCTTTGGTCGTTCAACCCCCGTCGAGTTGGAATTTGGTCAGGTCGAGAAGGCCTGATTTTAATAGACCGTGCGAAAGCGCGGTTTTTGCGCTGGCGAAAGCCGGCATAACGGGCAGCCGAAGACGGGTAGTGATATCCCGAGGCGTTAACCCACAAAGGAGTCTACAATGGCAAAGAAAATTGCTGCTTATATCAAGCTTCAAGTAAAAGCCGGCCAGGCTAACCCTAGCCCACCGGTTGGTCCCGCCCTTGGTCAAAAGGGTGTGAACATCATGGAATTCTGTAAAGCGTTTAACGCACAGACTCAAAGCCTTGAGCCTGGCATGCCTGTACCTGTGGTTATCACTGTGTACAGCGACAAAAGCTTTACTTTCATTACTAAAACCCCTCCAGCGTCTTTCTTGCTGTTGAAAGCAGCTGGCGTTAAAGGTGGCTCAAGTCGCCCTAACACTCAGAAAGTTGGTAAGGTAACCCGTGCACAGCTGGAAGAGATTGCGACTATTAAAATGGCCGACCTGAACGCTTCTGATATGGATTCGGCTGTTCGTATTATCGCTGGTAGCGCACGTGCCGCTGGCTTGGAAGTTGAGGGTGTTGAGTAATGGCTAAGTTGTCAAAACGCGCTCGCGCGATTCGCGAGAAAATCGTTCCCGGTAAAATGTACAGCATCGACGAAGCGTTGAATGTGCTGAACGAAGTGTCTGCCGTGAAATTTAAAGAGTCTCTGGACGTGTCTGTCAACCTTGGCGTTGATGCACGTAAATCAGACCAACAAGTTCGCGGTGCCACTACCCTGCCTCACGGCACAGGTAAAGAGGTTCGCGTTGCTGTATTCACTCAGGGTGCAAACGCCGAGGCTGCAAAAGAAGCCGGTGCTGACATCGTGGGTATGGATGAACTGGCAGAGCAAGTTAAAGCGGGTCAGATGGACTTTGACGTCGTTATCGCTTCACCCGATGCGATGCGCGTTGTTGGTACTTTAGGTCAGATCTTGGGTCCCCGTGGCTTGATGCCCAACCCCAAGACTGGCACCGTAACTCCAGACGTTGTGACAGCAGTTAAAAATGCTAAAGCTGGTCAGGTGCGTTTCCGCACTGACAAAAACGGCATCATCCACGGTTCTATTGGCAAGATTGATTTCAATCTGACGGCTGTAAAAGAGAACCTGGAAGCACTGTTGGGCGACCTGAAAAAAGCCAAGCCCTCATCGGCTAAAGGTACTTACATTAAGAAAGTTACCTTGTCGACCACTATGGGTCCCGGTGTTCAGATCGACCAGTCTAGCCTGGATATTTAATACGCCTTAGGGCAAACAAACTTTGGGGCTTCCGCATGCGCAGCGCAGCGGGGGCCGTCAAAGACCGCAGGTGTGCTTCGGCACTTAATCGCTTCGGCGGAAACCTGCGCAGACGGTGTAAGACCTTGTCCCACCGAATTGAGAGCCACTAAAGTGGCATAAATCGTCTGCGGTGCAGCTGCGCACACAACAGACAAACTCAGGAGAAATACTGTGGCAATTGGACTTGAAGGTAAAAAAGCTATCGTAGCTGAAGTCCAGCAAGTTGCTAGCAGCGCTCTCTCAGCAGTTGTCGCCGATTCACGCGGCGTAACTGTAAACGATATGACTGCACTGCGCAAAGAAGCCCGTGAAGCAGGTGTTTACCTGCGTGTTGTTCGCAACACACTGGCCAAGCGCGCAATTGAAGGTACCGCTTTTGAGTGTCTGTCAGACACTTTTATTGGTCCTTCTATTATTGCTTTCTCGCAAGAGCACCCTGGTGCTGGCGCGCGCATTCTAAATGCGTTCGCTAAAGCCAACCCTGCGATGGAAGTAAAAGCAGCAGCGTTTGAAGGCGAATTGTGCAATGTTGCAATGTTGGCAAGCCTGCCGACTTACGACGAAGCTATCGCCAAGCTGATGAGCGTTATGAAAGAAGCATCTGCTGGAAAACTGGTACGTACCATTGCGGCTATTCGCGACCAGAAAGAGCAAGCTGCCTAATTTATTGGCAGCCGTTAAAGAGTTCACAGTCGTGGCATTGGCCGCGCAAATATAGGAATGAATACAATGTCTTTGTCTCAAGAAGATATCATCAATGCAATCGAAGCAATGTCAGTTAAAGATGTAGTTGAACTGATCTCTGCTATGGAAGAAAAATTCGGCGTTTCTGCTGCTGCAGCTGTTGCTGTTGCTGCAGGTGGCGACGCTGGCGGCGCTGCTGCTGAAGAGAAGACCGAGTTTGACGTAGTTCTGACCGAAGCTGGTGAGAAGAAAGTTAACGTGATCAAGGCTGTTCGCGGCATCACTGGTCTGGGTCTGAAAGAAGCTAAAGCTATCGTTGACGGTGCTCCTGCAACCGTTAAAGAAGCGTTGTCTAAAGATGACGCTGAGAAAGCCAAAGCGGAGCTGGAAGAAGCTGGCGCTAAAGTCGAGCTCAAATAATTTGAGTATTGACAATCCTAATAACGGATTAGTTATTGGGTCGAGGCTGGTGTGTTTTGCACACCGGCCTTTTGCCGCTTAAAGAATCAAATAATTTTTTAGGCGTTTTACACGGAAGTACTGATTTCATTGCGCCCTTTTAGCGCAATAACCATTCGAGAGCGACCAGCCTCGGGTGGCGACAACATATTTCGGGAATGAAAGCCGGGGAGTACTGATGGTCTACTCGTACACAGAGAAAAAACGTATCCGCAAGGATTTTAGCAAACTGCCAACGGTGATGGACGTTCCATACCTGCTGGCGATACAGCTGGATTCGTACCGTAAATTTACCCAGGACGATGTGCCTGTTGATCAGCGTGGCGACTATGGTTTACACGCCGCCTTCAAATCAATCTTCCCGATTGCTAGCTACTCGGGCAACGCTGCCTTGGAATACGTTAGCTACACAATGGGCAAACCCGTATTCGACGTTAAAGAGTGTCAATTACGCGGCGTGACTTATGCTGCACCTCTTCGCGTTAAAGTGCGTCTGATTATCTACGATAAGGATTCAGCCGCTAAAAACATCAAAGATATCAAAGAGCAAGAAGTCTACATGGGTGAAATTCCGCTCATGACAGACAACGGCACTTTTGTTATCAACGGCACCGAGCGCGTTATCGTATCTCAGTTGCACCGTTCACCCGGTGTGTTCTTCGATCACGACAAGGGCAAGACTCACAGCTCGGGCAAACTGCTGTACTCAGCACGAATTATCCCCTACCGTGGTTCTTGGTTGGACTTCGAGTTCGACCCCAAAGACATGGTCTACGTTCGTATCGACCGTCGCCGCAAGCTGCCTGCGTCAGTGCTATTGCGCGCTCTGGGTTACAATACCGAAGAAATTTTGGAAATGTTCTTCGAAAACTCTACCTTCCACGTGTCTGAAGATGGTTACGAGCTGGAATTGGTGCCAAGCCGTCTACGTGGTGACGCGGCGTTTGCTGACATCCTCGACAATGACGGCAGCGTGATTGTAGAGAAAGGTCGCCGTATTACCGCCCGTCATATTCGCCAAATTGAGAAGGCTGGCGTGACCACATTACCCGTATCGAACGAGTATTTGATGGGTCGTGCTATTGCGCGCGATGTGGTTGACGAGACGACGGGTGAGGTACTGTTCGAGGCAAATACTGAAATTACCGAAGAAGTACTGGTCAAGTTAGCGGATAACAAAGTTACTCAAATCGACACGATTTACACCAACGAACTGGATTGTGGTCCCTTCGTTTCTGATACCCTGCGTATCGACGCCACCCGTAACGAGTTGGACGCGTTGGTAGAAATCTACCGCATGATGCGCCCCGGTGAGCCACCAACTAAAGAATCGGCGGAAAACTTATTCCAGAACTTGTTCTTCTCTAGTGAGCGCTACGATCTGTCAGTGGTTGGTCGCATGAAGTTTAACCGTCGTCTGGGCCGTGAAGAAGCGACTGGCGAAGGCACGTTGAGCCGCGAAGACATCGTGGCTGTGATGAAGACTTTGATCGACATCCGCAATGGCTCAGGTGTCGTTGATGATATCGATCACTTGGGTAACCGTCGTATTCGCTCTGTTGGTGAAATGGCCGAAAACCAATTCCGTGTTGGTTTGGTTCGCGTTGAGCGCGCGGTTAAAGAGCGCCTGTCTATGGCGGAATCTGAAGGCTTGATGCCGCAAGATTTGATCAACGCTAAGCCCGTTGCGGCGGCGGTGAAAGAATTCTTCGGTTCTTCGCAGCTGTCTCAGTTCATGGACCAAAACAACCCGCTGTCGGAAGTGACGCACAAGCGTCGTGTGTCTGCTTTAGGCCCCGGTGGTTTGACCCGTGAGCGCGCTGGTTTCGAAGTGCGCGACGTACACCCCACGCACTACGGCCGTGTATGTCCTATTGAGACGCCTGAAGGTCCAAACATTGGTCTGATTAATTCGCTGGCGGTTTTTGCTCGCACTAACGAGTACGGCTTCTTGGAAAGTCCCTACCGTAAAGTGGTCAACCGCAAAGTGACCGATGACATTGAATATCTGTCAGCGATCAACGAATCTGAATACGTGATTGCGCAGGCATCAGCGGCGGTGAACGAAAACAACGAACTGACCGACGATTTGGTTTCAGTACGTCACCAAAACGAGTTCACGCTGAAGGCACCCGATGACGTTCAATTCATGGACGTATCGCCTCGCCAGGTTGTATCGATTGCGGCAGCATTGATTCCATTCCTTGAGCACGATGACGCAAACCGCGCATTGATGGGTTCTAACATGCAGCGTCAAGCTGTACCCACCCTGAAAGCCGATAAGCCTCTGGTTGGTACCGGCATCGAGCGTTTCGTGGCGCGTGACTCAGGCGTGTGTGTAGTTGCCAAGCGTGGTGGTGTGATCGACTCGGTTGATTCCAGCCGTATCGTCGTTCGCGTAAACGATACTGAAGTAGAACAGGGTCAAGCGCCCGTTGATATCTACAACTTGGTGAAATACACCCGTTCAAACCAGAATACGTGTATCAACCAACGTCCTATCGTTAAGGCCGGCGACAAGATTGTGCGTGGTGACATCATGGCTGACGGTCCTTCGATCGACATGGGTGAGCTGGCGCTGGGTCAAAACATGCGCATTGCCTTTATGCCTTGGAACGGGTACAACTTCGAAGACTCTATTCTGGTATCTGAACGCGTTGTTCGTGAAGATCGTTTCACCACTATCCACATTCAGGAACTGACCTGTGTGGCGCGTGACACCAAGCTAGGTAGCGAAGAAATTACGGCCGATATCCCCAACGTGGGCGAGAGCGCACTGGGTAAATTGGATGAGGCGGGCATCGTATACATCGGTGCTGAAGTAGGCCCCGGCGACATTCTAGTGGGTAAAGTGACACCTAAGGGTGAAACTCAACTGACACCAGAAGAAAAACTGCTGCGTGCTATCTTTGGCGAAAAAGCCTCTGACGTTAAAGACACCTCTCTGCGTGTCCCCACGTCAACCCGTGGTACCGTGATCGACGTGCAAGTATTTACACGTGACGGTCTGGAGAAAGATTCGCGTGCTCAAGCGATTGAAAAGTCGCAGCTGGACGAGTACCGCAAAGACTTGAACGAAGAGTACCGCATTGTTGAAGAAGCAATGTTTGCACTGCTTCGCAAAGACTTGGTTGGCCAAAAAGTGGCTACTGGTCCTGCTGGCGTGAAGAAAGGCGCTAACCTGACTGACGATATGCTCGACAACCTGAGCATGGAAGATCTGTTCAAGTTACGCATGTCCAACGATGCCTTGAATGGCATGTTGGAAGCCGCAGAAACTCAAATGAAAGAGCACCGCGATGACCTCGACGCGCGCTTCAATGACAAGAAAGGCAAGCTGCAAAGCGGCGACGATCTGGCACCCGGTGTGTTGAAGATTGTTAAAGTCTACTTGGCCATCAAGCGTCGTATTCAGCCTGGTGACAAAATGGCAGGTCGCCACGGTAACAAAGGTGTTATCTCGGTCATCATGCCTGTTGAAGATATGCCCTTCGATAAGAACGGTGAGCCGGTAGATATCGTGCTTAACCCGCTGGGTGTACCTTCGCGTATGAACGTTGGTCAGATTCTGGAAACTCACCTCGGTATGGCCGCTAAGGGCCTCGGTGTGAAAATTAACCAGATGCTGGTCGAGCAGCGTGCCGCTGCCGAAGTACGTAAGTTCTTGGAAACTGTCTACAACGCCGGTGCGGGTCGTCAAGAAGACTTGGATCAGCTTAATGACAGTGACATCCTTGAGCTGGCGTCAAACTTAACCGGCGGTGTGCCTATGGCAACCCCCGTATTCGACGGCGCACAAGAAGCAGAAATTAAAGAACTGTTGAAACTGGCAGACATCCCCGAGAGCGGTCAAATGACGTTGTGGGACGGCCGTACCGGTGACCAGTTCCAGCGTGACGTAACCGTCGGTTATATGTACATGCTGAAACTGAACCACTTGGTCGACGACAAGATGCACGCTCGTTCGACCGGTTCTTACAGCTTGGTAACTCAGCAGCCTCTGGGCGGTAAGGCTCAGTTCGGTGGTCAGCGCTTCGGTGAGATGGAAGTGTGGGCATTGGAAGCTTACGGTGCTGCGTACACCCTGCAAGAAATGTTGACTGTGAAGTCGGATGACGTTGCTGGTCGTACCCGTATGTACAAGAACATTGTCGACGGTGATCACCGCATGGAGCCTGGCATGCCAGAATCCTTCAACGTATTGGTGAAGGAAATTCGCTCTCTCGGTATCGATATCGATCTGGAAAACGACTAGTAGCAATTTAACGGTGGTGGAGCCGCAAGGGCGGCTCCTATCCTTATACCCGCGGAGGTAAGGCCTTGAAAGACCTATTGAATTTGATTAAGTCCCAGGGACAATCTGACGAGTTCGACACAATTCGTATTGGCTTGGCATCACCCGAGATGATCCGCTCGTGGTCATTTGGTGAGGTGAAAAAGCCTGAAACTATTAACTACCGTACTTTTAAGCCCGAGCGTGACGGTCTGTTCTGTGCCAAGATCTTTGGTCCTGTTAAAGACTACGAATGCTTGTGTGGTAAGTACAAGCGTCTCAAGCACCGTGGTGTGATTTGTGAGAAGTGTGGCGTTGAAGTGGCGTTGGCTAAAGTGCGTCGTGAGCGCATGGGCCACATCGAACTGGCATCGCCCGTTGCACACATCTGGTTCCTGAAGTCACTGCCTAGCCGCATGGGTCTATTGTTGGATATGACCCTGCGTGATATTGAGCGTATCCTCTATTTCGAATCATACGTGGTGGTTGATCCAGGTATGACGACACTAGAGCATGGTCAGCTGTTGAATGACGAGCAGTACTTCGATGCGCTGCAAGAATTCGGCGACGAGTTCGACGCAAAGATGGGCGCTGAAGCAATACAAGCCCTGATGGCTGCCCTGAATTTGGAGCAAGAGATCGCTCGCTTGCGCGAAGAGATCCCCGAGACCAATTCTGAAACTAAGATTAAAAAGCTGTCTAAGCGCTTGAAACTTATGGAGGCCTTCTTGGCTTCTGGCAACAAGCCCGAGTGGATGGTGATGAATGCTCTGCCTGTGTTGCCACCCGATCTACGTCCGTTGGTACCTCTGGATGGCGGCCGCTTTGCGACCTCTGATCTGAACGATTTGTACCGCCGCGTGATCAACCGCAACAACCGTCTGAAGCGTCTGTTGGATCTGAATGCGCCCGATATTATTGTGCGCAACGAAAAGCGTATGCTGCAAGAATCGGTTGACGCCCTGCTGGATAACGGCCGTCGCGGTCGCGCCATCACTGGTTCGAACAAGCGTCAGTTGAAATCGCTGGCCGACATGATTAAGGGTAAGCAAGGTCGCTTCCGTCAAAACTTGTTGGGTAAGCGTGTTGACTACTCTGGTCGTTCGGTGATCGTGGTAGGTCCTTCTTTGCGTCTGCACCAGTGTGGTCTGCCCAAGAAAATGGCGTTGGAATTGTTCAAGCCCTTCATTTTCGCTAAGTTGGAAGCACGTGGTCTGGCGACCACCATCAAAGCGGCTAAGAAAATGGTTGAGCGCGAGCCAGCTGAAGTTTGGGATATCCTGGCTGAAGTGATTCGCGAACACCCCGTATTATTGAACCGTGCACCTACACTGCACCGTTTGGGCATTCAAGCATTCGAGCCAGTGTTGATTGAAGGTAAAGCGATTCAACTGCACCCCTTGGTTTGTGCGGCGTACAACGCTGACTTCGACGGTGACCAAATGGCGGTTCACGTGCCTCTGACACTGGAAGCCCAGTTGGAAGCGCGCGCGTTGATGATGTCAACCAACAACGTACTGTCGCCCGCTAACGGCGAGCCCATTATCGTACCTTCGCAGGACGTGGTATTGGGTCTGTACTGGATGACTCGCGACCGTATTAATGCTCAAGGCGAAGGAATGATCTTTGCCGATGAAACCGAAGTACAACGCGCTTACGCGTCTGGCAATGCCGACCTGCAAGCTCGCGTTAAGGTTCGCATCACCGAGACACTGATTAACGAAGCTGGTGAGCGTGAAACAGCACGTCGTGTGGTAGATACTACGGTTGGTCGTGTTCTGTTGTGGAATATCGTACCTGCAGGCTTGCCTTTCGAAATCGTCAATCAGCCCATGGTTAAGAAAGCGATTTCGCGTGCCTTGAACGAAGCCTACCGTTCAGTCGGTTTGAAAGATACTGTTATTTTTGCAGACCGTTTGATGTACACCGGTTTTGAATACTCGACTAAATCGGGTTCTTCGATTGGTGTAAACGACTTCGAAATTCCCGAGGCTAAAGCCAACATCATTGGTGAGGCCGAGCAAGAAGTTAAAGAAATCGAACAGCAGTTCGCGTCGGGTTTAGTTACCCAAGGCGAAAAATACAACAAAGTTATCGACATCTGGTCACGTGCGAACGACCTGGTATCTAAGTCGATGATGGAAGGCTTGTCGAAAGAAACTGTGATCAATCGCAATGGCGAAGAAGAGCAGCAAGATTCTTTCAACTCGGTTTACATCTACGCCGACTCGGGTGCTCGTGGTTCACCAGCCCAGATTCGTCAGTTGGCCGGTATGCGTGGTCTGATGGCGAAGCCCGATGGCTCGATCATTGAAACCCCGATTACGGCAAACTTCCGTGAAGGCCTGAACGTACTGCAGTACTTCATCTCGACCCACGGTGCTCGTAAAGGTCTGGCGGATACCGCATTGAAGACGGCGAACTCAGGTTACCTGACGCGTCGTCTGGTAGACGTGGCGCAAGACATGGTTGTGACTGAGATCGACTGTGGCACAGACCAAGGTCTGTTGATGACCCCCGTTATTGATGGTGGTGACATCATTGAAACATTGGGTGATCGTGTACTTGGTCGTATCGTCGCGCGCGATGTGTTGAAACCTGGCAGCGATGAAATCGCTGTGACTGAAGGCACATTGTTGGACGAAAAGCGTATCACTTCACTGGAAGAAATGGGTATCGACGAGATCGAAGTTCGTTCGCCCATCACCTGTCAGACGGCTTATGGTCTGTGTGCCGTGTGTTACGGTCGTGACCTCGCTCGTGGTCACCGTGTGAACGTGGGTGAAGCCGTAGGTGTTATGGCTGCTCAGTCAATCGGTGAACCCGGTACTCAGTTGACCATGCGTACCTTCCACATCGGTGGTGCGGCATCGCGTGCAACAGCCGTTGACAACATCCAAGTCAAACAAGAAGGCTCGGTACGCCTGCACAACATCAAGGTAGTAGAGCAAGTCTCTGGTAGTTTGGTTGCGGTTTCTCGTTCAGGTGAGATGTCGATTGCTGACCTTAGCGGCCGTGAGCGCGAGCGCTACAAGCTACCCTATGGTGCGGTGATTAAAGTGGCTGACGGCGCTAAAGTCGCCGCTGGCGATATCGTTGCCAACTGGGATCCACACACTCACCCCATCATCACTGAGGTTGAGGGTAAGGTGAAGTTCTCTGGTATGGAAGAAGGTATTTCTATCAATACCACTACCGACGAACTGACTGGTTTGAGTGCGATCAATATCATCGATCCCGCAGAGCGTCCCGCAGCGGGTAAAGATATGCGTCCTGCTATCACTCTGGTTGACGACAGTGGCGAAGAACTGTGCATCGCCGGTACCAACGTACCTGCGCACTACTTCCTGCCCCCCAATGCAATCGTCAGCTTGAACGATGGCGCATCGGTAGCGGCGGGTGACGTACTGGCACGTATTCCTCAGGAAGGTTCGAAAACGCGTGATATTACCGGTGGTCTGCCCCGCGTGGCGGACTTATTCGAAGCACGTAAACCGAAAGAGCCTGCTATTTTGGCAGAAATCACCGGTACTGTGAGCTTCGGTAAGGAGACCAAAGGCAAGCGTCGTTTGATTATTACGCCTAACGATGGCAAGCCATTGGCAGACGGCAGTGATTACTACGAACTGTTGATTCCCAAGTGGCGTAACCTGAACGTGTTCGAAGGTGAGCAAGTTGAGAAGGGTGAGGTTGTATCAGAAGGTCCTTTGAACCCACACGACATCCTGCGTCTGAAAGGCGTGGAAGAGTTGGCGAAATACATCACCAACGAAATCCAAGATGTATACCGTCTGCAAGGTGTGAAAATCAACGATAAGCACATCGAAGTTATCGTTCGCCAAATGCTGCGTAAAGTCGACATCATGGATGCTGGCGATTCAACCCTCATCAAAGGTGAGCAAGCTGAGTACACCCGCGTTTGGGAAGAAAACGAGAAGCTGCGTGCAGAAGGCAAGATGCCTGCGCGTTTCGAGCGTGTACTGTTGGGTATCACTAAAGCGTCGCTGGCTACCGAGAGCTTCATCTCTGCCGCGTCGTTCCAGGAGACGACTCGCGTACTGACCGAAGCTGCAGTAACTGGCAAGCGCGACAATCTGCGTGGTCTGAAAGAGAACGTCGTAGTGGGGCGTTTGATCCCTGCCGGTACTGGTCTTGCTTACCATAGCGAACGCAAACGTAAGCGTGAAGCCAAGCTGAATAACGTCAGCGACAGCGTATCGATCGAAGATATCGAAGCAGCGTTGACTCAGGCACTGCGCGCAGATGCTGGTGAATAACCTTGCTTAGTAGCTAGTTCAAAAACCCCGCTCAGCGGGGTTTTTTTTTATACATGGATGTATTTATGTCCCGGAGGCCAAGGAAGGCCGAGAGGGACGTTATCATGGATGTATTTATGTCCCGGAGGCCAAGGAAGGCCGAGAGGGACGTTATCATGGATGTATTTATGTCCCGGAGGCCAAGGACCGTTTTTTGCTCCTGCAAAAACGGCATACCCGCCATCTTTGGGAAAAATAATCGAGTAAGAAGCTCGGCCCTTCACGCATCAGAGGTGTACCAAGCGCTCCTATTGCGCCCCTCCAGTTTGGCTTGATAAAGCGCTGTGTCGGCATATTTAAGCCCGGCGGCTAGCGGTATGCGCTTGTTGTGCAAACATACGCCAACGCTACAGGTTCGGCTTATTGTGCCATCTGCGATCTCTATTTCTAAGCGTTCAATGTCTACTAAACAACGCGCAATGAAATGCTGAATTGAATTTTCATCGCGGGTTGGCGCGATGACCAAAAACTCCTCACCGCCGATTCGGCCAAGAAGATAACCTTCGGGTAACAGCGTTTGAAGCTTTGCTGCAAAAGCTACAAGGTATTTGTCACCGATATCGTGGCCATACATGTCATTAACACTTTTGAAATAGTCGATGTCGAGTAAGATAATGGCGAAGTAATCCAGCTTTGAGTAACGCTCAATCGCCTGGAAAATGCCACGGCGCGACAACAATTGGGTAAGTTCATCATGGTTGGCTTGCTTTTCAAATAACGTTCGCATGGAGCGTTCTTCTTTAATTCGATCATTAAAGATGTGCGCGAACCTATCAAAGAAGATAGCCGCAAATGCGGTACTCACACACAATATGAGAATCTTCATGGCAATATAGCTAAATTCCCATGCGGGTAGTTGGCTGGCAATGGTAAAGGCAAATATCAGCATGCTGCTTACAAAAAAGAGAACTAATCCCATCAATATGGTGCGTAATGAGAAAAAATTAGGCCATCACAGGGCCAAGTACCGGCATTAGTAAACCCGCCAGAGCATGATCTCGTAGTTGTATATGACTAACCGTAGTAGATGCCCAGCTTAGAATGAAAAACAGTAGCGCAATGTGCCTAGCTTCTAGAACATACGTTAAGCCGTAAAGGCTGGCTAATACAAGTGCGTGGCCGGTAACGATGTGATATTCACCATGCAGATGAAGACGAAAGGCATTGATGGCCACTAGAATGGCTAAAGCAATAATAAACTTACGAATGAAAGCGTTAAGTCGCTTGGATTGAAGAAAGCTATACGGCATAAGATGTCTGCTAAAAATGTCTTCATTTACTATAGCTGACAATAAAGCGGTGTGTGTATCAACCTGATGACAAAAAAGGTTTCACTAGGGTTTAAAAAACCCGCACTTGGCGGGTTTTTTAAACGAGTAGACGCTTAATCTTCGTTGGTTTTCAACGAGACATCCATCACACCGGCTTGGCGAGCTGCATCAGCAACCTCGGCGTAAACCTCTGTCAGCGCCTCATTGTGCGCACTGATCGCAACAGCAGCTTCAGGGTTTTCAGCGTGTAAACGTTCGATGTTAGAACGTACCGCGCGAATGTCGATTCGGCGTTGATTGAGCCAAACTTCGTTGTTAGCCGTCACTTGAATGAGGATGTTTTCGCTATCAGAGGGATCATTTTGAGAATCTTCTGGGCGATTGATCTCTATGCCGGCTTCTTTCAAGAACGACGCGGTTACAATGAAGAAGATCAACATGATGAAAACAACGTCCAGCATGGGGGTCAAATCGATTTCAGATTCGTCTGCCTGTTCCTGTTGGCTGCCGCGGAGATGGCGCATAAAACATGTTCCTCTGATAGACGGGGTGTCCGTCTGGGTTTGTTGTCTATTAAACGGTTGTGGAGATTAACACATACCTATGCAAACTTAAACGCAAAATTATACTAATCTTACTCATGAGAAGCCGTATTTTAGCGCATGGAGGCGAATTTGTAAGTGTTGAAAAGCATCGTTATTTGTTCTGATGGTACTTGGAATCGACCGGAGCAAACCTCCTCCGATTGTGCAAGCAATGTCCTTAAATTGAGCCGTTGTGTATTGAGCCGTGCTGCCCCTAATTCACAGCAAGTTTTTTATGACTGGGGCTTAGGTTCCTACCACGATTCTGTGCGTGCAGGAATGACGGGTCATGGCTTGGATAAAAATGTGCTCGACGCCTACCGCTACATCGTCCACAACTATGATGATGACAGCCAATTATTTTTATTTGGCTTTAGTCGAGGTGCCTATACCGTGCGCGCCTTGTGTGGCCTGATCAATAATGTCGGTATCCTGAAAAGCCCGTTCGGCGATCGTATTGCTGAAGCATGGCAAATCTACAAATCTAGCCATCGCCGCGACCATCCCAAAGGTGATCGCGCTATGCATTTTAGCCAACAATATGCCCATGCCACCAAGCGTATTAGGTTTGTTGGAGTATGGGATACTGTGGGGGCGCTTGGTATTCCGTTCTCGCTGCTCGGGTGGTTAAACGATGATGATGAGTTTTACGATACACGATTATCCAGCAATATCGATATCGCGCGACAAGCCTTGGCGATTGACGAGCGACGCGAAGATTTCGTGCCCGCCTTGTGGCAGCCTCGCGAGGGTGTTGATTTAAAGCAGGTGTGGTTTGCCGGAGTACACAGCGATGTGGGGGGCGGTTATCCCCGCGACAAGAATGGTTTGTTGAGTTCGGAGGCCCCCTTACGTTGGTTGCTAGCAGAAGCAGCTAAAGCAGGTTTGCAAGTGGACATGCAGGCCTCTATCGATGCGACTGATATGCCACAATTACATCGATCAAGGCGTCATGTGTTTCGCTTGAAAAGGCCACTGGTTCGAGATTTGGCGCTGCATATAAAAGGAACGTCAATACACCGCACAGTATTGGAACGATGGCAGCAGCAGCCCAGTTATCGGCCCGTACAGCTAAAGAGACTGCTGGAAAAGGTAGGTCTTGAGGACCTACCGTGGAGTGATTAATTGAGTTGTTTGATCATGTCGTGCCCCCAGCGTTTGATCATGTGTTTTTCATAATCAAACTCGCGATTGGTGCGGGGGCCACGGCTCAAATAGTTAAAGTCGCGAATTTTTTCCGACCCTTCATAGCGCACCGCGCCACTGGCATCGAGCACTTTAGCTTCGAAAGACATCCATGGGCTATATAAATCGGTCATCATACGCACGTCCCATAGTTCGCCCCGGCCAAACCGTGTATCCCCCGCCAAATCGATATTGTTAACCACGATATGCAGGGTGTTGTCTTCGGGCAGTTTGGCGGCAACATTGCCAAAGAATTCGCCCATGCGGCTGAGCACACGCTTAGTGTAGCGCTCTTGCGATTCGCGACCGCTGTTTATGTCGGTATAACTGTCGACATTTTTAAATGAGATCTCTATTTGACCCGCCTGTACTGTAGGTATGAGCAGTGCGGCTAGGCAAAGGGGGAGTAGTGATTTCATACTGTCTCTCTCCTTATCAGTTGCTGGTTTAACTGTTTTAACATGGGGGCCTCTAGCCCGGCAAGTTCTGCCTGGCGCAGCAACGATCCGTATACATATTCGCGCTCGCTAGGGCGCTGGGCACGGAAATCTTGCAGCATCGACGAGGTGTTCATCGCCGTAGCTTGGCAGACATTGCGTACTTGCTCGAACAGGTCGAGGCTGGCGTCGACGTGTCCGCTAGCATTGAGTACATTGGCAATTTCTTCCACTAGGGCGCACAACTCTTTATAGACGTCGAGCCGCTGCAGGAGTTCCCCGTTGCGGCAGTCATGAATGACAGTAAGGCCGTTCATAGCGCCATTGATGGCTAATTTGCGCCATAGGGTAGGCAGAATGTCGGTACTAAAATTGACCTTCAAGCTTTGCTTGCTGAGTTCATCTGGAAGCTTTTTTGATGGGCCAAAAAGTTGCCCAATATCGGTGTGGCCAACGCCGGCGTGGACAATCTCTCCCGTGCCTGTGCGGGTGACACCTTCGGTGCATAGTGCAGCAAAAACACTCGCTGCGGGGTGCTGTTCGGCGATGGCTGCGTGTTGGCCTATGCCGTTTTGCAAACAAATGATGGCGGCGTCAGGCCTAAGGGCGTGTGCTATGGCCGCGAGAGCTGGCAAGCTGTCATAGGCTTTAGTGCACAGCAGCAGGCATTCGATATCCTTGTTAGCCAGGGCATTCGGGGCGGCGATATCAACAGGGTAGCTAGCACCGCCGCAGCGGATGCCGGTCTGGCGCAAGGTCATGGCACGCTCTGCGTCGCGCGCAATTAGGCATGGATTGATATCCGCTCTAAACAGTGACACTGCGAACAAACTGCCCAGCGCACCCGCCCCGAGTATATGTATTTTCGCCAAAACAGCCTCATGTCTCGTATTAACCTCGCTGCAGAGTACCGCACTTTGAGGTCTACTTATATAGTTGTTGCAAACCACAAAATGGAGAGATGCTGTGTTTAAAAAAATGACGTTGGCAGCGGCCTGTATCGGCCTCATAGCGTGTCAACAAGCCCCCCAAAAGGAGGTTGTTAGCGATGTTGCAAGCAATCCACTGTTACAGCCCTTCGCAGGGTCATACAACGGTGTGCCCGCCTTTGATGCAATGAATGTGGCCGATTTGGCGCCTGCACTTCGCTATGGCATGCAGCAAACCTTGGGTGACGTCGACGCCATCGTGGCGAATCCCGCGCCCGCGACGTTCGATAACACGATTTTGGCGATGGAAAAGATCGGCAAAGCGCTTGATCGTGTCTACCCCTATTACGGTATCTGGCTGTCGAATATGTCGACGCCAGAGATACGCAAAATTGCCGGTGAGTTGGCGCCAGAGCTGTCGGCCTTTTCTTCTAATATTACCGCGAATAAAGGCCTGTTTGACCGTGTCGCCGTGGTCTACGCTCAGCGCGATAGCCTCAATGCGGAACAGCGTCGCTTGGTGGAGTTGACTTATCAGAACTTTATTAGCGCCGGCGCTCAGTTGAATGAGACGCAAAAAGCGCGCTATGCAGCGATAAACCAGCGTTTGGCGGAAGTTCGCACCCAGTTTGCCAACAACGTATTGGCCGACGAAGAGGGCTATGTGACCTTCTTTGACGAAAATCAATTATCTGGATTACCTGACAGTTATATCAAATCCGCCGCGGCGGCGGCTACTGCGCGAGGCCAAGAGGGGCGCTACGCGGTAACCAATACCCGCTCGTCGATGGATCCCTTCTTGCGCTATTCGGATGAGCGCGAACTGCGCCAAGTGGTGTGGAACAACTACTACAATCGCGGTGACAACGGCGACGACAAGGACAATAACGCGCTCATCGTTGAGACGCTCAAACTGCGACACGAGCGTTCGCAGTTATTGGGTTATAACAATTTTGCCGAGTGGCAGTTGGCCGACCGCATGGCTAAGACCCCCGACCGCGCCATGGACCTGATGATGAAAGTTTGGCCAGCGGCGATTGCTCGTGTCGATGAGGAAGTGGCTGATATGCAAGCGCTGGCTGATGCGCACGGCGACAATATCACTATTGCCCCCTGGGATTATCGCTACTACGCCGAAAAAGTGCGACTAGCAAAGTATGATCTTGATTCCAACGAAGTGAAGAATTACTTACAGCTCGACAAGCTACGCGAGGCGATGTTCTACGTTGCAGGTCGCTTGTTTAACTTCAATTTCACCCCGGTGGAGGAGGGCAGCGTGCCCGTTTTCCACCAAGATGTGAAGGTCTGGCGAGTCACCGATAAGACCAGCGGCGAGTTGGTCGGCCTGTGGTATCTCGACCCCTTTGCACGCCAGGGTAAGCGTTCGGGGGCGTGGGCAACTAGCTACCGCAGCTACAACCAGATCGAGCCCAACCAAACGGTGCTGTCATCGAACAATTCAAACTTTATTAAAGCAGGGGAAGGCGAGCCGGTATTAGTGTCTTGGGATGACGCTGAGACCTTCTTCCACGAGTTTGGCCACGCGCTTCACTCGCTGTCTTCCAAGGTTACTTACCCCACGCTCAATGGCGGCGTTCGCGACTACACTGAGTTCCAATCCCAGTTGCTAGAGCGGTGGCTACTCACCGACGAGGTGATCAATAATTACCTGACCCATGTCGACACAGGCGAGTCGATCCCTGCCGAGTTGGTGGCTAAAATTAACAATGCGGCCACCTTTAACGAGGGATTCAAAACCACTGAATACCTCGCTTCGGCGATTATCGATATGAAGCTGCACACCATGGATCCTGAGGGGCTTGACCCCGACGCCTTCGAGCGTGACACACTCAAGGCCATTGGTATGCCCGGTGAGCTGGTGATGCGCCACCGCACGCCGCACTTTAGCCATATTTTTTCAGGTGAATCTTATGCCGCGGGTTATTACGGTTACATCTGGGCCGAGGTGTTGACCTCAGATGCCGCCGAAGCGTTCGCTGAGGCGCCAGGGGGTTTCTACGACGAAGAGGTGGCCAAGCGATTGGTGGATTATCTGTTTAGCGTAAGAAATGCGTTGGATCCCGCTGAGGCCTACCGCAAGTTCCGAGGTCGTGACGCCAAGGTTGAAGCGCTAATGCGTGACCGCGGATTTTTGTAATCCACTTTGTGGGGCCTTGATTGAAGAACAAGGGAGCTGACCTTAAGCATTCGCTAGGTCTATGACCTAGCTCCCACAAAGCAATCGAACAAGGTCCCCTCTTGTCATTGTTAGGTTACTGGCTCGCCCTCTAGACGCCGCCGTTGGATATTTTTATTGTGCTGTAGTTGATGGATTAAGGAGCACAGCATGCGTGTATTTTGGGTGGCATTATTTTTATTTGTAGTAGGCAGTATTGCCCAGGCGGAAGACGTTGATGTCAGCAAGGGCGAATGGCCTTCGCAGCAACCACCGGCACCGCTTGCGGCGTTGGCCTTGGAGTTGGTGGTCACCATTGACCCGAAAATCAATGTTGGTGACAGCGATCTAGGAACCCGCCAATTCATCCCCATCACCGGCGGCTATTTTCGTGGTGCAGATGGCTTAAGGGGTCAGGTTAATAATGGCGGTGCCGACTGGCAATTAGTGCGCCCCGATGGCGTGATGGTCATCGAAGCTATCTACTCCATTACCACCGACGACGGCACTGTTATCCAGGTCCATAATACCGGAATCTCGCACAACGAAGGCGGGCGTTACACCATCACAAATCCTGTGTTTCATGCGCCCAAAGGCAAGTATGAATGGCTCAATAAACGCCACTTTGTGGGCACCATTACTCCCGCCTTTAATAAAGGTGTTTTCGAGGCGGTGGTGATTCGAGCCTATGAGGTTAGCCAGCCCGAAGGCTAGCTGTATTGATAAGAAGGTGGGGCGTTCGTTACCGATCGCCCTATTTTTTGGTCGCCTTGTCCAGTAATCCCATCGCGACCGCTGAAATCACAAAGGTGATGTGAATAATCACATACCACAGTAGTTTGGTCTCATTTATGTTCTCGGCATTCATAAACACCTTGAGCAAGTGGATGGACGAGATGGCCACGATAGAGGCGGCCACTTTGTTTTTCAGCGAGTTGGTATCCAGTGTTCCCAGCCATGAAAGCTTCTCGGTTTCATCATTCATGTCTAAACGGCTGACAAAGTTTTCGTAGGACGAAAACATCACCATCACAATGAGGCCTGATACCAGGGCGATGTCGATCAGTGACAGCACAATCAGGATGATTTCGGCTTCCTTCATGGCAAACACCTGCGGCATCAGGTGAAATACCTCTTGGAAGAATTTCAGGCCGAGCGCGATCAGCGTCAAACTCAAGCCAAGGTAGATGGGCGCTAATAGCCAGCGCGAGGCATACATGGCACGTTCAATCAATTTTTCAATCACGGGGTGTCCTCAAACGTTGATGAGTCAATTAATGGGTGTGTTTTGATCAATCTCAAGACCGGTGAGAGAAAAAAGTTCTATTGTTAACTCACCGGAGAGTAAATACTTACTATGCCTGCAGTGTAGAAAGTAGCGATTGCGCAGGGTGGGGAAGGCGACGTTCGCTAAAGCGTTTCACCTGGCTGCGGCAGGAAAAACCGGTCGCCATGATCCGCTGAGTTGTATCGTTATCGATGGCGCGTCGCCATGATAAGTCATAGATATTGCGCGAGGTCTCTTGGTTTTTGGATTCGTGGCCATAGGTGCCCGCCATACCGCAGCAGCCCACGCTTTGAGCCGTCATCCTTTGGCCAAGCGCGGAGAAGACCTGCTGCCACTGGGCGGTTGAGGTCGGCGCGTTGGTCTTTTCGGTGCAGTGGCCGAGAAGTACGTGATCGGCAGGGGTAAAGCGATCCGCTACGGCCTCGAGGCTGTCTAGATGCTGTACCAAGAATTCTTGCAGCAGTGCGACTTTAGGGGCGGTGAATCCATGCTCTAGGCCGGCTTTCACGTATTCGTCGCGGTAGGTCATGGTCAGCGCAGGATCGACACCCACAAGTGCGATGCCGTGATGTTGAATGTTGTATAGCATGGCAGAATTTTTCTGCGCGGTCTTGCCGAAGCCCTTTAAGAAACCATAGAAATGCTGAGGTTTGCCATTGGGTTTGTAGGGGGCCAGCATGACGTTAAAGCTCAGTTCGCGCAGTAGGCGCAGCATATCTAGCACAACTTCGGCGTCGAAGTGGCTGGTAAAAGCATCTTGCACCACCGCAACGGTATTGTCGCGCTCAGCTTGGGTCAGCATGCCGATGTTGAGTGCCGTTGCCATTTTGAAACCTTCGCGAGTGGCGGCGCGCTGCAAATCCTGCTCGCTCAGCATGGGGCTGTCGACCATCTGTACGGTTTTGGCCATAAGGGTTTTTACTAGGCTATTGCCCATGGCAGCGTTGTAGATCGGCTTGGTGTATTTGATCAGCGGTAGTGCAAATTCCAGCGAGGCGATGACGTAGTCCTTGGCTGGGCGCAGGTAGCGGCTGTAGTAAATCTCTAGGAACTTCGAGCGGAAGGTCGGTACATCGACATTGATCGGGCACTGACCGGTGCACGATTTGCAGCCCAAGCAACCGGCCATGGATTCAAACACTTCGTGACTAAAGTCCTTGCGACCCGATTTGAGTGCCAAGGTGTTCATGGCGCGGTAGTAAAGGGTAAATATACTGGGCCAGTAGCGAGCACGCTCACGGGTTTTTTCTAAATCCACCCCTTGTTGGCTGAGTTGTTTAAGCCATTCGCGCACCAACGAGGCACGGCCCTTGGGCGAGTGGATGCGTTGGCGAGTGCCTTTCCACGAGGGGCACATGGCGTCGTCGGGGTTCCAGTTAAAGCAGGCGCCGTTGCCGTTGCAGTACACCGCATCGCTGTATTCTTGCCAAGCGCTAGAGGCGATCAGGCGATCGCTATCGCCGCGGGTGGCCACTTCATCGATTTTGTACAGCTGGTGGGCGTCGCAGGGGGTACAAATCTTGCCCGGGTTTAGCTGGTTGTGCGGGTCAAACAGGGCTTTTACTTTTTGCAAAACGGGGTAAAGATCGCCGAAAAATTCTGGCGCGTATTCGCTGCGCACGCCCTTGCCGTGCTCGCCCCATAGCAAACCGTGGTATTTCTGGGTCAGTGCTACCACCTGGTCGGTGATCTTGCGTACACGGGCAATCTCAGTGTCGTTTTTCATATCTAGTGCAGGTCGCACGTGCAAAACGCCAGCGTCGACGTGGCCAAACATGCCATAGCGCAGGTTGCCGGCATCCAGCAGGGCACGGAATTCAGCGATGAAGTCGGCCAAATGTTCCGGTGGCACGCAGGTGTCTTCGACAAAGGGGACGGGGCGAGCCTCACTCTGCATGTTGCCCAGCAAGCCCACCGCTTTTTTGCGGATAGTCCAAATCTTACCCACTTCTGCATTGCTCATGGCAATGGTGTAGTTGAGGCGGGTGGGATTAGGTAATTCGGCAATTTTGGCTTCGAAACCTTGGAGTTTTTCGGTAAGTTCGGCCTCGCTGTTGGCGGTGTATTCCAGCAAGTTAGCACCGGCGATGACCTGCTCGCTTTCGGGAAAGTACTGCGCCACGGTATGCCAGCTATTGTCGCCTTTGGCTAATTCTAATACCCGAGAATCCACGGTTTCGATCGAGGTCGGTGCTGCCGCCATAAGCGCCTGGGCGTCACGCAGCGACGCGTCGAAATCAGTATAGCTCACGTTAACCAAGGCACTGTGGCTGGGAATGTCGAGTAGGTTCAATTTGGCTTCAACAATGAAGCCAAGGGTGCCTTCGCTGCCGCATAAAATGCTATTGAAGTCGAAGTCGCCGCAGGCTGTGAAAATATGGGCTAAATCGTAGCCGGTAAGGCAGCGGTTTAACTTGGGGAAGGTCTGCTCGATTTGTTCGCCATGGGCGTCTTGGATGTCGGCCAGCAGACGGTGGGCACTGGCTACGAGGGTATCTTTAGCCGATTGGCTGCGCAGTTCGTCTCGGCTGATGGGCGAAGAGGTAAACAGCTCGCCGCCGAGGAAAACGGTCGACAGTTCCAGTACGTGATCGCGTGTTTTGCCGTAGGCACAAGACCCTTGGCCGGAGGCGTCGGTGTTGATCATGCCGCCAACAGTGGCGCGGTTACTGGTTGAAAGTTCGGGTGCAAAAAATAAACCATGCTTGGCGATCGCGGCACCGAGTTGATCTTTGACCACACCGGCTTCGACCCGTGCCCATTTTTCTTCGACGTTGATCTCGAGGATGCGATTCATGTATTTCGACAGGTCGACCATGATCCCGTCGCACAAAGACTGGCCATTGGTGCCGGTACCGCCGCCGCGCGGGCTAAATACAATATCGTGAAAACGCTCTGCAGCTGCGAGGCGGCAAAGAGATACCACGTCGTCGCGATCGTGTGGGTAAACCACCGCTTGAGGCAGAATTTGATAAATGGAATTGTCGGTCGAGAGGGCCAAGCGGTTGCTGTCGTCGCGGGCGATATCACCGCGGAAACCCGACGCAGATAGGGCATCCAAATAGTCTAGATAGAGGGCGTCGATAGGGGATAGGGTATTCAGTGCTGGAATCATGGCGCTCGAGTCGTGGTCCAAAAAAAACTATTTTACTCTGCTTTAGTGGCTAGGCCAAAACGAATCCTTCGAATGATCGACATCCATGGCTTCGAATCGCTGTGATAGAATGCGCGCACGATTTGGGAGAGAACACTATGGCGCTGGCGCTTTTTGATTTGGATAACACGTTGATCGCCGGCGACAGCGATCACGGCTGGGGTGAATTTTTGTGCCGTAAGGGCTATGTGGACGCCCAAGCTTATAACGATCGCAACAACTATTATTTAAATCAGTACGAAGAGGGCAATCTCGACCCTTACGAGTATTTGGAATTCGCCCTGCAGCCGCTCGCGCAAAATGACGCCGAGACACTGGCGCGATGGCACGCTGAGTTTATGCGGGAAACCATCGTGCCAATGATGTTGCCAATGGCGATGGACCTACTTGACGCCCACCGCCATCGCGGCGACTGGGTCGTGGTGATTACGTCGACCAATCGCTTCGTGGTGGAGCCGATCGTTGCCGCCCTGGGAGGTGCCGAAGAGGTTTTGGCGACTGAGCCCGAGGTGGTTGATGGTCGCTATACCGGTAAGATCATCGGTGAACCTTGTTTTCGAGATGGTAAGGTGCGCCGTATGAATGAGTGGCTGCAAGATAAGCCTTTCGCGCTGCAGGACGCCTACTTCTATTCCGACTCGATCAACGATTTGCCGTTATTGTTGGAAGTCTCCAATCCGGTGGTGGTCGATCCCGACGCCGCCCTGCGCGCCGAAGCGCAGCAGCGCGGTTGGCCTATTTTGTCGCTGCGCTAAATGGATGCCTATCTCGCCTCTCAGCTTCTGGCGGGACTGGCGCTCATTTCCGACGCCGCTTCCTTTCAGTGCAAGCGGCGAGAATACATCCTAGCGTGTTTAGTGGTGTCGTCGGGGCTGATGACCGCTCACTTCTACCTTCTCGGTATCTACACGGCGGCGACTATTGGTCTGCTGTCGATGGCGCGTTTTACGCTGTCTATTTTTTATGTGAAGCAGTGGTTGATGTGGCTTTTCCTAGCGGCGACGTTGGCGGTGGCGGTGGCGACATACAGCGGAATATTGACCGTACTATCTGCCAGTGCCACCTCGCTGTTTACCATCGGGGCGTTCCAAAATAGCGACCAGCGACTGCGGTTGTTGTCGATTGCTGCAGTGTGCTTGTGGGTTGTGCACAATGCCTTGGCCAACAGTATTATGGGGGTGGTTCTAGAAGCCTCCTTCCTCGCTAGCTGTTTATTGGGCTATTATCGCTTCTACATTCGGCCCAAATACACGGAGTAAAAGTGAAACAATCGACCTGGTTTTTGATCGGTGATGTCCTGGGAAATATCCTCGCCGGCGTTATGGCGGCTGGTGTGGCCTGGTGGCTGACCGATCCGGGCGACAATATGTGGTTGGCGATGCTGTGGGGCATGACCGTACCTATGCTTTTGTCGATGCCTATCGCGTTGCTACTCGGTCGCTATTTTGGCGCGTTGGAATTGATGCTTACCATGATGGTCAGTGCTATGTTGGCGGGCATGGTGGTGGCGATGCGTGCCGCTATGAGCGATATGCTGGTGGTGGATGCGGTGATCTACGGCGCCTTAATTGCACTAGTGGTGTTGCGCTGGGTATTCAGTCTCAACGATCGTTTGATCGCGCCCTATCTTCGAGGAGATCACCATGAATAATGATCTGCAGGCCAATCAGCGCAAGTGGGACCGCCTAGCGCCTCGCTTTGACATCATGGCTGGTGAGGGCGGAGAAAAACGCTGGCGACGAGCTAAAACGCATCTGTTTTCTGCCATGGGTGAGGGCGATATCTTGTTTATGGCGCTGGGTACTGGCCAAGACATCAGTACCTTTCCGCCAGAGAAAACGCTCCATGCGATTGATGTCAGTGAGCGTATGCTGTCTCTGGCACAGCCTCGGGTGGAGGCTTACAGCGGCACCATTCATGTTAGACAAATGGATATACACCAACCAAGCTTTGAGCCCGGCAGCTTTGATCAAGTCTTCACCTCGTGTACCTTTTGCTCTGTGCCAGAGCCCGTTGAGGGCTTGAAGCAGGTATTCAATTTATTGCGCCCCGGTGGCGAGTTATTGATGTTTGAGCACACAGGGAGTGGCTATTTCCCCTTTAATTTCATGTTGCGCACGATGACCTTTTTAACCAATAAAATTGGCCCGGATATGGATCGCGATACCGTTGCTAACGTGCGCGCCGCGGGCTTTGAGGTCAGCGCGGTTGAAAACGTCTATTTGGATGTGGTCAAGATCATCCGCGCTGTGCGCCCTAGAGGTGAGGGTTAAGCGTTTTTTTGCTTGACGCAAAACTGACTGGTCTGTAAAATTTGCGATCCCTTAAATGGGGTGATTGCGGCAGTTTCAATGATTCTGCTTAATGTTGACGGGTAGTTATTTGTCAATAACTGCTCAAGTTTTAAGAAATTTTGGAGTTTATAGATGGCAACGATCAATCAGTTGGTCCGTAAGCCAAGAAAACGTAAAGTGGCTAAGAGCGACGTACCTGCACTGCAGTCATGTCCTCAGCGTCGTGGCGTTTGTACTCGTGTTTACACTACTACTCCCAAGAAGCCTAACTCAGCGTTGCGTAAAGTTTGTCGTGTACGTCTGACTAACGGTTTCGAAGTATCGTCATACATTGGCGGTGAGGGTCACAACCTGCAAGAACACAGTGTTGTATTGATCCGCGGTGGTCGTGTAAAAGACTTGCCAGGTGTTCGCTACCACACAGTTCGTGGTTCATTGGATACCTCAGGTGTTGCGAAGCGCAGACAGGGCCGTTCTAAGTACGGTGCTAAGCGTCCTAAGTAATTAGGGCCGTTTTCTTGATATAGAAACTGGAGTAAGGCTGGGCTTTGATAGTCCCAGATTATCCTGAAGATAAAAGGTAAAGTTATGCCTAGAAGAAGAGTTGTCGCCAAGCGCGAAGTATTGCCAGATCCCAAGTTTGGCAATGTAACCTTGGCTAAATTTATGAACCACGTAATGATCAGCGGTAAGAAATCTGTCGCTGAGACTATCGTGTATGGTGCTCTCGATATCGTAGCTCAAAAATCTGACAAAGATCCTTTGGAAGTTTTTGATGAAGCGTTGGAAGCGATCGCACCTCTGGTCGAAGTAAAATCACGCCGCGTAGGTGGTGCGACTTACCAAGTACCTGTTGAAGTTCGTCCTGCTCGTCGCACTGCTCTGTCAATGCGCTGGTTGGTTGAATACTCTCGCAAGCGTGGTGAGAAATCTATGCGTCAGCGTTTGGCTGGTGAGATTCTCGACGCCTCAGCGGGTAAAGGCGCTGCGGTTAAGAAACGTGAAGACGTTCACCGCATGGCCGAAGCGAACAAGGCGTTCTCGCACTACCGCTTCTAATAAGCTTGTTCGCAAAGCTAGAAAGGCGCTCATCGAGCGCCTTTTTTTTGCTTCGAAAAACGACACGACAGTGGATTTTAAAATGGCCTATATAATCGGGATGTTACAGTTTATTCATTGAGGACATCGAGCAATGAAAACAACAAACAATCAGATCCATTCTGATGAGACGGGTGTAGCAACGCCACACAAATTGGACCATTTTCGTTATCAAACACTTAACATGGAGCTGATGTTAATTGCTGTGCAGATGTTGCTAGCACTGTTTTTGAATGTCGCCGGGGAGCACACAAGTTGCCAGCAGTTGGGCATGTCTGCTGTGGTTCTTAGCTACTCTTTGCTCGCTTTTTTTTCAGCAAAACATGCCCCGGCGTTTCGCATCTCGCCGTACCTGCTCACAGGGTTTTATATCAGCTATTGCGTGATAGAGCTATTGACGTTGAATGGCACGTTATACGGTGTTTTATATGGTCCGCTTGTTGTTTGCTTTTGTTATATAGGCATCACTGAGCAGCGCTTGGCGCGTTTCTGGGTTGCTTTAGTCTGTGCTATGCCGCTAATAAGTATCTGGTTTGTCGGCGAAAGTAGGTCGCTGCTGGCAAGAATGTTGGTCATCGATGTAGTCACTCTGTTACTGATGGATCGTTTAATCTCACTCTTTCACTATACGATGCAGCACGCGGAGATGGCACTTGACATTGCCCTTAAAGAAAAACAGCGTGCGGATAAGGCCAATGCCGCTAAAACTGATTTCCTTGCAAATATGTCTCACGAAATCCGTACGCCATTAAATGGTATGTATGGTTCTTTACAGATTATCCAGATGAGCAAAGGCGATAAACAAACGCTGGAGAAGTTTGTCTCGGTGGCGATGTAAAGCTACCGGTCGGTACTAGGTATCATCAACGATATTTTGGATATGAGTAAAATCTCTGACGGTAAGATGTCCGTTCATCCTCAGGAGACTGATGTAGCTGCGCTTATTAAGCATACCGTTGTTGATTATTTGGCGTCTGCGCAGCAAAAAGGTATTGGCCTGCGCGATTGCATTGATGATGCACTTATTTGGCAGTATCGATGAGTGGATGAGTTGCGCCTAGGGCAGGTGGATGCCTCCCGCTATACTGAACGTCGCGGCACGGGTTTGGGGCTGCCGATAGCTAAGAGTTTAATCGAGTTGATGGGCGGGAAGATTGAGTTGTCATCCGCGCCGGGTCAGGGGGCGGTTTTTACTGTTTTAGTGGATGCTCCGTTAATAGATGGCCCGCAACGTGGTGCGGAAAGTGTTTCAACTATCCCGCCAGTGCATGCCCGTGTCTTGCTTGTAGAAGATTCAATGACCAATCAGGTGGTGTTTAAAGCCTTGCTAGAAAGACATGGTTGTCAAATAGACATAGTGGAAAATGGTCGATTGGCGGTTGATAAAGCATTATCTTCAGATTATGGCATCGTGTTTATGGATATAAATATGCCGTTGTTAAATGGCGAGGATGCTTTGGCAGAATTAAAAAAAGCCGGCTATTCACGCCCGGTCGTTGCCTGTACGGCCAATGTACTTAAAGCAGATGTAGAGCGTTACATGGCGTTAGGTTTTGACGCGGTGGTTGGCAAGCCCTATTTGACTAATCAGTTGCTAGAGCATATCCGGGCAGCTATCGAGGTCCCTGCCGTCTCAGATTAGAGATAAAACCAGCCAAGCAGCGGTACCCAAAACAGGCCAATAAGAATAGAAATAGATATCGCCGAGGCGAGTAACTTGGTATCGAGCCCAGAAATTAAACCGTAGGACAGCGACGTCATGCCCATGGGGGCGGCGGCGACCATCAGCATGCCGGCCATGATGGCGGGATCTTCAATATTCAGAAATGGCATCACCAGTAGCATGGCAGCGAGTCCGCCAAGCATGCGCAAGCCAATGATCAGCGAGGCGGGCTTGACGTGATGAGCCTTGGGCGTGAAAAGCACTCCCATGCCGAGTAACAATAATGGTCCTGTTAGGCTTCCGAAGCTAAGCATGGCGCCGGCGTAAGGTTCTGGTAAACGCCAGTCTAGCAGCGAGCAAATAATGGCTAGGCTGACAATATGGAGCAGTGGTGATTTAACGATGCGCACGATAACTTGCTTGGTAGGGAGGGCATTGTCACCGTAGTGGAAGGCCACAAAGTAGCAAGCAGTAAACACCACTAAGGCATTGCCGAGGTCAAATAAGATAGCGTAGGCCATGGCTTCGGTGCCAAAGAACAAAAGTACAAACGGAATGGCGAAGGCGGCGTTCATCGACATACTGCCAAGGATGAGAGTGCCCTTGTCGCGTTGACTCATGGGCTTGCTTCGGGTGTATAGCCAAGCCATGGCGGTAACCATGGCAATCACCATCACCGCCGCTATTGGAAGGTAGAGAATGTCACGGCTAAGCTGGGTGTGAGTAATAGAGTGAAAGACCAGCGCGGGTAGAGTGTAAAAAAAGGAAGTCCGCACCAGTAGGCTGCCTTTTTCTGGGCTGAGCCAGTTGAGGCGCTGCGCGATAAGTCCGGCGCTAAAATAGCCGAGGATGGGGAGCAGTTTGCCGATGAAGAAGTCCATAACGCCCTTCGCGCAAAAACCATAGTATAGTGTTATGCCGGCGCAATCTCTAGCGCGTTATGCCGGATGTGACTATCGCTTGGATTTGCTACGGATCTTGTATTGTGTGGCGCAGTAACCGCGACTGACTCCCTCGGGGCGTAACTGAAGATGCTTGGTTTGGCGGCCGCTCACGCGCTTGCGCCACAGGCGAAATGAGCTGGGCTTCATTTCTGCCCGCATCAGTTTAATGGTGTCGCTCTCACTCAAGTTAAACTGGGTTTGAATGGCTTCAAAGGGGGTACGGTCCTCCCAGGCCATTTCTACAATGCGAGAGCGCTCGTCCTCGTTTAGTGTGTGCATGCTTTTACCTCTGCACACTTTTACGCGCAATAAACCTCACTGGCTCCACTAACTAAATCCTTATAAGTCGCGTATAATTCGCGCCATTAAAATTCTTGAGGATGTTTCTGTGGCTCGTAAAACCCCTATTGAAAAATATCGCAATATTGGTATTTGTGCCCACGTTGACGCGGGTAAAACTACCACCACCGAACGCGTGCTCTACTACACCGGTCTGTCGCACAAAATTGGCGAAGTGCACGATGGCGCCGCGACCATGGACTGGATGGAGCAAGAGCAAGAGCGAGGTATTACCATTACCTCGGCGGCGACCACCTGTTTTTGGGCGGGTATGCAGCAGCAGTTCGATCAGCACCGCATTAATATTATCGATACACCCGGGCACGTTGACTTCACCATTGAGGTGGAGCGTTCGTTGCGTGTACTCGATGGCACGGTCGTCGTATTGTGCGGTTCGTCGGGCGTTCAGCCACAAACAGAAACCGTGTGGCGCCAAGCCAATAAATACGAAGTACCACGCATTGTGTTCGTTAACAAAATGGACCGTACCGGCGCGGATTACCTGAAAGTGATCGATCAACTGCGCACTCGTTTGAAGGCCAATGCGGTGCCGATTCAAATGACCATCGGTAGCGAAGAAGCATTTACAGGGGTGGTTGACCTGATCAAGATGAAGGCCATCATCTGGAACCAGGAAGACATGGGCATGACCTTCACTTATGAAGATGTGCCGGCTGACATGCGCGAGCAGTGCGAAGAGATGCGCGAGTTCATGGTGGAAGCCGCGGCTGAAGCCAATGAAGAGCTGATGGAAAAATACCTCGACGAGGGTGAGTTGTCGGAAGAGGATATCAAGGCAGGCCTGCGCATTCGCACACTGGCCAATGAAATTGTCTTGGTGTTAAGTGGTTCGGCCTTTAAGAACAAAGGTGTGCAAGCGGTACTGGATGCAGTGATCGAATACCTCCCATCACCCATCGAGGTGAAGGCGATCGAAGGTCACTTGGATGATAAAAACGAGACACTGGCGCAGCGTCACGCTGATGACAGCGAGCCCTTCGCGGCGCTGGCGTTTAAGATTGCGACCGATCCTTTCGTTGGTACCTTGACGTTTATGCGTGTTTACTCGGGTACCCTGAAAACTGGCGATGTGGTGTGGAATGCGGTGAAGGGCAAGCGCGAGCGCGTCGGCCGCATGGTGCAGATGCACGCTAACTCACGCGAGGAAATTAAAGAGGTCTTGGCGGGTGATATCGCTGCAATTATCGGCATGAAGGACGTGACCACGGGCGATACCCTGTGCGACCAAAACAAGGTGATTACCCTTGAGCGCATGGATTTCCCTGAGCCGGTGATCTCGGTGGCGGTTGAGCCTCGCAGTCAGGCTGACCAAGATAAAATGGGTATCGCGCTGGGCAAATTAGCCCAAGAAGACCCTTCGTTCCGTGTGGCGACCGATCCCGAGACGGGGCAGACCATTATTTCTGGCATGGGTGAATTACACCTCGACATTATTGTCGACCGCATGCGCCGTGAGTTCTCGGTTGATGCCAATATCGGTAAGCCGCAGGTCTCCTACCGTGAAGCGATTCGCAACACCATCGAAATCGAAGGCAAGTTTGTGCGTCAGTCCGGCGGCCGCGGTCAATACGGGCATGTGGTCATCGAGTTTTCGCCCTTGCCGGAAGGTGGCGAGATTCAAGAAGGCTTGGACTTCCAGAGCGAAATTGTGGGCGGTGTGGTGCCTAAGGAATACATTCCCGCGATTCAGAAAGGCGTTGATGAGCAAATGCGTAACGGTGTCTTGGCGGGTTACCCGCTGCTGGGTCTGAGGGCGGTACTGAAGGACGGCTCATACCACGATGTGGATTCAAACGAAATGGCCTTTAAGATCGCAGCCTCGATGGCGACTAAGAAGCTTCATGAGCTGGGTGGCGCGGTGCTGCTTGAGCCAATGATGAAAGTGGAAGTCGCTACGCCAGAGGAAAATATGGGCGATGTGGTGGGCGATTTGAACCGCCGCCGCGGCATGATCAACGGTATGGAAGACAGTTTGTCGGGTAAGATTGTGTTTGCTGAGGTGCCATTGTCTGAAATGTTTGGTTACGCCACCGATTTGCGTAGCCAAACCCAGGGTCGTGCCACCTACTCAATGGAATTCCTTAAGTACGAGGAAGCCCCTACCAACGTGGCCAACGCGATTATCAATCGCCACTAGGCAACGCTTGGCGACCAGCCTGGTTGGGTTGGTCGCTCTCTCTTTTGTGCAGCGATTCGTACCTGTTACATCGACTGCAGTCAATATTCCTTGAAATAGTGGGTTTTTCGAAAAATATTTCCGCAAGAGTGCGTAAGAAAATTTTATTTGATCAATAGATACGCATTTTGCGGGAAGAATAAAATCAGAGGCTGGCCGACAATATTGTCATTCAACAAGATTGGGCTCGCTATGAATACTCCGGTAGATAACCTCGCTATTTTGCGCCGACGTGTGCGTGAACATTTGTATGCTGATGAGGCTGTTTTGGTGCGCCGTTTAGCCGAGCAGGCCGCGTTGACGCCCAGCGTGCGCCGCGCCATATGCCGCCATGCGGCGGAGCTTATTGGCGCGGTCCGCAAGCATGGTGCCGCGTCGATGATGGAGGCCTTCCTGGCAGAATACGGTTTATCGACCAAGGAAGGTGTGGCCTTGATGTGTTTGGCTGAGGCGTTGTTGCGTGTGCCGGATACAGCAACCATCGATGCGCTCATCGAGGATAAGATTGCTTCGGGTCAGTGGCAAGAACACCTTGGGCATGCGGATTCGGCGTTGATCAATAGTGCTACTTGGGCGCTGCTGATCACTGGCAAGTTGCTGTCTCCCGCTGATCAACGGCAGTTGGGCGGTACGCTCCGCGGTATGGTCAAGCGACTGGGTGAGCCCATGGTTCGCACGGCGGTAGCCCAGGTGATGCGTGAAATGGGACGCCAGTTTGTACTGGGAACTAGCATGCCAAAGGCCCTCGACCGAGCGGCTAAGATGCAGGCGAAGGGTTACACCTATTCCTACGACATGCTGGGAGAGGCTGCGCGGACAGACGCTGATGCGGCGCGTTATATGACGGCCTATCAAAATGCCATCGAAGCGTTGATGCCGCACTGTGTGGGTGACGTCCGTGACAATCCAGGGATTTCTGTCAAGTTATCAGCGTTGTTTCCGCGTTACGAATTTGCCCAGCGTGAGCGGGTGATGGAAGCGCTGGTGCCGCGTGTCAGTGCGCTGGCAAAAATAGCTGCTAGCGCTAATATGGGTTTTAACATCGACGCTGAAGAGGCGGACCGACTAGACATTTCTCTAGATGTGATTGAGCGTGTTGTCAGTGAAGGGCAGTGGGGGGATTGGCAGGGATTTGGCGTCGTCGTGCAGGCCTACGGCAAGCGCGCTAGTTTCGTCATCGATTGGCTCTACCATTTGGCCGAGCAGCAACAGTGCAAGTTGATGGTGCGGCTTGTTAAAGGCGCCTATTGGGATAGTGAAATCAAACGAGCGCAGGTCATTGGCGCACCAGACTACCCAGTGTTTACCCGCAAAGCCAATAGCGATATTTCCTACTTGGCGTGTGCTCGCCAGTTGCTGTCGATGACCGATCGGATCTATCCTCAGTTCGCCACGCATAATGCCCACACCGTCGCCGCGGTGATGGCCATGGTTGAAGGTGATGCCCGCTATGAATTTCAGCGTTTGCACGGCATGGGCGAGTCTCTGTACCGCTCCTTAGTATCTACCGGCCAAGTGCGTTGCCGAATTTATGCCCCAGTGGGGGCGCATAGCGACTTGCTGGCTTATCTAGTGCGCCGTTTGTTAGAAAATGGCGCCAACAGCTCCTTTGTGCACCAGTTAGTGGACAAATCGTTAACCCCCGAAATGATTGCCGCCGATCCTTTTGTGGGGGTGGATGAAGGCGGTCGCCGTTTATCTAGTCTGCAGATTCCCGCACCGGAGGATCTCTTTGGTAAAGAGCGGCGCAACGCCAAGGGGTGGGATCTCACCGACCCGCTGTCGCTTGACCAACTCTACAAAGATCGTTTGGTTTTTGTTGATAAGCAATGGCAAGTGCGTCCACTCATCGCTGTTGAACCCTTGGGGGGCCGTCACTACGTTGTTCACAACCCGGCGAATAGTGAGGATGTGGTCGGTGATGTAACCGATGCCTCTGCCAACGATGTCGACAAGGCCTTGAGTATGGCGTCGATTGGGCAGGTTCAATGGCAGGCGATACCTGTCGTTGAGCGCGTGGCAATCTTTCTACGCTATGCCAAATTGTTGGAAGAAAATGCGCTCGAGTTGATGGTGTTGGCCTGCCGCGAGGCGGGTAAGACCTTGGCTGATGCTGTGTCGGAAATTCGCGAAGCGGTGGATTTTGCGCGTTATTACGCTACCCATATTCAGGATGATCCCGGTCGGGGCACGCTGTGTTGTATTTCGCCATGGAACTTTCCATTGGCGATTTTTGCTGGTCAGTGTCTTGGGGCGCTCGCGGCGGGTAACGCTGTAGTGGCCAAGCCCGCCGAGCAAACGCCTATTATGGCTTTCCGTGCGGTGCAGTTGCTGCATGAAGCGGGTGTGCCACTGGCAGCGATGCAGTTGTTGCCAGGGCGCGGTAGCGAGATTGGCCATGCGCTGACTTCGGATCCACGTGTTAACGGGGTGTGTTTTACTGGTTCCACTGTCACTGCGCAGCGCATTAACCGCAATATGGCCAATTTTCTCGCCCCTGAGTCGGTGTTAATTGCTGAAACTGGGGGTCTTAATGCCATGGTGGTGGACTCAACAGCTCTGCCTGAACAGGTGGTACGCGACGTGATTACATCGGCCTTTCAAAGTGCTGGTCAGCGCTGCTCTGCGCTGCGCGTGCTCTACCTGCAAAAAGAGATCGCCGACAAAGTGCTAAAGATGTTGTATGGGGCGATGGACGAGTTGCATATTGGAAACCCGTGGTGCCTAGAAACCGATGTCGGGCCAGTGATAGATAGCTTTGCTAAGCGTCGTATTGAAGACCATATAGCACTGTTCGCAAAGCAGGGTAGGGTTTTGAAGCAGGTGGAGGAGCCCTCATATGGCACATTTGTAGGCCCCACAGTATTGGCGGTAGACGGCATTGGTGAGTTGAGCGAAGAAGTATTTGGCCCGGTGCTACACGTCGCCACGTTTGAGTCGCGCGATTTGCTACAGGTGGTGAGCGATATCAATAGTAGTGGTTTTGGTTTGACCTTTGGTTTGCACACACGCTTGGATCACCGTGTACGTGACATTAGTCAGCGGGTGATGGTGGGTAATACCTATATTAACCGCAACCAGATAGGGGCAATTGTGGGTTCACAGCCGTTTGGTGGAGAAGGGCTATCAGGCACTGGCCCAAAGGCAGGAGGTCCCCTTTACGTAGAGCGTATGCGTCATTACAGCCCATTGATCGAGCGTGAATTTGGCGGTGAGGTGGTTCGCGCTGAGCAGCTGCAAGGTGCTATTGATACATTGATTCGCGCTCGTCAAACGGCGCATGAATACGCCGAAATGAGCGCGCAAGCGATACCTCTGCCTGGCCCTACGGGTGAATTAAACCTCTACAGCAGACATCCGCGGGGTTTAGTGATTTGCTTGGGGCCCAGTGCCGCAGCGGCAATCTTGCAGGTTGAAACGGCGCTAGCGGCAGGCAACCGCGTTGTGTGTGTGGTTGAAGCGTTTAATGCGCAGTTAATGGCATTGGCGGAAAGTCATGCCATGGTGCAGATGTTAGTGGGTCAGCTGCAAGCGAGTGCCCTACAGCGTGCTATGGGTTTTCACGCGGTTGCATGGCAGGGCTCGCAGGCTGTAGCGCGGGACTACCGCGTGGCATTGGCCGAGCGCGGCGGCGCGCTTATTCCTTTAATTACAGAGGCGGGCCAATTGAGTCGCTATCAATTAGAGCGGCACCTGTGTATCGACACAACGGCAGCGGGTGGCAATGCCAGTTTGATCGCGCTGTCTGAATAAGTTATAAGCTAGATGCCCACCAGATCCAGACTTCGCGGCACCAAGGTTGTTGGGTTAGATCAGCAACGATGCGTTTCTCGAACTCGCGTTGGTTGATCTCGCGGGCAGCGAGTGCCGCTACCACATGACCTGATACCCTAAGTTCAACATCAACGTACTCGGGGTGGTAGAACAACATAAGGTCAACATCTTGGTCTTTAAATTGGGTGTCTTCACCCAGTTCCCCGCGCAGGCATTGCCATACCTGTTGATGGATATCAGCGCGGCTGGGCATAACCGGGCATATCATATCGTGGTAGGGGCGATCATCGAACGTGTCGATATGAAAGATGACGTGGTCGATGTCTTCAAAAGCTCCTTGCAGTGCGCATACCGCCGTATCTCCAATGAAGTGGGCTTCGGCGGCACTCACATAGGGTTTGACTTGCAGGTGCATTTCTAGCAGGGCTTGATTGCTGGCGGTGCGGCTCTTGAAACCGTGTACGCTAAGTACGCCATCGACCGCCATAACGATGTTGCGATAGTCGGCGACGCGCTCGGGGGGGAGGGCGGTATCGACCAGTTCGCTGACGCTTTTGGAGACTAAATCCCAGCCAATTTTACCTACCATAATTGCCACAATTATGGCGGCAACAGCATCCAGCCACCACAGGCCAAACATGGCGCCCGCTACAGCGACGAATACCACCACAGACGATAAGGCGTCAGTACGGCTGTGCCAGGCATTGGCAATCAATAAGTCTGACTTAAGTTGTTCGCCGATTTTCAAACTGTAGCGGAAAATCCACTCTTTGCTGATGATTGAGAGTCCGGCAACGAGCAGTGCAGGCCAGGTGGGGATGGGTTGTGGCCCCTCGTTAAAAACGTTCATGCTAATTTCATAGACCATGCCAAGGCCTACCACTATTAACAGTGTGCCGAGAGCTACCGTGCCAACGGTTTCATAGCGGCCGTGGCCCCATGGATGGTCTTTATCTGGGCCGCGATGTGATAGTCGCAACACCACAATGACCATGAAGTCGGTGGCGAGATCTGACAACGAGTGGACACCGTCGGCGATCAATGCCGCAGAATTAGACATGCCACCCACCGCGATTTTGGAGACGCCGAGCAAAAAGTCTATAACAGAGCCAATAAGAGTGACTTTTTCTGCGGTGCGACGGCGTTGGTCGAGTTTTTCTTGCATAGAGCTCCCCTGTTTGTGGCGCTACTTTACCGCAGATGTGTTGCAATGACATCTATCTGTCGTGGCGGAAAATGACTTGTGATTAACGCGTTTGTCTTATTACTATGTTGTGAATAATGTAGAGAGGTTTTTATGCAACAAGCCCAATTTCACCACATGCAGGATGGTACCCAAGAAGATTGGAATATCATCGCTAACGAGTTTAAAAGCTACGCCAAAGATCTTCCCGCACGTATTGTGCAGCACCTAGATCTTTTGAAGGGTGACTGTGGCGGCTTCCCTGTTGATCGCTACACCCATTGCCTGCAAACGGCCACTCTGGCTCACAAGGCAGGCAAGGATGATGAGTATGTAGTGTGTGCCTTGTTGCACGATATTGGCGACACGTTAGGTTCATACAATCATGCTGATATTGCTGCAGCTATTTTGGAGCCTTTTGTCAGCGAGGCTAACTACTGGATGATTAAACACCACGCGATCTTTCAGGGCTACTATTTCTTCCACTATTTGGGAATGGACCGCGACATGCACAAGCAGTTTGAGTCGAGCCCCTATTATGCTCAAACACGTGAGTTTGTAGAGAAGTATGATTCGCCTGCCTTTGATGCTGAAGGTGAGACTTATCCTATCGAGTTTTTCATGCCCATGATCGAGAAGATGTTCGCGGCACCGCGCAAATCGCTCTATTCTGAGGTGCTTGCCTAGTTTTCAGGTGTAGCGACGGCGGTTTCGGCGTCGCTACTCTACGCGTTTTACACGAATTCGCGTGTTTGTGTCCCGTTGTGAAAAGAAAAAGCTACTCAGCGCGCCTCGTTCGATATAGGCGGGGCCGTTATCTGGAGTGTACATAAAACGCTTGTTGTCGGTTTGCCGCCACACTTGGCCGTTGCTCAAACGAAATACCCGCTTACCGTGTACCAAGGCTGACTCGCGCACTTCAACCTCCATGCGGTCTGGAATTTGCTTGGCGATCTCTTTTTCTTCAAAGCCGAATAATTCGCTTAAGCGTTCTTTACTGACGACGTCTGCCGCGGGCTTGGATACAGTAACGGCCTCGTTATTGGAGAGGCCGATGGCGTCGTAGCATGCCAGGCGTCGCTCTGCACTGGCAATGGTTCGGCATTGGGCGAGTTCGTTGTGGAGTGGGGCGGCCACGCTGCTGCAGGAGATCAGCAGGCTAGCTAAAAAGAGTTTCGAGCGTAACATACAAATTCCTTCAAAAAAAACGGCCCTAGTGGGCCGTTTTGTATTATTCGTCTAAGAAGCTGCGCAGATGGTCAGAGCGCGAGGGGTGACGTAGTTTGCGCAAGGCCTTGGCCTCGATCTGACGAATGCGCTCACGGGTCACGTCGAACTGCTTGCCAACTTCTTCCAAGGTGTGGTCGGTATTCATGCCGATGCCAAAGCGCATACGCAATACCTTCGCTTCGCGAGCGGTGAGGCCAGACAGTACGCTGCTCGTGGCTTCTTGGAGACCTTCACTGGTCGCCGAGTCCACCGGTGATTCAATGGTGCTGTCTTCGATAAAATCGCCCAGATGCGAATCTTCATCGTCGCCGATTGGGGTTTCCATCGAGATGGGTTCCTTGGCGATTTTCAGCACCTTGCGGATTTTATCCTCGGGCATTTCCATGCGCTCACCCAATTCTTCAGGGGTGGGTTCGCGACCCATCTCCTGCAACATTTGGCGTGAGATGCGGTTCAGTTTGTTAATCGTTTCGATCATGTGAACAGGAATACGAATGGTGCGCGCTTGGTCGGCAATGGAGCGGGTAATTGCCTGGCGAATCCACCATGTCGCGTAGGTCGAGAACTTGTAGCCGCGGCGATATTCAAACTTGTCTACCGCTTTCATGAGGCCAATGTTGCCCTCTTGAATTAGATCCAAGAACTGTAGACCGCGGTTGGTGTATTTTTTGGCGATAGAAATTACCAGACGCAGGTTTGCTTCGACCATGTCTTTTTTGGCGCGACGTGTGTGCACTTCACCCATCGACATGCGGCGGTTAATTTCTTTGATGTCGGCAATGCTGAGATCGCTAATTTCTTCGATAGCAGCCAACTTGCGCTGGGCGCGCGCAATTTCATTGCGATTTTGTTCCAGTTTGGCCGAATAAGCTTTGCCGGAAGCTATTTGCTGGTCAACCCAGTCTAAATTGGTTTCACTGCCGACGAAGCTCTTGATGAAATCTTTGCGCGGCATGCCTGAGTACTTGACAACAAAATCAGACACGATCGCTTCTTGTTCGCGAACACGAGCCAGTGTGTCGCGCACGTTAGTGCTCAGTGGGTCGAACATGCGAGGGGTAAGTTTCAAGTATTTGAAGGTCTCACCCAGTTCTTCCAGTGCTTTACTGGCTTGTTTGCTACTGCGGCCGTGTTTAGCGATGGCTTCATCGGCTTTTTTATTGAGCTTGGCGATCAATTCAAAACGACGTGCAGCCTCTTCAGGATCGGGACCGTTATCAGGTGTTTCATCCTCGTCGTCATCATTGTCGTCTGCGTCTTCATTATTGTCGTCGGCAGCCTCTGCCTTGGCCTTGGCTTTGGCCGCTATTTCCAATTCCTCTTTGGCGGACGCTTCAGTGTCGAAGGGGTCCAGGAATCCAGAGATGATCTCGTCTAAGCGGCGCTCTTCTTCTGCCACTTTGGCGTATTCGTCGAGAACGTTGGCCACTGAGCCAGGGAAGCAGGCAAGCGCGGCCATCAGTTCGCGGATACCTTCTTCGATACGCTTCGCAATGGCAATTTCGCCTTCGCGGGTCAGCAGTTCAACGGTGCCCATTTCGCGCATGTACATGCGGACCGGGTCCGTGGTGCGTCCCGCTTCTTGCTCAACTGCAGCGAGTGCGGCGGCGGCCTCTGCGGCAGCGATGTCGTCGGACGAGTCACCGCCGCCTTCCATCAAAAGTTCGTCTGCGTCAGGGGCGTTTTCAAAGACTTGAATGCCCATGTCGTTGATCATCTGGATGATGTCTTCGACCTGGTCTGGCTCAGAAATGTCTTGCGGCAGATGGTCGTTCACCTCGGCATAGGTCAGGTATCCCTGCTCTTTACCTTTGGCGATGAGGTCTTTAAGTCTAGATTGCTGGGCGAAAGATTCAGACATAGCGTCTACTGTACCTTCTTGGGTTAGGCCGATGAACAAATAGCCAAATATTATAGCGTATTTTTTGAACTATTGACTATTAATGCTAGGTTTTTTTACGCTGTTTCGCCTGTAAAGATAGCAGTAATTCGCGTTTTTGTTCTGGGCTCATGACGTTAAAGGGGGTGTCGAGTAGCGCCTGGCGTTGTGATTGCCGTTGGCGATGGGTGTGTTGGTAATTCAAATGTTCGATAATGTCGAGGAATTCTGGTTCGAAGCCCTCGTCGGGAATAAGTGGATCTAGCGCGGCGTAAGCGGCGAGACGCGCGCTATTAATGCCCCCATTGACGCCGCCGGCGATATGCCCAAATAGCGTGGCGGTGTCCATTTGCTGCTGATGTTTAATGAGGTCGATCAGTTGCACGAGTAGTTGTATGTCTTCGTCGGGGCTGTGTTTTAAAGCGTCGAGTTTCAGCGCTTGATGAGCTATTAGCGGGAAGTGAATGAGCAGGCAAATCGCTTTCTGAGCGGGCGATTGGTTTAGTTTTACCTTGAAGTGACCGGTGGCGCTGGGCTGTTGAGGGCTGCGCAGAGGCTCTTGTTTGTGGGCGGTGCGCACGGTCGCGGGTTGTTGTGATATTTGTTCGCGTTGCCACTGAGCCACGTCGTGCTTGCTGGTCGCGGCGTCGGTAAGCGCTTGCAGTCTATCTTGGCTAACGCCGGTGCGACGAGCCAGTTCGCTCACTAGCAGTGTCTTAAAAATACCCTCGGGTACGTGACCAATCAGCGCCGTAGCAACCTGGCTAAAGCGCGCGCGGCCGTCCATGGTCTGGGTATCGATACCTTCGGCAGCGAGGCCGAACAAGAATTCTTCCAGGGGCTGTGCTTTGTGCACCAGTTCGGCAAAATATTCGGCGCCGTGAGATCGTACTAGCGTGTCGGGGTCCTCGCCGTCCGGTAGAAATAAGAAGCGAATTTGACGACCGTCTTTGATGGTCGGCAGGGCGTTATCGAAGGCGCGGCGGGCGGCTTTTCGGCCTGCTTCATCGCCGTCGAAACAGAAAACCACCTCGGCGGTATGGCGGAAAGCGAGCTCTAAATGCTCGGCGCTACTGGCGGTGCCCAGTGTTGCTACCGCATAGCGGATGCCGTGTTGCGCCAGAGATACCACGTCCATGTAGCCTTCAACAATCATCAGTCGCGGCAATTCTCGCATCGCCTGGCGCGCTTCGTATAAGCCGTAGAGCTCTTTGCCTTTATGGAAAATGGGTGTTTCGGGTGAGTTGAGGTATTTGGGTTTTTCATCGCCAAAGACGCGTCCGCCAAAGCCTATACAGCGTCCGCGATTATCGCGAATGGGGAACATCAAGCGGTTGCGGAAGCGGTCGTAGATGCGGCCCTTATCATTCTCGACGATGAGGCCTGAGTCCATCATCATCGCCTTGTCACTTTGGTCTTTGAAAAGGTGGTTTAGCACCTTGTCCCAGGCGTCGGGGGCGAAACCAATGCCGTATTCTTGGGCGATTTCAGGGCTGATGCCGCGCTGGCGTATGTAGGCGTTGGCCACCTGCGAATTTTGCATCAACGTCAGTTGCTCGCGGTAGAAGCGCGCCGCACCTTCCATGATGTCGTACAGGTCGCGCTTGCGCGCTTGCGCTTTTTCTTGTTGTGGATTGAGCTGCTCGCGTGGCACTTCAAGGCCGTAGTAGTGGGCCAGATTCTCAATCGCCTGTGGGAAGTCGAGCCGCTCGTAGTCCATGATGAAGCTGAGTACGTTGCCTCCGGCGCCACAGCCAAAACAGTAGTAGAACTGTTTGTCGGGGTTGACCGAAAACGAGGGCGACTTTTCGTCGTGGAACGGGCATAGCGCCTGGTAGTTGCGGCCGGCTTTCTTGAGTTTTACGCGCGCGTCAATGACGTCGACGATGTCTGCACGTTCGACGAGGTCATCAATGAAATTTCTGGGGATTTGCCCGGCCAAAGGCGACCTCCGCTAAAGGGGTTTAGCTGAGTCGGTCTTTTACCAGTTTGCTGACGACAGCCATATCGGCACGACCCAGCATAGGGCCCTTCAGCATTCCTACAACCTTTCCCATCTCGCGCATCGTTTCAGCGCCGGTCTCAGCAATTGCAGCGTCGATCATAGCACTGATTTCTGCCTCTGTCAGAGGTGATGGCAGGAAGGTTTGGATCACGTCGATCTCAGTCAACTCAATCGCAGCAAGTTCGTCGCGGCCGGCGTCTTGGTACTGGCGTACAGAATCTCGGCGTTGCTTCACCATTTTGTCGAGAATAGCAATTACGCGGTCATCTTCGAGCTCGATGCGCTCGTCAACTTCGACGCGTTTAAATTCGGCTTGAATGAGGCGAATCGTTGCTAAGCGCTCTTTTTCTTTCGCGCGCATAGCAACCTTCATGGCTGATTTGATGTTGTTTAAGATCTCAGATGCCATGACGAAATTCCTCTAAATAAGACGTGTTGTTCGAGAGTTTACTAGTGGCCACCACAGAGGGCAGTGGCCCGACCGACGTCGAAGACTAGTACAGACGCTGGAACTTGCGGCTATCGCGAGATACCTTCTTAGCGTGACGCTTTACAGCTGCTGCTGCGGCGCGCTTACGAGTAGTAGTAGGCTTTTCGTAGAATTCACGCTTGCGAACTTCAGCCAAAATACCCGCTTTTTCGCATGAACGCTTGAAGCGACGCAGTGCGATATCGAAGGGCTCGTTGTCTTTTACCTTAACGTAAGGCATTAAAATCACCTGTCCATTATTTCTAGTCAAAATCACAAGCAGCAACCGAGAATAGACACGGCACTGCACATAGGGGCGCGAATTCTATACCGGCTTGTAGTATTTTGCAATGCTAAATATTTCGCTTTTATAGCCATTGTATCGCGATAGCATTATTATGCTCCGGCACTTATAAATGAGGGTTTGGCATGTTAGTTCTGGGGATTGAAACCTCCTGCGATGAAACCGGTATTGCGCTGTACGATACCGAGCGTGGTTTGTTGGCTGAGGCGTTGCACAGCCAGATTGCTGTGCACCGTGAATACGGTGGTGTTGTACCAGAGTTGGCATCGCGTGATCACATTCGCAAAACCCTCCCATTAGTTGAAGACGTTTTGCAACGTGCGGCGGTCGATAAATCCCAGTTAGATGCAGTGGCTTACACCTCGGGCCCAGGCCTGGTGGGTGCCTTGATGGTGGGGGCAGCCATTGGCCGCGCCATGGCCTACGCGCTGAATATTCCCGCGCTTGGTGTGCACCACATGGAGGGCCACTTGCTCGCGCCGATGTTGGAAGACAATCCGCCGGCCTTTCCTTTTATTGCCCTGTTGGTGTCCGGTGGTCACACACAGTTAGTGGATGTAGAAGGAATCGGTCGCTACACACTGCTGGGCGAGTCGGTTGACGATGCCGCGGGCGAGGCCTTTGACAAGGCCGCGAAAATGCTTGAGTTGCCCTACCCTGGTGGGCCACACATCGCCAAGTTAGCCGAGGGGGGTAATCCTGAACGATTTGATTTTCCGCGCCCGATGGTACGCCAAGGTGGCTTGAATTTTAGTTTCAGCGGGTTGAAAACCGCGGTGTTGAACGCGGTTAATAGCTGCAAAGATGCCGATGGCGTAGTGGCGCCAAACGATGCCGTTGATATTGCCGCTAGCTTTCAGGCGGCGGTCGTCGATACCCTGATGTTGAAATGTCGCCGCGCGCTCAAAGAGAGCGGTCGCAAGCAGTTGATCATTGCTGGTGGCGTCAGTGCCAACACTGCGTTGCGCGAAAGTCTCGAGGCCATGGTGGCGAAATTACACAGCAAGCTATACTACGCACGCCCCGCTTTCTGTACTGATAATGGTGCTATGATTGCCTTTGCTGGCGCTCAGCGTTTGGCTGCAGGGCAGTGTGACGACCTCACTATCTCGGCCAAGGCGCGCTGGCCGATGGATCAATTGCCCCCTATTGCCGAGGTAAATTAATGGACATTGTTTATATCAAAGAACTGCGTATTGATACCACCATTGGTATTTATGATTGGGAGCGCGAGATTAAACAGACGCTCGTGTTAAGTCTAGAAATGGGGCACGACAATCGTCCCGCAGGTAATAGCGACGATATCGCAAAGACGCTCGACTATTACACGATCTCACGCCGCTTGATCGAGTTTGTCGGGCAGTCTGAAATGTTATTGATTGAGCGCGTCGCCGAGGAGTGCGCGGCGATTATCATGAATGAATTCGGCGTACGTTGGTTGCGTTTACACGTTGGCAAGCCCGGTGCAGTGCCTGAGGCGGTTGACGTGGGGGTAGTCATCGAGAGAGGTGAGCGTGTCTGAGCGTCGAATCTACCTGGGCATTGGCAGTAGCGAAAACCGTCACGAGAATATTCGTGCTGGGGTGGAAGATCTGCGTATGGCCTTCCCCCGATTACTTGTTTCGAGCGTTTATGAAACCGAGGCTATCGGCTTCGAGGGCGATCCGTTTTTCAACTTGGTGGTGGGTTTTGATAGCGCGATTGGCCTGCGAGAGTTGTTTGTGATGGGGCGAGCTATCGAAGAGGCTCATGGCCGTCGCCGCCATTCACCGAAATGTTCTGGACGTATGTTGGATATCGACATTTTGACCTTCGGCGAAACAGTGGGTGAAGAAGCCAGTATCACCTTGCCGCGTCCGGAAATCGTGGCCAATGCGTATGTATTGTGTCCCTTGGCGGAAATCGCCGCTCATGAAATCCACCCGGCCCTTGGCTTGAGTTACGGGCAGCTTTGGGCGGATTTTGCCGGCGGGCAGGGCATTCAAAAAGTAGATTTCGCTTGGTAACTGGAGGACAACATGACGCTTTCCTTTATCGATAAATGTATTGTGGGTTTTGATAAATCACTGCGCACATTAGTGCCGGGTGCCACCCAGGGAGCGCGCGTCTCGCCGGCGGATAGTCAGGCCGAAACAGAGCACGATGAATCGACCCGTAAGCATATTGCTGGGTTGATGCGCATTAACCACACGGGAGAAGTGTGTGCCCAGGCCCTATATCAAGGGCAGGCCTTGACGGCTAAGCTGCCAGAAGTGCGAGACGAAATGGAACTGGCCGCGGCCGAGGAGCGCGACCACTTGATGTGGTGTGAGCAGCGACTAAAAAACCTCGGTGACCATACGAGCGTGTTGAACCCGTTGTTCTATGCTGCTTCCTTTGCCATGGGGGCGGCCGCAGGTAAGTTGGGTGATCGCTGGAGTCTAGGTTTTGTTGCCGCCACCGAACAGCAGGTGTGTCAGCATTTAGAGTCTCACTTGGCTCAGATTCCTGAAGACGATGCCAAGACGCGTGCGATTTTGGAGCAGATGAAAGTGGATGAGGAGCGCCACGGACACGCTGCGATTGAAGCGGGCGGAACGCCATTTCCGACGCCGGTCCGCCGCGCCATGACGGCCATGTCAAAGGTGATGACCAGTTCCACCTATCACCTTTAGTCTAGGTTGGGCTGGCCCTATGAATTAGCGCCGCTCGGTCAATATGGTTCGGTAGCGCGCCATATACCCATCCCTCCGCGTGCTGACTCAGACGCGCCGAGCAAAAAGCCTCGGCGACCCATGCGGGGGAGTAACGGTAGAGCGCAGAGGCTTGGCAGCAAAGCGCCATCTGCCCTACCCAGAAGCGAGCTTGTTGTGGCGGAATCCCTCGTTGTATTTGTGTGGCAAGCCTATCAACGGCGCGGTTCAAGCTGGCATTGTGGTGTGAGTTGTCAATGTCCTTCAGCAGGGCCTGGCCGCTTTCGGGGTGGGTGTGAAGGGCGCGGAGTACGTCGAGGCACTGCACGTTACCGCTCCCTTCCCAGATCGCATTTATCGGCGCTTCTCGAAACAGGCGCGGCATGATGTGATCTTCCATGGCGCCGCTGCCACCGATGCACTCCATCGCTTCGTAGGCGTGATTGGGTGTACGCTTGCAAATCCAATATTTACCTACCGCTGTGGCGAGGCGCAAGAGCGTGGTGTCGCCACGGTCGAAGGCGTTGGCAAGGTGCAGAGAAAACGCGAGGGCAGCCTCGCTCTCCAGGGCTAGATCGGCAAGAACGCCGGTCATGATAGGCTGCCGGTCTAGGGTGGCGCCAAAGGCATGGCGTTGTTGGCAGTGGTGAATGGCCTGCGCAGTGGCTTGTCGCATGCCAGCAGACGAACCAAGCATACAGTCGAAACGCGTCGCGGCTACCATGTCGATGATCGTCGCTACGCCGCGACCTTCTTCGCCCAAGCGCCATCCCATCGCGCCGCGTAATTCGGTCTCACTAGAGGCATTGGAAACATTGCCCATCTTGTTTTTAAGTCGCTGAATCTGAAGCGGGTTTTTACTGCCGTCGGGGCGCCAGCGCGGCACTACGAAGCAGGTCGGGCCGGCCTCGGTCTGCGCCAGTACCAGAAATAGGTCGCACATCGGCGCCGAGACGAAATATTTGTGTCCGCTGAGTAGATAGCGCTCACCAAGTTCGTCGCGGCCATCGTAGTGGGCGAGCGTTGAATTGCTGCGTACATCTGAGCCACCCTGCTTTTCTGTCATAGCCATGCCCACCGTGACACTGGCCTTCTTTGAGTCGGGGATGTTGCTTGGGTCGTAGCTGTGGTGGAGAATTTTGCCGGAGAAGTGCTGGTATAACTTTTCGTCGTGTCGCAGTGCGGGAATGGCCGCCGCGGTCATGGTGATGGGGCAACCATGTCCGGCGTCTACCTGTGCCATTAAGTAGTATTTAGCGGCACGACTGAGGTGGGCGTGTGCTCCCCCCTGCCAATGGTGGCTGTGGAGGCCCTCGCGGCAGGCGGTCGCCATCAGTTCGTGATAGGCGGGGTGAAAGCGGATCTCGTCGATGCGTTCGCCGCGACGGTCGTGGCTGAAGAACTCGGGTTTGTGACGGTTGGCGTCGTGACCAAGTTGTTGGGCATGTTCATTGCCGCACCAATCGCCGAAGCGGGCGATATCCACTGGCATGGGGTGATCGCTGCGCGCGAGGATCTCGACGAGGGCGCTATCGCCGCTGGCCATGGGGTAGTTACACAGTGCCAGCGGCTGGTTTTCCACCTGGTGGGTTTCGGCCCAAAAGGCATTGCTTGGTTGAAATGGCTTGCTCATCATTGATCCCCGCTTTTTGATACAGCATAAGCGGGGGGGTGTTGGCGGCAAGCGCAGGAATGGCCAGTAAAACGGCTTGGCGACAAATGACTGCTACAGTGTGACGGTGAGGTTGTCTATCAGGCGGGTGGTGCCAAGTTTAGCTGCAGCCAAAATCACCAGTTCGCAGCTGTCGCTATTGGGCTCCATCAGTGTGGTAGCGTCGCGTACTTCAACGTAGTCGATAACACATCCGGCGTCTACCAGAAAGCGCTTTGCTTCATCAGTGAGTGCCTTGTAATCACGTTCGCCACTGCCGATGGCCGTTTGAATGGCGGCGATTGCGCGGTAAATGGCTGGCGCTGTGGCGCGCTCGGCTTCACTCAGGTAACCATTGCGTGAGCTCAAAGCCAGTTTGTCAGCATCTCGTGCAGTCTCTTCACCAATGATGTGAATTGGAATACAGAAATCGCGCACCATCTTACGGATGACCGCTAACTGTTGAAAATCTTTTTGACCAAAGATCGCTACCTCGGGTTGCACGATGTTAAACAGCTTGTTCACTACGGTCGTGACGCCATCAAAATGCCCTGGGCGAGCGGCGCCACAAAGGGTATTGGTAATGATGGGGACGCTCAATTTAGCGTGCGGCTCCATGCCTTCGGGATAGATGTCTTGCGCGCTGGGGGTAAACAGCAAATTGGCACCGGCCTCAATGAGTTTTTCTTGGTCGTCGGCTAGTGTCCGAGGATAGTTGTCGAGATCTTCGTTGGCGCCAAATTGCAGTGGGTTAACAAAGATGCTCACTACCACTATGTCGGCTTCTAGCTTGGCGCGGTGCACTAATTTAATATGACCGGCGTGAAGATTACCCATGGTGGGAACGAAGGCGATGGTTTTGCCTTGGCGGCGAGCGTTGTTCAGTTCTGCGCGCAATCCAGAGATGTTGTTAAGCGTTTTCATGGCGTGTACTCGTGGCTCAAAACACGGCCGCGGAGTATGCCTGAGCCGCGCGGCTCAGGCAACAATTTAGGCAGATTCGTGCTCGCTAGCGGGGAAAGTTTTTGCCCTAACGGCTTCGCGATAGGCGCAGAAGGCGCCGAGGAGGCTGTCGCTCTCGTGCATGAAGTTTTTAACAAAGCGCGCGGGTCTTGGGTTGAGGCCTAAAAGATCGTGCATGACCAGTACTTGGCCACTGGTATCGGCGCCGGCCCCTATGCCAATGGTGGGGATGCTAATACTGTCAGTGATCAGTTTGGCAAGTGCGCTGGGAATGCATTCAAGTACCAGTAAGCAAGCGCCAGCTGCCTCCACTGCTTTTGCGTCAGCCAACATGGCTGCGGCTTGTTCGGGTAGCCTACCCTGTACTTTAAATCCGCCAAGTTGGTTAACAGATTGTGGGGTTAGGCCAAGGTGGGCACAAACGGGCACGCCGCGTTCAACGAGTTTCGCAATCGTCGGGCACAGCCACTGACCGCCCTCTAGTTTCACGCAGTGTGCACCGGCTTGCATCAATGACGCGGCATTGTCCATGGCCTGCGCTTCGCTGTGGTAACTCATGAAGGGCATGTCGGTCACGATAAAGGGCGTGCTGGCACCGTTGCTAACGGCCGCTGTGTGGTAGGCCATGTCGGAAATGCTTACAGGCAGGGTAGAATCGTGTCCCTGTAACACCATGCCGAGTGAGTCCCCCACCAAAATGACTTCGATATCGGCGTCGCTAGCAAGACGACCGAAGGTGGCATCGTAGGCGGTAACGACGGTGATTTTCTCACCGTTTTCGCGCATGGCTTGTAACTTGTGGATCGAAACAGGGCGTGACATACGTTGACCTATATCATGGTGGGGTTGTAAAAGTGGCGACCGCTGCGGGTGTTCATGATCTGTGCCACTAGCCTATTGTAGTCATCGTCACTATTGGCAAAATCAATGTCTTTTGAATTAACGATCAACAGGGGCGACTCATCGTAATACAGGAAGAATTCACTGAAGGTTTGGTTGAGTTGTTCTAGATAATCGCGCTCTATACCGATTTCAGAGGCCACGCCACGACTCTCTATGCGCTGCACAAGTGTGTCGGTTGGCGCTTGTAAGTACACCACCAGATCGGGTTTGGGGGCGTCAATGAGCAGCTTTTCGTACACCTGCTCGTAAAGCTTGTACTCTTCGTCGTCGAGATTAACCTTGGCGAACAGCTTGTCTTTCTGCATCAAGAAATCTAACACGCGTGAGCTGGCGAACAGGTCGTCCTGGCGCATGTCTTGGATCTGGTGACTGCGTTGAAACAAGAAAAAAAGTTGTGTGGCCAGTGCCGCCTGACGGCGGTTTTGGTAGAAGCGGTCAAGGAAAGGGTTGTCGTTAACGTTTTCTAGTACCACTTCGCTACCTAGCGTTTCGGCGAGTCGCTTTGCCAGGGTGGTCTTGCCAACCCCAATGGGGCCTTCAATGGCGATCAATTTTGGCATTGGGTTGGGCACTGTGGCTTATCCTCGCAATGGTTGCCAGAGCTCGTTCGATGTCTGCAATACGCGTAGACCGTTAGCATCGGCCGTGTGTAAACAGTCTACCACGCAGCGGCCGTCGGGAAAGCATAATGTCTCGTCGATATCGAGTAAGGGGCGCAGTACAAAGTCGCGTTCGTGGGCGCGCGGGTGGGGCAGTATTAAACGCTCGCTCGACATTTGGAGGGTGTCGAACAGTAACATGTCTAGGTCAAGCGTGCGTGGCCCCCAGCGAATGTCGCGCACGCGGCCGTGAAACTGTTCGATACCTTGAATGGCATCGAGCAGAGCTATGGGTGAAAGATCAGTGCTAAGCCGCGCGGCAGCGTTGACATAGTCGGGCTGTTCGCCAGGCCCCACGGCTAGGCTGCGGTAGCTGTTGGAAACGCCGGTGAGTTCGCATTGCGCCAGTTGGCTGAGCTCTCTTAGCGCTTGCAAGATATGTGAGGCAGGTTGTTCTAGGTTACTACCTAGGCCGATGTAAGCAATCGCCATTAGTGCTGTGTCCTGCGGCGGCGACGGCGAGTAGGGCGATGTCGTTCGTCCTTCTGATCGTCGTGTTGCATACGTTGCGCGGGGCTGGGCAGAGGGTTGTCGCGTTGATAGTCTGTCCACCAGGCGCCAAGATCGCCAGTATTTTCGCCAGCTGTTTCGCGTAGTAACAAAAAGTCGTAGGCGGCGCGAAAGCGAGGGTGTGCTGCGGTGCGCTCGGGGCGTTTACCCTGGATGGCTGGCAGGCGATACTGCAGGTCCCAAATCTCGCGCACGGTAATGGTAAAGCGCTTGGGAATGCTGATCTGACCTAGTTGGCCGCTGATCACTTGTTGGCAGGCCTGCTGGTAGGCATCCTGTGGTTTCATTTTGTTACCCAGCTTTTCGATCGCTTCCTGCAATGGTGGCCATAGCATGGCGGCGATAATAAAGGCGGGGGTTACCGATTTGCCGTCAGCGATGCGGGCATCTGTATTGCGCAGTGCCTGCACGATCATGGCCTGGTAGTGTTCGTTTTTCTGGCTGTGGGTAAGCGCCCATTCCGTTTGAGCGAACAGATGCTTGTAAAGGCCTAGCCGGCGTAATTGATAGAAGGTGCGCTCGCCATAGCCAGATTGGAATAGCTTTAGCATTTCGTCGAAGAGTCGCGCCGAGGACACGCTGTCTATCAAATTGGCAAGGGGTTCGATCGGCGCCTCTGTGGACGCTTCAATGTCAAACTCAAGTTTAGCGGCAAATCTTGCGGCGCGCAGCATGCGGACGGGGTCTTCGCGGTAGCGGGTCTCTGGGTCACCAATAAGACGCAGTAGTCCGTTGTGCAAGTCATCTAGGCCGCCGGTATAGTCGTGAATCGTGCGGTCTTCAGGGTTGTAGTAAAGCGCGTTTACGGTGAAGTCGCGGCGGATGGCATCTTCTTCTACTGTACCAAATACGTTGTCACGCAACAGCATGCCCGACTCGCTTTGGCGAGATTGTTGTTTGTTGAGGTTGTCGTCTTGATCGTGACTCCCTCGGAAGGTCGTTACTTCAATAATTTCACGACCTTGACGCACGTGCACAATGCGGAAGCGACGACCAACGATGCGTGAACCCTTAAAAAGCACATGCACTTGTTCTGGCTTGGCGTCGGTTGCAACGTCGAAGTCCTTGGGCCGGCCTCCCAGCTGCAGGTCGCGTACGCCGCCACCTACGAGGTAGGCTTGGTAGCCTGAAGCCTGTAGTTTTTTGATCACGGCTTGCGCACCACGGCTGATGAAGCGGCGCGAAATATCGTGCTCGTCGCGAGAAATAATCTGTTTTTTGGACTTGGTATTGGTCAAGGCAGTTAGTTTCTTTTTGAGCCATTGTTTCATTGGCTAGGGTTGCTCCGAGGCGCGTGGCCCTGTGTTATTAGTTTCAATGCACAATTTTAGAGCAATTACTGATAAGTATCTATCGTCAATAAATGTTAGGGGAGATGGGAACTTAGAAAATTTCTCAGAGTCTAGATAAACGAAAGGGAAGCTTTGCTTCCCCACCCAGGTCTCGGATTATTGTTATTAGTCATTTTATTGTTATTTGTTGACGTACTACTCTTTATTATTTTTCTTACTAAGCGTTGTTATTTTTATTACGCATTATTATTTTTATTGTCCGTTTAATAGCAGTTGGCGTGCCAGCTTTTATAAGGCATTGTTTTTTATAAATAAATTATTTTTACACTAAAAAAATAGCTTTTTTTTAGTTACGAGTGTTACTAATTATCACGAGTTCGTTACCGGCACGGGAACACTTTGGGGGGTAAGGGTGTGGCCGGTAACGTTTCTTGAGGTAACAGTACCGGCAGGTTTTTCTAGGCGCTTTTCGTGGTTTTGTTTGATTTACGGCGGGGAATACCGAGTCGTTGGCGGCGTTCCCAAAGACACTTGCGGCTCACCCCGAGCTTTTTGGCAAGCTCTGTCTCGTTCATGCGGTCTTGGTGCTCTAATACAAAGCGTTGAAAATAATCCTCTAACGACAAATCTTCGTTGGGATCTTCTGCCGATAGGCTGCCGCTGCGTTGAGCGGCCGCAGAGTAGGGATTGCTGGCGTCTTCGTCGTCTTCTTCATCCAAGTCGTCACGCAAGCGATTTAGGTTAACCAATTCAAGATCGATGTTGAAAACATCATTGTCGATTTCATCTTCCTCGCTGAGGATGACGGCGCGCTGAATGGCATTTTCCATCTCGCGGACGTTGCCCGGCCAGGCGTAGGTGGTGATAGCTTGGATGGCGCGAGGCGAGAAGTATTTGCCGGGTCTATCCATGCCTTGGCTGATGTTTTCCAACAGTGTTTCAGCAATTTCAAGAATGTCGCGGCCACGCCCGCGCAGCGGTGGTACGTTGATCTGCATTACATTGATGCGATAGTACAAATCTTCACGGAACTTGCCGGCGGCGATGAGTTTTTTTAAGTCGCGGTGGGTCGCGGTGAGCAAGCGCACGTTAACTTTTCGCGAGTGCACTGAGCCGATGGCGCGAATCTCGCCCTCTTGAATGAAGCGCAACAGGCGTGCCTGTGCCTCGAGGGGAAGTTCACCGATTTCATCGAGAAACAGTGTGCTGTTATCGGCGGCTTCAATCAGACCGATGCGCGATGTCTGTGCCCCCGTAAAGGCGCCTTTTTCGTAGCCGAACAGCTCTGATTCGATCAGCGATTCGGGAATGGCGGCACAGTTCACGGAGATCATATTTTTGTCGCGGCGCTGACTGGCACTGTGAATGGCTTGTGCAACGCGCTCTTTACCGGTACCCGTTTCACCGTGGATCAATACTGAGGCATTGGTCGGAGCTACTTTGCTGAGATATTCATACACCGTGAGCATCGCGGGGCAGCTGCCAATCATGCCGAAGTGGGAGTCGTTGGCGATGACTTTGCGGGTGTCGTTGGCTGGCTTAGCGTTGTCGTTGATGATGCGTTTGACTGCGCGCATCATCTCCTCATGGTCGAAGGGTTTGGCGATATAATCCACCGCGCCTTTTTGCATCGAATCTACGGCTGAGCGCAGGCTGGCGTAACTGGTCATAATCAACACCGGCGTTGTTATGGCCAGTTTGATCAAATCGGTGCCGGGGGCACCAGGCAATCGTAAATCACTAATAATCAGATCGAAGCTGTCCAGTTCGAACTCGCAGGCCTCACGCACGCTGCCCGCTTCAGTGATGGCGTAGTCGTGACGTTCTAGAAGTCGACGCAGGGCGGTTCTAATGACGCTCTCGTCTTCGACAATAAGGATATTCAGCATACGTAATAACTCACCTGTGGCGAGGGGTAACTAATTTGTGTAATCAAGTAACATACTGAAAACGTATGCAGATTGCCAGTCTTATTCTAAGGCTGGCCTACAGGTAGTGTGATGACAAACCGTGTCCCCCGTCCATCGGAAGCGACTGGGCTTTGTACGGCGATGATGCCGCTATGTTGTTCGACAATGGCGTAAACCAACGACAGACCTAGGCCTGTTCCGCTGCCTGTGTCCTTGGTAGTAAAGAAGGGCTCAAAGATTTTTTCTTGTTGGTCGGCCGGAATTCCACAGCCTTCATCGATGACTTCTATTTGTATAGTGTCTTTGATTGCACGGCCATTGATGAGGATTTGTTGGCCTTCCTGCGAGGCGTCGCGCGCATTGGCGAGAAGATTGATTAATAGCTGGATAAGACGCTGCTCATCAATCGCGGCCACTGCTCCTTGCTCAATATTGAGCGTGAAGTCGACATGGGTCTTTTCTTTGTCGAGGGCAAGTAATTTAGTGGCTTCGCGGCAGCAGTAATCCAGCGATGCCGTAGCCTTGTCGTCAACACCGCCAGCGTATGTCTCCCCGTGGGCAAAATTCATCAGGCTGCGCACAATGGTGTTAACTCGATCGGTTTGGATCAAAATTTCTTTGGCGGTTTGATCGGCGCAGCCCTCTTTGATGTCGTAGTCGAGGTTTTGTGCGAGACAGGCAATGCCTGTAATGGGGTTGCCTATTTCGTGGGCGACACCTGCCGCCAGACGGCCAATCGAGGCGAGTCGTTCGCTGTGAATGAGTTCCTTTTCGAGTATTTGTGTCTCGCTGATGTCCTCAATCAACAGGAACTGCTCTTGTATATTGGTTGTGCTGTGACGCTCGACAGCGGCTTTATGCAGATTGACCCAGCGGCCGTCTGAATTGTCGCCAATCAAGCGCTTGTAAGAGTGGCGATGTTTGCCTTTAGCAAACTCGCCTAGCAAGTCTCCCCATGGAGTGGGAAGCGAGGCGAGTGGCTGTTTTAAGGCTTGTTGTTGGTTGATACCGGTGATCTCGGCGATGGTTCGGTTCCAGCTGGTGATTTTACCCATAGTGTCATAGGTGAGTGCACCAATAGGGAGTTCCAGCAGCATGGACTGGTAGTTGGCGCGCATGGTACGAAGTTCGCCCGCGACACCTTGCAATTGTGATTGCACCGATTCTAACTGGCTCTCTAGATATACGATGTCGCCTTCAATATCTTCGTTGTATGGCAACGCATTGCGCAGGGTTTGTTGGGCGATAACTGGGCCCAACAACTGGATGAGGTTGGCCTCTAATGCCTTTATCAGTTCGGACACCTGTGTATCGCTGAGATTTCCCCAGCGCGCACCTATTTGCTGCAAGGCGCGGCGAACTTCATGGCTGGCCGGAGTTTCACCAAGCGTTGGGGCAAGCCGCTGGGCGATATCGTTGGCGCTGTGAGTGTCGATCTGGCGTTGATCAGTTTGGTTTTGGTTGTTGAGCACGCAGGCCAGGGCGACGCGGCGTTCTTCGGGGCGCATGTCGCTGAGCCAGGAGATTAATAATAGCCCGATGACGTTGGCCATGAGGCTCGTGGCGGCACTCAGTGCCCAGATATTGGATGACATATCGAGCCGCAGTGTGAACCACTGTTGCTGATCATCGAGGCCTGTTACTACACCCTCCGGGAAGAAGACAAACATGAGCCATACAGAAAAACCAGCAAAGAGCCCGCTGAGAAAGCCTTCACGTGTGGCGCCACGCCAATAAAGCAAGGCAATACAGCCGGGGATGAATTGTAGGCTGGCGGTAAAACTCATCAGCGCAAACCCTTGCAATTTGTCCGGGTCGCGCAATACCACGAACAACAGAAAACCCATGCTAGCAATAGCCACGATGGTGGCGCGACGTATCAAGTTGAGCTTTTGATAAATATTTTGCGAGGGGTTAAGCGGTGATATGCGCAGTACTACGTGGTTTACCAGCATGGTTGAAAGGGCCAGGTTGAGTACCACGACAATGCCCGCCGCCGCCGCGATTCCGCCGATAAAGGTCAGGCCGTTGAGCCATGGTGCATCAGCCAGTATGGCCATGCTGATGCTAGCAAAACCACTGCTGTCGCTGCCCAGGGCTGCGCTGGCCCACAGCGTTGGTAGCACCGGTAACGACATGACTAACAGCAGCAACGGGACCGCCCAGCGGGCGTTGTCGAAACGTCGCCCGCTGGCGGAGGCGCCGGCGAATACCATGTGAAACAGGTGTGGCATACCGATAATACTGGCGAAGAAAATGATCATTAGAATTTGGTAGGAGGGGGTCACGCTCGGTTTATAGAACTGTTGGGTGGTGCTTGGATTGTTCAGCAGCCATTGTTCAAGCCCCGCTGGGCTGCCAAACACGCCCCAGATCGCAAAACCGCCGAGGGCAAGTAGGGCGATCACTTTTACAAGGCTGCTCATGGCAATCAGGGCGATGAGATTTTGGTGTCGCTGGCTGGTGGCATTGTGGCGCGTGCTGAGTTGCAGCGCGCTTACGGCACACAAAATAGTAAAAATAGTGATCAGCCAGTATGGGCGTTCAGCGTTATTGGTAGCCAATATTTGATTGGTGGCTTCAGCTAGGGTTTCTAATTGCAGTGCATAGAAAGGCAAAATCGAAACGATCAATAATAGGGTGGTGGTGGTGCCTGCGGTTGGGCTGCGAAAGCGAAAGCTCATTAAATCCGCTAGCGAAGTCAGCTGATAACGTTTGCACAATTGCAGAAGTGGCTGTAACAGTAAAGGCGCGGTGAGAAATACGGCGCTGATACCAATGTAATAGGAAAAGGCTGAGATACCATAGTTTTGCACTAGCCCCGTCATGGTAAAAAAGGTCCACGCACTGCCAATGATGCCAAGTGAAATGTGGTAGGCGAAAGGTTTTTTTGTGAGGTTGCGCCAGCCTTTGTTTAGGTCAATGAGCGCGGAAACACCAAACCACCCGGCAAAGAAAAGCAGCACCAAAATAAGGAGAATGCCAGCGCTAAGCACGGTTTTGTTCCCGTCGCTTGGTGAGGCGACGATTCCACGCCAATAGGGTAATGATAAACAACCAAGCTAAAAAGAGTCGGTACCATTCGGCACCGCCACTCATCACCCAATCGCGCAGCGACGGTGCCATAAGTAACAGGGCAAAAATGATTAAAATGGTACTTCGGTGTATTAGCACATTGACCTCACAATTCGCAGGCCAGTTTACACCAGCGGCTACGTGAGCGCGATATCGCGATGCCCCGCGATAGCTGTTGGTTGCCAATGTTCAACGGCGAAGCGCAATATCGCCTGGACGGAGGTTGTATTTTTTGGAGGTTCCGCTTGACCTAGCCAGCCCAGGCAGCGGCGCAAATTATGGGCGGCGTTAGCTGCCTCAATGGGATTGGCGTGGTTTTGTTTACTTAGCTTGTTGCCATTGGCATCGAGGATCACTGGCATGTGGCTAAACGCGGGTGGTTGCCAGCCAAGTCGCTGGTAAAGGAAGAGTTGGCGGGGGGTGCTGTCGAGTAAGTCGATACCGCGCACGACGTGGCTGATACCCTGCGCATGATCGTCGACGACTACCGCGAGTTGGTAGGCGTAAAGGCCGTCTTTACGCTTTAAAATGGTGTCTCCGACTTCCGACATCGACCACTGCTGTGGGCCTTGCAGGCCGTCTTGCCATTGTTGGTCGCTGCCATCCGCGCTCAGTCTCAGCGCGGCAAGGCGCGCGGGTGGGCGACGCTGATCCCGACAGGTGCCAGGGTATACTGGGTGGCCTTGAAGTTCGGCGCGGGTGCACGTGCAGTAAAATAGCGTATCTTCTTGCATTAAGCGGGCTAGAACGGTGTCGTAGGCGGCACTGCGATGACTTTGGTACATGACATCGCCGTCCCATTGCAGGCCGTGATCGAGTAAGGCTTGCAAAATGGCGTCGCTTGCACCGACTTGTTCACGGGGAGGATCGATGTCTTCAATGCGGACTATCCATTCGCCGTGATGAGCCTTGGCGTCGAGGAAGCTGGCCGTGGCGGCGAGCAGTGATCCTAAGTGGAGTGGGCCAGAGGGGGAGGGGGCGAAGCGCCCCCGGTAATGCGTCTTGGGCACTAGCCTTTCAACTGTTTCTCTTTGATTTCGTCGAGGGTTTTGCAGTCAATGCACAGATCGGCCGTGGGGCGCGCTTCAAGGCGCTTAATGCCGATTTCTACACCGCAGGTTTCGCAGTAACCGTAGTCATCGTGTTCGATCAACTCGATGGTCTTTTCAATTTTCTTGATCAGTTTGCGCTCGCGATCGCGGGTGCGTAGTTCCAAGCTAAACTCTTCTTCTTGGCTAGCACGGTCGGCCGGATCGGGGAAGTTAGAGGCTTCGTCTTTCATGTGGCTAACGGTGCGGTCCACTTCTTCCATCAATTCGCTTTTCCAAGCGTAGAGGATATTTTTAAAGTGCTCGCGCTGTTTTTCATTCATGTACTCTTCGCCGTCGGCGGGTACGTAGGGTTCGAAATGTTTAAAAGCGGTAGTGTTATTTGGCATACATTTGCCCTTACTGTCGTCCTGTTATGTGTCTTAAACCCAAAGCATAGGCCATAAAAGAGAAAAGCTAACAGAATGTTTACATTCGCGCTACATCTAATTACGCATCGGGGTGGGCAGTTTGTTATGCTTGCGGCGTTTAGTCTTGCAAGCTAGGAGAAAAGTTGGGTTATGTTGGCAGATCGAGTGGATAAAATCGCGACGTTTCGCGTCATGGCGGTGATGGATCGCGCCAAGGCTCTTCAGGCAGAAGGTCGGCATATCTTGCATATGGAAGTGGGCGAGCCAGACTTCGCCACTATTCAGCCGATTATCGATGCGGGCATTGCATCGTTGCAGCGCCAACAGACCGGTTACACGCAAGCGCTGGGTATTCCGGAGTTACGTCAGGCCATCGCCAATTACTATAAAAGTGATTATGGCCTTGAAATCTCCCCTGCTCGGATAGTTGTAACACCGGGTGCTTCCGGTGCTCTGTTGTTGATGTCGGCGCTGTTGGTAAACCAAGGGCAAACGTTGATGATGGTGGATCCAAGTTACCCTTGTAATCAGCAGTTCCTGCGCATCGTTGAAGGTGCGGCGCAGTTTGTGCCCGTAGGGTCTGAGCAGCGCTACCAATTAAACGGCGAATTGATTGGCAAGCATTGGCAGGCTAATACAGTAGGCGTGTTGGTGGCCTCGCCCGCTAACCCCACCGGCGAAGTGTTGTCGAAACTGCAGTTACAGGATATTGCGGCGGCGGTAAAAGCCCGTAATGGGGTGCTAATAGCTGATGAGATCTATCAGGGCTTAGTATATGGCGAACGCTGCCACAGCGCGCTGGAAGTTGACGCCGAGGCTTTTGTGATCAATAGCTTTTCTAAGTACTTCGGCATGACTGGTTGGCGAATTGGTTGGATGGTGGCACCGGATTGGGCGCTACCCGGTTTGGAAAAGTTGGCGCAAAATCTTTTTATCTCATCCCCGGTCACCGCCCAGCACGCGGCCTTGGCGGCGTTTGCACCCGAGAGTCGCGCGCTGCTCGATCAGCGCAGAGACGCATTTGCTGCTCGTCGTAATGTCTTGTTGGCAGGACTAAAGGAACTGGACTTTGATATTGCGCATGAGCCGATGGGCGCTTACTACATTTACGCCGATATCCAGCGCTTCATCGATCGTGGGCGCTGGCGTAATAGTGAGGACTTTTGTTTTGATATTCTCGAGCGGTTTGGCGTAGCACTAACGCCGGGCACTGATTTTAGCCCCACCGAAGGCGGCCACTTCGTGCGATTTGCCTACACGCTCCCAGAGGCTGGCTTGCGCGATGCGCTACAACGATTAGCGAGTGCCATTGCCGAGTGATGCGTTTCCCTGACGACTACCAAGAAGCCCATCTACTCAAGCGCTATAAGCGCTTCCTGGCGGATGTCCAATTGCCCTCCGGTGAGGTCGTCACGGTGCACTGTCCTAACACCGGTGCCATGACCGGTTGCGCTGAGCCAGGAAGTCGTGCGTGGTTGCAGCCGGCAGCCAACCCCAAGGCTAAGTATGCCTGGGGGTGGCGTTTTGTCGAAACCGCGCATGGGCTCGCCAATATTTACTCCGCCGGCGCCAATGCGCTATTTGCTGAAGCCTTTGGCGCCGGCCGGTTAGGTGCCTTTGCGGGCTATACAACCCTTCGTCGTGAGGTGGCTTATGCTGGGGGGGAATCACGAGCAGACGCTCTGTTGAGTGGTCATCCCTCGGCGCGGGATTGTTTGGTGGAGGTAAAAAGTGTGACCCTTTGCGGCGAAAATGGCGTGGGTTATTTTCCAGATACCCGTAGCGAGCGTGGGGTGAAACATATTACGCACTTGATGCGAGCGATGGAATGCGAAGGCCTCGATGCGGCACAGGTGTTCGTGATACAGCATGCCGGTATTGATCGCGTGTTGCCAGCGGCGCATATCCACCCTGAGTATGCTGAAGCACTACATGTTGCTGTTACAAAAGGTTTACATGTAGTGGTGTTAAAGGCGGAACTCGACGCTGGAATTTACCGTATTTATTAAGTTGCGGAAAAATACATCAATTAATGGCGTAAAATGACTTGCCAAGGAAATTGAATCTTGCGCAATCAGACATTAGATTCTATCCTTTTTCGGGTCTATCGACGCCAATAATGTAGGGAATACACCATGCGTATACAAGAAACTACTTTTAAACGCAGTAAGCCTGTCTTAACGAGAGATTACCCTCTCTTGTTACAAAAAGTTGCTCAACAGTTTGGGGCAGACTCTCGACAGCTTACCGAAAAGACTTTCGAAACCCTTGATCGTAATGATCGCGTGGTGCCCGTAGATTTCATGAATATGATCATGCGCTACATTGAACTCACCGGAGAGCGCAACCTAGGCCTCTACTTCGGTCGCCAATGGGACGTCGCCACCATGGGCGTTTTTGGTCAAGCGGCTTGTAACAGCGACAATGTCGGCGATGCCCTGAAACAAATCGTCAAATATTTCGGTTTCTCAGGTTTGTCGATGCGAGTCGATATGCATCGCTCTGGCGCTGACTACTTGGTCAACTTAGAGCTGCTTTACGGTGAAGATATACCGGCAGATGTTGATCGTTTTGTGACTGAAGCCGTGCTGTCTTCCACCCTGATGATAACCAACGTGCTAACCAAAGGAGGCAAGCTGTTTAAAGCCATTGGTTTGCCATTTTCCGATGATGGCTACGGCAAGGTCTATCAAGATTTCTTCGGTTGTCCGGTATATTTCGATAAGACCTGTGCCGAGATGCTTCTCGATCACAACGTCTACGAGACCCAGCTGGGTAACAACAATAGAACCCTGAGCCACTTTAACAAAGACTACACTGACCACCTGTTGATTGATGTGGTGCGCAAGATGCGTTCGCTACCCGGCTGTATTCGTCAACTGCTGCAAAATACTCACGGTCAATTTCCTACCTTGGAAGATATGGCTAACTGCTTGCACTTGTCACCCCGCACGCTGTGTCGACGTCTGAGTGAGCACAGTACCTCTTATCAAGCGCTGCTCAATGAAGTTCGTAAAGAGCGTGCGGTGGAGTATCTCACTAGCCGTCAGTGGAGTGTTGAAAAGGTCGCCAACCAGCTTGGCTTTAGTGATGCGTCTAACTTCCGCCGCGCGTTTAAACAGTGGACGGGAATGACTCCCGGCGCAGTTCGCGACAGCGGTCTTCATCCCGATAACTAATCTATGCGCGCTAGTGCCGAGCAGGTACTCGGTCTAGATGAGCGTGGCTTAGTTGCCGTTCCAGGATGTGGCGACGCCGTGCGTCGCCTTCATCCTTTAGTCCTGAAAGATTTTATTGCCTTTCGTGAGCGCTGCGCACAGCACGGCGTGAACTTGGCTATTGCCAGTAGTTTTCGCGGTTTTGATCAGCAGTTAGCTATTTGGAATCAGAAGATGCGTGGCGAGCGCCCCATCTACGATGACAATGCTGAAATTATCGATATTCGGCACTTATCGGATGCTGATAAATTACCCTATATACTGCGTTGGACTGCGTTGCCGGGGTGTTCTCGCCACCACTGGGGGAGTGATATAGATGTGTACGATTTGTCAGCCATGGCAGAGGGCTATAGGCTACAACTGGTACCTGCAGAATACGCCGCAGATGGTCCCTTTGAGCGACTCGGTAGGTTATTAAATAGCTGGTTTGATGAAAAAGAAGGCTATGGTGGGTTTTATCGCCCATTTAGTGTTGACAGTGGTGGGGTAGCGTTCGAGCCTTGGCACATCAGTCATATTGTCACTGCAGACGCACACAGTCAGGCTTTGTCGCCAGGTATGGTTAAATCCTACCTTGCAAAAACGGATATCGCAGGTCGGGCGGCAATACTAGAAAACTTTGAGGAAATTTGGCGACGTTTTGTCGTGTAGAGAGCAGGCCGCACGAGTGTGCGGCCCGGTATAACTTAGAAGTTGGGCTTGTCAGAAGCGGCGTTGTAGCGCTCGACAGAGTCCATGATTTCAGCGCGGGCGGCTTCAACGCCTTCCCAGCCTTCAACCTTAACCCACTTGCCTGCTTCCAGATCTTTGTAGTGCTCGAAGAAGTGGCTGATTTGATTCAACGTAAGTTCTGGCAGATCATTCACGTCTTTAACGTTATCGTACAAGGGGGTGATCTTGCTGTGAGGAACAGCAATCAATTTAGCATCTTCACCGCTTTCGTCGGTCATTTTCAGAACGCCAACGGGGCGACAACGCACTACGCTACCATGCAATAAGGGCAGAGGCATCACAACCAAAACATCAACAGGATCGCCATCGCCACACAGAGTGTGGGGGATGTAGCCGTAGTTGCAGGGGTAGTGCATGGCGGTACCCAACATGCGGTCAACGAAGATAGCGCCAGAATCTTTGTCCACTTCGTATTTGATTGGATCGCTGTTCATGGGGATTTCGATGATGACATTCACGTCATCGGGCAGGCTCTTGCCCGCAGATACTTCATTCAAGCTCATTGTGAGGCCCTTACGTAGTGTTTCAGAAAGACGCAACTATAGCACAAGCGACTTTGATGGCACATATTTTGAACTTATTGTGAGTGTTTCAAAAAAAATGCTAATGACCTGCATCTAAATGGCAATGTCTGGGCGTCAGATAGAAAACAAAAGGAGTAAATCATGTTTTCACGAGTATTTATTGGAGCTGCCCTACTGTCCTTAGCCGCCTTGGCGAGTGCCGACACTGTGACTAAAACCCTAGACGTCAAAGACTTTAATGGGATTGAATTAAGCGGCGCCTCATCGGTAACGTTTGTCAGGGGAGATACACCAGGTGTCAGTGTCAAAATTGAGCGCGACTATCTGCCGCGTGTGCGCGCCGAAGTGAGTCGTCGAGGCCGCTTGGAACTAGATGTGCATGAAAAAGGTTGGTTCGGCGGCTCAGCGATAGGGAGTTTTACCGTGACGGCCCCGACCTTGAATTACATCGAGGTGTCGGGTTCTGGCTCAGTTCGAGGCGATCGCTTGGACGCTGACGAGGTACGTATCGAAGTCAATGGCTCGGGTGATGTGCGCTTTGACGAAATCAATGGCCGCGAGATTCGTATTGAGTTGGCCGGTTCCGGCGATGTGGCCATTGCCGCTTTAACCGCTATGACATTGCGCACTGAGATCATGGGCAGTGGCGATGTGATCGTTGCCGGTGCTGCGGCGAGGGTTGATGTCGAGATCATGGGGAGTGGTGACTTTGATGGTCGCGAGTTAGATACTGAGGTGACCCGAGGTGAGGTGTTGGGATCTGGAGATATCGTGGTGAAATCGGCGGCCAGTTCCAATTTTGAAGCGATGGGTTCCGGCCGCGGTAAAGTGCTTAAGGAGCGTCCTTAAGCGAATCAATAAAGCGCTGCGATTCGGTGATCGAGCGTTGCATACTGGCGGTGAGTTGTTCCACTTCGCGATCGATGTTGGCCAGCTCTCCGCGCAAACTGCCCACTGCACGTGCGTTCAGATTGTGTTTCAAGAACAGGACGTTGTCTCGCAGTATGGCTAACACAGGAGCAACGGCTCGTTCCGACTGACGCATCGCCCCAAGAATCTGCCGATAGCGCTGCTTGGTGTCTGCCAATTGGCGTTCGCTGGAGCGCCGTAACTTGGCGTTCTGGTATTGGCTCAATTCATCTTGCCATTCGGCAAATAGCGCGCTTGCGACCGATTCAACGCTGTCGATGTGCTCGATGATATCGTTAGCTGCTTCTTCGCAGGCCTCGTATTCGTCGTTAAATTTATTGTACATGCGCTCTAGCTCGCCACCGTCGAAGGCGACCACGCTACGGAATTGTTCTAACGCCGACTGAAATTGTTCCTGACCGTCACTTTGTGCGTCTTGAGTATCCTCAATGCGGTCGATCAATATGTCACGTTTGTGAATGCCCACTTTCTCCAATGCGCTGTATTTGACGCTCTCACAGCCGGCAAGCGTGATGGCAAAGCAACATAGTGCGATTTTAAATAGTTGCTGCATAGCTCCTCCAAATGTTGATTGAAGTGTAGCACCTCATTTCTGCGGTGGCGGGTCAATGTTGGCAAACTGTTGTCAGGGTAATGTGTCGCTGCCGGTGATTGGGTATGATAGTTGTTTTAATCATCAAGGCACCACAATGGAACTTCTCAATAGCTGGGCAGCGGCGTTTAACAATTTTGTGTGGGGCAACAGCATGCTAGTGCTGCTGGTTGGCGGTGGATTGTTTTTTACCATTTACTCGCGATTAACCCCATTCCGCTATTTAAAGCATGGCTTCGATTTGCTTACTGGGCGCTACGATGACAGCCATGCGCGCGGCGATATCAGCCATGCACAGGCGCTATCGACAGCACTGGCTGGCACTGTGGGGATGGGTAATATCGCGGGTGTGGCGCTGGCAATAACCGCCGGCGGTCCTGGGGCGGTGTTTTGGATGTGGGTTTCAGCGCTGGTCGGTGTTTCGACCAAGTTCTTTACTTGTACCTTGGGGGTTATGTATCGCCGCACCGATCCCGATGGGCATGTTCGCGGTGGCCCGATGTACGTGGTGATGGAGGGGTTAGGCAAACGTTGGAAGCCGCTTGCGGTGCTGTTCGCTACGGCGGGTTTATTTGGCACCATGCCGGCTTTTCAAGCTAACCAGTTAACGGCCGTCGTGCGGGAAGAGTTGCTGCCTAATTTTGCCATGGTAAGTTCTCCGGTGGTGAATTGGGGGATGGCGGTAGTGCTTTCTATCGTCGTCGGGGCGATTTTGTACGGTGGTCTTACCCGGGTCGCAACGGTGGCTTCGCGGCTAGTTCCTAGTATGGCAATCCTGTATTTGGCGATGACTGCCTTTGTTTTGGCGCAGCACCTGCCTGAACTACCCGGACTATTTGCCGCCATCTTTAACGAAGCATTTAACCCGAAGGCCGTGGCGGGTGGCTTGGCGGGGGTGATGCTGATTGGTATTTCTCGCGGCGTGTTTTCCAATGAAGCTGGTATTGGTACCGAGGTGATGGCGCACGGTGCGGCTAAAACCGACCAGCCAGTGCGCGAAGGATTGGTGGGTATGCTTGGTCCCATCATTGATACCATCATTATTTGTACCTGTACCGCGCTAGTGATTCTGGCGTCGGGCGCATGGCAGCACGCCGAGGGGATGCAGGGGGTGGAGTTGACCATGGGTGTGTACCGCAATGAACTTGGGGTGGTGGGTCAAATTCTATTGTCGATCCAGGTACTGCTGCTAGCGAGCACCACGATGTTTACCTACGGCTACTATGGCGAGCGCTGTTTCGCCTTCCTTTTTGGCGAGGACGCCGCCAAGCACTACAAGTACTTCTATATCGCAATGATCGCGGTGGGGTGTACGTTTACGCTTGATTTCGTATTCAATGTGATGATGGGCATGTACGCACTGATGGCGATTCCTACCATGCTGTCGGCGCTGATTTTAGCGCCCAAGGTGATGGCTGCCGCACGGGAGTATTTTGCTGGCCTCGAGCGGGGTTAGTACTGGTACCTTGTTCGCAGAACAAGGGAATATGAATTCTAGTTGGCTAAATTCATGAAACTTTAATCACGGAAACACTTCGCCGGACCGCCGTGAATACATCCATTTAGGCTAAACGGCAGCATCCATGCTGCCGATTTCCGTCTTAAGTGTTTGCCGTGATTTTTGAAACATCGTGCCAGGTCTTAATTTTCCTTGTTCTGCGAACAAGGTCCCAAAGAGGCTTGGCACAATGTTTCAAGATTCAGAAATAAAGTGAAAGCCGACCGTCTCGAGACAGGATGTCGAGAGCGAGCCTACAGGGATGTATTTACGGCGTGTCGGCGTACTTTTTCTGAATCAATAGCGCGAGATGAAAAGCAAGAGCCAGAAACTAGCCCTGCTCTCTAGCCACCGCGCGATAACCAATATCATCGCGGTAGTACACATCTTTCCATGTCACCGCGTGCGTCAGCTCATAAGCTTTGGCTTGTGCTTCTGCTACGGTGTTGCCAAGGGCGGTGGCGCACAGAACGCGGCCGCCATTGGTGGTTACGTCGCCATCGACCAATTTGGTGCCGGCGTGGAAGACTTTGGCATCCGTGATCTGGGTGTCTAGGCCGCTGATCACGTCGCCTTTGTTGTAGGCGTTTGGGTAGCCGCCAGCGGCCAGTACGACACCCAGCGCAGCGCGTGGATCCCACTCGGCGGTGCATTCATCCAGACGTTTATCGAGTGCGGCGTTGCACAAGGCTACCAAATCAGATTGCAGGCGCATCATGATGGGCTGTGTTTCGGGGTCGCCAAAACGGCAGTTGTATTCGATAACTTTTGGATTGCCTACGCCATCGATCATTAGGCCTGCATACAGAAAGCCGGTATAGCAGTTGCCTTCCGCCGCCATCGCGTTGACGGTGGGGTAGATCACGCGCTCCATGACCTTTTGGTAGACGCTGTCGGTTACCACGGGGGCGGGTGAGTAAGCACCCATGCCGCCAGTGTTGGGGCCTTGGTCGCCGTTATCGCGGGCTTTATGGTCTTGGCTGGTGGCCATTGGTAATACGTTGCTGCCGTCGACCATGACGATGAAGCTCGCTTCTTCGCCACTTAGGAACTCTTCTACAACAACGCGGCAGCCGGCATCGCCAAAGGCATTGCCAGACAGCATATCTTCCACCGCGTCGCGGGCCTCTTGTTCGGTCATGGCTACGATGACACCTTTACCTGCGGCTAAGCCATCGGCTTTTACCACGATGGGTGCGCCTTTGTCACGAATGTAGGCAAGAGCGGGCTCAACCTCGGTGAAGTTTTGGTATTCGCCGGTAGGAATGTTGTTTCGAGCCAAGAAATCCTTGGTGAACGCCTTGGAGCCCTCCAATTGCGCTGCGCCTTGACTTGGACCAAAGGCGCGCAAGCCTTCGCTGGCAAAACGGTCGACAACACCTTCTACCAAGGGGGCTTCAGGGCCAACGATGGTTAGGGCGATATTTTCCGCTTTGGCAAAGGCGACGAGGCCGTCGAAATCCAGGACGTCGATATCGACGTTGCTGACCTTCTCTTCCAGCGCGCTGCCGGCGTTGCCAGGAGCAACGTATACGTGTTCAACACTCGCTGACTGGGTCGCTTTCCAAGCCAATGCGTGTTCGCGACCGCCTGAACCGATAATCAAAATCTTCATGGTGACTCCTAGTCGTTTAGTGTCGGAAGTGGCGCATACCGGTGAATACCATCGCCATGCCGTGTTCGTCGGCGGCGGCGATCACTTCGTCGTCGCGCATTGAACCACCGGGCTGGATGACGGCCTTAATACCTACGGCCGCGGCGTTGTCGATGCCGTCGCGGAAGGGGAAGAAGGCGTCGCTAGCCATAACCGCACCCGCCACTTCTAGGCCAGCGTGCTCGGCTTTGATGGCAGCGATACGGGCTGAATTCACGCGACTCATTTGGCCGGCGCCTACACCGATGGTGCGACCATCTTTGGCGTAGATGATAGCGTTTGACTTAACCATTTTGGCCACTTTCCAAGCGAACAGCAGGTCGTTCATTTGAGCATCGCTAGGAACGTTTTTGGTGACGACGTTCAAGTCGTCCTTGCTGACCATACCTGCATCACGATCTTGTACCAATAGGCCGCCAGTGACACGCTTGTAGTCCAAGCCGCTTACTTTGCTGTCTTTCAGGCTGCCGCACGCCAGTACGCGAACGTTTTGTTTATCAGCCAAGACGTGCTGGGCATCGCGGGTAATGCTTGGCGCGATGATGACTTCAACAAATTGGTGATCAACGATGGCCTGTGCGGTGGCCACGTCTAACTCGCGGTTGAAAGCGATAATGCCGCCGAAGGCTGATTCGCTATCGGTGGCGAAGGCGAGGTCGTAGGCCGTTTTGATGTCGTCGGCGACGGCCACACCACAGGGGTTGGCGTGTTTAACGATGACGCAGGCGGGCTGATCAAATTGCTTAACGGTTTCTAGTGCAGCATCGGTATCCGCCACATTGTTGAACGACAATTCCTTGCCCTGCAATTGCTTGGCGGTAGACACGCTCGCGTCACCTGGCTTGCGCTCCACGAAGAACGCTGCTTTCTGGTGGGGGTTCTCGCCGTAACGCATGGTTTGTGCTAGTTCATATTGCGCGTTAAAGGTGTCCGGGAAGGCGCGCTTCTCGCCTTCGCAGTTCATGGCGCCCAAGTAATTAGCAATCATGCCGTCGTACATGGCGGTGTGTTCAAACGCTTTAACTGCCAACTGGTAACGTGTTGCCAAGCAGGTGGCGCCATTGTTTTGCATCATTTCGTCCAGCACGCTTTGGTAGTCGCTAGCGTTGACCAAAATGTTTACGAACTGATGGTTTTTAGCGCTCGAACGAACCATAGTGGGACCGCCGATATCTATGTTTTCAATCGCCGTTGGCAGGTCGCAGTTGGGTTTAGCTACGGTCTCTGCAAAGGGGTATAAGTTGACGACCACCATGTCGATAGGCGCGATGCCGTGCTCTTCCATAACATTGTCATCAGTGCCGCGTCGGCCGAGGATGCCGCCGTGAATTTTGGGGTGGAGGGTTTTTACACGGCCATCCATCATTTCAGGGAAGCCGGTGTAATCAGACACCTCGGTTGCTTCAACGCCTTCTTCGACCAGCAGTTTAAAAGTGCCGCCTGTCGACAGAATTTCTACGCCAAGACTGCGCAATGCGCGGGCAAAGTCAACGATGCCAGTTTTATCAGAAACACTGATCAGGGCGCGTCGAACGGGGAGGTAATCGCTTAAATCACTCATAGTTGTGTCGTCTTTCGTTTTGGTTGTAAAGTCAGGGTTATAGTAGGTCGTACTGCTTTAATTTTTTGCGCAGTGTGCCGCGGTTCAAACCAAGCATCTGTGACGCTTTGGTTTGGTTGTTGCGGGTATAGCTCATGACTGCTTCCAGCAGTGGTGCTTCTACTTCGTTCATGACCATTTGGTAAACGTCTACCGCCTCTTGTCCATCGAGGTGGTGGAAGTAGTTCGCCATGGCTTGTGCCACGCTTTCGCGCAGAGTTTTACTCTCATTTATGCTTGCGGCAGTCTGTGCGTTGGCGATAGAAGAATTGATGTACGAGTCGTCGATGTTCATGCGGCCTCTTTTTGGAAGGATGGGGTGTTGAAATAATGTTGCAGTAACTGGAACTGCTCTGCGGGGGTTTCGACGCGGTTGAACGCGGCGCGAGCCTTGCTACTTTGGGGGTCGAACTGCATATACCAGCCGACATGTTTACGAGCAATTCTCACACCGAGGTGCTCGCCATAAAAATCATGGATGGCGCCAACGTGATCGAGAATGATGGACGCGCGTTCAGCAGCGGAGGGGGGCAGGAGGTGCTCACCGTGCTGCAAAAAGTGATTAATTTGCTGGAAAAGCCAGGGCTGTCCCTGAGCTCCACGGCCTATCAGTAGGCCAGCCGCGCCTGTGGTTTGTAAAACCTGCAGTGCTTTGTCTGGGGTGGTGATGTCGCCGTTGGCAAAGACCGGGATGTCGGCGTGCTTAACGACCTGAGCAATGGTGTCGTACTCGGCGCAACCATTAAAACGATCAGCGCGGGTGCGGCCGTGGATGGCCAGTGCCTGTATGCCAGCCTGCTGAGCAATGTCGGCGATGCGTAAGGCGTTGCGATTTTCGCTGTCCCAGCCGGTGCGAATTTTTAGCGTGACAGGTACGTTTACTGCACTTATCACGGCTTGCAAGATGTCTTGAACAAGCCCTTCATCGCGCAGTAGCGAGGAGCCGGCAGCTTTTTTGCAGACTTTTTTGGCAGGGCAGCCCATGTTTATGTCAATGATATCGGCGCCGCGTGCGGCATTCGCGGCAGCGGCTTGCGCCATTTGCTCGGGTTCGCTGCCAGCAATTTGAACCGAGATGGGACCGGGTTCGTCACCCATCGTAAGGCGCTGTTGCGACTTACGGCTATGCCACAAATCGATGTCCGATGTGATCATCTCAGACACTGCCAAGCCAGCACCAAAACGACGACATAGTTTGCGAAAAGGCAGGTCGGTGATGCCGGCCATAGGGGCCAGAATCAGCGGCGACGGCAATGTGTACTGTCCAATTCGGGTCATCGTAAATTCTGCAAAAAGCCATGCATTCACGCCATTCCCAAATGGGGCGCGAAGAACATGGGATGTCGATTTAAGAGGCGCGTATTCTAAACCTTCGGGGGGCGGTTTTAAAGGAAATTGGTTTAATTTTGATCAATTATTTTTGTTGACAACACAGCGCTAAGGTAAAACGCTTGATATCTTCGCTGCGCCGGTCGATATCGATATAAAACTGGCTTTGACGTTGGGCGGCCAGTTTGTCAGCCTTGCGAACAATGCGTTGGGCTGGAATATGTTCAGATATTTGTTCACCGCTTGTTAACCACAGGGTGAGCTCAACGTCTGGCGCAGGTTGCGGGTATTGGCTTTGGTTGACCAATATGCCTTGAATACGCAGCGTCTCGCTGTTTTCGCTTAATGGCTGGGCGACATAGTGGCCTAGTGTAAGGGTTGACCAGTCGATGGCAAGTGGTGCGCTCAGGCCAAGTTGTTGGTAGGTCCACTGGCGCAAGGGCTCGAGTTTAGGCCATGCTTGAATGTCAGATGGGTGCAGGTGAAACCAGAAGGAAATAGCGGCCATGGTGCTAACAATAAGGCTGAGCCCAAATGCAAGGCCTCGCGAGCCGGGCGTTTTGCGTTGCTTAAGTTCGATGGCTGGGCGCTCAAAATCAAGCTCGGCGTCATCGAATTCGGCTACCACCCAGTAATCGGCGGCGCTAAAGGTATGTTTGCATACCCCGCAGCGCACCTTGCCCTTCGCGCTAGCCAGTTGCTTGTGGGCAATGTTGAAGGCGGTTTGGCACGATGGGCAGCGGGTGATGCCGTGCATGGCTTAGCGTTTGCGGCCTGTAATGCACACCCATTCTTCCGTAACAGTGGGTGGGTCAATATCAAACCACTGGCTGTAACACTCGGCGATGTCGTTGGCCTGTGTGTCGAGAATGCCGGATAGGGCCAATAGTCCACCCGGTTTACAGAGAGCTGCAATGCCTTCGCTGAGAGCCACCAGAGGGCCGGCCAAGATATTGGCAACCACCACATCTACTGGCTCGGCATCTTTCGGAGCCCCCAAGATAAGGTTTAACTTTTCATCTGCAATGCCGTTGCGTTGAGCGTTGTCCCTGCTGGCGGTGAGCGCCTGCGGATCGATATCGTTACCGGTGGCCGTTGTAGCGCCAAGCAAGAGTGCGGCGATGGCCAAGATACCTGACCCGCAGCCGTAGTCCCATACGGCTTTGCCAGCGAGATCTTGTCGATCGAGCCAGCGCATGCACATCGCCGTCGTTGGATGGGTGCCAGTGCCGAAGGCCAGTCCTGGGTCGAGCATCAGGTTGACGGCTTCGGGCTTGGGTGGTTCGCACCAGCTAGGGCAGATCCACAGTCGCTCCCCAAATTGAATAGGGTGGTAGTCATCCATCCATGCCCGCACCCAGTCCTTATCCTCTAGGATTTCAAACTTTAGCAGCTCGCTAGGTTGCAGCGCTGCGTTGATGTGCTGGGTAGCTGTGGCCACATCGATGTCGGCGTTGAATAGGCCGACGACAGTGGTGTCATGCCACAGGGGGGTGGTGCCAATGGGCGGTTCGAACAGCGGCTGGTCGCCGCTGTCTTCGAGCGTCACTGCCGCGGCGCCAGCGGCGAGAAGGATATCCTCGACCGCGTCGGCCTCGGCGGCACTGCTACGGACTTTAAGTTGCAGCCAAGCCATTACATGCCCAGTTTCTTCTCGAGGTAGTGAATGTTGACGCCGCCAATGCGGAAGCCTTCATCGCGTACCAGGTCTTTTTGCAGTGCGATATTGGTGCGAATACCGTCAATCAACAGCTCGTCAAGTGCTTGGCGCATACGGTTGAGGGCGATTTCGCGGTCGTCGCCATAGGCGATAACTTTGCCAATCATCGAATCGTAGTTCGGCGGTACGGTGTAGCCACTGTACAGGTGTGAATCAATACGAATGCCGAGGCCGCCTGGCGCGTGGTAATGCTTGACCAAGCCTGGGCTGGGCATGAAGGTTTTGGCGTCTTCCGCGTTGATGCGGCACTCAAAAGCGTGACCTTTGATTACGACGTCTTCCTGTGTGATCGATAGTGGTTGTCCGCCGGCAATCAGCAGTTGTTCGCGAATGATGTCGATGCCCGTTACCATTTCGGTGACGGGGTGCTCTACCTGCACGCGGGTATTCATCTCGATGAAGTAGAACTCGCCATTTTCATAGAGGAATTCGAAGGTGCCTGCGCCACGGTAGCCAATGACTTTACAAGCATTGACGCAGCTTTCCGCCACGCGTTGGCGAATGTCCTCGGGAATGCCTGGAGCGGGAGCTTCTTCCAGTACTTTTTGGTGGCGGCGCTGCAGCGAGCAGTCGCGATCACCTAAGTGAATGGCGTTACCTTGGCCGTCAGCCAGTACTTGGATTTCCACATGGCGTGGATTTTCCAAGAACTTTTCCAGGTACACAGTGGCGTCGCCAAAAGCCGCTTTCGCTTCAGATTGTGTCACGTAGATGGCATTCAGCAGGGCCGCCTCGGTTTTTACGACGCGCATGCCGCGGCCACCGCCGCCAGCAGCAGCCTTAATAATCACGGGGTAGCCGATGCGGCGCGCGATTTCCAAAGTACGGTCGTTGTCGTCGGTCAATGGGCCGTCAGAACCGGGTACGGTGGGTACGCCAGCCTTTTTCATGGCTTGAATAGCCGAAACTTTGTCGCCCATCAGGCGAATGACGTCGGCTTTAGGGCCGATAAATACAAAACCGCTCTGTTCCACTTGCTCGGCAAAATCGGCGTTTTCCGCCAGGAAGCCATAGCCGGGGTGAATAGCTGTTGCGTCGGTAACTTCGCAGGCAGCGATCAGGGCGGGGACGTTCAAGTAACTTTGCGGTGAAGGGTTGGGACCGATACACACCGATTCGTCAGCCAGTTTTACGTGCATCAAATCGCGGTCAACCACAGAGTGGACGGCCACGGTTTTGATGCCGAGTTCTTTACAGGCACGCAGAATGCGGAGGGCGATCTCACCGCGGTTAGCGATAAGGACTTTATCCAGCATGAGGCTACCTATTAAATGATGGTGAATAGGGGTTGATCGAATTCCAGAGGCTGGCCGTCTTCGACTAAGATCTTGCCAATGGTGCCGGACTTGTCAGCTTCGATTTGGTTCATCATTTTCATCGCTTCTACAATGCACAATACATCGCCAGCGTTGACGCTCTGACCTTCTTCGACAAACGCTTTAGCGCCTGGCGACGGAGAGCGGTAGAAGGTGCCAACCATGGGTGAGCGAAGGATGTGGCCTTCAGGCTCTGCCGCAGCAGCGGGTGCCTCGACAGGGGCAGCGGCGGGTGCGGGTGCAGGAACTGCAGCGTATACTGGGGCGGCAACAGGTGCAGCGGCTACGCGGCCAGAATTACGGCTGATGCGAACGGATTCTTCACCTTCGTGAATTTCCAGTTCGTCGATGTTCGATTCCTCGAGCAGTTCGATCAATTTTTTAACTTTGCGAATGTCCATGGGATATAGGCTCCTAGTGCTGTAGTGTTTTTATGGCCGACTGCAATGCGAGTTCATAGCCTTGTGGGCCTAACCCGCAGATGACGCCGACAGCGATATCTGAAAAATAAGAGTGATGACGGAAGGGTTCCCGAGCGTGTACGTTAGAAATGTGGACTTCAATGAAGGGTATGTCACTGGCCAATATGGCGTCGCGCAAGGCAACGCTGGTGTGCGTGAATGCCGCTGGATTGATGATAATGAAGTCGATGTTTTCTCGGCGCGCCTCGTGCAACCGGTCGATGAGTTCGTACTCGGCATTGCTCTGCAGGTGCGCAAGGTGATGGCCGGCGGCGCTAGCTTGTTCGAGCAGACGCTGATTGATCTCTTCCAGCGTGGTGCTGCCGTATTTTTCAGGCTCGCGCTGCCCAAGCATGTTTAAGTTCGGGCCATGAATAACCAGAATGCTCGCCATGTGTCCTTCCGTTCTAGTTCACAACGAGTGCATTGTGCATGAAATGCCGCGAAGTTGTCTAACTTTTTGTACGTTATCTGCAAGATCGAAGAAATTTAGCGCAGAGCTCGGTTTTTTTTAAGCATTTTTTTAAATTAAGGGTGCGTCATAATATGCTTTTTTGGCACGTTAGGTGCTGTTCGGTGGCAAAATAGCCGCTAATGTTGTGATTTTGTGGAAGTTGTGAAATTTTGTAGTAAAAATGCCGCAAACGTCGGCGAAAGAGGTTGTTACTTGCCAAATGCCTCTAAAACCATCCCTGCACTCAGGATTTGCGGTAGTACTTCGACGCGGTTTTGGTGGTATGCCACATAGAGAGGGACGCCATCGCGTTGATGTTTATTGAGGTAGGCGGTAATGGTTGGGTCAGGACGTGTCCAGTCTCCTTTTAGATATACAACGTCATTGCTGGCAAAGAGCGCCTCTACTTCATCGTCACCGAGCGCGTTGCGCTCGTTAACCAGGCAGGTGATGCACCAGTCGGCCGTGATGTTGACGAATACCGAGCGCCCCGTGGCGAGTTCTCGTTCTACGCGAGCTTCGCTGAAATTGAAGCTGTCACGTCGATCTGTTTGCGTATTCATGAAGGGGCTAAATAGCGTGGCAATGGCTGTGGCTAGACTGGCCATGGCCAAGTATTTACGCCAGCTGCCCGCACGCCAAAGCCACAGCGCAAAAGCGATGGCAATAAGGCCGAGCATCACCATGGCCGCCCCGTCGCTGCCAGCTTGGTTGCTGATAATCCATAACAGCCAGACGCATGTGATGTAGAGCGGGAAGGCGAGGAATTCTTTCAGCGTCACCATCCATTGGCCTGGTTGTGGCATTTTTTCCGCCAGTTTCGGGAAGGCGGTTAATGCTAAAAATGGCAGGGCTAAGCCGGCGCCCAGGGCGGCAAATACACTGAGTGCCACGGCGCTGGGTTGGGTGAGTGCGAAAGCCAGTGCGGTGCCCATAAACGGGGCTGTGCAAGGGCTGGCGACCACGGTAGCAAGTACGCCTGTCGCAAAAGAGGCGCCAAGGCCGTTGCCGCGGGTTAGCGAATCACCGCCACCGACAGAGACTTGCCACTCGAATAGTCCCGAAAGATTGAGTGCCAAAATAAAAAATATATAGGCCAGAATAGCGACAAATATAGGTGACTGCAGTTGGAATCCCCAGCCAATGGCCGCACCAGCCTGGCGCAGGCCGATTAATATCCCCGCAATAAGTACAAAGCTAAGGATCACGCCGGCGCTGTAGGCAAGGCCATGGTGAAAGGGATGGCTTTCGTGACGCTGCATTAGGCTCAGTGCCTTAAGTGACAGGATTGGGAACACGCAGGGCATCAAGTTGAGGATCATGCCGCCTAGAAGAGCAAATAACACTGCCGATAGCCAGCTGACATTGCTAGCGGGGGGGGTGTTGTTAGCACTGGGCTCGGTGGGTATGTCGGTCGGTGTGAATTGGCCGCTGCTGGGGTCCCATCGTGCGGCAAAGGTCTCCGGCGGATAGCAAAGCCCAGCATCTGCGCAGCCTTGGTAGCTGATTTTAATGACGCTGGGTTGATCACTTGGCAATTGTGTGAGTGCAATGGTCTGGGTGGTGAACTGGTAGTAAACCTCGACGTCGCCAAAGTATTCATCGGTTTTAGCGAGTCCTGGCTTGATATCCCATTCGAGCGGCTGGTCGTCGGCGGTTTGCACGGCGAAACGGTGTTTGTACAGGTAGTAACCGGGCTCGATTAGCCATTCTACATTGAGGAGATTGTCGCTTCGGTCAAGTTGGTATTGATAGGCCTCCTCTACTGGGAGGAAGTCGACTTGAGGCATCTGTCCAAGCGCGCGCTGCAGACTGTCTTGGGCGCTTGCCCAGGCGGTGAGCATCATCAATAAAACGAAGGTTATTGCGCGCGATGTGTGAGTCAGCATGTATAATCCCGGTTGATAACGTACGTTATATACGCATTTCATCTTATATAGGGTTAGTTTAGCGTGTACCATCAAAGAGTGACAGCGCCAACGTGGTGTGGCGGCGCGAAATACCGCCTGTTGTGGTGGGCATTGTTGGGTCTAGTGTCGGGCTGTGGTTCTACTCCTGGGGTGCCGTCAGCGCCAGTAGTCGCTGAACCTGTACCTGAAGTAGTGGTCCAACAAGCGCCGGTGCGAGATGTGCTTAAAGAGCTGTTGTTTGCCGGTTTGACCGCGCTCGATAACGATCATCTCACTGAGCCGCGTGAAGGGTCGGCGGCGGACTATTTTGGGCAAGTGCTCGACGTAGCTCCTGATAATGCGATTGCCTTGGATGGTATGCGACGCTTAGTGGCGCGCTACGTGTCGCTTGCTGAGCAGGCCTTCCGCAATGGTGCGCGCGACGCAGCAGAAGGTTATTTGCGCAGAGCGGAGCCCTATGCGTTACCCGCTGATGGTTTGGACCAAACACGTCTGCGTTGGTCGAGTGTCACGGCGACAAAGACAGCGGCGGAAAATGAATATTTATTAGACGTTGCGGCACTTGATGCGCGTGGCGAGGATGTCACTTGGCGTTTGACCGAAATTGCTGTGAAAGCCATGCGCGCCGAATCGCGTATAACCATTGTGTCACGCAGTGATGCCGAGGGTCGTTGGATTTACCAGCAGATGCGTGAAGTATTGGCGGAGTATCGCTTGCGCGGCAACATCGTGCAGGGGCAAGTGCCGAAAGTCATCCTGATTGACCTACCCCAAACATAGAACTATTGAGGACGAAACGTTGAAAAAAACACTGTTAGCCACCATCTTTATGTTAAGCAGTCAGGTATTTGCCCAGGGTGTTATTGATGATGCCTATGTGCGAGATTTGATTCCGGGGCGTGCAATGAGTGCGGGTTTTTTTGTGTTCAGCAACACTGGTGACACACCGATTGTATTGCTGGCAGCCACGAGCCAGGCTGCGGAAAGTGTCGAAATGCACACCCACGTACACGAGGGGGGCATGATGAAAATGCGCCAGATGGATAGCCTGACCGTAGCGCCTGGCGAAGAGGTTTTGTTCGAACCCGGCGGCAATCATTTGATGTTGTTCGACTGCGATGCGGCTGCCTTTAAGGCGGGTGACGTTGAGTTGGTATTAACCGATGCAGAGGGCAACGAATACCGTGCGCGAGCGGAGGTGCGTTCGCCACACCAAATGCACCACTAAATGGAATAAGCGATGAAAGCGATGGGGAAGCGCCTGCAGGAACGCTGGCAAAATATGCTCGATTACAGTGCTGAGTTTGTCGGTAAAACTTGGCTGTTGGTCCTGGTGGTTGTCTATTCGGTTGCGGCCGCTGTAGTCGGGGTGCTGTGGAGCGATGAGCCGGGGCGTTTTGATGTTCAGCGCGCGGCGCTGCAGAGTGCTGAGGCGAGTGGCGCGCCACTTGTCACCGGCAGCATTACCACGTCAACCCTTATTCAAACCGCCGAATTGTTGCTCGACAAGCGCGGTGGTTTTCTCAGTAACGATATCTTTCCTCCCGGTGTTTGGCTCGATAACATTCCTAACTGGGAGTACGGGGTGCTGATACAGGTGCGCGATTTAAGCCGAGCCATGCGCGAAAGCTTCAGTCGCTCGCAGTCGCAATCGAAAGAAGATCCGGACTTGGCGCTGGCTGAGCCGCGCTTCAATTTCGATAACCAAAGTTGGATTGTCCCTGCCTCTGAGTCGGAGTATCGCGAGGGTATTGACTTCCTGAAGCGCTACCTCGATAGGCTGGAAGAAGGTGATGAAACTAACGCCCAGTTTTATGCCCGTGCCGACAACTTGCGCTATTGGTTGGGCATTGTCCAAAACCGCCTCGGTAGCCTTTCGCAGCGTTTGACTGCCAGTGTGGGGCAGCGACGCATCAATACCGACTTAGCTGGCGATGAGGCGGCGGTTCAATCCACCCGAGCGCCCGGCGAAATTGATGTAAAGACCCCGTGGTCTGAATTGGACGATGTGTTTTATGAAGCCCGAGGTACCACGTGGGCGTTGCTGCAGTTCTTGCGTGCGATTGAAATGGATTTTGCCGATGTGCTGCAGAAGAAAAATGCACTGATCAGCCTGCGGCAAATCATTCGTGAGTTGGAGTCCTGTCAGGATGACATTGCCAGCCCATTGATTTTGAATGGCACAGGTTTCGGTCTATTCGCTAATCACTCATTGGTCATGGCGTCTTATATCTCGCGCGCAAACGCGGCGATTATTGATTTGCGCGACTTGATGGCAAGGGGCTAAGTATGTGGCGAGTGTTGATGTTGGTAGGGCTTGTCCTGCTAACCGGTTGCGCTAGTCAGGCGCCCATTAAGGAAGTGCGCCCCGAAGTGAATTATCAGGAGCTCGATATCGGTCGCGGTCGTGCCGTGTATTTGGCTGTGATCGATGCAGAGCACGCTGAGTTGTATGAAAAGGGCTTGTTAGATGCCGATTTTGTGTTGGCCATGGAGCTGAAACGCGAGGTGAGAGCGGCCCTTTTCAATTTTGGCTTTGCCACTGCTCACAGCGTAGATGAGGCCGACATGGTGTTGCAGGTGGCCGTTGATGAGTTGTTGTTTGTCGCCGGCGAAGATCCAGTATTTACCCCCGTATTTATGCGTAATGGTATTCGCTTTGTATTGCAAAAGGGCTTGGTTACCCACACGTTTAGCTATGCAACTCTGCGCACGCATAAGCTCCCTCTGGCGCCGTCGGTAGAGAAAAGTCGCGAGTTGATCAGTGATATCTTGACTGATACCTTGCAGCGTGCCGTGCAGGATAGTGCCTTTATTGCCGAGTTAAGCGCAGAATAAACGATGCATGCCCCTCGCCGCTATTTGCTAAAACTGGTGTTGGTGGCCGCCGTGGCAGGCGTGTTTGTCCTTGCCTATCTTGATGCCGTGGTACTGGAAAAGTTTAGCGGAAGCAAATGGCAGGTGGCTACTCAAGCCTATGCCCGGCCCTTGGAATTGTTCGAGGGCAAGGGAGTGTCTAGTGATCATTTGCAGTTCGAGCTCGAAAGTCTTTCTTACGTGCCGGTGCAACAGCCGCGCACGCCCGGTCAGTACCACCGTCGCGGAAATCGCTTCGATATCTACGTGCGAGGCTTTGAATTCTTTGATGGTTTCTCTCCTAGCCGATTGATCAGTCTTAACATAACTAATTTGCAGATCAGTGAATTACGCAGTGGTGGTCAGCGCCTGTCAAATCAGCGACTCGATCCACTCATGATTGGTAGTTTCCAGTCGGGGCTTTATGAGGACCGCCATATCATCAGTTTGGACAAGGTGCCCCCGGCGCTAATCCAAATATTGCTGGCGACCGAGGACCGCAACTTCATGCATCACCACGGTATTTCACTGCGCGGTATCGCGCGTGCCATGGTGGCAAATATTCGCGCCGGTGGATTTGCCCAGGGTGGCAGTACGCTGACGCAACAATTGGTGAAAAACTTCTTCCTAACCCAAGAGCGCTCGCTTATTCGCAAGTTGTTGGAAATCCCCATGGCCTTGCTTATGGAGCTGCACTTCAGCAAGGAAGAGATTCTGGAAGCCTATATTAACGAAGTGTTTTTGGGTCAGGATGGCGCCCGTGCTATCCATGGCTTTGAATTGGCGTCACAGTTTTATTTTGGTGTCCCCTTGCAGCAAACCACGACGGCCCAGCAGGCATTGCTAGTGGGGATGGTGAAGGGCGCGTCCTTTTATAATCCTCGTCGCCACCCGCAACGCGCCTTGGAGCGTCGCAACCTAATCCTCGATAGTATGGCTAGCAATGGTTTTTTAGCGTCCGACAAGACTGATCGGGCCAAGGCTGAAGAGTTGCTGTTAGCTGGCGCCCAGTCGCCCAGTGCACAGAAATTTCCCGCCTTTATGGACTATCTGCGTCGTCAGTTGCGCTATTCGAATATGCACGCGGCGCTTGAAAATGGCTCCAACGTGCGCGTGTTTACCACCCTTGATCCCTATGTTCAGCGCAGTGCTGAGTTGTCGATGATCAAGGAGTTGGCGCGCGTGGAACGTTGGCGCGGTATCGACAATGGCCAGTTGCAAGGCGCCTTGGTCGCTGTGCATCCCGCGACGGGGGCGGTATTGGCCATGGTGGGGGATAGGCAGGTTAAATATCAGGGTTTTAATCGCGCTCTCGATGCAAAACGCCCGGTGGGTTCCCTGCTCAAACCGGCGGCTTATTTGGCTGCGCTGGATAGCGGCCGCTACCATCTGGCATCGATGTTGAGTGATGCGCCGGTGAGTGTGCCGCTGGATAAAAAGCGCCATTGGCAGCCACGCAACTACGACAAGCTCAACCACGGCGATATTCAAATGGTTGAAGCGCTTCGACGCTCCTACAACCAGGCGCTGGTGCGGATGGCAATGGATGTTGGGTTGTCAGCGGTGGTCGATACTATCAAGCAGCTCGGTGTGCGTGAGGATATTGGCAGCAACCCATCGCTGTTGTTGGGTGCGGTAGCGCTTGCCCCGATTGATATGGCGGCGATGTACGGCAATATTGCCAGTCTTGGACGGTTACAGAAGCTGCGCGCCATCGATGCCATCAAGGTGGCAGAAGACAAGGCCACCTTCTTTAGCTCCGCTGGCCGGCCTGCCATTGATCCTGCCTCGCTGTCGCTTTTGCAATTTGGCTTGGCGGAGGTCGTGCGCGCGGGTACGGCGGTGCAGCTCAACAACATCCTGCCGCCGCGTTTGAAGGCGGCGGGCAAAACAGGTACCAGTGATGATGGGCGAGACAGTTGGTTTGCCGGTTTTACCGGTGATATTGCCGCCGTTGTATGGATCGGGCGTGACGATAATGCAGAGATCGGTCTGTCAGGGAGCGCTGGGGCGATGCAGGTGTGGGGAGATTTCGTGGCAGATGTCAGCTATAAACCACTGCAAATCAAACCCTTGCCTGGGGTAGAAACCCTGTGGGTAGATGATCAGGGGCGCTTGAGTGGCGAAGGTTGTCCTGCGGCGGTGCAAATGCCGTTTACTCGGGCGCGACCTGAGGTTGACGCCAGTTGTGCTAATCGCAAGCGCGATCCTTGGAAGTGGTTGCGCGATATTTTCTAACTGAGGTCGGTATTCAATGCCGCTAGCCGTTCTGGCGTGCCAATATCGCGCCAATCGCCGCGGTAGTGTTCGCCGCTGATGCGATCGTCTTGCATGGCCTTGTCTAGCAGAGGCCGCAGTGGGCGGTAGCCCTTTGGGTAGTTTTCAAACAACGCTCTGGTGTAAAGCCCAATGCCGCTGTACGTGAGTCCAAGGCTGTCTCGAGTGGGTTTTGCTTGCAAGCGAGTGTTCTGCAAGCGGAAGTCTCCGAAGGGGTGTTGGGTCGGATTGTCGACCATCACTAGGTGGGCTAGGTCTTGGCCAAGTTCGCGGTCAAAAAGTGGTTGCAGCGAGTGGTCGCACCAGACGTCGCCGTTGATGACCAAGAATTTCTCGGCGTCGATCAGCGGAAGTGCTTGAATGATTCCGCCAGCAGTTTCTAGTGCCTCATCTTCGTGGGAGTAGCGGATGTCCAGCGCGAATCTTTCGCCATTGCCCAGCGCGGCTGGCAGTTGTTCGCCGAGGTAGGCGCAATTGATGATCACGCGACCACAGCCCGCCTTGGTAAGGCGTTGCAAGGTGTATGAAATTAGCGGTTGGCCAGCGACATTTAGTAACGGCTTGGGTGTGTGGTCAGTGAGTGGTCGCATACGCTCGCCGCGGCCGGCGGCAAGGATTATGGCTACCTTAGCGTCGGCCACGTGACCACTCCTGTATCGCGATGATAGGGCTCAATCGCCGTGTAAACCAGGCGTGAAACTCATTCATGATTGGGTAGTCGGTTGCCAGTAGTCGGGCGGCTTTGAGTGTGTAGTCAATCACCAGTGGCAGGTCGAGAAGGTAACCGTGCTTGCCGTCGCGCAGCGACAATCGAGCAAAGATCCCGAGTACTTTGATATGGCGCTGTAGGCCCATGGCGTGGAAATCGCGCAGGGTTTGCGTAAAGGGTATCTCGGCCGCGATAGTGCCGTGCTCGAGCAGGGCGCAGTGAAAATCTTCCAGCCACTGTTCGACGCGAGCGTTTGGCCAGCTAACGTAGCAGTCTTTTAGCAGCGAGACGGCGTCGTAGGTAATGGGGCCGTGAACCGCGTCTTGAAAGTCGATGGTGGCCAGTTCGTCGTCGAGGCAGAGGATGTTGCGCGAGTGAAAGTCGCGGTGTACCAGTGCCTGCGGTTGCGCTGTGGCGATATCTTGCAGGCAGTCGAAGACCGTTTCGATCATGGCGCTTTCTTCAACGCTCAATGTCACGGCAAGCAGTTGCGGCATGAACCACTCGCTGAAAAGTGCCATCTCGCGGCGCAGCATGGCGCCATCGTAGTGGGGTAACCCTTGGCTGTCAGCGGTTTGCATTTGCACAATGAGGGCGAGGGCGCGGGCGTAATGGTCATCTACGTTGTCGTTGTTCAGCTGGTCGAGCAGTAGGTTGTCACCGAGATCGCTTTGCAGTAAGAATCCACGCGGGTAATCAACGCCGATAATCTCGGGAACAGTCACGCCCACCGCAGCGAGGCGTTTGGCGATGTCGACAAAGGCGTGATTGTCGATATGTTCCACTGGTGCATCGGTGGCGATGAAGGATTTCTCCCCTAGGTGGAGGCGATAGTAACGGCGAAAACCGGCGTCTCCGCCGAGTGCGACCGCCTTGAGCTGATCGCTCGGGCAGTGAAGGGTTTGGGCGCACCATGTATGTAAGGTGTTTTTCATGGCTCGATTCTCGTCGTAACGTGTTAATAAAGTGGTGTAAAGATTAACAATTCGGCGCTGTTGTTGTCGCAGCAAGCCGAGCATTTCGATACAATGCAACGCATTATTGTCCGCTTTGCTGCTGCGTCGGGCAAGACCTGTGGCCATAAGTATGGAAGGAATTTGAACGCATGATGACACCTCGCAAGACCCAGCTTCGCTTGGCCTTGCTGTTCTGCTTGGGCTTTGTGGCCAACGCAGAGGCGCAAATGCTCAATGTGTCTGATGCCCCGGTGGCCCAATGTCAGCATCCTTCGCTGCAACAAGCCCTTGATTCTGAAAGCAACCCCCATGCCCGTTTAAGTTGGATTCCCAACGCGCTGTTGAGCGAAAGTCAGCGCGGCGAGTGCTACAACGGCTTGTGCTCTGGGTTCTATTACAACCCGCCATTGCCTGCAGTGCCAGGGTTGCCGGTCGATGCCATTCATGTGTTGGCTGACAGTTCGCGTTTGACCAGCGATGGACGTACCGAGATGCTTGGTAGTGTGCGTATTCGCGATGGCGAACGCCTGCTTGAGGCGGATCGCGCGCTGCTCAATAGCGAGCGCACCCAGCTTACTCTGGAGGGCAACATCCGTGTGCAGGAACCGGAGGTGCTGTTCCTCGGGGATCGCGCCATTCTCGATACGATCAAGACGACCGCCGATCTACAGGGTGTAGAGTACGTGGTATTTAGCAGTGGCATTCACGGTAACACTGACCGCTTGCAGCGATTTGATAGCGGTTTGACCCGCATGACCAATACCCAGTTCAGTAGTTGTGAGCCTGGCTCGCTGGTGTGGCAAATGTCAGCAGACGAGTTCTCTATCGACCAATCCAGTGGTTGGGGCGAGGCGCGTGGTGCCACTGTGACGGTGGCAGATATCCCCTTTATTTACGTGCCGTATCTGCGCTTTCCGATCGATAAACGTCGCATGTCAGGTTTTCTTTGGCCGACGATAGGGTTGAGCGATCGCAATGGTGTAGAGCTTGCCGTGCCCTATTATTTTAACTTGGCACCCCACTACGACTTAACCCTGACGCCGCGCTATATGAGTGAACGTGGCCCGATGCTGGAAGGGCAGTTCCGCTACTTGATGGATCTTGGGCTTTGGGACGTAAGTGCAGCCTACCTACCGGGCGATAATGCCTTCGCGCGTAGTAACCCAGAGCAAAGCGATAACCGCTGGTTTGCGCAGTTGCGCCATGAAGGTGGTTTTGGTGAGCGCTGGAGTAGTGCGGTTGACTTCACCCGTGTGAGTGATATCGATTATCTGCGCGACATCAATTCCAGTTCGATTCAGGTGAAGCGCAACGCCCACCTACAGCAGCGTGGTGAGATTCGCTACAGCGACCCGAACTGGTTGGTTAGCACCCAAATGCGCGGTTATCAAGTACTGCGAGAAGGCCTAGTGGAACCTTATCGGATGTTACCTCGCATAAGTGCCAGCCACCTAGCGTCGCGCCCAAATCGCATCAATACGCTGTTTACCGCCGATCTCGTCGGTTTCGATCACGATCAGAAAGTTCGTGGTGCTAGGCTTTATCAAGAGTATGGTTTTAATTTGCCGCTGGCTTCAGCGGGTGGATTTATTACCCCCACCGTGAAATACAAGCAACTTAGCCAGCGCTTGCGGGGAACTGACCAGCAAGATCTGTTGTCTGTTAATGCGCCCAGTGTTAGTTTGGACGCCGGATTATTTTTTGACCGCCAGCTAAATTGGGGCGGTAAACAACTTAACCAAAGCTTCGAACCTCGCATGTTCTACCTGTACACGCCGTTCCGTGATCAGTCAGAGTTTGCCAGCTTCGATGCGACGGCCATGACATTTAATTATCAGCAGTTGTTCCGTGAGCGTCGCTCGACCAGTTTCGATAGGTTGGAAGACGCAAAGCAGCTGAGCTTAGGTTTTACTTCGCGTATCAACGACGAGGCGACTGGACGTGAGCTCCTTCGTTTGAGTTTGGGGCAGATTTACCATTTCCAGCCGCCACAGGTGTTGGCCAATCAGCAAATTTTTGTCGACACAACCAGTCGCTCGGATTACGCTGCTTCGTTTGATTACATGGTCGGCCCGCATTGGCGCCACCATGTGAATATGGTGGTAGACTCGGCGGATCAGCAAATCAGTAACGCCCAGTGGCGCAGCCACTACAGTGCAGGTGAAACCCTTTATAACTTGGGTTATAGCGTACGGCGCGATGTACCGCAGCGAATCGATGGTGAACTGCTGAATCGCCGCGTCGAGCAGATAGACCTGTCAGCCATGGCACCTATCGATGAGCGCTGGAAGTTGATGGGGCGCTGGCAGTACGATCTATTTAACAAGCGCTCAGCCGACAAAATGATCGGTTTTGAGTACGACAGTTGTTGCTGGAAAACACAGTTATTGTTGCGCGATTATACCGAGCAGCTTTTCGACGGTAGTCTGAGGAAGGACACCGGCGTATTTGTTTATTTCGAGCTGAAGGGCCTTGGTGGTTCTGGCGGTTCATTACAAAATGTACTGGGCGAAAATATTTACGGTTTCCGCCCGATAGAACAGGAGCAGAGATTAAGTGGTTGGTAAACAGCGTTTAGGTGCCCGATGGGCCCGCGGGGTGGTGATGAGTGCCACCGTTTTGCTGGCGTCTTTCAGTCAGGCGGAAGTGGAAGTCATTGATCGAATTGCCGCCATTGTGGAAGACGATGTGGTGATGGTGAGCGAGTTGGTAAACCGGACCGAAATGATTCGCGAGCAAGCGCGTGCCAGCGGCAAGTCGGTTGGTAGCGATGAAGAGTTGCGTGCCGGTGTGCTCGATAATCTAATTCTTGAAAGCCTGCAGATGCAAATGGCACAGCGCGCTGGGTTCTATATCGACGACAACCGTTTGAACCTTGCGATGTCAAATATCGCGCAGCAAAATGGCATGGAGCTCAATAGTTTTGTGCAGGTGCTTGAGCAAAACGGTCAGTCCTATGCCATGGTGCGTGAGCAAGTGCGCAAAGACATGATTTTGCAAGAAGTGCAGCGAGGCAATATCAATCACCGCGTACAGATTACCGAAGATGAAATTGAAAACTTTTTGGTGTCGCCAGAAGGCAAGGCTTTGACCGAAGTTTTCAACCGTGTTGATCACTTGTTGGTACCCGTAGCATCAGACGCAGACACCGCCGCTGAAGCGACGTTGCGCAATATCGCTGAAAACATTCAGCGCGCGGCTAAAGACGGCGAAGCATTGGCACAATTAGCTGTTGATAACGCCGATGCGGGAGCAAGCCGCAGTGATCTGGGCTGGCGCAACGAAGAGCAGATGCCGGAGATTTTTCGCGCCACAGTCGATGCAATGGCTAAGGGCGATGTCGAAATTGTACGCAGCCCAAGCGGCTTTCACGTGATCCAATTGACAGATCGCCGCGGTAACGAAGCCACTATCGTACCGCAGACCAAGCTGAGTCATATTTTGATTAAGCCGACCGAGGTATTAACCGACGAGGAGGCCAAGGTCAAAATTGAGAGCCTGTTGCAGCGCGCTAAAGACGGCGAGGACTTTGCCGAGTTGGCGAAGGAATACTCGGATGATATCGGCACCGCTCAGCGCGGTGGTGATTTGGGTTGGAGCAACATGGGTACCTTCGTACCGGAGTTTGAGCAGGCTATGATCGCCACGCCAGAGGGCGAATACAGTGAGCCTGTGAAAACCCAATTTGGTTGGCACGTGCTTAAAATTGAAGGTCGTCGCGATGAAGATGTGAGCGACATCGTGCTGCGCAACCGTGCGCGCGGTATTATCCACGATCGCAAGTATCAAGAAGAGTTAGAAATCTGGCTGCAGAAAACACGCGACGAGGCCTATGTCGACATCAAAATATAACGATGTTGTCCGCTTGGGGCTAACCATTGGTGAGCCCGCGGGCATTGGCCCAGACCTGGTTGTTCGTGCCGTACAAGCGGCGCAATCAGACCGACAATTAATCGCCATTGGCGACCCCTCTGTGTTGCAAACGCGCGCCGACATGCTCGGTCTGCCGTTGCATGTGACGCCCTTTGACGCCTCGCAGCCCGCGCGAAGTAATGCGGTCGCTGAATTGTTTATCTCGGCCGTTAATGCGGTAGAGCCTGTGGTGGCAGGTCGCTTAAATCCCAGTAATGGTAGCTATGTGTTGGCTACCCTCGACCGTGCGGTTCAACTCTGCCAGTGTGGCGCCATTGATGCGATGGTGACGGCCCCTGTGCACAAAGGGGTCATCAACGAAGCGGGCGTTGCGTTCAGTGGTCATACCGAATACCTCGCCGAGACCACGGGTACTGACACAGTGGTGATGATGTTAGCTACTGAGGGGTTGCGGGTGGCGTTGGCGACCACGCATATTCCCTTGGCTAAGGTGGCTGGCGCGATTAATTACACCGATTTAACCCGAGTGTTGCGCATCGTCGACGCTCAAATGAAACGGGATTTCGCGTTGCCTACGCCCAATATTTTAGTGTGTGGGCTCAACCCTCACGCGGGTGAAGGTGGCCATATGGGGCGTGAGGAGATTGATGTCATCAATCCTGTTATCGCCGCCTTGCAAGGCGCGGGCATGAATATTAGTGGGCCCTATCCTGCGGATACGGTATTTACGCCCAAGCACATGGCGCAAGCTGATGTGATCGTGGCGATGTACCACGACCAGGGGCTGCCGGTACTAAAATACAAGGGCTTTGGTGCGGCGGTAAATATTACTCTCGGTCTGCCCATTATTCGAACATCGGTCGATCACGGAACAGCGCTTGATTTGGCAGGCAGTGAGGGCGTGGACTGTGGCAGTATGGCGGTGGCGCTTGATGTTGCCGCACAAATGGCGCGTGGGCGTCGAGGTGAGGTTACCCATGAGTTTTGATCATCGCGCAGCCGAGAAGCAGCATACGGCGCGTAAACGTTTTGGCCAGAACTTTCTGATCGATCACAGTATTATCGATAATATTGTCGCCTCGGTGCGGCCTAAGCCAAGTCAGACGGTGGTCGAAATTGGCCCCGGTAAAGGCGCGATTACTGAGGGGTTGGTGCACAGTGGCGCCCGCCTGCACGTGGTGGAGTTGGACCGCGACCTTCACCCCATTTTGAATGCTAAATTTGGCGATAATCCGCTGTTTACCCTGCACGCTTTCGATGCGCTAAAATTTGATTTTAGTGAGTTGGTAGAAAATGAGCAGCCACTGCGGGTAGTGGGTAATTTGCCATACAATATATCTACCCCGTTGATTTTTCACCTGTTGTCCTTTCATCCGCGCATTGCGGATATGCATTTTATGTTGCAGCGCGAGGTGGTGCGGCGTTTGGTCGCGGAACCTGGTAGCAAAGCCTACGGTCGATTGAGCGTAATGGCACAATACTTTTGCCGGGTACAATCCCTGTTCGATGTGCCTCCCGGTAGCTTTGATCCGCCGCCCAAAGTGCAGTCTGCCATCGTGCGTTTGGTGCCCCATGTAGAGCTCCCCATTGTTGCGAAGGATTACAAATTGTTTGATCGCGTGGTGGTTGCCGCGTTCTCCCAACGCCGTAAAACCTTGCGCAACACCCTGCGCGATTGGGTCAGCGAAGCCCAATTTGAACGTCTGGGGATCAATCCCAGTGCTCGCGCTGAAACGCTTACCGTCACCCAATTCGTGACCATGGCTAACTTGCTGAGCGAGGCGGGGGTGACGGCGTGAGTGAGCACAAACACTTTGTCGATGTCGAGGTTGTTGCCCACTACCAAGAAGCGCAGTCCGACGAGGAAGTGGGGCGCTTTGTGTTTGTCTATAACGTCACCATCACCAATTGCAGCACCGAGCCTGTACAACTGTTATCGCGCCACTGGGTCATCACCGATGGCAATGGCGAGGTGCGAGAAGTGCGTGGTGAGGGGGTGGTGGGATTACAGCCCACGCTGCAGGTGGGCGAGGTCTACCAGTACACATCGGGTGCTGTGCTCGCCACTGAAGTGGGTACCATGGAGGGTAGTTACAGCATGATTTCTGCCTCGGGCGAGGTATTTGACGCGCCCATTCAGCCGTTTTTATTGGCGCGCAGGAAGGCGCTGCACTAAATGGCAACCTACGCCGTTGGTGACCTTCAGGGTTGTCTGGCCCCGTTGCAGTGTTTGTTGCGTGAGGTCGACTTTGATCCCGCTAAGGATAAGCTTTGGCTAGTGGGCGATTTGGTTAATCGAGGCCCCCAGTCACTGGAAACGCTGCGTTTCGTCAAATCCCTCGGCGACAGTGTCGTGGTGGTGCTGGGTAATCACGATCTGCATCTATTGGCTATTTACTTTGGTGTGCGCCAGCCTTCGCGTGGGCTGCTGGAGATTATCGGCGCCCCTGATGTCGATGAGCTAATGTCTTGGCTGCGGCAACAGCCACTGTTACACGTCGATCGACAGCTCAACGCGGCGATGAGCCATGCCGGCATACTGCCCACGTGGTCGCTCGCCAAGGCGCAACAGTTTGCGCAAGAGGTTGCCGCGGTGCTGCGTGGTCCGCGTTCAGAGTTGCCGGCCTTTTTTAGATCCATGTACGGCAATGAGCCGGCGCGTTGGCGCGAAGCATTGGTTGGTGACGATCGATTGCGCGCTATCGTCAACGCCTTCACGCGTATGCGTCTTTGTACCGTTAAAGGCAAGCTAGATCTTGAAACGAGTTATAGTGCGGTGTCTAGCAATCCTAAATACGCGCCCTGGTTTAGCTATCCCAACCCCGGTCTTGAGGGGGTGGAGCTGATCTTCGGTCACTGGGCAGCGCTGCAGGGCGTGGTCGATGTGCCTGGCATCTACGGCCTTGATACAGGTTGTGTTTGGGGTGGTGCTATGACCATGCTGCGGCTAGAGGATAAACAGCGCTTTAGTTGTCGTTGTAGCGAGAGTGGTGAGCCGTTGTGAAGACCTATCTGGTCGGCGGCGCTGTGCGCGATCAACTGTTGGATTTTCCTTTCCATGAGCGGGATTGGGTGGTGGTTGGCGCGACGCCAGAAGAGATGTTGGCGGCGGGTTACCAGCAGGTCGGAAAAGATTTTCCGGTGTTTTTACATCCGTTAACTAAAGAAGAATACGCACTGGCGCGGACCGAGCGCAAGCAGGGTAGAGGTTACACTGGCTTTGCTGTGCATGCCGACCCGAATGTAACCTTAGAGGAAGATTTGCTGCGCCGCGATCTCACTATCAACGCCATGGCGTTGGCGGATGATGGCGCCATCATTGATCCCTACGGCGGTCAATGTGACCTAGCCGCTCGGCGTTTGCGACACGTTTCTCCCGCTTTTGTGGAAGACCCCCTCCGGGTGTTGAGGGTGGCGAGGTTTGCTGCGCGCTACGCCCATCTGGGCTTTTTTGTGGCCCCTGAAACCATCGCTTTAATGGCTGAAATTGTGGCTGCAGGCGAATTACAGACCTTGAGTCCCGAGCGAATTTGGCGTGAAACCGAGCGTGGGCTCAGCGCTGCCTCGCCCGAGGTGTATTTCGACGTATTGCGAGAGTGTGGTGCGCAGGCGGTATTGTTGCCCGAATTGGACGCCCTGTTTGGCGTGCCTCAGTCGCCGGCTTCGCACCCAGAGATCGATTGTGGATTGCACAGCATGATGGTGTTACAACAAGCTGCCGAGTTAAGTCACGATAGCGCGGTGCGCTACGCAGCCTTGGTGCACGATCTCGGAAAGGCTCAGACCCCTGCAGCGGATTTGCCACGCCACCCTGGGCATGAGGTGCGTACCCTGCCTTTGCTAGAGGCGGTGCAACAGCGTTTAAAAGTACCCAATCGCCACGCCCAGTTAGCCCATTTGGTGGCTAAGTGGCACACCTCCTTGCACGGTATGGCAAAGCAAACACCCGATAATATCTTGGCGATGCTCACCGAATTGGGTGTTTTTCGTCAGGGCGGTTTATTGGCGGAGTTTGTCCTTTGCTGCGAAGCCGATAGCCGTGGCCGGTTGGGGTTTGAGCACCAAGACTACCCGCAAGCGGCGCACATTATCGACCTTTCTGAGTTGTGCTGTAATATCAGTGCGGCCGCCCTCCTGGCCAATGGTGTGGAGGGTAAAGCTATCGGTGAAGCCTTGCGCCATCAGCGTTTGGCGAAAATTGAATCTTTCTTAAATGGTCTCGCAACGGGCTAAGTTTTACTCGCACTCGCTGCCTTAGCCTGTTAAAATGCGTCTCTTTTTGACCCCCCCCAAGCTATTTGCAATAGGGAGACCGATGTTGGCAAACATTCCAACCATTATTGGATTCGGCGGCGTAAATGCATGCGGCCGCAGTTCTGGCCACCAAGCCTACCGCCGTCAGGTGATCGATTCATTGCAGGCGAATGACGCGGCAGAAACCTATGCGGCCCTGGCCAGTATGATGGGGTTGGTTGTCGCTGTAGAGGGCGCCTTGGCCGACGCCGTCACCGGGGAGACCTTGAGCTATGCCGATATCGCTGCCAAATATGGTCAGTGGATTAAAGACAATACCCTGATTCGCCAGTTGGAAGACAATCTTTTCGATCGCAATGCCATTCCCGTGCACCGCGAAGCTACAGCTGTTGCCGGTGATCAACCAGTGCAATTCGTCATTAAAAAGACCCAGTTAATGTCTACCGTGCCAGCCTCGTGGCAGGTAGAAGAATTGCGTGGAGGCAGCGTGCGTGTCACTGTGGCTAGCGATACCATTGTTTTGCTGCCCGACCTGCGTCGCTCGCTGGTACAAGCGGCTGGTCAACTGCCCACGGGCTTTAACCCCGAAGATTTATACAACTCTCGCAGCCATCCTCGCGGTTTGCAGTTGGCGGTGTATGGAGCGTCGGATGCCTTGCACTCGCTAGGTATCGACTGGGAAGTGATTCGCAGCAAACTATCGCCTGATGAAATGGCGGTTTACGCTGGCAGTTGCATGGGGCAGCTCGATTTTAATGGCGCGGGCGGCATGCTGCAATCCAACTTCATGGCTAAACGCGTCAGTGCCAAGCAGTGCGCCCTGAGTTTGGCGGAGATGCCAGCAGATTTTATAAATGCCTACCTCATCGGAGGTATGGGGGGAGCTGGAGGCACTATCGGGGCATGCGCCACCTATTTGTACAATGTCCGTATGGGGATCAATGATATTCAGAGTGGCCGTCGTCGCTTGGTGATTGTGGGTAGCGCCGAAGCCCCCATTACTCCCGAGGTGATGGAGGGTTATCGCACTATGGGGGCGCTAGCGGAAGACGAAGCCATCATGGCGCTTGACCCCGGCCGTGATACCCCCGACTACCGTCGTGCCGCGCGTCCCTTCTCCAACAACTGTGGTTTTACCCTAGCGGAAGGTGCGCAGTTTTTAGTACTATGCGACGACGCCCTTGCCTTGGAATTGGGTGCCAATATTTTGGGTGCCGTAGCGGACGTATTCGTTAACGCCGACGGCTTCAAGAAGTCGATTCCTGGCCCAGGGGTTGGTAACTATTTGACCATGGCGCGCGCCGCGGCAGTTACCCGCGCCATCATTGGTGAGGAAGGACTTCGCGAACGCACTTACGTGCACGCACACGGCACGAGCACCCCGCAAAACCGCGTCACCGAGTCAGAAATTATCAACGAAATCGCCAAGACCTTCGGTATTGAAAAATGGCCCGTAGCGGCGGTGAAGTCTTATTTGGGTCACACCTTAGGCCCCGCCGGTGGCGATCAGATCGCCTCGGGGTTGGGGGTATGGAAATACGGCATTATCCCCGGTATCAAAACTGTGGAGACTATCGCCGACGATGTGGCGCAGTCGAACATCAACTTCCTACTGCAAGACACTCACGTGGGTGTTACCGGTATGGATGCGATGATCATCAACTCTAAGGGCTTTGGTGGCAACAACGCTTCGGCCAGTATTCTGGCGCCACACGTAGTGAAGGATATGCTGACCCGCAAATACGGGGCGCAAGCGATGGCGGAGTACGCGGATCGCAACGTGGCCGTCGCGGCGCAAACCGAGCAAAACGATCGCGATATTATTGAAGGCAAGTTGAAGCCAATCTACCTGTTCGACAATGGTGTGCTGGATGGCGGTGATCTGGAACTGACCGATACGTCGATTGGTGTGAAGGGGTATCAGCATAAGGTAAGCCTGGAGATTACCAACCCCTACGAGTAGGGCGGCGACACCGCCCCTCTTGTCTGCCTTGCGTCCCATCCATGGGGCTCCCTCTGAAGGGGTAACTTGGTTATTCAGCATCGTTCCCGACGATTTTGAATAACGAAGATCAGGGGAACCTAATTGAACAATTCTTGTATTTATGCCGCCTTATTCCACGCGGACACGCCGTGAACCCATCCATGGGGGCTTGCTCTCGACATCCTGTCTCGAGACAGTCCGCTTAGGAATAATGTCGACATTTTGAAACATCGCACAAGTGTCTATTTTGGATTGCTCTAATGACGCCCGTTGTTTCGAAATCCCAGCAAATACAGTGGCCGGAAAGCGGCAGCATGGATGCTGCCGTTTAACCTATAGGGATAAATTTACGGCGGTCCGGCGTTGTGTTGCCGGGATAGTAAATCCTGGGTTTTATGCTCAATTCCTTTGTCTTCGACACAGGTCCCACAGGGTGGGGAGCTAGAAGCCGACCGCCTTTTTAAGGCTGTCTAAGTCCTGTGGGCCGACCAGTGTTTTCACGAGCTTGCCCTCGGAGTCTAGGATAAACGTCGTCGGCAATACCTCCGGTTTTTTCTGACCCAACAAGCCGCTGATATCTTCCACCACGACATCGAACTCGATGTTCAGTTGCTCCGCTTGCTCGACGAGCTTGTCGCCGCGAATGCCATCCCAGTTAATTGCCACAATCGCCGCTTTGTCCGCGTAAGTGTGAGCGAATTCATTGAGCTCCGGAATTTCCTTAAGGCAGGGTTTACACCACTCGGCCCAGTAATTAATTAGCAGGTATTTACCGCGGTAGTCCTCTAAGCGGCCACCACTGCCATCGGCGAAGTGGAACTCAGGGGCGGGCGAACACGCTAATAACAGCGTACAAATAAAAGTGAGAGCGGCGCGTTTAGCCAGTGTTAAACGGTGCATGGGGTTCCTATGTCTATGTATAATGCCCAAAAAGGAGTTGATATGAGTGAGTTTACCATTTACCACAACCCGCGCTGTAGTAAGTCGCGCCAAACCTTGCAGTTACTTCAAGAAAACGGCGTCGACCCCGAGGTAGTGTTGTATCTAAATGATACGCCCAGCGAAGAGCAATTGGACGCCTTGTTGGCGACATTGGGTATCGGTGCGCGCGAGTTGTTGCGTAAGGGTGAGGATGACTACAAGGCCTTGAACTTGAAAGACACAAGCCATAGCGAGGCGGATTTAGTGGCCGCGATGGTGGCCCACCCCAAATTGATCGAGCGCCCCATTGTGGTTCGCGGTGATCGCGCGGTGTTAGGTCGCCCACCTGAGAATGCACTGGAGTTGCTGTAATGTCGCTGCCCTATATTCTTGTTCTTTATTATTCTCGCCACGGCTCGACCTATACCATGGCTGAGGAGATCGCTCGCGGCGTTGAATCCGTCGCGGATATCGAAGCGCGTTTACGCACGGTGCAACCTATTTCGCCGGACACCGCGCCCGATCCAGACGCCATCCCCGCCAGCGGTCCACTGTATTGCCAGCCGGAAGACTTGGTGGATTGCGCGGGTTTGGCGCTCGGTTCGCCGACTCGTTTTGGCAACATGGCGGCGCCGTTGAAGTACTTTATCGACACCACCTCGAACCTTTGGATGACCGGTGCGTTGATTGACAAGCCTGCGGCGGCGTTTACTTCAACGCAGAGTTTACATGGCGGCCAAGAGTCGACCCTGTTGACTATGATGCTGCCACTGTTGCACCACGGCATGTTGCTGTTGGGTTTGCCTTACAGTGAAGCCGCCTTGACTCGTACCACCTCAGGCGGGACGCCTTACGGTGCGTCGCACCACGCCGGCCGTGATGGCGAGGGTTTGAGCGAAGATGAAATTGAATTGTGCCGCGCACTCGGTGTGCGTTTGGCCAAACACGCCCTGAAAAAATAAAAGGCATCATGATGAATGTTGGTGAATTGTCGATTCGTTTGACCTATGCAAGTTACATGGCGCTGTTGGTGCTATTTACTGTGGTGACGATGGTGGTGCCGCCGGAGGGCAAGTCGCCCAATTGGGCGGTGTGGTTGGTGCTGGTAGCGCCGTTGTTGATTTTCTTTAACGGCGTTCGCAAGCGCAACAAACGCACGTTGGCCTATCTGTGTTTTGCCATCCTGCTGTACTTCGTAATAGCCGTTAACAACGCCTTTAGTCCGGTAGCGCGGGTATTTGATTATCTCGAAGTGGCGCTAATTGTACTAATGTTTACTTCAGCAACCGTTGCGATTCGTTTTTACAAACCCATCAGTCAGCAGGAGGAACGCCATGACTGACGCTAAACCCGGTCTTTTTCGCCGCTTTTTTGGTGGTGTTGGCCGAGCCATAAGTTGGCTGCGGGTGGTCTTCATCAATCTTGCCTTTGTGGTGTTTTTGGTGGTGTTTTTAACCGCTATTTTTAAGAGTGCACCGGTGATTGACGTACAAGAGGGCAGTGCCCTGTTGATCGCGCCGAACGGTGTCATCGTTGAGCAGAAAACTGTGCTCGACCCTCTCACCACCCTTATGCAAAACGCCGCCGAGGAAGATAGCGAGACTCGCCTGTGGGATATCGTCGACGCGATCAACGAAGCCACCGCTGATAATCGCATCAGTGCGCTTATCTTAAAGCTCGATGGCGTTGTGGGTTTGGGGCTAGTGAAGGCTGAAGAAATCGCCCGTTCAGTGCAAGCTTTTAAAGCCACTGGCCGCCCAGTCATTGCCTACGGTGAATACTACAATCAATCGACCTATCGCTTGGCCAGTGAGGCCGACGAGGTGTACATGCACCCCATGGGGGTGGTGTTCATGAGTGGCTTTGATGTTTTCCGCAACTACTACAAAGAATTACTCGACACGTTATTGATCGATTTTCACATTTTTCGTGTCGGTGAGTACAAGTCGGCGCTAGAGCCCTACATGCGCAACGACATGTCGCTTGAGGCCAAGCAGGCCAACCAGCACTGGTTGACAAGCTTGTGGACGCGCTACACCAACACGGTGAGTGAAAAGCGTGGCTTGAAAGAAGGTCGCTTGCAGCAATTGATCGACAATGTCGATAGAGAATTGGCGCAAACCGAAGGTAATGCCGCGGCGATGGCCGTGCGTGTCGGGCTGGTTGATGAGGTGTTATCGCGCCCCGAGATGGAAGATATGCTGCAGGAGCGCTTTGGTGAGTCCCTCGACGGTGGTGCCAACTTGATCCACATGGACATCTACCTGCAAGAGCGTCGCATGGCGCAATTGCCCAGTGAAGCGGCGCGTATAGGTGTTGTTATAGCGCAGGGTGAGATAGTTGATGGAGATAGCGTGCCCGGCGCAGTGGGTGGCGATACGCTGGCCTACCAAATTCAACGTGCGGAAAGCGACGACAGCGTCAAAGCATTGGTACTACGGGTAGACAGCCCTGGTGGCTCGGTATTCGCTTCAGAAGTGATTCGCGAGCAGTTGCTGCGCTTCCAGGCGAGTGGCAAGCCCTTGGTGGTGTCGATGTCCTCGTTGGCCGCTTCCGGTGGCTACTGGATCTCTGCTAACGCGGATAAAGTGTTTGCCGCTGAGCAGACCCTCACTGGATCTATCGGTATTTTCGGCGCTATGCCAACCATCCAGCGCGGTTTGGGCCATATTGGAGTAAGCACTGACGGTGTGGGTACTACCCAAATGGCCGGTGCAGGCCGCATAGATCTGCCTATGAACCCAGTGGCGGCAGCCAGTATTCAGCAAAGTATCGAATTTGGTTACCGTCGTTTCTTGGAGATCGTGGCAGAAGGGCGAGGCATGACTACCGATCAGGTGGATGGCCTGGCCCGTGGTCGCGTGTGGACCGGCGCGGATGCCCTTGAGAAAGGATTGGTCGATGCGACCGGCGGACTCAATGATGCGTTAGCCGCGGCTGCAGAATTGGCTGAACTAGAGGCCTATGATGCGAAGTGGATTCAGCCTGAGATGTCATTTCTTGAGTCATTGGCCCACGTGTTTAATGTGCGCCAAGCCGACGTATTTGATAGTTTGCTCGGTCGATTGGGTGTGCAGTGGGCGGCCTTGCAAACGCCCTATCTATTAATCGACCCTCGTCAGCAATTCGCGTTGTGCACGGAATGCGCTACGCCTTAATTGCCCTATGTTTCCTCGCCGAGTTGGCGGCCGCCGCGAGCATGTATCGCTACCGCGGCCCCAACGGTGAGGTGATGTTCTCTGATCGCAAGATTGACGACCCCCGCTATACCCTGCTGAGTCACAGCCGCGACGGCAAATACCTTGGTAAACTGTCAACGCCAGCAACGGCTGTATCGCGCCAACAAATCGAGGCCTTTATTTCCTCGGCGGCGCGTCGCTACAGTGTCGATGCCAAGCTGATAACCGCCATTGTCTACGCCGAGTCGGCATTTAATCCCTACGCCATGTCCAAGGCAGGCGCTGTTGGCTTGATGCAGTTGATGCCCGATACCGCCGCGGGATACGCCATCACCGACGTGATGGACCCTCAGGCCAATGTCGATGCCGGAGTGCGCCATGTGGCGAATTTGTTACGCGAATTTGAAGGCAACGTAGAGTTGGCCGTGGCTGCCTATAATGCGGGTGCCGGTGCCGTGAGGCGCCACGGGGGGTGCCACCATACCGCGAGACCCAGCGCTATGTGGCTAAGGTGCTCGCGTATTGGCGAGCTAATTAGATGCTGCTGAAACCACCGTCAACGGCAATGGCCTGACCGTTAAGGTAGCTGCTGCTCGGGTCGAGCATGGCGACCATCACATTGACGATTTCTTCCACGGTACCCATGCGCTTCATAGGGTTCTGCGATGTGAAACCCTCCAGTTTTTTGGGCTCGGCGATGTCCATTACCAAAGGTGTTGGAACAAAAAACGGGCAGATGGCATTGACCCTTACACCCATGGCGCCAAATTCTATAGCAGCGGTTTTTGTTAGCCCAACCACGGCGTGTTTGGCGGCACAGTAAGCGCCGATACCGGGGGCGGCGTTGAGGCCAGCCATTGAGGCAACGTTTAACACAATGCCGCCACCGCGCTGCAACATAACTGGGATGGCGTGTTTCATACCAAACAGCACACTCTTGGTGTTCACCGCGAAATAGCGATCCATGTCTTTCTCGGTGGTTTCAATGATGCTGCGGATGGGACCACCCACGCCGGCATTGTTGACGATGGCATCAAGGCGACCATAGTGCTCGACACAGGCTGTAATCGCTTCGGCAAAGTCGGCTTCGCTGCTCACATCAAAGGTAAGACATTGCGGCTCCCCCACAAGCATGGCGGCGGTTTCCTGCAGCGCGGCGCCGTTAATATCCGTTAAGCAAAGGCGATCCCCTTTGGCATCAAGCGCCTGCGCTAGGCCGCGGCCAAAGCCACTGCCGGCACCGGTGATAAAAACAACGCGAGATTTTTCGCTCATGGGTATCTCCTATAGGTTGCTGACGGTCATGCCACCATCGACTACGATGGTCTCGCCAGTCACATAGCTGCTCGCCGACGACGCTAAAAACAACACTGCACCTGCCATTTCATCGGGCTCGGCATGGCGGTGCATGGGGATTTTGGCCATCGCAGCCTTGTAAATGTGCTCATTGGTAAACAGCGCGCCGGCAAATTTGGTTTTAGTGAGGCCGGGGGCAATGGCATTACAGCGTACGCCCTGGTCGGCACACTCGAGTGCAAAGGCCTGGGTCATACTGATCACCGCCGCCTTGGTGATCGAGTAAATACCTTGCATATTGCCCGGCATCAAGCCATTCACTGACGCTGTGTTGATGATACTGCCACCGCCATGGGCGGCCATCAGTTTGGCGCCGCCCTGCGACATCAAAAAGTAGCCGCGTATATTCACGTCTAGGGTTTTACTTAAGCTGCCTAGGTCGGTGTCTAAAATGTGGCCGAAGTAGGGGTTGGTGGCGGCGTTATTGACCAGAATGTCGAGGCGCCCATGTTTTTCTTGCAAGAAACTGTGGCAGGCTTCTATTTGGCCGATATCGCCAATATGGCAAGCAAAAGCCTCAGCGCTATCGCCGGTGGCATTTATCTCATCGGCTACGCGTTGGCAGTCATCGATTTTTCGAGAACTCACAATAACGTGGGCGCCTTGCTGCGCAAGAAGTTTGGCGATAGCTTCGCCTATGCCTCGGCTGGCACCCGTGACGAGGGCAATCTTGCCCTCAAGATCAAATAGTTGGGTTTTCATTATTCTTCCCTAGTTCGAAAATAGGGAATCAGTGTGAGTAAAATTCGCTGAACTTGTCAATGAAGGCTTGTAAATCTGGCGCGCTTAGATCGTTAATGCCGGCCGCTGCGGCGCGTCCGCCCCCCGTGGGGAATTGGCGGCAAAGGTCGACGGCGCCCTGTTTGTTGCTCAGCGGAGCGCGAACGCTTACCAAGTAGTTGCCATTGTCTTTTTCGGTCAACACAGCGTGTGCTCTTTCCGGAAATTGCGTGGTGAGGTCATTACTGTAAACACCGCTCACGCGGCGTGCCCAGGCTTCGTTGGGTAGTATGAATAGAGCGACCGAGTCGTTGGCGTGCAGCGGCTGTAGTTCGGCCGCCTGTGCCATGTCTTGTTGATAGCCGCGCTCTAGCTGCTTGAAGTCTTCGCTGTCTTGAATAAAGGTCAGCGCTGAGGGGGACGCGTAAAGGCGGCGGTAGAGATCGGCAGGGTCAAAGTGCAAATCTTCGAGGCTGGGGCCGTAGCCGTTGTAGTTGATATAGGTGCCAAGCGCCTCTAGTGCGTCGATATCGGTGTCGCAGAGCGTGGTTGTCGCCGCCAGTGCACGGGCGGTTTTATGCAGATTGTCACCAAAGGCGCCGGCAATCGCCCAGTCAATGTGGGCGCTTTTCAACAGTCCGTTGACCAGTACGCTGGTACAAGTGTCGGTATGTTCGTTGATGACCGCGCGCAATTGCGGGTGCTGGGGGATATCGCCGGGGAAATGGTGGTCGACATACAGAACGTCGGCGCCGGTGGCTAAAATTCGCTGCAGGTCGGCGTTGTTTTTGTCCATCGAAATATCCAGCGCGGTAACGAGGTCACCAGCGTTGGCGTCAACCCGCGACAGCAGGTTGATATCGCGCTTCACCCCGGTGACTAAGGTGCTGTCACGGGGTTCGGCTTTGCGTAGTTGGATCAGCGCACAGATGCCATCAGCATCGCCGTTAAATACATCGAAACTGTGGCTCATGCGCGTCTCCTATTAGCCCGCTTTGGCGTCGAGGGCTTGGTAGTAATCCGACAGGATCTTAGCGACCTCGGGGCGAGAAAACTCGGGCGGTGGGGCAATGCCTTGGCCGAGCATTTCGCGCACTTTGGTGCCCGACAATAACACAAAGTCTTCTTTGCTGTGGTCGGGGGCGTCTTTCATCATCACTACCTTGTCCAGCTTTTTGCTGTAAGCGGTGTGGTCGGCTTTGAAAATTTCTAGCTGCAACGCGCCAGCGGGGACTTTCTCGTCGAAGATAGTTTGGGCATCGAAGCCGCCATAGTAGTCGCCGACGCCGGCGTGGTCGCGACCCACGATTAAGTGTGTGCAACCGCTGTTTTGGCGGAAAACAGCGTGCAAGACGGCTTCGCGTGGGCCGGCGTAGAGCATGTCAAAACCATAGCCAGTCACCATGACGGTGTTGGCGGGGAAGTACAGTTCTACCATCTTGCGGATAGACGCGTCGCGCACGTCGGCGGGGATGTCGCCGGGTTTCAGCTTGCCTAATAGCATATGGATAAGGATACCGTCCGCCTCGAGCTGTTCCATCGCCATGCGGCACAGCTCTTCGTGTGCGCGGTGCATGGGGTTGCGAGTTTGGAAGGCCACCACTGTTTCCCAGCCTCGCTCGGCGATTTCGGCACGAATGTCAACTGCGGTGCGGAAGGTGTCGGGGAATTCGCTGGCAAAGTAGGAGAAGTTGAGTACCTGGATGGGGCCTGATACCAGCTTGCGGCCGAGCCCTTTAAAGGTGGCTACGCCGGGGTGGTTACCGTCTAAGGTGCCGAAAATATTGATCGCCATGAGGTCGATCTGCTCTTCGCTCACCTCTTCCACAGCGTTAACCTCCATCACGGCAAGCACGGGGTGGCCCTCTACATTAGGGTCGCGCAACGCGATGCGGCTGCCCGCGGAAACACTGTTGTCTTCGGTCAAGTTGACAATCGGAACGGGCCAAAACAGACCGTCGCTGGTTTTCATCTCGATAGACACCGACATGGCGTCGGCCAAATTCATGTAGCCGGTAAGCGGGTTGAAATAACCGCCCGCCAACATTACCGCATTGGCGGCCGCAGCTGAATTCAACAACAGCGAAGGAAGTTGTTCGGCCTCGGCTTCAAGAGCGCTGCGTTGCGCATCATCAGCCACAAAAAGAGGGTTCAGTTGGTCGGAACCGTAAGGCTTTATCATAGCGTTCTCCGAGTTTATTGAATAATGCCGCGCACGCGCAGGGCAGATAAGATAAGTTCGATTTCTTCTTCCAGGCTCATTTGGTCTGTGCGAATGTGGACTTCGGGTGAAGTGGGCGCCTCGTAGGGGTCATCGATGCCAGTGAAGTTTTTGATTTCGCCTGCGCGGGCTTTTTTATACAGACCTTTGGGATCACGGCTCTCGGCCGCTTCTAGTGAGCAGTCGACGAACACTTCAATAAAGTCCATGCCTGCCGTTTCGTGCAGTGCGCGCACAGCATCGCGGTCTTCGCGGTAGGGGCTGATAAAGCTGCTTAGGGTAACAATACCTGCATCGACAAAAAGCTTGGCACATTCACCGACGCGACGGATGTTTTCGGTGCGATCGGCAGCTGAAAAACCGAGGTTTTTGTTAATGCCCATGCGCACGTTGTCGCCATCTAGACGGTAAGACAGTACGCCCATTTCGTTCAAGATGCCTTCCAGTTCAACCGCAACGGTACTCTTACCGCTACCAGAAAGGCCGGTGAACCACAGGGTAGCCCCTTTGTGGCCAAGTAATTTAGCGCGGTGTTCGCGGGTGATATCGCCTTCGTGCCAGTGTACGTTGGTGGCTTTTTGTTCGGCCATGCTTTCTTCCTCGGTTGTTGCCTTTAATGGATTGGAGTGTAGCGCTTGTTTGGAAAAGGTAAAATAGGATAATATCGATAATTATTACAGGTAAAACCGATAGCTATGCGATATACCCTACGCCAATTACAGATATTCAGCGAAATCGCCCGCCACCAGAACGTCTCTAAGGCGGCTAAGCGACTGCATATTTCGCAGTCGGCGGCCAGTGAGGCGTTGCACAATTTAGAGCGTTCCTTTGATCTGGCGCTGTTTGAACGGCGTGGCAACCGCCTAGTCCTAAATGCCAACGGCGAGCGCGTATTGCGCGAAACCGATGCCATTATTAGTCAGGCCCAGGAGTTTGAGGATCGGTTGTTGGGGATCAAACCCGTACCTGATATTGTGGTCGGTGCCAGTTTCACGATAGGCAATCATCTAGCCACTAAGATAATGGCTCGCTATTTAGATGCCCAACCAGAGGCCGACGTGTCGTTGGATATCGCTAGCACGCCGGCGATTATCGACAGTTTGCTTGAGGGGCGTATCGATATTGGCATGGTGGAGTGGCCTCTTAGCCATCCCGAGGTGCAGTTGATGCCTTGGCGTGAGGATGAGTTGGTGATTTTTTCCGCGGCCGATCACCCTATGGCAAGCCATGGTGAGTTGTCGGAGCGAGATATATTGACGGCACGCTGGATTGTCCGCGAGGAGAATTCGGGCTTGCGGCGCGGGTTCGATATGGCGATGGCGCGCTTTGACAAAGATTTAAATATCTTTTTAGAGTTGCGTCACAACGAAGCGATTAAAACCGCGGTTTTGTCAGGGTTGGGCCTGGGTTGCTTGTCGCGCATGGTGGTGGCACGCGAAATTAGCTATGGTGATCTAGTGCCTTTGACAATCCCTGATACCGATATGCGTCGCCAGTTTTATTTCGCGCTGCGCAAAAATTCGCCGCCTTCGGCCGCCTTGTCGCTGTGGATGCAATTGTGTGATGAAGTGGTCACTTAATTTGTTATGGTGTCAAAGATGGTCATTTTTGTTGGACAATTCTCGACCATTCGCGTAAAATCCCGCACCACTTTAGGTTGCCTCTAAGGCTTTGGTTCGGCAGGTATTTTTCGTTGCAAGAACCTTAGACCAAATACATTCATTCGATTTGCAAAAGCGAGATGAGGCCCTCTTCATCTCGCTTTTTTACGAGTGAACCCCATTAATCTTCTTTGACTGGAGAGTTATTTTGACCCAGCCCGCAATTCTCGTTCTTGAAGATGGCAGTATTTTTCGTGGAGTCTCTATAGGCTGCGAAGGTGAGTCTGTTGGTGAGGTGGTATTTAACACCGCCATGACAGGCTACCAAGAAATTCTTACTGACCCCTCGTATTCAAAGCAAATCGTCACCCTGACCTATCCTCACATCGGCAATACCGGTATCAACAGTGAAGACGTTGAATCTGATTCTGTGCGTGTAGCGGGTTTGGTCATTCGCGATCTGCCGCTGCTTGCCTCGAGCTTCCGCAACGAGCAAAGCCTCGACGCCTATTTGCGCGACAAGAACATTCTCGGCATTGCCGATATCGATACCCGACGCCTGACACGTATTTTGCGAGAGAAAGGTGCTCAGAACGGCTGTATCATGGCAGGCCCAGTGATCAACGAAGCTCGCGCATTGCAGTTGGCGCAGGGGTTCGCCGGTCTTAAAGGTATGGATTTGGCGCAGGAGGTCACTACCTCGGAGAGCTACCAGTGGCGTCAAGCAAGCTGGGAATTGGGTGTAGGTTACACCGAGCGCGCGGATGCCGATCTGCCCTTCCACGTGGTGGCTTACGATTACGGCGTGAAATTGAACATCCTGCGTATGCTTGTCGACCGTGGTTGTCGCGTCACTGTGGTCAACGCCAAGATGCCCGCTGCAGACGTGTTGGCAATGAACCCAGATGGTATTTTCTTGTCAAACGGCCCTGGCGACCCAGAGCCCTGTGACTACGCTATCGCCAACATTCAAGACGTGTTGAAAACTGATATCCCTGTGTTTGGTATTTGTTTGGGTCACCAGTTATTGGGTCTGGCTAGCGGTGCTAAAACAGTCAAGATGAAGTTTGGCCACCACGGAGCCAACCACCCCGTGCAAAATGTTGAAGACGGCACGGTGATGATTACCAGCCAGAACCACGGTTTCGCGGTGGATGAAGCGAGCATGCCGGATTGCCTGCGAGTGACACATAAGTCGCTATTCGACGGTTCGTTACAGGGTATTCACCGCAACGACAAGCCCGCGTTTAGCTTCCAGGGCCACCCTGAAGCGAGCCCTGGTCCACACGACGTGGCGCCCCTGTTTGATCACTTCATCGAATTGATGCAAGCAGCGAAGTAAGTAAGCGTAGAGATTGACGTCAGCCTAGCTGACATGACGACTTGGATTGTGATTCATGCCAAAAAGAACCGACATTAAAAGTATTTTGATCCTAGGCGCTGGTCCCATCGTGATCGGTCAAGCCTGTGAGTTCGACTACTCGGGTGCCCAAGCCTGTAAAGCTCTGCGCGAAGAAGGTTATCGCGTGATCTTGGTGAACTCTAACCCCGCGACTATTATGACTGACCCGGTCATGGCCGATGCTACCTACATCGAGCCAGTGGTGTGGAGCACCGTTGAAAAAATTATTGAGAAAGAGCGCCCCGATGCGATTTTGCCCACCATGGGTGGCCAAACCGCACTGAACTGTGCCCTCGACCTCGAGCGCGAAGGCGTGTTGAAAAAGTATGACGTCGAATTGATCGGTGCTACCGCAGACGCCATCGATAAAGCGGAAGACCGCGAGCGCTTCGATAAGGCGATGAAGTCAATTGGCTTGGAGTGTCCTCGTGCCGGTATTGCGCACAGCATGGACGAGGCTTTTGATGTTCTCGAGACGATTGGCTTCCCCTGTATTATTCGCCCCTCGTTCACCATGGGTGGCTCAGGTGGTGGTATCGCGTACAACCGCGAAGAATTTGTCGAGATCTGTACCCGCGGCCTAGACCTGTCGCCCACTAACGAACTGCTGATCGACGAGTCATTGATCGGTTGGAAAGAGTTCGAAATGGAAGTGGTGCGCGATAAAAAAGACAACTGCATCATCGTTTGTTCTATTGAAAACTTTGATCCCATGGGGGTTCACACTGGCGACTCTATTACGGTAGCGCCTGCACAGACCTTGACCGACAAGGAATACCAGATCTTGCGTAACGCTTCTCTGGCGGTTCTGCGCGAAATCGGAGTTGAAACCGGGGGTTCTAACGTTCAGTTTGGCCAGTGCCCCAACACCGGTCGCTTGGTGGTCATCGAAATGAACCCCCGCGTAAGCCGTTCTTCTGCGTTGGCGTCAAAGGCCACGGGTTTCCCAATTGCAAAGGTCGCCGCTAAACTGGCGATTGGATACACCCTCGACGAATTGCAAAACGACATTACTGGCGGTGCGACCCCCGCATCATTCGAGCCCGCCATCGACTACGTTGTCACCAAGATTCCTCGCTTTACTTTCGAGAAATTCCCCGCCGCTGATTCGCGTTTGACCACACAGATGAAGTCTGTGGGTGAGGTAATGGCCATTGGTCGCACCTTCCAAGAGTCAGTGCAAAAAGCCCTGCGTGGTTTGGAAGTGGGCCGTACAGGCTTTGACCCTCTGTTGGATCAAAGTGCCGAAGACGCCAAAGCGACCTTAATTGCCGATCTGAAGACGCCTCGCGCTGACCGTATTTGGTACGTGGCGGACGCCTTTCGTATGGGTATGACCCTCGATCAAGTGTTTGAATACACCAATATCGATCGCTGGTTCTTGGTGCAGATCGAAGATATCGTGAAAAGCGAGCAGGCCATCGCAGGTAAGTCGCTCCAACAAATCGAGCATGACACACTGTTCCGTTTGAAGCGCAAAGGTTTCTCTGACCAGCGTCTAGCAGACATCCTTGGCACCAGCCAAGGCGAGGTCCGCGCGCACCGTCAAAATCTGAATATTCGCCCCGTGTACAAGCGTGTTGATACCTGTGCCGCTGAGTTTGCTACGAGCACCGCGTACATGTATTCCACCTACGAAGAAGAGTGCGAATCGCAACCTTCGCAGCGCGATAAGATCCTAGTACTCGGCGGTGGCCCAAACCGTATCGGCCAGGGTATTGAATTCGACTACTGTTGTGTACACGCCGCATTGGCGATGCGCGAAGACGGTTACGAAACCATCATGGTGAACTGTAACCCCGAAACCGTATCGACTGACTACGACACCTCTGATCGCTTGTACTTCGAGCCCGTGACGCTGGAAGACGTGTTGGAAATCGTGGCCGTAGAACAGCCCAAAGGTGTGATTGTACAGTTCGGTGGACAGACACCGCTGAAACTGGCGCGCGATTTGGAAAAAGCCGGTGTGCCTATCATTGGTACTACTCCCGACGCGATCGATCGCGCAGAAGACCGTGAACGCTTCCAGAAAATGATTCAAAAATTAGGTCTGCTTCAGCCGCCTAATACCACGGTTCGCTCTATCGACGAAGCTGTCGCTGCGGCCGAAACTATTGGCTACCCTTTGGTCGTCCGCCCATCCTACGTACTGGGTGGTCGCGCCATGGAGATCGTCTACAGCGAGCGTGAATTGCTGCGCTACATGAATACCGCGGTATCGGTGTCTAATGATTCGCCCGTACTGCTCGATCACTTCTTGAGCGCCGCCATTGAAGTCGACATCGATGCTGTGTCAGATGGCAAAGAAGTCGTGATTGGTGCGATTATGCAGCACATCGAACAATGTGGTGTGCACTCGGGTGACTCGGCCTGTTCACTGCCGCCCTACAACTTGGCGAGCAATGTTCAAGACGACATGCGCGACATGGTCAAACGTATGGCGACCGAGTTGGGGGTTGTTGGTCTCATGAACGTACAGTTGGCCTACCAAGGCGGCGAGATTTACGTCATCGAGGTGAACCCTCGCGCATCACGCACCGTGCCTTTCGTATCGAAGTGCATTGGCCAGTCATTGGCGAAGATTGCTGCGCGTTGTCAGGCGGGTACTTCTCTGGCGGAGCAAGGTTTCACCAGTGAAATCGTACCGCCTTATTACAGTGTCAAAGAAGCGATCTTCCCCTTCAATAAATTCCCTGGTGTTGACCCCATTCTCGGCCCCGAGATGAAATCCACCGGTGAAGTGATGGGTGTGGGTGATTCGTTTGCTGAAGCCTTTGCTAAGGCCAACAAGGGTTCTGGCGAAGTGGCACCCAAAACGGGTACGGCTTTCTTATCCGTGCGTGACGCCGACAAGGAGGGTATTGTCCAAATCGCGCGCGAGTTGTTAGATCATGGCTATAATCGCATTTTAGCAACCAGTGGTACGGCGAAGTGCTTGGCAGATGCTGGCGTTGCCGTGGAGCAGATCAATAAGTTCCAAGAAGGTCGTCCGCATATTATCGACGCGCTGAAGAACAATGAGATCGATCTGATCGTAAATACCACTGAGGGCACAAAAGCGATCGCTGATTCGGCGGCCATTCGTTACACCGCTCAGCAGCACAAGGTATTCTATACCACCACCTTGGCAGCCGGTTTTGCTGTGTGCGAGGCGTTGAAGTTCGGTGAAGAGCGTACCGTGCGTCGTCTACAAGATTTACACAAGCTAGGAGCAGCCTAATGCCAATTCCGATGACTGTAGAGGGAGAGCGCCTGTTACGCGAAGAACTCAACCGTCTGAAGACTGTTGATCGTCCTCGTATCATCACTGCTATTGCCGAAGCTCGCGAGCACGGCGACTTGAAAGAAAACGCTGAATATCACGCCGCTCGTGAACAGCAGGGTTTTTGCGAAGGTCGTATTCAAGAGATCGAAGGTAAATTGTCTGATGCGCGTGTGATCGATGTCACCGCACTGCCGAAGACTGATAAGGTGATTTTCGGCGTGACGGTGACCATTATCAATATGGATACTGAAGAGAGTAAAACCTACAAGATTGTGGGTGACGACGAAGCTGACATTAAACAAAAAAAAATTTCGGTCAGTTCACCCATCGCTCGCGGCTTAATTGGCAAGGAAGTGGGCGATGTCGTTATCGTCAAAACCCCTGGCGGTGATGTTGAATACGAAATTGATGAAGTGCTTCATCTATGATGAAAAGCGGGCCTAGCCCGCTTTTTTTTGCTGCAAGGATTCGCTGTGTTACATCATCTCAAATTATTCATCAGGCTCTCGGCTCAACATGATATTCGTGCCCGTGCTGCAGCGCTGGCGTTTACAAGTTTATTTGCCATTGTCCCGATGATGACATTGGCCTATACCATCATGAGTTTAGTGCCCCAGTTGGCGGGCACAGAACGACAGTTGGAAGACTTTATTTTCTCCCATTTTGTCCCCGAATCCGGACAGGAAATACGCACCTATTTGACAAATTTTAGTGCCCAAGCGCAAAGCCTCACGGTGCCCGGTTTGGTCGCGTTGTTGGTGACAGGCTATTTACTCATAAAAAATGTCGAGCAAGACTTTAACCATATTTGGCAGCAAGATGCCGCGCGTCGCACCTGGCTAAGCGTATTGATTTATTGGGGTATCATTCTGTTTGGCCCGATGACACTCGCCGCCCTAAGTATTGCCGCGACATATATATTGTCGTTTAACGTAATATTTGAACCCCTTGGACTGGTCGACCTGCGCATCTACGCGCTGAAATTGGCGCCACTGTTCATTTCTGGTGGCTTGATTGCGCTCGCTTATTGGGCATTGCCCAATACTAAAGTAGGTTTTAAACATGCCATGATTGGCGGTATTTGCGTGTCGTTGGTGCTTCTGGGTGGCGTAAAATTGTTCGGTATTATCATGGCTTATACTAGTTACCAATTCGTCTACGGCACCTTTGTTTCGATTCCACTATTCTTGTTGTGGCTCTACATCGGTTGGTTTGTTTTGCTGCTCGGCGCCGAGTTGGTCAGTTATCTCGATCAAATGGAGTAGTTTGCGACAATGTCTATCGCTCATCTAGCACCCCAGCCACTTTGGCAGCATTTTCAGGCGCTTTGCGACCGCCCCCGTCCATCTAAGCACGAGCAGTTAGTGGTTGATTACTTACGTGATGTTGCCGTCCAGTATGGTCTGACGTTTCTGCAGGATGAGATCGGCAATGTGGTGCTTAAGAAGCCCGCTACTATGGGCATGCAAAAAGCACGCACGATTGCCATGCAATGCCATATCGATATGGTGCCACAGAAGCGCAATGACGTGGCGCATGACTTTTTTAAAGACCCGATCCTTCCCGTGGCCGATGGTGATATCGTGCGTGCCCAAGGCACCACGCTGGGGGCAGACAATGGGATTGGCGTTGCAGCTATGCTGGCAGTCATGCAGTCCAATGACATTGCCCATGGTCCGCTAGAGGCGTTGTTTACCGTTGATGAAGAAGCGGGTATGTCTGGGGCGAAAGGGCTTGATAGTCAAATCTTGGATGCCGAGATTCTATTTAACCTCGACTCTGAAGACGAAGGGGAGCTCTATGTGGGGTGCGCCGGCGGCGTGGATGTGACCATTGATTGCCCCATCAGCACTTTGCCTACTTACGGTGAGGTGAGCAGCCTAGAGCTTCATTTGTCGGGGCTGCGTGGCGGTCACTCCGGTATTGATATACACCTTGGTCGAGGCAACGCCAATATTATGCTGTCAGCGCTGTTGCTAGAGCTACGTGCACGCTACGACATTGGGGTGGCGCATTTTCATGGCGGCACCCTGCGCAACGCTATACCCCGTGACGCCCGTGCCATTATCGTTGTGCATTCGCGACTGATTGAAGCTGTGCAGCGTTACGCCGAGAGCTTTTTGGAAATGCAGAAGATTGCCTTCGAAGCCACCGAGCCGTCTCTGGCGTTGGCGATTAATCCCTGCCCATTAGCACCGCGCTGTTATGATCCCAGTCAGTTGGACGATCTGTTGAAGTCTCTCTTGGCAACGCCCAACGGCGTGTTAGAGCGCCATCCACAGCATCAAGATATTATCCAGACATCGAGCAATCTGGCCATTGTGAAGAGTGTCGATGGTGGTGTGCAGGTGCAGTGTTTGGTTCGCTCAGCTGATAATCCCGCTAAGTATCTGGCCGGTCGTGACATCGCTGCAATGTTTGATGATTTGTCTCCGGCCGTTATCGTTGATGGTGCCTATTCTGGTTGGCGCCCTAATATGGATTCCCCTGTACTAGCGACCATGAAAGCTCTCTACGCACGTGACCATGGCAGAGAACCGGCGGTCAAAGTCATTCACGCCGGATTGGAGTGTGGCATTTTGGGCGGCATTTACCCCCACATGGATATGATTTCATTTGGGCCGACGATTCGCTGCGCTCATTCACCCGATGAGTATGTTGAGATAGCCTCTGTAGCGCGCTTTTGGGACTATTTGTGTGCCGCGCTCACCGAAGTGGCGAGTCAGGCATAAAAAGGCGCCATCAACGATGGCGCCCTGCGTGTCTAACATTGGTTATGATAGCGCTTAACCACGTTCCAATAACGGTTTCAAGAAACGACCGGTATGCGACAGTTCGCTCTCGGCGACCTCTTCTGGTGTGCCGCTAGCGATAATCTGCCCTCCGCCACTGCCGCCCTCGGGCCCTAAGTCTACCAGCCAGTCGGCGGTCTTGATCACATCGAGATTGTGTTCAATAACCACCACAGTGTTGCCGTGATCGCGCAGGCGATGTAAGACGCCCAACAATTGCTCGATGTCGAAGAAGTGTAAGCCAGTGGTAGGCTCGTCGAGAATATAAAGCGTGTCACCGGTATCGCGCTTAGATAGCTCGCGCGACAGTTTTACGCGCTGAGCTTCACCGCCCGACAGGGTGGTGGCAGCTTGGCCCAAACGGATGTAAGACAGTCCAACATCCATGAGGGTTTGCAGTTTCTTGGCGATAGCCGGGACGGCTTTAAAGAATTCCAACGCGTCTTCTACCGTCATGTCGAGCACTTCGTGGATCGACTTGCCCTTGTAGGTAATTTCGAGTGTTTCGCGGTTGTAGCGTTTGCCTTTACATACGTCGCAAGGGACGTAAATATCTGGCAAGAAGTGCATTTCTACCTTGGTGACGCCATCGCCTGAGCACGCTTCACAGCGACCACCCTTTACGTTAAAACTAAATCGGCCGGGCTTATAGCCGCGGGCGCGAGCTTCTTGAGTGCCCGAAAAGAGCTCACGAATGGGGGTGAATATGCCGGTGTAGGTGGCGGGGTTTGAGCGTGGCGTGCGTCCAATCGGGCTCTGGTCGATATCGATACATTTATCGACGTGTTCCAAACCGCTCATTTCGCGGTAGCTTTGAGCCTCTAGCGTGGTGGCTTTGTTGAGCACGGTGGCTGCCAATGGGTAGAGAGTGGCATTGATAAGCGTCGATTTTCCTGAGCCAGATACCCCGGTAATACAGGTCATCACGCCCACGGGTATGTGTAAATCGACATTTTGTAGGTTGTTGCCATTGGCGCCTAAGAGGGAAAGGTATTTGTCGTTCTTGGCGCGGTGGCGTGTCTTCGGTACGCGGATGCCTCGCTCGCCAGATAAGTATTTTCCAGTAAGTGAGCGATCACATCCGATAATGTCAGCCTCGGTACCGACGGCAATAATTTCACCGCCATGGACGCCGGCTCCTGGGCCAATATCAATAATGAAGTCGGCGCTGCGAATGGCATCTTCATCGTGTTCAACCACGATCACCGTATTGCCCAAATCACGCAGATGGGTAAGGGTGTTGAGCAAGCGTTCGTTGTCGCGTTGGTGAAGACCAATGGAAGGTTCGTCGAGAATGTACATCACCCCAACAAGACCGGCGCCAATCTGACTGGCTAAACGAATACGTTGTGCCTCACCACCAGAGAGCGTGTCGGCGCTTCGATCAAGGGTCAAATAATTGAGGCCTACATCGACCAAGAAACCGAGTCTTGCACAAATTTCTTGCAAAATCTTGCCCGCAATCTCGCCGCGGCGACCGGGTAGATTAAGCGTTTGGAAATAGTCTAAGGCGTCACCTACCGGCAGTGACGTTAGCGAAGGTAAGTTGCGCTCTTCGATGAAAACGTGTCTTGCGTCTTTGCGAAGGCGGGTGCCATGGCACGCCGGGCAAGCTTTAGTGCTGAGATATTTTGCTAGCTCCTCACGTACCGACGAAGAATCGGTGTCGTGGTACCGGCGATCCATGTTGGGAATAATCCCTTCAAAGGGGTGTTGGCGTGTCACTGAGAAGCCACGGTCGTTAACGTACTGGAAGTTGATCTCTTCCTTGCCGCTGCCGTGTAAAATGGCTTTGCGGTGATCTGCGTTTAGGGCTTCAAAGGGCGTATCGATGTCGAAGCCATAGTGGTTGGCTAGTGACGTGAGCATATGGAAGTAGTAGAGGTTGCGCCGATCCCAGCCGCGAATAGCGCCTTCGCTCAAGCTGCTTTCTGGGAATTGAACGACCCGCGATTCGTCGAAATAGGATTTCACCCCAAGGCCGTCACAGGTGTTACAGGCACCGGCCGGGTTGTTGAAAGAAAACATGCGGGGTTCAAGTTGGTCAATGCTATGGCCACATTGGGGGCAGGCAAACAGCGAGGAGAATACGAGGGGCTCACGCTCGGGTTCGTCCATAAAGGCAATGGTCGCGACACCGCCGGTCAATTCAATGGCGGTCTCAAACGATTCGGCAAGACGTATCTGAATATCGTCACGCACTTTAAAGCGGTCGACCACGACATCAATGTCGTGCTTTTTGTTCTTATCTAGTTCGGGAGCTTCATCCAAGTCCACCACGATACCGTCGATGCGTGCGCGTACAAAACCCCCGGCCCGAAGCTTCTCTAGTGTATGTAAGTGTTCACCTTTACGCTGATTTACCACCGGTGCTAGCAGCATGAGCTTGGTGCCCTCTTCCAATGCTAGGGTGGTGTCCACCATTTGGCTGATGGTCTGGGCGGCTAGCGGTAGGTCGTGGGTCGGGCAGCGTGGCTCGCCGGCACGAGCAAATAAAAGACGCAAATAGTCATAAACCTCAGTGATGGTACCCACGGTTGAGCGTGGGTTGTGCGAGGTCGATTTTTGCTCGATGGAAATCGCTGGAGACAGACCTTCTATGTGGTCTAGGTCGGGCTTTTCCATCATTGACAGGAATTGGCGGGCGTAGGTCGATAATGATTCCACGTAACGTCGTTGGCCTTCGGCGTAGAGTGTATCGAAAGCTAGCGACGATTTGCCCGAACCAGACAACCCGGTAATCACTACCAATTTATCGCGGGGGATTTCTAAGTTGACGTTTTTAAGGTTGTGGGTGCGTGCGCCGCGTATCAGGATGGTATCCATGGAGTGCTGTCCGTTTGAAAAGCAAAAGCGAGATTATGACGTAATTGCCGGAGTGATCAAAGCGTTGATACGGATAAACGCCCGGGTGGGATTGCGTCGCATCGCAATAAATATGGATGCAAGCCCCGTATCGCCTGTGTCACAATCGCCGACATGATTAAAGATACCAACACTATTATTGCTGGCATCCCAGATGCCCTGACGCCCCATGTTCGCCGAGTGACTGCACCTAATGGCGGCATCATGACCGGACCTGGGACCAATACCTATCTCATCGGCTGGCGCGATGTCGCCGTGATTGACCCCGGGCCTAAGGATCAGCAGCACGTCGATGCGATCATCGAAGCAGTGGAAGCGGGTGGTGGGCGTATCCACAGTATTTGGGTAACCCATACGCATCGCGACCACTCCCCTGCCGCCGCCATGCTGGTAGAGCGTTGCGGCGCGCCTTGTTACGGCGCAATATTGCCTGATGATGGCTTCCAAGATTTGAGTTTTGCCCCCGATACCGAGCTGCATGACGGCTTAACGGTGAGCACGGATGAATGGTCATTGACGGCAATTCACACCCCTGGTCACGTTCACAACCATTATTGTTTCCATTTTGAGCAAGATGGTTTGATGTTTGTCGGTGACCACATGATGCAGGGCACCACGGTGGTGATTATCCCGCCACACGGCGTGATGGCAGATTACATTACCTCTCTAGAAAAGATGCTGGACTACCCTATGCAGGCCATTGCCCCGGGGCACGGTTATTTGATCGAAGAGCCGCACAAAGTGGTGCAGGACACGATTGCACACCGCATGGCTAGGGAACGCCTGTTATGTATGAAAATGACCCACGAGTGGCAATCGCTGGAGGATCTTACACGGGCTGTCTATAAGGGGTTAGATAAGCGCTTGTTTAAATTTGCCAGCTTGTCTTTGTTGGCGCATTTAAACAAACTTGTAGCAGAGCATCGGGCTGAAACCGACGGTGCAGATAATTGGCGTCACGCCAGCTAAGGAGATCATTCGTGTCAGACACCTATCGCACACCGACATTGGGCCAAGCCCTGCTTCCTATTGTTGTTTTGGTGGTTCTATTGGTCGGTGCGATCACCGTGTTTGGCGATAACGCCATTGTGGGCCCCAACCAGATGGCCCTGCTAATGGCTGCCTCGGTGGCGGCCATCATTGCTCGACGCAATGGTCATGCTTGGGATGAACTGACAGCCTCGATAAACGTCGGTATTCACAACGCCATGACGGCCATTGTTATTTTGTTGTCGGTCGGCTCGTTGATCGGGGTGTGGATTCTTGCAGGCACCGTGCCCAGCATGATCTATTACGGCTTGGGCCTTTTGAATCCAGAGTGGTTTTACCTGTCGGCGTGTTTGATATCGGCGGTGGTTTCTTTGTGTGTCGGTAGCTCGTGGACCACCGCGGGCACCATTGGTGTTGGGTTAATGGGCACGGCAACCACGATGGGTCTTTCACCCGCCATGGCCGCAGGCGCGATTATATCTGGCGCCTATTTTGGCGATAAAATGTCGCCCCTATCGGATACCACTAACCTTGCGCCAGGCATGGCGGGCAGCGAGCTGTTCGATCATATTAGGCATTTAGTGTGGACCACCTTTCCCAGCTTTATCTTGGCTATTGTGTTCTTCGCCTTTGCGGGCTCTCCTTCTGGCAGTGGCGACATGGCTAATCTTGAAAACGTGCGGCAGGTACTGAGCGAACAATTTAATACTTCTTGGTATCTTTTATTGCCCTTGCCTATTTTGTTGCTGGCAGTAGCACGTCCACTGCCGGCCTTACCATCGATTTGGATAGGGATCTTTGCCGGTATTGTTTTTGCCCTCGTTTTCCAACAGGACAACATCGCTCGTTTAGCCGGCGCGGACGCGGGAGATGTCACGGCACTTTTTACCGGGCTTTGGATGGCCTTAACCGATGGTTTTGTGTCGAATACCGGTTTACCAGAAGTGGATGACCTGCTCAGTAAAGGGGGCATGTCGAGCATGCTGAATACGGTGTGGCTAATTATGTGTGCGATGACCTTTGGGGGGCTGATGGAGCGAGGCGGCTTCCTCGAAGCCATTGTGTCACGCATTGTGATGTTTACCCGTGGCGCTCGTTCTATGATCTCTTCAGTGGTGGTAAGCGCATTTGCCTCTAACTTGATCACCTCTGACCAATATATCTCCATCGTGGTCCCTGGGCGCATGTTCCGCAACGCCTTTGAAAAGCTCAAGCTACACCCAGTGAATTTGTCGCGCGCGCTTGAAGACGGCGGTACGGTAACCTCGCCTTTGGTGCCGTGGAACAGTTGTGGTGCCTACATGGCCGCTACACTAGGTGTTGCCACGCTAAGCTATGCGCCGTTTGCTATTTTCTGTTTGGTAAATCCGGTTATCGCCATCCTCTCCGCTATGTTCATGTTTAAAGTGATACCCTCTGACGAGTCAACGTCGGCGCAAGCCAGCAAGGAGGTGTAATCTATGCAAGTACTACGCAGCGTTCTATACATGCCAGGCTCAAACGCTCGCGCCTTGGAAAAAGCCCGGTCCCTGAGCGCTGATGCGGTTATTTTTGATTTGGAAGATGCGGTGGCGCCGGCCGGTAAAGTTGATGCGCGCCACAACATCGTCGCCGCGATAAAGCAGGGTGGGTATAGCAATCGAGTGGTGGTGCGTATCAATGGGCTTGATACCCCTTGGTGGCGCGATGATATCGAAGCCCTAGCGGGCCTCTCGTTTAGTGGCGTATTACTACCCAAACCCAATTCACCAGAGGATGTGCTGACGTGTGTTGAGGCCATCGATGCCGTCGGATTACCTGATATTTTGCCTATCTGGTTGATGGCTGAAACCCCGCGCTGCATTGCCGATGCCGAAGCAATATTTGGCGCTCATCCGCGAGTAAAAGTCATCGTGATGGGAACTTCTGATTTGGCCAAAGATTTACGCTTGCCCCACGACCCTGATCGGCAGGGCCTACAGTATGCTTTGGGGCGATGCCTCAATGCCGCACGTATGCATGGCTTGGATATCATCGATGGCGTGTTTGGCGAACTGCACGACGATGACGGCTTTGCGCGCCAATGCGAACAGGGGCGACAATTGGGCTTCGATGGCAAGTCTTTGATTCATCCTAATCAGATTCACGAGGCCAATGCTTGTTTTGCGCCAACACCCGAGCAATTAGAGCAAGCGGCTGACGTTGTTGAGGCATGGCGTGAAGCTGAGCAAAAGGGTAGCGGTATCGTGGTGGTCAACGGGCGCATGATCGAGGCGCTGCATGTGCAGGAGGCTTTGCGCGTGTTAGCGATGGCCGATTTTATTCAGCGACGCAACGATTGAACTGTCCGCTTTGTCAGTACAAGGGTGCCAGCCTTTTTAATGCCGATGCATGTCGAGAATATTGGCGTTGTGATAAATGTGCGCTGGTCTTTGTGCCGCGGCGTTACTATCTGAGTCCGGAGCTTGAAAAAGCCGAATACGACAAGCACGAAAATATTATCGATGACCCCGGCTATCGGCGTTTTTTGGGGCATTTAGCCGACCCTCTACTAGCGATGATGCCGCCGGCCTGCCAGGTGTTGGAGTTTGGCTGTGGCCCTGGACCTGCGTTGGCAACGATGCTGCAGGAAGCCGGGCACGATGTTGCGCTGTACGATGCCTTTTATTACCCAGATCAGTCGGTGCTAAAGACCGATCGCTACGATGTATTGACTGCCACCGAGGTCATCGAACACTTACACTACCCGGCACGAGAAATTTCAGCTTGGCTAGACTACCTTAAACCTCATGGTTTGCTGGGAATAATGACAAAGACCGTCATCAACGCCGAGCGCTTTGCTAAATGGCACTATAAAAACGATCAAACCCATATTTGTTTTTATAGCCCGGATACCTTTGATTTCATTGCAAGTGAATATTCACTTACTTGGCGGCGATTGGCTGACGACGCTTTTGTATTTAGCCGTTAATCTGGCTTGACAGCCAAGCAGTGGCGGACCATTATCAAGTAAAAATGGAGTGTGCCTATGCAGAAGATATTTGTGCTCGATACCAACGTATTACTTCACGATCCCATGGCGTTAAACGCCTTCCATGAGCACAAAGTCGTCGTGCCAATGACTGTTCTAGAAGAGTTAGACGACATCAAAGATAGGCGCGATAAAGGTGTCAGCCGCGAAGCGCGTATCGCGATTAACCTGATGGAAAAGGCGTTGGAAAACGCCAGTCCAAAAGAGATTCAAGAAGGCGTGTCTCTCACGTCAACCGCAACGCCTGGCGGTGTGTTTGCGGTATTCCCCGACCAGATCATACGCGATAACAGCAACATCCCCTTCCTCGATGGCAATCCCAGCCACGCCAATGACAATCGCATCATCAATGTCGCCTTGCAACTGCAAGACGAGCATCCCGATCAAGTCGTCTGCTTGGTGACCAAGGATATCAATATGCGTCTTAAGGCCAAAGGTTCTGGTCTGGCGCACGTTGAGGACTATCGTAAAGATAAGGTGCTTGATGATATCGATTTATTGTCGAAAGGTTATCAAAAGATCGAGGGAAGTTTTTGGGCCGACATTGGCGAGGTGACAACCACCAGTGGTGCGGGTGGTGCTATGCACGTGATTTCAGCTGATGCCTTACCCGATGCTCACCCGAACATGTTTATCGTCGATGGTGAGGGATTTGTCGGCTATATCACCAGTATCGAAGACGGTAAAATTACCCTGCGTGATCGAAGTGTCGATGGTTTGATGCACAAGCAGGTGTGGGGTCTGAGTCCACGCAATTTAGAACAGGCGATGGCGTTGGAGTTATTGCAAGATCCCGATGTGGATCTCGTGGTGCTGAACGGCCCGGCGGGTTCAGGTAAAACATTGCTAGCGTTAGCATGTGGTTTACAGGCTATTTTGGAAGACAAGCGCTATAGCAAGATGATCGTAGCGCGTTCAACGCCACCTATCGCGGAAGATATTGGTTTTTTGCCGGGTACCGAAGAAGAGAAAATGGCACCCTGGTTGGCCGCGTTTGAAGACAACTTGGAAGTGTTGCACAGCGGCGATGATTCACCATTGAGCAGCATCGAATACGTCAAAGAGCGCGCCAATATCCAATTCAAATCACTCAATTTCATGCGTGGACGCTCGTTTAACAACACCTTCATTATCATCGATGAGGCACAGGCACTGACGCAATTCCAGTTGAAGTCGATCATTACTCGCTGCGGTGCTGATTCAAAAATTATCGTATTGGGTAACCTGGCTCAAATCGATAACAAATACATCAACCCCCTCACCAGCGGTTTGACGGCACTGGTAGAAAAGGTAAAAGGTTTTGAGCACGCAGGGATTATGCAGATCGCAGGAATCGAGCGAAGCCGTTTAGCGGCCTTTGCAGAAGAAAATCTCTAGTCTGTAGCGCGGCCGCTAGTTAAGGCCGCGCGATTTCTTGATTAATTCGTAGGCGTTGGAAATGTCTTGAGACTTTTCGGTCGCGAGTTTAATCATATCTTCTGGCACCCCCTGAGCAATCAATTTGTCGGGGTGGTTTTGGCTCATTAGTTTGCGATAAGCGCGTTTAACGTCTTTATCGCTAGCGTCTTTGCTGACGCCTAGTGCCTCGTACGCATCGTCGATACTCGCCTTGCTACTCGCGCCACCATGGAAGTGCTGTTGGCCACTGGCCATGTGTAGCATTTGTTCGAACTGCTGGTCATTAAAGCCGATGTAGCGCGCGCATTCGCGCAGAATACGCTCTTCGGCGGCGTGCAAGTCGCCATCAGCAAAGGCCATGCTAATGATGAATTGTAGGAAGGTTTGACGCAGAACTTGGTAACGGCCGCAGGTTTGCTTAAAACGCTCCATGGCGTGGTTGAGATTAAATTCTGGGCTACTTCCCTGCTTGAAAAGGGTGATGGCGCGCTGGCGGTGCTCAGCGGTGAGTCCCATTTGGTTAATCAGCGCTTCGGTGTGGGCAATTTCCGCTTCACTGACTCGGCCGTCGGCCTTGGCAATGTGGCCGAGCAACTGGAAACTGGTTTCAAAAAAGACCGTTTGCACGTTGCCTAGACTACTGCCACTAGGGGCAAATCCAGCGATGCCGGCAAGGCTGCGGTCAAAATAGCGGCCGACAAAGTAGCCTAGAACGGCCCCAATGGGGCCTAAGATGAAAAAACCGGCAATCGCGCCTATCAGTCGTCCAAATAACACAAGTTGTCCTCAGGCGCGCTTTTGCGGCCTATTTACCCATGATCGACATTAAGGCGTGCACTGTGCTTTCAACAGCGGTCTTAACGGCCGGCTCGGGGGTGATTTTAAATAATGGGCTGTGGTGCGAAGGCACCGCGGGTCCACCCTTAGCAGCGGCTGCAAAAGCCTCTCTTGGGGTGCCGCCTACTGCCCAGTAAACACTAGGGATTTTGGGGTCAGTTGTAAAGTAAGGGAAGTCTTCTGCCCCCATTCCGCGCGGAGATTCTTGCATGACACGCTCGTCGCCCATCTTGTCACGCCATACATCAGCCAATTGGTTGGCGAGTTCGGGGTTGTTTAACGTGGGAGGGGTAGAGGCTTTTAGGATAACCTCGGGCAGTTTGTCTTCCGGTATTCCTGCCGACAGTGCTTGGGCGCGCGCGATGCGCTCGACACCGTCGAGCAATTTTTTACGCGTCTCTAAACTGGCGTTACGCACGGTCAACTGTAGTACCGCCTTGTCAGAAATAATGTTGTTTTTAGTGCCCGCGTGGAACGAGCCTACGGTCACCACGCCAGGTTCATGCGGGGCGAGCTCCCGCGAAACGAGTGTTTGTAATGCCATGACAATTTGCGCACCAATGACAATGGGGTCTTTACCCGCATGAGGGCTAGCACCGTGAGCGCCTACACCGTGGACGATAATATCGACAGTATCAGAGCCTGCATAGGGGCTGGTGGGAATCACGTTTACCACGCCGTTGGGAAGCATTGAACTGACATGCAAGGCGAGAGCGACATCGGGTTTGCCAAATGTGGCCCATGGATCGGCCTCCATCATCGCTTTAGCGCCAATAATGCGTTCTTCCGCTGGCTGAACAATTAGCATCAATGTGCCCGACCACTGGTCTTTGTTGTCGGCCATGTAGCGTGCTGTGCCGACTAAGCCCGTGATATGGACATCGTGGCCACAGGCATGCATTACCGGCACTTCCATACCGGTAATGGGAGAAATTTGTGTTGTTTGAGAAGCATAGGGTAAGCCGCTGTCTTCTTTGACCGGCAGCCCATCCATGTCGGCGCGCATCATTACTAATGGACCGTCGCCATTTTTCAAGAGCGCCACCACGCCCGTGGGTGGATTGCCATCGACGGGGACACCAACACCACGATGCACGTCAAAACCCGCGGCCGCGAGTTCTTTTGCCATGCGGTCAGAGGTTTTATTTTCTATTAAAGAAAGTTCGGGGTTTTGATGAAAATGAACGAACAAGTCACCTAAATGTTGTTGGTAGTCTCGATTAACGGCGTCTGCCACATCGTTGGCCAAGCTGGTATGGCTGATGGCGGTGGCAAGAAAAAGACTTAGGGTGGTGGATAAACGCATGTTGTTCTCCGTCGTTGAATTTTCTATTATTTGAGCGTGAAAGTCGTCGCTCTAGGAGTTCTATTTGCGCCGATATCTATTGCCATCGATAAAGGAAACCCCATGGACGAGTCGAATGCCCATCATCACCCTGCCGTTGCACCGGCTAAGATCAATTACTTTTTGTTGATGGTAAGCTTGTTCGCGGGCGTGACGGCGATTATCGCCATTATTATCGCCTACGTTTATCGCAGTGACTGTCCTGAATGGCTGAAAAGTCATTTTGATTTTCAAATTCGCACCTTTTGGATCGGCTTTTTATATCTGCTGATTGGTGCAATGACAGCCTTTATCGGCATTGGTGTGATCATTTTGGTGGGGGCTGCTATCTGGTTGATCGTGCGCTGTGTGAAGGGTATTAAGACCCTTGATCAACGACTGCCGCACCCCGATCCAAAGAGCTGGTGGATGTAGCGCTTACTGAGAAACGCTCCAACTCCAGTGGTAGTCTCTGCCGTTGCTATCTAAGCTATCGGTGGTGGTGGCAAACTCCTCATGACTTGTGCGTTTGCCCACGACGACGACTTCTTCAATGATCCAGCTGCGATCGTACTCAAAGTACGCGTCATTGATTTGTTGTTCAATTTTTGCATTCACGTGTTCGTTTAATGCGGTCTGCATTTTGTCGTTAAGGTTAACCTGAGTGTCAGCGTTAACGGCTTGGGTAAATAACATGGTAGTGGTCAGAATAATTGCGCTTTTCATTTTAGTAGCCTCATGCTCTTGGTTGCTTGTCTATAAGACGAGGCGTGGGTTGTATTTGGATGCAGAAAGCTTCAAAAAATTATTAATATTTAACTAAGTGCCTATTAATCATGCTCTTAGGTTTGTATTAGACTTTAGTCTAGATGGCGGTTATGGGATGAATTTGCTATAAGAAAATATCACTTGTCATTTTGATAATAAAACAAATGCTTTTAAGAGGTGAGGTATGAAAAAAGTCCTACTTGCTGTGCTCGGCACGCTGACATTGGGGTTAGCTAACGTTTCTTTTGCTGGCCCAGACCACATGTGTAAACCCATCTCTGATGACGCTTTGCGCGTTATCGATACTGAGAAGTCGGTGGTCGTTCAAACCGCGGATGGTCCTGTAACAATTACCCGTGTGATGACAGAGTGCGCCAAGAACAAAGGTTGGTTGCAGCCTTTAGTGCCAGTGCCTGGCATTACACCTGTTGCAGAAATCGAAGTGATTGAGGCAATCAGCAACCCTGAAATTATGTTGGTCGATATGCGCACCCAAGAGTGGTACATCGAGCGCACGATTCCTGGCGCGATCAATATTCCCTACACCGAAATGGCGATGCGTATGGAAGAGTTTGGCTGTACTAAGAATGACGGTAAGTACAACTGCGACAATGCGAAAGTAGTACTCGGCTTTTGCAATGGTCCCGTTTGCCCTCAGTCGCCTACCGGTATGAAGGCGATTATCCGCGAAGGCTTCCCCGCTGAAAATATCATGTACTACCGCGGTGGCATGCTTGACTGGGATGCGCTGGGTCTGACAACGATGCAGGGTGACCTATAAGATTTCTTTAGATCAAAAAAACCGCCTTCTGGCGGTTTTTTTATGTTCGTTCTCTGGTCTGTAGAGAATTTAAGCCAATTTCAGTATTAGCGCCTGCCAGCCCTGCAGGGTGAGATAGCCCTCCGACAGCATCAGATCGGAGTAGTTATTGATCAGTACGTCCTTCACATTCCCCACGTGAAGGTTTTGTTCATCGCAAGAGAAGTTCAACACGACCAACAATTTCTCGTCGTCTAGGCTGCGGCTGAAGACATAAAGATTCTCATCTTCTGCTAGCAGTAATTCATAGGCGCCGTAGATCAGCGTCAAATTATCACTGCGCAACGATGCCATACGGCGGAAGAAGTTCAGCGGTGAATTGGCATCATCTTCTTGGACGGCAGCATTGATGTTGGTAAAGTTCGGATTGACCTTGATCCAAGGTGTGCCGGTGGTGAAACCACCGTGTGCGGTGCTATCCCATTGCACCGGTGTACGTGCATTGTCACGCGCACATATTTTGTGTGACGCCATGAACTTGTCCAGGTCGCCACCTTCCGCCTTGGTTAGGTGGTACCAGTTGATGGTCATCAAGTCACGGTAGTCTTCGATATTGTCGAACTTAATGTTGTTCATGCCTAGCTCATCGCCCATGTAGTAATAGGGGGTGCCGCGCATCGACAGTAAATATGTCGTCAGCAGTTTTGATGAGGCTTCTCGCCACGGCGGTGCATCGTTGCCCCACCTTGTGACCATGCGTGGAAAATCGTGGTTGCCAAAATACACGGTATTCCAACCTTTTTGAGACAGCGCTTCGTCCCACTCGCTCATCACCTGTTTAAATTTCACCAGGTTTTGGAAGTCATCGTTCATAATGAACCGTTCGCCCACGCCAATGTTATTGTGGTCAAAATGGTAGTTCATGTTGAGTTCTTGGCGATCCTCGTCGACGAGGTCAAGTACGTTGTGGGTGTGCGTACCTGGGCCTTCTGCCACGGTCATAATGTCGTAGTGTTGCAACACTTCACGGTTCATTTCGTGCAGGTACTCATGCAGACGAGGGCCTTCGGCGTAGCGATCGATCATTTTTGAGCCTTGGTTTTCATCACCAAAGTCCGGCCAGTCTTCGTGCTTAGAGATGAAGGTGATGACGTCCATGCGGAAGCCGTCGATGCCGTTTTTGAACCAATAGTGCATCATGTCGTAGATTTCGGCGCGCAGTTTGGGGTTTTCCCAATTTAAATCTGGTTGTTTGCGGGCAAAGTAATGTAAGTAATAGGCGTCGGTTTGTTCGTCGTAGCGCCAGGCATTGGCTTCTTCATCGAAGTAGCTCCAGCGACGCGGTGGTGTGCCTTTTTCAGCGGGCCACCAATGGTAGTAATCGCGGTAGGGATTGTCGCGCGAGCTGCGCGATTGCTTGAACCACTCGTGCTCATCAGAGGTGTGATTAACCACCAAATCCATAACCACTTTGATACCACGAGCATGGAAGCCGGCCAACAGTTCTTCAAAGTCTTCCATAGTGCCAAATTCAGCCATGATGTTGCGATAGTCTGAAATGTCATAGCCGTTGTCGTCATTGGGAGACGAGTAAATAGGGTTTAGCCAAACGACCTGGACACCTAGGCTAGCGATATAGTCGAGACGGTTAATAATGCCTCGCAGGTCACCAATGCCATCACCGTTACTGTCTTGGAAGCTGCGAGGATAGATTTGGTAAACAATGGCTTCTTTCCACCACTCGCGTTTGATGTCGGCTAATTTCATCTTATAAAACCTCAAGATTAATCGATTAAGATGGTCATTTTAACAGCGATTTTGTGAGATGTGATTGTTATGAGATCAATTAAGAAAATTAAGTTGAGATCGAAAGTGTCATCTGAATGGACGTTTCGGAAAGTATCTAGGGCAATATTATTGGTGTGAATATGGACATTTCTAAGAATACGAGCCTTTAAGTGTGAAACATTCTAATTTTCTGATAAATTAGGCTTTTCTAAAGTAATACAAAAATAAAATCTTTCCTGCCTTTGCAGGGATAAAATTGCAAAAACATTTTAAACGAGTTGAGTTATAAGCATGCTAATTTGCGTACCCAAGGAAACTTCGGCTGGGGAGAATCGTGTCGCTACGATCCCTGATGTGGCCAAAAAGTTGATCCGTAAAGGTGCCGAGATCGCTGTGGAAAGCGGTGCGGGTGCCGGTGCGGGTTACCACGACAAAGACTATATCGACGCAGGTGCGTCGGTGTTTGACAGCAGCGACCGCGCCGATATCTTCGGCCGATCAGACATTGTGCTGCGACTGCACAAACCTTCCCTTGAGGAAGTGAAACAACTCAAGAGCGGCTGCATTCATATTAGCTTCTTGGATCCGTTCAATGAGCACGCGTTGATTGACGCCATGGCGGCGCAAGGCGTGACCTCGATTAGTATGGAAATGATTCCACGTTCTACGCGCAGTCAAAAAATGGACGCCCTGAGTTCGCAAGCGAACTTGGCCGGCTATGTAATGGTCATTAAAGCGGCCGAATACCTCGACCGTATTTTGCCCATGATGATGACACCCGCTGGTACTTTAAAGCCCGCCAAATTATTCATTATTGGTGTGGGTGTGGCAGGCCTGCAAGCCATTGCTACCGCCAAACGGTTGGGGGCTCGTGTTACCGGTTTTGATACGCGTGCGGTGGTGGCCGAGCAAGTGCAATCGTTAGGTGCAAAATTTCTCGATATCGAGTTGGGTGAGACTGGCCAAACCAAAGATGGTTACGCCGTGGCTCTGACCCCTGAGCAGATGGAGATCCAGAAGCAGGGCCAAGCGGCCGAGATCGCCGAATCTGATGTGGTCATTACCACGGCACAATTGTTCGGTCGTAAACCCCCTGTGATTGTGAATGCAGATGCCGTGGCTGCCATGAAACCAGGTTCTGTTATTGTCGATATGGCCGCTGAAAATGGCGGTAACGTTGAGGGTTCTAAGCCCGGTGAAGTGGTGATCACCGACAATGGCGTCAAAATTGTGGGTACCGGTAACTGGGCCAACGACGTCCCGCGCGACGCCAGTCAAATGTACGCCGCCAACTTGTTCAATCTGCTGGACGACAGTTGGGATGACGAGACCGGTTCGTTCGTGCTGACCTTTGACCACGATATTTTGCCCGGCTGTGTTATTACTCACGGCGGCGAGATCGTTAACGAAACTATTAAGAATGTAAGAGCGGGGGCCTAATCATGGAAATGCTCGGTTTAGGGGCGGTTGATTTAACCCCCGTTTACTTGTCTTTTGTACTCATCCTGGCCGTTTTTTTGGGCTTTGAATTGATCAATAAAGTGCCTTCAACGCTTCACACGCCACTGATGTCAGGCGCCAACGCGATTTCTGGTATCACGGTAGTGGGCGCCATCGTATACGCCGGTAACGGTAAGGGCGATATGGTCGAATGGTTGGGTTTTACCGCGGTAGTACTCGCGACGGTTAACGTGGTGGGTGGTTACATGGTGACCGATCGCATGCTGGCCATGTTCAAGAAGAGGGAGAAGTAAGTCATGGGTCTCTTAGGTATAAATATGGCCTACGTCGTTGCGGCGGTGCTTTTCATTCTTGGTCTGAAGCGCTTGGGTTCGCCGGCTACGGCTCGCCAAGGCAATATGCTGTCATCGTTGGCGATGCTGATCGCCATCGTGGTGACCTTGGCAGATAAGGGCATCATGTCTTACCAAATGATCGGCATTGGCATCGTTGTTGGTTCGCTGATCGGTGCTTTTGCGGCTAAGCGCGTTGAGATGACCGGCATGCCAGAATTGGTGGCACTGTTTAACGGGTTTGGTGGTTTAGCCTCACTGTTCGTCGGTTGGGCGGCTATTGAACCAGGCAGTAGCGAGTTCATGGCCATTACCATCTTTTTGTCGATCTTGATCGGCGGTGTCACCTTTACCGGTTCGTTGGTGGCGTGGGCCAAGCTGAGCGAGAAGATAAGTGGTCGCCCCATCATGTTCGCCGGTCAACGTGTGGTGAATGCGTTGGTGGTGCTAGCAGTGATCGCGTGTGGTGTCATGTTTAGTATCGACCCTAGCAACCATATGTGGCTATATGCGGCCATTGGCTTGTCGTTCTTGTTCGGCATTATGGCGGTTATCCCCATCGGTGGTGCTGACATGCCGGTGGTGATCTCGTTGCTGAACTCCTACTCTGGTTTGGCGGCGTGTGCGGCGGGTTTCGCGGTGAGCAACAACATCTTGATCGTAGCCGGTTCGCTGGTGGGTGCCTCGGGTATTATTCTGACCCAGATTATGTGTAAAGCGATGAACCGCTCACTGGCACACGTACTGTTTTCTGGCTTTAGCGCCGTAAGCAACGACAAGGTTGAAGTGGAAGGCGAAATTAAGCCTATCTCTGCCGATGATGCGTTCTATGTATTGGAAGCAGCGAGCTCTGTGGCTGTTATCCCCGGTTACGGTATGGCGGTAGCACAAGCCCAACACGTGGTGAAAGAGCTGCAAGAATTGCTGGAGCGCAACGGCTGCGAGGTGAACTACGGTATTCACCCGGTGGCGGGTCGTATGCCTGGTCACATGAACGTACTGTTGGCTGAAGCTGACGTGAGTTACGACCAGTTGCTGGAAATGGATGAGATCAACCCCCGCATGGAAAACGTCGACGTGGCCATCGTGATTGGTGCGAACGACGTGGTGAACCCCGCAGCACGGGAAGTGAAGTCTTCGCCCATTTACGGCATGCCAGTGATCAACGTCGACAAGGCGCGTACCGTGTTTGTGTTTAAACGTTCTATGGCTTCGGGCTTTGCGGGCATTGAAAACCCTCTGTTCTACAAGGACAATACACGCATGCTGTTTGGTGATGCGAAAGAGACCATTAGTACCCTGATTCGCTCTTTCGAGTAGATTATTATCTAGATCTTATTTAAGCCCCGCGGTGCTCTGCACCGCGGGGTTTTTTACATGGATGTAATTATGCCGCGGAGGGCAGGACGCCCGAGAGAGGCTTTTTCTATCGTTCGGGACATCCTGTCCCTCACATTGTCCCTTGCTCATCTGGCGCAAGATGTGATCTTGCTTGATTCGCTGCGCTCGCGCTCCGCGAGGTTGCGCTCCAGGCGCAACGGCATAGCTCAGAGTCTTTTCATAGACAAAATGAAACTATTGGGGCCTTGCAGGTCCCACAGGTTGGCCGTCCAAGGCCCCCTAATACCAACGCTAGTAGTGGTTGATATCCTCTTTGGGCATGGATTTTTTCACGGCATTGCGGATGGGAAAGACCACCGCCAGCCCAATCAAACTGGCGCTAAGTAATTGAGCCTTCCAGTGGCCGGTAGCAAATAAGTCGCTCACATCGCTGGCAATGAGTCCGCTAGTGGCAAGGGCACCAAGGCCAAACGACAATACAAAAAACTCCAGTCCAGCGATCATATCTAGCGCAATACATACCAGGCCAATGACCAGCCAAAGCTCCCAACCAAATTCCATCATGATTTCAATAAATCCTTAATGACTTCCAGACCCCCCAAGGTCTTGGTGACGTCGGTGGGCACCACCAACGTCTTACTATTCGGGCTGGCACCCATGGTTGTCAGGGCGCCGACTTGTTTTTGCAGAATGTCATACTGCACCGCGGCCTGTCCATTATTGTTGATGGCCTCGGCAATCAAGCGGGTCTGTTCGGCGATCGCTTTGGCGGCGATTTCAACCGCGTATGCATCGGCGTCGGCTTTGACGCGAATGGCGTCGGCTTGTTTTTGCGCTTCGAATAGTTTGGCCTCGGCTTGCAGTTCGATCGAGCGCTTTTCACCTTCGGCGCGCGCGACGGTGGCTCGGCGTTCGCGTTCGGCATTGAGTTGTTGGCGCTGGGCCTGCTTGGTTTGCTCGTCGACTTGCACGTCGGTAATTTCAGATCGGGTAATTTCCACGCCCCAGATCTCCGCGGCACCACGCAGGTTCTCCAAAATTTCTTGGTTCATTTGCGAGCGTGACGATTGCAGTTCATCGAGATCGAGTTTACCTGCAGCCGACCGCACGATAGATTCAGCGGTGGTTTGTAACGCTTGGTCGACATTGCGAATACGATAGACCGATTTGCTGGGATCGATAATACGAAAGAACACCGTTGACTCCAGGTTGACCTCAACGTTGTCGCGGGTAATGACTGAAATATAAAAGCTCGGTAGTTGGCGCTCTAAAATACTAACCTTGTGCGCGATCCGATCAATGTAAGGGATGACGATGTTTATCCCTGCGGTGAGTGTAGTACGGAACTTGCCAAAACGTTCCACCACATACTCGTTCGATTGGTCGACGGTATGCACCCCTTTGAAAAGCGTGACGATAATAAATACGGCGATAACCAGGGTGCTGATGGCGCCAACGGACAATTCTTCCATAATGTTACTCCTGTGTTGATGACAAGAGTTTAGTGCATGAGAATCTACTTCTCAAAAGGCTTGTAGTGATTATGGTAATACACCACCGGTATTACGACCAAGGTCAATACGGTAGATACTAGCAAACCGAAGATCAATGACACCGCCAGCCCGCCAAAAATGGGATCGTCGAGGATGAAGAATCCGCCCATCATGGCTGCCACAGCGGTTAAGGCAATCGGCAGTGAGCGCACCGCAGCGGCGTCGATGGTGGCTTGCTGAATGCTATGCCCCGCCTTGATTTGCTGCTGGATGAAGTCCACCAAAAGAATTGAGTTGCGCACAATAATCCCGGCTAGCGCGATCATGCCGATCATCGACGGCGCGGTGAACTGCTGACCCAGCAGGGCGTGGCCCGGCATGATGCCAATGATGGTCAACGGAATCGGTGCCATGATGATCAGCGGAATACTGTAAGAGCGGAACTGCGCCACCACCAATAGATAGATCATGATCAGGCCCACCGAGAAGGCGATGCCCATGTCGCGGAAGGTCTCGAAGGTCACCTGCCATTCACCGTCCCATTTCATACTCCATTGGTATGGGTTGTCGGGCTGGTCCATATAGTATGTTTGCAGCGCGCTGCCGTCTGGCAGCGGTGCGTCTAGCGCCGCTGCAATATCAATCAAACCGTACAGCGGGCTGTCGCTGCCGCCGGCCACATCCCCCATTACGTATACCACGGGTTGAAGATCTTTGTGGTAGATGGTTTGTTGGCGAGGCTCTTCAACCACGCGGGTAACGTGTGCGAGAGGGATAAGTTGCCCGTTGTTACCGCGTATGCGAAGTTGCTGAAGAGCAAGTAAATCTGACTTTTCGCTAGACGCCAGCGAAATGACTATGGGGGTGAGCTCGCTGCGGTTGTCGTTGTGCAGGTAGGATAGGGTTGAGCCACGCAGGGCGGTGTGGATGTCATTGATGATGCGCGCCTGATTGAGGCCGAGGCTGTTGGCGCGGTCGCGATCGACCACGATGGTCCAGCGCGTTTGCGCGGCTTCAAGGGTGGTGTCTATATCGACCACATCGGCGGTGTCGTTAAACACGTTGGCAACATGCTCAGCCACTTGTTGTTGACCGGCGTAGTTCATACCATAAATTTCAGCCACTAAGGGCGCCAGCACCGGTGGCCCCGGGGGCATTTCCACGACTTTTACATTAGCGCCGAAGCGTGCTGCCGACGCCTGGATCAAGCCGCGCGCTTCAAGGGCAATGGCGTGAGATTTGCGATAGCGCCGACTGGCCGATGTCGAGTTGCTCTTTGATTTCATTGACCGCTAGCGCACGCGGTGATTTGTTCAGTATGCACAGTATGCACAGTATGCACAGTATGCACAGTATGCGCAGCCGTTGAGCGTTACCCATACTTTTGAGCAATTCGCTAGCTTCCTGACTGTAATCTAGGATGTCATCGTGTTGCATATTAACGGTCTTCATTTATTTCATTAAATTCTAATTTAGAAAAATCTAAAATATAAGTGGTAGCGATATTTTAGCGAAGCCCGGCAATGGCACTTTGAGTTAGCTTAAGAATTGAAAAGAAAGCAAAAAAAACGCGGCCATGAGGCCGCGTAACAATATACAGACTTGGGAGGGTGCAGCATGCGCCACAAACATGAAGTAAATCTAATTTAGATTTTTCTAATTGACAAGTTTTTTTTCATGTTTTTTAGGTTGTTCTACGCCAGCTTAGTAGCCACCAAACATAATGATGGCGATCGCAAAGGCAGCACCGCCTAAAGCGACCTTAATCCCCGTCTTAAATTGGGGCAGCTTGGGTAAAAACATAAAAAACGATGAAATTACGAAGAACAGCAGCGACACGCCGAAGAATATGTTCAGGTAGAACAGTGGGCTTTTGTCGGTGGCCTTGTGCAGTTTGATCAGCTTGCCAATCGCCGCGGGATAATCCTTTATGGTCAATGTTGCTAAGCCCGTTTCGCGGTCGTAATTACCGTCGCTGAACTCTATGCGAGTGGCGGTTTCATTGGTGATGTCCAGTGAAGGAACGCGCAATTGACCTTGCAGTTGGTCAGCGCGAAGTGAAGGCGGCAATTGGCGCTCTACCAACTGTTCGTATTTTAAAAAGTCTGTTTTACGGAAAATCAAAATTGTGCCGCTGACGGCGTATACCGCCATAATACCTGCTAGAAAAAACCCTAACAGACGGTGGTAAGTACGAAATTTTTGACTGGTTTGCATGGTGCTCATGTTCAATCCTTAGCAACGATATTCAGTAATAGCGCTGAATAATATCAGGCTTTTATGAACGAATCCTGAAAACTGACAATGACCTGCCTCTGGCGAGGCAGGGTGCAAAATGTGTGCTATAAGCGCTGCTTAGCAATCCACTTATCGACTTCCTCTTCAAGCATTGATAAAGGCAGTGGGCCATTGCGTAGGATCACGTCGTGGTAGCCGCGGATGTCGAAATTCTCGCCCAAGGCGTCGCGTGATTTTTCGCGCAGTTCGATGATCTTCAACATGCCAATTTTGTAAGCGGTCGCTTGCCCTGGCCACACAATGTAGCGGCCAATAGCTTTTTCAGCGTCAGCCACGGGGTTGGGCGTGTTTTCCACCAAGTAGTCGATCGCTTCTTGGCGAGTCCAGCGCAATTGGTGAATGCCCGTATCGACCACCAAGCGGCAGGCACGCCACAGCTCCATGGCTAAACGACCAAAGTCAGAGTAGGGATCGTCGTACATCCCCATTTCTTTGGGTACGAACTCCGAGTAAAGCCCCCAGCCTTCCGTGTAGGCCGTTGCGCTACCAAAGCGGCGGAAGCGAGGCAGCCCATCCAGTTCTTGTGAAATAGCCAGTTGCATGTGGTGACCCGGAATGCCCTCGTGATAAGCCAGCGCCTCCATTTGATAGGTGGGCATACTCGACATCTTATACAGGTTGGCGTAGTACATGCCTGGGCGGCTGCCATCGGGGGCTGGGCGTTGATAGAAGGCTTTGCCGGCGGATTTTTCGCGGAAGGGCTCCACTGCTTTAACGACCAGATCAGCTTTGGGTTTGGTGTAGAACAACTCGTCGAGACGGCCTTTCATGTTGTCGATTAGTGCCGTTGCTTCGTCGAGATAACGCTGACGACCCTCCTCGGTATCGGGGTAGTAGAACTGTGGGTCAACCCGCATGAACTCAAAAAATTCCTGCAGCGAGCCTGCAAAGCCAACCTGCTTCATAATGGCGCGCATGTCATCGTGGATGCGGTTTACTTCGGCTAGACCAATATCGTGGATTTCCTGCGCGGTCAGTTTGGTGGTGGTAATACTTTCTAGGCGGTGTTGGTAATAGGCCTCGCCGTCGGGGAGTTTCCACGCCCCGTCGTCATTCGTGGCGCGGGTCTCCAGATCCTGCATCAGCGCAATGAGGCGGTCGTAAGCGGGTTTGACGCTGTTTAACAGCGCCGCTTTGGCATCGTCCAATAACTGCTTTTTGGTGTCTGCGTCGGTATCAAGTTTGGCGACCTTTTTGTTGAAGTCAGCCCAAATGGTCGAGGCCTCGCCATCGTCAAAGGGCGCGCCGGTGATGATATTGCTTGAGGCACTGATCATTTCAGGCCAGGTAAATTTGGGGGTGATAACCCCTTTGTCAGCTCGTTTCACCAAAATGTCTTGTAACTGGGCGAAAAGATTGGGGATTGCCTTGAGGCGAGCGATGTAATCCTGTGCATCATCGAGGCTGCTGATTGAATGCTGGTTGATTAGCATGGTGGCGACGCTAGTATGGGTGCCGCGCATTTGAGTGATGGGGTAAGCATGATCGCGCCACTTTAGGCTGTCGATGTCATCTTGCCAGCGCTCTAGAAAGAGACGGTAACTTAGCTGGGTTTGTTCATCTAAGTGGGCGGGGTTGATCTGGGTTTTGACCTTGGCCAATTGCGCCTTGCTCAGTTCTACCGAAGCCAGTGCTTCGGCGTCATCAATATTTGACCATTTGTCTTGGTTGTCTTTTATGCCTAAGAACGATTGCCAGTTGGGGCTGCGCATGACGTGTTCCATGTACATGTCGTCGAACATTTGATTGGCTTTTGCCGATTCGGCGGCGATATCATAGGCTGGTCCATGACTACATGCGCTGATGCCAACGAGCAGTGCGCTGTAAAGTGCGAGATGTTTGAATGGTTTCATAGCTTCCTCCATGGTTGGCAGCAAATTAGCACTGCTTGGGTAAAAGCAACGAGTTAAATGACGACGATTAAAAAATCACTAACCTTGCGCTATAATGCTCGCCCTTTTGATCAGATCAGAGTGTTTGCTCCATGAAGACAGAGTTGCTTTCTCCCGCCGGTTCGCTCAAGTCGATGCGCTATGCGTATGCCTACGGTGCCGATGCGGTGTACTTGGGGCAGCCACGCTACAGTCTTCGGGTTCGAGAAAACGAATTTAGCCGCCACGATGTCATCGCTGGTGCGATTGAGGAAGCCCACGGCATAGGTAAAAAAGTCTACATCGCCTCGAATATTGCGCCGCACAACGTCAAGGTTCGCACCTATATTGACGACATGAAGCCGGTGATCGAGATGAGTCCCGATGCGTTGATAATGTCTGACCCTGGTCTGATTATGATGGTGCGTGAAGCTTGGCCCGATATGCCAGTACACCTGTCGGTGCAGGCCAATGCGGTCAACTTCGCGTCGGTTAAATTCTGGAAGCAAATGGGCCTGACGCGCATTATTTTGTCGCGCGAACTGTCGCTGGATGAGGTGGCAGAGATTCGTCAAGAATGCCCGGATATCGAGCTAGAAGTGTTCGTCCACGGTGCGCTGTGTATCGCCTATAGCGGTCGTTGCTTGTTGTCGGGGTATATGTCCAAGCGTGATCCCAATCAGGGCACTTGCACCAATACTTGCCGCTGGGATTACAAGACCGCCGAGGCCACGCAAACCCACGAGGGCGATATTATCCCCGCTAAGGTGGTGGAGGACTTTGACCCCGCCGCACAGGGCAAGCCCGCCGAAGGCAAAATTTTCTTGCTAGAAGAGAAAACCCGCCCGGGGGAGTTGATGCCGGCGTGGGAAGATGAGCACGGCACCTATATTATGAACTCTAAGGACTTGCGTGCTGTGCAGCATGTCAAAGCTTTGGTGGACATGGGGATCGATTCACTAAAAATTGAGGGTCGAACCAAATCGCACTTTTATGTGGCGCGTACCGCACAGGTCTACCGACGCGCCATCGATGACGCACTCACTGGAAAAGCGTTTGATTGGGATCTGATGCGCCAATTGGAAAGCTTGGCCAACCGTGGTTATACCGAGGGTTTTTATCGCCGTCACGCGCCACAGGATCTGCAAAACTACGAGCGCGGTGTGTCGGTGTCTGACCATCAACAATTCGTGGGCGAAGTGATTGGTCGCCGCGACGGTGGCGTGGTGATTGACGTAAAGAACAAGTTTGGTCTGGGCGACAACCTTGAGTTGATGACTCCGCAGGGCAATGTCAGCTTCAAGCTGGGTGAATTGCACAACGCTAAAGGTCACGCTATCGATGTGGCGCCAGGGTCCGGGCACGAGGTTGTGATGCCTGTGCCCGCCGATGTGGGTGCCGAGTACGGCCTATTGATGCGCCAACTGGCTTAGCGGCGTTTTAACGGCGCCAGGCCATCGTCTGATACCTGAAACACGCCTTTATTAGCGGGTTTCTTCGGCTTAGCTTTTTTGGCAGCCCCTTTGGGTGAGGCATTCTTGTCTTTCTTCTTCTTGCTTCCTGCCGCCTTACCGGAGGCTTTCAACTTCTTGGGACCTTTAAAAACGCCTTCTAGCCCTGGGACTTTGCGCTGTTCAAATTTTAGTTTGAGGTAGCGTTCGATGCCGTGCATCAAGTTCCACTCAGTGGCAGTGACCAATGAGATGGCGGTGCCCTGCTTGCCTGCACGACCGGTACGGCCGGTACGATGAACGTGTTCGTCGCCCTTGCGAGTCATGTCGTAGTTGATGACCAGATCCACACCGTCGACGTCGATGCCTCGCGCCGCTACGTCGGTCGCCACCAGGATATCGATGCGACCATCGCGCAACAGATTGAGCACGCGCAGACGTTCGTCTTGGCTAAATTCGCTGTGAATCACGCCGCAACGAAGGCCGGTGTAGCGCAAATAGGCCTCTAGCTTGCTGGCCTTGGCGCGGGTGTTGGTAAAGACAATGGCCTTTTCATAGCGCTCGTCGTTGAGCAGCTTGGCGGTGAGTTTGTCTTTGTGTTTTTCGTCGTCGGCTAGCACGATTTGCTGCTTGATACTGTCGGGTAGCCCCGAGCGATTAATGCTCAATTGGCGCGGTTCATTTAAGGCTCGGCGCGCAAAACTGGCCACCTTTAAGTGGTTTAATGTGGCCGAAAACAGCATGGTTTGGCGTTCGCTAGGCAGTTGCTCAAGAATAGCGTTAAGGTCTTCCGCGAAGCCCATATCGAACATACGATCGGCTTCATCGAATACCAAGCATGCCAAAGCGCTTAAATCGATATTCTTCGCTTTAATATGGTCAACGACACGCCCAGGGGTGGCCACCACAATCTCCGGGTCGCGGCGCAGCAGGGCGGCTTGATATTTCATTTCTTGGCCGCCAGTGAGTGCCGCGACTTTGATTGAAGTGAAACGAGCGAACTTCTCGCCTTCTTTGTTGATCTGGCGAGCCAATTCACGGGTAGGTGTCAGCACCAGCATTTGGGTGCCGGCCGGGCGTTGTTGGCTATTTAGGAATTGCTGCAATAAAGGTAAAAGAAAGGCGGCTGTCTTGCCACTGCCGGTCTCCGCGCTCACTTGCAGGTCGCCACCGTCCAGGGCGAGAGGGATGGTCTGCGTCTGCACATTGGTCGGGCTTTCGATGCCCATTTCAGCCAGCGCGCGCAATAGTCTATCGTCCAAGCCTAACTCGGCAAAAGTGGCTTGGGTGGGCTCGGTAGTAGTGTCGGTCACGCGCGTCTCTCGCTTAAAAAAACACCATTTTACCGGAAACCTTTCAGGGTGTCGCCGCGCACAAGGCATTTTTGTCAGTGGTGGGTGAAATCGCGCCTCGCAGTGCGTATAATGGTTCCCACAATTTATCATCAGATAAGGATTTATCGCATGGTCATTCAGCCCAAAGTTCGTGGTTTCATGTGCACTACCTCGCACCCCGTTGGTTGCGAAGCGAACGTGCGTGAGCAAGTCGCTTACGTCAAACAGCAGGGCCCCGTAGCCAATGGTCCCAAAAAAGTGTTGGTGATCGGTGCATCGACTGGCTACGGTTTGGCATCTCGCATTAGTGCTGCCTTCGGTTCGGGGGCTGCCACCATCGGTATTTTCTTCGAAAAACCCGCTGCCGGTAAGCGCACCGCGAGCGCGGGTTGGTACAACTCGGCCGCGTTCCAAAAAGTGGCCGCTGAGGAAGGCCTGTACGCCAAGAGCATCAACGGTGACGCCTTCTCAAACGAGATTAAGGCTCAGACTATCGACTTGATCAAACAAGACCTGGGTCAAGTTGACATGGTGGTATACAGCTTGGCGGCGCCTCGCCGTACTCATCCCGTGACCGGTGAAACCCACAATTCTTGCCTCAAGCCCATTGGTAAGTCTGTGACACAGCGCGGTATTAACACGGACAAAGAATTGATTGACGAAGTGACGTTGGAGCCAGCGACCGAAGACGACATCAGCAACACTGTGGCGGTGATGGGTGGTGAAGATTGGTTGATGTGGATGGAGGCACTGAAAGACGCCGGTGTGCTGGCGGAAGGCTGTGTGACCACTGCATACACCTACCTGGGCGACCGCGTGACCTGGGATATTTACTGGGACGGCACCATTGGTGCCGCTAAGAAAGATCTGGATACGCGCAGCGTACAAATCAACGACTTGTTACAAGATCTGGGTGGCAAGGCTTACGTCTCGGTACTCAAAGCGGTTGTCACTCAAGCGAGCTCGGCGATCCCAATTATGCCCCTGTATCTGTCGCTGTTGTTTAAAGTTATGAAAGCCGATGGCAGCCACGAAGGTTGTATCGAGCAGGTGCGTGGCTTGTTTAACTTGATTTGCGACCCTTCGCCAGAAATGGATGACGCCAAGCGCTTGCGCCGCGACCAATTAGAGCTGCGCCCCGAAATTCAAGACGCCGTGGAAAAAGCGTGGGAGCAAGTGAGTACAGATAATCTTTATCAAACCACCGACTTTAAAGGCTACAAGGACGAGTTTTTGCGCCTGTTTGGGTTTGGGATAGCTGGTGTTGATTATGATGCTGATGTCGACCCTGAAGTGGCTATCGAAAATTTAGTCTAACTGGTCAACAGGACGCTTTTGTCGCACAACGTATTGTGCGACACTGAGCTTAGATAGCCCAACAGAAGAGTAAGAGGAAATTACATGGCGCGTGGTATTAATAAAGTGATTTTGGTTGGCAACGTTGGCCAAGACCCCGAAACAAAAGCAATGCCCTCGGGCAGTGCTGTCACAAACATCTCGATAGCAACCTCTGAAAGCTGGACTGACAAGTCGTCTGGTCAGCGCCAAGAGCGTACCGAGTGGCACCGCGTCGTATTCTTTAATCGCTTGGCTGAAATCGCCGGCGAATACCTCCGCAAAGGCTCAAAAGTTTATGTTGAAGGTTCGTTACGCACCCGCAAGTGGCAGGACCAAAGTGGCCAAGACCGCTACACCACTGAAATTGTCGCCAACGAGATGCAGATGCTCGACTCGCGTGGCGACAACATGGGGGGCGGTAGCTACCAGCCTAACAACCCCGCCCAGGCGCAAAATACTTACCACCAAGGTGGCGGCCAGCCCCAGCAGGGTGGCTACCAACAGCCGCAACAAGGTGGATTCCAACAGGGTGGCGCACCTCAACAGGGTGGATTCCAGCAGGGCAATGCTCCTCAACAGGGTGGCGGGTTTGACGATTTCGACGACGATATTCCGTTCTAGTGCAGCGTTACTGAAACCCAGCGAATGCTGGGTTTTTTATTACTGAACGACTGAAAGTCTCGTTATGGCACCTCGATGAGTGCAGAGTGCATAGTATGAACAATAATAACAATCAATTACCCGCCTCAGGTTTATTGGCTGGGGTGCACCCGGTCATGGCTCTCGGCTCAGGCTTTTTGGTGCTGGCCTTTGTCCTTTTTACGACGGTCGAACCCACTACAGCCAATGCGCTGTACACCGCGGCACAGAATTACATTACAACTCACTTAGCTTGGTACTACATAGGGCTAATGAGTTTTATGCTGTTTTTTGCCATTTGGTTAATCTTCAGTCGGTTTGGCCGCCTCCGTTTAGGGGCCGATACTGATCGCCCTGAATTTGGGTTTTACTCATGGTTCGCCATGTTATTTGGGGCGGGTATTGGTATTGGTATTTTGTTCTGGAGCATAGCCGAGCCTATCCAGCATTTTCAAAGTAACCCATTAATTGCTCAAACGCAGGCACAAACGGTAGAAGCGGCCCAGGTCGCTATGCGCATATCCATATTCCATTGGGGGCTACATGGTTGGGCGCTGTATGCGGTGATAGGTCTCACCCTGGCCTATTTTTCCTATCGAAAAGGACTGCCGCTGGCGATCAGATCGGCGCTCTATCCCCAATTTGGTCGCCGTATTTATGGGCCTATAGGCCACGCGGCCGATTTGTTAGCCGTGTTCGCGACGGTGTTTGGAATTGCGACATCGCTCGGGCTAGGCGCGCAGCAGATAAATACGGGTATGTCGTATTTGTTTGGGGCAGAAGTATCTATCGCTACACAGGTGATTTTGATTTTTGTGTTGTCTGTGTTGGCGACGATCTCGGTATTGAGCGGGCTGCAGAAAGGCATTCGAATCCTTAGTGAGCTTAATATGCACTTGACGATATTGGTGCTGTTACTCTTTGTGGTGTTCGGACCGACCCTTTATTTGTTCCAATCGATGTTTGCCAATATTACCGACTATCTTGTCAATGTGGTTGAACTTGGGTTTTGGGTTGACCCTGATCCGGCAGGCCAGTGGCAAGGCTGGTGGACCATGTTTTACTGGGGGTGGTGGATTGCATGGTCACCCTTCTGCGGTATCTTTATCGCGAGAATTTCCAAAGGGCGTACTATTCGAGAATTTGTCAGCGGCGTGTTGATTGCGCCAACCTTGCTGGCCACGCTGTGGATAACTATTTTTGGTGATACCGCGATGTTCATTCAGTTGTTTGGTGGCGGTGGTGTTGTGGAGGCGGTCAATAACGATACCACCATGGCGTTGTTTACCACTATAGAACTGATGGATAACGGCCAAGCGTTAACCCTGATTATCTCTGGGATTTGTACCTTGATGCTGCTGACGTACTTTGTGACGTCGGCGGATTCTGCCACGCTGGTTATTTGTACCTTGCTTTCTATGGGGAATGAAAACCCACCTGCGCGCTACCGTATTTTCTGGGGTGTGGCGGTCGGTGGCGTCGCAGCAGCCCTGTTAATGGCGGGGGGCTTAAAAGCCTTGCAGACGGCGTCCATTGCCGCTGCCTTGCCGTTTTCCGTCATCGTGATTTTAGCCGTCATCGGGTTGATAAAATCACTGCAACAAGAGTCCATTCCGCAAAAGAACAATGTAGTCAAAGCGTTACGACCTACAAGGCGATAGCGCCTAGTTCTTGATATGGGCGGGGTGGGGGTGAATAGGATAGGGGGTCTCACCCCTTTCAATCCGGCGGATGTTGGCCGCGATGACCTTGGCTGCCGAGCGGGGATAGGTGGCGCCCGACATATGCGGCGTCACGGTAACCTTAGGGTGTTGCCAATACCACGCGGCAGAAGGTAGGGGTTCTTCGCTGTAAACATCAAGCACGGCTCGATCAAGCGTCTCATTATCTAGTGCTTCGCGAAGTGCGTCGTCGTCGATGACTGCCCCCCTACCAACGTTGATAAGGGTGGCATTTGGCTTCATTTTCGCTAGCCGCTGACGGTTAATAAAGCCTATTGTGTGCGCATTTTTAGGCAGGCAAAGTACCACAGCATCCGCTTCACTCAGGGCGGGCTCTAAGGTATCAAAACCAAATCGACAGTCGATATCAGTGACTTCCTTGGGGCGGCGATTCCAGCCCGTGACGACAAAACCATTCCATTGAAATATTTCGGCAATGGTTGTGCCGATCTCGCCCATACCTACGATTAATACGTTGATATCGCCCGCCGCCGCAGCGGGATAGCGCTGCCAGCGGTGTTGTAATTGCTGCTGGCGATAGGTGTCGTAGTGGCGCTGCGTATTCATCACCCAATAGAGCGCGTATTGAGCCATGTCACGCGACATTTCAGGGTCGATCAGGCGCACAATGGGAACTTGAGGTACGGTGCTGTCATGATCTATATGTTCTGTGCCGGCACCCAAAATTAAAATGGCTTTTAAATTGGGGTAGCGCCGTAGGTCTCCGGCAGGGTGGTTCCACACCAGGGCGTATTCAATGTCTTCAACGATGGCGTCAGTATTGCTGAGCTGCTCATAGCAATACAGTGTGTATTCGGGCAAATGTGGTTGAAGATGGTTCGCCCACTCTTGGCTACAGTCACCGTCGTTGTTAATTAAAATTGCCACGTAATACTCCAATACGTTGAGTGTGAAAAACGTCGTTAGATTATCATAGGCGTGATTTTGTCACACCGTTCATCGTGTAGTAATGCCGATGTGACATTGGCGAACAATTTATCGGTTTTGGGATTTGGCGGTTTGCTTATTGGGGGCTAAGTGATACGCTTTCGCTTCTAAAAATACTAGAGGAACAAACGTGAAAATTGCGGTGCTCGGAGCAGAGACAATGTTGGGTCTGGCGGTGGTCAGACAGCTTCGCCAGCGTCAGCATGAACCAGTGGTGATCGATACTGGTCCGATTCACGAAGATTGGCTATCTTATGCCCAGTTATTGGAACAGGTAGAGTGTCGCTTCGTGGTGAACACTATGCACCTAGATGAATTCTATAAAACCGGCACCGTCAGCGCCCAATCGCGCAATCTATTCCGCCAAATTGCCCAGTTCTGCTTTGATACCAAGCGTGTCATGCTGCACGCTTCGCTTTCTCAGGTCTTGCCAAATGAGCCGGGAATACTATTCGATGAATCGACCCCCATGGCACCAGGCAATTCGTTAGGTGAGTACCTGATGACCGCTGAGCAGCGCGTCATGAGCATGGGCGACTTCGGTATCGTGTTGCGAGTGTGTAATTTGTTTGGCAACGAAGGGGCCATATTCAAAAAAATGTACGAACTCAGCCTCTTGGGTGGAACAATGCGTTTTAGAGACGACTACAAATTTGCTGTTTCCTGCGCCGAAGAGGTGGCGCGTGTTGTGGTGGCGATGGCGGAGCAGGTGCAAGTTGGCGCCCCTGGTCGCGGGCTTTATCACTATTGCTCTGGCATGATGGCAACGCCCTACGAGTTTAGTTCGTCGCTAAGGGATATGATTTATCAATACGTACAAGTGAATGAGCAGCGGGTCGAAATAAAACGCGCGCGTCGTGACAGCTTTGTGGTGGGTGCATCGCTTAGTTGTCATCGCATATTAAGTGATTTTGGAATTAAACAGCGCCCGTGGCGTTCTGCCTTGGCCGCTGATGTGAAACAATTTTTTAGTCTTAAGGATTACTAGCCATGAGCGATGGGCAGACATTCATTCGCGCCGCCGTACTGACTGTGTCGGACACGCGCACCCCTGAGACGGATACCTCGGGTAAGTTTCTGGTCGACGCGCTTCGCGAGACTGGTCATAACGTCACCGCGCACGAGATCGTGATCGACGACGTCTACCTTCTGCGTGCCAAGGTGTCGGCTTGGATCGTAGACCCTGAGATCGACATGATTATTACCACGGGCGGTACCGGTTTCGGCGGGCGTGACTCAACGCCAGAGGCGCTGGCTCCGTTGTTTGATAAGCACATCGAAGGTTTTGGCGAAATGTTTCGCTACCTGTCGATCGCTGATATCGGCACGTCGACAATTCAGTCACGCGCGCTAGCCGGTATTGCTAATAATAAAGCCATCTTCTGCGTGCCAGGTTCGACGGGTGCTTGTCGATTGGCTTGGGAAGGTATCCTGCGAGACCAGTTAGACTCGCGCCACAAACCATGTAACTTTGTCGGTGTGCTTAGTAAGCGCCGCGAGAAAAACCTCTAATGGCATTGACCTCATTAAAAGACGCGCTGCGTCAAATGCTCGACTTGATCAATCCTCTTCGTGAAAGCGAACGTTTACGCCTTGAACATTTGCACGGACGAATCCTCGCTAATGATATTTATGCGCCAGCCAACGTGCCGCAAATGGATAACAGTGCGATGGACGGTTATGCGGTGCGCATGTTGGAACTCACCGAAGGGGCAATTCTTCCGATAAGTCAGCGTATTGTAGCCGGAGATGTGGCCGCCCCGCTGCAAGAGGGAACAGCTGCTCGCATCTTTACCGGAGCACCTATTCCTAAAGGTGCTGAAGCGGTTGTGATGCAGGAAAATACCCATCGCGTTGAGGGCGGTGTCATGATTGAAATCCGCCCCCAATTCGGCGACAACATTCGCCGTGCCGGTCACGATATTACAGCGGGCGAAGGCGTGTTGGGGAGGGGGTCAAAATTGCGCGCCCAAGATATTGGCCTGCTTGCGTCAATGGGCATGCATAGCGCTGACGTGATGCGCACCCCAAGGGTGGCGCTGTTGAGTACTGGTGATGAATTGGCTCAGCCCGGGCAACCCCTCAAGGCAGGTCAAATCTACAATACCAACAGCTATACCTTGGGTGCCTTGTTGCGTGGGTGGGGCTTTGAGGTTATCGACTTTGGCAATGTTTCCGATAGCCTTCCTGTCGTTGAGCAAGCACTTGCCGATGCCGCGGAGCAGTGTGATTTTATTATCACGTCCGGTGGTGTCTCCGTGGGCGAAGAAGATCACGTTAAAGCCGCGGTGACCTTGCAAGGGGACCTGTCGATGTGGACGATTGCCATCAAACCAGGAAAGCCAGTGGCTTTTGGACGTGTCAATCGTACGCCATTCCTCGGCTTGCCGGGTAACCCTAGTTCTTCTTTTGTCACCGCCCTGCTGGTGGCGAGACCGCTGCTGCAAAAACTGGCGGGGGCAGATGTGGACGTGCCGTTAATGTTAACGGTGGAAGCGGATTTTGATGTACCCAAGGCGGGGAAGAGAGAAGAATTTTTGCGTGTAAAGTTGATCCAGGTCGAAGGGCAATGGCGCGCGGTGGCCTATCCCAATCAGAGTTCAGGTGCGCTTAAAGCGGCCAGTTGGGGTAACGCACTTGCGCGGATTCCGGCCGGCCAAACGTTGCAGCGTGGCGAACCTGTTGAAGTATTGTTGTACAACGGTATTTGTTAAGCCCCTTGTTATCCCTTGAATTCTTAGAAATAGACACACATAAATAGCCCCCCGCAGCGCTTTTGCGTTATAATCGCGCGTTTTTAATGCACGCTGTTTGGGCCCATTTATTTCTTTGTTGTCACGGCGCAGGAGAGAAAGCATATGCCGATCTATGAATACCAATGTCTGGCTTGTGGTCACGACCTCGAAGCAATCCAAAAAATTAGCGACGAGCCATTAGTGGAATGTCCCAATTGCGGAAAACCACACTTGAAAAAAATGATTTCAGCGGCCGGATTCCGCCTCAAGGGCGGCGGCTGGTACGAGACCGATTTTAAGACCGGTTCGAAAAAGAATATCGCTGGCGGCGGCTCATCGTCGTCGGGTGATGCGTAACTCCTGATAGGATAAAAACATGAGAAGTATTTACTGCGGTGCTGTGACGAGCGCTAACATCGACCAAGAAATTACTCTGTGCGGTTGGGTAGACCGCCGCCGCGATCACGGTGGCGTTATCTTCCTGGACCTACGCGATCGAGACGGTATCGTGCAGGTGGTCTTCGACCCCGATAGTGCAGAAGACTTTGCTCGCGCCGATAAAGTCCGCAGTGAATACGTACTTAAAGTGGTGGGCAAAGTACGCGCCCGTTCGGCCGCGACGGTGAATCCCAATATGGCCACTGGAGAAGTCGAAGTTTACGGCACGACACTGGAAATTCTGAACAACGCCGAAACACCTCCTTTTCAATTGGACGGCCACATTCATGTCGGCGAAGATGTGCGTCTGCACTACCGCTACATCGATCTTCGTCGCCAGGAAATGCAACACAACCTACGTTTCCGCTCGAAGGTCACAACCTTTATCCGAAACTTCATGGACGACGAAGGTTTCATCGATATCGAAACGCCTATTTTGACGCGCGCAACCCCCGAAGGGGCGCGTGACTACTTGGTGCCTTCGCGTACTCATGACGGTAAGTTCTTCGCGCTGCCGCAGTCGCCCCAGTTGTTTAAGCAGTTGCTAATGGTGTCGGGTTTTGATCGCTACTACCAAATTGCTAAGTGCTTCCGCGACGAAGACCTGCGTGCTGATCGTCAGCCCGAATTTACCCAGATCGATATCGAGACATCTTTCTTAAACGAAGATGACATCATGTCGATCACCGAGCGCATGATCCGCCATCTGTTTAACGACATGATGTCTGTGGATCTTGGTGATTTCCCTCGTATGCCTTACAGCGAGGCGATTGCCAAATACGGTTCGGATAAGCCCGATCTTCGTATCCCCTTGGTATTGGAAGATATTAAAGACCTGATGGCCGAGGTGGATTTCAAAGTCTTCTCTGGTCCTGCTAACGACCCTAAAGGTCGCGTGACTGCGCTGAAAGTGCCCGGTGGTAATGACCTGCTGAGCCGCAAGCAAATCGATGATTACACCAAATATGTATCGATCTACGGTGCCAAAGGTTTGGCCTACATCAAAGTTAACGATAAGTCTGATCTGGAAAACGGTCTACAATCCCCCATCGTTAAGTTTCTGCCCAACGATGTGCGCGCGGCCATCCTCGAGCGCGTTGCCGCGAACAATGGCGACTTGATCTTCTTTGGTGCCGACAGCCATAAAGTGGTCACTGAAGCGTTGGGCGCATTGCGCTGTAAGCTGGGCGCTGACCTGAACTTGTTTACTTGCGAATGGGCGCCGCTGTGGGTAGTGGACTTCCCCATGTTCGAGGAAATCGAGGGCGGTCTGACGCCGTTGCACCACCCCTTCACCGCGCCTTCGTGCCGCCCAGAAGAACTGCTGGCTAACCCAGCAGAAGCCCTGTCTCGTGCCTATGACATGGTGCTGAATGGTACTGAGCTTGGCGGTGGTTCTATTCGTATTCACGACCAAAACATGCAGCAGGCGGTATTTAATATTCTCGGCATTAACGAGGAAGAGCAACGTGAGAAGTTTGGTTTCTTATTAGACGCGTTGAAATACGGTGCGCCGCCACACGGTGGCTTGGCCTTCGGTTTGGACCGCCTGATCATGTTGATGACCAATAGTCACTCAATTCGCGACGTTATCGCCTTCCCCAAAACGCAGACCGCGGCTTGTGTTATGACTGACGCTCCCGGTGCCGTGGGTTCGTCGCAGTTGCGCGAGTTGCACATTCGTCTGCGCGAGAAGCCTCAGGCTTAAGCGAGTTAGTTTGGAATAAGGGTGCTACGGCACCCTTTTTATTTGCTCGTATATTGAATCAACACCGCGTGTAAATTTTCTAGCGCAATGGGTTTGGTAAGTACGTTATCGAAGCCAAGCTTTTGGTAGTGTTTAATATCTTCCGGCATGGCATTGGCAGTAAACGCGACCACTGGCGTTTCACCGCCCAGACGACGGTAATCAGAAAGGAATTCGATGCCGCCCATGACGGGCATGTTGATATCCATAAGGATGACATCAAAGTCTTCCTTTTTGGTCATGTTTAAGGCCTCTACACCGTTTTGGGTGAGCGTGTAGTCGACGTCGAATGTATCCATCATGGCTGCGCTCACCTTGCTGATGTCCTTTTCATCGTCACAGAAGAGTACCTGCAGCCCTGTTAGGAGGGGCAAGTAATTTTGTTGGGCGGGTTCATGTTCAGCTTTTGTCGAAGGAAGAGTGACGGTGAACGTTGATCCATAGCCAAGCGTGCTTTCAACCTCTATATGCCCTCCCATGAGTATTGCAAGTTCCTTACAAATAGCCATGCCTAATCCTGTCCCGCGGAAGGTATTGGTCTTATTGTCGCGTCCTTGTGTGAAGCGCTCAAACAGTTCGTTCTGAAAGTCTTTGTGCATGCCGATTCCGCTGTCAATAAAGGCTATTTTAAGAGTGCTTTGGTCATGCTGGACATTTATTGTTAATCCGCCTTGTTCGGTAAATTTAATGGCATTATTCACGATGTTGTTGCACAGCTGTTCAAATCGCATTGAGTCAAGCATGAGCCACTCGGGCACGTTATCTTCGACATTAATTTGGAGGTAGAGTGCTTTTTGGCTTGCTTGCGCACTGTGTAACTTTCTTATGCCATTCAGTGCCTCGCGAATATTCGTCGTCGCTGGTTTGTGTTCTATCTTGCCCTGATGGAGTTTGTCGTAGTCAAGGATGTCGTTAATTAGTAGTGAGAGGGTGCGGCTAGAGTTCAGTCCAACACCGACAAGTTCTCTCAGGTTGGGAGGCAGATTTTCCTGTTCAAGCAGCTGCAATACGCCGAATATGCCGTGGAGCGGAGTGCGTAATTCGTGCGACATGTTCGATAAGAAGTCGTTTTGTAGTGCGGCGAGTTTGGCGTTTTCATCGGCTTTACGACGGCTGCGTCTCACTAGAATTATGGCAATCAGGGTCACGCATGCTAACGCGCCACTCAGCCAAATGAGCGGCGTTTTATCTACTTGGCGCACCTGAACAAGCGACATGGCCTTGCGATATTCCTGACGCATATAACCACTAGAGATCTTTTTTAAACCCCGCTCAAGAATATCGGTGACGGTGGCAAAACGAGGATGGGAACTGAGCACGAAACGATAGGCTGCACCTGAATTAGCTATCACGGACAGCCCCATTTCGGGATGTGTTGCGACAAGATATCCCGCTTGTTCGCGGATCATTGCTAGAGCGTCTAATTCCCCCATTTGCAACTTATTCAACAACGCGGTTATTGGCTCGACGGTTGATTTAGCCAAGGGGATGTTAAAAACCTCAATTGGAAGTCGTGCCACCGACCCTACCTTGAGGTCTTGGATCAACTCTGGACGTGTGTAATATACATCACGTTGGTTACTTAGCAGCACGATTTCGGTTTCGAGTAGGGCTGTAGTTGTGGAGGCTAAACCAATTTGGTCGGCGAAACGTTCGGCCATGAGGAGAGCGTGGCATTCGTTATTGGTCATCATGGTGATGTAGTCTTCAAAGGCTACGTTTTTAAAATTGAAGATGAGTCCCAGTTGGTTTTGCAGCTCGTGTAGTATGTTGCCTATATAGCTCGCGCCCAATTCACCGGAAGAGGTGCGTGTGATCATCGGCTGGCTGTCGAACGGTAGGCAGATAGTTGGGTTGGGATATTGGTCGATGAAGCGGCGCTCAGCTTCGCTTTCTGGGATAAAAAGCATCTCTTGCTGGCGCTCATTGGCACTTTTAGCCACTGACGTGAGAAATTGTCGATGCTTCTGAAAATACTTATTAACAATCGAAAATAACAGAGGGTCATTTTTGTTAACCCCGAAGGTTAGCCTGCTTGGAGTAAAAATGTGCCGTGGAATTTCGTGGATAATAATATTGTCGACGAGCTTGTCGCGAAAGGTTTCCTGTAGTTCTTGCCTAAGGCTGTGCATGTCGGACCAGTCGGCAATGACACCCTTAAACCTACCGCTTATGAGCTCATAAAGCAGTGTCTCGATCGTGGGCTTGTCGGTAACGATGGCACCTAAGGCTTTAAATTCTTCGCTGAAGTAGGTGTCTGCAATAGAGCCTATGGGTTTACCGATAAAGCTTTCTTCATCACAGCACGTGGTATCTTCTGTGGTTAGATAAAAAAGCGGGCGTTCGAAGTAACTGTCGGTAAATAAAAACGTGTCCTTACGGGATGGTAGGTCAGTTATGCGACTAATTACCGCCATACCCTTTTGACTAACGTGATCATAAGCTGTCGGCCAATCGTCATATCGCGCGTTAAATGTTAAACCGGAATCGCGATTGAGGATGTTGATAAAGGCATCGACCAATACCGCGTCGGGCTCATAACGTCGGCTGTAAACCGAAAAAAAGGGTATGTCAGTATTGCGGTGCTGCCGGATAAAATCGCGCTCTTCGGGTGTGAACTCCACCACTGACTCAGCGTGAGCGCCTAGCCAGATCGAATTCAGCAATAGTATGAGTATAGTGATTTGGCGCAAATGACTCTTCCAGTGGTGTAAATGCATGTTTGTAACCTTAGTGTATTAAGGCGATTTTTGCCCAACGAGGCCAAATAATTTCACTTATAAATTGGGTGTGTGCTGTATAAATGGACAGTTGTCGTAGACATTTGTGACTGGCGGCGGCAGAATGACTTTTTCAATGGCGCAGGTGTTATGGCAATAGTACTGGGTATCGACCCTGGCTCGCGGATTACCGGGTTCGGTGTGGTGAATCACTACGCCGGTAAGACCGAGTATGTGGCGAGTGGGTGCATTCGCATCCCCGATATTGAACTGGCCGACCGCTTAAAACTGATCTTCGATAATGTTGGCGACATTATAGTGCGCTACTGCCCGCAGGAATTTGCTATTGAGCAGGTGTTCATGGCAAAGAACGCCGCTTCCGCCTTGAAACTTGGCCAGGCGCGGGGGGCGGCTATTGTGGCTGCAGTGCATAACGACCTGCCAGTATCAGAATACTCCGCGCGGCAGATCAAACAGGCCGTGGTAGGTACAGGGGCGGCAAATAAGGAGCAGGTACAGCATATGGTGAAGAATCTGCTGAAATTACCAGGCCTACCACAGGCTGATGCTGCTGATGCTCTTGCCGCCGCGTTGTGCCATGTCAATACGCAAGCCAGTTTAATCAAAATGGCCGGCGCCAAATCTGTGCGCCGCGGCCGCATTCGCTAGGAGATCGTCGTGATAGGACGTCTAAAAGGTATTGTGATAGAAAAGCAAGCACCGGAAATGTTGCTTGACGTGAATGGTGTCGGCTATGAGGTTTTAGCTCCTATGTCGACCTTTTATCGTTTGCCGGGTTTAGGCGATCCGATTGTGTTACATACCCATTTTGTGGTGCGCGAAGACGCCCAGCAACTCTATGGTTTTTATGACAAACAAGAGCGTTCGCTGTTTCGTGCTCTGATAAAAGTGAATGGTGTGGGCCCCAAATTAGCGCTGACCATTTTGTCGGGTATCGAGGCTGACGAGTTTGTTGCCAGCGTACACCGCGGTGATAGCGACGCATTAGTGCGTCTACCTGGGGTAGGAAAGAAAACCGCCGAACGATTAATCATCGAAATGAAAGACCGTTTGAAAGATTGGCAGGCTGATCCGTCGGCGCTGACTGCCGTAGCGGTGCCAGCTGCAATGTCCGCCAATCAATTAGTGGCCGATGCGGAAAGCGCGCTGGTGGCGCTTGGCTATAAACCTGCCGAGGCGGCGAAAGCCATTGCCAAGTTGCCCGGTGACTACGACAATAGCGAAGATATGATCCGCGCTGCTTTAAAAGCCATGGTAAATAAATGATAGAAACCGATCGTCTAATTTCGCCGGCAGAAACCCGCAACGAAGACGCCATCGATCGCGCCATTCGCCCCAAATTGCTGGAGGATTACACCGGCCAGCCGGCGGTGCGCGAGCAGATGTCGATTTTTATGCAAGCGGCCAAGCTGCGTAACGAGGCACTCGATCACACGCTGATTTTTGGGCCGCCTGGGCTCGGTAAAACAACCTTGGCAAATATCATCGCCAACGAGATGGGGGTGCAGTTAAAAACCACCTCGGGCCCTGTGTTGGAAAAGGCGGGTGATCTCGCCGCCTTGATGACCAACCTGGAAGAGGGCGACGTGCTTTTTATCGATGAAATCCACCGCCTTAGTCCCTACGTTGAAGAAATTCTCTATCCGGCGATGGAGGATTATCAGCTTGATATTATGATTGGTGAAGGCCCAGCGGCGCGTTCGATTAAATTAGACTTGCCGCCATTTACCTTGGTAGGAGCGACTACCCGCGCGGGCTTGTTAACCTCGCCGTTACGTGATCGCTTCGGCATTGTGCAGCGCTTGGAATACTATAATGTGGAAGACCTCTCTACCATCGTCGAGCGCTCGGCGCGCATTCTGGGCTTGCAAATAGACGTTTCTGGCGCCACTGAAATTGCCCGTCGCTCTCGTGGCACGCCGCGTATCGCCAATCGCTTGTTGCGTCGTGTGCGGGACTATGCCGAGGTTAAAGGTGATGGCGTGGTCACCAGTCACATTGCCGACTTAGCGCTCAATATGCTCAACGTGGATGCCAGTGGTTTTGACCACATGGATCGCCGCTTGTTGTTGGCCATGATCGAGAAGTTCGACGGTGGCCCAGTGGGGGTGGAAAGTTTGGCCGCAGCGATTAGCGAAGAGCGAGATACCATCGAAGATGTGCTCGAGCCGTATTTGATTCAGCAGGGCTTTATGATGCGCACGCCGCGTGGTCGGGTGGCTACTATTAGAGCGTATGAGCACTTTGGCATCGTGCCAACGGGTACCAGTAGCGTGGCACAAAAGAATTTAGATTTATGAGTGAATTTATTTGGCCGTTGCGCGTCTATATCGAAGACACCGACGCAGGCGGCATTGTCTACTATGTCAACTATTTGAAATTTATGGAGCGTGCGCGCACAGAGAGTCTGCGTTCGCTCGGCTACGATAAGGCGTTTATTTTTAATAACGACATGATGTTTGTGGTGGCTTCGGCCAACGTCAATTACTATGCGCCGGCGCAGCTGGATGATGAATTGCACGTCAAAACAACCGCTACCAAGGTGGCGCGTAGCTATATTATCATGCAGCAGGATGTGTATCGCGGCGAACAAAAACTCTGCGCTGGCGAGATTAAAATCGCCTGTGTAGATCGCGCTATGAAGCCGGCGGCCATGCCCGTAGACATGAGACAAGCCCTAATACAACCTTAAGGAAGAATCTGTGAACGACGAAATGTCTCTATGGACGCTCATCAGCAGCGCCAGTGTGTTGGTTCAACTGGTCATGGCCTGTTTGGTATTGGCCTCCATGCTGTCTTGGTGGATGATCGTACAGCGGGCGATGTATTATAACGCCGCGGGCCGTGCCTACAGCCAGTTCGAACGGCAATTTTGGTCGGGGGTCGATCTTGCCCAGTTGTTTCGCAAGAGTGTCGCTAAACCTAATGTGGCCGGTATGGAAGGGATCTTTGTGGCGGGTTTCAAAGAATTTTCACGCTTGCGCCAACAGTCAGCGGCAGATCCTGACGCGGTTATGCAAGGTGCTGAACGCGCTATGCGCGTCGCGGTTGCTAGAGAAGAAGCTAAATTAGAGCGCTTTTTACCTTTCTTGGCGACCGTAGGATCGACCAGTCCCTATATCGGCTTGTTTGGAACGGTGTGGGGTATTATGAATGCTTTTCGCGGCCTGGCGAATGTCCAGCAGGCGACGTTAGCGACGGTGGCGCCAGGTATTGCCGAGGCGTTAATCGCTACCGCTATGGGCCTGTTTGCGGCCATTCCCGCGGTGATTGCCTACAACCGGTTCTCGGCGCGAATGGACCATATGCTGGGTAATTACGATACGTTTGCCGACGAATTCTCCAGTATCCTGCATCGCCAAGCGCACGCTAAAACACGCGCCAGCGCGGAGTAGTTAGTATGGCGAGACGTCAGCGTCGCAAACTCAACGCCGAAATCAATGTCGTGCCTTACATCGATGTGATGTTGGTGCTGCTGGTGATCTTTATGGTTACCGCGCCGCTGTTGATGCAGGGTGTTGAGGTGGAATTGCCAGAGGCGTCAGCGCGCCCTGTAGTAAAGGCTGATGAAGAGCCCTTGGTGGTCTCTATCAAGCAAGATGGAAGCCTTTATCTAAATCTCGGTGGTGAGCAGCAATCGATCAATGAGGAAGACTTGTATAAAAAAGTGGCGGTAATTATGCGCCGTAACAGCGAAAAGCCAGTGGTAGTATGGGGTGATAAGCGCGTGCCATATGGTCGTGTTGTGACCGTGATGGCTGGCTTGCAAGGCGCCGGCGTACCTAACGTAGGTTTGGCGACAGAGGCTCCCTAATGTTGTGGTTGCGGGCCTATGGTTGGCCGATGCTCTTTACGTTGTTGATCCATGTTGGTGTAGCGTGGTTGATGCTCGTGGGCTGGAGCGGTGAAGTGGCGTTTTCCCCGCCGGTAAGTAAGCCGTCGCTGATTAAAGCGACCGTAGTTGAATTGCCCAAGCCCAACAATACGCCTGCGAAAAAGAAAGCGGCCAAGCCCGCGGCGAAAAAGGCGGTGGCGAAAAAACCGGCCAGTAAGCCCAAGCCCAAACCAAAACCTACCCCAAAGCCGAGTGCGAAAGACGCAAAGCCCCAGGAAAAACCACCCGCAAAGCCCGAGCCTAAACCTGCTGTCGCTAAGCCTGCGGCTAGCCCGGCGCTGGATCTAGATTTAAGCGACGAATTGGCGGCTGAGGATGCAGCCCGCGAAGCCGAGACTGAACAGGAAGTGGTCAACAGCTATATCGCCAAAATCATGGCTATGGTGGAGAGTGTTTGGAGTCGACCGCCTAGTGCACGCAATGGCATGCAGGCTGTGCTAGTGGTGAACTTGATTCCAACCGGTGAGGTGGTTAATGTGTCGGTGGCGGAAACGAGTGGCAATGCGGCGTTTGATAGCAGTGCCGTCAATGCGGTGTACAAGGTCGAGCGTTTCGACGATTTACGCGGCATGAAGCCCGCCATGTTTGAGGCTAACTTTCGCCGTTTTAGGCTGATATTTAAACCGGAGGATTTACGACTGTGAGAACCCTGCTTTTGTGTGTCGTCATGCTGCTTTCTTCTGTAGCGCGGGCTGAGCTCACCATCGAAATTACCCAAGGGCAAGACAACCCCGTGTCTATTGCGGTGGTGCCATTTGCCAACAACGCGACCGAGGTGAGCGAAGATATCCACGGTATCGTGAGTGCCGACCTATATCGCAGCGGCCGCTTTGCCCCGTTACCGGCCTACGATATGTTGAGTCAGCCGCACACGGCGGCGGAAGTTTTTTACAACGAATGGCGTGCTGTGGCGGTGGAATACGTATTGATCGGGCGTCTTGCCAACGATGGATTTGGCCGTTTGCGTGCCAGTGTTGAATTATTCGACGTGCTGCGCCAGAGCATGATCATGGAGTTTAGTGTCGATGGCGGTCCTCTTGAGCAGCGCGATATCGCTCACGCTATTAGCGATGCGGTATTTGAAAAACTGACGGGTATGCCGGGGGCGTTTTCAACCAAAATCGCCTATGTTTCAGGTAGGAACGAGTTTGGTGCTGGCAGTGTTAGCTATAATAACCGTTTGATGATCGCCGATGTAGATGGAGCTCGTGAGCGTCAATTGCTCGAGTCTAGCCAGCCCATACTGTCTCCGGCGTGGTCACCAGATGCGACCAAAATTGCGTATGTGAGTTTTGAAGATGGCCGCCCCGCTATTTACATCTACGATTTAGCGACGAATATGCGCCAAAAAGTTACGTCATTCCCTGGCTTGAATAGTGCGCCCGCTTGGTCACCAGACGGACGATATCTCGCCATGGTGCTTTCAAAAAGCGGCAATCCAGACATATATGTACTAGATTTAGAGTCGCGTCAGTTGCGTCAGATGACGCGCCACTACGGCATCGATACCGAGCCGAGTTGGTTACCAGATGGTTTGGCGTTAGTATTTACCTCCGATCGTGCCGGGCAGCCACAGATTTATCAAGTGGATATGGCCACTGGATACGAAGAGCGTTTAACCTTTGATGGCAACTATAATGCTAGGGCTCGCGTACTGTTAGATGGCAGTGGTATTGTGTTGATTCACCGCAGCGAGGGCTATTTGGATTATCATATTGCGCTGCAAAATGTTGAGCGTGGTACTATAAAGGTACTAAGCACTACGGTGTTGGATGAGTCGCCCACAGTGGCCCCCAACGGTAGCACCGTGTTGTACGCCACTCGCGATGGCGGAAGAGGAATCTTGGCGGCAGTATCCGTAGACGGAAATGTGAAATATAATATTCCGTCAAACGCCAGAGATGTGCGTGAGCCTGCATGGTCACCGTACATATCGGATCATAAGTTTTTTTTGAAAAAGTAAGGGACTCAAGGAAATGACTATGTCAAAAATGAAAGTATTAGGTGTATCTCTCGCCGCACTGATCGCTGTTGGCTGTTCTAGCAACAGCACAACCGATTCACAGGCACAGGCCGAAGCCGAAGCGGCGGCCGCTGCGGCGGCCGCTCAAGCAGAAGCAGATCGTCGCGCCGCTGCAGAAGCTGCCGCTGCCGCTGAAGCCCGCGCCATCGAAGCTGAGAAGAACAGCCTTGAAACTGTGTTCTATTTTGCCTTTGACGAGTCGGCACTGTCCCCAGCCACCCGTTCAGCGTTGGATGCTATGGCCGCCTACCTGAAGAAAACCAACGGCTCTATCCGCTTGGAAGGTCACGCTGACGAGCGCGGTTCGCGCGAGTACAACATGGCACTAGGTGAGCGCCGTGCGAAAGCGGTAGCTAACTATCTGTCAATTCAAGGCGTTGACCGTTCACGTTTTGACATCATTTCTTACGGCGAAGAACGCCCGGTAATGATGGGCCACAGTGAAGGTTCTTGGAGCAAAAACCGTCGCGCAGAAGTAAAACTGTAAGAAGACATCAATGAAGTACTTTTCTCCCATGGCAGCGCTCTTAAGCGCTGCCTCTGCTTGTCTCGTGTACGCACAACCCGCTGAAGTTGTCGATTTGACAATGCCCCAGTCGGGTCCCGTTGTACAGACCCCCATTGCAGTCGAAAAAAGCAGCGCGGTACAAGATGTATCATCGTTGATTGTTGAGGAAGGCGGGCCAAGCAGCGGCGATTTGTACTTTCAGATGCAGACCTTGCAGCGAGAAGTGATGGAGCTACGCAACATCGTAGAGTTACAAACTCGCCAATTACAAGAATTGCGTCAATTGAGCTTACAGCGCTATATCGAATTAGATCGTCGTCTTGCGTCGGGTGCTGTTGCTAGCATTGATGCGGATGTGGCCCCTGATGCAGCGTTGCCGGTTGACGGTCAGTCAATCGATGGCGCCCCAGCCAATGTTGATTCGGTACCGAGTAAATCGGATATCGAAGCCTATAATGACGCCTACCAACTCGTGAAAGGGCGACAATACCAACAGGCTATTCCGCTTTTCGAGCGTTTCATTGCGGAATACCCTACTTCGGTGCGTCAGGCCAACGCCTATTATTGGCTGGGCTCGCTCTACATGGTCGTCGATCAATTGCCCCAAGCGGAACAGCGCTTAACCGAGTTACTATCGCTCTACCCAGAGCATGCCAAGATACCCGATGCCAGCTATAAGTTAGCCACACTTTACTTCAAGCTGGGCAAGCGCGACCAAAGTCGCCAACTGTTAGATGAAATCGTTGCAAAATACGCCAATACCAATGGCAATACGGTACAATTGGCGTCAGCATTTTTACGCGACAACTTCTAATGGTAAGGCATGACTGACACGGTACGCATCACCGAAATTTTTTACTCTTTGCAAGGCGAGTCCCGCACTATTGGTCTGCCGACGGTTTTCGTGCGACTTACGGGCTGCCCGCTGCGTTGTAATTATTGCGATACGGCCTACGCCTTTCATGGCGGAAAGAGTATTTCTATTCAAGCTGTGTTAGATGAAGTTGCTTCATACCAGCCTCGCTATGTCTGTGTCACGGGGGGCGAACCCCTGGCACAAAAAACCTGTTGGTCGCTGTTACAACAGCTGTGTGAGGCGGGCTATGAAGTCTCGTTAGAGACGAGTGGCGCTATATCGACCGAAGGCGTCGATCCACGCGTGGTCAAAGTTGTTGATTTGAAAACCCCTGACTCTGGCGAGTTGGCGAAAAACGATTACAGCAACATACAGCGCTTGAATCCTCTCGACCAGGTGAAATTCGTGATCTGTTCCAGGGCCGATTACGATTGGGCGCGCTTCGTGGTTGACCAATATCAACTTCAAAAAAAGGTCAGTGAAATTTTATTTTCGCCCAGCCACGGCCAAGTATCACCGCGCGACTTGGCGGAGTGGGTTTTAGCCGACAACCTGCCTGTACGCATGCAGCTTCAAATGCACAAAATTATCTGGAACGACGAGCCGGGACACTGATGAATCAGAAAAAAGCCGTTATTTTGGTCTCCGGTGGGCTGGATTCGACCACTGTCACCGCCATTGCAAAAGCACAAGGTTTCGAGTGCTATACCTTGAGCTTCGATTATGGCCAGCGCCACCGCGCCGAGTTGATTGCCGCGGATCGTGTCTCTAAGGCGCAGGGGGTGACAATCCACAAAACGGTCTGCTTAGACTTAAGTACTATCGGTGGTTCGGCGTTGACCGATATGAGTATCGACGTGCCCGAGGAAGAGACGACGGGTATTCCAGTGACCTATGTGCCTGCACGCAACACTGTGTTCCTGTCTATTGCCCTAGGTTGGGCTGAGGTACTTGGAGCGGATGATATCTTTATTGGCGTCAATGCCGTGGATTATTCGGGCTATCCCGATTGTCGTCCAGAGTATATCGCGGCGTTTGAGCGTGTTGCTAACTTAGCCACTAAGGCGGGTGTCGAAGGCCATGCCATGACGATTCACACGCCGCTTATCGATCTCACCAAGGCCGAAATCATCCAGTTAGGGGTGGCCCATGGTGTCGACTACAGCATGACAGTGTCTTGTTATCAGGCTGAGGCATTGACCGGGGCGGCTTGTGGCGTATGTGATTCTTGTCGTTTGCGACGCAAAGGGTTTGTTGAAGCGGGTATAAATGATCCCACGTTGTATCAAAAAGCCAAATAGAGATGTTTGCTGTCGCAAAAATGAGACATTAACAGCCCCTTGATTCGTGGCGACCTCCAGTCTTGAAACGAGTCTTACACAGTGATTTAAATTTCTGTGCTGACAGCATGTATTTATATCGAATACACATTGCTTTTGTGCTTTTAGCCGGCATCGCGGTATTCCTCGATAGCAACCCCAATGCACGTAATCCGCTGACCTTTGCCACCAATCATTGGTTGGGATATGAGCCTTTATACGTAGCAAAAGATATTGGCATCGTCGATGCAAGCCAGTTGCAGATTGTCGCTATCTCTTCCATTACCGATGTATTTCGAGCCATCAGTCACGGCGCTATTGACGGTGCCGCACTGACCATGGGTGCTGCGGTGAGTTAGGTCAAGCGTCTGCGCGGTACCAAGTTAGACACCAACGTAGTCGATGCTTTTTTAATCTGCCTCGACAGCGACTGCAGGGTTCAGTCCACATCAACGTTTATTCGTCGCGCTGCTGTCGATATTTGACTGCTTTGTAGCAAACCGAAGGCCATACATAACCCTGTCATTGTCAGGGTTTTCTTTTATAAATACAGCAATTTGTTAGGAGCTGTATTTATGGAAGGATCTAAGTTTACGTCACAGACCAACGACGTTCTCGAAGCCTTCAAGCGCTTGCGTTATCCCGCTGTTTTTTATCCCGAGGTACCCGAAGGCCGCTACGCCTGTTTCGTTTTTTTGAAAAACGACGGTTTTGTGTGGGTGGAGCCTGGCTACCAAGATCCTTGGGATAAGTATCCCCGCGTACGCTGTATTAACGAGCCCCTTTCTTTGCGCGGCAACATGATTGTGTTTGAGAGCGGCTGGATCGGTGAAGGCGACCCTGGCGAAGGACAGCAGATTTGGCGCTATTGGTTAGACTACCGGAGACAGTTTGACCGCAGCTGGGACGAGGAACGCCAATATGTTCTTGTGGATTGTCTTAATGCTCGCTGGCAGGACCAACAATTGGTTTAGTTGTCACGACCTCTCAACGAGTACTCTGTTAACACCTCTTAATAAGTAAAACCCTTCCCTTTCGTTCGCATTGTTTTATCGCTTTTCTTGTACACGTTTTAGGTTATGTTTAGTTCTGTTAAAACCTAGGAGGCAAAACATGGAAGGTGTTACCAATATGTACTATCTTCAAAAGCGTCATCGCTTGGGCGATGATGGCTATGGAATTCCTAAAACAGCTAGCATGGGTACGGAGCAGTGGCGGGATTGGTTTGAAGATATGCAGAGTATTGCCATGACAGAGACGTCTAAACAAGGTGAAAGTGGCTGGGAAGGCCGCGATCGCTTGAGTACCCCAGTGGGAGTGAGAATAGCCTTGCAAGTGCTGATCAAGGAAACACTGTCGGCGGGATGCCGTTCATTTCGTGACAGCAAAACCTTTTGGAAGCAAGTAGGGTTAGATGAAAATCTGTTGCGTGAAGTGGAAGGGCTCAATGTACAGGAGTTCGATGAGTTTACCGCCATGGTGACCCACTACATGCTGATGAATGACCTGCGCTTTGATGTTGAAGTGTTGAACCGGTCGGCGACGCTATTAATTCGTCAGAAGGCTGAAAATCACCTGCTCAATGAATTCGTTAGTGCAGGTGCTAGTACGCCCATGTTACGTGACCTGTTTGGTCTTCGCAGCCACGATATTGTGACCATCCGCGAACGCCTTGGAGTGTCACAACCTGGCGGGCGTCCGCGCCGCGCCAGTCGTGAAGACGCCGCTGAAATCATGCGCTGCTGGTTCGCTCAGCTAGCCAGTGTCGATGTACGTTTACGACTACTCTGGGTACAGCAAGAAACCCAACTTCCGTTAACCTCTGTGTTCGACGTGGTACGTATCCACGATCGAGGCGCCCTCTAGCGACCATCGATGACCTTGGGGCACCCGTTAGCTTAGGCTATAAAGAACGGGTGTACTTAAAGGAGACAGCGATGGACGACCATCAAATACCCCTGCGTATCGTTACGGCGGCCTCGCTATTCGACGGCCATGACGCTGCGATCAATGTCATGCGTCGCCTTATCCAGGCGCGCGGTTGCGAGGTCATCCACCTCGGCCACAATCGAAGTGTTGACGATATCGTACGCGCCGCTATCCAGGAGGATGCCGACGCTATTGCCATCAGTTCCTACCAGGGCGGCCACATGGAATATTTCCGCTATGTGGTCGACTTGCTGCGCGAAAACCACGCCGAACACATTCGTGTCTTTGGCGGAGGAGGTGGCACGATTACCCTTGAGGAAATCGAAGCGCTTGAAGCCTACGGTGTTAGTCGTATATACCACCCCACCCACGGTATGCAGATGGGATTGGAGGGCATGATCGATGACCTGTTAGCGCGCGCCGGCGAGCAGCGCCGCACGTCTTATATACCAAAACAGGTCACTAGCGAGCAGCCGAGAAGCGTCGCGGCGATGATTTCAGCGCTTGAAGATGGTCTTTATGACGATGCCTCGCTGGTTGATTTGCGTCGGCAATGGCAGGCTGCGTCGCAAGCGCCTGTGTTGGGCATTACCGGTACTGGTGGTGCGGGCAAGAGCTCAAGCGTCGATGAATTGCTGGTACGCTTTTTAAATACTCGCCCCGATATGAAGATTGCTGTGTTGGCGGTTGACCCTACCCGCCGCCGCAGCGGTGGTGCGCTTTTGGGTGACCGCATCCGCATGAATAGCCTTCGCTCACCACAAATCTTTATGCGAAGTATGGCGACGCGCCGCCAGCACTTGGCGACTAACGAAATGCTTGCCGATGTAACAGCCATGTTGCGTGCGCAGCACTATGATTTGGTTATTGTTGAAACGGCGGGTATCGGCCAAAGTGACTCAGAAATTGTCGATTTGGTCGATTTTTCGCTCTACATTATGACCAGCGATTTTGGTGCCGCCAGTCAGTTGGAAAAGATCGATATGATCGATTTTGCCGATATGATTATCCTCAATAAAAGTGACAAGCGGGGTGCGCAAGATGCCCTTCGCGATGTACGTAAGCAGTGGCAACGCAACCACAACGCCTTCCATCTATCGGGCGACGACATTCCTGTATACCCCACTATGGCGAGCCGTTTTAATGACGCTGGAATGAATAAAGCCTTTGCGTCATTGTGTCAGCGTTTGGCTGATAAACTGGCCTTGCCTAACGAGGCGTGGTTACCCACCCAGCCACAAGTTGAAGCCGCAGGCGTAGGGCATGCCATCATTCCTCCCGCTCGTAGTCGCTACTTGGCTGAAATCGCCGAGCAAGCGGCCCAGTGGCGCGACCATGTGGAAGCGCAAGTGGTTGCTGCCGAGCGAGCCCAGCAGTTATACGGCAGTTTAGTGGCCGTAGCCGACAGTGAGCTCCCTGAGGCGCTACAGACCTACGCAGCCAGTGCCTTGCAGGATGACGCAGCGGATCAAACACTGCTCAATTTACGCCGGCAGTATCAAATGGCGGTCGGTGAATTATGCGCAGAGTCCATTGCTCTGTTGCAGGGTTGGCCGGCCTTGAAAGCCAGTGTCGAGTCCGAGCATTACCTTTACAATGTACGCGGTAAAGACATTCATGGAGAAAATTTCCTCACTTCGTTGTCGGGCTTAGAAATCCCCAAGGTCGCCGCGCCGCAACACCGCGGCTGGAGTGACCAATTGCGCTTTTTACTGCGCGAAAATCTGCCTGGTTATTATCCCTATACGGCGGGTGTGTTTCCCTATCGCCGCAAGGGGGAAGATCCAACGCGTATGTTTGCCGGCGAGGGCACCCCAGAGCGCACCAACCGACGCTTTCACTTTTTAGCCAAGGCCGGTGAGGCCACGCGTCTATCGACCGCCTTTGACTCGGTCACGCTGTACGGGGCTGATCCCGATCCGCGACCTGATATTTGGGGTAAGGTAGGTAATTCGGGGGTCAGTATCGCCACTTTGGACGATATGAAAAAACTCTATTCGGGCTTTGATCTTTGCGCCCCGACCACGTCGGTGTCGATGACGATCAATGGCCCCGCCCCCATTATTTTGGCGATGTTTATGAGCGCGGCCATCGACCAGCAGGTCGAATTGTGGCTGAAGGAGCATGGGCGATGGGAGGCGGCGCAAGCCATTATTGCGGCGCGCTTTGGTGATCACCAGCGGCCATGCTATGAGGGTGAGCTCCCCGCTGGAAATAACGGCCTTGGCCTAGGCACATTGGGCGTGAGCGGTGCTGACTTAGTCGCGCCCGAGGTGTATGCCGACATCGCGGCTAAAACCCTCACGACCGTGCGCGGTACCGTGCAAGCCGATATTTTGAAAGAGGACCAGGCGCAGAATACGTGCATTTTTTCGACCCAGTTTGCGATGCAGATGATGGGAGACGTGCAGCAGTATTTTATCGACCACAAGGTACGCAATTACTACTCGGTGTCGATCAGTGGTTACCACATCGCCGAAGCAGGCGCGAACCCCATTAGTCAGTTAGCGTTCACTTTGGCCAATGGGTTTACTTTGGTGGAGTATTATTTATCCCGAGGTATGAAGGTGGACGATTTCGTCCCCAACTTCAGCTTCTTTTTCTCTAACGGTATGGATCCCGAATACTCGGTCATTGGTCGGGTGGCGCGCCGCTTATGGGCACGCGCCATGCGCGAGCGCTACGGGGCGAGTCTGCGTAGTCAAATGTTGAAGTACCACATTCAGACCAGCGGTCGTAGTCTTCACGCGCAGGAGATGAGTTTTAACGATATTCGCACCACCTTGCAGGCGCTGTACGCCATTTTTGATAACTGTAACAGCCTTCATACCAACGCCTTTGATGAGGCGATAACTACTCCGACGGAGGCATCAGTGCGACGTGCGGTGGCGATTCAATTGATTATCAACCGCGAATTAGGGCTCAACTTCTGTGAAAATCCTTGGCAGGGCAGTTTCATTGTCGAGGCACTCACCGATCTAGTGGAGAGTGCGGTACTGGCAGAGTTCGAGCGTCTCAGCGAGCGCGGCGGTGTGCTTGGCGCCATGGATACCATGTACCAGCGTAGCAAGATTCAAGAAGAGAGTATGTTTTACGAGCACAAAAAGCATGACGGTAGCTTGCCGCTGATTGGGGTGAATACTTTCTTGCCCGACGAGGGGCAGGAAGAAACTTTAGAGGGGCGCGAGCTGGCGCGAGCTAGCGAAATGGAAAAGCAACAGCAGGTAGATATGCTACAGGCCTTCCACGCGCGACATGCTGCTGAAGCGACAGCACAGTTACAGAGGCTTAAGACCGTAGCGCTGAGCAATGGCAATATTTTTGCCGCCTTAATGGAGGCTGTACGTTACTGCTCATTGGGACAAATTAGCGATGCACTATTTGAAGTGGGGGGAACATACCGCCGCAATATGTAGCGGCGGTGATTGTTTACGTTGTGAGGGGTGTTGCAACCATTAATCCGTTGCTTTAAATCGCATTTGCTACCTTGCAAAGTGTCGGCGCCTCGTTTTAACTAGGTGTTATCTATCTTCTTAATAAAGTCGTGCTATACGCTGCGTACACAAGGACGATTGGTGTGAATAGAGATGTTTCCCCCCTCATCGAAGCCAGTGAACTTTTACCCATGGTTGCCGAGCGGACCGTTAGGGTGATCGATGCCTCGTGGTATCTACCTAGCGAACAGCGCTATCCCCTTGCCGAATATGAAAATGCCCATATCCCTGGCGCGGTGTTTTTCGACATCGATGCGGTGTGCGACCGCAGTAGCCCTTTTCCACATATGCTACCCACAACGCCACAGTTTGAAGTGGCGCTTGGGGAGCTAGGCATAGGCAACCAGGATGCAGTTGTGGTCTACGATGGCAGCGGTATGTTCTCGGCCCCTCGGGTGTGGTGGATGTTGCGCATATTTGGGCACGATAATGTCAGGGTTTTGAATGGTGGTTTACCTGCATGGATCGCCGCCGGGGGCGAAGTGGCAAATGTGCATGTCGATAACCCGGAGACAATAACGGCGACGACCTACCGCTCGACCTTCCGTCCTGCGATGGTGACGGATATCGACACTGTGTGGCAGCAACTGCAGCAAGGAGTTGTGCAAGTACTGGATGCTCGCGCGGCGCCAAGATTTAAGGGAGAACAACCGGAGCCGCGCCCCGGTGTGCGCTGCGGCCATATGCCGGGGGCGATCAATGTGCCGTTTAAGCAATTGCTCGATGCCAAAGGGCGCATGATGACGCCGCGCACTCTGCGAAGCCGCTTCGAAGAGGCTGGGGTGGATCTTGAGAAACCAATTATCACCAGTTGCGGGAGCGGCGTTACCGCCTGTGTTTTGGCGCTCGGATTGTACTGCTTAGATCGTGAAGATATTGCGGTTTATGACGGCTCGTGGTCAGAGTGGGGCAGTTGTGGTGACTACCCAGTAGAAACGGCGTCATAAGTCCGCCTACATAGGTTACAATGCGGCCTTTAAGATAGAGGAGACGTGTTGTGAAATTGGTATCGTGGAACGTGAATGGTGTGCGCGCGGCAATGGGTAAGGATTTTGTGGCCTCATTCCAAGCCTTGCAGCCAGATGTGCTGTGTTTACAGGAGACCAAGGCGCAGGATGATCAGGTCGCCGAGGCCCTTGCGCCACTTGATGGATACCATATCTACAGCAATTCAGCCGTCAAAAAAGGTTATTCAGGCACCGCTATTATTAGCCGTGAAAAGCCCCTCTCTGTTCAGGCCGATATGGGTATCGAGGAGCACGATCAGGAGGGACGCTTGCTGTGCGCGGAATTCCAAGAGTTTTACTTGGTGACGGTATACACTCCTAATTCCGCCAACGAATTGAAACGCTTGCCCTATAGACAACAGTGGGATGTCGACTTTCTCAATTATGTGCAAAAGCTCGAACAAATAAAACCTGTGGTGGTGTGTGGTGATCTCAACGTAGCCCACCGCGAAATCGATATTGCCCGTCCCAAATCTAACTACAACAAAAGCCCTGGCTACACCCAGGCGGAAATCGATGGCATGGACAATCTGCAACGTGCGGGTTTTGTCGATACCTTCCGTCACCAGCACCCCGACGAGGTGAAATACTCTTGGTGGAGCTATCGCGCTGGCGCGCGTGGAAAAAACATAGGTTGGCGGATTGATTACTTTTTGATTTCACCTGCCTTGCTAGGTAAATGCCAAGCAAGCGAGATTCACAACGACATTATGGGGTCAGATCATTGCCCGGTCAGTATCGAGCTCAATGCCCAATAGAAAACAGCCGCAAGGCTGTTTTTTTTTGCTTGCAGAGCGACGGCCCGGAGTAGCCAAATTGAACGCAACAGTGAAATTTTTTGTCAGGTTTAAAATTGGCTGGAATACACACCCCATGCGGCTTTCAAGAATATTAGAAAAGTTTGAATAAAAAACGAGCGAAATAAAGTGTTTGCAATCTATAAATGTAATCGGTTACATTCTTATCGCTCAGAAAAATTTCGCAAAAACAATGGGTTTTAGGCGTAGTGTTGTTGCCTGAAGACTCGTCGATAATCATAAAATGTTAAGCGTTTACGAGGTGTTATATGGATATCCCAGTCACTATGTTGCTCCCCAAGAAAGTGCCCAAGCAAAGTCGCTCGGCGATTTTGGTCTACTCGGTTCTTGATACTTGTGAAGCCATGTTGCTGGAGGGCTGGTCTCCACAGTCTTCACTGGCACCTCTTGTTGAACGCGTTGGCATCTTTAACAGTTCGTTGTATCAGTACTTTCACACCAAGGAAGGTATTATTCTGGCGACTTACGAGTACATGTTTAAAAAAGTCTTGGCCCGCACCGACATTAGCCTGGAAGAGCGCAACGCTGAAATTGCACGTCGCCATCGCTTACTGCGTCGCCTCGATGAGCCCTTTTACCTGTTTTGGATGAATTTACGCCAGAACGACTCGATTTACCGCGAGTTCTTTGTTGAAAAAGGTATGCAAAGCAAAATTTCACGTTACTGCCAACTGCTGGGTTTTTGGGGAGATGCTGATCGCGTAACGCCCGAAAGTGTTGTCTGCACGTTACCCATGGACAGCGAATCCAAAGCTTGTCGTTTGGGCTTTACTAAGCCGCTGCAAATGCAAGCAGGCTACGCCGCCGCTATGGCTGGTTAAGCGATAGATTTTATAGATATAAAAAGCCCTGTACCTCATGAAGGTACAGGGCTTTTTTTTGGCTAGGGACTGCGACTGCCTTATCTCCCGAAGGCCATGAATGGCCTAGAGGGATGCGCGGCAAGGATGTTTTGTTACCCTTTCAACGCCTTGATAAAAGGCTGATCGTACAAGCGTTTGCCTGAAGCGCTGTATATCGCATTGGCCAGTGCGGGCATCGCCGGTGGCATCGGAGGTTCACCCAAGCCTGTCGGGTCGATTTGGCTTTCCACAAAATGTACATCGATATTGTTGGGAGCTTCCAACATTCGAATAATGCGGTAGTTATCGAGATTGCGTTTCTGTGGCACGCCTTCGACGAAGGTCAGTTCACCGTACATCGCATTGCCGATACCGTCTACGATACCGCCCTCCGCCATGTTGATGGCGCCGTCGCGATTCACCACGATGCCGCAGTCAAGCGCCGAGGTGACGTTGACGACGGTTGGTTCGCCGTTGGCCATGTCCACTTCGACAATGTTGCAGCAATAGGAGTTATGGCAGAAGTAAGCGGCCACACCCATGGCGCGATCGCCGCGAGCATTCCAATTTACTTTGTCACGGGCGAGCTTTAATACACCGGCGTAGCGGTTGGCATCGTAATCATTTTTTTCGCCCACGGGGTTGTTGGCGGCGCGTTCAAGCAGTTGCAAACGGAATTCGATGGGATCGGCACCGGCGGTTTCAGCGACTTCATCCAAGAAGCACTGTTCTGCGGTGGCCATGAAGTTTGAGTTGGGTGCGCGGAAGGCACCGACAGTGATATTCGATGCTACCGATCCCTCTTCCCACAAGAAATTATCCACGGCGCCGGCGGGGAAGCGATTTGGAAAGCTGCAAGGCTCCGGTACGCCGGCTGAACGGACGTGGTAACCAATAAGTTGGTTGTTAGCGTCTAATGCAGCGCGCAACTTGATCAGGTAGGAGGGGCGATAGACGCCGACAGTCATATCCTCTTCGCGGTCGTAGGTCAGGTGCACAGGGCGTTGCACGTGTTGAGAGATCAGTGCGACTTCGGTAGCAAAGTGCAAATAGAGTCGGCGACCAAATCCACCTCCCATTCGGGTCATGACAATTTCAACCTTGCTGGGATCCATACCTAAATGTGCGGCTACAGTGTTGTGTGCCAATACAGGCCCTTGGTGGGGGCCGATCAGCTTGGCGCTCTCTTTGCCCACATCGGCGAAAAAGTTTAGAGGCTCCATCGGATTGTGCGCTAAAAAGGGCGCGCTGTAAGTGCGTTCAACCACTTTGGCAGCGTTGGCAAAGGCCGTGCTGGGATCACCGTCAAGGCGTTTTTGTTCCATATCGCCATCGATCAAGGCTTGCATCGCCTTGTTGTGATCAGTGGTACTTTCCACTTGCTTGGGTACAGTGACAGTACTCTTGTTACCGAAGAAGTCCGCTGACTGATAGGAATAAGACTCTTGGAGTTTCCACGTTACCATGATGGCTTTTTTGGCCTTCAGCACATGCCAGGTAGTGTCGCCGACAATGGCGATCACTTCGCGGAAGGCGGCCACATCGGAGAAACCACGCACAAAATCATCGGGGAATAGCTTAATAGTAAAGATGTCGTGAATGCCTGGCATCTTTTTGGCGTCGCTCGCATCGTAACTATCGATGGTCATGCCGAAGGCAGGGGCATGCAGCACAGTGGCGCGTAGCATACCTTCCTGGCGTACGTCGATGCCAAACATGGCGTCGCCTTTAACGATGCTTGGCCCGACTAAGTTTTTGCGTGAAGTGCCAACGATGTTGAAGTCAGCTTTGTCTTTGAGTGTGGCCTCTTTAGGCAGTGGTAGCATGGCTGCTGCCGCGGCCATCTCGCCATAGCTAGCGCGTTTACCACTGGCGTGGCTCAGCATTGAATTTTCGGTGTGTATTTCGTCAACAGGCACGCCCCAGGCATTGGCAGCAGCGGTGCGCATCATTTGCCGAGCCGTGGCGCCGGCCATGCGCAGCCCTCCCCAGTTATTCATCACAGACCAGCTGCCACCGCTGATTTGCATACCGAATTTCTTGGCGTTGTAAGGCGCTTGAACCGCGCGAATATCTTCCCAGTTCGCATCCATCTCCTCGGCGGCAATCATTGGGAACGAGGTCATTAAGTTCTGGCCGAAGTCGGGGTTAGCGACGTTGACTTCGATATCTCCACTAGGGTGAATCGACAAAATGGCGTTCAGCTCAAACCATTCGCTTGGCGCTTCTTTGGCGTCGGCGGCGAGAGTATGAGGCGCGGCTAGTAAGTTAAAACCTAGTGATAAGCCGCCGGCGGTGGCGGTGGCTTTTAAGAAAGAACGGCGTCCAATGGCTGTCTTAAAGATCGTCATGGTGGGCCTCCTTATGCTTTTTGAGCAGCGGATTTAATCGCTGCACGAATACGTGTGTAGGTACCGCAGCGACAAATGTTGCCACTCATGAATTGGTCGATATCGGCATCGCTAGGGTCGGGGATTTGTGCCAATAGTGCCGCTGCGGACATCATCTGGCCGGGCTGACAGTAGCCACACTGCGCTACGTCATGCTCAAGCCAGGCTTCTTGAACAGCGTGCATGCGGCCGGCGTCATAGGCAAGCCCTTCAATGGTGATGACACTAGCCTCTCCAACGGCAGAAACGGGCAGTTGGCAGGAGCGAACCGCGGCGCCATTAATGTGCACGGTACACGCACCGCACGCGCCGGCACCGCAGCCAAACTTGGTGCCGACCATGTCGAGTGAATCACGTAATACCCACAGCATAGGAGTGTCTGGATCGACGTCGACCGTGACCGCTTGTTGGTTAATGTTAAGGGTGTATTTAGCCATGAGTACTACCTCGTGTAATTTTTTGCTCGAAAAACGTCGAGCTGTTCCTTGGTATCAATATCAATCGCCGCGTTAGGCATATCAATTGCCACTATCGTGTCGTTCTGTTGTAACAGTTGTCTAGCCCCTTGGTCGCCTTCAAGTGCGGTCAACGCCTTCCAATGCTGAACGGCAAAGATGGCTGGTACGCCTCTTCTATCGGCGTAGTAAGCGCACACACTACGCTGTCCATCAAAGGCCTGTGTCAGGCGTAATATATCCTCACTGGTCACCGCCACCTGGTCTGCCAGCAGAATGAGAATGCCATCCGCGTGCTCTACTTGTTCTACGCCATAGGCGATGCTGTGGCCAAGGCCGAGCGGCCAATTCTGACAATAGTGCAGCGTCGCGCCTTGTAAGGATGCATGTTGCATTTTCTCGTGCCATGCACCACTAATAATTCTTATGTCTTCAATATCCGCCTGGTTTAAGCGCGTGATGGCACTGCCAAGCAGGTGTGTGTCACCAAGCGGTTGCAGTGCCTTACAGTCGCCAAAGCGACGAGCAGCACCCGCCGCCATTAGCAGTGCGACAAGTCGCATAAGTCTAGTACACCACTAATGGAACCGCCCTGTCGACCCGCCATTTTCGCTTGGGCTTCAGCCAAGATCGCCATGGCAATCGATTCGGGCAATGTGCCGCCGATGCTCAAGCCGGCGGGGCCAGCCAACACCTTAGGTTTGGCAATGCCCGCGGTGGATAACACTTGCTGCATGCGGTGATCCGGCCCTAATAAGCCGATATAGCATGCTTCGGTCTTGCTTAGGCATTTCATTGCTAGCGCATCGAGGCTGACGCTATGGCTCATCACAACCGCGATATCGACCGGCTGGCTGGCGAGGTAATGCTGCAAATGGGACTCATCGCCATCTAATAAATGGTGGACTTTTTGGAAGTGCTCCTGGCGGCCATGTGCCGGGCGTGGATCCCATAACGAAATATGCCAACCCAAGGTGTGGGCGATGTCTATCAATGGTCGTGCATCAATACCACCACCGGCCACGAAAAGGTGCGGTGGCGGTGTATAGGGGACGATCAAGGTATGTTCACGCATTTGCGCGCGGTCGGTATTAGGCGCGTTGCGAGTGACATGGTAGCTGTGTGTCGCGCAAGGAATACCGCTGCCAATCGCAAGGTCGTGATTGCCGCTAATTCGCTGCCGGAGATTGTTGAGCACCTCGGTGAGGCCAAGGTAGTGATTGTCTGCCTCGACCACTTGCAGCATGATATCGACGGTGCCGCCACAGCCGATACCCATTTGAAAGGCCATATCGTCTTCGTCGTTGCCATCGTAGCGCACCAGAGCACTGCGCTTGTCATGCATCACTCGCCGTGCCTTGCTGTGCAGGTCAGATTCCAAACAGCCGCCACTGAGCATGCCTAGTTGCTGTCCCTCGCTACCAAACAACATCAACGCCCCAGCTTTGCGGTAGGCCGAGCCAGCGGTGGAATACACCACGCCTAGCACCCATTGCGAACTATCGCGTTGTGGAGACCACTGGTTGAGAATGTCGAGTTGTTGATGGCTCATGCACAATTCCAAAGTAAGAAACCCTATTGAAGGTGGTTCAATAGGGTCCCGCAATATCAAATGGCGACAAGCCTACCATTTGTCCTTTTGGTAGCGTTGGTTGCGGGCGTCTTTGATGACGCCAGACCAGTTCAAACCGAAGCCGAAGTCATAGTCGTTGCCCTTGCTGTCGACATAGGTCTCCATGTCCATCGGCATGTCTTCCTGTTGTTTTTCTACCGTGGCCATATCGATGGGCATCTGCATGGGCAGAAGACCGCTAGGCTCGGCGCGGCCGGTCAACATGTCTTGGATGGCGCTGACTTGCACGCCAAATTCCAGCAATATGCCATCGACTAATGGCTCAACGTCGCCGAACACCATCGGGTTAGTCGCGCTGACCACCATGATCACAGGCTTGTCGCCCATAGTTTTACGCAATGCCTGCAGCATCGGTAGGTCGGGGCGGCTATTAGATTTTGCCGTTTTCCCTTTGTAAGAGCGGTTGGTAATTTTGGGGTCAACGACGGGGTCGCCAGCGGCAATACTCTGTTCGCGTGCTTCGGTGGCGACGTAGTCGGCATGTTGCAAGCTGATGGGTAAGTAACCGTTGCCACCAGCGGCGCGGTCGCTACGCGAGTAAGGGTCGCTCACGGGGCTCTTCACGAAGGCCAGCGCAAAGTCAGCTTGAGTGGGATCATCGGTGACCACAAAATCCTTCGCCAACAAGTTGCGATCGATGGGATACATCTCGTGCGCAGGATCGGGGTAGCCGAAGAAGTTGAGCTTCTCGGGCACCGAAATCTTGGGTACATACACCACTTTTTTGTCGGCGGGGAGCGGTAACACAGCATCGTTTTTCAACATTACGATCGATTTCAATTGCGCGTCGTAGCCTGCTGCCATGTACTCGGGTTTGCCGACCACTGCGGTGGTGGTTTCAGGATTCAAGTAGGGGTTTTCAAACAGGCCAACGCGGAAGATGTTTTTCAGCAAGCGCACCGCTGAGCGCTCGATGCGTGCGCGCGCGGCTTTTGTGCCATACTTTTCGCTCAGCACGTTGAAGGCGCCCAGCACAGGCCCCGCTTCATTGTTACCACCGAATTGATCGAGGCCTGCTTCCAGTACTTTGACATGGCGCTCTACCACGTCCAGTGTTTCAACCCCCCAGTTTTTACCCGCAAAGACAGCGGGGTCTTTGCCTTCATCCCAGGTAATACCCCAGTCGGTGCATACTACACCGTCGTAGCCAAAGCGCTCGCGCAGCAGATCGGTAATGATGTACTTGCTGAAGCCGTTGCCGACGTTTTCGCCGTACACGGTGTCTTGCTCATAGGAAATGGTGTAATAGGGCATTACCGCTGAGGCACTGCCCGTTTTGCCCTTCAATTTGAAGGCGCCTTCGACGAAGGGTTTCATGTGGGTTTCGAACTGACCGCCGGGATAGACGGCGAACTTACCGTACGCAAAGTGACCGTCGCGGCCGCCTTCTTCGGGACCACCGCTGGGCCAGTGTTTGACCATGGTGTTAACACTCTGCCAACCCCAACCATCGGCCAGCTCCTGTGATGCTGGGCTAGTTTGGAAACCGTCCACATACGCGCGCGCTAAATCGGTTGCCAGTGCAGGGTGGCCGCCAAAGGTGCCGTACAGACGGTTCCAACGCGGTTCTGTGGCCAAATCAATTTGTGGTGACAGCGCGGTAGTAATACCGAGGGCGCGGTATTCAATCGATGCGATGCGGCCAAATTCTTCGGTGATACTTGGATCAAAGGTGGCAGCCAAGCCAATTTGTTCGGGCCACTGCGAAATGGTGCCGCCTGATCCCGCATTGTATTCCGCCTCTTTGCGCGCACCGTGACGAGGGTCGGAAGAATTGTTAGCGGGAATGCCAAAGCCAATGCTTTCGGCGAGGGCTTGCAGGTTGTTATTCCAGAGCGCGGCGACTTCGGGGCTTTCAACGTTGGTCAGTAGCACGTGGCGCAGGTGGTCTTCAGTAATGAACTGCTTCTGGGCATCACTCAATGTGTGCGAAGGCAGTCCCGATTCGCTAAATGGCTTGCCGTTGTAGGTCGCGGCGAAATAGCCGCTGTCGGCCGCGGGTATCGCTTGGTGTTTGCTGTATAGCATCAACCCGGCAATCTCGGCTTCGCTGAGCATGCTAGCAAGATTCTTGGCGCGTGTGTCTGCGTCGAGGCGCCAGTCTTCGTATGGGTCGAGTTGGCCATTTTTGTTTAGATCTTTAAAGGGCAGCCCGTCGACTTCCAAAATACTCACGCCCGAGGTCTTCGAATAGGTCAGGAAGGGCTTGCCAGCGATAGACACTTGCATCACATCGCCGTGCATGGCGGTTTCGGTCCACGTGGGTGGCTTGTCGGCGCAGCCAACCAACGCACTACTGGCGACGGCGGCGGCAATCAGGGATTGCTTAAAGGTTTGCATGTGGTGCCTCTCGTTGCTGGGGTGACATCACCCCGTCAGGTTTTATCAGTGCATCATGTTACCCCAAGCATGCAGCGGTGTAGGGTGAATTTTGTAAGGTTGTTCGGGGTATTTAGAAAAAATTATTGGCCGATGAATAACGGCTGGGATACCTTGTTCAAAACAACAGGATAGGAACCGTGCCATGAGGAACTTTCTCGCCGTTTTTACGGGGCGCCAAGATGGCGCGAATGCCTAGCGTTGGCAGGTATTGAACGAGGATGAGCGGCAGCGATGTTTATCGCTCATCCGCATTTTCGCTGTTTCCCAGGTGATGGGGTGGAAGTGATAGAATATATGCCCATGCCGGATGGTCAATAGACCACCGGCAGGGTAAGTCGGCTAACTTAGGTCGGCCAAACGGTAGCCCAGTCGCGGTCACCCTCTTTGTAGGGGATGTCCTTGTAGGTGCCGGGGATTTCTACGTGCCGCAGGACCTCGGTGCCACCTTCTTTACTGGTGAAAAATCCAAAGATGATCAACTGCTTAAACAGCGTGAAATAGTGCGGCAGATCACCAAAACCTTCACCTTCCCACACCACTTTCTCGCCCTTGTTATAGGCCAGTGCTTCGCTATCGATAGCGGTTAACAGTTCATTGCGTTCAGCGTCGCTGGCGTCGGTAAAGCTTTTGCCGAAGTTCAGTTGCGAACGCGTTTCTACATTGGCCATGCCCGCTTCAAAAAGGGCTTGCTGGGTGGGGGTGTAGCAATCGCGGATCATGCCAATAACAAAGGCGGGTAGGCCGGCATCCTTGGCTCCGGGGGTGTCGGTGCGTGGAATGACGGTTTCACAAATCTCTTCGATCAGTGCCACTTGCTGTGCGTTGAAGCCCGAATCTGCCACGCTGGTCGCCGCCGCGGGTGGCTTCCAAATGGCGTAGGCGGGGTTGTAAACAAACGCGGCGCCAGTGGCTACCGCGATGGCTTGGAGTAATTCACGACGGTTCATCATTACAGGTTACCTCGCTTCAGTTCTTCTACCGCGAACTCTGCGGCGCGGGCGGTTAATGCCATGTAGGTCAAGGAGGGGTTCACACACGACGCTGAGGTCATGCACGCGCCGTCGGTGACGAATACATTGGGGGCATCCCACACTTGGTTGTGCTGGTTCAATACCGATGAATTGGGATCTCGACCCATGCGTGCGGTGCCCATTTCGTGGATGCCCTTACCCATGTGGTAGGTGGTTTCCCATGACTTAGCATTTTTCAGGCCGATGCTGTCGAACATCTCAACGATGTCTTCTTTCATAGCCTTGCGCATTTTGATTTCGTTATCGCGAATCTTAGCGTCCATTTCTAGCACTGGCAGGCCCCAGGCATCGCGGGTCTCAAAGTTGAGCGACACCTTGTTGCGGTGATCGGGCAGGATTTCGCCGAAGCCTGTGGCGTTAATGGTCCACTTGCCGGGCTCGGCCAAGCTCGCTTTGAGGCCGGCGCCAATGCCGAGTTCGCTGCTGTCGCGCATGAAGCCTTCACGGCCCGCACGACCCTGGAAGCCGAAGCCGCGCAGGAAGTCGCGCTTGTCGCTGCCCCAGTTGGCAAAGCGTGGGATATAGAAACCGTTGGGGCGACGACCGTAGGTGTGCTGATCCAGGAAACCATCCACTTCCGCCGAACCGCCTAGCATGTAGTGGTGGTCCATGACGTTATGGCCGAGTTCACCGGAGCTCGAGCCCAAACCATTGTCCCAAACGTCACGCGCTGAGTTCATTAGAATCCAGGTTGAGTTGAGGGTCGAGGCGTTCAAGAACACGATCTTGCTATTAAAGGTGATTGTTTCGTGCGTTTCTGCATCAATCACTTCTACGCCTGTTACGCGTTGGGTGTTCTTATCGTAGATTAGCTCTTTAACGATAGACATGGGGCGAACTGTGAGGTTGCCGGTCTTCATTGCCGCAGGCAGGGTGGTTGATTGCGTACTGAAATAGCCACCAAAGGGACAGCCGGTCCAGCATTTGTCGCGGTGCTGACACTTGCCGCGGCCCTGATCGGGACGGTTTTCGGTGGCATGTGCGCAACGACCAATAATCAGGTGGCGCTCCCCTTTGTATTGTTTCTTGATGCGAGCGGCCACGTCACGCTCTACCACATTCAAGTTCATGGGGGGCAAAAAGTCGCTGTCGGGCAATACATCTAGGCCATCGTTGTTACCCGAAATGCCGGCAAAGCGCTCCACGTAGCCGTACCACTTCTCGAGATCTTCGTAGCGAATGGGCCAGTCGACGGCGATACCTTCTTTACCATTGGCCATGAAGTCTTCGCGGTTCAAACGGTAGGTTTGACGACCCCACAGCAGTGAACGACCCCCCATTTGGTAGGCGCGAAACCATTGAAAAGGCTCTTTTTCAACGTAGGGTGCCGTTTGATGGCTTGCCCAAGCGCCCATGGTGGGCTCATTGAAGGGGTAGCCTGTGCCGCGTGCCATATTTGGCTCAGTCGCTTTGGCTTCGAGGCTGGGGCGCCCGTGGTGTGGGTAGTCCCACAGGTTTTTTTGCATGTTGACATAGTCTTTCAGGTGCTGGACGTCGCCACCGCGCTCCAGCATCAACACTTTAAGGCCTTTTTCGGTCAGTTCTTTGGCTGCCCAGCCGCCGCTGATGCCAGAGCCGACGACGATTGCGTCATAGGTATTGTTTGCCATGGTAGTCCTTCTTGCTTAGCAGGATACTGCTTTGCTCGTTATTCTGTTGGGGTTCAAAACCACGGATGTAATATGGATTTGAGACGATAAAATGTAACCGGTTTCATGTTGGTCGTCAATCAACCGCCCGGTATATCTGACAAGGCGGGTCGTTTGTCAGTCAAAAAGCGAGGGATGTGCATAGGATAAAAGTGTGACATGCTATAGACTTGCAAAAAAAAGCAGCCCCCAGTAGGGGCTGCCAATAATCACTAACAGGGAGATCAAAAATGAGTACGCTCTCTCTTGAAAACGTTTACAGATACTACCAAGCGAATAAGACGCTGGCAACGCCAATATCAAAAATGCTTACAAAAGCGTATAAGGCTCGGTAAAACAACTAACGGGATGAAGGAAAGCTTATGGCTACCATCAAAGACGTTGCAAAACTCGCCGGTGTCTCGGTAGCTACCGTGTCTCGCTACTTGAGTGGCGCTTCTAAATTAACCACCTCTACTGAAGCCAAGGTTAAGGGAGCGATCGAAACACTTAGCTATCGGCCCAACATCATGGCGCGAAGTCTCAGTCAATCACGCTCAGATATGTTGATGGTGCTGGTGTCCGGTGTGAGCAGCCCATTTATTAGTAATTTGTTGAGTGCTTTTAGTAAACCTGCTTCTGCCCGTGGTTATAAAGTATTGCTCGCCGAAACTTCGATGGACCAAAAGATTGAAGCCACCTATATCGAGGCGCTGCGCTCGCGGTTAGCTGATGGTTTCGTGCAGTTGAGTGCCCACTTGCACCCCGAGATGCTGGATAAAAAGCACACTATTCCATTCGTGAACGTGTGTGAGTGCCTCCCCGAAGCGACCTACCCGACGGTGCAGATCGACGATAAACGTGCAGCTAAACAAATCACCGAATTTCTTATCTCATTGGGTCACCGAGAAATCGCCTGTCTGGTTGGTCTATACAACGATCAGTACCGCAGCCCGGTCACTGTGAAACGATTAGATGGTTTTCGTGACGCGCTCGATGGCAACGATATCGAGTTTCACGCAGAGTGGATGTTGCAGGGGGACTACACCACGGATTCTGGCGTACAGGCGGCGCAGACTATCGCCGAGATGAAGCAGCGCCCAACCGCTGTATTCTGTGCCAGTGATACCATGGCGATTGGTTTAATTCGTGGACTGGCTAATTTGGGTATTAACGTGCCCGACGACATTTCGGTCACGGGCTTTGACGATATCGAGATGGCGAAGTACACCGTACCTTCGCTGACGACGATCAGGCAGCCGGTGGAAAAGATTGCTAATGCCGCTATTAACAATCTCATCGATATTATCGAGGAGAAGGCCCATGTGCGGCAGCATGTCACGATTGAGCATGAGCTCATTCTTCGAGGCAGCACCCGCCGCCTCTAGCATTACATTGGCGCGGGGCAGTATTGAGCGAGGAAGTCGGCATGGCTTGGCATTGCCGCTAAATTCCCTTTTACCTTGTCGCGGATAGCGTGCATTTGTTGCAGTAACTGCTGAGGTGGCAGCAGTGCGGCACCACTGTGGTGGTGTCCGGGCACAATACCTTGGCCCATCATTACCTGTAACCACGAATCCACTCGGAACAGGTTTACGTTGTCGGCGGTGACATAACCATTCGCCGCAAATATATCCATGCGGTGACGCAAGCTATCAGGGGCATCCATTTCACGATAGAAATCCCACATGGGGCTATCGTTACGGGCGGTTTGTTTATAGTGCAGGATAATGAAGTCGCGGATCGCCTCTAACTCTACTTTGGTATCCATATTGTAGCGTTCAGCGGCCAATGCCATGTTGCCGTCAAATGGCATCAAACGCATCAGGCGCATGATGCTGGTGGTGATCAAGTGGATGGAGGTAGATTCCAAGGGTTCTAGGAAGCCACTTGAGAGACCAATAGCCACACAGTTCTTGTGCCAGCATTCGCGGCGTTTGCCGGTGGTGAAACGAATTTGTCTCGGCTCTGTGATCATGGGTCCCTGCAGGTGATCCACGAGGGTTTGACGCGCTTCATCATCGCTTGCGAACTGGCTGCTGTAAACAATGCCGTTGCCGGTTCGGGTTTGCAGCGGAATACGCCACTGCCAACCAATAGGGTGGGCAATGGCGCGAGTGAAGGGCGGTGGCGCAACGGTGCTTTCAGTTTGAACGGCCTGGGCGCTGTTGGCGGCCAGCCAATGGCTCCAATCGTCGTAAGCAACGCCAAGGGTTTCGCCGATTAATAGCCCTCTAAATCCGGTGCAGTCGACAAATATATCACCTTCTATTACCTGGCCGCTGTCGAGGTGAATTGCACGGATGTGGCCGTTGTCGGGATCAAGCGCAACCTGTTGGATGATACCTTCGCAACGAGTGGCGCCCAATGCTTCCGATTTTTGTCTCAAGTAGCCCGCATAGGCGGTGGCGTTGAGGTGGTAGGCATAGTTGACTGGGGTGTTGTTGGCCATCAAAGAGAATTTGCCAGCTTCAGCTGCGCGTAACTCTAAACAAAAGTCGCCTAAATCCCCTTTATAACCCTGTTTCACAGCCTCCATCCAGTAGGTGTGGAACTCCGTCATCCATGTGCCTTGGCCGATCACGCCAAAGGAGTGGATGTAGCTGTCGTCTACCTTTCCCCAGTTGTCAAAGTAAATGCCCAGCTTGAAGGTGGCCTGGGTGGCCTGCATGAACTCGCGCTCATCGATTTCTAGCATTTTATGGAAGGTTTTCATGGTCGGTATGGTGGCTTCGCCCACACCGACTGTGCCGATCTGGTCAGATTCGACCAGCGTGACATCCACCACTTTTCCAAGGCGTTTAATAATGGCGTAGGCGGCCAGCCATCCGGCAGTGCCACCGCCAGCGATGACGAGACGAGTTTTGTTCATGCTAAATATTTAAACCTTGTTTAACCATGTTGCGGAGACGGCGAGATTTTTGATCATCCATAGGCGCAAGAACCCCGTGTACAACTTCTGGTAGGTGTTGGCGCGGATGTTCGGCATCGCCAAACACGTAGTATTCAAAGAATTCTCGCCAAGCCTGTTTTTCAGCAGGTGAACGATCGCGCAGCGAGAGAATACCGTGCATCAGTAAGTCGGTAGGGTTACCCATGAAGCGGGGCGCGTTGACCCACCAGTAATTGACCATCACGTTGAAGGTACTCAGTGCATCGACTTCGTGCCACCAAAGGCTAGGATAATACACCGCATCACCGGGTTCCATGTCAACTACCACGGCGTTGGCAAGTGCTTCTTCAAGCCCCGGAAAGCGCTCATGGTCAGGATTTTTAATATCCGCCATGGTTACCGGCTGGCCGCCTGGGGTCATGCCCCAAGGGCCAGGGTAAATATTCTTGATTTGATTCGGTGGGAACAACGTAAAACGACGCTTGCCCATCACACAGCAGGCCAGATTTTGCGGGATGTCGTAGTGGGCCAGCGCGCGTGATTCAGTGCCAATCCAGATTTTTGCCACAAATGGCGAGGTTTCGAATACTGGGTGGTTGAACACGAGATCGTTCTCGTCGCGCATGCCGGGAAACGACTGGTCGACCACCAGCGAGTTCATGTAGAAATAGTCGTGCTCTTCCTGCCCCTGGCACGCCTCAATCAAATCGAGCACGTTGGTCAGCTTGTCATTGACGCCATCGTAGTTAAAGCCTGACATATCTTCGTTGTAACTAAAGCAACCGCCCATGTTTGGGCCGCCGCGAAAGTATAGGATAGGTTTTTGGTCGTAAAAGCGTGTCAGTTCCGCCTTCATTGCTTGAAACGATTGTCGGCCTTTATTAACCAGCGGCCAATCTTTCACCAGGCCCTTTAAAAGGATGGGCTCGGGGCTAGCGAACAGTGTTTCCCAGGGAATGCTGTCCGGGGTGACGTTCTCAAAAATTTTGGGCGTGCCTGACATATCTGCTCTAATGCGCGTTTTGTAGTGCGTTCTTTTTGTCGATCAAACGCTGGAAATTACCTAGCGATGATAACAAGAAATACACCTGAGCCAAGATACCCATGTCGCGCAATTTGACCAATTGTTCACCGCTCAGTTGCGACAATTTCTCTTGATTGATACTCATGTAGTCTTTAAAGCCGAAGTGTTGCTGTTCGCTCAGCGACAGATTGATATCAACGGGCTCAAGCAATTCCATTTCTTCAAGAGTGGCATAGAACACTTCATCGTTTCTATGACCAGAATCAATCACTGACAAGACTTTCTTTACAAATTGTAAGTAGGGGGATTCACCGCCGAATTCGAGGAAAATTTCAGTGCCGCTATCAGAGATGCGGGGGTCTTTTTCGTCGACCATGATCATGGGGTTTTGGGTTTTTACGCCATCGACTTCTTGTTCTTGATAGCCGATAGAAAACGGACCGCGAGCCAATGTGGCTGGCACGGTAGTACAAGTCCAACGACCGTTCTCTAAAAATAAGTTTTCATCTTTTTGCAGCCCCATAATGGCGTGCGCGCACAATTTCCCGTTTTCGGGGTTCTTGGCGATAAGAATGGGGAATTCTTTGTGCAAATCCGCAATTTCTGTGCTGTAGGCCAGTGCGCGGTTGATGTTGTCGCCGTATTCTGTGCCAGGCTTTGTGTCCACTTTCAAATGTTGGTGGGTTTCGTTATGGAGAATGACTAAAGACATAAAATTTCAAACCTTAAAAAATAAAAAAGGGCTTTCACCGCGAGATGAAAGCCCTTGTCTCTAACTAGCTATTAGAAGCTGTAACGAGCTGACAACATGTAACGTGGATCAGCTTCGCCGTTCCAGTACTGCATACCTTCAGTACGGCCGTAGATCTTCTGGCCTTCGCCAGTCACGTTAATGCCATCCAGGCTTACGACGATGTCATCAGTTACGTTGTAAGTGATGTTCAAGTCGATCTGGCTGAACTCTTTAACGAATACGGGTGAACCAGCTTGGCCAGCGTATGCGGTTGAGTTCAGGAAGGTGTCACGCCAGTTGTATGCAACACGTGCAGACAGCGCGTCATCTTCGTACATCAGCACCAAGTTAGCAGAATCAGACAGGCCTAACAAGGCGAACTGAGAAATGCTTGGGTCAGCCGATACATCGTAACCGATGTCGCCGTCAACCATGGTAGCGTTAGCGCTAACACCGAAGCCAGTGTCACCGAAGAAGTGCTGTACAGCGAATTCCCAACCGTCAATAGTCGCAGCTTGGTTGTTTACAGGCTGTGAAGTATTGAAGGTGTACAAAGGATCGCTCGCTCCGGGAGTGATGTCGTAATCAGCTTCTACCTGAGTAGTGTTGATCGCTGAGAACTGAGTTGCAGTCAGAGCGTCGACTGAACCTACACCTGCCCAGTTAGCGTTGCCGTCACCGAAGTTCTGGATCAGCGCTGACATGGTGAACATGTTGTCTTCGTTGACGTTCAGACCCAGTGCTTGCAGTTTAGCCAGAGCTTGACCAGACAAGCTGCCAGCTGTTGCCGCACCCGCGTCACGCAGGCCGAACAGAGACTGAGGAACTACTGCAGTACCCACGAAGTTTTCTACTTTCTTGTAGAAGTAGCCCGCCGACACGTAGCTAGCTTCGCCGTAGTAGTATTCCAACGACAGGTCGAAGTTGTCAGACTCGAGAGGATCCAGTTTAGCGGTACCTTTGCTTGCAGTGGGGTAGCCACCCAAGTAAGTCAGAGTACCACCGGTAGAACCGATACCCGTCTTAACGAACATGTCGCTGTAGCCTGGACGTGCGATTGACTTGCCGTAAGAAGCGCGCAGCTTCATTTCGTCAGTCAGGTCAACAGAAACGTCCAAGTTTGGCAGGATGTTGCTGTAAGAGTAGTCTTCATCCAGTACTGCAGGAGACGCGCCAGCGTAGCTCTGTGCGAAGTCGTTGTTTGATTCCCAAATAATTGCAGTGGGAGACACTTGGACAGTCGCGGAGTTTACGTCGGTTTCTTCGTAGCGTACGCCGAAGTTCACTTGAACTGGCTTGCCAGAGAACTCAGTTTCCCACTTACCGTTCACGTAGACTGACGTAATGTCTTCGCTGATCAGGTTGTCGTTGCCGCCTGATGAGGTCAGATTATTCAACGAGAAGTTGGGGTAGATGTCGTTCTGCGCATCCATGTATTGAATGAACGAGTACGCGTCAACGGTGAAGGCTTGTTGACCCAAGATGGTCATGACGTAGCCATCAGGTGCAATGCCAGTAGCGTTGGGGAAACCGTTGAACTGCAGATCGCCAAATGCACAAGTACCACAGATTTCAGTGATTTGATTGTCGTCAGGGATGTCGCCGTTACCCACGCCCCAACCACCGAGGTAGTCCGTAGTGCCTGAGTTTACTTGCGCCATTTCAGTTGACAGGAAGCCTGCACCGAAATCAACAGTCAGGCTGTCATCTACTTCATAAGTACCGTCCAGGTTGAACTGGTCGATAGAAGATTTCTGCATTGAGCTGTTGGTGATGAAGGTTTGGGTGTTGATGTCGCCACGGTCGTAAACGCCGTTGCCGTTACCCCAAGCGCCGTGTGAACCGTCAGCATCTACGTAGCCTTCGCTTTCCAGTACACCTACTGATGCAGTGGGAACACCGTCGCCGTAGTAAGCGGCCTGCCAGCCAGAACCTGAAGAAGCGATGTTGATGCGAGTACCTGCCCAGCCGTTAGGACCGTTACCACCAGACTCTGCTTCAGATGAAGCGGCATCTAAGCTGACGGTCAGTCGATCGCTGAACTCGTGACGGATGTTGATACCGAAAGACTGCATGGTGTCTTTTGACGCATCGTAGCGGTTGGCGTAGAAGTAGTCTTTACCTTCGTTAGGCACGCCGTCAGTGGTAGGCAGACGGTGCAATTCAACCAGTGCCAAAGGTGTGGCTACAATGGGGTTGCCGTCGAACTCAACGTATGAGTAGTTGCGGTTGAACCAAATACCAGGAACAACACCCGTTTGCTCTTGAGTGGTTTGGGTGTACAGCACGTCAGCAGTAATGGTAGTGCGGTCGCTTGGTGCGAACTGCATAGTGACCATGGCATTTGAACGCTCACGGTTCAGATCCATGATGTTCATGCCTATGTTCCAAGGAATCGCTACCAACGAACCAGCAGCTGGCTCGTTAACGCGCTCAGCGTTTGCCCAAGGGCCCAGAGTAGGATCGTAGTCCAGGTACTGGTAACCAGAAACGTTTACACCGGCTGCGCCAGAGCTACGCTCTTGGTATGAACCAAACACGCTGATACCGAAAGTGTTGTCTTCGTTAGCCATGCTGAACAAGCCGCTGACTTCAGGCGTGATGTCCTTGTTGCCAGACTGGTCGTTAACCAATTTAACGCCAACAGACGCTTGGTCACCCGCTTCCAGAGGACGGTTGGTTTGAACGTTGATAGTCGCGCCCATACCACCGCTAACAACTTTAGCGTTAGCTGTTTTGTAAACTTGAATACCTTGTACGCCTTCAGACGCCAGGTTTGAGAAGTCAAACGAACGAGAAGTACCCAGTGCGCCAGCTTCGTCAGAGTTACCAGTGACGTTGGCAACGTTTGCAGAGGGCATTTGACGACCGTTCAAGGTCACCATGTTGTAGCCGCCACCGAAACCACGAACGGTTACTTGTGAGCCTTCGCCGTTTACACGGTCAATCGAAACACCGGTAATACGCTGCAGAGATTCTGCCAAGTTGGTGTCAGGGAATTTACCCATGTCTTCTGCAGAAATTGCATCAACAACACCTGATGAATCGCGTTTTACGTCCATTGCACGCATCAATGAACCGCGAATACCTGTAACTACAACTTCTTCAACAGTGTTTTCTTGTGCAACAGCTTGGCCAGCAGCCAAAGTTGAAGTCACGCCAGCAATGACGAGAGAAAGTTTTGTTCTTCGAAACATAATGTTATCTCCGAATGGTTTTATTTAGAGTTATATGCATGCCTAAGACATGGCTGATTTATTCGCCGCAGCGAAATGCTCTGAATGCACTGAGTCCAATTTGGCCATAATGCATCAGCGCACAAATGTAATCGTTTCCATGATGGCTGTAAAGATATTGTTGCAGTGTTTTGTATGGTTAGGTGATGGGTTTTTTAAATGTCTTTAAAAACAATTGCTTAAAGGTTTTTTGCGAGAGAGGTTTAATTGAAAACGATTACTCATGAAGGGTTAGATACGGACGAAATGCGAATTTTCGTCCGATATTAGGGAACTTTTACGAGCGATAGGGTTCTCGGCCAAATCCTTGTACTGGAATGCCCAGCTCAGGGAGCAGTTTTTGTTGGATTGCATACATCGCCGCCGCTGACTCATCGATGGCGCGACAGAAGTCGATCGATGCTTGAAGCAATGGGCCAAGTTGAGCCTTGTCTTGAATGCGCGCCGGCGGGTATTCGTGCTCGACAACCAGGTAGGTGTTAGCCACGTCGATATCCAGCAGTTCGCGTGCCGCCAGTTGGTGATCTAGCCAGTCAACGGTACGGTTTTGCAGGTAGGCCAGTGGGTCGTGTTTGGCGGTGCCCGGCAGTTCGTGCTCGCAGGTCGCCACTTGCTTCTTCCATGCGTTCAAGTGGTCAGCAGGGTTGTTCGAGGGTTGGCCGTTGATCCAGTCGCCGCGTTCCATGCTTTGCCCGCCCCAGCCCCAGGCTGAAATACCCTTAGCGTCGGTGACTTGACCTTTAACGTGAAATCCGGCGATCAAGAAGTTGTAGCCTTCATCCTTTAGGTATTGGAACATCGAGCGAGTATCCTGACCCATTAACACGGCGTGTGACGGGTCGTAGTGAATACGGAATTGGTCGCCAACACCATGCTTTTCACAGATGCGGTGCAAGGCAATCCAAGGTCCTGGTGCGTAAGCGATGTTGTTGTGCCATAGGTCAGTGGTGTTCCAGCCGGGCATGGGGCATTGCTCGACGCGATAGGTAAGACCGCGAGCTTTGGCTTCTTTCAATAATGGAATGAATTCCGCTTCAAACATCTCGAGGTTTTGGTCCATTGACAGGTCGGGGTTGCGGCCGACAAAGCCACACACCGCGTCGGTGCCCATCATGACGGCGGCGTCAAACACGCGAAGCATGAACTCTTTTTTCTTCTCGCGGTTACCGCGGTCAGCTACCAGCATGTTGTCGAAGTATGCCAGGTCAGACAGGCCGACACCGGTGCTGTGCATGGCGGCCTGAACGCGCTTGGCGCGTTCTGCATTAAAGGGTTGTCGCAGATCCAAGGTGTTGGCCACAGGATCCAACATCGCCTCGGCGGGGATATCAGATTCGCTGGGGTGTAGTGCAGCTGCCAATTGAATGTAAGGACAGTTCATGTCCGCTGAAAACTGCAGCCACTCCTCAATCGCTAAATCGGGATCTGGGTCGCGCTTTTCGCGCGGAGTGAGTTCTTGTAGCGCCGCTGTCAGGACGCTCAACTTCATGTGCTGTGGATCGTATGAAATACTCATGCTGCTCTCCTATTTTGCGTCGCTGCCAAGGGTTTCGTTTTTAAATACCAGTGCGAACAGAACGAATACAGCCGCCGCGAAACCAGCGGGAATCAGCCAAATAGTCTGCCAGTCGTGGCTGCCGCCAACAGTGGTGTAGGCGTCGACGATTTTGCCCGAAGCGGCAAAGCCGATAAGCATACCGATGCCGTAGGTCGCCAGGGTGATCATGCCTTGAGCGGCACTCTTAATTTTTTCGCCGGCTTTATTGTCAGTGTAGATTTGGCCGCTGACAAAGAAGAAGTCGTAGCAAATGCCGTGCAGAGCGATACCCATCAACAACAGGAACATGCTGTTGTTGGGGTCGCCGTAGGCGAAGCTGACATAGCGAACAACCCACGCCAGCATGCCGAATAATAAGGTGGCTTTAATGCCGAAGCGCTTTAAAAAGACAGGCAGCAGCAGCATGAACAGTACTTCTGACACCTGGCCAATGGTCATTTTGCCAGTGGCATTTTCCACCCCAATTTCAGTTAGGAAGGGGTTAGCGTAGGAATAGTAGAACGCTAGCGGGATGCAGATCAGTACCGAGGCCAGGAAAAATACCGCGTAGTTACGGTCTTTCAGTAAGGCCAGTGCTTCCAGGCCTAGGATGTCGCTGATGCTCACCGCTTGGCCGCGCGCTGCAGGTGGCGTGGCAGGCAGGGTGAAGCTGTAGAAGCCAAGTACCACAGACACAATCGCGGTCATGGCGAAGGTGTTGCGCAGCATGCCGTTGGCAATGCTGCCTTGAGAGTCCCAAGAGAATACATAGCTGATCACCAAGCCGGCAACGATCCAGCCGATGGTGCCCCACAAGCGAATCTTACCGAACTCGCTGGCGGGGTCTTTCAATTGGTTGAACGATACCGAGTTCACAAGTGCCAGTGTCGGCATGTAGCACAGCATGTAGACGAACAGGTAGGGATAGAAGCTGTTGAAGTCTGACGAGGTGAAGAGCAGGTACATCAGACCTGCACCGACTAGGTGTAGCACACCTAAAATGCGCTCGGCGTTGAAGTAGCGGTCAGCAATCAGGCCGATAATAAAGGGCGCGATAATCGCACCCCAGGACTGTGTGCCGTAGGCCATGCCGATTTCGCCGCCGTTGGCTTGCAGGGTGCTGCCCATGAAGGTGCCCAGGGTAACGAACCACGCGCCCCAAACAAAAAATTGCATAAACATCATTGCGCACAAGCGCACAGTAATCGCGTTCATAGTGTTGTCTCTGTTATTGCTCTTGTTTAAATGTCAATCCAGGCGCTGTCGGCCGCTGAACTGGCTAGCATGGCATCGATAAATGCCATGCCGCGCAGGCCGGCTTCGATGCCGGGTGCCGCCATGCCTTCGCCGCGCGGTTGCTGGCGAATGTGTTCGGCAAACAGGGTGTACAGGTTGGCAAATGCCTCCAAATAGCCCTCGGGGTGGCCGCCGGGGGTGCGGCATAGGCTGTTGGCGGCGTCACACAATTCGGGCATGCCTGAGCCTGCGCGCAAAATGCGTTTAGGTGCGCCGTGGGGCATGTGTACCAAGCTGTTGGGCTCGGCGTGGGTCCACATTAGGCCGCCTTTGTCACCGTAAACGCGCACTTTGGGCGCATTTTCTTCGCCGGCACAGACTTGGCTGGCAATGAGTGTGCCGCTAGCGCCTTGCTCGGTGCGGAAAAAGGCCGCACCGTCATCGTCGAGATGGCGACCTTCTACCACGGTATTCAACATCGCGCTGAGACGATGGATGTTGTGGCCTGATACGAATTCAGCCAGGTTGTAGGCGTGGGTGCCGATATCGCCCATGCAGCCGCTGGCACCTGACTCTTTCGGGTCGGTGCGCCAGGCTGCTTGTTTGTTGTCGCCTTCGATCAGTTCGGTCAGCCAACCCTGGGGGTATTCCACCAAGATCTTGCGTACCTGACCAATAACGCCGCTGGCCACCATGTGGCGAGCCTGCCATACCATGGGGTAGCCGATATAGGTGTGCGCCAAAGCGAACAGCGTATTGGACGTTCGTAGTACTTCAGCCAGCTCTTTTGCTTCAGCTGTAGTGACGCCGAGAGGTTTTTCGCACATCACGTGGAAACCCAATTTGGCGGCAGCAATGGCTACCGGTACGTGGGTCGAGTTGGGCGTTACGATGGTGATGGCTTCGATGCGCTGACCAGCGGGCATGGCAGCTTCGGTGTCGAGCATTTCTTGCCATGAGGCGTAGGCGCGTTGGCTTTCGATACCCAGTTGGGCGGCCGTTTGCTGATTGTTTTCGGTATTGCGGCTAAACGCACCTGCTACTAATTCGTATTGGCCATCCATGCCGATGGCGTGGCGGTGAACGGCCCCTATGAAGGCGCCTTGGCCGCCGCCGACCATACCTAAGCGTACTTTTTGTGTCATTAGTATTTACCAACTGGTTTTTTGTTTATATTTAGGTCAGTATTTAAACCCAAAATGTAAACGTTTGCATAGGTGCAATATGATAAATATTACAACTTCCCGCCGAGGTCTTTTGAAATCCGCCGCTGCATTTGCAGCTCTCGCTTCCGTTCCCAGCGTGTTTGCGCACGGCGATCACGCCCGTGTCGGTTTACAGCTATACACGGTGCGCGACCTCGCCAAAGAGGATTTTTTAGGTGCGCTAGAACAAGTGGCGGCGATTGGCTACAAGGACATGGAATTCGCCGGTTACTTCGGTCACTCGGTGCAAACTCTGCGTCGTCACCTCGATGCGTTGGGTATGGCCGCTCCCTCGGCACACATTCCTTTGAACGCGTTTCAAGATAATACAGACAAAGTCATTGAAGACGCCCTGGTGATGGGCCATCACTACTTGGTCATGCCCTACCTGACCCAAGAGCAACGCACAGGCGGTATTGAAACCTATAAACGTCTGGCTGAATTTCTCAACGGCGTGGGTGAAAAATGCCGCGCTAGCGGCATCATGTTGGCCTACCACAACCACGACTTTGAATTCCAAGCCGAAGATGGCCAGTTGCCCTACGACGTATTGTTAGAGGTGCCTGCCGACAATATGCTGATGGAGATGGATCTTTATTGGACCATTAAGGCAGGCTACGATCCCGTGGCATACTTCGCTAAACACCCTGGTCGCTTCCCGCTGTGGCACGTGAAAGACATGGACGCTGAGGGTAACTTTGCTGATGTCGGTACCGGCACCATCGATTTTGAGCGTATCTTTGCACAGCGACAATTAGCGGGTTTGCAGCACGGCTTTGTCGAGCGTGATCGCACCGACAACTTAGCGCGCACATTGACCCGCAGCTTTGAGGGTGCCAAGCGCTTCATTGAAGGTTAAGCAGAGAACAACGCCGGCACGCCGGCGTTTTTTTACAATAAAAAGAAGAGACAATAGCCATGCTTAAATCCTTTGTTACCGCCCTTGGTGTAACGCTTTTATCCGCACTTATACTGGGATGTGGTGCTAAACCCTCTCCAACAAAGCTGCAGGTTGTGAATCTTGGTGTCGAAGGACGTGCGGCGCCGTTGGCGGTGGATGTTGCCACGCCGCGCTTTTCTTGGCAGTTGACCAGTAATCAGCCCAGCGTGCAGCAGAAGAGCTACCACATCGTTGTCACGCAAGGCAAAAGCGTGGTGTGGGACAGCGGCAATATAGCCTCGAATGCGTCCGTCCATGTGCCCTATGCCGGGACGAGTCTTCAGCCTGAACAGGACTACCAGTGGCGCGTGTCGGTGAGTACCAATGTCGGTGATGCCTCGGCGCAGGGGCGTTTTGTTACGGGGATGATGATGGCGCCGGGCGAGGTCGAGGGTTGGGCTGGCGCGCAGTGGGTCGGTGGTGGAGATAGTGATCTGCCGTTTTATTCGCACGCGTTGCCAGTGTTCCAGGTGGAGTACAGCGTGCAGCTGCACAATAGCCAACGGGCCTCTTTTGTTTTCGGGGCCAACGATGCCCGGCTACAGGATGCTAGTCAAAATATTTACCGTATTGCCAGTGGCCATAACGAAAGCTATTTGTCTCTGGCCTTGGATATCGCCCCTTTGCAGCAAGGCAAACTGGCGCAACTACTTGTGTATCGAGTGGGTTATCACCCGGATGACAGTTCAGATAAACCACTGGCGGTACTCGATGTTCCCTCCGCGGCCATCAATATAGGCAACGCCTATCAGCCCCATCACTTTGTCGTGCGTAGCAATGTTTCGCGCTTAGATATTGCCATTACTAACGATGAACAACAGTGGTGGCTGGCTAAGCAGTTGGTGGTGAACCCGGTGGGGAACAGTCATGACTTTATTGCTTTTCCCCAGTTAGCGGATATCGGTTTTCAGATGTCGCAGGGGCAGGCCGCCACCTTTTCCAACCTGCGTATTAAGCACTATCGCGCGCCGCAAAGTACCCTTTTTGAAGAGCGCGGTGTCGACAGTATATTTAGCGATGTCGAAGGCGTGTCCTATGCTGCGGGTAAATACCACCTAGACGGTGAACGCACGGTGATGGCCACCGCCGACCCTAGCCGCAACGCCATGCCGATGTTGCGCCACGCCTTTGCCAGCAAGACTGGTGAGCTGATCAGTGCACGCCTATTTGCGACCGCGCGAGGTGCGTACGAGATCTACCTCAACGGTGAGCGTTTGGGCGAACAGATGTTTATGCCGGGCTTAACCCAATATAACGCCACCCATGAATACCAAACCTTCGATGTGACGTCATTAATAATTGCAGGTGGCGAAAACGTGTTGGCGGCGCAGCTCGCTGAGGGTTGGTGGAGTGGGGCAATCACCTTCCACACCAATCTGTGGAATTTCTTCGGTGATCGACAATCGCTCATCGCTAAGCTTGTATTGCGCTTTAGTGATGGCAGTGAGCAAGTGATAACGACCCAGCCCGATACGTGGCAGTTCTTCAATCAGGGACCGTTGCGCGCCAGTAGTATTTTCCAAGGGGAAGTCTACGACGCGCCAATCGCGGCGGCGATGGCCGGGTGGAATGATGTGGGCTTCGACGCTTCAGCTTGGCAGCCAGCTCAGATCGTAGCGGCGCAGGATATCGCGCCATATGTTGAGCCCTTCCCTTGGTCTGGGCGCACCTTTGCCTTTAATTTTGAAGATTTACATTTCATCGCCCAGCCCGACGAAGGCGTGGATGTCGCCGCTGAACTGACCGCTCAGTCGGTGGTAAAGGTCGCGCCAGATATATTTATCTACGATTTTGGCCAGAATATGGCGGGCGTACCACAGGTCACCTTGGTTGGCGAGGCGGGCCAACAGATACAAATGCGTTTTGCCGAAGTGCTTTACCCTGATCGCCCCGAGCACCCAGGCTTGGCTGGAACCATGATGATGGAAAATATTCGCGCGGCTATGGCGCAGGATACCTTCGTGCTTGCCGGCGGCAATGAAGTGTTGCAGCCGCGCTTCACCTACCACGGGTTCCGCTATATGGAGATTAAGGGACTGGAAGAAGCGTTGCCGTTGGCGCAGGTTAAAGCGCTTTCGCTCAGTTCGGTGAATCAATTAAACGCGAGTTTTAACTCATCCAACGCCAATGTGAATAAGTTGTGGCAAAACATCAGCTGGTCGTTGCGTTCCAATTTCTTTTCGATTCCTACCGATACCCCTGCCCGCAACGAGCGCATGGGTTGGGGAGGCGACATCAATGTCTTTGCGCGCACGGCTTTGCATTTAGCGGATGCTGGACCCTTCTTGGCGCGCCATATGACAGCGCTTCGCGATACCCAGCAAGCCGATGGCCGCTTCCCCGATGTAGCACCTGTGGTGGGGGGCTTTGGTGGGACATTGTGGGGGACTGCTGGTACTGTCATCCCTTGGGAGGTCTACCAACAGACGGGCGATAGCAAGATCCTGCGCGATAATTTCGCGGCCATGGCGCGCTACGTCGACTACCTCACGGGTCGCATCGATCCAGCGACCAACATCCTCGACGAAGGTCCATTGGGGGATTGGTTGAGCCCGGAGGGGTCCAAAAACGATGACACGCTATTCTGGGAAGCCTACTACCTGCATTCACTGCGCATTCTGGCTGATAGCGCGGCTGTTTTGCAGGATGCGGTTAATGAGCAGAAGTATCGCGACCTTTTTAGTGCGCGCCTCGCCCATTACCAACGTGTGTATTTTAATGATAAAGGCAAAAGTCGCTCGTCGGGTTTTGCTGGCATCATGTTTGGTCAAAAGGACCCAGCTTTGAAGCAGGTCGGCACCCCTATTGATTCACAGGCCTCCTACGCTGTGCCACTGGCCATGTCCCTGTTGCAAGGTGATATGCAGCGCAAAGCACAGCAGAATCTCCTGGCGGCAGTGAGCAGAAGTAATACCGACGACCTTGGCAAGCAACGTCCTCCTTATTCGCTCATGACCGGCTTCATTGGTACCGCGGTATTACTGCCGTCCTTGTCGGAGGCGGGTTTCGATGAGGCAGCCTATCGATTGTTGCAGCAGGAAGCCTACCCATCGTGGATCTACCCTGTGAAAAACGGCGCGACAACGATATGGGAGCGTCTGAACTCATACACCCACGAAGAGGGTTTTGGTGGCAATAATAGTATGAACTCCTTCAATCACTACGCTTTTGGTTCGGTAGGGGAGTGGTTGTATCGCTACAGCTTGGGTATCCGTCCATTGACGCCAGGCTATCAGCGCTTCGCCTTGCGGCCTACGCCCGACCCCACAGGGCAGATGTCATTTGCTGAAGGGCATGTCGATTCGCCCTATGGGCGTATCGCCTCGCGTTGGGAGGTCTCAGCTAGCGATACGCGCTACACATTTAACGTGCCAGCGAATACCTCTGCTGAGGTGGCGTTATTAGCAAACCCTGAGCTCACACGAATCAATGGTGAGCGCTTGGTTGAGGCAGGTCGAGCTTTCGACGCCGAAGCAGGCCGAATCCAATTGACGCTAGGAAGTGGCGAATACTTGATCGAGGTGGCAGAGGCGACCGACTAATCTTACTTGCGATTAGAGGTGTAACCGATTACATTCGAGGCCAATTAAAATAATGAATGTTCAGCATCTCTAATCACTGGTTAGCTAAGGATCTCGCTATGAATCGTCGTCAATTTCTTCAATCGACTGCTGTGATGGCAGCGGCCACAACTGCGCCCACGATGGCTATGCACCACGCTAAAGGCTGTGGCACGGCCAAAAACACCTATGGCGTGCAAGCTTGGATGGTGCGTGACGCATTGGCTAAAAGTGTACCCGACACCCTGGCGGCGCTGGAAAGCGTCGGCATTACCGAGATGGAATTGTTTGGTTTTGGCGCGCAAGGATTTGAATCAGACAAGCCGCTGTTCAATATGAGTGTTGACGATCTGGTCGCGGCGCGCGATGCCAGCAAGGTGCGCTTCCCTGTTGGTCACCTCAATGGCCCTGTCGCCGATCTGGCGCGTGCGGCTAGCATTGCCAAACGCTTGGGGTGCCACACCCTGATCGAGTCGATGGCGCAGGAATTATTGAGCTTTGAAAACGGCGTGCCCCGTTTGACGACGCCCAAAACACTGGCTGAGGTGGATGCCATTGCCGACCGTTTAAATGGTTTGGGTAAGCAGTACGCCGAGCACGGTCTGCAGTTTGCATACCACAATCACCATATGGAGTTTGCTGAGGTGGAAGGCCAAGTGATGTACCACTATTTAATGTCTAAAACCGATCCCGAGTTGGTGAAGGTGGAGCTCGACTTAGGTTGGGCGGCGGCGGCCGGCCAAGATCCTGTGGCGTTAATTGTGCAATATGGCGACCGCTTGGTTTCGACCCATATGAAGGACTACGATCCCTCAATCCCCATGCCTGAAAACCCCAGTGCGCAAATTTTAATTCCTGAAATGGTGCGTTTGAAACCACCCGGTGAGGGCAAGTCTGACTTTGTCGGTATCGTGCGCGAACTCAACCGTTTAGGCGTTAAGCACCGTTTTATCGAAGTCGATTACACTGAAGCGCCGATCAAAGATTTGGCGACGGGCTACTGCAACCTTAGCCACATCGATCGCGCCTAAATCATGTTACGTTTGCTTGTTGCAACCCTATTGTTAAGCGTCGCTGGGTGGGCTTCAGCCGGTCCAGCGGATGCCGAATGGGTGGACCAAGCGCATAAACCTCGGGTCATAATCCTGACCGATATCGGTAACGAGCCCGACGACCAAATGTCGCTGGTACGCTTTTTGTTGTATAGCAACCAGTACGACATAGAAGCCATGGTGGCGGTGACCTCTACCTGGCAGCGCGACAAGACCCAAGTGTCGACCATCAAAGAGATCGTTAAGACCTTTGGTGAGGTGCTGCCCAATCTACAATTACACGCCGAGGGCTGGCCAAGTGAGGCCTACCTCGCCGAGCATATTTTTGTCGGGCAGCCCGGTTATGGTATGTCCGATGTTGGCACTAAAACATCTGCTGGTGCGCAAGCGATTATCGATGCCGCCTTTGCCGATGATGAGCGCCCGCTGTGGATCAACAACTGGGGCGGCGCCAATACCCTGGCACAGGCCCTGTGGCAAGTGCGGGAAAGTCGCACGGCGGATGAGTTGGTGCATTTTGTGAGTAAACTGCGCGTGTATTCTATCTCCGACCAAGACGACAGCGGTGCTTGGATACGCCGAGAGTTCCCCGACCTACACTATGTTAATTTTCCTTCCAATGACAACGGCGAGGAATACGGCTTTGCCACCTGGACCGGTATCAGTGGCGACGGTTACTACCGCAATGGCGACGGGGCCGATACCCATTTGGTTAGCAACGCGTGGCTCGATGAGCACATTCGCAGCATTCAACCGCTGGGCAACCACTATCCACAATATTGGTTCATCATGGAGGGCGATACCCCAGCCTTCCTCGGCTTAATCGATAACGGTTTGGAAACCTATCGCAGCCCCGCTTGGGGTGGCTGGAGTGGCCGCTACGTGCACCGCACGCCACGCGCCGAACAGAGCCCTTACTGGACACAAGGTGGCGACATGTTCTTGCGGGTCACCTCGCAGGACGAAGTGGTGGGTGTCGATGGCGGTACCTATTGGAGCGATCAAGCGACCATTTGGCGTTGGCGGGATGCCTATCAGCACGACTTTGCGGCGCGCATGCAATGGACGGTAAAAAGTGTGCAAGACGCCAACCATAATCCTGTCATTTCCCTGGCCGGTTACCGGGAGGGCGAAACGCTGTTCATCGATATGGCGGTAGGCGATCAGCTCATACTGGACGCGAGTGGTAGTCGCGACCCCGATGGCGACACACTGAACTATGCATGGATGCATTACAAGGAAGCGGGTTTTATTGGCAAAGCAAACATGGCCGATATGCAGCTCGACCCGCACGGCGCCGCCGTGACAATAACAGCCAAGGCGACCTGTCGCGCCCCTTGGTTGCCCAACTTTGTACAGTGCGAAAAGCAGGGTTTGGCACACATTATTCTGGCAGTAACAGATAACGGTGAACCCCACATGACGAGCTATCGACGTATCGTCATTGACGTTCACGCTAAATAAGAAATAGCGAAAGCTATCCATCACAGTGCATACGAGGAGTGATTATGCAGCAGTTAAAATCGAAATGGCAGCGCTCGCTGCTGGTGGCCGGTGCGGTTAGCGCCATGTGGTTGGCCGGTTGTGGCCAGCCGCCCGCGGAAGCCCCAAACGCCGCGGCTGATATTACCATCGCCAACACCACCAGTGGTCAGGTTAAGGGTGTGTTGGAAGGCGATATTTTGGCATTTAAAGGCATTCCGTATGCGGCGCCCCCAGTGGGTGATTTGCGTTGGGCACCCACCCAAGCCATGCCCGCTTGGGACGGTGTACGCGATGCTAGTGAGTATGGTGCTGACTGCATGCAAGAGCCCTTCCCCAGCGATGCGGCGCCACTGGGCACGCAACCCGATGAGGATTGCTTGGTTGTTAACATCTGGCGTAAAGCGAAGCCTGCTAGTGAGTCGCTGCCGGTAGTGTTCTGGATCCACGGCGGTGGTTTCGTTAACGGCGGCTCATCGCCCGACGTGTATGACGGCAGCCCCTTTGCCGAGCAAGACACGCTATTCGTTAGCTTGAACTACCGCCTAGGGCGCTTTGGTTTCTTTGCTCACCCTGCGGTGACCGCTGAGGCTAAAGGCATGCTGGGTAACTACGGCTATATGGATCAGGTCGCTGCGCTGGAATGGGTGCGCGATAATATCGCTAATTTTGGCGGTAACCCCAATGATGTGACCATTATGGGTGAATCAGCCGGTGGGTTCTCGGTGATCAATCTGATGACCGCCAAGCAGTCACAAGGTCTGTTCCACAAGGCCATTGTCATGTCGGGCGGCGGCCGCGCGCGCATGGGTGGTATGCGCGGCATCAATGAAGCGCCAGAGGGTCAATTGTCTGGTGAACAAATCGGTCTGAACTTCGCCGCGTTCCACGGCATTGAAGGAGAGGGGGCTGAAGCCCTGGCGGCGATGCGTGCCCTGAGCCAAGAAGCCGTGACTAACAAACTCAGCATGATCCAATTGTTCCGCCCTGATCCCGGTCCACAAACCTACGTGGGTGGCCCTTTGATGGATGGCGAGATGATCGCTGGCCAACAAAGTGCGGTGATTGCTGCGGGTGGCGCTGCCAAGGTGCCCGTATTGATTGGTACCACCAGCATGGATATCGGGTTCTTAGGTGGTGCGACCAAAGACGAAGTGTTTGCGCAGTTTGGCGATATGGCGGATGAGATGCGTGCGACCTACGATCCAAGTGGTGAGCTGCCTCTTGACGTCTTACGTGCGACCATCGGTGCTGACCAATCGATGAATGAACCTGCCCATTTTGTGGCGCGCGAAATGACCAAGCACGGTCAAGACGCTTGGGTTTACCGCTTCTCCTACGTGGCCGAATCGATGCGCGCTGAGTGGCCAGGAGCCCCTCACGCGACAGATATTCCCTTCTTCTTTGACACGGTGAAAGCCAAGTATGGCGACGCACTCACCGCACAAGACGCCCGTGCTGCCGATAATGCATTGCAGGCATTTGCCAACTTTGTTAAAACCGGCAATCCAAATCCTGCTGGCAGCGATGCGTGGCCTACCTACCAAGGTGCCCACGGTCCGATCATGGATTTTGATACGAACGGCGACGCCACGGTGAAAGATGATCCTTGGCAAGCGCGCTTGTCGGTACTGACAAAGTTCCTCGACGCGCAATAATAATGACTAGGGGAGGGTGACCTCCCCGTACGTTTCTTGGAGTAAATAATGGAGACGGCATCTAGCAACAACGTAACTAACAGTTACGACCCTAGCGCAAATTACACATTGCCCCTGGCGGGCTTAACCGCACTGTTTTTTATGTGGGGTTTTATTACCTGCTTGAACGATATTTTGATTCCCCACTTGAAAAACTTGTTCTCGCTGAGTTACACCCAGGCGATGTTGATTCAGTTCTGCTTCTTTGGGGCTTACTTTATTGTATCTATCCCGGCCGGTAAGTTGGTGCGCCGTCTTGGCTACCAGCGCGGTATCGTGGTGGGCTTGCTCGGCGCCGCTTTGGGTTGTGGCATGTTCCTTCCCGCCGCGAGTTTGCACTCATACGCCCTGTTCCTGGCAGGTCTGTTTGTCATGGCGTCGGGTATTACCATTCTTCAGGTATCGGCCAACCCTTACGTGGCGGCCCTCGGCAAGCCAGAAACCGCTTCTAGTCGTTTGACCCTGACCCAAGCCTTTAACTCGTTGGGCACCACGGTGGCACCTTTCTTCGGCGCGATGTTGATTCTGGCGGCAGCAGAACCCGCGTTGGAAGGTATGAGCGAAACAGCGATGCGTGCACAGGAAGCCGACGCCGTGAAAATGCCCTACTTGATGTTGGCATCGGCTTTTGTGGTATTGGCGATCATCTTCTACAACCTGCGTTTGCCCGTGGTACACGAAGAAGGCGATAGCGCTGAAAAATTGAAATACAGCGATTACCCTCACTTGGTACTGGGCGCTGTAGGTATTTTCATGTACGTAGGTGCGGAAGTCGCTATTGGTAGCTTCCTGGTGAACTTCATGGGTCTGGCAAACATCGCCGGCATGGATGAAGCAACCGCGGCGCCTTACATTGCCTACTACTGGGGCGGTGCCATGGTGGGGCGCTTTATCGGTGCTTGGGTGATGCAAAAAGTCCCCGCGGGTAAGGTGTTGGCCTTCAATGGCGGCATGGTCATCCTGCTGGTGGCGATCGCTATTGTCACCGAGGGAAGCATCGCGATGTGGTCACTGCTGGCTGTGGGCCTGTTTAACTCGATCATGTTCCCCACCATCTTTACCTTGGGTATTGCGGGTCTGGGTAACGGCACTAGCCAAGGTTCAGGTCTGATGTGCTTGGCCATCGTTGGCGGTGCGATCGTACCTCTGTTTATGGGCATGTTGGCCGATGTCAGCGGCATTCAGTTGGCGCTTATCCTGCCTGCGCTTTGCTACCTGTTCATTGTTTACTACGGTTTGGTGGGTCACAAGCCACGTTAATCGATAGATGAAAAATCCAAGGGCGCCACTGGCGCCCTTTTTTATCGATTACTGTTTAGGCCTTGGGAGGCATGGCGCTTTCACGCACCACAATGTCGTGGGTGATTTTGATTTGGGTCTTGTGAAGGGGTTTCCCCTCGATAAGATCCAATAGCAAGCCCATGGCGACCTCGCCCATTTTCTTGGCTGGCTGCGCCACCGTTGTTAGGGCTGGCTCGCTGAAGCGCGCCATAGGGATATCGTCGAAACCGGTGACCGAGACATCTTCGGGAACGCGAATGCCTTTGCTCTTTAAGCCGCGAATGAAACCGCTAGCCATTTCGTCGGAACCCACCACAAACGCGGTGGGTCTATTTTGCATCGCGCACACTTGTTCAGCCGCATCGAACCCCGACTCGAAACTGTAGTCACCGTTCAGGTGCCACTCGGGGTGATACTTAATGCCTTTGCGCTGCAGTGCTTGCTGAAACCCTTTCAGGCGATCCACGGTGACGGGGCTGGGGTACTTGTCGTTAAAAATACCCATCAAGCAACCAATTTTTTGGTGCCCAAGGTTGATCAGAAGTTCTGTGATTTCACGGCTCGCTGCCACGTTGTCGATGTGCACTGTGGGATAGTGTGCGTTCGACGGACATTCACACAAATTGACAAAGGGAATGGTGTTGTTGGGGTCCAACATGATGTCGTGCACGTTTGAACTGACCTGGATGAAACCGTCCACCACGCGCGATTGAATACGCGAGATATAGTTCGCTTCGATGTCTTGCGAAAAGTGCGAGTTACCTAGCAATACCGAATAGCCACGGTCGATGGCAACCTTGTCGGCACTGGCGACCACGCGTGCCAAGAAGGGGTTGGTAATGTCATTGAGCAGGATCATTACCGCATTGGCGCGCGAGCGGTTGAGGTTGCGAGCCAAGGCGTTAGGGGTGTATTTAAGATTATTTACCGCCTCGCCTACGCGTAGCGCGGTTTTCTTTGACAACTTGTCGGGGGCACTAAAAAAACGCGACACGGTAGCGACCGAGACGTTAGCGTGGATGGCGACATCGACAATAGTTGTCATGGAATTCACTTATCATTCTTCTTAAACGTTCGATTCTAGAGAATACCCAGTGCCAGTACTATGGCGAATAGTAAGGTTATAACAAACCTGACAAAACCAACGCTATTTCTAGGGTTAGTGAGCTTACGAGACAGTGTCCTTAAGGTTGATTGAATTTACCAAAGAGGCATAGGGGGAGGTTGCCCTCCCACTTGTTAAATCAGTGCAGCGCCCATCTTGGCCAGCGGCAGCACCATTTCGCCCATCGCGACGGCTTTCTCGCTGGACGCATTGCCATCGAGACCGCGCTTTTTCACACCTTGTAAAATGGCAGCGAAACGGAACACACTGAACACCAAATAAAAGTTCCAGTGGTCGATCTTGTCGATACCCATGTGGCGGCAGTACATGGCGACGTACTCTTCCTCGCTAGGAATGCCCATTGCTGTGCGATCCATGTCGCCGAGCCCTGCGATCAAACTTTCGCGAGGCATGCGCCATTGCATGCACTGGTAGGCTAGGTCGGCAAAGGGGTGGCCCAGGGTCGACAGTTCCCAATCGACCAGTGCCACCACGTTATTCGATTGCGTGTCGAACATCATGTTGTCGAGGCGGAAATCACCGTGCACTAACGACACGCGGCCGTCATCGGCTGGCATGTTGGCCGGCAGCCACTCGATCAGCGTTTCCATCTCGGGTATGGACTCGGTTTCGGTCGCGCGATACTGCTTGGTCCAGCGCGATACTTGGCGCTCGAAGTAACTGCCGGGACGGCCGTAATCGCCCAAACCCACCGCGTCGACATCTACCAAGTGCATGGCACCCAACACGCGGTTCATCTCGGCGTAAATTTCGGTGCGACTCTCGGGGGTTTCTTCTGGGAGGGCGGGATCCCACATGACGCGGCCCTGTACGAACTCCATCAAGTAGAACATGCTGCCGATCACTGACGCGTCTTCGCACAGGTGGTAGGCCTTGGCGACTGGCACATCAGTGTTGGCTAAAGCTGAAATTACCTTGAACTCACGGTCTACCGCGTGGGCTGATTTGAGTAGCTCGCCGGGTGGCTTGCGGCGCAAAACATAATCACCACTGGCGGCTTTAATATGATAAGTCGGGTTCGATTGGCCGCCGGCAAACTTGTGGGCGGTCAAAGGGCCGCGAAAGCCCTCGACATGTTCGCTTAAATAGGCCGCTAAACGGGCTTCGTCGAAACTGTGTTCACTGTTTGACATGTTGTCTCCTAGCTTCAAAATCATTACGCACTGTAACGGTCAATGATTTTTTTGCCTAGTGCCATTTGGTGCACTTGATCTGGGCCATCAGCCTGACGGCACCAGCGTGCGTAGTTAAAGGCCTCGGCCATGAAGTAGTCTTCGGTCAAGCCGCCGGCGCCGTGAATCTGCATGCAGCGGTCGATGACGTTCTGTACCAACAGCGGGATGGTGGTCTTGGTGGCGGCGATCATATCGATCGAATGCTCAACGCCTTCGTCGTCGATTTTCTTACAGGTCTTTTGTACCAGTAGGCGCGCCATCTCGATTTCAGAAAAGCTCTTAGAGATTTCTTCACGCACCGATTGGTGCTTGCTTAGCAGGCGACCAAAGGTGGTACGAGTGCTAGCGCGAACGCAAGCCAGTTCCAGCGAGCGCTGCGCAGCGCCAATCAAACGCATACAGTGGTGCATACGGCCGGGCCCAAGGCGACCCTGGGCGATTTCGAAGCCGCGGCCCTCGCCCAACAGGACGTTTTCTAAGGGAACGCGCACGTTGTCGAAGACGATTTCAGCATGGCCGATGGGAGCATCGTCGTAGCCCAGGGTGGTCAATGGGCGTATCAATGTCACCCCAGGGGTGTCCTTGGGCACCAGTACCTGCGTCTGTTGCAGGTGGCGGCTTGGGTTGTTGGGGTCTGATTTGCCCATCACAATGAATATCTTAGTGGCTTCGTTCATCGCGCCAGTGATGAACCACTTGCGGCCATTCAGCACCCACTCGTCGCCTTCCTTGCGAATTTCCAGCTGGATGTTGGTCGCGTCGCTCGATGCCACTTGTGGCTCGGTCATGGCGTAAGAGGAGCGTATGTCGCCGTTCAACAGGGGTTTGAGCCACTTGTCCTGTTGCGCTTTGGTAGCGTAGTTCATAAAGACTTCCATGTTACCGGTGTCGGGCGCGTTACAGTTAAACACCTCGGGGCACCAAACAACACGGCCCATTTCTTCAGCGAGGGGGGCGTAGTCTAGGAACGATAAACCACCGTGATCGCAGTACTCGGCGTGCTCTTCCGGGACGAACAAATTCCACAGGCCAGCGGCTTTCGCCTTGGCTTTCAACTCTTGCATCAAAGGCAGGGTTTGGAAGCGGTTGGTGGCGTTGTGCAATTGCTCGGCGTAAGCCTTCTCGTTGGGGTAGATGTTCTCTTCCATGAACTGCTTCAGTTTTAACAGCAGTTGCTGAGATTTTTCGCTGTGTAGGTACATGTCGTCGCTCCGGTTAAGATTAGATGAATAGCGCCATTATAGTGGGGTGATGTAATAATCCTAATTTATTTGTATGATGTACCTTTATTGATTTTATTAATGTGGGTGGCCGTGCGATTAGAAAAAATTGACCTCAACCTATTCATCGTTTTTGAAGCCCTCTACCAGGAACAGAGCGTAACGAGGGTGGCGGCCTTGCTCAACTTGACCCAACCGGCGGTCAGCAATGCCCTCAGTCGACTGCGGGCAATGTTTGACGACCCGCTATTTGTGCGCTCGCCCAATGGTATGCTGCCGACCCCTGTCGCCGATAACATGATCGTGGATGTGCGCGAAGCGCTCAATTTATTGGGAAGAAGTGTCTCGGCTAACGCCCAGTTTGACCCGGCGGTCTCTGAAAAGGTGTTTAGCTTGGGGATGAACGACCTGGCGGAATCGTTGGTGTTGCCGGCGTTGCGGCGCGAAATTCAGCGCGAGGCGCCACACATTACTGTGCAGAGTTACTACGTTGATCGATCACGCGCTACCGATGAACTCAAGGCGGGGGTGATCGATTTACTGCTCGATAACGAGGCGGTCATGGCCAAGGAGTTTACCCACCGCTTTTTGGGCAAGCTGCCCTACGTGGTGGCCATGCGCCCCGATCACCCGCTGGCGACTTCGCCACTGGATCTTCAGAGCTACCTGGCGCATGATCACTTGCACGTGTCGAGTCGACGCAAGGGGCGGGGACAAATGGATATTGCACTGCACACCCTGGGCCATCGCCGAAACATCAAAATGCGTGTACAAAGCTATCTGGTGGCCGAGCAAATTGTTTCGCAGACCGATCTGCTGTGGACCGCACCGCAGGAGTTTCTAAAATCCACGCAGTTGCACATCGTTGAGCCGCCGTTTAGTCTTGAGCCGCTGACCTGGAACCTGTTTTGGCATAAGCAAGCCGATTTGGATCCGGCATCGATTTGGATGCGGCAAAAGATCATCCAAATTGCCGATACCCTGCAGTATTTACAGCGCACTTAGTGTTCGTAAAATTAGTGGACGCCCCCGTTAAATCTTCTTCACGTCCATCCCCAGTAATGGTTAAATGGCGATCAACTGAGAAATGTCGGAAAGCTTTTCTCATATTGCGACAAAATGCTTTGAAATTGGCACAAACGGAATACACTGTACCCCTTTTGAATACTGAAGGAATGCCACCATGACGGGTTCTTCATCTCGCGCCAACGCTAACGAAGCGTCGTTGCTGAGAGTATTTACGATTCCCGAATCTGATGAATCGACGCTGTCTCGTATTGAGAAGCAGATGTCTGAGGACCTGAATGGGTTCTTGGAACAGCAGATCGTGGCCGTACAGAAGCCCCTGAGCGAAATCGAACAAGATTTTGCCGATAGTTGTATTCCTGAAGAGCCCATGTGGGTTAGCGATTACAGCGACAAGATTCTCGATACCTTAATCGCCCACTCGGTCCACACCTCGTCGCCGCGTTTTATAGGTCACATGACCTCGGCTCTGCCTTACTTCTTACTACCACTCTCAAAGATGATGGTTGGTCTCAATCAGAACTTGGTGAAGGTGGAGACCTCCAAGGCGTTTACTCCGATGGAACGCCAAGTGGTCGGCATGTTGCACAACTTGGTGTACCAGCGCGACGCCGCTTTTTACGACCAGTGGATGCACAACGTAGACGGCACAGTAGGGGCGTTTTGTTCGGGCGGTACCGTGGCCAACATGACCGCGTTGTGGGCCGCACGCAATGCTCGCTTCAGCGCCGAAGGTGACTTCGCTGGCATCGATCAAGAAGGTATATTTGCCGCCCTCAAGCACTACCAATACGACGGTATCGCAGTAGTCACCTCAACACGTGGCCACTATTCACTTAGCAAGGCTGCTGACTTGTTGGGCATTGGCCGCCGCTCGTTTGTGGCGGTCGATGTCGATGAAAACAACCGCATACGGGTAGATGAATTGGCACGCACATGCCGCGAATTGGCAGATAACAATATTTGTATTCTGGCGATTATGGGGGTGGCGGGCACTACCGAAACCGGTAATGTCGACCCCTTGGACGAGATAGCCACGATCGCCGAACAATATGGCGCACACTTCCATGTTGATGCGGCTTGGGGTGGAGCAACACTATTGTCGAGCCAGTATCGCGGTTTGATGCGCGGTATCGAGCGCGCGGATTCAGTGACCATTGACGCGCATAAACAGCTGTATGTGCCCATTGGTGCCGGTATGGTGTTGTTCAAGGATCCGCAAATCAGTACCGCTATTGAGCACCACGCCAAGTACATCCTGCGAGAGGGATCCAAGGATATCGGTGTCCACACCCTGGAGGGTAGCCGACCCGGTATGGCGATGTTGGTTCACTCCTGTTTGAGCATTATCGGTCGCCAAGGCTACGAGCTATTGATCGATAAGTCGCTAGCCAACGCGCGCTATTTTGCCGAGTTGATACGCCAGGATGAGGACTTTGAATTGATCAGTGAGCCGGAGCTTTGCTTGTTGACTTATCGTTATGTACCTTCGCATATAAAGCGCTTTTTAGAGGGCGCTAGCGAGGAAGTAAGGGCTCACATCAATGGCCTGCTGAACGTCTTGACGCGGATGATTCAGAAGACCCAACGTGAGCAAGGTAAGTCGTTTGTATCGCGCACCATGCTCACGCCAGCGGCCTACAATGGTGCCGATATCGTCGTCTTCCGCGTGGTATTAGCTAATCCGCTGACTACCCCGGAAATTCTGCGCGATGTGTTGATTGAGCAGAAGGCCATTGCCCGTCAACAATTGGAAAGTTTGGCACCCATTGAAGCGTTGGTGAATGGTGGCTAAGCCACCCTTCACTTAGTCAGTAAACGTTAACACGATGCGGCCACGCATGCCGCCTAGTTCAGTGAGGCGGTGGCCTTCTTCAGCGTCGCGGAAGTTCAAGGATTGCGCCACGCGCGGTACCAAACCGCCGCTGCTAATCAAGTCAGCGATGCGTTGCATCGTAGCGGTGTCCAACATGCCTTTCATCACAGAGACATTCAACACGCGCAGGCGTTCGTCTTCGATTTTGTAATTGCCGCGTAGCGACACGATACCGCCGCCATCTTTTACTAGGTGAGAGATTTGTTGCCCGATCAGCGCGCCGTCGATGACGCCGTCGACGCCCTCGGGGTAGGCATTGCGCAGCGCTTCTTCTAATCCAGCATCACGTGGCAATATAACGTCGGCACCGAGGCCTTCTACTAATGTGCGATCCTTGTCAGCGACGTTAGCGAGCACGGTCAATCCGGCAGCTTTTGCCAATTGGATGGCAGAGCCTCCTAGCATACCCGCGCCGCCGGTCACCATAAGAGTTTGGCCTGGCTGTAATGCCAAAAAGTCGAGCGACAGTGCGGCAGTCAAGGCATTCATGGGCACAGTAGCAGCACCGGCGAGATCGGTATCGGTCGACACGGTAGCAACCGAGGCCGCCGGGACTTTAATGATTTGTGCGTACGAACCACCACTGGGAGTGCGCGGGTTGATCACACCGATGACGGGTTGTCCAATCTGTAACGACGAAGTGCCGGGGTCGAGAATGGTGCCCGAAAACTCCATGCCGGCGATGTAGGGGGGTGTCAGGTCGGTCATCAACGGGGCTTGGGTGCCGTTGCGCATCATCACGTCGGTGGGGTTGACGGTGGAGGCGGTCACTTTTACCAATACCTCGTCTGGGCCTGCCACGGGGGTGGGCATATCGGTAATGGTGAGAACCTCGGGGCCGCCGAATTCGTTGAAGGTCACTGCTTGCATGTTGGGTATCCTTTTAAGGGTTGTTACTGCCAAAAAACGCGAGGTATTTTTCGCGCCGGGCGCTGTCGACCAGGAGCGGTCTGTCGTAGGAAGGGTCGTTGCGATCGCGCGATGGGCCACGCCCCTCGTTCATAAATTGTTTTTCAGCTGCGCTCAGCAGGTGGGCGGTAGACGTCATGCTGCTGAGATCGTCAATGTTGGGGATGTGGTCTAGGTTAGACCAGTCACGCAGGGTGACTCGCGCAGCAATGCGCCACTCGCCGTCGCGTTTTTCGAGTCGGTCGATGTAGCGACCGCCGCCAATGGTCAATGGTTTGCCGCGTCGGTTCATGGCGGTAAACATGAAGTAGGTTTCACAGTGGGCGGTGTCACCCTCTAGTTCACAGCTGTGGTTAAGCAGGCAGTGCTGATGAGATTGCTGCGCATGACTGTGCATGTCTAGTGCCCAGTCGACAAACTCCTTGGCATTGCCGACAAACTTGCCGTGTTCATCGATACAGTCTGGGTGGAAGGCTGACAAAATCAGTTCACGGTCGAATCGATCGACACCGCGAGCATAGCGGTGCAAGCACTGACGTATCTTTTCGCGATCCCACAATTCCTGGATCATTTCTTCACTACTAGGCATGGCGCTGTACTCTAAATTATCGCGCTGCTTTTCAGCGCTTCGATCTCATCTGGGCTAAAGCCGTAATCAGCGAGGATTTCCTCGCTGTGCTCGCCTAATAATGGCGGGCGCGACAACGCTACCGAACCCTGTGATAGTCGCGCTGGCGGCGGCACGATGGGGACAGGGTAGGAGTCAGGGAAGGGAACGTCAGACATAAATGTGTCGCGCAGGCCGAGTGAGTTACCCATGACTTCTTGGGGTGACAGCACAGGGCCACAACCGATGTTGGCATCACTCAGAATCTGGATACACTCATCGCGATGTTTGTCGGCACACCAGGCTTGCATGATGGCACTGAGCTCTTCGCCGTGCTCGCCGCGCGTGTCGTCGCTGGCGAAGCGAGGGTCTTCTAATAAATCGGGGCGACCGATGAGCTTGCACCAACGCACAAAGACTTTCTGTCCGATCACTTGCATGATGAACCAGCCATCGCGCGCGCGGAAGATATCCGACGGGCTCGACATCGGGCTACGGTTGCCGGTGGGCTCACGGTGACGGAAGCCAGTGGCTTCCTCCATCAGAATTTGGTTGGTGATGTTGAGGGAGGTGCCCACCAATGACGCCTGCACATGGCTGCCTTCACCGTTGCGCATTTTGCCAATGATGGCGGCCAGGGTGCCGTAGGCGAGTGATAATGAAGTGGAAAAGTCGATCGGTGCGGTGGCAGCACGGGTCGGTTTGCCCGGTTCACCGGTGAGATAAATCGCCCCGCTGACCGCCTGGCCAACGCCGTCGAAGCCAATCTTTTCCGACATAGGACCCTCGGTCCCATAGGCGGTTGCGGTGGTCAAGATAATATCGGGTTTGATGGCCTTTAATGTGTCGTAATCCAAACCAAAGTGTTTAAGTGCGCTGGGGGAATAGTTGGCGATCACGACATCGGCTTGGGCGATCATACGGCGCATCACCTCACGGCCCTCTGCTGAGGTCATGGCCAGTGATAGGCAACGCTTGCCACCGTTGCACTGCAGGTACTGGGCACCTTCGCCGTGTGCCGTTACCGGCATCAAAAAACGATCGTCTTCGCCCTTAGGGCGTTCCACTCGAATCACGTCAGCGCCAAAACTGGCCAGAATATGCGCGCAGTAGGGACCAGCTATCCAGCGTCCGAAATCAAGTACCTTGATACCTTCTAAAATGCCGTTCATGGTCACGCCTTAGTTACTGGGTATTAACAGACGGGTGATGTCCCTTACCGCGCTATCGGGCTGCATTTTATCGACTAAACCAAATAGACGCTCGGACTGCTCGCGGCCGATGACGCCCTCGGTTAGTTCAAACAGCTTCAGCTCGTGTTCGCCCTCTTTGTAGGGTTTCAATGGTGAGCCCTTGGCACGTTCTTCAAAGCAATGCGCGTGGCTGCCATCTTTGAAGTGCAGTGTTACATCGGCGACAAAGTAGGGGTATTTGTCCAGTTCAGGATCGACAGTCAGCTTCATGCGTTTAGTCATAGCCAAGGCTTCGCTGCCTTCCGACAGGTCGAGAATGCCGTCCATGAAGTCTTTGTGCGATCGATAGCCGTTGCCAAGCCCCATCACGGCGAGCGCCATTTGCGCAGGCAGAGAGTACTGCAGTTCTTCAATGTTACGCGGCTGATAGATCTGGGTGTTGCGAGTGCCGACGATGCTGTCAGCCATGGTTTGCAGCTTCACGTCGACCCACTCGATGTCGTCGGCTCTGTCACGGTATTTTTCCATCGCTTCGATGAAAGGGAAGGTGCCGGCGCAGCAGCAGTAAGGCTTGAATGACAAGCCGGGCATGAAGTTAGGTGCGCTGGGCGCAAAAGCAGCGAGTGCTTCTTCATCGACGGTTTTACCGGCGAACTGCTTGTAAAGGCCGCGGTCGCCCGTCAACCACTTGCGGGGGCCGGTGATACCGGCCTTGGCCAATTGAGCCGCTTCGATACCGTTGCGGACACAAATACCGGCATGGATGCGTTTAATTGAGCCGCCGGTCGAGGCGTACTCAGTAGGGCCGCTAAGGTGACTTAAGGCAATCGCCAGGGCATTGAACGTTTGCTCTTCATCCAATTTAAGTAATTTGGCGGCAATCGCGGCGCTGCCAAAGTTGCCAAACAGCGCGTGTGGTTGCCAACCGCGGTTTAACACTTCGGGTGAGGCGAAACGACCGATACGCACGTAGGTTTCATAGCCAACGACAAGGGCTACCATGGTTTCCTCAAGAGTCGCACCCGTCTCTTCACCTAACGCGAAGGCGGCGGGAACCACGGCACAGCCGGGGTGGGCATTGTCGAAAAAATCATCGTATTCAAAACCATGGCCATAGCTAGCGTTTAGATAGGCCGCTTCCACTGCGGTGGCTTTGGTGTGCTCGCCTACAATGGTGGCGACGCCGGGGTGGGGGTTTCTAAATTCACGCGTTTTGACCGACCAAGGGAGTGATTGTGCCCCTATCATGATGGCAAACTGGTCTTTAATCAGCGACTTGAGTGAGGCGCGAGTGGCGTTGTCGATATCAGACGACTGGTAGTCAACGACAAAGCGTGCGACGGCGCGTTCGAGGCTGTTATTTTCCATAGTAAGGTTGTCTCGTTTTTATTAAAAATTATTAGTTAATCTCACTATATTAGAATATGTTATGCAAGTCAGAATAGTAATATTGCTGCGAAAAAGTCGCATAAGAGGGAGAGCGCATGGCGAAATTGGCGGGTAAAACAGCCCTGGTGATCGGCGCCGGATCGGCAGATGAAGGCTGGGGCAACGGCAAGGCATGCGCGGTGCAGTTCGCACGCGAGGGTGCGCGCGTGGTCTGTGTCGATCTCGATTTGGCGCTGGCGGAAGACACGGCGCAAATGATCCGCAGCGAAGGCGGCGAGGCAATCGCTTTAGCGGGCAATGCCGCCCAAGCGGAAGATATGCACGCTGTCATCGAACAGACTGTCGCCCACTTCGGTGGCATCGATACCTTGTTGAATAATGTCGGTATCGTGGTGGCGGGCGGCGTGGTGGACCTGCCAGAGGAGCAGTGGGATCGCGTCTTCGACATTAACCTCAAAAGTGCTTTTTTGACGATGAAGTACGCGATTCCCCATATGATCGCGGGAGGTGGTGGCTCGATTATTAATATTTCCTCTATCTCTGGTATTCGCTACCTCGGCAAGAACTATGTCGCCTACTACAGTTCTAAGGCGGCGATGAATCACATGACCACAGTCACCGCGGCGGAATACGCTAGCCAACAGGTTCGAGTCAATGCCATTTTGCCTGGTTTGATGGATACGCCGATGGCGCGTACTTCAGCAAAAAACAATTGGGGGGCTTCCCAAGAGCAGCTTGATGACGTCTGGAAAAAACGCGTCGAGCGCGTCCCCATGGGTTGGTTGGGGGATGCCTTTGATATCGCCAAAGCGGCGGTGTTTTTTGCCAGCGACGATTCACGCTTCGTTACTGGCCAGCACTTGGTGGTTGACGGTGGCACCACACTTGGTGTGTAGCGCCACGTTCACTTTACAAGGTGGTCGCTAGGCCGCCATCGACAGGTATCACCGCTGCCGTGACATAGGATGATGCCCTCGACGCCAAGTACAGCGCGGCTCCTGCCATATCCGATGGCCCTGTCAAACGTCTCAGAGGAATATGCTCCAGTAGGGCGTCCATCCCTTTACTTTCTATCGTGCCGGCCATCATTTTGCTAGGGAATTGCCCCGGGGCGATGACGTTGGCGGTGATGTGCGAGCTGGCTAATGACTTCGCCAGGTGGCGGGTCAGGTGATGAACTGCCGCCTTTGAAGCTGGATAGGCGTAGGTCTCATGGCTGGGCGTGTGGAAGGCGTCGATCGAGCCGACGTTGATGATGCGGGCTGGATTCTCATGGCTGGCGGCATTCTGTAGCATCGGTAGAAGCGCTTGAATGAAGAAAAAGACACCTTTCACGTTAAGGTCGAACACCTTGTCCCACCCGTCTTCGGGGTACTCTGCTAGTGGTGCTGCCCACAGCGCCCCGGCATTGTTGATGAGCACGTCCAATTTGTCTTCACGCGCGCTGAAGGCTTCCAAGAACGCCTGGCGACCCTCGCTGCTCGATAGGTTACAGGCCATCGCTTCGCAAAATCCGAACGCCTGCAGTTCCTTGGCGGAGTCTTCGCAGGTGGCGAGACTGCGCGAGCAGATGTAGACCCGTGCCCCGGCTTTAACAAACGCTTCGGCGATCGCTTTGCCGATGCCGCGGCCGCCACCAGTGATGAGCACGGTCTTGCCGGCGACGCCAAATAGCTCCTCGATAATTGACATGTCTTGCCTTCCTTATTTGTTATTTGGGTGTTTTGTCTTGTTCCTTATCCCGCAGGAAAATGAGACTAGGGAAAATTCAATAATGATGATATTTTCACTATGTGGGATTTATTAAATGACGAATAACAACAAAGCTCAAGGCCTTTCTTCTAATAATGAGGCCACTGCAAGCAATCTCTGAAGTGACGAGGGACATGATGCAAAACCAAGAATCACGACTGCGTGAAATGCTCGACAAGGATGAAATTCTGCAGGTGATGTTGCGCTATGCACGCGGCGTGGACCGCGGCGATATGGCGCTTATTCGCGACTGCTACCACCCCGACGCGTTCGACGATCACGTTGAATACAAGGGAGGTGTCGACGGTCTAATCGCTTGGTTAAGCGAGCGCTTTTCAAGTGTCGACAACTCCACCCACTTTATCGGTAACTGCTTGGTCGAATTCGCCGGCACCGATACCGCTTTGGTGGAAACCTATTACAACAGTCGCCGCATCCGCGCCTCTAATGAAGCAGACTGGCGACGCGACGGTACCCAGCCTCACGAGAAGGTGTGTCGTCAGTCGTGGGGGCGTTATATCGATCGCTTTGAGTGCCGCGAGGGACGGTGGCGGGTCGCCCACCGCGTGGTGGTATTGGAGTCGCGCTTCACCATGACGGTGCGCGATAGCGAACGTGATGCCGCGTCTACCTGGGGCACGAGAGACCCAATGGATCCGCTTTACGTAGAAAGAAATAAATTAAAAATCCCATAATGTGACAATATTTATTGAAATTATCGCCTCATGCTTTATTGTTGGAGGCTATAAAAACAACATCGCTTTCATCCTGCCGAGCGCGGTCGAGGTGAAATAGGAGAATAATAATGTTAAAGCAGTACGCGCATTTTCCCATGCGCTTCGAGCGCCACCAAGATGGCGTGCTAGAAATGATTTTTGACGGCCCCAACCTAAATGCCGTCGACGAACACGTGCACCGTGAGCTGGCTAACGTGTGGCATGTTATCGAAAATGATCCCGAGACCCGCGTGGTGTTAGTACGTGGTGAAGGGCGTGCCTTTTCTGCTGGTGGCAGCTTTGAATTAATCGAAGACCAGATCCGCGATCACCGCGTGTTGATGCGCGTATTGAAAGAAACGCGCGCGCTGGTTTACAACATGATCAACTTCCCCAAACCCGTCATTTCCGCCATTCACGGCCCCGCGGTAGGCGCCGGTTTAATAGTGGCAATGCTGTCGGATATCCAGATCGCTGCTAAAAACGCGGTGATTCTCGATGGCCACACGCGCTTAGGTGTGTGTGCTGGCGACCACGCGGCGATGGTGTGGCCACTGTTGTGCGGTATGTCTAAAGCGAAGTACTACTTGATGACCTGCGACAAGTTGAGCGGCGAAGAAGCCGAGCGCATTGGGCTAGTATCTCGCTGCACGGAAGACGACGAGTTACTTTCCACTGCGCGCGATGTGGCTGGTCGACTGAGCAACGGTGCGCAAGAGGCGCTGCATTACACCAAGCACTCGATGAACAACTGGTATCGCCAAAACATCGGTATCTTTGAGGCATCGCTGGGCTACGAATTCCTCAACTTTGGCGGTGACGAAGTAAAAGAGGGGTTGGCGTCGCACCAGGAGCGCCGTCCGCCTAAGTTCGTTTAAAACATCTACATTGTGGCGGGCGGCACTTGGGTCCGGTTCGCCATCGACAGGAAAATAACAATGCAATTAATGCGGTCGATTTTATTTGTTCCGGGTCACCGTCGCGGCTGGCCAGAAAAAGCCGTTGCCAAAGGCGCCGACGGTGTCTTTCTCGATTTGGAAGACTCGGTACCCAACGACATGAAAGTGGCAGCGCGCGATATCGTCGCCGAATCCATCGCCACACTCGCTAACAGTGCGCGCAAGGTGGGAATATACGTGCGTCTTAACGCGCTCGAAACCGGCATGACCGGTGATGACATTGAAAAGGTGTTAGTGCCAGGGCTAAACGGCTTCTTGCTCCCCAAAATTTATAGCCCTCGGGACGTCATTAGCCTTGATGCGCTGGTGACTCACTACGAGCGTCGCAACGGTGTGGCAGCCGGGACGATTGAGTTCATTATTCCTCTCGAAACGGCGCAAGCCTTCGGATGTTGCGAAGATCTGATCGCTGCTTCACCCCGCGTAGCCACCTTGTTCGCTGGCACCGCGAAAGACGCGGACGTATCGCGCTCGGTGGGCTTTCAGTTCACCCCGCAAGGTTTGGAAACCCTCTATATGCGCAGCCGCGCCCTGTTGGCGGTGCGCGCCGCGGGTCTGCAATTCCCGCTAGTAGGCCTGTGGCAAGACCTCAAAGATGAAGCCGGTGCTATCGCCTTTTACCAGCAAAACCGCGAACTGGGCTTCCGCGGTCAGGTCATGATTCACCCCGCGCACATCGAATTGGTCAACAAAATCTATTCGCCCTCGGCGGAGGATGTGGCGTTTTACTCAGGTATGATCGACGCTTTTGAGGAAGCGGAAGCGCGCGGCATTGCTGCGGTGGAATACGAGGGGCAGCACATCGATTATGCCCACGTGAAAACCGCCCGCGAAGTGATAGAACTGCACCGTCAATTGACGGCCTCGCACTAACGAATCCATAGGAGAAAAGCATGCCCGGTTTGTACTTTGAAGAATTAGAGCCAGGACTGGTGGTAGAGCACGCCATCCGCCGCACCGTTACCGAGACCGATAACGTGTTGTTCTGTTCAATGACCCTTAACACCGCCGCGCTGCATATCGACCATGAATACGCTAAGACCACGCCGTATGGTCAGGTGCTGGTCAACAGCCTGTTTATTCTCGGTTTGGTGACCGGCATTACCGTGCCCGACACCACGCAAGGTACCACGCTCGCCAACCTAGGGTTTGAGGATGTGAAGTTCCCTAAGCCGGTGTTTGTGGGTGATACGATTCATGTCCGTACCGAAGTTGAGTCTAAACGTGTGTCTAAAAGCCGCGAAGATGCGGGTATCGTGTTTTTCCGTCACTTCGGTATTAACCAGCGCGACGAGATTATCTGCGATTGTAAACGCGCAGGCTTGATGTTGAAAAAGTCCTGGGTCGATGCCCAAGCGAAGGCCTAAGCGAGAGAGTGAATCATGCTAGGACAAGCGGTTTTTGGCGACTCTGACAAGGCGGTATGGATTCCAGGTCCCGAGCACATTGCGCGCAGTCAATTGGCCGCAGCGATGCAGCGCTGGGGCTTTGACAGTCTAGCAGCATTTCACCGCGCCTCGGTGGATCAGCCCGAGTGGTTTTGGCCGGCGGCGGCAGTCGATTTGGAGGTAATCCTCAAGGGAGAGCGCCACGCAGTATGCGATGAACGCCACGGCCGCTTATTCCCTCAGTGGTTCAGCGGGCAAACGTTTAACGCCGCTTGGAGTTGTATCGAGCGCCACGCGGCGGATCCCAGTATGGCCGCTAAAGCGGCGGCGATTTATGAAGGCGACGACGGCCAGCAGCGTAGCATGAGCTACGCCGAACTCGGTGTCGAAGTGGAACGTTTTGCTTCAACCTTAGTGCGTCTTGGTATCAAGCAGGGCGATCGTGTGTCGATGTTTATGCCGCCGGTACCTGAAGCCTCGGTCGTGGTATTGGGTTGTGCGAAGATCGGTGCGGTGGTCGTACCGGCGTTTTCGGGCTACGGCAGCGAGGCGCTAGCGAGTCGTCTGCAGGCGGCTGAAGTCTCTTTATTGGTGACAGTGGATAGTACCACTCGTCGCGGTAAACGCATCGACATGCAAGACATCGCGGTAGACGCTATGGCACTGTCGCCATCGGTGCATAGTTTGTTGGTATTACAGCACGGTGGCGGTGATATCGAACTAAAGGATAGTCGCGACCACGACTGGCACATGGCGCTTTCGCACCCTGACAACACGCCGGTGGCGACCGTCGATCTCGACCCCAATCATCCGCTGTTTATCATTTATACCTCCGGTACCACTGGGGCGCCCAAGGGCATTGTCCACTCCCACTTTGGTTATCTGTTTAAGGCCGCCATCGATTTTGGTTACGCTTTTGACATCAACCGCGACGATGTCGTCACTTGGATCACCGACATGGGCTGGAACCTCGGTCCGCTGATGATCATCGGCGGTTACCACCTTGGTGCCACTATGGTGTTTGTGGAAGGTGTGCCCGACTACCCAAAGACCGAGCGTCTGTGGCAGATCGTTGAGCGACACGGTTCGACCTTCCTGGGGGTTGCCCCGACCGCTGCGCGTGGCCAGAGGGTAGCGCTGAATGACGGTTCACCTGCGGCGGATATTTCCACGCTTCGCGCGTTCGCCTCGACCGGCGAAGCGTGGGATGAACCCTCGTGGTGGTGGCTGTTTGACACGGTGGGCCAGAAGCGCTTGCCGATTATCAACTATACCGGCGGCACCGAAGTCGGCGGTGGTATTTTGTCGTGCTACACCATTGCACCCCAGTCGCCAGCCTCGTTCAGTGGCCCCTTGCCGGGCATGGATGTGGATGTTTTCGATGCCGACGGCCGTCGTACCAACGACATTGGTGAGCTGGTGTTATTGAATACCTGGCCCGGCATGGCGCACAGCTTTTGGCGCGACGATCAGCGCTTCTTGGATACCTACTGGGAGCGTTGGGATAACGTCTGGGTGCACGGCGATTTGGCCAGTGTCGATGGCGACGGCTTCTGGTACATTCGCGGCCGCTCGGATGACACCTTGAAAATTGGTGGACGACGTGTCGGTCCGGCGGAGATCGAGTCGGCGCTTACTGCTCTCGACGGTGTGGCTGAAGCAGCGGTGATCGGAGCGCCCGACGACATTCGTGGTATGAAAATCATCGCCTTTGTGGTGGCTCGCCCTGGCGTGACATTGACCGAGCAGGCAGTTTCCGCCGGCGTGATGGCCAAGCTTGGCAAGGGCATGACGCCGAGCCAAATTAGCGTGGTCGACGCACTACCCAAAACCAAAAATGGCAAGATTATGAGGCGCGCGATTCGCGCCCGTTATCTCGGTCAGACGTGCGGCGATATGTCGGCGCTCGACCCTGCGACGCCGTTGGAATGCATCCCAACCATCGCACCCGAAACGAATACAGCAATAACAAGTAATTGAGGATTTCGCATGGCTTCCAATGCCTTTGACTTAGATATGATTCGCACCAACGCGCGCGCCTTGGCCGACCAGTTCGGCGACAAATACTGGGCTGACGCCGACAAGCATAAGAAATATCCGTGGGAATTTATTCGTGCTTTTGCCGACAACGGCTGGCTGGGAGTGACCATGCCCGAGGAGTACGGCGGTATTGGTCTGGGATTGACCGAGGCGGGCGTGATCTTACACGAGATTGGTGAGTCCGGCGGCGGCCACAGCGGCGCATCGGCCTTCCAATACTACGTATTTCCGCCGGGGCCAATTATCCACCACGGCTCGGAAGAGATGAAGCGCGAATACCTGCCTAAGCTGGCTAGTGGTGAAATCATGATGTGCTTTGGCGTGACCGAGCCAGACTGTGGCGTCGATACCTCGCGTATCAAAACCTTTGCCAAAAAAGTCGGCGATCGCTGGATCATCAACGGCCAGAAGGTGTGGATCTCCAACGCGCAGAACGCCGACCGCATCCTGCTGCTGACCCGCACCTCGCCGCGCAACGACGAGCGCCCCTTCGACGGTATGACCCTATTCTTCTGCGACCTCGACCGGACCCGCGTGAAGGTGAATCGCATCGAAAAATTGGCGCGTAACTGCATCGACTCTAATGAACTGTTTATTGAAAACCTCGAAGCCCGCGATGAAGACGTCGTGGGCGAAGTCGGGCAGGGCTTTAAGTGTCTCATTGATGGCTTAAACCCAGAGCGCATTGCGGTGGCTTTCGCACAGATTGGTACCGGTCGTGCCGCCTTGAATAAGGCTGTACAGTACGCCAAAGAGCGCGTGGTATTCGACCGCGCTATTGGTAAAAATCAAGCCATTGCCCACCCCTTGGCGGACTCCTATATTCGCCTGCGCAGCGCCGAGTTGATGGCGTTTGAAGCGGCGCGCAAATTCGATGCGGGGCTACCTTGTGGGGAGGAGTCCAACGCGGCAAAATTCTTGGCCACCGAAGCTGCCTTTCAGGCGGCCGACCGTGCCATGCAAACCCTTGGTGGTTATTCCTACGCGCTTGAGTACCACGTTGAACGCTACTGGCGCGAAACCCGCCTGTTGAAAATCGCGCCGGTATCGCAAGAGATGGTGTTGAACTATGTGTCGCAGCGGATCTTAGATCTGCCGCGCTCTTACTAGGGATAAGTGCCATGAGAGACGCTGTTGTCTGTGAACCCATTCGAACCGCTGTAGGTGGTTACGGCGGTGTATTTAAAGACCTCGCGGCGGTGCAGTTGGCCGAGACAGTGTTGCGCGCTTTGATTACGCGCACCCAACTGGACCCTGCCCTGATCGACGACGTTATTTTTGGGCAGTGCTATCCCAACGGTGAGGCCCCTGCCATCGCGCGCGTCGCGGCGCTGGATGCAGAGTTGGGTATTCAGGTACCCGGCCTGCAAATTGACCGTCGTTGTGGCTCGGGTCTGCAGGCAGTGATTGATGCTTCGATGCGCGTGCAAACCGGTGTGGCGGATCTCGTGATTGCCGGTGGCGCCGAGAGCATGAGCCAAGCTGAGCACTATATCCTCGGTGGGCGCTTTGGCATTCGTGGCGACTCGACGCCGATGTGGGATCGCATTGCTCGCGGTCGCATCACCTCGGGCGGGCGCCATCACCCCGTGGCCGGCGGCATGCTTGAAACCGCTGAAAACCTGCGCCGCGATTACAGTATCAGTCGCGAAGAACAGGACGAGCTCGCTCTGCGGTCGCAGCAACGCGCCGCAGCGGCTATGAATAATGGTGTGTTTGCCGAAGAAATCGTGCCGGTAGAGGTCAACACCCGCAAGGGGGCGATAAGCGTCGACAAAGACGAGCATCCGCGCCCTGAGACAAGCATGGAAACACTGGCGAGTTTGCGCCCAGTGCGACTTAAGGTCGACGCCGAGGCCACGGTAACCGCCGGCAACGCCAGCGGGCAGAACGATGGCGCCGCGGCGTGTATTGTCACTACCCCAGACGTCGCTGCGAAATACGGTCTGCGTCCCTACGGACGACTCGTCAATTGGGCGGTAGCGGGTGTTGAACCTGGGCGCATGGGTATTGGCCCTGTGCCGGCGACACAAAAGGTGTTGCAGCGCACTGGTTTGACGTTGGCTGACATGGATTTAATTGAACTAAATGAGGCCTTTGCCGCACAGGTATTAGCGTGTACTAAGGCGCTCAACTTCCAAGCGGGCGACTACGACCGCATGAACGTTAACGGCTCGGGTATCTCGCTGGGTCACCCGGTAGGTGCCACCGGAGTGCGTATTTTGGCGACAATGTTACGCGAATTGGATCGTCGCCAGGGTCGCTATGGCTTAGAAACCATGTGTATCGGTGGCGGGCAGGGTTTGGCCGCTATCTTTGAACGCATGGCTTAGGAGTTGACGATGTATCCACTACTGAGCGGATTAAAGGTCGTCGAGTGTGCTTCTTTCATCGCCGGCCCCTCCTGTGCTTTGCATATGCAGCAATTGGGCGCCGAAGTGATTCGTATCGATCCCATTGGCGGAGGGCCAGACTTCAAGCGGTGGCCGATCACCGAGCAGGGTAACAGCCTCTATTGGGAAGGTCTCAATAAGGGTAAGCAGTCGGTGGCGATCGACCTTTCGTCTCCCGAGGGACGCGAACTGGCGATTCGCTTAATCACGGCCCCCGATCCCAACGGCGGTATTTTCGTCACCAATTTTCCCGCTAAGGGTTTCTTGTCCCATGATGCTCTGCGCAAACATCGCGAAGACTTGATCACGGTTCGGGTGATGGGCTGGCGTGATGGTGAGACCGCGGTGGACTATACCGTTAACGCCGCTATTGGTGTGCCCTATATGACGGGATCTAGCGCCAATGGTGATCAGCCTGTCAATCATGTGCTCCCCGCCTGGGACCTTATGACAGGCGCCTATGCGGCCTTTGCTACACTCGCCGCTGAGCGCCATCGCCGTTTGACAGGGCAGGGGCAGGAAGTGACGATCCCTCTCTCCGATGTTGCCATTGCCTCGCTTGGTCATATGGGTAATATTGCCGAGGTACTGGCCGAGGGCGATCGCCCCCGTGTTGGGAACGCACTGTATGGTGCTTTTGGGCGCGACTTTACCACCGCCGATCAGCGCGTGGTGATGATTACTGCCATTACCTCCAGGCAGTGGAACGGATTATTGCAATCGCTCGACTTAGTCGATGCGGTGGCCGCCGTGGAAGCCGAGTTGAGTGTTTCTTTTAAGCGAGACGAAGGTCTTCGCTATACCCACCGCGATCGGCTCTTCCCGCTGGTTGAAGCGGCTGTCGCGCAGGCAACCTTCGACGATCTCAAAAGCCGTTTCGCCAAAAATGGTGTCTGCTGGGCGCCCTATCGAACACTTTCCGATGCGCTGTTAAACGAGCCACGTCTCTCGGTGGATGGCCCCATTTTTGATGCCAATGTAAGCCACCCCAGTGGCCGAAGCTATCCTGCACCAGGTGCCGCGGCAAGTTTCAGTGCTATGGATCGCACTCCCGTGCAGGGTGCGCCCCGCATGGGTGCCCATACCGAGCAAGTATTAGCCGAACAGTTGGGTATGTCGTCCTCGGAAATTGCCGCCCTGTTCGATGCTGGCACCGTGGCCAGTGAAAAATAATGATTAGGAAATAGCTATGTCAGAGCGTGATTTTATTCAGCATTTATCCAGTATCCAGTCAGCGGTGCGCGAGGTGGAAAAAGCCACCCGTGATGCTATTCTCAGCCGCTGTAGCCGAGAGGGAAAAATCCAGTCAGGCTTATTAAACGAGCACCAACGAGCCCTACATGGCTTGGCGTGGATGACGACCACGGTGGAGGCCATTGTGCGCGCCGCGCAATGGGGTATTAAACTTCACGAGGTGAACAAACTGACAACGTTAGAGCGCTTGGTGCTCACCGTGGGTATTGGCGAATACCTGCAGCAAATGGCATTCGGGCTGCCAATGTCGCAGAGTGAGGTGGTGCGTCCACACGAACTGGGCATTCAAGAGGCGATCGCGTCGCTGCAATGCACCCCCTCCTTTATTTGGTTACAAGAGCAGGGTAGCGATATCGCCACCCGCCGAGAGATCGTGGCGCTGTATCGTGACGGCAACCCGCTGTGCGAGACGGTGTTCGATGAAGAGCTCGACATGGTGCGTGAGCAGTTCCGCCGTTTCACTGACAATGAAATTACCCCCTACGCCCACCACTGGCACATGGCCGATGAACTCATCCCCGATGAGGTGGTGGCAAAGCTAGCTGAGCTCGGTGTATTCGGTATCTGTATTCCCGAGCAGTACGAAGGTCTTGGTATGGGTAAGCGCGCCATGTGTATCGTTACCGAGGAACTCAGTCGCGGTTACATAGGTACCGGTTCGCTTGGTACCCGTTCGGAAATAGCCGGTGAGCTAATTCTTAGCGCAGGTACCGAACAGCAAAAGGCATATTGGTTGCCCAAAATCGCCAGCGGTGAAGTGCTGCCTACAGCGGTATTTACCGAGCCAGACACCGGTTCAGACCTCGCCTCGTTGCGCACCCGTGCCAGTCAGCGCGACGATGGTACGTGGCAGATTGACGGCAATAAAACCTGGATTACCCACGCCGCACGCAGCGATTTAATGACCTTACTGGCGCGCAGCGAGCCCGACGAAAAAGGCCACGACGGATTGAGTATGTTTCTGGCGCCCAAGCAGCGCGGCAATTGCGAACATCCCTTTCCCAGCGAGGGCATGGACGGTGGCGAAATTCGCGTGCTGGGTTACCGTGGCATGAAGGAGTACGAAATATCTTTTGATGCGTTCAATATTCCTGCTGACGCGGTGCTTGGTGGTACACGAGGGCAAGGCTTCCGCCAGTTGATGCAAACCTTTGAGGGGGCACGTATTCAAACGGCCGCCCGTGCAGTGGGGGTGGCTTGGCGCGCGTTCGATCTGGCTTGGAAATACGCTAACGATCGCAAGCAATTTGGCAAGCCCATCGTCGAATTTCCTCGTGTGGCCGACAAGTTGGCGCTGATGCTGGCAGAGATCGTGATGGCGCGCGAGGTGACCTACTACGCCGCCGAGGAAAAAGAGCGTGGCCATCGCTGCGATATCGAAGCGGGTATGGCGAAATTGATTGCCGCGCGGGTTGCTTGGAGCAACGCCGATCAAGGCTTACAGGTGCATGGTGGCAACGGCTACGCTGAAGAGTTCGAGATAAGTCGCGTGCTGTGCGATGCTCGCATTTTAAATATTTTTGAAGGGGCGGCAGAGATTCAAGCCCAAGTGATCGGCCGCGGCCTGCTGTCGCGCGCGTAATGGCGATACCCCACAGGAGAAAACAATGGATTTAGGCATTCAGGGCAAAGTCGCCATCATTACCGGTTCAGGCCGAGGCTTGGGGGCGGCCACCGCCCATAAATTGGCTAGCGAAGGCTGCAGCGTGGTGATTACCGATATCGTTGCGGAACGGGTTGAGCAAACCACCGCAGCGTTAAAGGCTGAAGGGTTTAGCGCGCACGGCATTGTGGCGGACATTACTAAGGCCGATCAGGTCAAAGCACTGGTCGACGAGACCATCGCCACCTTTGGTTCGATCGATATCTTGGTCAACAACGCAGGTTCACCACGCGATAAATTTTTGGTCAAAATGTCGGAAGACGATTGGGATTTCGTCATCGACGTGATGCTAAAAGGGGCCTTTTTTGCCAGCCGCGAAGTGGTACCGCACATGATGCAACAGGGCTGGGGGCGTATCGTTAATCTCAGTTCGCGCGCCCATTTTGGCAACCCCACCCAAGCTAACTATTCCACCGCCAAGGCGGGCTTAATCGGGCTGGCCAAGGCGTTGTCGCTGGAAGAGGGCAAGTTTAATATTACCGTCAATTGCGTAGCGCCCGGTTTCATCGAATCGGAAATGGTCCAGGCTTTAGATACCTACGAAATCATTAAAGAACGTGCATTGAAAGTGCAGCCGGTAAAGCGCCCCGGTACTCCGGAAGATGTGGCCGATGCCATCGCCTTTTTGGCCAGCGAGCGCGCCGGATTTATTTCCGGTGAAGTGTTACATGTTTCCGGCGGTCGTTTTGGTTGAGGATGGTTAAATGACAGACGCCATCACCCCTGAGGTTGTTGAACATCTGCAGCAGTGGCAGGGCAAGACCGAGCAATTCACCGAATTCATGGCCCCACAACCTATGCTGCGTCTAGCGGCTACGCTCGAGAGCGCCGAAATTAGCGCAGTGGACGGCAGCGCAATACCGCCTCTATGGCACTGGATCACCTTCACGCCACTGGCCGCGCAAAGTGAGTTAGGCACGGATGGCCATCCTACATTGGGTGGCTTTATGCCACCGGTACCATTGCCGCGGCGCATGTGGGCGGGCGGGCGCTTGTATTGGTATGGGCAGCTGCGACTCGGCGACGTGGTGGAAAAGACCACCACCATCCAGTCAATAAAGCACAAAGCTGGCCGCTCGGGGGATTTGGTATTTGCCTTATTGCAGCACGAGTACCGCCAGCAGGGCGCTTTAGTGTTACGTGAAGAGCAGGACATCGTTTACCGCGCCCCGGCCAAACCTGGTGACCCCGTACCGGGGCCAACACCAGCCCCCAACGATCCAACCTGGACAAAGACTGTCACACCGAGTTCCACCCTGTTGTTTCGCTATTCGGCGCTGACCTTTAATTCGCACCGCATTCACTACGATCGCCCCTATGCCATGCAGGAAGAGGGCTACGGCGGTTTGGTGGTGCACGGCCCGCTGCTGGCTACGTTTTTGGGTGAACTGTTGCGCGAGAATATGCCACAGGCGAACATCGCCAGTTTTAGTTTTCGCGCGGTTCGACCTACGTTAGATACTCGCCCTTTTGAGGTGTGTGGGAAATTAGCCGCAGATGGGCAATCAGCCACCATATGGAGCCAGGATCACGAGGGCTGGTTAACCATGCAGGCCGAGGTTACCTTCGGATAATTGAGAGAGATAACTATGGCGATTGATATCGCAAACGCGCGCAGTTTTTTGTTTGTTCCGGCAACGCGCCCGGAGCGTTTTAGCAAAGCCTTGGAGAGTGGCGCCGATTGGGTGGTGATCGATCTTGAGGATGCTGTCGCCGCCGCTGACAAAGACCGTGCACGGGAAAATCTCGCTGACGGGTTCTCTGGGCTAAGCGCCGTGCAGCGCGCACGCGTATTAGTACGTATCAACCCCACCGATAGCGAGTTTCACGACGCCGATTTAGCGCTGTTGGCGGTGTTGGTGGAAGAGGGTCTGCGCGCGGTGATGGTGCCCAAAGCAGCGGTGGCGGCGGAAATTCAGCGCATAGCCGATCGTCTTAGCGAAGACATTGAGGTGGTGGCTTTGGTGGAGTCGCTAGCGGGGGTAGATGCCTTGGATTATCTAGCCAAACTACCTAGCGTGGTGCGCTTTGCCTTTGGTCATCTCGATTTTCAGGTCGATATGGGCATGAACTGCGATGCCGATGAGGAAGCCTTGATCCCGGTTCGTTTTGCCATCGCGGCGGCATCTCGTCGCGCCAATATGGCGCCGCCCATCGATGGCGTAACCGTCGATACCAAAGACCTCAGCCTTATTCAACGGCACATCGACCGAGCCTTGGGATTTGGTTTTGCGGGTAAGTTGTGTATTCATCCTGCCCAAGTGGGCACGGTTAATCGCGCCTTTACCCCTAGCCGATCCGACATCGAATGGGCGCAACGAGTGGTGGCAGCTGACGCGCACGGCGGTGCGGTATTTAGTCTCGATGGCAAGATGGTCGACATGCCGGTAATCAGCAAGGCCAGGCACATCTTGGCAAAAGCGCAGAGTTTTGAGGAGGCCTAATATGACGCAAGCTAACGGAATTCAAACGCAATTAGACGCGCTGGCGGCTGAAGTCACACGGCTGCGCGATATGGATGAGATCCGCCAAGTGATGTACGCCTACGCCCGAGGTGTCGATCGCGCAGACCAGGCCTTAATCGCCCCGACGTTTCACGACGATGCCTACGACGACCACGGTAATTTTAAGGGTGACAAAGCCACCACTTTGGCAGCCCTCAATGCCAGCAGTAAGAATCCCGCGACAACCGCCTCGTTCCATCACTTGGGCAACATATTGATTGATTTACAGGGCGATCACGCCAAGGTCGAGACCTACTTCATGGCGGTGCAACGTAAGGAAGAAGAGGGTAAGACGTATACTCGAACCCGCGCCGGGCGCTACCTCGATCGTTTTGAAAAGCGCGCCGGAGTGTGGGCGGTGAGTCACCGTGTGGTGGTCGATGACTGGAGCCGTTTAGATGAGGTCGTGCAAATGGCGCGTGAGGTAGGGGCCGAGAATTATCATGCGACAAGAACACCTGCCGACCCCTCCTATAGACTGCATGATTTTGTCTCGAGACGAAAACAGTCTGAGTAAATGCTGGTGACCATATGCGCAGTGTAAGGAAAGGATGGGTATAACCCCTGACAGGTATTAAACTATTGGTAGAACACCCGCACTGAGTTGTAGAAATACGTCACCCAGGCATACCAACCGTGAATCCATTGGTCATAATCATAGTAAGCAGCATTTTTACCTAGCACTAGATGACCGTCACTTAATCCGAGCAAATGATAAAACGTCACTTCATGGGGAGCACGTGCAACATCACTCGTGCCCTCAAAACTCAGTAAAGCATTCACAGGGTATTGCCCTATCTGAGGTTCTATTAAATCCCAAAGTATTCCTGTTTCTTTAAACGTCTCAGGTATTGGACCTGGGTTAATACCTGCTGAATAGTTCCCAAACCAAGAAATATAAGGCAATGAGCGCTGAAGGCCTGATCGCCATGTCGTCATTGATCCCATGGATAGACCAGCTAAAGCCCTGTGATTTCTGGAAGCTATCAGGCCTTCTTTGTCTAAGGTTTTAGCATATGTTGAGTATTTCCCTTCGACAGCAGGCATGAGATCACGCTGAAGTTCATAAGCAAAATAATCCGTATTTAGCTTGGTTCTATCGCCCGGGACGTCTATGTCAAGGTCATTGCCTCGGTAGTACATGGTTGGCGTCACAACGATAAGTGGGTCAATGATTTTTTTCGCTATGAGGTTGTCTAGAATTCTTACAATGTCACCCTCGCCTGGTTCCAGTAAGGTATTTGTAGTCGTTAGCCCTGTATATCCGCGACCCCAAACATTGTTGTTGAGAGCCAAGTCACCGTTGATTGACATGCCGAACCATTCACGTTCATTGCCACCACCGCCATGTAAAAGGTAGAAAATGTTGTATTGCTTATTTGGATCGTATCCATGGGGAAGATAAACGAAAGCACTTTTGGGAATTTTATGCCATTCAGACTCAGGTAAGTTATTCGCCATATCGTAGGCATATAAAAATGTATCGTAATCCAATCGTTCAACGGTGCCTCGCGCATTCGACTCAGAAAGGAAGGCTGCAGGCACTTGTTCATTCAGTATGATAGAACTGAAATCCAAGGATTTAACATCTACGGTTTGGTCTTGTCTATGCTCTTCGGCAAGTACATAACCATGCCAAAAGGGTAGGATAATTAAAAACGCACAAAGCTGTTTAATTGTCATAAATGTTTTCTTCAATAGGGGAAAGTGAGAGAGTAAATTCAACGCGTCGTTGCTTCCAGTCATCTATCCCGCTTGGTGTTTGGAAGGCATCGATTGTAGTGACTTTTATGCGTTCTGATGAAACGCCCAGGCCCGTAAGTGTATTGACCATTTGCTGTGCTCTCTGCTCAGCCATGGTTGGCTTTTCGGTGAGTATTTCACCACTATCTAGTTTTGATTTTCCCTGAAAAGCCTTGAGTAGAATGGTTTCGTTGGCTGCGTTGGCGTAGCGAATGAGCTCTAGTAATTGAATGAGCTCAGGGCCAGAGGATTTCACCTGATTGAAAGAAAAATAGATACTTAAGTGCTGATCAAAAAACGGTGGCTGTGGTTCCGGTGTTGGATCTGGATCATAGATAGCGGCTTCAAGAGATGCAGAGGGGTCCGATTTGGCGCGTTCCATCAATGCAAAGGCGCGTTCTCGATGTTTTTCTGGCATGCGATGAAACAAGTTATTACGTTTTCCTGCCGGACTGCCGTCATGAGGGCGGATTTCATCACACTCTGGGCTCAATTCAGGAAGAATGCTGAGCGAACCCTTAAAACCGACCCCGCCACAGACCGTTTTTGTCGGTATTAATTCTCCCTCAACTAAGATCTTGTGTTTTAACTCTGGGCGGTTATAGGGAGTACGTGGTATCAACGCTATTTCACGTCCTTGGTATTCGGTAAAGAAGCATACATCGCTATCTGGCCCGGTATCCCTTGCAATCGGACAGCTTAAAAATGATACGGACTCTGCGTTGACGATATGGGCCATTACTAGCGAAAACATGCTGCAAATTAAAGACCCTCTCATTACAGCGTCCTCATGAAATTCACTAGATCAATTTTTTCTTGTTCTGTGTAGTTAATATTGAATCGTCGGTCATAAAAATCGACCAGCTCTCTTAAATTGGCCGCGGCTCCTCCTGCGAAATAGGGTGCTCGAGCTGCCAGTCCGCGCATTTGTTGGGTCATAGTGCCGCCAACATCAATACATTTTCCCGTAATTAATGCTCTACCGGGATCATGAGTCATGATGACCCGTCCCAAATAAGACTGGGGTTTGGCGTTGGCATGGCATGTAATTTTGAAAAGCGGCAAATCTGATCTAGTTGTCTGCCATGGCCAATTATTTAAGCCTAAATCCATAAAACCTGGAGATAGGTCCATGCCCATGACTAGCGTATTGTGACAACCTGCGCCACACGACCGCTTAAATGGATTTCCAAGCCCTTTGTCGTTGTAGGCTCCAACATCTTTGATATAAAAACGCCGTTCTTTAAAAATGTTGGCCCCTCGTGCCACCGATGCTTTAAATTCTTGCTGATTTACAGCGTTTTCCCACATGGAAAAATCACCAAAAATTTTGTTGAGAGGATTGTTACCTAATCGACCACGAGGGGCTTTTACTAGTGCATCAGGGCCTAGGCCTGGTGGTGTCGTGTCGCCAGTTAAGTCGCCAGCTACAGCATCAAAACTCTGCGCCGCAAAAAGTTGTCTTTCAAAAGCTTCAATCTGTTGCAACTGCTCCTTTGATAAACCTGCCATTAACTCCAAGTGTGTCTGGGCGGCATCCAGTGCCTGAAGTTTAGGGGTCAGGCCTCGACCATCAGCCATTAATTGCTGTGAAACGAAATTACCCGTTTCGGGATCTTTAGGTAAAAGAGAGGAATCGTTAAAGAAGAATTTATTGTACGGTGGAACGCCATGGGGCATTTCTAATAAATGATCTACGTTGATGACTGGTCTTGGACGACGATAGACAGAAACAGTCGGTTTTTCACTATTTAATCCCCATACAGGATCAGTATTACAACCGGTGGGGTCGCGAATAACTTCAATAGTGAATTCAGGCGCTACAGGTTTGCCATTGAAGGGCATTGGGGGCCAAGGCATGCCTATTCTAAAGAGCCCTTTTTTAAGTAACAAAGAGTGTGACGATGGCTTACTCTGATCAAGCGTTGGGCAATCAGATCCATCAAATGCTGCAAACAGGGGATCTTTGCCATTGGTTTCTTTCCAGCGTTGCAGCGCTGTCTCAGGTGTAATACTCATCGCATCACTGGGTTGATGGCAGCTAACACAGCCACGGCCATTGCTACCTAATGCTTGAAAGAAGGGGTGCTCGGCCGTATTAATTGGGCCATTTAAGTTAATAATACCTAAGCGTCCAGACGTGTTTTTATATTCACTGTATTGAGGGAAAACGCGTTCTTCACCTGGCGACCACCATTGAGCATCCGAGGAATAATCCTCTGTGTCGGCAACGGTCATCAAGCTAACCAATAGGGCCTGACTCAATAGCAACGCTTTTAAAAAAAGTGTTTTCATGTTTTTCATTGGTGTTGCCTTACCTCATTAACATCACGGCTGTTCATTTTTATATTCTCGACGGCGGCTATAGGGCAATCTCGTTTAGTAAGCTTTATATTTGCAATTTATATTCCAACAAAACATATGACGTATTGCAGCATTGAAGCCAAGTGAATATTTGGCCTTCTGGCTAAATAGGATTCAGAGGCCGACAAAATAACTACAGGTATGTGTTAGCGGCATACAATATGTCTTTGAAAAACACTTTTGGTCGTCCTTCCGACAAAGGCAATCACCCTATCCCTAAAGCGTCCCGTCTCTATCGTATATGGCATGGTAATTGCCAATAAAATCCATGCCCTACATAGTCAACCAAATAAGATGGTTGATTGATGTAAGGACGTCATTGTACTGACCGATTCTTAAAATAATTTAATGGAAGGACTATCATCGTGAAAAAGTTAATTGTTGGCGTATCCGCGTTGGTGTTATCACTGTGTGTTGCGTCATCAACTATTGCCGAAACGGTTAAGACTCAATCGGGAAAAGTAAAAGGTGCCACTGAAGAAGGGATTTCATCATTTTTGGGCATTCCTTATGCCGCGCCTCCTTTAGGTGATAATCGTTGGCGAGCGCCACAGCCAGTAGTGTCGTGGAAAGGGACGCGTGATGCGTTAACATTTGGCGACGATTGCTCACAAATTATTTTCCCGCCCAATATTCTGCCCGGTGTGCAAACCACCCCGTCGGAAGATTGCTTATATCTGAACGTCTGGAAGCCTGCCGACGCAAAGCCTAAAGACAAACTGGCAGTGATGGTGTGGGTCCATGGCGGTGGTTTCGTTAACGGCGGTGGCTCATTCCCGGTGTATTCAGGCGTTAACTTTGCCCGCGATGGCGTGGTGTTTGTATCGCTAAACTACCGTTTAAATCGCTTTGGGTTCTTCGCTCACCCAGGGTTGGTTGATGAAGGCTACGGCAGCAACTTTGGCTTCCTCGATCAAATCGCCGCGCTGAAATGGGTACGCGACAACATTGCCGCCTTTGGTGGTGACCCTGAACGTGTCACCATATTTGGCGAAAGCGCGGGGGGTGGTGCCATGCACATGCTGCTGCAATCATCGCTATCGCGTGGTTTGTTTGATGGTGTGATTATTCAGTCAGGGGGTGGTCGCGCGCTCATGCCTCGCTCAAGTTTGGCGCAAGCCGCAGCTAAAGGTGAGAGCTTTGCTCCGGGCCTAACCGCCGAGCAACTGCGAGACATGCCCGCGGACGACATCGGTAAAAATATCGGTTTTGGTACGCGTGGTCCCTCAAACTACTCTGGTCCATTCCTCGATGGTATTACCTATATCGGCAACGGTGATTGGGATGCTTTGACTGCGGGTATTTACGCCAATGTGCCCGTCATGGTAGGCGCCAATTCTGCGGATGCCGTGTTTGTTCGCACAGCGCCTAAAGATGAAGTATTTGCTCGCTTTGGCGACCGAGCAGAAGAGGCGCGTCAGGCCTACGATCCCGATGGGAGTCTAACTGATGAACAACTGAGTGTATATGTTGGCGCAGACATGGCTTTCATCGAGCCGGCTCGTGCAGTCGCTCGCGAAATGGCTAGCCAGGGACGCAATGTATGGTTGTATCGGTTTGCTCATAACGGTACCCAATCGGGTGTGCGTATGGGCGGAGCACCTCATGCCGCGGAAATTCCCTACGTATTTGACTTGGAAGAGCTTCGCTTGCAGCAGCTCGATACCGGTCGCGATGCGGAAGTTGCTGCGTTAACCCACGCTTACTGGGTGAATTTTGCCAAGTATGGCAATCCTAATGGTGAGGGTTTGCCCGCGTGGCCCCAGGCCACCGCTGACACTACCAGGGTACAGCTGATTGGCACCGAAAAAACTGAACATACCGAGGATCCGCGGACGGCCGCGCTCGATTTTCGCGAAAGCGTAGTCACCGGCAAGTAATGTTTAAAACTGGCGGCCCTCTACGCTTGGGGCCGCCCAAAGCAACATAATATTTCTAAAAGGCTTTGTAGCATGCGTTCTTATCTCCCTTGTATGATGGGGCTTACTGCCCTGTGTTTTACCGCCGTTAGTTTGGCACAAACCGTTAGCCTGTCGTCTGGTCAGCTTGAAGGTAACCGCAGCGACAGCGTAGAGCGGTTTTTAGGCATTCCTTACGCGGCACCGCCGGTGGGGGAAAACCGCTGGCGTGCGCCCCAGCCTATAAAGCCATGGAAGGGTGTACGTCAGGCCTACAGCTACGGCAGTGACTGTATGCAAACCATTCCTCGCCCTAATATTCTGCCTGGTATTCAAACCACTCCTTCTGAAGACTGCTTGTATCTAAATGTGTGGCGCCCTGCCGGCGCAACATCGGGCGATAAGCTACCTGTCATGGTATGGGTGCACGGGGGCGGTTTATTTAATGGTGGCAGCTCTTTCCCGGTTTACGACGGGGTCAATTTTGCCCGTGATGGGGTGGTGTTCGTTGGCATTAACTACCGTTTGAATCGCTTCGGCTTCTTTGCCCATCCGGCACTTGAAGATGAGGGCTATGGTGGCAACTTTGGTTTCTTGGATCAAATCGCGGCTTTGCGTTGGGTGCGCGATAATATTGCCGCTTTTGGGGGAAATCCCGATCACGTTACGGTCTTTGGTGAGAGCGCCGGTGGCCGTTCGATGCACATGTTGTTGCAGTCACCGTTGGCTCGCGGTCTATTTGACGCGGTGATTATTCAGTCTGGGGGTGGGCGCGAACAACCCTTCCCCATGGCTGACATGGCGCGTGCGGCTAGTATCGGTTATGACGTTGCGAAAATCCACTCAGCTGAGGATTTGAGAAGCATTCCATCGGAGCAAGTACTTGCTAACATCAATATGTTTAAGACGGGTGTCGCAGACTGGTCTGGTCCAATCAACGATGCTACCACCTTGATGGGACCAAGTAATATTAGCGTGGCACGAGCGCATTTATACGCCGATGTACCCATTATGTTAGGGGCTAATTCCGCTGATGCTATTCTGTTTGGCAAGCCCAATAAGCATAAATTGCTGGCTAATTTTGGCGATCTGGCAGACGAGGCGAAGGTCATTCACGACCCGACAGGGGATAAAACTGATCTGCAGGTGGGAGTGACTATTGGCGCAGCGGAGTTTTATCAAGAGCCCGCGCGGGCGATAGGTCGCGTCTTGGCCGAGCAGGGCCGCAAGGTATGGTTGTACCGTTTTTCCCACAACGGCACCCAGCAGGGTGCCGCGATGGGCGGTGTGCCCCACGCGGCGGAAATCCCCTATGTATTTGATCTCGAAGAGCGTCGCTTACAGCAGCTTGATACCGGTCGCGATGCTGAGGTGGCAGCTATGACTCATGCCTATTGGGTCAATTTCGCCAAGTCCCACAATCCTAACGGTGCGGGCCTACCCGAATGGCCCTTTATGAGCGGCGAGAGCGCCACCGTACAACTCATTCACAGCGAGGGCGCTGATCACGTAGAAGACCCACAACGCGCGGCGCTAGACTTGCGCGAACGCCAAATTAAACATCAACAATAAGGAATAAAGGGATGGAATTAATCAATAAGAAAGCTCAGCAACGTCGCCATTTTTTTAAAGCGGGATTAGCGGGTGCCGCCGTTACAGCACTACCCGGTTGCTTAGACAGCAACACGCCGGTCGCTGAAGCGCATGATTGTGGTTGCGGTCACGTAGACGTCGATACTGTGCAAGGAAGGCTGCGCGGCAAGCAAGTGAAAGATGTGTTTGAATTCCGCGGTGTACGCTACGCCGAACCGCAAACCGCCGCCAATCGATTTAAAGCACCCATCCCCCTCAAGCCGTGGAAGGGTACTCGAGACGCCTTAGAAAATGGTTTGATGGCTATGCAAAGCCCCACTCGAGGTGGCTTGTGGGTGCTGTCATTCCGCGATTACACCCCCAAAAGCGAAGACTGTTTGACCCTTAATGTGTATACACCCTCGGTGGCGAGCGACAAAAAGCGCGCTGTGATGTTCTGGTGTCACGGGGGCGGTTTCGCCACCGGCAGTGGCAACGTGCCGGTCTATGACGGCAAGCAACTGGCGGAGCGCGGCGATGTGGTCGTGGTGACCGTTAATCACCGTTTGAATGTGTTTGGCTATCTCGGCTTAGAAGAAATTGGGGGCGTTGAATATGCCGATTCGGGCAATGCTGGTCTGTTAGACATCTTAGAAGCGCTGCGCTGGGTGCGCGATAACATCGAGGCCTTTGGCGGGGACCCAGACAATGTCACTATTTTTGGTGAGTCGGGCGGCGGCGCTAAGGTGAGTATGTTGCTGGGTATGCCGGCGGCGAAGGGTTTATTTCACAAGGCTATCGTGCAGAGTGGTTCTTCGAACGACCAGGCCGATCAGGCTCAGGCGACCGATTTGGCGCGCCAACTGCTGGCCAACTTTGGTCTCAGCGAGGGGGAGGTCGACAAGTTACGCGATATTCCCGCCGATGAATACCTGAAAGGTGCTGGGCGCCTGTTGCGCCGCTTTGGTCCCCACGTCGACGGTGTCCATATCCCTCGCGATAGTTTCACCCCCGATGCGAACCCCCTGACAGCAGGCATCCCCATGATGATTGGTACCTGTGAGACCGAAGCGACGACCTTTGCCAACGATACCATGTTTGCCTTCGATGAAGCGGGCGCTAAAGCGGCTCTGTTGCGCATGTTGGGTGATCAGGCCGACAGCTTGTGGGCGGTCTACAAGCAAAATCACCCGGACATGAGCGCGAGTCACCTCTACTTCCGCCTGGCATCTGACATGATGTTCCGCCAAAACGCCATCACCCAAGCGGAGCGTAAAGTGGCGGAGGGCAGTGCACCAGTGTTTATGTATATGCTGCGCTATAAGTCGCCAGTGGATGGTGGCAAGTGGCTGACACCACACGCCATTGACCTACCGCTGATGTTCCACAACCAACACCTCGAGCAAATGGTGGACGTGATTGGTGCTGGTCCCGAGCAAGAGGCGGTCGCCAATGCCATGAGTTCGGCGTGGATTGCCTTCGCCAAAACGGGCAATCCCTCCAATGCCGTTATTGGTACTTGGGATACTTATGATACATCGCAGCGTTTAACCATGGAATTCGATGTTGAGTCGAAGATGGTAAGCGACCCCGATCGTGCCGATCGTGCGGTATTCATGGCGGCCAAACCCTTTCGCATTATGTAGGAGTGAGAATGTTTCGTTCATTGATACTTACGCTGGCGATAGCCGGCGCAGCTTTGCTGACAGGATGCCAAACCACCAGCAAATCCGACCAGACCGCTATGGAAGAGGCAACGTGGCAATCGCTATTTAATGGTGAGGATCTAAGTGGCTGGTCGTTGAAGGCCCGAAAAACAGACCTCGGCAAGACTTTCTTTACCGTTCAAGACGGCGCCATTGTGGCCGAGGCCACTGATAAGGATCACGACTATGTATGGCTATACAGCGATAAGCAGTATGGTGATTTCCACCTGCAGTTGAAGTTTCAAGGTGAGCGCGGTGGTTACGCCAACAGCGGGGTGCAAGTCCGCAGCCGCTACGATCACAGCGACGAGGGCGGCTGGCTTAATGGTCCGCAGGTCGATGTTGGCTTTACCGATCGCAACGGCAGTATGTGGGATGAAACGCGCAACAACCAGCGCTGGTTGGTGGAGCGTTACGACGCCAAAAATTTTGTCTTCAGCGATGAAGGAGACGGTTGGAATACCCTCGATATTGTCGCTCGTGGCACCCATATCAGCGTGCGACAAAACGGTGAGTTGATCTCGGAATACGACGGCGAAGGGGTGTTAAATGACATCAATCACCAAGACTTGGCCGTGGGCATGTACGGCCATTTAGCACTGCAGATTCACACTAAAGATGTGATGAAAATTAAGTATAAAGACATTCGAATTCGCGACCTAAGTCAGGTTGAAAAGCCATTGAAAGTGTTAGTTTTCAGCAAGACCACCGGTTACTTCCACCCCAGTATCAACACCATCGAAAAAACCATCGTTGAGCTGGGTGCAGAGCACAATTGGCAGGTCGATCTGACCCGTGGAAGTGAGATATTTACCCCCGAGGGATTAGCGCAGTATGACGTGGTGTATTGGAACAATACCTGTGCCGACTACTACATCATGAGCAACGACGAGCGTGCGGCCTTTCGGCGCTACGTGGAAAACGGCGGTGGTTATGCCGGTATACATGGTGCCGCGTGGGTCAATTTTACGCCGCGCTGGGACTGGTATATCGACACCTTACTTGGTGCACGTGAGATCAATAAAAACGGCAATTGGGAAGGCGTTTGGCGCAAGGCGGCCAATATCTACGGTGAGATTGACGGTCATATGACGGACATGATCCCAGCGGGTTACCAAGTGACCGACGAGTATTATTCGATGTCGCGCGATGTGCGCCAGCCACAACCTGAACTGAGCCCCGATGACCAAATCCAGATTTTGATCAGTGCGATTGCTGATTGGGATTACGGCGATTTCCGTTCCGGCCATCCAGTGACATGGCGTCGTCATGTGAAAGGCGGACGCATGTGGTACTCGGCCATTGGCCACAATCACGAAACCATTGTCGACCCAGTGTTTAAAGCCCATATGAAAGAGGGTATTGAATGGGCGGCAGGCTTACACGGCGATATTTAAATGACAATGACAAGGATTTCTACCATGCGATTGACTACCCTATTCGCTTCATTAATCGTGGCTTTGCCGTTGACGGCTATGGCTCAGCAAGATAATTCGCGTGTGCCGCGCATGCAGCCTTCGTCAGAGCAACTAGGTCGCGCCGCCTACAGTGAAGCCTTCCCTGATCTTCCTGGTAATGGCGACTACCCCGCAGCAAAGTACATCGACGACAGCCTGCCACAACACACTATTTACGCGCCCAGCGATATCTCTTCACTGGGCGACCGAAAATTGAAAGTGCTGCTATTTGGTAATGGCGGTTGTGGCAACGACGGTGCTAGCGCCCGCAATCACCATTTGGAAATAGCGTCGCACGGTTATTTGGTACTCGTGCCAGGCCGTATCTATAGCGGCCCTGGTGCTGAGGCGAAGCCAGAGCGCCAGATTGATCCGGTCACTAAGCGCCCAGTGACGGCTACCTCACCACAAGACCTTGTAGTAGCACTGGATTGGGCAGAAGCGGAGAATTCGCGCCACGGTAGCGCGCTGTTCGGTGTGCTCAATATGGATAAAGTGGCTGTATCGGGTTGGAGTTGTGGCGGTTTGCAAGCGCTCAATATAGCTGTGTCTGATGATCGCATCAAAACCTTGGTTATGCACAATACCGGTACCTTCCCTGAGGGTAACGTAATTTTGGATATTGCAAAGAAGGAAGACCTAGCCAAAGTAAATGTGCCCGCTATTTACTTGATCGGTGGCCCTTCGGATATCGCCTACCCAAATGCGGTGGATGATTTTGCCCGCATTGATCATGTGCCCGCGGTTATGGCTAATTTACAAGTTGGTCACAGTGGCACCTTTGCTGAACCCTACGGTGGTCGCGTAGCGCAGGTCACCTTGGATTGGCTGGATTGGCAGTTGGATGGTGATCGCTCGGCGGCGAGAAGTTTTCTGGGTAAGGCTTGCCGATTGTGCGTTGATCCGACGTGGACGATTCAACGCAAGGGTCTTTAAGGTTTTATAGCGGAATGACTTATGATCAAAACACTAATAACACAGATCATTCTTTGGGCGATTGTCGTCTTATGCCTTTCTTGTGTTTCTAACGAGGCGCCTGCGGGAAAGAAGATTGAGATGGCGTATTACGCTAACGATAAGTAGCGCGTTTATTGTTTCGATGTTGTAGTGCATAGCATCACGAGAGAAGGTGTGCAGAGCTAGATGACTGTGCCGATGTCGCTACTTATCTTAAGTTATCGCTAGACGTTTATTGTGTTGGGCCACGAGGTCTGTGGCAAGTGTAAAAAAAAAACGGTGCTAGTCAGGGGAAACTAGCACCGTTCTCTTACACGCTTAGCTTAGAAAGTAGCGCGAACACCTACGGTGTAGGTAGTACCAATAACGTCGTAGGTCATCTTGTCAGTGGTCACTGTCAAGTTAGGTGCCAGACCTGGCGTTGCTGGAGGAGTCACGTCAGTGATGTTTTGAGCGTTGAAGTAAGCTTGGTAGTTTTCTTCGCTGCCGAAACGGTAACTAACGTTCAAGTCAACATACATCTCGTTGGGCAAGTTACCGCCGGGGATGTTTGCATCGTTTTCGTCCCAAACTTGGCCGGGCAGACCCAGTTTAGATTTACCCGTAAAGCGCTCGCTCAGCATGACAGACAGGCCACCAGTGCTGTAGGTTTGCATGAACATGCCTTTCCACTCTGGCAATGCCAGCGAGTTACCGCTTGATGGGCTGCCAGGAATGGTGTAACCCGCACGCTCAATGACGGCGTCAGCTGCAGTTTGCTGAGTAGTGAAGCTGATTGAGTGGTTCAAGAAACCACGCAGATCAACGGTGCCACCCATAGCGTCAAAACTGTAGCTAGCTTCAAAGTCGATACCTTCCGCGGTCAACATGGCCAAGTTAAAGGGGACCATGTTGATCTGGGTTGCGCCGTTAGCCACGGTAGTATTGCTGAATGGCAGCGGACGGATAATGTATTGACATACAGAGGCAGTACCACCGCTTTGCTCACATTGGTCGCCAATTGAACCGGGGCTCAAGTTACCGAAGGCATCTTGAATTTCGATGCTGTACCAGTCAGCAGACAGCGTCAGACCTTCGATAGACTCAGGCTGGAACACGATACCAACAGTAGTGGTGTCGCTTGACTCGGGTTTCAAACCAGGGTTACCGCTTGAAACGTACAAAGGAACGATGGTTTGATCATCGATAGTCGCAGGCGTTACGCCGTCATTAAGCAGCTTAATGTGGCTGTCAATGTACTGACCAAACGAGGGGTTGGGTGCAGCGTAAAGCAGGGACAGAGTAGGAGCAGCGATGTCGCGAGACTGCGTGGCACGAATGCGAACGCTCTCGATAGGACTCCAGCTGATACCGGCTTTCCACGTCACTACGTCACCTGAAGTTTTGTAGTTGGTGCTACGTGCCGCTAAGTTCGCCGAGAACGTATCGGTGAAGGGCATGTTAGCTTCCGCGTAAAATTCGGTGATTGACTGATCGCCTTTTGCACCACCTTGGTTTACAGAGCTGTAACGCAGTGCGGTGAAGCCAGGAACGTTTCCAGTACCTAGCAATGCTTGCAGCTCGGGGCCCGAGATCAGGCCAGCTTCGTAATCCAGTGCAGCTTGCATGCTGCTCTCATCAATACCACGAATGCCCATGTGGTCTTGTACGAATTTAACCGCTTTCCAGCTAGCGTCAGCGTTGGTGTAGAACGCGGGGTCAGAGTTAGAAACCACATCCAAGCTCTGTTGACGCATCTCAGCACCGAACGCTACGCTCAGCGGGCCGCCATCCAAATCCATCAGTTCGCCCATCATGTTGAAGTTTAAGTACTTCATCTCGTTGGTGATGTCTTTGATAGAGTCGCCACGGACGTAGTCACGCGCTTCTTGGGTGAAATTGTAGGCGCCCATGATGTTCAGTGGGCGACAGTCATCCATGAATCCTGGGTTGCGCAGTGTCACGCCACACACGATATTGCCGTTGCCATCATCAACCGCATCCATCGCTGCCCATACTTCTTTCATTTTGTATTCGTTAAAAGCAACAGACTGTTCTGACTTACCGTAGTTGTATGTGGCATCCCAAGACCATTGGTCGTTGATGTCACCCTTGAAGCCAATTTGGAAACTGGTGTACTCGTTATCGGTGCTGTTGGTCACCAAACCGATGTCGTTATACAGGCCGGTAATAGCGAAATAAGGATTGCCGCTATCTACCAAACGTTGACGTGAGCTATCGGTCAGGAAGGGGTTGTCGGCAAATACCCGCATTGAGCGGTTGTAGCCTGTGCCTGCCTGGGTGGTGTTGTTGGGAGTTGAGTTAAAGGTGGTAGTCGACTTCGACAAAATACCGGTCACGTGACCTTCAACATTGTCTGCCACGTCGAACGTTACGTTTGCGAAGTAGCGCTCAGTGTCCAGAGTACCAGTGATCGAAGTACCGCCGCTATCGGGGGTGCCGAAAGTCGCTTGTTGATCAGTGGGTACTTGGAAAAATGGAATCAGATTGCCGCTGCCATCAAAACAGTCTTGGAAAATACCGATACAGCGGTTGACGCTTTGACCAATCCAACCGCCAAAGTCAGAGGTGGTGTATGGGTCGGCTGCTGTGCCTGAGCCGCTACGAGCGATTTGACGACCGGGGCCTGTCGCCCAATCACGATCGTACAGGTGAGGAATGCCGTCGTTTTCATACTTCTCAGCAGAGGCAATCACGTGAATGCCGTCGGCCAATTCAAAACCGCCAGCGATAGCGACTTTGTAAGACTCGTTGTCACCTTCGCTTGACTGGCCACCGTTAACGTCAACTTTAAGGCCTTCGAATTTGTTGTCCAGAACGTAGTTAACAACACCAGATACAGCGTCCGAACCGTAGGCCGCTGATGCACCACCGGTTACGATGTCTACGCGCTTAACCAGCAGCTGAGGAATGATGTTTGAGTCTACGGCGTTGGTTTGGCCGGTAGGCGCCAAACGCTGACCATTCAACATGGTCAGTACGCGGCTTGAGTCCAGACCACGCAGGTTCAAATAGTTACCCAAGGGCTCTGAAGTCGCGTTGAAAGTACCGCCCATGTTCTGGTTGTTTGAACCAGCGAATACGGGGAGTTTGTTCAATGCATCGGGAAGGTTACTTGGTGCCGCCATGTTCAGCGCTTCGGCTGTCATGGTGGTAACCGGTGTAGGTGCTTGTGAACCGTCGGTTACAACGCGTGAACCAGTAACAACAACTTCTTCTACTTCCTTGACTTCGTCTGCAACTGTGTAAGCACACGATACGGCTAGCGCGATAGCGCTCAGTTTTGAAGCGTGCTTAACAAAGCCACGACGTTGTGACGTTTTGTTATAAGACATAGAGTATTCTCTCCGTTTGGTTTCCAGCTGACGATTCTTGGCCCTTATTGGTGGGTTTTGATGATCCGTAAGCATTATTAAATTTATCTTTATTCGCATTGATCGGAATTCAACGCTCGAGATTTTTTTAGCAACAGTGGTGCCAGTTTTTATAAGTTGATAAAAAACAGTGGCTTGGATGGTTTTTTTTGGAAAGCTTGAGTATTGATATAGTGGTCTGTGTACGCCGTGTACACAGGCTGTTTGCTTGGAGTACATTCCCGTAATACGAGATTTGTTAATTTTACTGGCAAAATTCAACCTCGTTAGGGCCGTTTCTTTGTTTGGTGGCGCTTTGCTGTGCATTGTTGTCGAGAAATGCAGCAATGTGTTGCTGATATAGACAGTTTTCCATAAAAAAGACGCTTTGGTCAGGTTTGTGGCCTCGGTTGGGTCTGGCGGGTTGCTGTGGCATAAGAATTGCGTGGCGTAGCCCCTTAATTTAAGTAGCTAGGTGGCGACTCCACGGCAGGGTTGTTATCCGTTCGACCGAGGTGAGTTTTGAAAAACATAATGCTAGGGGCTAAACCCCTTAAAACTGTCGCCACCATCAGTTCTTTGGCAGCAGCCATATGGGTCGTAGGTGCCAGCGCCCAAATCGATAACCCAGACATGGCGTCCGTGATCAATACCAGTGGTGGCGAGAAAGTGGCGAGCTGGGTAATGGATGGTGCGACAAAGTCGGTGTCGCCACGTGCTCGCCCTGCGCCAGGTGAATACGTTAGCGGCATTGGTGTGCGTCCCTACCACCCCGATCCCGACGCGCGAATTTTTTACACAACCGATGGCTCTATACCTACCATAGAAAGCGCAGAAGTGTTGCCACGTATGCGTGGTTCGCTGGCTTTTTATTCGCCCATTCCGGTATTCAAGAACACCACGTTTAAGATGATGGCGGTAAGTAAAGACCGCGATGTTAGCGATGTGGTCAGTTTTGACTACGTGATCGCGACAGCCAAGCCGACAAGCGTGTTTGGTTCGGGTGATTACCGCTCGTTGCCAAGCGCCGTCACGCTGGCAAGCCGCACGCGCGATGCCGAGATTTTCTTCACCTTGGATGGCAGCGAGCCGAGTCGTGACAGCAGGCGTTATGAGGGGCCTATTAATCTGAGTAAAAAGCGTCGCGGTGTGACGTTAAAGGCGATCGCTGTATCAGCCAACGCGCCCGACAGCGAAGTGGTGGAATACAACTACAGTATCGATAAAAAACTGCCTCAGTTAAAAAATCGCGCCTCAGTGGCAGCGGTTATGGCGGCGATGAGCTTGGAGGAGAAGGTAAGCATGTTGACCGGCACCGCCACCGAAATTGGTGCGGCCTCGGCAACCCTCGCTATTCCTCGCTTGGGAATTACGTCGATGGAATTGGCCGATGGCCCAGCGGGCATCCGTTTGGGCGGTCGCAATGCCACTGCCTTCCCTAACCCCATGATGCTGGCGTCGACTTGGAACCGCGATATTATGAATGAAGTGGGCGCCGCGATTGGACGTGAAACTAAGCACTTCGGTGCTGACATTATTCTTGGTCCCGGAATGAATATCCACCGCGATCCCGTCGCGGGGCGTGTATTCGAATATTATTCAGAGGATCCGTTCTTGACGGGCCATCTGGCGGCCTCATGGATCGATGGCACCCAAGCTGTGGGTGTGGGAGCAACGGTAAAGCACTACGCTGTTAACCAGTACGAAAACAACCGCCGCACCGTGAATGTGCAAGTGAGCGAGCGCGCCCTGCGCGAAATCTACCTGCGCCACTTTGAAATCGCTACTCGCTTGGCGAAGCCTGCGGGTGCGATGGCGGCTTACAATTTAGTTAACGACGTACATGGCGCCGAAAACCATTACCTGCTGAACGAGATGCTGCGTGATGAGTTTGGTTTCGACGGTTTCGTGATGCCCGATTGGGGCGCCTACCACGATGCCCAGTCGTCCTATATGAACGGCCTTGACTTGAACACGCCCGGGGGTAACTTGCTGGGTGGTCTGTTGGGTGGCCCAGACCTCACAGTGGATGATGTGCTCACGGGTAAAGTGTCGCACGCCGCCATTGATAACGCGTTGACCAATGTCTTGAACACCGTGGTGGCGACCCCTAGCTTTGCCGAGGGGCGTTACGATCGCGCCGAATTCCGCGAGTTGAAGGTGTTGAGTGATGAATTGAAACAACGCGGCGATGAGTTGTCTCAGCGCGCGGCGGCGGAAGGTATGGTGTTGTTGAAAAATGCTAGAAACACGTTGCCTCTAGCAGAGGGCCTGAGCGCGGCGGTTATGGGTGCCTACGCTGAAGAGGTCTATATACCTGGTGATCGGGTGTGGGGCGCACCGCAAATGGGTATTATTTTTCAAGGCGGTGGCAGTGCTCGGGTGGGTGTTGATCCCGCGGAGGTTGTATCGTTGATGCAGGGGCTGAAAAATGGTGGTTTCGATGTGCTACGCGATGAGTCTTGGCGCGAAGGCCTGTCGGCAGACCTCGCCTCAGCCGCAGCCAGTCGCGCGGATGTCGGATTTGTGATGATCGGTCGCCCCGGTCAGGAAAATACTGACAACACGTCCATCGATCTGACAGCAGAAGAAATTGCCATGATCGAACAGTCATCGGCGGCATTCCGTGCGGCGGGTAAAAGGTTAGTGGTATTGCTGAATGTTGCCCACCCTGTGGTGACCGCTACCTGGGAAGACTTCGCCGACGCGATTTTGTACATCGGTATGCCCGGAAATTACGGTTCCAATATCGTGGCGGATATTCTGGTAGGTCGAGTGAATCCCTCGGGTAAAACCACCGATACTTGGGTAAAACGCCACCAAGATCACCCTACTTATCGGCAGGCGCCCTCGCAAAGCAGTGTACAGATCGAGTACAGCGAAGGTGTGTTTGTCGGTTATCGTCACTTCGATCGCCACCCCGAGTTGGTGAGCTATCCCTTTGGATATGGTTTGTCCTACACTAGTTTTTCTTACGGCAATATGACGATAAGCAGTGATTCGATAAAAGCTTTACAAGACGGTACCATCACTGTATCGGTTGACGTCACCAATACTGGTGACCGTGCAGGTAAGGAAATTGCTCAGTTCTATGTGGCACCTCAAGGCAGTAGCGTTGATCGTCCTATTAAGGAGTTGGCGGGCTTTGCCAAAACAGATCTGCTGCAACCAGGGCAGTCACAGCGCTTGAGTGTGATGCTGCAGCGCGAAGACTTTGCCTACTATGACGAATCTTTGGGTGACTGGTTCATCGAGCCCATCGCCTACGATGTCATCGTTGGTGGTACTTCTGAGGCGAAGATCTTGGCCGAGCATGGCCTGTCGCAGCGCGTTAAGTAAGTTAAATCATTTTTTACGGTGTCCAATTTGGGCGCCGCCTTCTATATAAGGAGTAGCACGTGGAAATGCTAATCGGTTCGGGAAACGAGCATACCTTGAATAGGGATCGTATCGAAATTCGTAAGCCACACAACGGTGAGTTGATTGATACAGTGCCTAAGGCGACCCCAGAAGATGTGGAGTTGATCTTGGATTGCGCTCAAAAGGGCAAGGTTGAGTGGGGTGAAACGCCGTTGAGTGCGCGTTGCAAAATCCTCATGAAATATGCCGATTTGGTTGATGCAGAGCAGGAATCACTGGCATGGATGTTATGCCGCGAGACCGGTAAGGCGATTAAAAGTGCGCAGGCAGAAATTTCTCGTGTAGGTTTAATGGTGCGTGGCTATGCTGAGCGTGCGTTGCATCTATACGGCGATGTACTGTCTCACGCCTCGCCTGGCATGGAAACGGATGTCGTGTTTACCCGTCGCGAGCCCTTGGGTGTTGTGGCTTGTGTGGTGCCCTTTAACCACCCCGCGTCGTTGTTTACCCAGAAAATTGCCCCCGCTCTCGCGATGGGTAATGCCATTATTGTTAAGCCTGCTTCATACAATCCGTTAACCGTGATTCGCTTGACAGAATTGTTGTTGGAAGCGGGGGTGCCTGCAAATGCCGTACAGTTGGTAACAGGTAGTGGTGCCTTGATCGGTGATTATTTGGTAGCCAGCAAGAAAATCAATGCTATTACTTTGACCGGTAGCACCGAGGTGGGTGTTATGGTGGCCGAGCAAGCGGCCAAACATCTGCACCACGTGCATTTGGAGTTGGGTGGCAATGATCCCCTGATCGTATTCGGCGATGCGGACGTGGATTACGCGGTCGAGGAAGCTGTGATTGCGCGTGCCTTCAACGTAGGTCAAACCTGCGCTGCCTCCAAGCGTCTAATTATTCACAACTCGATCAAAGCGGAATTTACCGAAAAATTGGTGGCACGATTGAAAACGATTCGCGTTGGTGATCCAGAGGATCCCAATACCGAAGTCGGTTGTTTGATTAGCGCCGGCGCAGCCCGTGATGTTCATACTCAAGTCGAGCATACTATTGCCCAGGGTGCGCGCTGCATCATGGGGGGGGCGAATAACGGTGATGCATTCTATCCCATGACCGTGTTGGTCGATGTGACCCCAGAAATGGACGTGGCAAGCGATCTGGAAATCTTTGGTCCTGTGTTCCCTGTCATCGGCTTTGACACCCCTGAAGAGGCTATTAAGATTGCTAATTCATCGATCTTTGGTCTGATGAGTGGCATTATCACCAACGACTACAAGTTGGCAATGAAGGTTGCCAAGGCTATGGAAAGTGGCGGAGTGGTTGTTGGTGGTTCGGGTAACTACCGTCCACCAGAGTTTGCGTTTGGTGGCTATAAAATGAGCGGTATTGGCCGCGAGGGTGTAAGCGCAACACTGGAAGAAATGAGCCAGCTCAAGTCTATCGCGCTGAAAAACGTTTGGTAGTTTCTTCTTAGCCCGGCGGGGCCTTGATGGCCCCTGCTTGTGGGACCTTGTTCGCAGAACAAGGTAATCCACTCAATACTTAAATAACGTCATGAAGCTTTAATCACGAAAACACTACGACGAACCGCCGTGAATACATCCATGTAGGCTAAACGGCAGCATCCATGCGGCCGATTTCCGTCTTAAGTGTTTGCCGTGATTTTTGAAACTACGCGCTAATCCTTGGCGTTTCCTTGTTCTGCGAACAAGGCCCCCAAAAAAAACTGTTATAACTTTGGTCTCTCTCCTCAATGGCATTAGGGCGATATTAATCTCTACTGAAGGCAGGTTTGTTAGGGATTTATAACTATTAATCTGGCTAATATTTACGTTTTTGCAATCATTCTCTCCTTGTTCTTGGCTATAATGATTGTAAGAAATAAAAAAGGTCATAGGATTTTACAAAATCCGGCCTTTGGTAGGTTGGTCTGACACCATGGGCCATCCATCGCACACTAAGATTATTTGAGGACGCTATGTCACAGTATAATTTCAAAAAGTACCGCTCCTTCGCTCCGGTGGCTATGCCCAGCCGCGAGTGGCCCAATCGCCAAATTACCGAAGCACCCGCTTGGTGTAGCGTAGACCTGCGCGACGGTAACCAGGCGCTGATCGAGCCTATGAATGTCGACCAAAAGCGCGCCATGTTCGATCTGTTGGTGAAGATGGGCTTTAAAGAAATTGAAGTGGGTTTCCCTTCTGCCTCGCAGCCCGACTTTGACTTTGTACGCAGCCTGATCGAAGGCAACGCAGTCCCTGAAGACGTGACCTTGCAGGTGTTGGTGCAGGCGCGAGAAGCCTTGATTGCTCGCACTTTCGAGGCCTTAAAAGGTTGCCGTCGTGCTGTGGTTCACGTGTACAACTCGACCTCAACCGTGCAGCGTGAAAAAGTATTTAAATTGGACCGTCAGGGCATCATCGATATCGCGGTACAGGGCGCTGAATTGGTTCAGCGCATGTCGCTCGATCACCCGGATACCGAATGGGTTTTTCAGTATTCACCCGAGAGCTTTACGGGCACCGAGTTGGACTACGCGGTAGAGATCGTTGATGCAGTTACTAACGTGTGGCAGCCCACACCCGAGAAGCCTTGCATCATCAACTTACCAGCGACGGTCGAAATGTCGACGCCCAATATCTACGCTGATCAGATCGAGTATTTCTGCAAGCACGTTGCGCGCAGGGATAGCATCATCATCAGTCTACATACCCACAACGACCGTGGTTGCGCCGTCGCCGCCGCAGAGTTGGGTATTTTAGCGGGTGCCGATCGTATTGAGGGTACCTTGATGGGTAACGGTGAGCGCACTGGCAACACCGACTTGATTACTATGGGTATGAATATGTACAGCCAGGGGGTCGATCCCAAGCTGGACTTCTCGCCTATGGATGAAATCATTCAAGTGGTGAAATATTGTACCCAATTGCCCGTTCATCCTCGTCACCCTTACGCCGGTGATTTGGTGTTCACAGCCTTCTCGGGTAGCCACCAAGACGCTATTAAAAAATGTTTGGACTTGGGTGGCAACGACGAACTTTGGGAGGTGGCCTATTTGCCAATCGATCCGCATGATATCGGCCGCGACTACCAAGAAGTTATCCGCATCAACAGCCAGTCAGGTAAAGGCGGTGTGGCGTATGTGTTAGAACAGGAATACGGCATTCAGATGCCACGTTGGCTGCAAATTGAATTCAGTCGTGTTGTGCAAGCCGATGCCGAGTTGAGCTCGGGCGAGATTAGCGGTGAGCGTATTTATGATCTGTTCAGAGCGTCATACATAGATAACTCCAACAGTGCCATGCGCCTTAGCGGTTACAATATCGATCGCAGCGACAGCGTTGACCAAATAGAAGCCAAGGTGACTATGGGTGGTAAGGAAGCCACAATTAAAGGCCAGGCAGCCGGCGTCGTCGAGGCCTTTGTGAAAGCCCTACATGACTTCTCAGGACACCAAATTGTATTGGTGGAGTACAACGAGCACGCGCTGAGCAAGTCGGCCGATAGTCAGGCTATTTGTTACGTACAGATGAATATCGCCGGGTCTCGTTACTGCGCGGCGGCGGTCAGCAACGACATCATCGACGCATCATTGAGTGCGATCATCGGCGCTTACAATCGTGCCGAAGAGGTGATTTCAGGCGAGGCCATTGCAGGTTAGTTGTTGTGTTTGAAAGAAAGGAGGCTCAGGCCTCCTTTTTTGTTTGTGTTACAGGGCAAGCATACTCACGTTGCCGCCATTGGCAATGAAGTCGCGGTACATGTCTAATTTTTCTTCGCTTAAGACGGCGCCTACTTGGGTGGTTTTACCTTCAAGGCCGAAAAACATGATCTGCTTGTCGGCGTGGTCGTATAGCGGCCAGTCTTTTAGTGTTCCTTTCATGAAATTCGCCCAAATGTCCACCATGGTATCGGCCAGTTGCTGGTCGAATTCGCTGTAGTTGCGCTCGCCTTCCTGTAGCGTGCCAAACATGTAAGGCAGTTCGCCCGAGTGGAAGCTCAGAAATCCCTCGGGGCCAGGGGGGGCGTGGGCAAATAGGTAGGCGTTGGCGTGGTTGTCGAGGTTTTCTAACGCCAGTGCCATTGCCGCCATGCCGCGTTCGCGCATAACGGCGTGCATGCGCGCGAGGGGGGATAGATCGTCTTTGGCGTAAGCCGATTTAAACGCCTCCGCTGAGTCTCCAAACATACGCTGCATGAAGGCATCGTAGCCCGCCTCGTCCATGTCAGTGAGTGGTCGGAAGGCGGAGTTTTCGTTGGCGGTTAAGCCGGTGATCAGAGGCAGATTGCTATGGCGGAATGTCCCCCCAAAGTTTTTGCCGGTGGAGGGAGAGAATCGCGCGCGGCCACCCTCGGGGAGGCGGAAGGCGCTAGCGGCTGCGATGATATCGGCGGCAGGCATGGCGCGCATCTCTGCCAATGTGGGTGCGCCGAGGCTGGCTTGGAATTGTTCGCCCTGTTTGAGTGAGTCGTCCATGTTGGGCGACAGACGATTTAAGCCTATACCGCTTTGGATGGCGGCGCGGTGGTAAAGCCCGTCTGCCAAATGAGAGGTCATCAACAGTTGGACCGCCGCGGCCCCGGCCGATTGGCCGCCGATAGTGATATTGCTGGGGTCGCCACCGAAAACGGCGATGTTATCGCGCACCCATTGCAGTGCAGCGACTTGGTCCAGCATACCGTATTCGCCACTGTGGTTGTTTTCACTTGCCAATTCAGGGTGCGACAGGAAGCCGAGTATGCCCAAACGGTAGTTAATGCTAACCACGACGATATCTTCCTGTGCCAAGCGATGGCCCGCATAAATAGGCACATCGCTAGAGCCGGTCGAGAAGCCGCCGCCATGAATCCATACGAATACGGGCAGTTTTTTGTTGGTATCTGGGGTCCAAACGTTGAGCGATAGGCAGTCTTCGCTCATGTCGCCAACGGCAATAAATTCTAATGTCCATGGGCCTACAGGGACCGGTTCAGGTTGGGCGCATATATCGCCGAAGGCTTGCGCTCGCTTGATGCCATCCCAGGCGGCAACCGGCTGTGGTGGTGCCCAACGGTTGGCGCTGCTAGTGTCGGCGGCATACGGAATACCTAAAAAGCGGTGGATGCCATTGTCGTCGGTACTGCCTTGCAGGGCACCATGGGAAATGGTGACCATGGGATCGCCATGAGGTGCAGAGAGGCTGTCGGCGATAGACGCTTGTTTGTTACTACAGCCAGTGGCGAGCAACAGAGCGGCAAGGATAGAACGTTTTCGCATGGAAGTCTCTTGCCATCAAGGCGTAAGTGGGTCGACGGTGGCCAGGCGAGCCGCGTGGGGAAAATTCCCCATGCGGCTGGCGCCGTCATTAAAATACAGTGCGACAGGTTGTGCTTCACTGAAGGGGTGCCACTCGGTCATACCCTCGCCGTTGGGATTGCCCGTTTTAATAAAGTTGCTCCAGTAGCTCATGATTTGGTCGGACATGGCGTAATCCTTGTCGGTCCAGGCCTGTGGGCGCATTTTCATGGTGCCAAACACATAGGGTAGTTCGGCGCCGTGAATGGCGCCTGGCCACATGCCTGGGCGAGCGGGTGGGTGGTGATCCCAGTGGTAGTAGTACACCGGTGCTTGACCGTGGCGGTCTTGCAGTCGTGCCCAACTATAGCCCTGAATGGCGAAGGTGGTATCGCTACCTAGGTCGATGGCGGCCTTGACGGCACTTGCATCGCTATCACCCGCGGGGTAGGCGGCAAAGATGGCGTCCGCTTTATCTGGGAAGCGTTGATTGACCCAGGCGCGGTATTCGTCGGCGCTTTTGATGCGGTTAAATAGTGCGCCCTCTAACTCATTGTTACCAATTAGCAGGGCGACATCGCTCTGTTGTCCATGGCGATACAGTTCGGTGGGGTCGCCGCTAATAACGGCGCCGTCGATGATGGGCCAGGTACTGCCGCCTGGGGTGGAGTGAGTAGCGGTGGCTTCGAGGATTTTTTCAAGGGGTATATCGCGCAGTTCGGCCAGCGATGAGGCGCCAGCGCGTTGCATCAGTTCGACGCCTTTTTGCTCGGCGTCGGCCAAGTTCAGGTAGCTACCGGTATTCACCACGGCCGCGCCGCTCTGCGAAATCACACCGCGGAATAGACCTTTGGCAGCGGGGGCTTGTGCAAGTAAAGACACCGACACACCGCCGGCGGATTCCCCCATGATGGTGACCTTGTTTGGATCGCCCCCAAAGGCGGCGATATTTTTTTGTACCCACTTCAGCCCGGCGATTTGGTCCATAAGCGCATAGTTACCCGAGTGACCGCCCGCTTCGCGGCTTAATTCGGGGTGGGCCAAAAAACCAAAGCTGCTGAGCCGGTAGGCGAGGCTTACCACAATCACGTCGCGCTGCGCGAGGGCGGCGCCATCCCACAGCGACATAGCGGTGGTGCCGTAAGAAAAGCCGCCACCATGGATCCACACTACCACCGGTAATTGTCTGCGATCATCCGTCGCAGGTGTCCACACATTTAGGTAGAGACAGTCTTCGCTGACAGGGTGGTTTGCCAAGCTCATGAAGGGGTGAATGATTTGTGCGCAGGCAGGCGCGAAGCTATCAGCCTGCAATACGTCTTGCCAAGCCGTTGGTGGTGTTGGCGCGCGCCAGCGTTTATCGCCGACCGGGGGTGACGCAAAAGGGATGCCCTTAAAAACCCGCAATGATTCTTGCTGAACACCTTTGACGGCGCCTTTATCCGTGGCAATAACGAGGGGATCGTTTGGTGGGTTGGTGCAAGCGACGAGACTGGCGACCATTGTCATGGCAATTGTAAGCGGTTTTAGCATGGCAGTTCTCCCTTTAATGGGTGCAATGATGGAAGAAAGGGACATCGCCCCGGGCGAGGCGATGTTGAGTGGTATTTAGACTTTGGTGGCGTGATTGCTGGTCACTTCGTTACCATTGCCAAAGTACATGATGCCAAGGGTCAAAATGCAACCTGCGGTTATGATCATAGGTAGGCTAAACAGCACAAACATGGTCTCTACGCTGAGGCCTGCGCTTAGTGCAAAGCCGCCTGCGGCGGGCCCCATTACGGCGCCGACTCGGCCCATGCCAATCGCCCAGCCAATGCCGGTGGTTTTCATTTTGGTGTCATAGAACTGAGTTACGGCGGCGTACATCGCGCCGTTACCACTCTGTTGGAACAGGCCGATGGTGGTCAGTAATATGTAGTAAACAGCCACGGGTTGGTTCCATTGCGAGAACATGATCATGCTGATGGTGGCGATCACGTACAAGGTGGCGATCACTTTGCCGAGGTTCCAGTGGGCGGTAAACCAACCCACCATGAACAGACCCACCACGGCGCCCCAGTTGAATAGCGAGCTGCCGTTGCGGCCAATTTCGGCGCTGTAACCTGATAGTTCGGTGATGCGAGGGATCCAGCTAAGCAGGAAGTAAATTGTGAAGAACGCGCCCATGAAGGCTGTCCACGACAGGAGGGTGGTTTTACGGTACTTTGGGCTTAATAGGGTAACAAAGGGGAGTGCGGCGACTTCGGTCGATGCTTGCTTGGGTGGCAGGGCATCCAGTGGCGCCATGTTCTGTGCCGTGCGCAGTTTGTTAATGCGCTCTAAATCCCCGGGTGCTTGGCGGGCGAGCATGAATTCCATCGACTCTGGCATAAACAAATACATGATGGGTAGCAGGATGAGTGAGCAAGCGCCCATCACGAAGAACAGTGACTGCCAGCCATAGTTTGGTATTAGATAATTAGCGACCATAGATACCCCGGCGGCGCCGGTCGGGTAGCCCGCCATCACCATCATTACGGCAGCGGCCACATATTTCTTGGGTGCAAATTCAGACGCGGTGGACGACGAAGTGGCAAGAATACCGCCGATACCTACGCCAGTAACGGTGCGCAACGCCACCATTTGGTAGAGATCGTTGGTGAAGCCACAAAGAATCGTTGAGATACCAATCACTGCGGTGGCAATCATCAATAGCGGTTTTCTGCCTATTTTGTCGGCGTAGGGCGCTAAGATCATCGATCCGGCGGCGATGCCAATCAAACCGAAACTAAATACCGCACCATAAGCGGCGTCGGTAGTGCCCCAGGCTTCAATCAAGGTGGGAGCGGCCAGTGACACAATCACGACATCTGCCCCGTCGAGGCCCATCAAAAGAAAACACATGAAGATGGTCATGGCCTGTAGGAGGGTCCATTTTTCGGGGTTTAATGTTTTGCTGGGTGTCGCTTGCTCTGTCATGACGATTCCTAATTATTGTTGTTACGTATCACTTGGATGTCGTTGTCAAAGACATATTGTCTTTGGCTTATCTCACATTATGAGAATATTTTAAAAATAGGCTGTGTTGCAATCCCTAATTGTGGTTGAATTTGTTCACACAAAAGAAATCCCATGACTAAATGCAAAAAGCTGACCAACAGCCTTTAGTGTTATCAAAACCTGACTAGATGAGGTGTGTATGAGTAAAGAATTAAGTGGTGCCCAAAAATTGTATGGCGATATTGCCCCGCGCTTGGCGGAGTTTAGCGACGAGGTGCTGTACGCCAAAGTGTGGGGCAACGAGACGCTTAGTCAGCGCGACCGTAGTTTGATCACTTGCAGTGCCTTGGTCGCGACCGGCAAGGTAGAGCAAATGCCGGTGCATTTTCCAAAGGCCTTGGAAAATGGTGTGACTGCTGATGAGCTGGTGGAGATGATCGTGCATATGGCGTTTTACACCGGTTGGCCGAGCTCTGTGTCTGCTATCGCACGCTTGAAAGAAGTATTAGCACAGGCCAAGTAATTTTGCGGGCGTGTTACGTGTAAAGCCAGGGTCGAAATGCCCTGGCTTTTTTATAAGGTTGGCTGAATATTTTTTTACAAATCCCACAATGTAGGATAAATTTTGCAATCTAAGTTGTGATATCACCGGAAATGTAACGTATGAAAACGAGTATCATCGGTATCGGTCAAACAGAGTTCTCCACCCACTCTGGCCGAAGTGAACTGCAGTTAGCCCTCGAGGCGATTTTGTCTGCCCTTAAAGATGCAGGGCTTGAGGTCAACGATATCGATGGCTTGGTGCGTTACACCTGGGACAACACCACCGAGGCGGCGATTGTAAACGCGCTTGGTCTGCCCCGTTTAAAGTACTACGGCGAAACTGAATTCGGCGGAGTCAACTGCTGTGGTGCAATTGCTCAAGCCTCCGCGGCGATTGAAGCGGGTCTCGCGTCTTGCGTGGTGTTCTACCGTGCGCTGAACGCCCGCTCGGGGGTGCGCTTTGGTCGTGGCGAGCGCATCTTGGTGGAAGAGGGCGAGCACGTAGTGTGCCACCAGCCTGAGCCGCCGGGTGATATCTACTCGGCACCTTTTGGTTTGTTGGTGCCCGGCCAGCACCACGCGCTCTATGCGCAAAGTTATAAGGGCCACTACGGATTAAGTGACGACGCGTTTGCCCATATGCTCGGTTCGGTGGCGGTTACTCAGCGCGGTTACGCCAACAACAACCCTCGCGCTTTGCTGCGTGATAAAAAGATGACCATGGACGACTATCGCAATGCTCGCGTGATCAGCGAGCCATTGCGTATCTTCGACTACTGTCTAGAGACTGACGGTGCGATGGCTATTGTATTGGTGTCGCGCGAACGCGCCCGTCAAATGAATGTGAAAGCGGTCGACATTCTTGCCGCCGAACAGTATATCCACCCCGGTTCGGTACCGATGTTCCTGTATGCCAAGAAAACCTATAGCTTAGTGCCTGAAGAGGCCGGCGATATCTTATTTGGCAAGGCGCAGATGTCGCCCTCCGATATCGATGTCGCCATGATCTATGACGCCACATCCATGATGGTGCCGCTGGCGCTGGAAGACTTCGGTTTCATTGGCCGTGGTGAAGCCCATGACTTCTTGACGTCGGGCGGCAATGCCATCGACGGCAACTTACCCATTAATACCCACGGCGGTCTTCTGTCCGAGGGTTACTTCCACGGTTTGAACACTATTGCAGAGGGTGTGCGCCAGCTGCGAGGTGAATCACCCAACCAAGTCGACGCCGAAACGGTCTTCATGACCCTACGCGGCGCCAGTTCAATGATTATGGGGCGTGCCTAATGAACATCAGACCCGGAAAAGAATTTCTGAGCCAGCCTTACTGGCGCCATTTGGCCGAGGGCACGCTGCACCTCAATAGCTGCAACGATTGCGGTTCTTCGCACCATCCACCGTCGCCCCTGTGCCCGAAGTGCCACTCGTTTAATACTGGTTGGAAGCCCGCCTCCGGTAAGGGAACCTTAAATTCGTTTAGTGTGATTCGCCACGCGGTGCACCCTAGCCTGGCCGACAAAGTCCCCTACATCATTACTTTGGTGGATCTGGAAGAGGGCGTGCGTTTGGTCAGCGGTATCCCCGCTGGTATGGATGTCGATTTGGAAGTCGGTATGCCGCTGGAGTGCAAGGTAGTCAAAATCGATGACGAGTTTGCCCTGCCTTACTTTGTGCCGGTTGAAAACGATTAAATATTAAAAGTTGACGTAATGATGGACAATACAAAACCCTTAAGCGGTATTCGAGTGATGGATTTCGGCAACTATGTGGCTGGGCCTTACGCCGGTGCTATTTTTGCCACACTCGGTGCGGAAGTCATCAAAGTCGAGCACCCTCGTGGTGGCGACCCATTCCGCCGTGGCATCGAGTCCGATGACCCCTATTTCATCCAGATGAACGCCGGAAAAAAAAGCATTGCGGTCGACCTCAAATCCGACAAAGGCAAAGCCTTAATAAAGTCGATGCTGCCCAAGTTTGATGTCGTCATAGAGAATACTCGCCCCGGTAAAATGACCAGTTTAGGCCTTGGCCCCGATGATATTCGTGCCATCAATCCCAATATTGTTTACGCCTCGGTATCAGGTTTTGGTGAGGGCGGCCCGTGGCGCGATCGAGCGGCTTACGACACTATCGGTCTCAGTATGAGCGGCTTCCTTTCGATCATGAGCGATGCCGACAAGCCCCAGTTGGCCGGCACCTGTGTCGGTGATCTCACCGGCGGTTTGGCACTGGTGATCGGTGTGCTGGCACAGTTGGTCGGCCGTGGCTTTAAGCCTGGCGGCGAAGGTGGCGTGGTGCAAACCTCATTGTTGGAAGCAATGTCGATGATCACCATCGATGCTATGACCCAGTTCTTTGAAACGGGTAATATTCCCAGTCGCGAAACGCGCCACCCGGTGGCACAGAGCTTTAGTCCCAAAACCGCCGATGGTGCGGCCTTTGCGATTCACTTGTCGGGTTCGGAAGCCTTCTGGCAAAAACTCACCGTGGCGATTGAGCGCGAAGACCTGCAGGATGACCCGCGCTTCAAGACCTATAACGACCGCAAAAAACATTATTTTGAGTTGCGCCCCATCGTCCTGAATGAATTCCTGCAGCGCGATAAAGAGACGTGGGAAAAGCGCCTCACCGACGCCGACGTTCCCTATGCGCCGTTGGTAAACACCAAGGAACTTATCGAGCACCCACAAATGCAGCACTTGGACATGTATGAACCCTTTAACGACGGCGTGCGTTTGGTGCGCACACCTTGGCGTTTCGAGGGTGAGCGCTCTAAGCGTGACTTTGTGGCGCCACTCATCGGCGAACACTCGCGTGACGTGGCCGCGATGGTGTTGTCTGAGGCTGAAATAGACGCATTGGTGGCCGAAGGTACACTGGTTCAAGCGGCGCCCCGCAGCGCTTAACAAGAGATAATTGCATGCAAGTACACAATAAAACACCGCGCGTCGTTACGGCTGAAGAGGCCTTGACTGTGGTAGAAAATGGCATGTCGGTGGTATTTCCCCACCTCAGTGCCGAGCCTGTGACGCTGACCACAGCGCTGTGGCAGCACGCCAACAGTCTCGAAGAAATTACCGTGTACAGCGGTATGCTGCTGTCGGGGTATAAATTTCTGCAGAGCGAAGTGGCCAGCAAGATCCGCTTCAAAACCTGGTTTATGCCCGGGACTCTTTTGCGCAAAACCGCCGGCGACGTCAAAGCAGAGTACCTGCCGCTGACCTATGCCCAGACGGCACGCTTCCTCAATGAAATGAGCTTCGACGTGGCACTGGTGCAAGTGTCACCCGCGGATGAAGATGGCTACCACAGTTTTGGTGTTACCTGTACCACGGCCAAGCCCTTGGTCACCAGTGGCAAGATTGTTATCGCTCAGGTAAACGAGAACATTCCTCGTACCTGCGGCGATTCGCTGGTACATACGTCTAGCTTTGACTACATCGTCGAGGCTAACGAGGCCTTGATCGAATACCCCAACCGCCCCATTGACGATATTGACGGCGCCATTGGCACAACCATTGCCGGTTTGATTCCCGATGGCGCAACCTTAAGCTTTGGCGTTGGCGGCATTCCGGGTGCAGCGGCACGTGCGTTGATCGCCGAAAAGCGCCAAGACCTTCGCTTCATCAATACCTTTACCGACGCAGTGATGGATGTCATTGTGGCTGGATGCGCCACCCAGCAGCACCCGGTGGCACATGTGGGTGATATCTTCGGTTCTAAAGCGCTTTACGACTGGGTCGAGAACAACCCCGCGCTGTATTTGTCGGACGCTACCACTACCCACACCCCAGCGTCGTTTGTAGCGCGCAAGACCGTCTACTCGGTGAACTCTGCGCTAGAGATTGACCTGTTTGGCCAGGTTAACGCCGAGACCATTGGCAATAAGCAGTCGGGCGCCATGGGTGGTTTAATAGACTTTGCCGTCGGCGGTCAGGTGGAGGGTGGACAATTTATTTTGGGCCTGCGCTCACAGACCAACAGCGGTCGCGCTCGTATTGTGCCCAAGCTTGACGGTGATATCGTATCGTTGTCGCGTACTTTTGTTGAGACCGTGGTCACCGAATACGGGGTGGCGAATCTGCGCAACAAGTCGGTGCACGAGCGCGCCGTTTCGCTGGCCAATATTGCCCACCCAGACGACCGCGCGGCGTTGCTAGAGCACGCTGAACAGTACCGCTAAGAGAGCCATTAGGGAGAAACTATGTCATCGTCAGAGCAGGTGCTCATCAAAGAATTGAAGGATAACGTCCTCTACTTAACCTTAAATCGTCCAGAGGTGCGCAACTCGCTCAATGAAACGCTGATTTACGCATTGCGTGATGCCTTTCTGGAGGCGGGCAAGCAGGCCGATATTCGCGCCATCTTATTGTCCGGCAGCGGTGAAAAGGCGTTCTGTTCAGGCGCTGATCTAAACCCCAACGCCAAGACCTTTGGCTTTGACTACGCCGAGCCCACTACCGCCTATGCGGATATGCTACGCGTGGCCAAGGCGACGCCAGTGCCGATGATTGCGGTGGTGAAGGGTTTCTGTTTGGCTGGCGGCATGGGGCTATTGACCGTGTGTGATATGGCCGTCGCCTCAAGCAGCGCTAAGTTTGGTTTGCCAGAAGTCAAGGTGGGTGTCTTCCCGATGCAAGTAGCCGCTTTACTGCAACGCATGATGTCGCCGCGTAAGTTTAACGAGATGTGTTACACCGGTGAGATGATCGAGGCGACTGAAGCGTTGGAAATGGGCTTGGTTAACTATGTGGCCGAGCCAGAACAGGTGGAGGAAAAAGCCGCTTGGTTGGTGTCGCGCGTGGTGGATAAATCACCTACGGCGATCCGTCGCGGCAAGCATGCACTAACGACCATCGAAGGCATGACCTTCGAACAAGGTATCGCCTACATGGAATCTCAGGTGGGTCTGCTGCCGTTGACCGAAGATGCTAAAGAGGGCTTGGCGGCCTTCGCCGAGAAGCGTAAACCCGTCTGGACTGGACGCTAGGAAGAGTAATGTCTGAACTACCTAAATTCGTACACATTGTCGAAGAAGGCCCGCGCGAAGGCTTTCAGTCTGAGCCTACCGAGGTACCGACAGCGCGCAAAGTCGAGTTGATTGAGGCGCTGGCAGATACTGGTGTGCCGGAAATTGATTGCGCATCGTTTGTTAATCCCAAGGCGGTGCCTCAAATGGCGGATGTCCAAGACATCGCGCGCCTGATTAACAAGCGCGACGACGTGCTTTATAGCTGCATGTGGCTTAACGAAAAAGGATTTTTGAATGCGCTTGAAAGCGGTTTGAATTTACCCGCGCTGACCTCGGGTAGCGCCTCTGATACGTTTTTGGCCAAGAATAATCGCCGTACCCCGCAACAACAGGTAGTGGTGCAGACCAACCTTCGCAAGCTTTACAGTGAAAACGGTGTTGGCAGCGGCCCTATTTATTTATTCACTGCCTTTGGCTGTAACTACGAGGGTGAAGTGTCGGTCGCGCAAGCCATGAAGCGATGTGCCGAGCTGGTCGCCATTTGTGAAGAGAATGGTACCCCGCCGAGCAGTATTTATTTGTGCGATACCATTGGTGCCGCCGATCCCATGCAGGTGCGTCGTCTGGTCGCTGCAGTGCGAGAACGCTGGCCTGACTACCCGGTAGCGCTGCACCTGCACGACACCCGCGGACTGGGAATAGCCAACGCCATGGCCGGCCTAGAGTTGGGTGTATCGCGTTTTGATAGTTCGGTGGGGGGTATGGGCGGATGTCCCTTTGCCGGCAACCGCAGCGCGGCCGGTAATATTGCCACCGAAGAACTCGTTCTGCTGTGCCAGCGCATGGGTATCGAAACTGGCGTCGATATCGAAGCCATGATTAAAGCGGCGGTGTTAGCACAGGACATTATTGGCCGCCCGCTGCCAGGAAAATTAGCCAAATCAGGCATGTTTCAGAAACGTGCTTAATTGAAAGAATTGATATTAAAGGAACACACCATGAAAATTAGCGATTTACCTGCAGGTATTGAGATTACCGATGAGCGCCGTCAAATTGCGGAGTCGATCAAAAAGATCTGTGATCAATTTGATGATGATTGGTGGCTGGAAAAAGAAAACAAAAAAGAATTCCCCCATGAATTTCACGCTGCCTTAGCCCAAGATGGCTGGCTGGGTATTACCATGCCAGAAGAATACGGCGGTGCCGGTTTAGGTGTGACCGATGCCTCGTTGATGATGCAAACCATTGGTAACTCAGCGGGCGTCATGTCGGCCTGTTCTACCGTGCATATCAACCTGTTTGGCCCCCATCCACTCATCAAGTTCGGCACCAAAGAGCAGAAAGACCGCTTTATTCCGCCCTTGGTAGAAGGCACGCAAAAAGCCTGTTTTGGTGTGACCGAGCCAGATGCAGGTCTGGATACCACCCACATTTCTACTCGCGCCGTGTTAAGCGAAGGGCGCTATGTGATCAATGGACAGAAAGTATGGACCTCTACCGCACAACAAGCGGACAAGATTCTGCTGTTGACTCGTACCATTCCTATTGAAGAGTGCGCCAAACCCACCGACGGCATGACCCTTTTCTACACGGATTTCGACCGCAGCCGCATCCAGGTGACGCCAATCGATAAAATGGGCCGCAACGCGGTGAACTCAAACTCAATCTTCATCGACAATTTGGAAGTTCCTGTTGAGGACCGTATTGGCGAAGAAGGTAAGGGTTTCCGCTACCTACTGGACAGCCTCAACCCTGAGCGTGTACTTGTCGCTGCCGAAGCGATTGGTGTCGGCCGTCGTGCCCTAGAAAAAGCCGTTGGTTATGCCAATGAGCGCGTAGTCTTCGGTCGCCCGATTGGTAAAAACCAAAGTATTCAACACCCCTTGGCGCAAAGTTGGATGGCGCTGGAAGCCGCTGATCTGATGGTGTGGCACGCGGCGCGTTTGTACGACAACGGGCAGCCCTGTGGCGCTGAGGCGAACTCCGCTAAGTTCTTAGCGGCTGACGCGGCTTTTGAAGCGTGTGACCGCGCTGTGCGGACCCACGGTGGCTTCGGCTATGCCAAGGAGTACCACGTTGAGCGCTACCTGCGTGAAATTATGTTGCCACGCATTGCGCCTGTGACGCGTGAGCTGATCATGTCGTTCATCGCTGAACGCGTGCTCGAATTGCCCAAGTCGTATTAACACCATGGACAATTTATTTTCACTTGAGGGCAAGCGTGCCCTCGTGACGGGAGCCTCTTCCGGGTTGGGGTGGCACTTCGCACAACTGTTGGCGAGTCGCGGAGCCGCAGTCACCGTTGCTGCGCGGCGTGCGGATAAACTGGCTACCCTTTGCGCTGAAATCCATGCCGTAGGTGGTGTCGCTAAGGCTGTGAGCCTCGACGTGACGAGCCCCGATAGTGTGGCGGCTTTGTTCGATATGCACTGCTTCGATATCGTTATTAACAATGCCGGTGTGACCCATGACGGCCCCGCGCTGAAAACCAGCGAGGACGATTGGAATGCAGTGATCAACACCGATTTAACAGGCGTATTTCGTGTGGCTCAAGGGGCCGCGCGCGCCTTGGTTCGTGAAGAAAAAACGAGCGGAAGCATCATTAATATCGCCTCTATTTTGGGACTGCGTGTGGCGGGCAATTTGTCGGCTTATGCAACCGCCAAGGCGGGTGTGGTGCAGTTAACCAAGAGCTTGGCGCTCGAGTGGGCGCGCTACGGTATCCGCGTTAACGCCCTCTGCCCTGGCTACATCGAAACGGATTTGAATCGCGACTTCTTTGCCTCACCGGCCGGTGCCAGCCTTATCAAGCGGATTCCACAGCGCCGCTTGGGACAAATGGCCGAGCTCGATGGTCCGTTATTAATGCTGGCAAGCGACGCCGGCGCCTATATCACTGGGGCTGAATTAGCGGTTGACGGTGGCCACTTGGTATCGTCGCTCTAATAACAATAAACGTGCACGACATGGAGGAATCGCCGTTGTCGTCAGATATGTCTCGACTAGGTCGATCGACCTTTCACACCCGCGTTGAACGCTGGGAGTGCGACCACAACGACCATTGGAATTCGCGTTTCTATGGGCGTAGCTTTGACTATGGTGCCAACCAAATGGTTGGCGATTACCCCAGTATTATCGCTGATGCGCCCTATCGGCAGGGGTTGGTGCGCCATATGTTGCTTAAGAAAGAATTGTTTACCTCCAGTTCGGTGGAGGTAACTACGGCGGTATTGGATAGCCCGGCTTATTCTTCTGGTGCAATACTGCAAGAGGTGAATAGCCACGGTGTAAGCTCGGCGTTGGCTGTGGACTATTGGCTCGGACGCGATGTGCGAGCGTCCCTCAATAGCAGCGATTACCCTTCCGTAAGTGCCGATATTGGTAGTCAGGCCAAGCCGCGCGGTATCTTATTGCCGGTGGAGAGTGTCTTCAGTCGCGATACCGCGTCAGATTGTTGCAGTTTGATGGGTACGATCCAGCCTTGGCACTGCGATAGTGACGGTTATCTAAACTGCGAAGAAATGTTCCGCTGTGTTGGTATCTCCAGTAGTCGCTACCTTGACCGGGTTGGCTTTAGCCTAGACAAGCAACGCGAAATTCAAGTGGGTATCATGGCGGCCGAGGCGCGTATCATCTGGCATGCGCCAGTGCAGATCCCTTCATTAATACGTGTCTACGCCGCAAAATCGGCCATGACAGATAAAAGCTTTATTATGGATCACTACTTTGTCGACCCCGTTGGGCGGCTAGTTGTGTCGGTGGAAATCGCCCAGATATGTGTCGACATGCAGCGGCGTAAAGTTGTGCAATTCCCTACTTTCGTGCAAGATGCGTTGCTTGCGAAATAAACCCTAATAAAAATAGATACTATGAGTACCGAACGCGATTCAGGCAATAGCCTAACAAGAATGTTGAGCATTTTAGATCTGTTTACCCTAGAGGATTCTCTGTGGGCGACCAATGATATTTTGGATGCTTTGAGTTTGTCGCGCTCGACCGGTTATCGCTACATTCGCTCAATGACCAGCGCCGGCCTTTTGAGTGCGGTGGGTAACGGTTACTACGTGTTGGGGCCACGCATCATCGAACTGGATTTACAGATTCGTGAGACAGACCCACTGCTGCGAGCGGCTGAAGGCGTCTTAGAAGAATTATCGACTGCTACCGGCCAGTCGGCACTGCTGTGTACCCTGTTCCAAAACTCCATTATTTGTGTCAAAGATTACCGTGTGCCAGCGTGTCCCAGTGGCATGTTGGGCCGTGGTCAGCGCCGCCCACTGTTTCGTGGTGCGCTGTCAAAGGTGATCTTGGCTTACTTGTCGCCGCACCGCCTGCGCACTATCTATAAGCGTCGTCACGACGAAATTATTGACGCGGGTTTGGGCGGTGAGTGGGTAGACTTTCGCAACAACATGTCGAAAATTCGCAGCGAGGCAGTGGTAATTTCCTCGGGCGAGTTTAGTAAAGGCGTGTCTGGATGTGGTGCCGCGGTGTTTAACGGCGAAGGTGAGGTGATCGGTTCGGTCGGCGTGGCCTTCCAGGCCGAACTGTGGGCAGAGCTTGATCGACAGACCATTATCGATGCGGTTACGCATGCCGGACGTGAGATTTCCAATCACATGGCGCACAAGGCTAAAGAGCAGGTATTGCGCCCGCGCGCCGTCGGCTAACGTCGTTAGTTGTTCAACCCCACGGATTTTTGCACATCTTTTTCTAATTTGTTGTCGATGACGTTTTCATCCCAACGCACCGAACCAATCGGGCGCTCAAGGTGGTAGCGAGTCGTCGTTTCAGTATTAGATATCAAGAAGCTGTGTGCCTCATCACGCGTTCGTGCATCGCGTTCGGTGTAGCGCTCGCGCATGCGTAAATAATCGAGCCAGGTAGACATGTGGTAGCGCTCAATCCAAACCGTTTGGTCGGTAATGTCACGCGAAAGCGACCAGTTGTAGGCGCCATTACGTAAACGCAGGCGCTCCATTTTTTGCATTGCCTTGTAAAAAGAGCGTGCGTTTTCGGCGGCAATGCGGTATTCCTTCTGCAAGCAAATCGGCCCCGAGCGGTGGGTGATCGCCAGATCTATATTGATGTGAGATGCTTCTACTTCGCTGTATTTGCCAGGTAAAAGACCTTGTGGCAAAGGAATGATGTGGCGAGCAAAGGCCATTATCGCCAACCCGACGGCGACGCTGATTAAGGCGCTTTGCAGTCCAAAACGAGAGGTCACTTCCCCCCAGATTAAGCTGCCAAATACCATGCCAGCTGTAGTGGCGGCCGCATAGGTAGCAAAGGTACGTCCCATTACCCAGCGCGGTGACAGAGTTTGAATACTGGTGTTAAGAGTGGAGTAGATGGTTAGCCAGCCCATACCGGATAGCACTAACACTAACGATACCACCAACAAATTGGGTACCAGTGCCAACGCCAATGCCCCCAGTCCCAGTGCTCCGCTCGACAAGCTCACCATGATTTCGGCGCCCATTTTTTCACGCAACGGTTTGAGGTATTTGGCGGCAGCCACGGCACCCGCGCCAAATGCGCCTAACAAAATACCATATTCGATTGATTCGCCTTTAAGGAGGTATTTGGCGGCCAGAGGCATCAATGCCAGAAGACCTATACCCAACGAGCTCAAGAGAAAGCCTCGAATGATCACCATTCGGCTAGCAGGTGAATTGGCAACGTAGCGAATGCCTGTGGTAATCGCGTGGTCAATGCGTTCGGGCGGTAGGCGCGGTGGGGTGGGTTGGTAACTCCAAGTGATCAACACCACCAAGAAGGGTGTGAAGAATAGCGTGGCGCACAGAAAGGCGCCGGCGCCACCAAGCCAAGCCACTAGCACACCGCCGATGGCTGGTGCCACAGCGCGTGCTAGGTTTTGGCTCATCGAGCGCAGACCAATCGCCTGTGGCAGTGCTTCCTCGGGGACGATTAGTGGCACAGCGGTTTGCCAAGCGGGATCGTACAGGGCCATACCCACGCCAGTCATGATACATAGCGATAGAAGCAGTAACGGTGTCGCCATGCCCATACTGGCGATCATGTACAAAAATAAGCTGGCTAAAAAGGCGATGGTTAGACCGACTAACGACACCGTTTTCTTGTTGTACACGTCGGCAATGGCGCCGGCGGGAATCGATAGCAGCATCAAGGGCAGGTAAATAGCGGATTGTACCCAGGCGACCATGGCGTCGTCTTCAGCGATTTCAACCATCAACCAAGCAACACCGACGCCCTGTACCAGCAGGCCGATGTAGGTCAAGATGCTGGCGAGCCAGGCACGCTTGAACAGCGGGACGCTGAGCGGAGAGGTCGAATCAGTCATGGTAGGTTACCGTTCAATGAGTGGGCTAGTGGACGGGTCTCTCGTGAAGGGCGCCGCTAGAAAAAGTCTGGCTATTATAGAATGATCTGCGGTGGCTGGTAAGCGCTAGCCGCAAAATGTGACCTGAGACCTTACTGCCCATTCTGTGCTCCTTGTGCACAACGCCTGTGGGAC
>JAHEIH010000027.1:0-76827 GCA_024639455.1 Cellvibrionales bacterium
CCTGAACCGTCAGCCAGATCATATGAACACTCATAAACGCGCACGTAGTCAACAACCAGATCGCCTTCACCTGTGTCGACTTCACCCGCCAAGGTACCACCAACGGCCAAGTTCAACAGTAAGTGGAAGTCTGTATTGAATGGCGCTGAACCCGGTGCTTTAACGTATTCGCCAGTCGCTTCGTCGAAGTACACGCTGTAGTAAGTGTCAGAGGTGACGGTTTTGAAGTGAACGCCGTCCACCATCCAGCGGATTTCGTTTTCTTCCCACTCAATAGAATAAGTGTGGAAGTCACCTGAGGCGTCAACGTCTTGCTGAGTAGTTGACAACTGATTCAGCGGCCACTGGAAACCATGGTGCAGTGTACCTGCCATGACAGCATTATCGGTACCTTGATTGACCGCTTCCATGATATCGATTTCGCCGCTAGACGCCCAAGTACCGTAGGGCGACTCAGAGGGCAGCATCCAGAATGCTGACCACAAGCCTTGGCCAGCGGGCGCTTTAATACGAGCTTCAACACGGCCGTATTTAAAATCAAATTTACCCAGTGAACGCATACGCGCAGATGTGTAATTGAAACCATCCACAGGAGCACCATCAACTTCAGGCACTTCTGCTTTAGCAGAAATTACGAGGTTGCCATCAGCCACAGTAGCGTTCTGTTCCGTGTACCACTGTTGTTCGTTGTTGCCCCAACGCTCCAGGCCTTCGTCAGCACCTTCACCGTATTGGAATCCCCAGTTAGACGTATCGATAGCAGTGCCATCAAATTCGTCACTCCAAACCAGGCGCCACTCTTCCTGTGGTTCAGGATAAAATGGCTCAACCACCGCAGAGGTTTTGGTCTCCCCACCGCCGCCACAGCCTCCGAGTAGAGCTATAGCAATACCACCAGCAATGGGCAGCATTTTGTTGTATCGATTAATCATCGCAGTCCTCGTAGTTTTTATGTATACAAACTCGTAGGCTAGTTATTTCACATAGCGTGGCGTCAAGGTAGTCAAAAGCGATGTAATGGATTTTGAGTGAGATGAATTGGACAGCGTCGCCACCTCAACGATTTTTTCAACCTAACAAGCAGTTTTAACAAGGTTGATATTAGTGATTTTTCGCGACCGTTTTTAGAGGCCTAAATAGCGCTTCACAAAGGCTTCGTGGGGCACCATTTTGGCAACGCCCTGCTGTACCTGACGCTGAATATTTCCCAAAAATGCCGCCAGTTCTTGGGACGACATATTGTCTACAATCGGGTGATATCCCTCTGGCTGAATACCCTGCCCCATCATCACCTGAATCCAAGAATTCTCGGCAAAGAAATCATCCTGTGGTTTGAAGACTTGACCACTCTCCTTAAACACCTGCAGGCGGTGCTGCAGCGTTTGTGGAATAGGCATGTTCGCCAAATACTCCCAGAAGGGCGTGTCACGGCGTTCGGTCACATGGTAGTGCAAGACGATGAAATCTCTAATCGCTAACACCTCGCGGCGGAGGCGGTCGTTGTAGTCCTGCACGACGCTGTCATCGATACCCTGGTTGGGGAACATCAACAGCAACCACATAATAGCTTGCTGAATCATGTGGATGCTGGTCGACTCCATCGGCTCGATAAACCCGCTCGACAAGCCCACCGCCACGCAGTTTTTCACCCAATACTTTTGCCGCTGCCCGGTGGTGAACTTGATCACTCTTGGATCGGTACGATGTGCACCCTCTACGTTGGCTAGCAGCGTCGCCGTAGCCTCATCCTCAGACACGTAGCGATCGCAGAACACAACACCATTACCGGTACGGTGCTGTAACGGGATACGCCACTGCCAACCAAAATCATGGGCGATTGCCTTTGTGTAGGGGCGCGGTGATTCGGTGGCATCGGTTTGCAGCGCAACAGCACGATTGCAAGGCAAATAGTGAGACCAGTCGTCAAAACCGGCCGTCATCGTTTGCTCGATAAGCATCCCCTTAAAGCCAGTACAGTCGATGAAAAGATCGCCCTCTACACGCTGACCATCGGCGAGCAGCAAGGCTTCGATGTAACCGTTATCCGAGCGAGTGACTACCTGATCTATCGTCCCCTCAACCCTAACCGCACCGTGTTTTTCAGCCACACCACGCAAAAACTTGGCGTATAAACCGGCGTCCAAGTGGTAGGCGTAGTTAAGTCGAGTATCCGACAACAAATTGAATTTTTGTTGCTCAGCAGTTTTAAGCTCTAGACAGTATTCACCGTACTCTGCCGCCATGCCCTCCCGCCGCCCGCGCAGCCAGAAGTGTTGAAAGCCCGCGGCCCAGCAACCTTGGCCTGTATCACCAAAGGAGTGGAAATACGTTGTGTCTCGATTCTTCCAACCATCAAACTCGATACCTAGTTTGAAGGTCCCCATGGTGGCCTTAAGAAACTCCGGTTCGGCGATTTTAAGCAGACGATGGAAAGTCAAGATCGAAGGCACCGTTGCCTCGCCAACACCCACGGTCGGTATGTCATCGGATTCCACCAGCGTGACGTTAATACGCTTACCAAAGGTAGCCGCCATCGCGGCAGCCGCCATCCAACCGGCGGTGCCACCGCCAGCGATAACAACACGGCGAATACCCTCTGCAGACATGACCACTCCTACTTCAATTGATTTTGTAACTCTGCGCGAATTTGCCGCGCGATACGCTCATCCAGTTCACCCAGCTTGCCCTGCGCAGCCTCGGGTATATGGCTTAGGTCAGCCTCTCCAAACACATAGTATTCAAAGTGTGCCCGCCAAGCGTCGCGCTGCACTTTGGGCAGATGACGAAGACTCATCAAGGCGTGGTTCAACACCGCCGCTGGCGGCCCCATATAGGCAGGCTCTTCGCGCCACCAAAAATTCACTAGGGCATTAACCTCGTCTAAGGCCTCAACGTTGTGCCACCACATACTAGGTACGAACAGTGCGTCCCCAGGTTCCAACTCTGCCACCAACGCATATTTTTCAGCTTCACGATAACGCGGAAAACGCAGGTAGTCTGGCTCTGCAATATCCACCGAACTCACGGTTTGCCCCGCCGGTGTGAGATCCATTTGGTGGATGTAGAGGTTGGCAATTTGCTCAGGTGGGAACAGCGTAAAGCGCCGCTTGCCCATGGCACAGCAGGCGATATTACTCGGTACATCAAAGTGAGCCGGCACGGTGCTGCGATTGCCAATCCACAAACTTTGAACCGGCTGACGCTCACCCATAGGGAGTGCATGCTGCTCGTTAAAGCCATCGAGACAGCGATCAGTGGCGGTAGAACCCACGTAGAGGGTATCGCTTAGACCACGCTGTAAATCGCGTAAAACCTCGCCAAGATCACTTTTTAATTTTTTAAAATTGTACTGCGTGCCGCTTTCATCATAGAAGAAACGCGCCGCTGGCTCGTGGCTATGGAACGCTAACACCGGTTGACCATTGTAACGCCCAATCAAATCGTCCAGTACAGCACTAGAACCCTCGCTAATGCACTGCTGTACTATCGGCCAATGCGCGACAAAACCCTTTAACAATAGCGGGCGATCACTCAACACCAGTTGATCAACGGTTGCCACAGTAAAAGGCAGCGACGTGGGTTCCAGTAATGCGGCCACCGGCTATCCCAACTGATCGTTTTTACGCTGCACCAAGGCGCGTAATTGTGACATCGATGCCACCATCATATAGATCGGTAATAACAAGCTCTGCTGGTTTAAGCTATCCAACGCATCGCCGTCCAGCTGCTGCAATGCCAAGTCGTCAATCACGTAAAAGCCCGACAGCTGCACATGGCTGCCATCAGCTAGCGCAATATCGAGATCCATTGACTGCAATAACTGATGCTGCTCTAGCGCCGCGGTTAAAGCTTTGTTTTGGATACCGCCACTGTATACCGCTTCAAGTAGGTCAGACACCTTTTGCAGATAGTCACTGTAGCCACCATTGTCAGTAAAAATAGACACCCCCATCTCACCATTCACCCGGGGATGATCGACATCGATAGTCACCACACGTTTAGTTTCCGCCATGGGATCGTTGGGATCCTCTTGAAAACCCACCAAAAATGGCGCGCGCTGAATACTAGCGGGAATAAACGCCGCCTCCCAACCGCGGTCGGTTAGAAACAAGTTTTCACCTTGGCTAAGACCAAATAATGCCACTGGATGCAACTGTCCATCTTGCGGGTTTTTAAAAATCACGATGGGATACTGCGCCTGTACCTGACGAAATTCAAACGGATACGTCACGCCAAACATCACCGCATCGCCAAGGGCTGCACTGCGATCAGTGATGACACGCAAAGTCGCGTGGTCGACATTATTTAAAAGTTGATAGTTAGCCATGACGTTCCCTATGGTTTGGCCTGAGATACACGTGACACCACCTGCTCAAGCAAGAAACGGTTAGTCGGCAAATGCTCTGACAGCTGTTTAATGGTGTTTATATTGTTAGTTATCAGTGTACTGGCTTGTTCGCGTAATGCTAGCGTTTGGCGGGTCACAAAATGACTTTCAGGCGGAGCAAAACCCATGCCGTAAAGCACATATTGATAACTGGCCGAAGGAAACATTTCCAAGGCCGCCGTGGCATCTTCGTGCCAAGGCGCACGACCTTGCCAGCGTTGCATAAGCTCTTGCAATGACGATGGAATAGAGCCTTGCTGACGATGGGCGAACCAGTAACTGTCTGTGCGCTGACTGAGCACGTAGTGTAGCTTCAAAAAATCAATAATTTGCAACCAGTGCTGGCGGAAAGCACGGTTATAACGCTCCGCCACTAAATCCATAGTGCTGCGGTCGCGAGGCAACTCACGACATAGCATATCGGCCGCCATCTCCACCAAAACCAACGCCGTGGCCTCAAGCGGTTCAATAAAGCCGGCGGACATACCTATCGCCACACAATTACCGCACCAAAACTGTTGTCGGTAACCAGGATCAAACCTTATTTTACGGTACTCCAACTGCTCTGCTTCATTCGGCTGAAACCCTGCGTATTGCACCAAATACTCGCGTAAGGATCGCTCAATATCTGACTCGTCAGCGAAATCACTGCTGTAGACATGCCCAACCCCACGCCGGGTAGTGAGGCCAATGTCCCACACCCAACCTGCGGGCCTTGCTGTAGCAACGGTCGCGGATTGTATGGGAGCTTTATCGTCGACGTAAGGCACCTGCATCGCTAGGGCAGAATCGTTAAATAGATAGCGCTTAGCGCTGATCCATGGCACTTGAAAGTGCTGTTCAATCAGTAAGCCATGCAGCCCACTACAGTCAATGAACAAGTCGCCATGAATATTACCAACGCCCTCGGTGCGCAGGTACTCGATGTCACCGCCATTAGCAGCCACCTCATAAACTTCAGCACTAATGTATTTAACACCGTATTTGTCCACCGCATAACGCTTGAGCAACTCGATAAATTTACCGGCATTAAGGTGGTAGCCGTAACTCAGAACCCCAGCATACTCTGGGGTAGATAATTGCTTGGGTGCCAAATGACGATCGCACATGGCCGACTGAGGCGACACGACGTCGTCAAAACGGCCCTGAGATGGTTGCCAAAAATTGGCGATATTAATCTGCTGATAAGCATGCGGCTCGGTAAACGGGTGATAGTAGTACTCGTCCTCATCACGCTGCCAATTAACGAACTTTGAACCCTGTTTAAAACTAGCCTCACAACAAGTGAGGAACTCATCTTCGCTGATGCCGATTCGCTGCAGGGTTTGCCTCATGGAAGGCCACGTACCCTCACCCACGCCAATATTTTTTATATCCGGCGCTTCCACCAGGGTCACTGTCATGCCGGATGCTTGTAGATCAACGTTTGCAGCCAAGCGCGCAGCGCAAAGCCAGCCGGCAGCTCCACCACCTACAATCACAATATCTTTCAGCAACTTTGACATTTTTACCTTCCAAATAAACAAAAACCGCCAGTGGCGGTTCTTGTTATTAATGACCTACTAACACCTAGAAGGTATAGCGTGCAGCAACATTGTAGCGAGGTCCACTCTGGCCAACGCCATAGAATTGCAACTCTGAACGACCGTACGTCTTAAAGGTTTCGTTGGTGAGGTTAATGGCCTCCAAAGAAACCGTAAGGTTCTCGGTCACTTCATAGCTAGCGTTAGCATCCCACTGCTCATAAGCTTTGGTATACGAAGGCTTGGTAACACCACCATTGAAGAATGAGTCACGCCAGTTATACGCCAAGCGTACTTGAATACCGTGCTTATCGTAGTAAGCAATGAAGTTGCGAGTATCGCTCAAACCTGGCAATGCAAATTGCGCATCGTCGGAGTAGCGATTAAACACCGCTGAACCATCAGCAAACGTAGCGTTGGCAATAAAACCAAAGCCGGTCTCACCGAAATCGTGCTGTATCGCCACCTCGAAGCCGTCAATCGAAGCTTCTTGGTCTGAGTTGATACGGGTATCTACATCGAAATAAGCAGGATCATCTCGACCAGGGACACCAGAGATCACTTCGTTGACAGCGTCAACACCGGGTTGATCGGCAAAGTTAGTGAAAATAAATTCACGAATCTGCGTATTGGTAGCTGTAGCACCCAAAGCGGCTACCGCATCGGCGTACAAGGGGCCAAGTGCAGGGTGAGCCAGACCGGGGAACAGCACAACATCTTCAGCTTCGGCAGAGGTAACGAAGTTAACAACGTCTTTCTTGAACCAACCCGCTGACATATAGCTGGTCTCGCCGTAGTACCACTCCAACGACACATCAAAGTTTTTAGACTCGTGTGGCAACAAACCAGGGTTACCGACTGAACCATCAGCAATATGAGTACCCTCGGTGACACGCAGGATATTACCGATAGCCAAGTTACCGCGCAGGTCGCCATAGCTTGAGCGAGCAATGGTTTCACTGTAAGCCGCACGCAATTTAACGTCATCGGTCAACTCCATATCGAAGTCAACACTAGGTAAGAATACGTCATAATCACCGGTCAACTCAGAGGGAATCAACACATCGGCTTCTTCGGCAACGAATTCGTTAGTCGAACTCCAGTTAATCGCGGTATAGCTTACTGACTCCGCGCTTGAAGTCACATCGGTTTGCTCGTAGCGTACACCGAAGTTCATATTAGCAGGGCGATCCATGATCTCACCGCTTGCGGTGAAGTTAACATAAAAGGCCTGCGAATCTTCAGCGAAACGGTTACCAAATCCTGGGTCGCTATCGGCACAGAAACCCGTGCCACAATCACCACCGGCAAAAGCAGTCGACAAATGCATGGGGTTCGATTCAGGTAAGTTCTGCAGGAATTCACCACGCTTGGCCACTTCTTCCATATTGAACATAAAGAAGTTATTAGCAACCGCCGCACCAGAAGCAAATTGGTCGAATACACCTGTGAGTGAGGCAGGGGTCAACAAATCAGACAATGAACCGTAGGCCGATGCCTGACTCTTACCCCAGCTATTACGCTGAACAATACTGCCAGACTCGAAGTTGTCGACTTCGGTCATCGAGAAACCGAAATCAATGCTAGCGTTATCGTTGAATTCAAACTTACCGCTAAACTGCGCCTGTTCGATGTCCATTCGCGCCCAGCTGTTGCCGAACACACTACCGGTGATCATCATATCATCGGGCGACAGCGGATCGCTCAGATCGGTAGTCAACACAGGGATATCGCCGGTGTAATCTACAAAAGCGCCACGACGCTCAAAGGTGGCGATAGATAAGTTAGCAGAGCTTCCGTATGGACTATTGGGATCACGAGTGGCTTGCGAATCGTGGTAGTCGACGGTAAATGTCCATTGGTCAGTAGGGGCCCACTCCAGGTTAACACCCAACGACTTGGTCACGTTGACCGATGAGTCGAGACCTGCACCCATGGGGAAATCAGGGTTGTTATTGGTTTCACCGTAAGTTAAAGGTGATACCACCGGGCCGTCACCGCTGCTATATGAGCCAATTTGGCCGGTAGGACCGAACCACGCTGACAAGTTATTGTAGCGGTGATCTAATTCAAGCTTGGCATAGGTGTAGTCCAAGGTTGCCGTCAATGTTTCCGAAGGCGCCCACTGGAAGACGACGTGACCGTTGGTGCGAGTGCGCTCCCACTCGTCCAAGGTGTAAATAATTTGCTGCGGCAAACCAACAATAGCGTCCGCGGCAGGTAAATTGCTGTTGTTACCATTATCGGCAATATTGGCTCCGGGGCGCTCCAACCATTCAGTATTGCTTGAAGACGCCTGTCCATTATTACGCTCTTGAACAGAACCAGTAATAGCAACACCGATGGTATCATCAGCGAAGGTATTGCTGAACACACCTGAGAACTCAGGTGTAAATGAATCACCAGTAATAGTAGAAGTATCGTTCATCGCTTTGACGCCAATACTTGCTTTCATACCTGGGTCATCTAAAGGTCGAAGGGTTTTGATGTTGATGGTTGCACCAATGCCGCCGGTTGGCACATTAGCCTTACCCGTTTTGTAAACTTCAACGCCTGCAACGCCTTCTGAGGCCAAATCACCAAAGTCAAACGAACGTCCGAAGCCGCTGTGGGTTGGCATTTGACGACCATTTAAGGTCACCAAGTTAAAGTCAGAACCGAAACCACGAACAGTCACACGCGCACCTTCACCGCGTTGACGATCGATCGCCACACCGGTGATACGCTGGAGAGATTCTGCCAAGTTTGTGTCAGGGAATTTACCCATATCTTCTGCGGTGATGGCATCGACGACACCGATAGAGTCACGCTTGGTGTCCATCGCTTTTTTCAAACTAGAGCGAATACCGGTGACAACAACCTCTTCCATGACCTGCTCTTCTTGGGCAAAGGCAGGTGCAACAGGAAGTGCAGCACCGATAGCGAGAGACAAGCCAGCAGCTATCTTCGTTTTGTAAAACTGGTGTTTAGGCATAACTGTAAAACCCTGATAGTTAATTATTGAAATATCCGTCACCGTAATGTTGCATAGACGGTTTTAGAAAAATATCTAGATGAGATAAGTCGGTTTTGCCGCGCGACAAATGGGACATATCTCGACAAATCATTTACTTTTCGTCATCGCAAGGCACGAATTGGCTCACTTTTACGTAATCCACGAGCATCTCAGCGGGCATGCTCTCAAGGTGTACTTCACCCCCCAAAGTACCGCCCACCGCCAGATTTAAAATTACATAGAAGGCTTTATTGTCAAATGGCCACTTGTAAGGCTTAGTATCCTCTCGAGTCAGACGCGCAAACTCACGGCCGTCTACGGTCCATACCAGCTCATCCTCAGTCCAATCAACGGCATACAAGTGATAGTCGTCGTGCCAGTTTTTTGGCAAAATTAAAAACTGAGCAAAGTGGGTATTGCCTGGCCAAATTTCGCCAAAATGGGCGGCACCGATCAGCGTGCGTAAATCTAGCTCATCACGCCCAGGACGCTCCAAAATGTCGATTTCACCCTCCAGCGGCCATGTTTTCTCCGGCTGATCAGGCATCAACCAAAAGGCAGGCCACAAACCAAGCCCATCAGGCACTTTAACGCGCGCCTCAAAGCGACCGTAGCGCTGGGCAAACTTATCGCGGGTAACGATTTTGCCGGAGGTAAAATGATCTAAATACTTATTTTTTTCAGCGCGGATAACCATATTTCCATCGCGCAGCATTATATTGTCACTGTGATAAAACTGCTGCTCGTTATTACCCCAGCCACAAAGATTGCGATCGCAACCATCGCCGATATCGAAGCTCCACAGCGCTTCGTTTAAGGCCCCTCCCTCAAAGGGTTCAAACAGCGTTTGCTCGGTGCACATTTCAGCACCGTGGGCACCGGCTGCTAGCGAAAGCGCTAGAAATCCTTTAAAGATTCGCTTCATGTCTTTACTCACACTTCGTGACAGGCACCACCGAAGTTTTGGCAATGCGAACGTCTTGAATAGTTAATTGGAATTCACCATTAGCGACCACATCTACCACAGCGTCGACGGCTGACATATCACGTGCAAAACAGGCGGTATCGATCGCTACAATGTGCCAATTGTTCTTTTCTAGAGCACCGAGCTGTTTAGCAATATCCAAATTGCCTTCACAAGCCTCTTCACAAGCCATCGACAACACAAAGCTATCAGGCGCACCACTGGGCAGGGTGACAGAGAACTGCAGTGATGAGCCTTGAGCGGCAGAAATATCTTGCGAGTTATCCGCAGCCATACGGAAACCTCCCTCGCCTTTCCATGTAAAGAGCAGGCCATCCTCTTGCACGTCGATATCGGTGGTTGCCACCCTCAACGCACCCGTTTCAGTAGTAACAATAGAGGCATTGACCGGCACGACACCCGCTTTATCGCTAAGGCTTAGCTGCCAATCTCCGCGCAAGCCGCGATTAAAAACCACCACATCTGTATCTGCCGCAATACCGATAGACTCTTCCGAAAGTACACGCCACGGCATGATTTCAGACGCGTAATTCAGACCGAAACCATAGGAAAATAAGATGTCTTCCACCGGCGCATCGGGGCGCTCAACATTGATAGGGGCTTGCGGCCAGTCGAAGGATAGACGACCGGTGAAATCGAAATTAGGCACACCACTGTCGCGAGCTATGAGCACATCGGCCACGCCGACACCTTCACTTCCAGGCAACCAAGCCGCTACGAAGGCATCCGACAGATTCAATTCTTCGTTAACCCACATGGGGCGCCCACTAATAAATACAGAGACCACCGGAATGCCGGCATCGGCATAGGCTTTAGCGCGGTCTAACTCGGCGGGATTGGTGTGAACAAAGTCTAAATGTTCAAGATCACCAAGGCCCTCAGCGTATGGACGTTCACCGAATACCCAAATCACCGCGTCGGGTGTTCCATCGGCATCATCCCACTGCTGTAGCGCAACACGTCCGCCGCTGGCCTCTACCGTCGCTTTGATACCATCGAAAATAGACGTACCACCGGGGAAGTCGCTGTTGTTGTTACCCGTACCCTGCCAAGTAATCGTCCAGCCGCCCGACTGCTGGCCAATGTTGTCGCTAGCATCGCCCATCACGAGATAATTCCCCTTGGGTGACAGCGGCAACGAACCTTTATTTTTCAACAACACTAGCGACTTGCGCACCGCTTCACGTGCAATAGCGCGATGATCTGCACTGCCAACCACCTCAATCGAAGGACGATCGATGGCTTTTTCAAACAACCCAAGTTCCTTCTTCATGGTCAGGATGCGGTGAACCGCTTCGTCAATGCGCGCTTCGCTGATAACGCCCTCTTTGACTTGGCGGACGGTATTGAACATCAGTTCTTTCCAATCCTCAGGCACCATAATCAAATCAACACCGGCATTGATCGCTTGGGCGCAATCACTATTGGTACATCCGCGTACTTGGCCGTGACCATTCCAATCACCGACCACCATGCCTTCAAAGCCCATTTGCTCGCGCAGCACATTATTCAGTAAAAATTTGTGGCCGTGCAGCTTTTCACCATGCCAACTATTAAACGAGGCCATAACACCCTGCACGCCAGCCTCAATGGCACTAACATAACCCGCACCGTGAATCTCAACCAACTCTTCAAGCGGCAGGATAACATCGCCTTGGTCGTCTCCCTTAATTGTCGCACCGTCGCCAATGAAGTGCTTGGCGGTCGCTCCAAGACCTGTGCTTTGAATCCCACCAATCATGGCCTTCGCGTAGTCGCTAACAATTTGAGGTTGATCGCTGTAACTCTCGTAGGCTCGACCCCAGCGTTCATCTTTTGCCACCGCCACGGTAGGCGCAAAAATCCAGTCGATGGCCGTAGCAGATACCTCTAAGGCAGTCGCGCGACCGATGCGGTACATCAACTCGCTATCTCGCGCGGCGCCAAGACCAATGTTGTGGGGGAAGAGCGTCGCACCGACGACGTTGTTGTGACCGTGCACCGCATCAGTACCCCAAATGATGGGGATACCGGCTGTACCCTGCGATGTATTGAGAGAGGCCTCTCTAAACTCAGCGGCTAAACGCTGCCAATCGCTAATCGTTGCCTGTTTATTGGTGTAGGGGAATGATCCACCACCATTGAGGATGCTACCAATGCCGTATTTGCGAACATCCGCTGGAGTCACCCACTTAATCTCACCCTGAATCATCTGCGCGACCTTTTGTTCAAGCGTCATGCTGTCGATCAAGGCGTCGATATCCACACCGCTTTTTGCAGTAGTAGAATCTTCAGAAGTATTCATACACGCGGTAAGACCAATCACTAAAGCGCTAGCAAGGAGTGCTTTAAAGGCAGATGTAAGTTTCATAGTTCTTCTTTATAGTGACATTTTGATGAGCTAAGAATGTCACAAGCGAAAAGTCGCTCACATCTGATTGCGATTAGCGGGTGTTTTGGCGCGATGAGACGGAATTACTTGAGGAGATGCTGAATATTTTGTCGGTAAGAGCGACTCACCTTAAGCCGCGCGCCCCCACTAAGGAGCAATTCAGCCTCGCCTTTCGGCAGGATGGTGACCGAGCTGATGCACTCGGCATTAACGATGGTTGAACGGTGAATTCGCAGGAAAAAGGACGCATTTAATTTGGCCTCTAACTCCTTCATAGTCACCCGCATAATGTGGGTCTCGCCCTTAGCGTGCACGCACATATAATCACCGGCCGCATCCACCCATTCGATCTGCTCAAAGGGCAGCAGCACAATTTCACCGCCATCTTTAATGGCCAGTTTACGGGCCTGGAAAGAACCCTCATCAGCGTCATTTTTGATATTGGCAATAGCATTGATCAACGGCGCTTTAATGTCTAAAGCCTCGGAAATCTGCTTACGATCACGCAACCGCTGCACCGATAACGCCAGGCGTTCAACATCGAATGGTTTGAGCAAGTAGTCGATAGCGTTGAGCTCAAAAGCTTGCAAGGCATACTCATCGTAAGCAGTGGCGAACACCACCATGGGCATCACATCCCCCTGCAAACGAGCCACCACATCAAGACCCGTGGTACCTGGCATTTGAATATCAAGGAATAATGCATCGGGGCGCAGCAACTCACACTGTTCAATCGCCTCGCGGCCATTGCGACAAACCGCAACAATCTCGACATCCTCAAAACTCGCTAGCCACTTATGCATAAGTTGCGTGGCGAGCGGTTCGTCATCGACAATGATGGTGCGCAATGTCACGCCAAGTTCCCCATGATCAAAGGCATTGTAATAAGCACGCGACCTGATCCTCCTTCACCCAACACCACCTCTAAACTGAAATCGCCGTCAAACAAAGTAGCTAAGCGTTGATGCGTATTATTCAAGCCCACTCCAAAGCCTTTCTTTAGCTGCTTTTCTTCTTCATTTTGACAATTGGGGAGCTTTTCAGCAGTATCTTTTACCGCCAGACAAAGACGCCCATTGTCACTTTTCGCGGTAATGCGGATCTCGCCCCCATCCTCCGCAGGAGCAATAGCGTATTTGATCGCATTCTCCACTAACGGCTGCAGCAACAACCCTGGAATCTGGGCTCGCTCAAGACCATTCTCTATATCAAACACAACATTCAATCGTTCCTGGAAACGGACTTGTTCAATTTTAAGGTACAACCCAATAGCATTTATCTCAGACTGCAAATCCACCAGGTGTTCATGGTCTTTATCGAGAGAGTAGCGCATGAATTGGCTAAGGCGAACCAACATCGCATTAGCTTTGTCGTTTTCTTCCATCGCCACCAGTGACATGATGGCGTTGAGGGTATTGAATAAGAAGTGTGGATTGAGTTGATAGCGCAGCATTTTAAGTTTCGCCGTTTGCGCCAAAGACTCCGCTTCAATCAGGCGACGATTTTCTTCTTTGCGCGCCAGTTCCAGTTTCAATAATTCAGAGTGCTCTTCTTGGAATAAATTGAAGTATTTGATACCGAAGTAAAACGATGACCACGCGGCGAATACGAAGATCGAAGAAAAGTACCATCCACCAAACTCCGACCAAAGACCCATCTCACCGGTCATCATGATGAAGGTTTCGATACGGATAGCAGACCAAATCAAGGAAACCATTAAGACCGCAAAAAGTGCCTGAATAGAACGCAATAGTATCGATTTTCGCCAGGACGAAGTATATAAAAAGCGTAACGGCCAGCTTAACAGCGCCCCCAAAACCGATTGGAATATATTGTGCGCGACATAGACCAAACTAGGATCGTTGTACCAAAGGTTGAGACTGAAAAAACTAATAATCGAGTGACCAGACCAACCCACCAGTTGCAGTAACCAGAACTGGTAATTGCGATTATGTAGCAATTGTCGGACAATATCAGATAGCAATGGGATTCGATACATTATGATTATTGATCCTAAACTCTAAGGCGACACTATACCCCCTCCAAGCACACATCGACAAAAGGGTTTAAAAACAAGGCGAAATGGCACCCCCATAGAACCATCAACTCAAATCCTTGCGCTTTTTTAATATACCAATTTGTGACGCACCAAGGCGAGAGCTGACCTCCCAGAGTCATTCTTGAAGGACTAATGTGTTGAGCGTTAAGAAAGGGGAAAAACATGGAGCATTTTGAAGCCAACTTTGACGGCTTGGTAGGACCTAGCCACAATTACGGCGGCCTAGCTAAAGGCAATATCGCTTCGCAATCTAATCAATCATTGACCTCCAATCCCCGCCAGGCCGCCTTGCAGGGGCTGGCGAAGATGCTGACGCTACACCACATGGGCCTAGTGCAAGGTGTGTTTGCACCCCACGCACGCCCCGATCTCAACTCACTTCGCCAACTGGGCTTTTCCGGTACCAGCCGAGACATTCTCAACAAAGTCGCCACTAAGCATCCAGAACTTTTACAGGCTGTTTATTCTGCCTCCAGTATGTGGGTTGCCAACGCCGCCACGGTATCGCCTCGCGCCCACACTCCCGATAATAGAGTACACATGACGGTGGCAAATTTAGCCAGCCACCTGCACCGCGCCATTGAACCCCCAACCAGCTACAATATTTTGCGCAGCACTTTCCGCGATGAACAGCGCTTTAAAATTCACCATGACCTTTCTTATGGCGCGCTGATGGGTGACGAAGGCGCCGCCAACCACACCGTGTTTACTCACGCTTACGGCGAACCAGGCATTGAGATGTTTGTTTATGGCCAACGCAGCCTATATCGTGACGGCCCTCGCCCCAGCCACTTTCCTGCCAGACAATCGCTAGAAGCCAGCCAAGCCGTCGCCCGCCAGCATGGACTGCCTGAAGAGAGATGTATGTTTGTGCAACAACTGCCAGCCAGTATTGATGCCGGCGTATTTCATAACGACGTGATTGCCGTGGGCAACCTCGACACGTTGTTTTGCCACGAGTACGCTTTTCAAGACCAAGCCCGAGTCATCGACGAACTGCATGATAAAATGCAGGGTAATTTTACTGCGATCGAAGTGCCTGAAAGTGATGTCAGCGTGGCTACCGCCGTCAAAACTTACATGTTCAATAGCCAGTTATTAAAGTTGCCAGGTGGAAAACGCATATTGGTGGTACCTGGTGAGTGCGAAGAAAACATGGAAACGTGGAACTTTCTTCAGGCGCTCAAGGAAAGCCACCCCGCCATTGATGACGTGCTGGTGGTCGACATCAAGCAAAGTATGCGCAACGGTGGCGGCCCAGCTTGCTTACGACTGCGGGTGCCAATGGATCACGACCTTATTATGGGCGTCAATCCTGACTGCCTCATTAACGAAGAAAAGTTCAACGTGCTGTGTCAATGGGTCGAGCGACATTACCGCGATCGCGTCGATGCAGACACGCTGCGTGACCCCGATTTCATGGATGAGAATTTCCGCGCATTAGATGAACTCACGCGCATTCTGAATCTAGGACCGGTCTATCCCTTCCAGATGAATTAGTCGATCAACTTTCGCAGTGGATAGCCCGCGAAAGGTTTGGGGGTATTCATCACCACGTGGCTAGAAATGTGAACCAAGCCGGGTAGCGCATCGATCAAGTGGTCAATCACCTTGTTGTAGGACGGCATGTCTGCTGCTACCACCTTTAAAAACACGTCAAAGTTACCGCTGACGACATAGCACTCCACGACCTCCTCCATCGCCTTCGCTTCACGTAAAAACTCGTTAAACGTCTCACTACTTTGGTCTTTCACGGTAGCGGTAGCAATCACGGTAATAGAACGACATAGGGTTGGTAGATCGATATTGGCGAGGTAGGCAGCGATGATGCCCGCCTCCTCTAATTTACGCACACGATTCAGGCATGCACTGGGAGAAATCCCCACGTTTTCGGCGAGGGCGTGATTAGTAATCCTAGCGTTCAACTGAAGCATCGAAAGAATCTTCTTATTTAATCTATCCATTAACATAAAAACCCACTCCAAAGGCACCACAAACACCAAAATAAACTTACCATATACAAAAAAATTGTTTTTTTTCAATGGCATAAAATATAACAACACCCACCTAGAAAAACCAACCACAAAATATTATTTCGTTTTAGCACCAAAAGATGTATTAAATCGCGCCCAATACTGCAAATTCAACCGCACATTTCGCCCCGAAATTTCTAAAATATGCGTAATGGAGGAAATATTATGTGGCGTATTAGAGCGTGTAAGTACAGTGATTTGAATGCTTTGTTGGCTCTCTCGAAAGAGGTTGGCGAAGGCATGACGTCCATGCCACAAACGCAACTCGGCTGGCGCAGAAAAATCGCCCAAGCTGAAGCGTCTTTTGCGGGGCAACCGGATGCGGGCAGCTACTTTTTAGTGCTAGAGGACATCGGCACAGGTAAAGTGATTGGTACCACCGCCGTGTATACTGCCGTAGGTGAATCACGGCCCTACTATGCGTTGCGACACGACAAACAAAAACATACATTGTTTGTCGAACACGCCATGACAAGTGCCAGCGAAATTGGCTCGCTGTTTTTATCTGCCGAGGACCGCGTTAAAGGCTTAGGTCGCGCCCTATCCCAGGCTCGCTTCTTGATGATGGCAACATTTCCGCAATTGTTCTCGGCGACTGTCATGGCCTCGTGCCGCGGCTGGTTAGATGACAATGATGACTCCCCAGTTTGGCACGCCATCGGTCGCGACTACGACGACGTTGATTTCAACGTGGTGGTAGAGCGCATGGCCGAGAGGGGCAACGAATGGTTGGCGAGAAAACTGCCCAAATCCATGTCACTTCAACACATCAGTCCAGAGGTTGTGTCTTTGCTGGGTGTTCCCCACCAACAATCGGCACCGGCGCATAACATTTTGTTTAGCGAACATTTCGTCCAAAGTGACTTCATCGACCTGGCCGATGGTGGGCCCACCTTAACCTGCCAACCAACGCGTATCGCCTCTTACCAAACGAGCGTGACCGCCAAGCTGCATATAGCAAATCGTCCTTTAAAAGGCGAAGAAATGTATATGTTAGCCTGCGGAAACCTGCAAAACTTTGAGATCGTACTGTGTCGCGGCGAAATGCAAAGCAACGGCGTCATTTTAGTTGACGATAGTGCTCAGGTATTATTGGATAAGCACATTAACAAGCGCGTCAAAGCCCTGCAGATCCAAGGCAGTGACGAGATGTTAAATCGCTTAAAGCACCGACACGATCGCGCGGCGTAACGGCCGCGCGGATGGCGTCGAAAAACCAATAACGCTCATGAGGCCACGGATATGACGCTGACGTTTTTTTTAGCTCTTTGGAAAGACTACACCCAACTTGCGCCACAAGCTGAAGTCATCCACCGAATGTTTTCTGAGCAGAACGACAGGGTTGTTAATGACCACGTGGCCTTTCGTACCTTTGCCAACTCCCCTCTCAGCCTAGATAAACTTGAGCCAGTGCTGCTCGCGATGGATTACCAGGTACAAGAACAGTACCGGTTCGGGGCAAAAAAACTCCGTGCGCGCAGTTATATTCACAGCAACCCCGACATACCAAAGATCTTTTTATCTGAATTGCTAACGCATGAACTTAGCAATAATTCCCAGTCTATTTTGGCTAAATACACCCAACAAATTGAAGCGCCTCACTTATCACCAGAGATTTTCTGGTCTGGTCGGCACTGGAGTATGCCCACCTGGCAGGACTACAATGATTTGCTGCAAGAAAGCGAGTACGCCGCGTGGTTATGCGCTATTGGTCTTCGTGCTAACCATTTCACCATCAGTATCAACCATCTTAACAAGCAGCACGACGTCCAAAGTGTACTCGCTGAAGTTAAAACGGCAGGCTTTGTGGTTAATACCACGGGTGGAGAAATTAAAGGCTCACCCAATGTCTACTTGGAACAGGCCTCGACGATGGCGGACAAACAGGTGTTCACCTTTGGTGACGGCAGCGAACACGAGATTCCTACCTGCTTTTACGAATTCGCGCTGCGCTATCGCCAGAGCAACGGTCAGTATTTTCAGGGTTTCGTTGAGGGCAATGCCGACAAGATTTTCGATTCCACCAACGTTGCGGTAGGTATGTAAAACCTGCATTTCTGTGGCATTTCTTTCGCGTTAGCCAGAGTCGTTATTTAATCCTTTGTATCTTTTCTTTAAATACGTGAGATAAATTATCTAAGAATGAAAATGGACGAGATTCATGGCAACGTTTGAGTGCAAAAAGCCAGACAAGGCCTGTCTTACGTCATCGTGTAAAGAAAACTGTTCTCTTCGTGCATACCCACTGTGCTTGTAGCCGTCATCTATAAGCAAGCAATTCTCAGTGGTAAAAACGTCTATAATTTGTCCGTCAGCGCCTTGGTAAGTCGCCAGCAAACGTTTCATAAGGCTATCCTCATTTACTATAAATAGTAGACCTATTAAGCTAATTTACATTCAGTTATACGCATTTAAGAGATGTTCGGCTCACGACATGTGTGGATGCTTCAACCTAGAACAAACCGCCGAGGTAGATGCCATTTTTAACACTATGCGTTGGTACAGGTGACATCTAAAAAAATAAGGCCATACTTAATTGACCACGTCACGGAGGACGCCATGTTACAAACGACGATGAACCGCTCAATTACCCTAGGCAAACACACCCCGTTTTGGATCGTTTGCCTTGCCGCCATCCTCTTAGTCAATGTGCCGCAAGGCGCCTTGGAAGCCAAAAAGTTTCTACTTGGCACCGATCCCGAAAACCTCACGGCCCTCGATTATTGGGCATCAATATCTGCCTACACGTCGGGGCCGTTCATGGTGGTTATCATGATCATGCAACAGCGCCGACTACGCATGATGCCGTTACTGAACGATCTTGGATTGACCCACGCCTCATACCGTCATGTAGGGTTAGGACTGCTACTGGGTATTTTAATGGGGGTGGCCACCATCGTTGTCAGCTCAATGCTTGAGCTACCGTCAAGCGCATCAACCGCCTCGATTATTGAATATCATCAAGGCGTGCTAGGCGTTGTTAGTTTGCTCTATATCATTATCTTAAGTACGCCAGTGTTAGAAGAAATACTTTTCCGCGGCTGGCTGTTTAAACGCGCCATGGATACATGGCTTGGCAGCTATGGCGCGGCATTGTTATCGTCACTGCTGTTTATGTTTATACACGTTGGTCCAGGCGTACAGCCCATCCACCTATTCGTGATATTTTCTCTCGCTATGACATTAGCTTGGTTGAGATTTCGCTTTGTTTCTCTATGGCCTGCTATCGCCATGCACGCCGCTTATAATGCCTGCCAAATCACACTGGCGTTACTATTGCTACATTAAGCCACTTAACCTAACAAAACCGCGTGGGCATTAATGGTGAGGTATGACATGCTGAATGTCATCAATATTTCAGCGACGTTACAGGATACTCTATGCACACCAGGCATCACAGCAACCGCTGGCTACCGCGATTACTCCTGAGCCCCGCTGTCATAAGCCTCTTCATTTGGATGGTAGTGCCTCTAGCACTGACCTTATATTTTTCGTCGATTTACTACAACTTGATGCAACCCGACGAATCCGGCTTTGCCGGCTGGATGAATTACGAATTTTTTGTGACCAATCCATCGTTCTTTGACGCCGTCATCAATACATTAGTGCTTCTCGCTAGCACCGTCATCATCACCGTGGGTTTGGGTTTGGCCATCGCGTTACTAATAAATGAGGCCTTCCCTGGCCGTGGTCTCGTGCGCTTATTGCTGATATCGCCTTTCTTTGTTATGCCCACCGTTAACGCACTTCTGTGGAAGCATATGATGATGAATCCCATATATGGGGTGCTCGCCCAGCTGTGGACATTCTTTGGCCTCACACCTATTAACTGGCTTCAGGACCTGCCGCTTTTCTCCATCATTATTATGGTGAGCTGGCAGTGGCTCCCCTTTGCCTGCCTGATTCTTATGACATCGCTACAGTCGATGGACCACGAGCAACTGGAAGCGGCCGAGATGGATGGTGCCAACGCCTTGCAAAAACTCCGTTACATGTACCTGCCGCATTTAGCGCGTCCTATTTCAGTCATTATCATGATAGAGGTCATTTTCTTACTGTCGATCTTTGCCGAGATTTTCACCACCACCGGGGGTGGCCCTGGCACCGATTCGACCAACCTCGCCTTCCTCATTTTTACCGAAGCGTTGCTTAACTTCGATGTCGGTGTCGCCTCGGCAGGGGCCGTGTTTGCCATTATTCTCGCCAATATCGTGGCCATTTTCTTGGTGCGATTGATCGGTAAAAACTTGGAGAAGTAATCATGGGCGCACGCAAAAAAAACCTCTCGCTTAGCCTAATAGTGCGCACACTGACCGCATGGACTGTTGCCTTACTACTGCTGTTCCCGCTGATTTTCATGCTGATCACGGCGTTCAAAACCGAACTGCAAGCGATCGCCGTACCCAGTGTCTGGGCCTTTGAACCCACGCTGGAAAACTTTGCCGCGGTTAACGAACGCAGTGACTACGCTACCTTCGCCTGGAATTCAGTCGTGACGAGTGTTCTTTCCACACTTATCGGCATGGCCATCGCCGCGCCAGCTGCCTACAGCATGGCCTTTTCGCCCACACCGCGTACCAATGGCCTGCTGCTATGGATGTTGTCTACAAAATTCATGCCCGCGGTAGGCGCCTTGCTCCCCATTTATGTGATATTTCAGCAACTTGGCATGCTCGACACCACCGCGGCGTTGACCATCATCTTTACCCTAATGAACCTGCCAATAATGGTGTGGATGCTTTTCACCTACTTTAAAGATATTCCCCACGAAATTTTAGAAGCCGCCCGCATGGATGGCGCCAGTGTGTGGGATGAATTTCGCTTTGTCCTGCTGCCTCTTGGGATGGGTGGACTAGCTTCGACAGGCTTGCTGTGTTTGGTGCTGGCTTGGAATGAAGCGTTCTGGGCACTCAATCTCACCGCCGCCGACGCCGGTACGTTAGCGACAATGATTGTGTCGTACTCCAGCCCAGAGGGGCTGTTCTGGGCCAAGCTATCGGCTGCGTCCTTGATGGCCATCGCCCCGATCGTTGTTATTGGCTGGTTCTCGCAAAAACAATTGGTGCAAGGGTTGACCTTCGGCGCCGTGAAATAAGGTTTAGGAGTAGCATGTCTTACTTACAGTTAAACGGCGTTGAGAAATACTACGGCGACTTCCACGCAATTAAGGGTATCGACCTGAGCATTAACAAGGGTGAGTTTATCGTCTTCGTTGGTCCCTCTGGCTGTGGCAAGTCAACCCTGCTGCGCATGATTGCGGGGCTTGAAGATATTGATGCTGGCGAGTTGGTTCTTGAAGGCAAAACGATCACCGATACCGCTCCTTCCAAACGCGACTTGGCGATGGTGTTTCAATCCTACGCGCTGTACCCGCATATGACGGTGGAAGAAAACATGTCCTTCGCGCTGCGTATTCAAAAGCAAGATCCCAGCATCATTGCCGAAAAAGTGCAGCGTGCCGCCGCCAAACTAAACCTTACCGAACACCTTTTGCGCACCCCCAAAGAGCTATCCGGCGGGCAACGCCAACGGGTAGCCATCGGTCGCGCCATTGTGCGCTCACCCAAGGTGTTCTTGTTTGACGAACCCCTGTCAAACCTTGACGCTGCGCTGCGTGGACAAACCCGAGTCGAAATCGCCCACTTGCACCGCGAACTCGACGCCACCAGTATCTATGTCACTCACGACCAAGTGGAAGCGATGACACTGGCAGATCGTGTGGTGGTGTTACAAGCGGGCGTGATCGAACAGGTAGGCACCCCGATGGAACTATACGACACCCCCGCCAACAAATTTGTGGCACAGTTTATTGGTATGCCACAGATGAACATCCTACCTTTTGACGGCGCCATGGAAGCTCCCGCAGACGCTGCCGAAATCGGTATTCGCCCTGAGCATCTGTCGATCACTGACGCGCAGACCAGCGCCTGGCGAGGCGAGGTTGAAATGGTCGAATCCCTGGGTAATGAGACGCTGATCCACATCAATCTCGACAATGCCACGCTATCGCGTATTATCGTGCGCCAATACCAACGTACCGACGCTAAACCCGGTGCCGTCGTGGGTGTGAATTTACATACCGGCAAAGCGCATTTCTTCAGTGAACAGGGCCACGCACTGCGCTAGGTAGCCATGCGTCAATAAGCACAAGGATATCGCCGCCATGCAACATAACCAGTCGCTAGCTAATCGCGTTGCCGCGATCACTGGCGCCGCCTCGGGTATCGGCCTCGCCTCGGCTCAAGCCATGCATGAAGCGGGCGCCGAGGTGATATTGATCGACAAAAACACCACGGCACTAGCGGCGCTCCGCGAACAGTGGGGCGAGCGCTGCCACACGCTTTGCCTTGATCTACTAAACGCCGATGATTGCCAGGCCTTACTCCCCACATTGCTTGCCCTGACCGGTCGGTTAGATATTTTTCACGCCAATGCTGGGCTCTATGTCGGCGGCGACTTGGTTGATGCTAGCCACGAAGCCATCGACCGTATGATGCAGCTAAACGTCAATGTAGTGATGAAAAACGTGCGCGATGTCGTCGAACACATGCAACACCATAGTGGCGGCGACGTCATCGTCACCAGCTCGTTGGCCGCCCACTACCCCACCCCGTGGGAGCCCGTCTACGCGGCCTCAAAATGGGCCATTGATTGCTTCGTACAAACCACTCGTCGGCAGGTGTTTAAACACAACATTCGGGTTGGGTCGATTTCCCCCGGCCCAGTAGACACTGGCTTGCTGGCCGACTGGCCAGCGGAAAAACTAGCGGAGGCCAAAGCGAACGGCACCCTGCTCGACACTCAAGAGGTGGCCAATGTCGTTATCTTTATGCTCACCCGCCCACGCGGCATGACCATCCGCGACGTCGTGATGATGCCAACACATTTTGATCTTTGATTCAAAGGACCACCATGACAACACCTTCACACTGGATTTTGCACCTCGGCCTTGGCTCCTTCCACCGTGCCCACCAAGCCCTTTACTTACAGTGGTTACACGATCGCGGCGATACCGCATGGGCATTGGCTGGCGGCAACATTCGCCCCGATATGGCTGAACTGATTCACGCCCTGCAATCACAACATGGCGAATACACCCTAGAAACCGTCACGCCCCAAGGTGAACGCGAATATAAGGCCATTGCATCGATCAAGAACGTCATTAGTTGGGACGCCCAACACAGTGGTTTGTGCCGCGTAGCCGCCGACCCTGCGACCAAGATCATCTCATTTACCGTGACCGAGGCGGGCTACTACTTAGATACCCAAGACCGACTGGATTTAAGCTACTCCGACCTCGCCAGCGATGTCGCGGGCAACACCTGTTGCACCATTTATGGGACCCTACAAAAACTGCTAGAAGCCCGCCGTGCTAACAACGCCGGCCCAGTCACCCTGCTGAACTGCGACAACCTGCGCGCCAATGGCGACCGTTTTAACGAGGGTTTCAAACAGTTTTTAGCCCTCTGTGGCAATGCCGATCTATTGCATTGGGTCATCGCCAATACCAGCACACCCAACTCCATGGTTGACCGCATCACTCCGCGCCCACCCGCCGAGGTCGCGGAGCGCGTGAAAGCCGCAACCGGTGTCGACGATAAGGCGGCGTTGATGTCTGAGTCGTTTATCCAATGGGTGATTGAAGACCACTTCGTGGCAGGCCGACCAAACTGGCAGGACGTGGGGGCGGAGCTAGTGAACGATGTCATGCCCTACGAAGAGGCCAAAATTCGCATTCTCAACGCCACCCACAGCTGCATTGCATGGGCAGGTACACTGGCCGGTTATCGCTATATCCACGAAGGCACTCTCGATCCGGAGATCCGCCAGTTTGGTTTTGACTACGTCACCGACGATGTCATCCCCGTAATCAGCCCTTGTCCACTGGATCTAGAACAGTATCGTGATGTGGTACTAGAGCGCTTCGGTAACGACAACGTACTCGACACCAACGGTCGCGTCGCAATGGATGGCTTTTCCAAGCTGCCAGGATTCATCGTACCGACCATCCGCGACAATCTCGCGCGCGGCCAATCGTTTGAAGCAGCCGCCATGCTTCCGGCCTTTTTCTTGGCCTTTTTGATCGTGCAGCAGCGCGGTGAGATTCCCTACCCCTACGAAGACCAAATCATGCCCGCCGATAGCGCGCAGCGCATTGTCAGCGCCGCTGACCCAGTGGCGGCGTTCTGCGCAGAGCGATTGTTATTTAATGATTTGGCCGGTAACGTCTCTATAACTGACAGTATTCGCAAAGCCTTCGCTAAGGTACAAACCTTTCAAAAGGCACGCAGTTTTTTTACGCTTTAATCATTATTAAAAAGTATAAGGAAATTACTTCTTATGCTTTTTAATACATCATTTATTCTGTTAAGTTATTGGCATCATTAATAAAAGGCAATGGAAATGAAATTAGAATCTATAGCACTTCACGAAGGTTACACATCCGAGGCCACCACCAAATCGGCAGCGGTTCCCATTTATCAAACAACGTCATTTACCTTTGATGATACCCAGCACGGCGCCGATCTTTTTAACCTCGCCGTACCCGGTAATATTTACACACGTATCATGAATCCAACCACCGACGTACTAGAAAAACGCGTCGCGGCTATGGAGGGTGGCATTGGCGCCTTAGCGCTGGCGTCTGGTATGGCAGCCATCACCTACGCTATTCAGTGTTTAACTGAGGTGGGTGATAACATCGTTAGTACCAGCCAGCTCTACGGGGGAACGTATAATTTATTTGCGCACTCACTGCCACGACAGGGCATCGATGTGCGCATGGTGTCACATGACGATTTCGAAGGGTTCGAGAACGCTATCGATAGCAAGACTAAAGCGGTGTTTTGTGAATCCATCGGTAATCCAGCGGGTAATGTGGTTCACTTGAAGAAACTGGCGGAAATCGCCCATAAACACGGTGTACCACTGATCGTAGATAACACGGTGGCTACTCCCTATTTATGCCGCCCATTTGAGCTTGGCGCTGATATCGTCGTGCACTCATTGACAAAGTACATTGGTGGACACGGCACCTCGATAGGTGGAATTATCGTCGATTCAGGTAAGTTCGATTGGACAGCGGATAAATCGCGCTTTGCGATTTTGAATGAACCCGACCCTTCATACCATGGCGTTGTGTACACGGAAGCCTTGGGACCAGCGGCTTTCATTGGACGTTGTCGCGTTGTCCCACTGCGCAACACTGGTGCTGCGATCTCACCTATGAATGCCTTCCAAATCCTACAAGGTCTTGAGACGCTGGGCTTACGAATGGATCGCCATTGTGAAAATGCAGAAAAACTGGCTGCTTATCTTGAGGCACACCCCAAAGTGTCTTGGGTAAATTATGCAGCGCTGCCAACGAGCGAATACTACGACACATGCCAAGAAATCACCGGCGGCAAAGCGTCCGGTATTTTGAGCTTTGGCGTCAAAGGCGGTATCAAGGCTTGCGCCACCTTCATTGATTCGCTGCAAATGATTTTGCGGTTGGTCAATATTGGGGATGCGAAGTCGCTGGCCTGCCACCCGGCATCAACCACACACCGCCAATTAAATGCCGAAGAACTCGCCAAAGCGGGTGTATCCGAAGACTTAGTACGCATTTCGGTCGGTATCGAACATATCGATGACATTATTACCGATATAGAACAAGCCTTGGCAAAGGTGTAAACATTCAGTCTTTTTTAAAAGCGAGCTTAAAGCTCGCTTTTTTGTCTAACCAAATAGCGCTTTTAACCTGACGTTAAAATGCGCTCTATTGTCATGGCTTGAGTATGCAGCCGATTAAATCGCTTTGAGGGGAACACCAATGCAGACATTGAGCTGCGCCCGCCGTCGACAAAGACTTCGATCAGATTACCGTCGTAATAAACAACTAACTCACTCGCCCCACCTGTAAAGCGATGCGTCGCGCGTGCCTGGCTAGCAAAGGTATCGCTAAAATCAACGCTGCCGCTGTGGCGGCGGTCGAGAATGATGTCTCCGCTCGCCATATCAATGCGAAATTCGACGCGTTGGTTGCGGTCATTGGACATGACAAAATGTGGCGCCCCCCCTAACTTTGAATTTAGCGTAAATGAGATTTTGATGGCGCCTTCAGTAGGCATGACCAAATTTTGCCGATCTGTGGGCAGCGCTAGCGTCTGCATCGCGGCATCGACCTCTAGCACTGGGCGAGTTCCTACCCGCCACTGTCCAGCGTCAGTAAATATAAATAGCTCACGCGGTAGGGTTAACATACTGCGCCAGTCCGTGGCCGGTACTTTAGTGGCGTAGTCCCAATTACTTGCCCAGCCAAGAAATACAGGCAGCGTTCGGTGCTGTTCGGTTTGTGCGAAGGTGACCCCGGCGTAATTATCTGGGCCCCAGTCTAACCACAACGCCTGAGAGGGATTTTCACGATGCTGCTCTGCAGGGGTAAACGTGGCACCATCGAAATCCCCCACAAAATACTGGGTCGCCGAACCACTATTGGGGCCGCCAGGCACCAAACTCACAATAAGCACGTCATGATCGCCGATTGTAATGAGATCCGGGCACTCCCAAACACCGCCATGGGCACCGAAGCCCTTGCCAAAATTGCTCTCGTGGCGCCACTGCAACAAATTCGCCGACGAATAAAAGCCCAACTCATCGCCCTGCGTCACCACCATCACCCAGCGCTGCGTCGGCGCATGCCAGGAGATTTTGGGATCGCGAAAATCCAATAAACCTGGGTTAGGTAATACCGGGTTATTGCCATACTTCGTCCAGCTTCGTCCGCTGTCCACGCTGTAAGCCAACCCTTGTGACTGGAAGGTTGTGCTACCGCCCTGCTTGGCCGCTTCATCGTGATAGGTAAACAGCGCCACTAACGGCGTATTATCTACGCTTCCCAAACCGCTGGTATTTTGCGCATCCACCACCGCACTGCCAGAAAAAATCATGCCTTTTTCGTCGGGATAAAGTGCAATAGGCAGGTGCTGCCATTCGATAAGATCACTAGAAACGGCATGCCCCCAATGCATAGGGCCCCACACTAGATCGTCCGGGTAGTGTTGGTAAAAAAGATGGTATTCACCCTGGTAGTACACCATGCCATTGGGGTCGTTCATCCAATGCGATGGCGGCGTAAAATGCAACGCGGGCCTGACGACCTCGGCCGCGGTTTCAGCATGCGTAACGGCCATGAACAAACTCCCCACCAACAAGCCCGTCAGTGCTCGGCAATATCGCATCATTGTTGCGGTGCCTCGCGCCTGAGCGAGGCAAACATCTCTTCCAACGTGCGCCCCTTGGTCTCTGGAAAGAGAAATATCGCGAACAATAACTGCAATACCATCATGGCGGCAAAGAAGCTAAATACCTGCGCTGCACTAAACGCCTGCAAGACAATGGGCATGGCCAGTGCAATGATGGCCGCCAGCACCCAGTGGGTGCCACAACCAAGCGACTGGCCTTTAGCGCGAACATGGTTGGGAAAGATCTCCGCAATATAGACCCAGATGATCGCCCCCTGCCCCACCGCGTGCGCAGCAATAAAGACAAACACAAAGGCCACCACCACCATGCCACCAACCCCGTTGGCAAACGCCCAGGCGATGGCTAGCAGGGAAATGATGTACCCCACTGAGCCAATCAGCAGCAATGAGCGTCGCCCAAGGTGGTCGATTAAATACAGTCCAAGCATGGTGAACAACAAGTTCACCACGCCGATGCCGGTCGATGATAGTAACGACGACGACGTGGAAAGTCCCGCCATTTCAAACACCCTTGGCGCGTAGTAAATAATGAAATTAATGCCCGACAACTGGTTAAAAAAGGCCAGTGTAAAGGCTAAGAAAATAGGCCACGACATGGAACGGCTGAAGAGTTTACCGGTGGCCTCTGGGTGGGCGGCGTCCTCACGAATTTGTGCAATCACTTGATCGGTATCAGGCTCGTCTATTTGGGCAAACACCTGCCGCGCGGCTGCTTCGTCATGGCGATGTACAATCAGCCAACGCGGGCTTTCAGGTGCAGGCCATATCATGATTAGGTAGATCAACGCTGGAATAGCCTCTGCGCCGAGCATCAGCCGCCAGTCATCTACAATCACCCCCGACAACAAATAGTTACTTAGGTAGGCTATCAAAATGCCAAATACGATCTGGAATTGATACAGCGCCACTAAGCGGCCACGAATCTTTGCCGGGGCAATTTCGCTGATATAAGCGGGTACGACAATCGAAGATATACCCACGCCTAGACCGCCAATAAAGCGTAAAAAGGCAAAGGTATAGGGGTCTTGCGCCATGGCAGAGCCCACCGCCGACAACAAGTACAGCACCGCAATGAACTGTAGGGTTGGCTTACGGCCAAAACGCTCGGTGGGATAGTTGGCAAACAGCGCGCCGATGACTGTCCCCCACAGCGCTGAGGACATCACGAATACGCCGTGCACCAGCGGCGACGTCCCCCACAATTGCTGAATGGGCTGATCAGCGCCGGAGATGACCGCCACATCAAACCCAAACAAAAAACCTGCCACGGCCACGGTTAGCGACCAATAAACGATACGACTCATGAGCTTTCCTTGTGTTTTTATTATTGCGGCTACCCTAGCCTAACGCACTACACGTCGCAAATAGAAATTGCCTCGGCAAGTGAATCTGCACGCCCGTCTTTTGTGTCTGATGTCGGTTCAAATTCCTGCGACAAATAGCCCGTGAAGCCTGTGTCAGCAATGGCCTTAGCAATAGCCGGATAGAACAGTTCCTGCGAGTCATTAATCTCATGACGGCCTGGCACGCCAGCGGTATGAAAATGTCCAAAATACTGGATGTTGTCGCGAATGGTACGAATGATGTCACCCTCCATGATCTGCATATGGTAGATGTCATACAACAAGCTAAAGTTTTTCGAATCCAGTCGTTTGCACAATTCAATCGCCCACGCCGAGCTATCCGCCACGTAATCGGGGTGATTCACCTTGCTATTGAACAGCTCCATAAATAACACCACGCCGCGCTTTTCCGCATGCGGCAAGATTTGCTGCAACCCCGCCACCGCATTATCCCAGCATTCCTCGTCAGTCATACCGCGGCGATTACCACTAAATAAAATTAAATTGGTATAACCGGCGTCTGCCACAAGGTCGATATGGCGCATATAACGTGCAATCAGATCTTCATGAAAGCGAGGATCACACCAACCGTCTTCTAAGTTGGGTTCAGCCCCATTGCACATGGAAGAGTCGATGCCGTATTTTTTGAGTACAGGCCAATCCTCTGGACCCACCAAATCGATCGCACTAAAGCCTATCTCCTTTACCAACTGGCAAAGTTCCTCGATGCTAAGGTCCTGATAGGTCCAGCGTGCTACAGCGTGATTGATATTGCCTTTTAGCGCACCCGAGGCCGCCTTTTTGGTAGCGGCGCTGACGGCCCAAGGCTGTATAAACGCCAAACTCGACAATCCCATAAATTTCATTGTGCTTCGTCTCGATAACTTCATATATCACCTTTTATGACTATTATTCTGCAGAATATCCCTTAGGATTATTTTTTTGCCAATGCCAGGTATCAGCCAGCATGTGGTTCAAATCTAACTCGGTCTTCCAACCCATCAATTGCAAAGCCTTGCTAGGCTCAGCATAAAACTCCGGCAAGTCTCCGGCACGTCTAGGGGCAAACTTATAGGGCACCGCTACGCCAGAGATATCCTTAAAAGCATTGATTAATTCCAATACGCTATAGCCGTTACCCGACCCAAGGTTAAACACTTCTATTCCCTGCTTTTTAGCAAGAAACTTTAGCGCTTCCACGTGGCCTTTCGCCAAATCGACTACATGGATGTAATCTCTAACGCCGGTGCCGTCACGGGTAGAGTAGTCATTTCCAAATACCGATAGCTCCTGCAATTCACCCACCGCCACCTTGGCAATATAAGGCATTAAATTATTCGGAATACCGCGCGGATCTTCCCCGATAAGACCCGATGGATGCGCCCCAATGGGATTAAAATAGCGCAACACCGCTACAGACCAATCACTATCATTAGGTTGGCAAAGATCAGCCAGCATCATCTCGACGATACGCTTGGTGTTGCCGTACACATTGGATGGATTCACTGGCGATGTTTCAACATAGGGAATATCCGCTTCAGCACCATAGACAGTGGCCGACGAACTGAACACAAAGCAATTAACGCCGGCGCGCTCCATGGCAGACAATAAAACATGCGAACCAGCAACATTCACATCGTGATAAAGCATCGGCTGTTGCTGCCCCTCACCAACAGCTTTTAAGCCAGCAAAATGAATAACAGCCTCAATCTCATAGTCGTCTAGTAGGCTATCCAGTAGGTCTGCATCACGAATATCCCCTTCTATAAAAGCGAGCGATCGTTGGGCAATCTGCTCAATTCTGTCTAGGGCCGCCAACGCACTGTTGGCGAGATTGTCTAATACAACGACATCGAAGCCTGCCGCCAACAATTCAACACAGGTATGACTTCCAATGTAGCCCAACCCCCCAGTAACCAATACTCTCATCAAAACACTCCAAATAAATCAAAATCTGAAAGCGGTAACATTTAAAGTTAAAAATTAGTGCGATTCTCGACTCACAAACATCGGCTCCCAACGCGTCCTCAGCGACGCCAGGGCTGAGTCATCTCCAGCAAGATCTTGCAAAATAGCATGTGTCATCGTTTCCGCCATTTCTGCCACAGGATATTTAATCGTCGACAGCCTTGGCACTAGGTAATGGGCGATCTCTAAATCATCAAAACCCACCACGCTAACATCCGTCGGGACATTGATCCCATTGTCTTGCAACGCCTGAATAACTCCTGCCGCCATCATATCGTTGTAACATAGTACCGCATCAAATGAGACACCTTTGGTAAGCAAAGATCTCGCAGCTATCGTACCGCCCTGCAAATTGCTCGACGCCGCAAAGATCATCTTGCCACTCACCGAAATATTGTTGGCTTCTAACTCGTCCACGAAACCTTGCAGCCGATCGGTGGCATCTTCAATGGCATTAGCATCAGTGACGATGGCCACGGAGGAACGTCCACGCTCAATGATCGCCTTAGCGGCTGCACGACCGCCCGAATAGTTATCAAAACTTGAACAACGCGCAGCAAACGCTGCGAACGTACGATTGATCAAATAAATTTCACGCGATTTCTGTAGTACCACGCTAAGCTGTTCATCGCTCAATGCTTTCACGTGAACAAGCAGACGATCGCACCCTTTATTAAGCAAATAATTGATCGCTTCAAGTTCTGACTCAGAGGTTGTCTTACCTTCAGCGATTAACAGCTGCGTTGCCTGTGAACGACAGACCCTCTCAATCGAAGCAATCACTGTGGAAAAGAAGGGATCCATCACATTAGGAATCACCACCCCCAACGTTTTTGGCGATTGGCCTAGCATACCTCTGGCATAGATATTAGGCTTGTAGCCCTGCTCTGCCATCACTTTCTCAACTCGCTCACGGGTTTGCGGCTTGACGGAATCACTGCCATTCAACACACGCGACACAGTAGAGTGAGAAACACCGGCTAACTTAGCAATTTGGCGAATATTTTTCATGACACCGCCTCCATTGCCAAACGACGATCTGACTGACGAGCAATAACGACAGGCAAGTACCGACCCACGTGCTGAACGATCATTTTTTCAGCGGCTATACGCTGCAGCGCCAAACGCCCGGCTTCAAGTGCCATTTGCTCGACAGGATAATGCATCGTGGTCAGTTTAGGATAAGATGTGCGAGCCATATAAGAATCATTGAAGCCCACAATGGAAACGTGTTTGGGAACACTCAAACCGGCATCGGCTAAAGCACGTATCGCGCCTAGCGCCATACTATCGTCGTAGCATAACAGTGCAGTAAATGAAGCCTTATTGTTCAGCAACTGCACAACGGCATCGTAACCACCGGCAAGGGTGCAGTCAGCCTCCGCCACACTATGCTCCGCCAATGCCATCCCATGATGCTGCAACGCTCGCTGCCAACCTGCAAAACGGTCCACGCTATCGTCTATTTTTTCCGCCCGATTAATACAAGCAAATTGGCGATGGCCAGCATCGATAAGTCGTCTCGCCATGTTTTCAGCGCCAACTCGGTTATCCAACCAGACACAACGATCTTCAAATCCTAATACCAAACGATTCAGCAACACTAAGCTTGGAATTGCATTAAGAAGGTCCGTCAATTGCTCAACAGACAAATATTTACTGTGCATGACAATAGCTTTGCAACCATGACTAAGTAGTGTATCTATAGCTTCAGCTTCACCTTCCGCAGAATCACCACCTATCGCTGTCGTCAAATTCACTTCATTTTCGGTGGCGAACGCCACAATACTTTCCGTTAGTGACATAAAAAAGGGCTCAGAAAATGTCGCAACCACTAAGCCTAAAGAAGTCTTTTTCGTCCTCGCTAAAGCTCGCGCTGAGTGGCTGGGGCGATAAGACAACTGGGCCAGTGCTGCTTCGACTTTCTCCCGCGTTGAGGCCTTTACAGCACTTGTTCCATTCATTACGCGCGATACGGTTGCTGGCGACACCCCCGCAAGCTTTGCAACATCATCAATTTTAGCCACACAACCCCTCTTCTAAACACTTACTGACAATATCAACAAGCCAAAACAATAACGCATATTAAGTACAGCGAAGAGAAAGTGCAAGCCAATAGAAACCGCTTTCATTAAAGCCTTGTAAATTTCACAAGAAAAACATAAATACCCACTTAAAACCTATTTTAATAAGCAATATTTTATGTGACCGCTTTCTTTTTTTGCGCTGTTGCGTTAAATTTCAATTTCTATTACTTTTGGAAAACACCACATGACAATCCAGACAACCGGGTTTTCTATGTCCGACCACTCGCACCGTCGTTATAACCCGATCACCGGGGAGTGGATACTTGTATCGCCCCATAGGAGCAAACGCCCTTGGCAAGGCATGAACGACGAAAGCCCAAACGACAGCGCAACACACTACGACGCCAATTGCTACTTGTGCCCCGGCAACACAAGAATTTCAGGCGATAAAAACCCAGACTATCAAGCCACCTATGTTTTCACCAACGACTATTCTGCGCTTCAACAAGAGCAGTTTCCAGCACCCGACACACAGCACCCCCTGCTGCGCGCAGAACCCGCCAGCGGCACAAGTCGAGTGATCTGCTACTCCCCAGATCACTCACTGACCCTGCCACAACTCGACCACGAAAAAATTGTTGCCATCATTGATACATGGAAGGCACAGGCCATTGAACTAGGCAAAGACTACCACTGGGTGCAAATCTTCGAAAACAAAGGGGCGATAATGGGCTGCTCTCAGCCCCACCCTCACGGCCAAATTTGGGCGAACAGTTTTCTACCCACCGAAATTGCAAAGAAAGACCACAAACAGCGCGAACACCTCGAACGGCATGGTAGCAATCTTCTACTAGACTACGTCAACACAGAACTGACCCTGAATGAACGCATCGTTTATCAAAATGCCCACTGGGTAGCTCTCGTCCCTTATTGGGCGGCTTGGCCATTTGAAACCATGCTTCTACCTAAGACACATATTGCCCGCTTAGAAGATATGTCTCCCAGCCAACAAGACGATCTCGCCGACGCACTTAAGACAATCACCACTATTTACGACAACGTATTTAATTGTTCATTTCCCTATTCTATGGGTTTCCATTTTGCCCCGTATGAACCAACACCTGAAAACAAACATTACTGGCAACTACACGCCAGCTTCTACCCACCCCTATTACGCTCAGCTTCTGTACGCAAGTTCATGGTAGGCTACGAAATGCTTGCTGAACCCCAGCGCGATCTTACGCCCGAACAAGCCGCCAGCCTATTGAAAAAACAATCACATATTCACTACAAAAGTGGAGAAAAATAATCACATGCCCGCCACCACAGCTCAAACGGCAAAGTCCACCTTCGAAAAGACATTCTCAACCCACGCAAGCCATGTATTTGCTGCGCCGGGCCGCGTCAATATTATCGGAGAGCACACCGACTACAACGACGGCTTTGTCCTCCCATGCGCCATATCATTTAATACCGCTATTGCTTGTAGAAAAAATGACCGCCAAACCATTCGTGCCGTGGCGTTTAATTATGACAACGAGCAGGACGAGTTCGCTATAAATGAAACTATCGACACATCAGACAAGCACTGGACAAACTATCTACGTGGCGTTGTTGCGCAATTTATTGCGAACAATCACGCCATCGGCGGGCTCGACATTGCCATCTGCGGCAACATCCCGCAGGGCACCGGCCTATCAAGCTCTGCATCACTAGAAGTCTGCCTTGCCATGGCTATTAATGAAGTTTTTGCGCTAGGCCTTACCCCCAAGGAACTTGCACGACTCTGCCAGCGCGCAGAAAATGAATTTGTCGGCTGCCACTGCGGCATCATGGATCAACTCATTTCAGCCTGCGGCGAAGAAAATTCTGCACTACTCATCGACTGCAGAGACCTTAGTTCGACAGCCATAACAATCCCTGAAAGCCTACAGCTGCTCATTATTAACCCGAATGTAGAACGCAAACTGGTAGGTAGTGAATACAACGCCAGACGCCAAAGCTGCGAAGCTGCCGCACGAACACTCGGCATTAATGCACTTCGTGACGCCACCCTGGCGAGTCTTGAAGCTCACCAAGAGTCGCTTGATATATCAACATTTAAGCGCGCCCGCCACGTCGTTACCGAAAATGCTCGAGTGCTGCAAATGCAGACAGCCTGCGACAACAACGACCTAGCCACAATCAAGTCATTACTCGCTTCTTCTCACGCCTCAATGAAGGAAGATTTTGAAATCACCACCCAACAATTAGATTTCATCGCCGATCTTATCAACAGCGATGATAGTCATGCTTGCGCACGCATGACCGGCGGAGGCTTCGGTGGCTGCGCCGTCGCTTTGATCCCCCACCAAGAAGTCACCCGTATTTGTCAGCGATTGAAAAACACCTACGAGTCGACCTTCAAAACACCACTCACCATTTATTTTGCAGAGATTTCACAGGGCGCTCAGACCCTCGAAATCGCCTAACCCAATTAACGGAGAATATGATGTTAAGCAGATACTGCTGGAAAGTTCTATTACTGATCGCACCGCTTACTTTTTTTGCACACAACACGGCTGCCAACACGTCCTACCGGGTATCTTCACCCGATGGATCAATCATTGTTGAAGTCAGCAAAAGCCCTGTATTGACCTATCGCGTCTTGGTCGACGAGCGTGAAATCGTGAGCCCATCGCGTATTGATCTTCACATTGCTAACACCCCCTCGATGCGCAAAGCTCAACTGACAAGTGAAAAAAGCATAAGCATTAACCAAACACTCACGCCAGAAGTGCGCGTTAAAAGTGCCACTATCGAAGACAACTTCAATGAGATGACACTAGGCTTCAACAACCTCGTCAATGTCGCCTTCAGAGCCTACGACAATGGCGTCGCTTATCGCTTTATTACTCAACATAACAAAACAATCACCGTTTTGGATGAAACCGCGGAATTTAACTTTAGCGAGCAAGCTAGCGCACACTACCCCGAGGAAGAGAGCATTTATTCTCACAATGAGCGCTCTTACATTCACTACACGCTTCCAGAGATTGACAACCACAAACTCGCTAGCACCCCAGCACTGGTTGAACACCAAAAAGTCAAAGTACTCATCACAGAAACCGGACTGCGCGATTACGCAGGACTTTGGCTACTAGGCAATGACGGTAAAGGCCTGAAAGGAACATTCCCCCGCGTACCAACAGCCAAAGCCCCCGAACAGGGTCCGTGGGTGGACCGCAACGAACCCATAACCGCACGCGCCGACTATATCGCCAAAACTGCAGGAGATCGCACCTTCCCCTGGCGCATCATCGCCATCGCTCGCGACGACAAAGACCTGATTACCAACCAACTCACCTACCAACTGGCTGAACCCAATCGCCTTGAGGACCTCTCATGGCTGAAACCCGGTAAAGTCGCATGGGACTGGTACAACGCCAACAATATTTTTGGGGTTGATTTCGAGTCTGGTCTCAACACAGAAACCTACAAATACTACATTGATTTCGCGGCCGAATATGGCTTGGACTATGTCATTCTTGACGAGGGTTGGTACCCCCTGGGTGACCTGATGGGCAGCGTAGAAGGCTACGACGTCCCCGAGATCATTCGCTACGGCAAAGAAAAAGGCATTGGCATTATCCTGTGGACGTCATGGATGACATTGCGCGACCAATTCGACGAGGCCATGGATCGCTTTGCCGAACTGGGTGCCGTCGGCATCAAACCCGACTTCTTTCAGCGCGACGACCAAGAGATGGTCAATTTCTATTGGGAAATTGCCGAAGAGGCAGGCAAGCGCAAAATGATGGTGGATTTCCATGGTTCCTACAAACCGGCAGGCCTTAGACGCACCTACCCTAACGTAATTACACGCGAAGGCGTAAAAGGCCTAGAATGGAACAAATGGAGCACCGAAAGTACGCCTGAACACAATACCACCCTACCCTTCATCCGTATGGTCGCCGGCCCCATGGACTATACCCCAGGCGCCATGGCAAATGCCTTAGGCCCAGAGGTATTTAAAAACTGGCAATACAGCGGCAAAGACGGCAACCACCAGGACTTTACCATCCGCTTTAATCGCCCCATGAGCCAGACCACGCGTGCTCACCAGATGGCCATGTTGACGGTGTATGAGTCACCGCTGCAGATGCTGGCCGACTCACCCTCTCGCTATCTTCAAGAAGAAGAATGCGCCCGCTTCATGAGCAAAGTACCAACCGTTTGGGATGAAACCGTCGTGCTACATGGCAAAATTGGCGACTATATCTCAGTGGCGCGCAAACATGGCGAGGAATGGTTTATCGGCACACTCAACGATGAGCAAGGCCGCGAACTCAATCTCTCGCTGGATTTTCTCGAGCCCAACCAGGCGTACCACATTGAAATCTTCCAAGATGGTGTTAATGCCCACAAATTCGCCGAGGATTACAAAAAAGTTATTCGCAAAGTTACTCAGCAAGACACACTCACCATGACCCTGGCCCCTGCGGGCGGGTTCACCGCTCACATCACCAAGCTATAACAAAAAAGCCGCCGCCCTTAAATAGCGGCGGCTTTTCATATCGCCTAAGTATTAAGCCTTACAAAATCTCTCAATATACTGTTGATGGGTCGGCATCTGATCTGCAGCAGCATTCATTGCCCTGTTCAACTTTTGCAACCACTCTGCCGCCTCGACGTTACGATAGCTGGCCAAGGGATCAATTTTTTCGGGCGTATTATATTGCCCAATATGCACCGCTAACCAACTCGCATCACCGAACAGGTCTTTCTCTCCGGGAATAAGACGACCATAGCGCTTAAATTGCTCAATGCGCTCAGCCAATCTGTCAGGTAGCGCCATATTGGCACAATAGCGCCATAGCTCACCGTCCTGACGTTGATTCAAGGCATAGTGCAAAATGATAAAGTCGCGGATATTTTCCATCTCAACCGTAGCGATGCGGTTATATTGCGCAATCGTGCCCTCGTCAAAATCGCGATCGGGAAAGAAGGCCAACAACTTAGCGATACCAGCTTGAATGAGATGAATACTGGTCGATTCCAAGGGCTCTAAAAAGCCCCCCGACAAACCAATAGCCACCACATTTTTATTCCAGAATTTTTTTCGACGCCCAGTGGTGAATTTGAGCATTCTTGGCTCACCCAAAGGTTCTGCATCTAAGTGCTCCAACAGGACATCTCGCGCACGCTCTTCACTCATATAAGACGAACAAAAGACATGCCCATTTCCGGTTCGATGCTGCAGAGGAATACGCCATTGCCAACCCGCCTCGTGAGCCGTGGACTTGGTGTATGGCGTTAACTCGCCACGCGCTGAAGGTACCGCCCAAGCTCGATCGCATGGCAACCAGTGCGTCCAATCCTCAAATCCCGTTTGCAAGGCACCTTCTATAAGCAAACCTCTAAAACCAGAACAATCAATAAACAATTCCCCCTCGACCACCTGGCCCGAGACCATCGTCACCGATGTGATAAAGCCGCTATCAGGGTCTTGTTGGACAGAAATAATTTCGCCTTCAACACGCGCAACACCTCGCGCCTCAGACTGCTGCCTTAAATAACTCGCATAAAGTCCAGCGTCAAAATGATACGCGTAGTCATAAGTCGATAGTACATTGCGCTGATCAGGACTAGGCACATTGAAACGGTTCTTTTTGGCCGCCGCCCAGGCCATACAATATTCATCTAGGGAGCTGGCCTCACCGCGCTGATGCGCTTGCCACCAATAGTGGTGCAACGAGACGGTATCAAAAGGCTTGGCGAATGTGCCAAAGGGGTGAAAGTAGTGATGCCCTTGCTTTCCCCAGTTAATGAACTGAATACCTAATTTAAACGACCCCTGGGTCTGCTTTAAAAACTCATTCTCGCTAATACCGAGAATTTGATTAAAATTTCTAATTGGTGGAATAGTGGCCTCGCCGACACCTATCGTGCCAATGGCATCAGACTCTATCAAAACAATCTCACCACCACGCTGTAATTGGTTGCTCAATGCGGCCGCCGTCATCCATCCAGCCGTGCCACCACCCACAATGACTATTTTTTTAATCTGCACTTTATATCCCCAACATCCGTCACCACAAAGGCAAGGCGATACTAGCATGCCTACACCCTTAAAATAAAAAAGGGGCAGGGTTTTTACGCCCCGCCCCAAACGGGGTTATTCACCCCGGGGAGATCCCACTAATGAGTCACAATAGTGGAAGAACTAGAAACTTACTTTTACCGAAGCATTGATGGTACGACCAATAACCGGACCACCACGTACTACAGAATCCGCACCATTTTGCGAGACGAAACCGCCGCCGCCACGGAGGTCAAACTCATCCGTCAAGTTATAGCCTTGCAGACCGAACTCAACATTCTCCATGGGAGTCCAACGAGCGAAGCCACCCCAAGTGATTGAATCAGGCCAGTTAACAACACCATCGTTGTAACCAGACTGACCTGTGACGTTCATACCAACAACAAACGACTCAGCTACTTGGTAGTTAGCCTGTGCTGTATACATCAACTCGGGAATAGTTGTCTCAAGCGACCATTCGCCACCAGGCTGCTTAACTTCTGCATCAGAGTAAGTCATGTTACCGACAACATTCAGATCGCCATAAGCCAATGAACCGAAGAATTCGAAGCCTTGTGACTTGTATTCTTTATCGATAACACAGCCGCCGTTGGGGCATTGTGGTGTTGACGTCAACTCATAAGAACTTACCGCGTAATCAGATGACAACAGTGTCAATTCAGCGGTGTAGAAAGCCTCACCAATGTCGCCGCGATTTTTAACACCAATTTCGAATTGGTTCACGAAGTCTACCGCAGACGTGCGACCTACAACGTTCAAAGACCCATCAGCCTCAATTTTGCCTGAACCAATTTGACGATCACCGTTAAAGCGACCACCTTCTGATACACGAACGAAGAAGCTGGTATCTTCATTGAACTTGTACAAACCACCAGTAGTCCAAGAAGTGTAGCTAACTGAGTAATCCAAATTTTCTTCGAAGGTTTCACCTACGGCTAATGAAGTCGCCTCGATGTCTACACCTTGACTGCTCACCATGTAAGTTTCTTGACCACCACGGTGCCAACCAGAAGCATCGACAGTTTCTTCACGAACGCTGGCATCCAAAGTGAAATTTTCAGAGTCCAATGTCAGCGCCAAGTAGGGCGCAGTATTTGTGTAATCAAGGTCATAGTCACGGTTACAGCAACCGCCGCCACCCCAGTTATTGTTGTAACCAGCAATGCCATCAGCAGTAAGCTTGTTGCCATCGGCATCGACTAAATCGAGGACTGCAGGATTATCACCAGATAGCGCTGTAGTGGTCTTGTTAGGATGCCAATCCATTGCGATGGCCTGGTTCATGTAAAAATAACCACCGCGCACATTCAAACTCACTGAATCAGACAAATCCAGGTCGCTAGACAACGCCAAATCATTAACAAAACTACCTACATCATTGATGTTAGTGTGAATGTTAGGATCTGGGTTCAAATAATCTTGATCGTATGACTGGCCTGCTTGAGGGCCATTTCCATAGATAACATCAGCCACAACAGAGCCATTCACGGTACTACCGATGACATCAACTGTTGGACGCTGGCTCAAGAAATTCATGGTGAAACCACCACTCATATTCGTTAAGCGCATTTTATTATCAATGGTTACTGCATCGTTAAGTTTGTAGTGCAACTCATTACCAAACGAAGTGGTTTTAGAAGTAATACCAGAAACGGGTACACGCTCTAAATCACCCTCACTATTCACAACCATAAAGCTGCTATTCAAGGCAGAATAGTTTGACTGACTGCGACCATCAAAACCAGGATAGGGGCGCAAATTACTAACGGTATTATTACTTAAATTAGCCAACGCAGGCGCGCCGGTGTAAAAAGGCTCTTGCGTATCACCAAACTTAACCAAGAAACGCACGTAGTTTTCTTCGCCAAATGACTTAGTCACGTTACCTTTGATCTGAACACTATCGCTTACCAAGAAGCCAGCATTCAAAGGACCTTTACCCTGCTTAACATAGCCACCAATGTGGTAGTTAACAGAGTCGCTTGCTGCACCGCCTTGACGGAAATCAATGCGGGTTTCATCGTAACCAACGCCAGTAGACAGCTTAACGTGACCGCCGTCTTCTTCACCGAAATTAGAGATATAGTTGATGATGGCGCCAGGGGCTTGTGAAGTAAAGGTACCTGAAGTACCGCCACGCACACCCTCTACACGGGCCACCGAATCATCGAATTTAATCCAGTAATCGTTGTTACCGAAGTTCATATCACCAAAAAGTACAACAGGCAGACCGTCTTCTTGGAGTTGAACGAACGGAGAACCACCCGTAGCCACTGCCAGACCGCGAACTGCAATGTTTGCGTTACCACCAGGACCCGCCGTACCACTTACTTGGATACCCGGAATCATGCGGAAAATTTCAGTTTCAGAAGATGGTTGGAAATCACGTACCATGTCAGCAGTTACACTGCTCACTGAAATAGCCGACTCCAACTGTGACTTGTTACCCGCCGAAGCCGTTACAACAACTTCCTCCAGCAGATTTGCTCTTGAATCATCTGCAATAACCGCATGCGAGGCGCCTGCGAATACAGTAGACGCTACCACTACTTGCCTTACTGCAAGCGAAAGCTTCTTATTTTCAAACATATACTTCCCCGTCTGTTAGTTTTGAGTTGTCCCGCATATTGGGATCGCTTGCAATAATATACAAAGGAAACGCCCTGTCAACCAAATTGTGACCGATTTCATAAAAACATCATTTTTCTCAGTTATTTTCAATAAAATAGAAAATAAACGCTACAAACAGGCAAATAATTAATGTTACCGCTATCAATATTATTTCATATATCCACCAATTTTAAAAAAGGTACCGTTTTCATAAAAAATGAAAGATGGTGCATGACAGGGGTAAATTTAGATAAAGGAGCGCTCTTTAAGCAAAGACAACGGCGTCTGGCTACGTTGAAAAAAGGGGATATATCACGGATTACTAAGGCAGAAGATGCCTAATGTTCAAAAACAACGGTCTGCCCGCCACCCGAGGCTTGGGAAATATACAGCGCGGCATCAGCCTTCGAAATGATAGTGTCAAGCAATTGAATGGGATCCCTCGGTGTGACAGACACACTAATCAACCCCATACTAAGCGAGGACTTTTTACCATCAACCATCACGGTTGCTGCTAGCGCTTGCAACTTATCGCAGAGTATCTGTGTATCCTCAACCGTAGCGTCGTAGCACATAATCAAAAACTTACTGTCATTCCAGCGCGATACAATATCAACCGCACGAAATGAAGGGCGTAATAGCTCAGCTATATTATTAAGCAACCCATCCGCCACCGCCTGCCCCAACTGCTGTTGAACATCTAGCCGTTGATCAACAATAAACATAATGGCTGTCAATGGGGCGGGGACGCGTTGAGTTTGCGCTAGCACGTTAATTATTTTCGTTTGCGCTGCTCGCTGGTTTAAAAAAGAAGTGACGGGATCGATCGATGCCAATTCGCTCAAGCGAATCGCCTGCTGTTCTAGCTGATCTCGGGCCTCGATGAGCTCTTGGTATAACTTATCGCGCTCTACCGCGGAAAAGATCGACCAATACAGCGATTGAGCACCGTCAAAACGAATATTGGCAACAATGGGTATCCGCTGCTCATTCTGTGTCATCACCGTCAGTTGTAATTCACTATGTATACCCATATCCAGCAAAGATGGATAAACATAACTTTCCATAAAGATTAACGATGCTTTACTCAGTAGCGACGTAATAGATGCTCCCGTAAGATCCATCTTTTCAGTACCCACTAGCTCGGCAATATACGCATTGACCTGCATAATCTCGCGACTGTGGAGATCGGTTACCATTAGGCCGCAAGGAAAATCGTTAGTCATAATGAATTATAAGACCCGAGAGAATTGTCGGAACGCAGCCATCACTTGCTGAGGATGGGTCATGTGCAAACAATGCCCACTGGCATCGATAACATTCAAGGATGCCACCGGCAGGTGCTCGGCCATATATTCCCCTATACCTTGGTTGGCTAAAGAATCATGACCACTTTGCAATATCAAACATGGCACCCCACAAGCTGCTAGGTCTGCGCGGTGATCTGAAAAAAACGTGGCCTTGGCAAAAGGCTTTAAAAACATAGGGTCAGTTGAACAAAAACTGTCTGCCAACATCACGGTCATTTCTTCAGGATTATTCTCGCCAATCACCAGAGGAGCTAAATAATTAGCCCAACCCACGTGGTTTTTATCCATCAAATTAAGAAGCTCTTCTAAATCGGCTTTTTCAAATCCGCCGTGATAGTCAGGGGGATAATTTAAAAAACACGGCGACGGGCAAATTAATACCATTTCAGCAAACATCTCAGGGCGCTGACTGGCGGCAATGATGCCGATAGTCGAACTCACCGAGTGTCCAAACAATACAACTGACTCGAGCGACAAGGCGTCACAGACGTCGATCAAATCCTGAGCGTAGCCGTGCAAGGTATGGTATTTGTCTCGATCGTAGCAATTCGGATCCGATTGGCCGCAGCCGGTGTAATCAAAAAGCACCAACCGAAATTCCTGTTCCAATAATGGCATCAAGAAGCGCCACATGGTTTGGTCGCATCCAAAGCCGTGCGCCATCATGGCCACTCGGCTCCCATCACCCACGACCTTGACATTGTTGCGCTTAACTATTCGCGCGGCGTTATCACTATTCATCGCTGTCTCGCTAGTGCATTAAGTACCTTGAAATAGTGTAGTAGAGAAAAGCTCAGGGGCGACTACTTTCCAATTATAAATTGGTAACCGCATAATTTGGCTGAGTTGTCAGGTTAGCGCGGCAAATCGGGAAATCAGTTTTTACCCGTTTGGCTAAACGTTTACTATCAAGCGATAAATACCAGAATAAGGACTCCTCCATGAATCGTCGCGAAATTCTAAAACTGTCCGCCATGGTGCTCGGCACCGGCGTTAGCGCTTCACTAAGCCAAGCTTTGATGGCTGGTGTAAAACCTGGCACCCTGCCCAACGTTAGCTTGAGCGCCGAGCAATCCAAAAACATTGCTATGCTGGCCGAGATGTTCATCCCTACCACCGACACCCCCGGCGCCATCGCCGCCGGCGTACCTGAATTTATCGAGACCATTTTGACCGAGTGGTACAAGGACGATGAACGCGAGATTTTCTTCGCCGGCCTTGCTTCGCTAGAGCGCGACGCCCAAAAAAAAGAGGGCGTGTCTTACTACCAAGCCTCGGAAGATTTACGTGTCGCGCTGCTTACTGAGCAGGAACACATCGCCAGCGAATACAAAGCACCTGCAGGTTTTTCACTGTTTGGCAGCAAAGACGACCCCAATGCCCCCTTCTTTAAAAAGCTTAAGGAATTAGTGGTAACGGGTTACTACACCTCAGAGATCGGCTGTAAACAAGAGCAGATCTACAAGCCCATGCCAGGCCGCTACGACGGCGACTTAAACTACGCCGATTTCGGTCGCCGCTTTGTGTCTTAAGGAATAAAAACAATGACCACACAAACCACACAATTCGACGCCATCGTGATTGGCTCAGGTGTTACCGGTGGCTGGGCCGCTAAAGAGCTGACCGAGAAAGGCCTTAAAGTATTGATGCTAGACCGTGGCCGCATGGTAGAACACGTACAGGACTATGTAGGCGAGCACAAAAAGCCTTGGGAAGTCCCCTACCGCAACAAACCCTTGCGCGATCTATATGCGGATGAATACGAAGTACAAAGCAAGCAATATGCGTTCGACGAAACTACCCGTCACTTTTATAACAACGACAAGAAAAACCCCTACGCCAACCCGAACGGATTCACATGGTTCCGCGCCGGCGTGGTTGGGGGAAAATCCCTTCTCTGGGGCCGCCAAGTATACCGCTGGAGTGATCTCGACTTTGAAGCGAACAAAAAAGACGGTCACGGCGTCGATTGGCCGATTCGCTACAACGACATCGAGCCTTGGTACAGTTATGTAGAAAAGTTTGTCGGTGTCAGCGGACAAGCCGAAGGCTTACCGCAACTACCGGACAGCGTGTTCCAAAAGCCAATGAACATGAACGTGGTGGAAAAACACGTCAAAGGTAAAATGGCAGAAACCTTTGACGACCGTATGATGACCATCGGCCGAGTAGCCGTTCAAACTGAACCCAAAAATGGTCGCGGCGAGTGCCATTACTGCGGCCCATGCCACCGTGGCTGCTCAGCGGGCGCCTACTTCTCAACCCAGAGCTCTACCCTACCCGCCGCGCGCGCTACCGGTAATTTGACGCTGGTATCAGACGCCGTGGTCGAAGGCATTGATTACGATCCCGCGACGAAGCGTGCCAGCGGTGTTCGCGTAATCGACGCCAACAGCTTACAGAAGACCCGCTACACCAGTAAATTGGTGTTCGTGTGTGCCTCGACGATTGGTAGCACCCAGATTTTGATGAACTCAAAATCTGAAGCCTTCCCTACAGGCTTGGCTAACCGCAGCGATTCACTGGGTCGCTACTTGATGGACCACACCTATGCCACTGGTGCTATGGGCTTCTTCATGGGCTTCGAAGACAAGATCGACTTTGGTAATCGCCCCAACGGCATTTATATTCCACGCTTTCAAAACGTCAACGGCCAGGAAAAAGAATACCTACGCGGCTATAACTACCAAGGGGGTGCGATGCGCCCAGGCCTGATGGGCCAAGCGATGAACACCCCTGGCTTCGGCGCAGACTTCAAACACAGCCTACGCACCCCAGGCCCCTGGATGATGTACCTTGGCGGTTTTGGCGAGTGTTTGCCCAATAAAGACAACCGCATGGTGTTATTGGAAAATAAGAAAGACCGCTTCGGCATCCCCCAAATCAAGTTTGACTTTACGTGGGGCAAGAACGAAGACATGATCCGCGAAGACATCATGAAAGAAGGCGAAGCGATACTTACAGCGGCGGGCGCCGTGGGTGTGCGTAGCTTTAACAGCACAGGGTTGGCAGGAGAATCGATACACGAGATGGGTACCGCGCGAATGGGTCGCGACCCCAACACCTCCGTACTAAACGGCTGGAACCAAGCGCATGACGTGCCCAACTTGTTTGTCACGGACGGTGCTGCGATGGCGTCAGCGTCTTGCGTTAACCCATCGCTGACCTTTATGGCACTAACCGCACGCGCGGTGGACTATGCCGTGAAACAATTGCAACAAGGTTATATCTAAAAAACGAGGCGTAACCCGCCTCAACCCCGCAGGACAGATGGTATGACATCCGCAAGAACACCTAACCGGCTGGGCATGGCCGACTACCGTACCCCACCTATTAAAAGACAATGGTACGTGGCAGGTTTGCGGGAAGATTTCAACGAAGAACTCGACGAAATCGTCATTATGAACCGCTCACTGGTGCGCTACCGCACCACAGCCGGCGAGCCAGTGTTAATGCAAAATCGCTGTCCGCACCGTTCATTCCCCATGTCTGAAAGCATTCGTGAAGGCGATAACATTCGCTGCCGCTACCACGGGGCAACCTTTGATTCAGACGGAAATTTTGTCAACGTGCCATCACAAGACATGTGTCCCAGGGGTGGCTTACGCAAATATGCTGTTAAAGAGTATGGTCCGTTCGTGTGGGTATGGATGGCGGATGAAGCACCCGATGAAAGCAAACTACACCACCTGCCATTTACCGAAGGCGATTGGGACCTGATCATTGGGCGCATGGACGTGCCAGGGAATATCATGTTCATGGCGGAAAACCTTTGCGATCTCACCCACATTCCCTACCTGCACGAGCACACGCTGGGGTATCCGCCCGAGTTTGCGCGTGAAGATTTAGACATACGCGAAATCGACGATGGCCTGGAGTACGAACGCACCATCACCGGTCACTACTTCCATAAAACGGCACTTTATAGTCCGCACACCAGCGACAGCATCGGCGCACACGATTACCACATGTCATCGATTGGCTACTTCAAATCGACCGCGCTTAACTACTCGTATATAAGTTTGACTATCGATCCAGAGGCTGCTGCGGCCGATCCAAATGTACAGCAAGATTACAGCTTTATTATTTCGCACTACCTGACACCAGAGACGGATAAAACCACCCATTACTACTGGTTGCTAGCGCGTAATTACGACCTCAAGCGCCCCGACATCGATGAACTGCTAGAAAACAACCTTACCCAAGCTTTTGTCGAGGATATGGAGACCACCAAATTGTTGCAAGACATGATGGATAAAGATCAGCACGAATGTCGCGAGACGATCTTTGCCGGCGACCGCCAATCGGTGATGATGCGCCGCATCGTGCAGCGCTTAGCGGACAGAGAAGCGGCTGACGGCGCTACGATCTGATCAGACGAGGTCAGCCTCTGCAGCGGCTGACCGCTGCTTAGACACCAAAGTTAATACGGATAATATCGCCAATACGGAACCGCAGGCCATCAAAAACGCCACGGACGATAAACCACTTCCCGCAGCAAACAAAATACCTGCCATAATTGGACTAATTGCCGCACCAGTGCGGCCCACACCGATCACAAACCCGGTACCACCCGCGCGCACATCGGTAGAAAACGCGTCGGCCATAAGCGTATAGAAACCCGCAATCGCCGATGTTGTGAACAGCCCAGCAATAAAGGCAATCACAGACAACACGTCAATTTGATTCCCTACATTGCCAAACGCGATGATCGAGACAATCGACATCAATAACATAAACAACGTGAGATTGCGCGGCGAGATCCAGCGAGTAAAGGTACCAAATAACAACGACCCCAAAAATCCACCCACGCTCACCCATATAAGCACTCCGCCGGCTTGTGCAGCTGGGTACCCCATATCGACAACGATCTTAGGCGTCCACTTAACGATAAAATAAAACGTCATCATGTGGCCCAAGTACATCAATGACAGACATACTGTCGCAATAAGATTATTGCCTTTAAACAGATTCAACCAATTTAGCTGCTTCTCGTTTTTTGGTTTCGGTAACTCAGGCAACGCTTCCACTGGGGACAATCGCAGCCTAACTAATACCTGATTTACCTGCGACAAAGCATTGCGACGATGGCTTTGGCATAAAAAGGCAATTGACTCAGGCAACAAAAAATACACTAGCGGAATGGACAATAGTGTCACAATGGCACCGAACACAAAAATTGAGCGCCAGCTATATACCTGTAAAAGCTCGGTGACCACCATGCCACCCAACACCGTCCCCAAACTAAAGCCTGACGCGGCAAAGCTCACTAACATCGCGCGGTGCTTATTATTGGCAAATTCAGGCACAATTGACGCCACTGCCGGGAGAAGCCCACCAATACCAATGCCAGTAATGAACCGCAACAGCGATAAGGTGGTGACATCCTCTGCCATCGCCGTTAAGCCCATGCCGCCGCCCATGATCAATAGGCATGCAAAAATAGAGGTGCGCCGACCATATTTATCTGCCAAGCCACCTATCAAAATTGAGCCAACCGACATACCGATCAGCTCCATGGACAACACAACACCCAATGCCGCGCGATTTATCCCCCATTCATTCGCAATACCGGGCGCCGCAAAGCTAATGGCCATCACATCAAAACCGTCCAAAGCAAATAACAACACCCCGAGAAGAGTAACAATAATTTGAGCGGGGCTCATGGGAGCGGCGTCAATTTGCTGCTGTGGCGTCAAAGGCATATGAAAACCTACATTTATTAGAATTAAGATTGATTTACATTATCATAAACCAAAAGCCATCAGCTATTAGCCACTTGTCATATTAGGGTTAAAGCGCAAGTCGCCATGTCTTTCGACATGCCTCCCAAAACGTTACTCCGTCATGCGGGAGGCGATTGCTTGCAAACGGCGAAAGATGGTGAGAATTACTCTTGTGCTAATGCACCTTCACGGGCAGCCTTAGAAACCACAGCCGCCTCTGCATCCTGACCATTCTGAGGATGATAAACCCCATAAGGCAGAGAGGTAACAGCCATATTATTCACACGATAGGCAATTGGGACGTAATCTGTCATTGCGGTTTGTACAGCAGTTTTGATCAGATCCACGATTAGATTGCCAGAAGAATCACCTGCCGTATCGACCACCTGCTTGGCTTGGTAAGACCAAAGCACTTCATTTGTTTTGGTAGACACCAATACATACTTCATAGCCACAGTAACGTTAGCCGCAATCACAATATAATTTGTGTCCCATTCTTCGATAGTCACATATAGCACAGAATCCGCACCAAAATTATCTCTAAAAACGGAGGCGTCCATACCAACTAATTGAGAGCCATCAGTAATACCCTCATTTTTAAAGATGTCATCAACAATACTCATGGGCAGTACATAATAACCATGATCGGCGAAAGGTACCGTCAGGGTTGAAACGATTAAATTAGTCGCATCTGCTGCAGTAGAGTTATTAATAGCCGGCACAACTACCATAGACACCGGTTTCAATGAGGAATCATACATTTTGGGGAATGCCTGACGTGATTTAAGCAACTTCGAGCCTCCCTTCTTTGTTAATAACTTTAATACCAAACAGCCTGTAAAGATGTCTAGAACGTATCACGAAATGTTTAACGGCATAATAAAAGCACCATTAGGTTAATGAATAGCTTTTTAAACCCTCCTTGTCGAGCACCTCGATATATCCATAGGCTTGGCGAATCACCCCAACGCCCTGTAGTGTTTTTAAACTTTGATGCAGTACTTGCCTCGAGCAATTAGCAATCTTTTGTAACTGCTGATGGGTAAGCAATATCTTTGGACGCTCACTGATATCGCCACTGATCTCCACTAGCATCAACAAATGCGTTGCTAAACGATGCGTGCGCTTAGGATTTAGCACTAACTGGGTCAAATCCAGCGCTGCCCTGAAACGCCTACCTTCGTATTGCAAAACCCGTGGGTACAATTCGGGCTGGTTGATCAATAACTGTCTTAATACTTGTGAGGGGATAGCCAGCACGCGTGTATCTGGGGCGGCGATTAAATCACGGTGTGCGCCCCCGTCTAAATACAGCGCCACCCAACTACTCATGCTTTTGGGACCTAACACGGCTATGGTCATTTCTTCCCCATCTGTAGAGGTAGCAACCATCTCGAGCTTGCCTGTTATGACCACGTACAAGTGATGATGGGGTTCTCCACTGCGCTGTAATGTTTGTCTTTTTTCAAATCGTTCGATAGGGCTCTTCTGGAGAAGCGCCTGGCAAGCTGTCAACGATAGTTGATCAAACACAGGGATACTTTGCAAAAACATGGCTAAATCTGCTGTATGTTCCACGCTGATACCCCCGCTACGTATTTAATCAATAATGTCTAAATTTAGACAAACACACCTTACCATACTTGTTAGACTCGCTAAAAACAACGCTCTTCCTAAATGACGTGTAAACCATGAACAATACCTCTGCCTTACAATGCTTTGACCGCCCTGCGCTTAAAACACAACTGGAAAAAAACACATTCGATCTCGCCGTCATCGGCGGTGGCATTACCGGCGCGGGCATTGCTAGGGACGCAGCCATGCGCGGCTTAAAAGTGGCCTTGCTAGAAGCACAAGATTTTGCCAGCGGTACCAGTAGTAAAAGCTCAAAAATGATCCATGGTGGGCTGCGCTATTTACTCAGTGGCGAGCTTCAAGTGATGAAGGAAAGCGTTGCTGAACGCACCGCGGTTCATCACATAGCACCGCATTTAGCAGAAAAAAGTCAGTTCATACTTATCGCTCGCTCTTGGGCTGAATCTTTTAAACTGCGTGTCGCCCTATCCATTTACGAATATTTTGGTCGGGTCGCCAAGCAAGACCGCCATGCCATGTGGTCGGTCGCAGAACTGCAACAGAAAGAACCCCAATTCAATACCGAAGGGGTTTACTGCGCATTGGTATACACCGAGTACTTAACCGATGATGCACGTCTTACCCTAGCGACACTCCGCTCTGCCAAAGAGGCGGGGGCGGTGATCGCGAACTATTATCGCGTAGACAGCATAACCAAACAGGGGGCACTGACCACTCTACATGGCACGTCACAGCTACCTGAAGACCAAAGCAATATTACTCTGAATGCGAAGATGGTGGTGAATGCCGCAGGGCCATGGGTCGACCATATTTGCCAGCAAGAAAACCCTGCGCAAGCAGCACGACTGGCTTTGAGTCGCGGCATTCATGTCGTTGTAGCACGTGAAAAATTACCCATTAATCACACCGTTGTGATTTACGCTGCCGATAAGAGAACAATCTTTGCCGTCCCCAAAGGCGATACGACCTACCTTGGCACCACGGATGAGTTTTACCCCAAGCATGAATATTGGCCAGACATTTACCAACGCGATGTTGAATATTTATTTGAGGCATTCCGACCATATTTCCCCAGCAATCCGCTAAGTAGCGAGGATGTTGTGGCCGTTTGGTCAGGGGTTCGCCCACTGGTGGGGAGTATGGATCAAAAAGCCACTGAAATTTCCCGTAAAGATGAAATTTGGGTGGGGGCGCTTGGCGTTCTCAGCATAGCTGGGGGAAAACTCTCTGCCTATCGCGCTATGGCGGAGCGCGTTGTCGACAAAGTGATAGCCCTGGGGGCGTTTAATGCGCTGCCCTGCCGTACCGCCAACACGCCTCTGCCAGGAGGCAGGCAAACCCATGACACATCAAACAACGTCTTACCAAAATGGTTAACGCCGCGCTATGGTTTTGAAACGGCCACTATTTGTGACATGGGGGGCGACTTAGCCGCAGAGATTAACTTTGCAGTATTGGTTGAAGGCGCTGTGCGACTAGAGGACTATTGGGTTCGCCGCAGTAGCCGCGCATGGTTTGATCTAGATGCCGGCATGTCCTGTCTGGCGCCTGCCGCCGCTATCATGGCACAGCTGTTAGGCTGGTCAAAGACACGCCAACAACAAGAAATTGATCATTGCCTCAAGATTCATCAAAACAGCTTGCAAAACATAACGACAAAAATGAGATAACAACATCATGCACACATCACTGCTAGAAAGACTTAAATCCCTGCTGCCCTACAAGGTCATCGATCAACACGATGACCTCGACGCCCATCGTTTCGACCGCTGGTGCATTAAGCACTATCGTGACTGGCAAGCGCAGACGATCGAACGTCCTGCTTGCATCGTCAGACCCTCTTGCAGCGCCGATGTTCAGGTATTAATGCGGTTTGCCAGTGAACACACACTTAGCGTGGTGCCTTTTGGTTTAGGCAGTGGCGTCTGTGGCGGTATAGAAACCACTCCCGAAGATATTCTGCTCGATATGGGCAGTATGAATAAGGTGTGTGACATTAATAGCATGGATTTACTCGCCACGTTCGAAGCGGGAATTAATGGCCTCGAAGCAGAGGAAGCTGTTGCCAAGCTTGGACTCACCATCGGTCACTGGCCGCAGTCTATTGCCATTAGCAGTGTTGGCGGCTGGGTATCTACCCGCGCGTCAGGGCAGTTTTCAACAGCCTATGGCAACATCGAAGACATCATTTATGCCATAGAGGTGGTGTTGCCGAATGGTGATATCGTCACACTTGGAAAAGCTCCTCGTGCGGCAGCTGGCCCTGACCTAAGGCACCTTTTTATGGGGGCGGAAGGCACCATGGGGATCATTACCCAAGTCACCCTATCGCTTCGTAAACAACCTGAAACACGCGCTTTCAGTGCCTACTATGTGCCGACAATGTCCGCAGGGTTTAACGCTCAGCGCCACATCGTTCAGGCCGACTGGCGCCCTCCTGTCATGCGCCAATACGACGCTTCTGAAGTCATCAGACTATTTCCAGACTACGTTCTCAGTGGTTGCGGATTATTACTGATGGTGCACGAGGGTCCAGCGGACCGGGTAAATGCTGAACTAAACTCCGTTGAAAGCATTGCGCTTGCCAATGGTTTAAAGTGTGCAGATTCACAAGCGGCCAAAGACTGGTTGGAACGGCGCAATCACGTCCCCGATTGGCAGGACCTTTTTGATATGGGCTGGATCGCCGATACCATCGAAGTATCCGGCACTTGGCAACAGATTGAACATATTTATCAGCAAGTGATCAACGCCCTAAATACCGTACCGTTTGTTATCAATGCTTCAGCACATAGCTCACACGTATACCGCTCAGGCATCAATTTATACTTTACCTTCGCCTGCAAACCAGACAATGTGGCCGACATGGAAGCCCTGTATTTTGAGTGCTGGCACAAAACATTACACGCTACTGCCGCTGCGGGTGGGGGTATTGCACACCATCATGGTACCGGTCGTTTGCGTAAGCCCTACCTTGAACTTGAGTTAGGCAGTGTTGGCGTGTCGCTACTTCGCACATTGAAGCAAGCGATAGACCCGCAAGACCTACTCAACCCTGGCAATCTCATCCCATAGTGCGACGAGGAAACCCATGAATAAGGATCTGATCTTAACCATCGACGCAGGCACCCAGAGTCTTCGCGCTCTGGTGTTTGACCGACTTGGTCACTTGATTGATAAAGCACAACTCCCTCTAGATGCCTATAGCTCACCTCAAGAAGGCTGGATGGAACATAACGTGGAGAGCTTTTACGACGTCATGGGCAGCGCCTGCCAACAGCTCTGGCAAAAGGCGGTCGTGAAACCTGAACAAGTGGCGGGCGTGGTGCTCACCACCCAACGCGCCACCATGATCAACTTAGACACACAAGGTAACCCCCTTCGCCCTGCCATTATTTGGGCCGACCAACGCCGCGCTGAGGTGCGATCAAAACGCCCCTTTGTGTGGCGAGTTTTGTTCAAACTACTGGGGCTAAAAAACACTATCGATGCGCTTGAAAGCGCCTGCCAAATCAACTGGATTCAGCAACATCAGCCAGCTATTTGGGAAAACACCGCTTACTACCTCATGCTTTCAGGATATCTAAACTACAAGCTCACCGGCAAAATCGCCGACAGTGTGGGCAACCAAGTAGGCTTTATACCTTTCGATTACAAAAACCAAGACTGGTGTGCTGCCAACGACTGGAAATGGGCCTGCATGCCCGTTGCTCGCTCGCAGTTACCACAACTTGTGTCCACCGGCGACATACTTGGCCACATCACACCCCAATGTGCGGCGGATACTGGCATTCTCGCCGGCACACCCGTGATTGCCGGTGCCGCTGACAAAGCCTGTGAAGTCCTAGGAAGTGGTTGCATTGAACCAAGCATGGCGAGTATTTCCTGCGGTACCACCGCGACTATTAACGTGACCCATCATCGTTATTTAGAACCGCGCCCCTTCATCCCGCCCTACCCAGCTGCCTTACCCGGTGTTTTTAATCTGGAAATTCAGATATTCCGTGGTTTCTGGATGGTCAGCTGGTTCAAAACACTCCTTGGCCAACATGAACAACAACAGGCCAATAGACAGGGTAAAAGCGCAGAACAATTATTCGAGGCACATCTCAATAACACTCAGCCAGGCGCTTCAGGCCTGATTATGCAGCCCTACTGGAACCCAGGTCTCGGCGAGCCTGGACCTGAAGCCCGAGGTAGCCTCATTGGCTTTAATGACGCACACAACCAAGCGCATATTTATCGCGCGCTCATCGAGGGGCTCGCCTACGGACTGAAAAACGGCAAAGAGCTCCTTGAAAAACGCGGCAAACAGACCATTCATACCTGCCGAGTTGCCGGTGGAGGCTCACAAAGCGATGGCGTAATGCAGATCATGGCAGATGTTCTAAACTGCCCCTGTGAAAGGCCCTCGACCTTTGAAGCCAGTGGGTTAGGCGCGGCAATTATTGGTGCCAGTAGTCTGGGGTTTTACCCCAGCATTGAAGCCGCCAGTAACGCCATGACCGGCACTACTCAGCGCTTTGAGCCCAACCCTGAACACGCCGCTTTTTACGCCAGAATTTATCGAGAGGTGGTAAGCCTTCAATATGGCCGACTGAAACCGTTGTACCAAAAGTTACAGGCTATTTTTGGCTAAAAGAAAAAACAAAAACGCCAGAAGCTATTAGCCACTTGTCATATTAGGGTTAAAGCGCAAGTCGCCATGTCTTTCGACATGCCTCCCAAAACGTTACTCCGTCATGCGGGAGGCGATTGCTTGCAAACGGCGAAAGATGGTGAGAATTACTCTTGTGCTAATGCACCTTCACGGGCAGCCTTAGAAACCACAGCCGCCTCTGCATCCTGACCATTCTGAGGATGATAAACCCCATAAGGCAGAGAGGTAACAGCCATATTATTCACACGATAGGCAATTGGGACGTAATCTGTCATTGCGGTTTGTACAGCAGTTTTGATCAGATCCACGATTAGATTGCCAGAAGAATCACCTGCCGTATCGACCACCTGCTTGGCTTGGTAAGACCAAAGCACTTCATTTGTTTTGGTAGACACCAATACATACTTCATAGCCACAGTAACGTTAGCCGCAATCACAATATAATTTGTGTCCCATTCTTCGATAGTCACATATAGCACAGAATCCGCACCAAAATTATCTCTAAAAACGGAGGCGTCCATACCAACTAATTGAGAGCCATCAGTAATACCCTCATTTTTAAAGATGTCATCAACAATACTCATGGGCAGTACATAATAACCATGATCGGCGAAAGGTACCGTCAGGGTTGAAACGATTAAATTAGTCGCATCTGCTGCAGTAGAGTTATTAATGGCCGGCACAACTACCATAGACACCGGTTTCAATGAGGAATCATACATTTTGGGGAATGCCTGACGTTTAGTTTAGGGCGTGGAACAACCGACCATGACTACCGAAAGAATGAATAAAATAATCTTCTTCATCGCTACTGCCCTCCATTGGCTTGATCTATAACTCTTTGAAGCAATACCGCAGATTCAGGATACGTTTCCATTTCAGCACGAAGCATACTCATCGCCATTTCGGGGTTTTGTTGTTCGGCATATATTTTCCCTAGCTCCGCTTGAATACCGGGTGGAATCCGTAACCCCTTTTCATTAGATGTATTAATTTCGTCGTGGAGCGACTCTTTGGTATCTAGCGGCGCCAAGCGCTCATCACTACGCAGCCATGCCACTACCGCATCGATACCTTGGCGAGTGCCTGCAATGGTGCTGTTAACCCCTTCATTAGCTAACAGCAGCGTACCACGCACATCGTATTCTTCCATCAGCGCCAACAACGGCCCACGCAGGGCCTCATAATTATCCAGGCGAACAAAGCGATACAGGGCGCAAACAACAATTTTAGACATGGTGGTAGCTAGTGGGTTGAGCTAAAGGCGCGCATGATACAAAAAAGCGGTGAAAAAGTCGTCAATTTGGCTGGGTAAATTAGGTCTCAAAGTCATATCGAGTGCCATCCCAATTTTACGGTATAGAGCGCTCATTAGTGACGGCGCGGGTGAACGACCTTGAATCTAAAGGCCTCGTGGAACGCCGTGGCAATGGCGAGGACAAACGCCGCAGGGGCATATCACCCCTGCCGGCGAGCAATTCAGGCAGCAACTGATGCAATCTCTGCGCGACGAATTCAACCCTGAGATAAATCACAACCTCAAGCAAAATGTAGTTAATCGATTGCTCGTCAAAATGTATGGTGACGATGAGTACTGGATTAATCACAATCGCTTGTTGCGAGTAATTAGGTCTTCGACCAAAAGTGTTCAAGACGATGCCCAAATCGTAAAACGATTTTTTATCTCAGTACGTCGACCTCCAACAAAAAAACATAATCAAATGAAAATTAATTAATATTATATGGGCTCAAAAAATAAGGCCCATCCCATTTAACTAATTCACCATTGATAATTATCGAGTGCGATTCACTTTCATTCGCAGAATCGTTCGAGATTACTAAAATATATTTTTGTTTCGGACTGGTAAACGAGACAGCAGTGTAATCGGAATCGTGATGTTCTACCTTAAGCGAAGATATGTGCGGGCGAGGACTATTGGACCCTTCTGTCACAAAACTGTAGCTACCGTGTGGTTCGATTAATGAAGCAAAAACTGTATTGCCCACTCCTTTTCTTCTTATAATCAGGGCGGCATCCCTACGTAAATTGAAATTAGGATCTTTTGCTCCCAATCGAGTATAGATCCACTCATCATCAACCATTGATTCCGTGGTCATAGTATAAAATCGACCCGAATTCATCCATGTCATGTACTGCGTTCCAGCAGTGGCAATACTTGTGGCTTCTTTAAAAAGGTGCTGATACCCATTATCTGCACCCATAGGAGCGAGTGTTTCTGACATTGAAGTTTTTGCTGAAGTTTCAATGACTTGTCCTAGAAATTGTAGTGGCAGGTCGTATTGATGTTCGCCATCCGATGAAGCCTTAAAAATATCGATAAGAACAGCATTGTCTAATTCAGGCAATTTTATTTGTGCCAAAGTCCGCAACATTGAGGTTCCTGGATAGGCGTTGTTCTCCTTCGCACTCACAATATGGATATTTGGTTTACTTGCATCGAAAAAGTTAAGTTCAGAATGATGCTGACTACTCACATCATACTGTCCACCAAAATGAGATATCTCGTCTTGAACCAAAGTATTATGAGCAATTGTCTGTTTTGCCCATGTATTATTCTCAGGCAGGTAATTACCACCACCTTTTTGTTCAATATTTACGAAACGGACCAGTCCATAATCCTGTATAACTTCGGTGCCATTAGCATAAAGTGAATATGATAATTTGTCGTAATGACCATGGCTTAGACCATGAGCAGAATATTTAAAAACGGTAGTTAAATCCTCTTTGCCGTAACGCAAGATAGCCACACCGCCTTGCTGACCCAGGGGACCATCCGAATAGTTGACTGAGGACTTTGTAAACTCAGAACTTAGACTGTCACGGCTAGCAATTGCTACGGTCAAGCCAGAATGATCCAGCATTACTCGCCCCTGTTGTTCAGCAATACTGATTAAGCTCGGATCTTGGTTACCATAAAAGTAGGCAATATTAACGGCAGAAATCAAACTTCCATTTGCTACAGACATACCTTTTTGGCCGTCATTCAAAGGAAAGAATTCACCATCAGCGTCAGTCAGATTCAATAAAGTGTATACACTCTTCAATAAAACCTTATTTTTATGCTCTAAAACCTTTAATTCCGGTCTTACATTGTGCATTGCAACAGCAAACACAATAAATGGATACGTAGCATAACGCTGGTAGTATGGCCCTTCTGTAAAGTACCCATCAGGTGAAAAGGGCTCTTCAAGATTTGCCAAGAAACCGGCTCGACCATCTGGTGAATAAATAAATCCTCCATCATTATCTTTAGCCAACATATCAACACCATCATGACTAGATAATCCATAAAGTGCTCGATTGATCAAATCCTGATCACCCATAACAAGGCCAATCATACCTACAGCAGCATTTCCCCAGGCACTATGGTTATGAATGCGATTAAAAAATTGCGGGTTATCCAAAGATATAAAATCTGCAAATGGCCTAAAAAGGTTGCTATTTAACTGATTACGTTCACTTTCTGACAAGTAATCATAAATAGCGTCGTAAGCCTGAGCCATATAGAACAACCAATTACTATCATTTAAACATTGCCAAAATAATTTACCTCTTGCATAGGAACGAGGTTTAGGGTGAACAGGCAAATCGGAGTACATTGCTTCATATTGAAAAAGCATATCTCGTACATACTTTGCATATCGTTCATCTTGCGTGATGAGATAAAGCGCACCGGCCTGCTGTGCTACGTAAAAATTTTTCTTATGTCGCTCGTGAGTATATCCCCCCGAATAATCCTTGGGGATTGGCGTATCTATACCTGCTGAAATTTCACTTTCAACGACTTCGCGAGCTAGTGCTACAGAGTGATCAAAAAGAGGCAGCCGTCCTAGATTTTCTCTAATTGATTTAACACCCTCTGCCGTTAATATCAGCCCAGGACGCTCTGCTGAATTCGCTGAGATTGAGAGGATGTTAGAGAATACTAAAACCAAGCAAAGGACAAAATTTCGTAGCAACATTTTCAAACCTAATTAATAACGGGCATTGCATCTATGGGGATAATTGCACCCTTATGCTGGATAACGACACTGGCTAGTCGATGACCGGCCTCAGCGGCAGTCTTAACTGACAAACCATTCATACGTGATGTCAAATACCCGGCATTAAAGGAGTCACCAGCAGATGTAGTGTCAACAACAGTAACAGCGTTAGCAGGTATATGATGGGTTTCATTAGAATTCACCACAGTACAACCCAGTTCTCCTTGTTTCAAAACAATTTCTCCTATGCCGTAGCCACTGAGCCGCAACAAAATAGAAGAATCATCCAAGTCACTAAACAGCGCACGTTCGTCATCATTTGTAGAGAGTACCAGGTCACTGACTCGATACATGGTTTCATAGACTTCACGAGCACGATCTAATGAAGACCACAGCCTTGGCCGAAAATTGCCATCGAACACAACCCGCCCACCTATCTCTCGATATTCACCAAGCCATTGAAACAATCTATCGAGTGCTTGATCACTATAAATGGCCAGTGTTACTCCAGATAGAAAAACATATTGATGTTTATTCAATCGATTAAATAATGAGGCTGCGGTTGTGGGATTATCAAGTAACCTGCGAGCTGGTGAGTTGTTTCTCCAATAATGAAAAAATCGCTCACCAGACGGGTCATTAACAATCATATACAGAGCAGGCAAACCATCCTGTTCAATTTTAACTGAATCGCAATGAATACCCTCCGCTTTCCAGGCAGAGATCATCCATTGACTTAAGTCATCATCACCAAGAGCGGTAACGTAGTCGACATTCCCACCGAGACGAGCCATATAAAGTGCACAATTTAATGTGTCGCCTCCGAATGACATATTCATTGAGCGAATAGAGCCTTCAGCCAACGCGGCTGAATTACTAAGCTCGATCATACACTCACCAATAACTGCAATGGATTGTTTGCCCACAATATTGAACTCTCTTACTGTTTACGATTAGTTAATTTGCTTCTAAATTTAAAAAGTAATCATAGATTTCCGGAACAAAAGCATTGCTCATGCCCGATTCAACTGCGGCATTTAAGTTACTTGAAGTTCCCTCAGCTATTAATGACGAAGTACCCAAGTCTTCTACCATTTTCAAAAAATAACCTAGATCTTTATTGGCATTAGCAATCGAAAAGCCTAGATCACTCACTCCATCAACTGCATAGTTTTTACAAAATTGCATAAATGGAGAACTGGATGGACCTGTAGACATGATGTCGAACAATTGTTGCCTATCAACACCCGATCTTTCAGCGACCGCAAAGGCTTGAGACATCGCACAAACTGTTGTCATACCCATAAAGTTATTGATTAACTTAGTTGTGTGACCAGCGCCTAGTGCGCCTAGGTAGAATATATTTTCTCCTTGTTGATCTAGTATGGGTTTTACTTTCTGAAAATGGTCCTTGTCACCTGCAGCCATAATATTTAAGTGACCAGTTTTGGCATGCTCAGGTGTGCGACCCAGTGCCGCATCAACCATACCACATCCCTTTTTAGCCAAATCAGCACCAATGGCACGAGTTGACGCAGGAATGGATGTACCGAAATCAATAACAATGGCACCAGATTTAATACCTGCCAAAATACCATCATCGGTATACATAAGCTTTTCGACAACGTTAGAAGTGGTCAAACACAGCATAATGATGTCTGATTGTTCAGCTAACTCACGACCACTTGTTGCGGCCTTTCCGCCCCGTTCAACAACAGATGCTACCGCATCACTATTCAGATCCATAACTACGAGATCGTGTCCAAGTTCGAGTAAATTGGACACCATATTACCGCCCATCAGGCCGAGACCAATGAAACCGATTGTTGGATTATTCATAATTGCTTCCTTTTTGTTCAGATGTTGTGTTTTTAGTTATCGGTCTAATGTCAGGACACAAAACAACGACACTAATAAATGTAACTAACGCTAGAGCTGCGCCAATAACAAAGGCCGGAGTGTAATTACCACCAGCAGTGAGCCATGGAATCAGAGAGGTAAGAGCAGCAACTGTGAGTTTGGCTGACATACCCGCAACACCAGATAATGTGCCGACAGATCCTCCGCCAAAGAAATCACTCGGAAGTGTTTGGATATTATTAATAGCTAGTTGAAAACCAAACAAGATAATAGCCATCAAGACAACAGCATTAGCCGGTTCACCGGGAGATGACATGGCCAAAAGTGTAGGCAACATAATTAGGCAACCCAGACCAATGATCGTTTTACGGGTTTTATTGATAGACCAACCATTCTGTAATCTATTTTTTGCAAACAAGCCACTTGCCCAAGCACCAAACATAGCGCCAACATAAGGAACCCAGCCGTATATACCGATTGTTTTCACATCCATTCCATAAACTTCAAAAAGATAAATGGGAATCCAAAAAACAAACAACCACCAGATAGGATCTATTGCTGCTGAAGATATAATCACACCCCAGCTTTCTTTATGTGATAGTACTTCTTTGTAACTCAGTGCCTGAACTTCACTGCTGTTAGTGGCCTGATCGGATTGTTGACCAGTGAGAATGTATTCACGCTCTTCATCAGTAATCCAAGGATGTTTTTTGGGGGGGGCTTTAACCAAAACTACCCATGGAACTACCCAAAATAGACCAACCAAACCAACGATGACAAAAATGATTTGCCAAGAGAAATGAACACTCAAATAAGCAATCAGGGGGATTGAGATGATACCACCGATGGCAGCACCCGAATTGAAGATACCCTGGGCCAAGGCACGTTCGTCAGTAGGAAACCACTCGGCATTTCCTTTAGTTGCTCCCGGCCAGTTGCCAGCCTCAGCAATACCCAAGATTGACCGCACAAGACTGAACATTAATAACCCTTGGGCAAAAGCATGGGCAATAGTCGCCAATGACCAAATACCAATTGAAAGGACAAATCCCATTCGGGTTCCAATCCAGTCAAACACTCGACCAAAGATTGCCTGACCAAATGCATAAGAAAATACAAAAACTACCGAAATGATTGCATATATCTCTTTGCGCTCATCCTGCGATTTGTCCGGGTATAGATCAGCCGAAATAGCTGGCCACAGAACATTAAGTGATTGGCGGTCAATGTAATTAATCACTGTAGCTAATGCTATTAACGTAATTACCCACCAACGTAAATTCTTAAGTTTCATATTAAGTACCTAGAAAGTCTTCACGCATTGGACTGAACACATCAATCAAGACGCCCTTTTGTTTACATACAGCACCATGTTCAATATTTGGCTCCATAAAGAAACAATCACCAGTTTTTAGGGTTTTCGTTTCTCCGCCAACCATTACGTCAAACTCACCGCTTTCTACATAGGCAACTTGAGAGTGAAAGTGACTGTGAACATAGCCTTCACTGCCTTCCTCAAAAAAAACCTTGACCATCATTATCTGATTGTTAAATCCCATAATCTTTCGAGTGACGCCTGGTGCGACATCCTCAAGTGGTAACTCTTCACCAAATAGAAAAGCAGACGTTTGCATATTTTTTCCTCCAAGACGGACAAAAAAGACCGACCTATATAGTTAACTTAATTGTATTTATTATCTGAAATATTCGCTGTTGAACCTGAGGTACTAAACAATTCAGAAATCACTGGGGCTGCCGAGTCAACAAATGAGTTTTTTGTAATGTGCGTGACCGGCTCACCCACAGTGTGATCAATCACTATCGGTGCAGAGTTCTCAAAACGATTGTGTACGATCATAGTGTGCTGCACGCCGTGCAGGTGCAGTGCAGCTTTTGAGGCATTCTTACGGCCTCTTCCTACTTCCGTGAAAGCAGAATTTGATACAGCGAAATGTGGTCCGAAGGTACTTTCATCTGTACCACCTCTATACAACTCAACCACCGCGCCTTGTATTTTGTTAAATGTTGAATCTTCGATTGTTACGAAATCCGCATTAAATATTCCGTAATCATCTGTCTCTTTATTTAGCTTCAGTACTGCACCAGACACATTTGTAATCAGCACTTGCTTTAAAGTAATACTGTCTGCCATAGTGCTTTTGGCAACGTTAAGGACATTAAAATGACGATTTACATCGAGATCTATTATTTTGGTGTTTTCAATTACTAGTTCATAGTTTTTGAGCATTGAATAGGGGCTTGTTCGAATGACTGAATTACCCACATTATCAGGTGCATTTTTACCATTAATGGTTAAGCCAGAGAGCCGCAAGCTACCACCGTCATGAATTACAAACAGTGTTGGGCGCTCGTAAGAGATAATTACATCACCAGCACCAACTACAGACAGGGACTTTTTAACATCGAGGATTTTCTCTAAGCGGTAAGAGCCAGGGCTCAGATGAATTTCATCCCCATCCTGGGCGCTATTAATTGCACCGACTAGTTCACTTTCAGAATCAACTTTAATTCGACGTTGTATTTCAAACTTAGACTGAGCTTTTGATTTTTCATACCAATCGACACCCACTTCATTAATTGAAACAACGGGGGTCTGAGGATCAAAACCAACATTTTTAGTTAGTTGCTTTGGAAAAAGTATATTGCTATCTGTTTTTTGTAGCACCAAGTCCTTAACTGAAAAACCACTTATATTTTGCTGAGAATTTGATAGGTTATCTTTGAACGTAATACCAGTAACGTCATCATAAAGTGTGAATACGTTTTTTTCGGGGGTAATGTACACAAGATTGTTTTCAAAGTGACTATTAACTGGAACTGCAGATCGCTCCTCATCACTGCCTGCAGCCAATTGTATATGTGGACTATTGATGATGCTGTTATTGGTAATTCGCGCGCCATCAACTTGGTGATAACGATTAATTGGGGAGTTTGGTACACCATTCATTACTACAAGCGCGCCACCAAACCGATAGCCAGCCAATGCTTCCATGTAATTGTTGTGTATCGTTTGACGCTTGTTAATTACTCGAATCCCCCCCGTATGAGGTACTGATCCACCAAAAAAGACGTTATTCTGTACGAGATTATCATTGCCGTGGCGCAAGGTAAGTGTTCCACGAGAAGACAAAAATACGTTCCCCTCAATAATATTACTACCAGACTTTATGGAGATTATTTCAAGCTCGCCGTCACATCGATCGAATACATTATTTTGAATACGTGTAAAAGAATTACTTAACGAGTAGTGACTTGTACCCACTCGTAATGTTTCTCCACCATTAGATCCAAGAACCTCTCTTGGACCGAAATAATTGTGATCAATGCTGTGATGATTTTCACGACTCAGATCGCTGTCAAGACGAACCGCAAGAGTTACACCCTTGTTATTCTTACCTTGAAGATGATTATGATCAAAGCGGTTGTTCTTGCCATACATCGCCACCCAGTAATCAGTTTCGTATCGCTCAGGATTACTGAAATTATCAATGACAACCTGGGTGACTCGGGAATTATTTGCAACATGTTCTGGAGTAATACGGTATGAAATAACTGCTGATGTCGGTGTATATCCATTTTTAAACACAAGACCCGAAACCAACAAATATTCACCGGCCATAGAAAGATTAGATTTGCCCGTTATCAACACCTCACCAGGAGTTTGAACTGTCAGAGAAATATCTTTATCCGCTGTACCTTTACCGGTGAATACCAACTCCACATCCCGCCATTCACCATTTGCCATAACAATGCCATCGCCTGGCTCTAATTTTTCTACTGCTGCATCGAATTCAGAAACTGTAGAAACCAGGAACTCCTTAGCACTAACCGACTGCGCACCAATACTCATTAATATCAGTGCAGTAGAAACTTGGAGTAACCAAGTGTTTAACTCATTTACTTTCATCGAAGTCTCCGAGCGAAATATTTATTATTTAAGCGACCCGTAATAGAGGTCAATGAAGATCGCATACGAATCCAATAACACCAATACTAGATTGGTAATAACAAACTGTCAACCAACTGGTAATAATAAACTGGTAACGACTTAAATGATAAGGCTCATCGAAAACTCAGAATTTAATCGATCGACACTGTGAAAGCTGATCAGAAAATATTATTCAGAACTTTTAGACAAAAAAAAGCGCCAGATAAATGCTTATCTAGCGCAAACGAAGCCTCGTTTTATATCCAAAAGGTTAACTCATGAGGCGCTCGGCAGAGAATCGCTCTCGAGTTTGCGATAACTGTCGTTTAACTTCTTCTACTGCCTGGCGCTCGGAAGCATCATGCATGGCATTAACAGCGCGAGAAAAATGCTTTCGCATCGCCAATCGCGCCGCCTCAGAGTCGCGCATTTTGAGCGCCTCAATGATAATTCTATGCTCTTGCAAGCGAAGATCAGGAGAATCAGAACACATAGCCACATGCGCTGATTTGATATGATCAAGGGCCTGTTGAGTGTCCCAAAGACTCCTAATCATTCGTTGCAAGACAATATTATTGGTAGCATCGGAAATAACCTCATGAAACTGACGATCTGCAGAGTCTGCTCCTAAACCTTCTTGATCATTTTCACAGCTCATTTTATCTAGCGCCTGTTCAAGTTGCGCTATTTGCTCATCCGAAATTAATGAAGCCGCTAGTGCCGCAGCTTCACCCTCTATCATTATTCGAGACTCCATTAACTCGAAGGCACTAGCCCCTGAAACAAAATCAAATCCATGACCCTTTGCTTTTACATAAACACCGGAGCCGAGCTTCACATCTACTCGCCCAACGGCCTCTAGTGCAATAATCGCCTCTCGAATGGTAGGTCGACTTACATCAAAACGTTCCGCAAGCTCTCTTTCTGCAGGCAAACGTGAACCCTCTTGGAGCTCACCTGAATCAATCATTGATAGCAGCTGCTCAACAACTTGTTTATAGAGACGATTACTACTCATAAGTCCTCGCAAAAAATGTCTTCTGTCTATTCTTAGTTAACAATTTACACGCAAATTGGTAATACATCAATGAAGAAGATCACCCTACCCCCATCAAAACATGCATACAAAATACACAAAATATATAAATATCAGCCAGTTAAATAAAATCACTCAAAAAATAACACAGATCAACATTGTTATTACCAATTAATAATTTTGGCTATACAATTTTGGTTGACAACAATCTTTGAGTTGGTAAGATTAGTTTTCCTAATAACTATTTTCAAGGGAACAAGCATGAGCACATCTAAGAATTGCGGGAAAAACAAATTTTCAAATGCAAAATTCAAGTCAACTGTATTGGCGAGCATGATTACAGCTGTATCGACAGGTGCAATTGCGGAAGAAGCCGCAATTGAAGAAGTTGTTATTACAGGAATTCGCTCTTCATTGCAGAGCGCACTTCAACAAAAACAAAATGCTGATAATTTAATCGAAGTCATTCAAGCTGAAGACATCGGTAAATTACCAGACCAAAACCTAGCAGAAGTTTTAGAAAACATCACCGGCGTACAGATCTCACGAACTGCAGGTATCGGTACAGGTGTACAGATTCGTGGCACAAATGCTAACCGAGTAGAAATCAATGGCGTTTCTACTGTTGGCTCTGGTGGCGGGCGTAGCGGCATAAACTTCGAAGATGTTAATGCATCAATAATCGCTGGAGTTGAAGTTACTAAGGCTCCTGAAGCTAAAACTATCGAAGGCTCTGTAGGTGGAACAGTTAACCTGAAGACAATTCGACCTCTAGATCTCAAAGAAAAGCTGGTTTCTTTTCGTATCCAAGGTGAAAACAGTAGCCTTAGCACTGAAGGAACACTGCCACGCATGTCGGGTGCTTTTGGTAATAATTGGGAAACAGATGCTGGGGAGTTTGGTTTCGTAATCAGCGGCAGCTATACGGAACAAGAAGCAGTATCATTTCGTCCAAGAACAGACAGAGACACTATCGCCTCACCTGATGGATCAAACCCCGCTGAATTTCTCGGCATTCAGTTCTTACTACAAGAACAAGAAAATGATGATTATGTGACAGAAAATATCGCCACGACATTTGAGTGGTCGCCAAATGACAATTTGAAATTTCATTTCGATGCAATAATCAACGAGCAGGAGCGTAGTCGTGACCAATACCGGCTCCAAGCCTCTGGCGTCAGTACGTTAAAAAATATCAGTATTCCAAGCGCATTTGAAACAGTCGATTTTGGAACACTAGGCGGTATTGACCTTGGAACCTTCCCTGCAGCTCTTGCAGGTGAGTTAGAGCCGGATCTGTCTGTCGATGATGACGATCCTAATTTACGTTTCTCTAGCGAGACCAATTCTCGTGTAACGAGTAGCGATATCTTTTCATTGGGCGGCAACTGGCAAGGCGAACGTTTAGAGGCTAGTTTTGAAATTTCTCGTTCAAGCTCTGATACAGCAACGCCTTCACTGAATACAACGCTGAACTTCATCAACCCCAACTGTCCTTTGGATGGCAGCAGTAACGATAACTGCGTCCCATTCAAATATGACTTAAGCGGTGGCTCGCTGGCCTTCGGCATCAACTACGACTCACCGTACGCACCGGCCGTTGCTGATTTAACAAATCCAGCCAACGTTGTACTAGATCAGGTAGATGTAGGTCGAAATACCAATAAAAATGAAGATACATCTATACGCGCTGATTTCACCTACAACCTTGATGGTGAGGTGATTAAGTCAATTGATTTAGGTCTTCGTAACAATAACACAAGCAGTACATTCAATCGTATCGATGATCGAATCGGTGGCTTCAGCAGAATGGTAGACAGCCCTAACGGTACACTCTTTGAGGAGCTTTTAGTGACCGGGCCCACAAATTATAACGCAGCAGATGGACGTGACTTGTATATTCGGAACTTCCTTTTGGTTGATCCTAATCGTTCTTTTTCAAATCCAGATGAAGTGATAGATATTTTGCAAAATGCGGTCATCACTCACGATCCTGACAGCCCTGATATTCTGAATTTAAAAGCCGACGAAAATGCATTTTACGATGTAGAAGAAACGACTAACGCACTCTATGCTCAAGCAAACTTTGAGTATGAAATGTTTCGCGGAAACTTTGGTGTACGCTATATTGATAGCTCCATTGACTCCACCGGATACGGTCCAGAAAACTCAGCAGGCAATCGTTCTCTGGAAACTACATCAGGGAGCTACAGTTACCTCTTGCCCCGCTTGAACCTTGTTGCACAACCACGTGAAGATGTTCTTTTACGCTTCGGCTACGGTTCTGACATACGCCGTCCAAACTTCGGCGACCTGGCTACTGGTTTCACCTATAACACTAGCGAAAATGCTGTAGTTGCTCTCGGCAATCCTGGTCTTGAACCTGAAGAAGTTGATTCAATAGACCTTTCTGCCGAATGGTATTTCGCTGATGCCTCAGTCATTAGTGTTGGATATTTTGAAAAGAAACGTACAAACGTTTTTGGTGTTGATTTCGAAGGTGCTGCGTTGACTCCTGATGGCTCTGGTGGATTCCTACGAGAAACTAATCCAAGCTGCCCGGGTGGGGGTATCTACAACCCTGAAGTTATTCCCAACGTACTTGGTGATCCAAACACTACTGGTATGTGTGTTGATGTAACTTCTCCTGGTAACGACCCAGATACAACCACTCAAAAAGGTATTGAATTAGCCGTTCAATATGATCTGTCTCAATTTGAAGATCAATTGGGCTGGGCATCAGGTTTTGGCTTTGTCGCCAACTACACAAATCAAAGTTTCTCAGGTGGATCAGTTGAAGATTGTACATCTGGCCGAGGCTTAACTGTTCTTGGCGAAGTTTGTGCAGAGCGTGGCTTGCTTGATTTCTCTGAAAATGCATATAACTTTACTGCATACTATGAGAAACATGGCCTATCAGCCAGAATGCGTTACACATGGCGAGAAGCGTTCCGTACACAAGATTTCGGTGGCGGCGCTAACACTAGCGGTAGCTCAACATTCAGCTTCCCTGTAGTCACAGATGATCGTGGACAGCTAAATGCTAGCATCAATTATGATGTAAATGACCAACTGTCTGTAGGTGTAGAAGCAGTGAACTTGACTGAAGAAAAAATTGATCAATACTGTGTCAACAAAGGTGGTCCATTGTGCTTCGTTGGTTACCCTGACCGAAGAATTACTTTTGGTGTAAGCTACCGTATGTAATGCTTTTCATTTGAAATAACTATCTGAAATAACCAAAACTATGAGGGCATTTCAGACTAGCAATAAGATCCTCGCCATTGTGCGGGGATTTTTTAATTATAAATGTGAGTTCTACCAGATTAAGCAGCAGCTTAATCGTAACTTCCTCCTGAAAACGCTTACCGAGAAGCTAGCTCGCCGTCCAAGAAATGGGAGGATTACATTGTGACTTCCACAAAAGAGAGTTCCGTAAATTCATCGGTACCATGTGTTGCTACAACTGTAATTTCAGCCGCTTTTTTACCAGGCAATTGAATCACGGCACCTGTCTTTGGATTTTTCACTTGGCGACCATTTTTCATTACTTGCAAAGACATACCTTCGGTAATGCCCTGACTAGGCCCACCCGCCATAATGAACAGATCGTCTTCTTTCGCTAGCAAATAGGACTTCCAGGGTGATGACAACATGTTGTCCATCAGATTAGTAATAAGTTGAGAAATGGCAGCAGAAATGGCCTTGTCAGAAATACTCTTATCAAAGCCTGCACTTAAACCTACACCAAAGGTCGTTTTGGTATCGACGCTAGCCTCCCCGGCCCCCTCTTCAGCATGAATAATTCGCCCTGTACTTACCTCAACCAATCGCACATTCACTTTCGCGAAGGCTTTTTGTTCCTTAGAACGCGAAAAAAAACCGGTATCGCTGGTAGTAGAGCGGCCAAACTCAGACACAGAACCTACAATTAAATAATCAACGCTAATACCAGACTCAGACATACCCGCCAGCATTTGCTCAGTCGACATTTTGTCGGAATCTATTCGCTCAAACATAAGAAACTTGCCAGATTCGGTAAGTCTCGCACTAAGAATGTCCGATGCCTGTTTCCCTAAACGATCGCCGTCTTTATTGACCAAAAAAGAGTTACCCGATTTTGTCTCATTACTAAATCGAGCAATGGCGACTTTTTTCTTTAATGATATAGTGGAATCGGAAACGCTATCAGCATTCCCTGAACGCATCTAAGCCTTGGGCAGAATGGGTTATTGGGAGAACTATCAAAAACATACACAACGTATTGATGAGCAATTTTTTCATATTTATATCCTTATAATTTCGTTGCTTATTGAAGATAGTGCTGCCCCATTTATTAGTCAATTACTAAACGCTGTGTAAATGTTGTAAAGAGGCATAACAATGAACAACACCTCAACCGCTCAACACCTACCTACAGACGTTGGCGCCGAGATCGCCGCGGTTAAAAAGGACTGGCGACAACGTATTCATGATGTGCCCGCGTTACTCGACCAGATCGTTGAACATCTGGAAAGCGACATCGACGCGATCGAGCGTGAACACCAACAGGGAAAAAGTGCCTGGCCTGAGGTCGATTTCAAAGATATTGAACAAGGTAGCGTGGACGAAGCCACCCTCGCCAAGATCAAACGCCGTGGCTGCGTGGTGGTGCGCAATCACTTCCCGGTGGCACAGGCCCAAGCCTGGGACCAATCGCTCATCGATTATGTCGACAGCAACAACTTTGACCAGCAATACCGTGGCCCTGGCGATAATTTCTTCGGTTCTCTATCTGCCTCTAAGCCAGAGATCTACCCTATTTATTGGTCGGGCGCGCAAATGGAAGCCCGTCAAAGTGAACGCATGGCGACCGTGCAATGCTTCTTAAACAGCTTTTGGAAGGCCGAATCAGAGGGTAAAACCTGGTTCGACCCGAACGTAAACTACATCTACCCCGACCGCGTGCGCCGCCGCCCACCGGGCACAAACTCCAATGGTCTAGGGCCTCACACCGACGCCGGCTCGCTAGAGCGCTGGCTAGTACCCGCCTACCAACAGGTGTTTCGCCACATTATCAACGACAATTTTGCCCAGTACGACCCATGGGATGGCGCCTACCGCTCTGAGGTGAATGAATACGCGTGCGGCACCACCCGCTGTTCAGTATTCCGCACCTTTCAAGGCTGGACAGCGCTCAGCGACATCAAGCGAGATCAAGGCGTGCTGTTTTCCATCCCCATCCCAGCCGCCATGGCCTACGTGCTGATACGCCCGTTAATGGAAGATGTGCCCGACACCAGCCTGTGCGGTGTTGCGCCACGCCAAGCACTCCCTGTCGACGCTAAATGGCACGATATCCTGCTGCGCGGCAAATCCACCATCCCTGATATGGCGCCTGGGGATTCGGTGTGGTGGCACTGCGATTTAATCCACGGCGTAGCCCCGGTGAAAGACCAACAGGGTTGGGGCAACGTGATGTACATTCCCGCCGCACCGGGATGTGAAAAGAATAAACGCTACGCCCAGCAATGCGCCAAAAGCTTTGCTACCGGGCTATCGCCCGATGATTTCCCTGAAGAGCACTACGAAAAAGAATGGGGAAACCGCTTCCGGTGGGAAGATTTAAACGCCATTGGCCGCCAGTCGTTTGGGGAATAAATGGGCTTAACCCCCTCTTTCTCCCTCGGCTAATTTCGCCACAAAGGGCAAATTGCGCTGTCCATCGTTCCAAGGAAGACCATACCCCACCAACATATCGTCACCATCATATTCATAGGCAAAGTGTTGGTCTACCGAGATAGCGGTACGGTTCTTTTTCACAAACAAAGTCGCGATCGCGATCGATTTGAGCACATAAGTGCTCGTTAAATAACTGACCAAACGCTTCATGGTTCCGCCTGATTCAATGGCATCATCCACCACAATGACATGACGTCCTGTAAGGTCGATAGTATTTCTAAATACGATGTCCGACGTATTGGATCTATCACCGGGCATGTGAGGACAAGAGATCACATCCATCGAGATAGGGAACGTTAACTGCCTTGCCAAGTCTGCGGTGAATAACATTCCCCCAGGAACAACTGTAATCATTACGGCATCGTCGTACTTTTCATTCAATTGCTGCGCGACCACAGCCACCCCGTGCTGAATATCTTTTTCACTGTAAACAAGGCGTTCTATAAAGTCTGTGGGCATTTAAATGACTCCAAATTAAGAAAGTTTAACATTATCATTTTTTACCGGCAGGCTTTTACTCTGAGTCTAGACTTGGTTTCTCAGGGCGGAACTCTACGTCAGACTAAAAGCCTACATATGGAAAGCGACATATGCCTATCTGGCTACGTTTCAGTAAACTACCAGGGGGGTTACATATGCACCCGGCTCAAAGCGTTATATTTTTCTTTTAGTTTGCATTGCAATTAATAACAGCATATTATGCGCATGCTGTTTGTTTATTTATATTTATGCCTCATCATCGAAGTCTTAGTTGTTCCTCGTCCTGTTTCCATAAGTACTACATAAATTTCCCGCATTACTGCGTCTTGTAATAAGACGTTTATTTATTTGTTCTTAGAAAAGGATACTCATTATGTCTACAACAACTACTGGCATAGTAAAATGGTTTAACGAAGAAAAAGGTTTTGGCTTTATTCAGCAAGAATCTGGTCCAGATGTTTTTGCTCACTATTCAGCCATCTCCAGCAACGGCTTCAAGACAATGGCTGAAGGTCAAAAAGTTGAATTCACTGTCACCCAGGGCAAAAAAGGCCCTCAGGCAGAAAACATCGTACTGATCTAATCGCATTTGAGGGTGAGCGTATCAATCGATACGCTCACCCTTTCCCCCATTGCTCCACATCTTTAAGGCATAGGGTATTACATCATAAGACTACCTTGCCATTAGGTAACTCACCTAAAAAATTCAATACTGCGTCAAGCACACGCTCAGGGTCCTCCATTTGAGGATAGTGGCCAATGTCGGGTAATTGCACGACATCAGGTTGGGGCACCAGTTCACGATAACGAGCGACCATATGCGCCCCAGAGACTGGATCTAGCAACCCATCAATTAACCGTAACTCAATATTCGAAGCCTGAAGCGCCCCCACCCATCGCTCTCTAAAACGTTGTCGGTCGGTCATATAGTGAATCAATTTATGCATAATCCTTTGGCCATCGTGATAGCGAATCAGATGCCAGAATGCCTCTAATTCATGCTCACTAGGGGGAGAATAAGGACCAAATACCTTCTTTAAATTAGCCGCTAACGTATTTTTACTGAGCAGCCCAACGACCAAGCCACCCCAGCGACTTAACAGGACTTTTTGCATAAACACCGGATAATGCGTTTCTGGAAATAAGCCGCCATTAAGAAACACCATTTTTATAAGGTGGCATGGTAAAGAACCTTCGTTATGCCGAGCCAATAGTTCTTGAGCCACACTGTCGCCATAATCATGCGCGAGAACATGGCACTGTGTTACCTCAAGGTGCTGTAACAATGCAGCACATATATCAGCTTGTTCCATGAGGCTATAGTCACGCCTGGGTTTATCGCTAAAACCAAAGCCAAGCATGTCTAAGGCAATACAATGAAAATGCTCTGTAAGCTTCGGCCAGATCTTATACCAATCCCAACTCGCCGTTGGATAACCATGAATTAGCAGTAGTACCGGGCCACTACCCTCACTACGGTAGAAAATATTGTGTTCAGAGAACATGAAATATTTGCCCGATTGGTGCCACTGTTCAAGACTTCGCATACGACCCTCCTTTGCTACGAGCATAATGCACCCCATATATTACCGACAGGTGGCAATGCGCCGACCTACATTCACGAAATGCTCGTTAAGCGAGAGGATTATGGGTGATCCTACCCTGCGTTATCAGATACTCATTTTCTTTGTTCAATGGATTTTACAATGATCTAAACGTGTCTCTTTAGTGTCTGCGAATGGAATTAATATAAAACATAAAAATCAACACTCCGTAAGGCATTATTTTTTATGGGAATGGTAAGACAGAGTGGATTCATTCGCCCCATTCATGGGGCTCACACTTCGTGCAGCCTCCGGCTGTGCTGATTCGCTCCCGTCGAATTAGTCATTGAAAACGCATTTGTGGCGTTTTCACCGCTCGGGCAGCTCACGTTGTTCGCTGTGCAAATTTTTACTGTGGTAAAAATTTGTCGAACAGTGGTTCTCATCTCTGGGGTTATTCCAGATACTAAAAAGCCCCAAGCGCTTTCGCGTTTGGGGCTTTGTATGTTTGGTACGACCGAGTGGAGTGATGAAAACGCTTTTAGAGCGTTTTCACCCTTCGGGCAGCTCAAGGGTGAGCTGTCCTAAAAATCGTTGTGACGATTTTTAGTCGAACAGTGGTTCTCGCCACTCTCACGTACAAACAAAAAAGCCCCGCATGTGCGGGGCTTTGTATGTTTGGTACGACCGAGTGGACTCGAACCACCGACCCCCACCATGTCAAGGTGGTGCTCTAACCAACTGAGCTACGGTCGTATATCGGCAATGCCGAAGAGGCGCGTATTCTAACGAGTCTTAAGCAGTAAAGTAAACACTTAAAACCGTTAAATTCGCGGCTCGGCTCACTTTATGAACATTTTGTCTTTTAGCTTGGTAAGCTGATCGCGCGTTGCCGCGGCTTCTTCGAATTCAAGGTTCTTAGCGTGCTCCATCATCTTGTTTTCGAGGCGTTTAAGTTCTTTATTGAACTCGGCCGGGGTCATAGCCATAACGGTGTCGAAGTAATCCGCGGTGGGCTCGGCCACTTTGCGTGCGCCGCGTTTGTTTTTAACTTTGGCACCTGGGGCAACGGCGCCCTCAAGAATATCGGCGACAGCCTTGCGAACACCCACCGGTGTGATGCCGTGTTCGTCGTTAAACTCGACCTGTTTCTGTCGGCGGCGGTCGGTTTCGGAGATGGCGCGTTCCATAGAACCAGTCATTTTGTCGGCATAGAGTATGGCTTTGCCGTTGACGTTACGCGCAGCGCGGCCAATAGTCTGAATGAGCGAGCTTTCGGAACGCAGGAAGCCTTCTTTGTCGGCGTCGAGGATGGCGACCAGGGACACTTCGGGCATATCAAGGCCTTCACGCAGTAGGTTAATGCCGACTAACACGTCAAACTCGCCTAAGCGCAAGTCGCGGATGATCTCTACCCTTTCGACGGTGTCGATGTCGGAGTGTAGGTAGCGCACTTTGATGCCGTGCTCGCTGAGGTAGTCAGTGAGTTGTTCAGCCATGCGTTTGGTAAGGGTGGTAATCAGCACGCGCTCGTCGACGGCAACGCGCTTGTGAATCTCGGACATGACGTCGTCGACCTGGGTTTCGACGGGGCGAATCTCGACTTCGGGGTCGATCAGGCCGGTTGGGCGCACCACTTGTTCTACTACACGATCGGCATTTGCCTTTTCGTACTTACCCGGGGTTGCTGACACATACACTAATTGCGGTACTATCGACTCCCACTCTTCAAACTTCATCGGGCGATTGTCGAGTGCAGATGGCAAACGAAAGCCATATTGCACCAAGGTTTCTTTGCGCGAGCGATCGCCTTTGTACATGGCCCCAATCTGGGGAATGGTGACGTGCGACTCGTCGATTACCACCAGGGCGTCTTTGGGTAAGTAGTCAAACAGTGTGGGGGGCGCATCACCGGGGTTACGGCCAGAGAGATAGCGTGAGTAGTTTTCAATTCCGGCGCAATAGCCCAGCTCTCGAATCATTTCGATGTCGTAGCGTGTGCGTTGCTCTAAGCGTTGCGCTTCGACCAGTTTATCGTTGTCGCGGAAGTACGTCAGTCGTTCCTTCAGTTCCTCTTCGATACTGTCAATCGCATCTAGCAAGGTTTGGCGCGGCGTCACGTAGTGGGTCTTTGGGTAGATCGTTATACGTGGCACTTTACGCAGGATTTCGCCGGTCAGCGGATCGAAGATGCTAATGCTGTCGATTTCGTCGTCGAACAGGTCCACCCGCACCGCTTCGCTGTCTTCGTCGGCAGGGAAAATATCGATCACGTCGCCACGTACGCGGTAGGTGGCACGGCGGAAGTCGAGGTCATTGCGGGTGTATTGTAGTTCAGCTAGCGCACGTAGAATTTGGCGTTGGTCGATTTGCTCGCCGCGGCTAAGGTGCAGCACCATTTTGAAATAGGATTCGGGGTCACCCAAGCCGTAAATCGCCGACACCGTGGCCACCACAATACAATCGCTGCGCTCAATCAACGCCTTAGTGGCCGACAAGCGCATTTGCTCGATGTGTTCGTTGACCGAGGCGTCTTTGTCGATAAAGGTGTCTGACGCAGGTACGTATGCTTCGGGCTGGTAGTAGTCGTAGTAGGAAACGAAATACTCCACCGCGCTGTCGGGAAAGAATTCTTTGAACTCGCCATAAAGCTGCGCCGCCAGGGTTTTATTGTGCGCCATGATGATGGTTGGGCGCTGTAGCTGCTGAATGATATTAGCTACAGTAAACGTCTTACCAGAACCGGTGACCCCAAGGAGCGTTTGGGATAACAGACCGGCGTTGATACCTTCTACTAACTTCTCGATCGCAGCGGGCTGATCCCCCGCTGGGGAGTACTTAGATTTCACATCAAATGGTCGTTTCATACCCTACTGCCCAAAAATTAAACCGCTAATAATACGTTAATCATGGCGATTAGGCAGCACGATGTTGGGCGGAAAGGAATATTTAAAAAAAATGTGAAATTCTGCCGTCAAAGGGGTTGACCCATGTGGGGCTCGTCATTAATATACGCGGCCTCGGTTGAGACATCTCACCGATTACCATTCCGCCTTAGCTCAGTTGGTAGAGCAAATGACTGTTAATCATTGGGTCGCTGGTTCGAGCCCAGCAGGCGGAGCCAAATACAAAAGGGTCGTCCAATAGGACGGCCCTTTTTTGTTTCCGCCTACCTGGGCGAGAAGTTTCCAGCTTTAAGATGATTTAGCGCTCTTGGCGGCCTCAATTTTTTCATTTAACGCCTCTGCTTCCATCGTCAACATAGAATAACTGCGAATATCCCCATTTCGCTGAGCCATCATGGCTTTTTC
>JAHEIH010000027.1:76927-139376 GCA_024639455.1 Cellvibrionales bacterium
AGCTTTAAGATGATTTAGCGCTCTTGGCGGCCTCAATTTTTTCATTTAACGCCTCTGCTTCCATCGTCAACATAGAATAACTGCGAATATCCCCATTTCGCTGAGCCATCATGGCTTTTTCGAGTAATTCATCTTGCTGTTTGACGAGTTTTTTTACTGGGTCTGATTTGAAAAAAGAAAACATGGCCGCTCCTTACAAAATTCGTTATACGTTGAAAGGCTCAAAAGAGCGTCCTAGACGTTTAGCAACCTTTACGGGATGGCGCTTAATAGCAAGCCATAAAAAACCTGTTTTTTTACGGCTTAACTTACTTATACTTAAGATCAAAAATAAATCACATGCGATAAGACTATGACCGATAACAGCGATAAACCGTTGCCACCCCTTGGATTAGCCCTTATTCCCATTATCTTTACGGTGGGTTTACTTGGCATTCAATTGTTCTACTATGGTGACTTTACCCCCCATATTCCCTTGGCCATTGGATTTGCCGTCACGGGCTTGGTGGGTTTATCACAAGGATGGTCGTGGCGAGACATCGAATCGGGCGCTTTTCATGTTCTGCATGTAGCCATGCCATCGATCGCTACGCTCATCATTGTAGGCATGCTGGTCAGCACATGGATTGCCAGCGGCACCGTACCCATGCTGATTTACTATGGTTTAGAACTAATTAATCCAAGCTGGTTCTTAGTTGCTTCCATGCTGCTCTGCTCCATTGTCTCTATGTCCATTGGTACTAGCTGGACAACGACCGGCACCGTCGGCCTGGCCCTAGTGGGTATCGGAACAGCCTTTGGTATTCCCTTGTATTGGACGGCAGGAGCTGTCGTTTCAGGTGCTTTTTTTGGCGACAAAATTTCACCCCTATCTGAAACCACTAATCTAGCCGCCGCCGTTACAGAATCTAACGTGTTTGATCACATAAAGAACATGATGCCGACCACCATCCCAGCCATGATCATCGCGCTCCTGATTTACTTTTTCGTTGGCGGCAGTGACAACATCGATGCATCGCAACTCGCCAATATTGCCAACTACCAGCAAGGCCTAGCAACACACTTTACATTTGGTATTTTGCCCCTCGTACCCCTCATTGTGGTTATTGGTTTAGCGTTTAAAAAAGTGTCACCCATACCCGCGCTGTTTGTTGGTTTTGTGATCGGCGCGGCCATCGCGTCTTACAATTATGGCTACAACCTCAACGAGATTTTCACAATCGCCCACAGTGGTTTCAGCCTAGCAACGGGCTCAGAAGCATTGGATAACTTACTCAATCGTGGTGGTGTCACTTCGATGACATGGGTCATTACCCTGATGATGTTTGCACTCGCGTTCGGTGGTGCACTAGAGCGAACTCGCTGTTTAGAGTCCGTTGTTATTGCTGTACTTAGACGCACCAAGAGCTTTCGTGCCTTGCAAACCAAGGCAATTCTTACGTCGTTTGCCACCAATGTGATCTCGGGCGATGTGTATCTTTCGATTGCCTTGCCAGGCAGGATGTATGCCCCCGAATATGCACGAGTGGGCTACAGCCGCCTCAATCTTTCGCGTGCCATTGAAGAAGGTGGCACACTGCTATCGCCTCTTATTCCTTGGAATGCCGGTGGAGCCTTTGTTATTGGTGCCTTAGGCCTCACCTTCGGCAACGGCGATTTTAGTAATTTGTTGTACATACCGTTGTCTTTTGCCTGTTGGCTATCGCCGTTGCTTGGTATTTTTTACGCGCAGACAGGGTTATTTTCAAAAAAAGCATGCAATGAGGCCGCACTGGGGGCAGCCTCCTAACCCTGCCCTCTTCACAATCCCTTCCAGTTAAAGCATCTTCGCTACTCGGCTTGAGGGGAGACTTCTAGTTTCGGGGAAAGATCAGTGTATTGTTGTCGATATTGACCGGGGGATAAACCGTACTGATCTTTAAACACTCGACTAAAGTGGCTGATATTTTTAAAACCGCTACTGTAGGCAATGGCACTGACCGTTCTTTCAGATCCGGTGTCGACTTCAAGTAAGTGTGCAGCCATTGATAGCCTTTGTTTTAATACCCAGCGCATGAGTGATGTGCCATTCTTCTCAAAAAGTTTATTGATGTACCGAGGGTTCATGCTCAATGCATCAGCGACGCTTTGGGGTGATAAGTCATCGTTCATTAATTGCTGCGTCACATAAGACTCTATCCTGCGCATAGCCGAACTATTCTGGCGTGATCGGGGCAGTTTTTTTCTGTCTATTTGTTCTCGAATGGCCGCTAATAAAAAATTCATCGCCCCGAAGGCGATCGTTTCGTAATGATGTGAATCAATATGTTCTGCTTGATTAAATATGTTACTGAACGCTTGAAACGCTAAATGACCGACCCCACGACTCCCATCAAAGATAGAGAGTTCCGTTTCAGTGGCAGCCGAAGGAAAATATGAACCGGGAAGACAAACCCAAAGCGCCTCTGTATTGGGCGCAAATGTGACTTGATAAGGTCTTGAATAGTTGATTAAAGCAAAGTTTTTACAGTGGATTTCATGAGAACGATCATCTGATGAATATTTGATTGCACCATCCAAACAAAAGCTAAACCAAATTTTCCCTGTCTTTTTATGCTCAGGGTCATGCTCATGAATCCCCTTGATCCCGACACCACTTGTTGTGGCTTTCACAAATCTTATATTACCCATCTGCCATTCTGTCATCGTGCCACGAAAATCTTTTTCATCACCCAGGGGATAGGTGGCAATGACTGGGCTAATGCATGACTTAACAATCTCAGACCACGACAATGCTCCCGAACCAGGAGTCACACTGTCGGATGACATGACCTTTAAGCTATCGAGGAAAGTGTCGGATGAATTATTGGTATTTTCATCTACTGCAACATTGCGTAATTTCATTGTTTGAAACGCCTTGACCGAAGTTTGGAGGCATTATTGCATAGCCTGAAAGAACAAAAAACGCACTTTTATTCCCTGAGAGTACAAAAAAATGACCTTTTCAGCAAAGCGCCGACCTTTTGCCAGGTATACTATTTGTCTTGTTGCACTAACAGCTCAATAGAATGTAATCCAGCTCGTTAATAGATACTGTATTTGATCAATGAAGCCTTAGAAATGTTACGTGCGTGATATCTAGACTCAGAACAACTAAACGAGAACACTGCTATGACAATAAAAAACTTACAACAAAAAATGGACCACTTTGGTGGCGCACTCAATATGATGCGCAACTCGCAAATAGGCACTTACCCCTTCCCTGTTGCCAGTGAATTTAGTAATTGGCGAGAGGAACAGCGTGCTTGGCGAGAAGGTGTGGCGTTGATGGATCAGTCATACCACATGACAGACTTATATGTGAAAGGTAAAGATGCATTCAAGCTAGTAGCTGACTTGTCTATTAACTCCTTTGCTAATTTTGGTGACAACAAAGCTAAACAGATGATTGCTTGTGCGCCATCTGGCCACCTAATCGGCGACATGGTGCTATTTGGCCTGGGCGATGATCTAGTCAATATTGTCGGACGTCCCTCGGTGGCAAATTGGGTCGAGTTCATGGCCCAAAAAGGGGGTTATGATGTCGAATTGGACCGTGATGAACGCACCGTTGGTAACCCCAAACCTCGCAAAACATTCCGCTTTGAAATCCAAGGGCCTGATGCTTGGGCTTTACTTGAAAAACTCAATAAAGGTTCGATGGATGTTCCTCGTTTCTTCCATATGAGTAAAGTCAACATTGCTGGACATGATTTACGCTCGCTTCGCCATGGTATGGGCGGCGCTCCAGGTCTTGAATTTTGGGGGCCAGTAGAACATGGACCGGAGGTGAAAGCCGCTATTATTGAAGCAGGAAAAGAATTCGGCCTTCGTCTTGTGGGTTCTAGAGCTTATTCTAGCGCTGCTGTTGACTCTGGTTGGTTCCCTTGCCCAATGCCTGCGATTTACTCGGGTGAAGATACGCGTGATTACCGCGAGTGGTTAGGCGTTGATAATCTTGATGCAAACGCGTCACTCGGTGGCAGTTACATTTCGGATAATATTGAAGATTATTACCTGAATCCTTGGGAATTAGACTATGGACGTTTGATTCGTTTCGACCATGATTTTGTGGGTCGTGAAGCGCTTGAAGGTATGCAAAATCAACAACATCGTAAGAAAGTGTCGATCATCTGGAATGCTGATGATGTTGGGGCGATTGCTCGCAGTCAAATGAGCCCAGGTAAAAATGCCAAATACCTGGAAATGCCAATGGGACATTATGCCTCTTATCCGTACGATAAAATCATTAATAACAACGGTGATGTATTAGGCTTTTCAAGCTACTCCGCCTTTTTGGCCCCTGATTCAGCAATGGTATCGCTGGGTGTTGTCGATGAAGCACACGCTGAGCCTGGCACTGAGATTACATTCATTTGGGGTGAGCCTAATGGTGGTTCTAATCGACCTCCTGTTGAGCCACACATTCAGATGCCCATCAGAGGAACCATCGCTACTTGGCCTTTCTCTCAATTAGCACAATCAGGCTATCGCGGCTCTTGAGTCACGAGCAGCTTTAAATCATGCTTAGATAAGCGGGTACACTGTACCCGCGATATCTTGTTAAATGACATCAAAACGCGTTAAGAGATAATAATATGATTGAACGTGATAATTTATATCTTGGTGGCTGCCTTTGTGGTGATATTCGCTATGAATTAAAAGGCCCTAGTCTTTTTGAGGCACAGTGTTGTTGTAAAGACTGCCAAAAAGCGACGGGTACCGGCCACACCACCATTGTGGGCATTCACACTAGTCAACTTGTCATCAGTGGATCACCTAGCGAGTATACAAATTATGGGGAAAGCGGCGGCACCGTTACGAGACATTTTTGCGGCAAATGTGCTGGGCGGTTATACACTTCAGGTTCTTTGCCGGGCGAGATGATCATGGTTCAAGCTGGCTCGTTAGACAATCCAAATGCTGTCGAACCAACAGAAGTGATTTACCATAAAGATGCCGTTAATTGGGATCACTTTAATCCAGAGATACCCACATATGAGTTATACGCCCCGTTCTCTGACGATACCAAAGCAGCGATGGACAAGGATTAAAACATTTATATAGCGGTCTTTTTTAACTCATCATTGCCGTATCACAGAGATAGCTTGCCAAATAAGGCAAGCGACAATGAGATGTAAATTCCTCATAAAAAGTATCCAATAAAATGACAATAAATATTTCAGATACAATAGAATCACAGCCCCTTGGGAAACGTCAAAAAACATTGCTGCTGCTGGTTTGTCTCGCCGTAATCGTGGACGGCTTTGACTTACAAATGATTGCGTTTGTCGGCCCTAAATTGATTGAAGAATGGGGTCTAAGCAAAGCTGAATTAGGGCAAGCCATTTCAGCAGGCCTTATCGGTATGGGCGTAGGCGCTGGTATCGGTGGGTGGATGGGTGATCGTTTTGGAAGGCGATTATCTACCATTTTTAGCGTGATGTTTTTTGGCATCACTACCCTACCGATTGCTTTCGTGACAGACGTTGATCAACTGATTGCATTACGTTTCATCAGTGGCTTAGGGTTTGGCGCATTATTTCCTAATACCACAGCGCTATTAGCTGAATGGTTCCCTTCCAGGCTTAGAGGCTACGGCATTAGCTTGATGATCCTAGGTGTTCCTCTCGGTGGTGCACTAGGAGCTTCAGTTTCGTCCTATCTTATCGCAACCTATAGCTGGCAAGCTTGCTTCATCGCTGCTGGTGGACTCGGTATCTTATTAGGCCTATTGCTTTGGGTGTCATTAGAAGAGTCACCGAAATATTTAGCTGAACATGCATCGAGCGAAAAATTAGCGCAAACCTTAAATAAAGCATTTGGTAGAGATAAATTTTCTCGTGATGATACGTTTGTGGTTGATGAACTGCCATCATCGTCCTGGTCGGATGTCTTTAAAAAAGATCATCGCAGAGTCACTTTTGGGATGGTGTTGGCATTTTTTGCCAACCTCTTAGCCTATTACGGCATGGCAAATTGGATACCCACAATCGTGAGTTCGCTTGGATTTGGCATCGATATCGCGACTAGAAGTGCACTATTTCTGAATCTATCAAGTATTATTGGTGCACTTGTTGTGCCCTATATGCTGTTAAATTACGGATCTAAAAAGACGCTAATGATTGTTCTAGTGGGGGCAATCTTATCGGTTGCTGCCGTGACAATAACCATAATAGAACCAAAAGTAGATACCATTTTATTAATCGCCGCGCTCTCGTTTACTGGCATGTTTTGCGGTGGACTTCAGGTCGGTCTATATACGCTTGCTTCCAATGCTTACCCCACAAATTGCCGATCTACTGGCATCGGCGTGGCGGCTGGAGTCGGGCGTCTTGGCCCTATAATTAGTGGATTTGGTGGAGCATTTATCCTGTCTATGGACGGGGGTAATACCATCTTTTTTGGGGCCATTGTTGCGGTATTGGTAACGGCCATTATTGGCGTCATGATCATCAATAGGCATACTTTGCCAGTGAAGGCGTGAGTCACAACTCAACCAAGACACATATTATGTGATATAGGGGGAGAGCTACCCAGCACCCAGCACCCAGCAGCAAACTGCCCCAAGCTTCTTGACCGAAGCCATCGCCGATCCTTTTAGCGGCTCACTGGAAAGGATACAAATCGTCAAAGGATGGCTGGATCAGCAAGGCATCGCTCGTGAAAAGTCTTCAATGTGATTGGCGCCCATCAGCAACTCCCTAAACCAGCGGGCCAGTTACCCGATCCGGTAAATTCTGTTGATCTGGAAACAGCGCGCTACGATAGCCACGTGGGCAGTGAAGCTCTTCGCGCTTTGTGGACTGACCCCGAATTCGACCCCGAACAACGGGCGTTTTATTAGGCTCGGGTGCTTGAAATCCCGACACCACGCTACTCGTTATACGACACTATTGCCCTAGAACAGAACGCAACGGTCACAAACCACCCAACGACTATTCAAGCACGCGCCTACAGTTCGCCTATTTAGTATCACGGCATCGATGCAACCCCTGTGGGCCAATAAAGGCCCACAGGGCTGCTTAGACTTAGGAGTGGGTTTGGAAATACATCCGGGTATCCATCACCGAATCTGGGCTTAAGGACACCGATTCGATCCCCTGATCCACCAACCATTTGGCGAAATCGGGGTGATCCGACGGCCCCTGGCCACAAATCCCAATATACTTACCTTCTTTGCGGCAGGCTTTGATCGCCATCTCAAGCAATTTCTTGACCGCTTCGTTGCGTTCGTCGAATAGGTGAGCCACTAACCCAGAGTCGCGATCGAGGCCTAAGGTTAACTGGGTCAGGTCATTAGAACCAATCGAGAAACCGTCAAAGTGCTGCAGGAACTCTTCTGCCAACACGGCGTTGGCGGGAAGCTCACACATCATGATCACGCGAAGACCGTGCTCGCCGCGACGCAGGCCGTTTTCAGCTAACAGCTCAATCACGTTGGTCGCTTCAGCTACGGTGCGCACGAAGGGAATCATGATCTCGACGTTCTCTAGCCCCATTTCTTCACGCACGCGCTTGAGGGCTTCGCACTCCATATCGAAGCACTCACGGAAACTGTCGGAGACATAGCGAGACGCACCGCGGAAGCCCAGCATTGGGTTTTCTTCTTCGGGCTCGTAGTTGTGACCACCGACTAGGTAAGCGTACTCGTTAGACTTAAAGTCCGACATGCGCACGATGACTTTTTCGGGCGCAAAGGAAGCGGCGATACTGCTGATACCTTCCACTAACTTGTCGACGTAGTAATCGCGCGGCGAGGCATAGCCACCAATACGGCGATCGACGCTGCGACGCACGTCGGCGGGCAGCGTGTCGTAATCTAACAATGCCCGTGGGTGAACACCAATCATGCGGTTAATAATGAACTCCAAGCGTGCCAAGCCAACGCCATCGCTAGGAATCGAACTAAACCCAAAGGCGCGATCGGGGTTGCCGACATTCATCATCACCTTAAAGGGCAAATCGGGCAGGTCATCGACCGAATTAGACACCACCTCGAAGGTCAACTCACCATCATAAATATGGCCAGTGTCACCCTCGGCGCAAGACACGGTCACGGACTGGCCGTCTTTCAACAGCTGGGTGGCCTCGCCACAACCCACCACGGCGGGAATACCCAATTCACGCGCTATGATCGCGGCGTGGCACGTGCGGCCACCGCGGTTGGTCACAATCGCCGAGGCGCGCTTCATGACAGGCTCCCAATCGGGGTCGGTCATATCCGACACTAATACATCACCGGGTTTGACCTTGTCCATTTCGGTCAGATCTTTCACTACACGCACGGTACCTGAGCCAATCCGCTGACCAATGCTGCGCCCTTCGCACAATACTTTACTGCGCTCACGCAGCATGAAACGCTCGATCACGGTACTCGAGTCGCGGCTTTTCACCGTTTCGGGGCGGGCTTGCAGGATATACAGCTTGCCGTCATCGCCGTCTTTACCCCACTCGATGTCCATCGGGCGGCCGTAGTGCTGTTCAATGATTATGGCTTGGCGAGCTAACGACTCAATGTCAGTATCCGCCAACGAAAATCGATTGCTATCGGCCTTGTCGACATCGACAATTTTAACCCGCTCGGCCGGATCGTCGCTGTACACCATCTTAATGGCCTTTGAACCAAGGTTGCGGCGTAGAATGGCCTTCTTACCCGCGGTTAGGCCCTTCTTGTAGACATAGAATTCATCAGGGTTGACGGCGCCCTGCACCACCATTTCACCCAGGCCGTATGACGACGTCAAAAATACTACGCCGTCATAGCCCGACTCGGTATCGAGGGTGAACATGACGCCGCTGCTGCCGTTTTCGCTGCGTACCATTTGCTGTACACCGGCAGACAGCGCTACCTCAGCGTGTTCAAAACCTTGGTGCACGCGATAGGCAATGGCGCGGTCGTTGTAGAGCGAGGCAAACACTTCGCGGATGTGGTGCTTGACCGATTCGAGCCCCTGCACGTTGAGAAAGCTTTCCTGCTGCCCGGCAAACGAAGCGTCGGGCAAATCTTCTGCGGTGGCTGAAGAACGAACCGCCACTGCCATGGCGGGGTTGACCGCTGTCAATTCGGCGTAGGCCGCTTCAATAGCCGCATCTAGGGCGGGTGGGAATGGCGTATCTGATACGAGTTGGCGAATTCGCTTGCCCTCGGCAGCGAGGGCATTGACGTCATCGACATCTAATTTGGTCAGCGAAGCGTTGATTTCGTCCGCTAATCCGGACTGCGACAAGAACTCACGGTAGGCATCAGCGGAGGTAGCAAAGCCATTAGGAACACTCACCCCTGCGTTACTTAAATGGCTGATCATCTCGCCAAGCGACGCGTTCTTGCCACCGACACGATCCACATCGTGCATGCCCAAATCCTTGAACCAAAGGATGTAATCAGTCATTTTTTGTCTCCGTGAAGCCTTATTTATGGCATTTATGTATTTGATGCTAAAGATCATAATGGATAAAACCTGTAAATTCCTTACAATGTCATGGTGTAAAATTACAAGTTTTGAGGTGGCGATGGAGCAGGCGAAAAGAACGGTGTTTTTTATCTCGGATGGCACCGGCATTACCGCGGAAATGATGGGTAAGTCGTTGCTCACCCAGTTTGAGGGTGTCGAGTTACAACGGATACTCACACCGTTCGTCAAAGATCAGGCTCGCGCTCATAATGCCGCTGATGAAATCAACCTTGCCGCTGAACGCGACGGTCACCCCCCCATCGTCTTCTCCACCCTCGTTAACAGCGACCTAGAGGACATTATTAAGGCGTCTGAGGGAGTGGTGTTTAACTTCTTTTCTAGCTTCCTCAAGCCGTTGGAAGACGCCATCGGCGTCGCCTCTTCTCACAGCGTGGGTAAGTCGCACTCGGGATCGACCAGCGACCAATACTTAAACCGTATCGATGCGGTGAACTACGCGTTAGAAAATGACGATGGCCACAGTATCAAAAATTATGACGAGGCAGAAATCATTCTGGTGGGGGTATCGCGCAGTGGTAAAACACCCTCGAGCCTCTACCTCGCGCTGCAATTTGGTATCAAGGCAGCCAACTACCCGATCACCGAAGAGGACATGGAAGAGCGCGTGCTACCGAAGATTTTGCAGCCCTATAAGCACAAGCTTTTTGGGTTAACCATCGACGCCGAGCGTCTATCCGCCATTCGCAACGCACGCCGCGCCAACAGCCGCTATTCATCGATTACCCGCTGCGAAGACGAGGTGCGCAACGTCGAGGCCATGCTGCGTAAAGCTAGCATTCCTTATATCGACACCACCGATGCGTCTGTGGAAGAGATTTCGACCCAGATCTTGATCAAGACGGGACTCAAGCGCCATAACTAATTGGCCAGTGGCGTTAGCGCTTGTAGGTTGTCTATGGTTTGGCGGATAACAAACTGACGCTTGGCCGAATGCACCGGCAGCGCTAGCAGGCCCTCTGTATATCGCTGCTGCCATACGTCAGACTGCCCAATAATGGCGGCAAAATGACTGATCCCGTTTTGCTGAAGATGCATCAACTTGCTGAAATCTTCATCGCTGCGCAATAGCCGCTCATAGAAACTACGATGGGTTTGCAAACTTTTGGAGATATTGGCGAAATGGCCGTCGATACCGAGCGAGGCGATACTTCGTACCAATTCTGCACGTCCCCCCTCTGCAGTCATCTGTAGCGAATCGAGTCGTTTCGCCGGTGTGACATCGGAAATAGAATTCGCGTGTAAGTAGATCGAATAGACGGCATTTAAAAGACCCACCAAAAAAGCCATATTGACCAACACCAGCAGGATGGGCGTTGCAAGGTGGGTCCAATAACCCACGGCAAGTGGATGACGAGGCGGCTTAGCAGGCGCCTCTTCTTTGTCAGGGATCTGTTCGTCTTCGCTCACGGCTCTTGCCCTACGTATTGCAAGTTGACTTCACGCTTGACGCTCTTGTCGCGCAAGGCACTCAGCGCCGCCTCATGCGCGACCAGCCAGTCGCGCGAACCGCGCGTCATACTGGCCAATTCACGGGCGCTAGTCGCCACTGAATCCACTAACATCTGAAAATCTTGTTCGCGCTGCTGCATCGCTGTTAACACTTCGCCGCTAAAGCCCCCCGAACACTGTTGTTCCAGATCGGCGGCTTTATCGGCCACCGCTTGAAGCTTGGCCATTTCCTCGCCCTTGAACTTGGCCAAGCGCGTGACACTGTCCTCAAGTTCTTCGATGCGCTTCAGTAACACCGCTTCGGAATTAGACGCCTGCTCGTAATCGGGCACGTTGCTATACAGCATGTACACCGCCGCCGAGGCAATAATGGCCACGCCGACGCTGATCACCAAGGCAATAATCATCAACCATCGGTTGAGATTAATACGCTTGATGAAGGCCTCTTCTGGAGAGCTTTCTTGATTGGGTGTGTCTTCTGCCTCGGCCATCGCTCGATTCCCTGCTGCTACAGAGAGGGTGTCGGCGATGACCGCAACAACTTTAAGGGCGCTGTTGATCGATCACTATTCGTACATTGGGCGCGTCAATCGCAGGAGCGACGCGCACGGGTGAAGAGACTTGATAATCGCCACTGCCCGCTGTCACGGTGCCGCTTTGTGAAAAACGAGCAGACACTTGTACTTCGGGGAATTGTGACAGACGCATAGCCGGGGTCATGGCCATGTTGTCATCCAGGCGAACGCTCACCGGGAAAGTGGTATCCGGGGCTAAACGCGCCACGGCCAAAGGCATACGCGGACCATCTGGCGCCTGCGCAAACACAAACAATACGACGTTATCGCTGAGTTGCAGACCCTGTGAAGCCAAGACGGGATCGAGATCGATCTCCACCTCAACGGCTACTACTTGAGCGACCTCTACCGGTGCAATCTCAATGCCCTGGCTAGCCGCCAGTGCAATAGCGTTATCAATGCCCTGTTGAATAACCTCCGCATCGGGTGAGCCGGCGGGCAACCGCGCGACGATTTTACGCCATGCGTCCACCGCTCGGGGATAGTCTGCGGCTTCAAAAGCAGCGATACCGACCAAACCCAACACTGTCGATTGATCTGGATCGAGCGCCAACGCGCGCTGAATCAATCCCTCAATTTTGGGGGTCATTGACCTATTTCCAGCCATGAACTCAGCCTGCGCCCAGTAGGCAATTACTTCAGCGTCATCGGGATATTGCACCGCCAACTGCGCATAGTTATTCGCCGCGGCTTGGAAATCCTGCACATTCATTGCCGTTTGTGCCGCCATTACCCAATAGTCGGGTTTACGCTTGCCGTGCTTGGCGGCCACCTGCTGAATCGCGTCGTGCAAAGACATAATCTCCGCGCGCTGTGCCTCGATAGATTCGGGCATTTGCAAATTGGCTAGACGATCCTGTAATAGAATTTCATCCAGGCCACCAAGGCGTTGGTAGGCAGCAATAGTAATCAATGGCACCAGCAGCACTGGCACTGCCCACCAAAGCCCGCGGCGTGCCTCAGGCGCATCCGTAGTGTCCTCGCTGTCTTCTAAAAGCGTTCTATCGAGCTCGGCAAGCAGGGCCTCGGCCTCTTCCGAAGTGATATCGCCATTACTCTGCTGAGTTTGAATATCGCGTTTTTCAGAGCGATAGTTGGCAATATTGGCCAACTGTCTGGCACGTTGTTGGTTAACATCCAACGACTCGTGGCTTCGCAATAATGGCAGCACAACAAAAGCCATCGCCAACAACAATAGCACGGCGGTCAGCAGATAAAATTCAATTTGCATTAGGGTTTTTCGCTCTCTTCTTGCGCGCTGTCCAATACGCGCTGTAGACGCTCTTTGGCCTGGCTATCGGTAACCAAATCATCGCTCTGCCGACTACTGCGTCTTACGATCACCGCTACCGTGCCCACCGCGAGCACCAACAACACCGCCGGTGCGAGCCATAAATACAGCGTGATACCCGAGGCTTTGGGGCGATACAGCACAAACTCGCCGTAGCGAGCGACCATGTAGTCATAGATTTCATCGTCGCTATAGCCTTCATGCAGCAGGCGATGCACCTCGCGACGTAAATCAGCGGCGACGCCGGCATTAGAATCTTCTAGGTTTTGATTCTGGCATTTCGGGCAACGCAACTCTTTGACGAACACATTGTAGCGGTCGCGCAATTCGGGCGAATCGAACTGATAGGTTTCAATGACTGCCTGTGCGGCCATTGACCAAAACAACAACAGTGCACATAATAATCGACCCATCACTCGCCCCCCATCAACAACTCGAGATAGCGGGGCTTAAATTTCTGTTCCCACACATGGCGATCCAAGGGGCCCTGATAGCGCATTTGCACCACCCCTTCAGCATCCACAAGATAGGTTTCAGGCGCACCAGTAATCCCCAAATCGATACCAAAACGGCCATCGAGATCGACCACGTTATAGCGATAGGGATTGCCCTTTTCGCTCAACCAAACGCGTGCCTTGTCGACGTTGTCCTTGTAGTTCACACCAATGATGGTGACGCCTTCACGCTCGCGCAAGTAGTTCAGAAAATTGTGTTCCACCGCGCAAGAGGGACACCATGTTGCCCAAACATTGACCAGCGTGGGGGCACCGAGCACCGCCTCGTTGTCTAAGGTTTGACCGGGGGCATCCAAGTTGGGCAGAGTAAATTCAGGCAGCGGTTTTTCCAACAACGCCGAAGGCAGCGCACGTGGATCAAGCCCCAAGCCTTTGATAAAAAAGCCTGCTAATACGGCAAAAACCAACAGTGGCAAAAACAGTTTTAAGCGTCCCATTAGGCCACTACACCTTCAGCAACAGCACTATCAGTGGGTTTAGCCGCCTGAGTGGCTTTTACTTTAAGTTTGTAACGCTTGTCGATAATGGCCAAGAAACCGCCTAGCGCCATGATCAAAGAACCCAACCAAATAAAGCGCACCATCGGCTTGTAGTGCAAGCGCACCGCCCAGGCACCGTCGTTGAGCTGATCTCCCATAGCTACATAGATATCGCGCCACAGACCAGGATCGATTGACGCCTCGGTCATGATTTGTCCGGAGGCATTATAACGACGCTTTTGAGGGTGCAACTCAGCGATTTCACGCTCACCATCAAACACGCGGATAACACCTTCAGAACCAGCAAAATTGGGTCCCGTCATGGGGCGGCTACCTTCAAACTGGAAGCGGTAGTCGCCAATCGAAGCCGATTCTCCGGGCGCCATGCGAATGTCTTTCTCGACAGTAAACTGGCTGACGATACATACGCCAATCACGGTCAGGGCGAAACCAATGTGGCCAATTTGCATACCGTAGTAAGAGGCGGTTAAACGCTTAAGACCGCGACCTAGCGAAGGCGCGTGGCGCATTTTGTTACGCAGATCGATAAGCACCCCCATCACCAACCAGAGTGAGAACAATAGCGCCAATACCGACCAAGCGTCGATGCGCTGCAAGGCAGCCATAGCGAGAATCGCGGCGCTCACTAGTGTGGCAACAACCACCGCGAGCAAATGGCTGCGCAACAGTTCCCAACGGGTCGATTTCCAATGCAACAATGGTCCAACGCCCATGAAGGCGATCAAGAAGGCCATGAGTGGCACAAACACGGCGTTAAAATACGGTGGTCCCACCGAATACTTACCCAACTGCAGGGCGTCGGTTATCAACGGAAAGACGGTACCGGCTAGCACGGTAATGGTCGACACCAGTAACACCACGTTGTTGACGAGTAGAAAGGCCTCGCGCGACAGGAAGTCAAAGCGCGAATTAGCCGACACGCTAGGTGCACGGAAGGCGTAGAGCGCCAAGGATGCACCGATTACGATACCGATGAAGCCCAAAATGAAAATACCGCGTTCCGGATCCGCCGCGAAAGAGTGCACCGAAGTGAGCACACCTGAACGTACCAAGAAGGTTCCCAGTAGGCTCAACGAAAAAGCAAAAATAGCTAACAGCACCGTCCAGCTTTTAAATAACCCACGCTTCTCGGTCACCGACAGCGAGTGCATCAGCGCCGTACCGACAAGCCAAGGCATAAAGGAGGCGTTTTCCACTGGATCCCAGAACCACCAGCCACCCCAGCCCAGTTCGTAGTATGCCCACCAGCTACCCAGGGCGATACCTACGGTCAAGAAACACCAAGCGATATTGGTCCACGGGCGCGACCAGCGGGCCCAACTGGCGTCAAGTTTGCCACTCCACAGCGCGGCGATAGCAAAGGCAAAGGCCACCGAGAAACCCACATACCCCATGTACAACATGGGTGGGTGTACGATCATGCCGAAATCCTGCAGCAAAGGGTTAAGATCTTTGCCGTCGCTTGGAACCACCGGGAACGAGCGCTCAAAGGGATTCGACGTTAACAAGCTAAACAACAACAAGCCAATGGCGATAAAACCGAGTATCGATAACACGCGAGCGCGCATATCATCGCTCAGCGCTTGGCTAAAATTAGCCACCAACATCGCCCATAGTGCCAGGAACCACACCCACATCAATAGTGAGCCTTCATGGTTACCAAACACCGCGCATAGTTTGTAGATCATCGGCAGCGAAAGATTGGAGTTGTTCGCTACCAGTAACACGCTAAAGTCGTCAGTCGCAAAGGCGTAAGACAGGCAGTTGAAGGCGATCATCAAAAAGACAAACATGCCATTAGCAATGCTTGGCGCGGTGCGCATCAAGGCTAAATTATCACGAAATACGCCTATCGCGGGCAGCGCGGTCAACATCACTGCCAAGGCCAGCGCAATTACCTGCGCCAGGTGACCTATTTCAACGATCATTGGCCTGACTCGCTTTTTTTCAGGGCATCGGCCACTTCGGGCGGCATATAATTTTCGTCGTGTTTAGCCAATACTTCGTGCGCCACAAACAACCCCGTGGGGTCGAGCTTGCCTGCCACCACAACGCCCTGCTCCTCTTCAAACAGGTCAGGCAAAATACCGGTGTAGGTCACCCGCAAGTCCGCGGCGTAATCGGTCACCACAAAATCCACTCTCAAGCTGTCGCCCGCCTTGTTCACACTGCCTTTTTTGACCATACCGCCAGCGCGAATGTTTGTGCCGATCGGAGCTTTACCCGCGGCGATATCAGCGGGTGGGTAGAACAAATTCATATTTTCACGCAGAGCGAAAAACACTAATGCCGCAGCCACACTGGTGGCCACAACAATGAACAATACGACCATTAATCGTTGTTTGCGAACGGGATGCACCTTAATCCTCCTGGGCGTCAGATGGAGATTGGCTTTGTGAGCCTGCATTTATACGCTGTAAGCGGCGCTGTTGTTCAAACAAACGACGGCGTTTTTGCAGCGGCCACCACACCAGCAACACCACCACCAGAAGGGTGGCACCGTAGCTCACCCACACGTAGGGCCCGTGCCCCGCCATATCCCAGGCGGAAGCAAAATTTTCGAAATACATTAGGCGCTCTTCTCCACAATGTCTTGTACCCAGCGCGTCTTGCGCTCGCTACTGAGTACTTCGGTACGCATGTTCAGTAGCATCGCCACGCCGTAGAAACAATAAAAACCGACAATCATGATTAAAAGCGGATAAAACATCGAAGGGTCGATAGTCGACTTCTCGGTGAATTTAATCGTGGCTGGCTGGTGCAGGCTGTACCACCAGTCTACCGACTTGTAGATAATAGGAATATTGACGGTGCCGACCAAGGCCAAGACTGCGCATGCTCGACTGGCAGCCACCTTGTTATCGTAGGCTTCGTACAAGGCGATAATGCCCATGTAGAGAAACAACAACACCAGTTCAGACGTGATGCGCGCATCCCACACCCAGTAGGTACCCCAGGTGGGCTTGCCCCACACAGCGCCAGTGAACAAGGCCAAAAAGGTCAAACCAGCGCCCAAGCGGGCCGCACAGCGCATTGCCACATCGGCCAATTTCATCTTCCAAATAAGGTGTATGGCTCCGGCAATGGCCATGATGTAGTAACCCGACAGCGACAACACCGCCACCGGCACATGGATGTAAATGATGCGATAGCTATTGCCCTGCTTGAAATCTGGCGGTGCGTAAAACAGGCCCCAAACAGCGCCAACGAGCAACAAAATAGCGGTAATGGGGGCGAGCCACAGCAGGATTTTACCGCTTATGTCGTAAAACCACTTCGGTGATCCCAACTTGTGAAAAAAAGCCCACATCGTTCGAGTGTCCTCCTATTTCGACCGGCGCCCTCAACTATCGACACTGATCTTGAGAGCACCTGCCGCGGCTAACGGGGCAAGTGCAAAAGAAAGCATAAAAAATGCCGCTAAAATGGCCAATTGACCGGGCACCGGCGAACCCTCGGCGGCACGCTTAACCGCATCGGCGCCGAATATTAGCACAGGTACATATAAGGGCAAAACAATCAGCGACAAAAGCACACCACCACGGCGTAATCCCACCGTTAAAGCCGCACCAATGGCACCAATGAACACCAACGGCGCCGTGCCCAGCACTAGGCTGGTAACCAAAATGGGAATAGCCTCTGTCGGCAAATTCAGCAGCAGCGCGATAATAGGGGAAAGCACCGCCAGTGGAATCCCGGTGAGCAACCAGTGCGCCAACACCTTTACCAAAATATGGAAATACAGCGGCTGTGGGTTGAGCAAAAACAGTTCCAATGCGCCGTCGTCGTAATCACTGCGGAACATCGATTCGGTCGAAAGCAAACACGCCAACAACGCCACTACCCAAATAATCCCAGGTGATAGCAATGCCAGTACATCGGGCGCAGGGCTCACACCGAGCGGAAACAAAGAACTCACCATCAACAGGAACAATAGTGGATTGAGGCTATCGCTTTTGCGGCGCCACAACAGGGTCAGTTCACGGCGCAAGGTGGCCCACATTCCCACCATCAAGCTGTCCTGCGCACTCATTTGAACATCTCCAAATTGAGGCTGCGCACCTCGGGCACATCGATCGATTGGTGCGATGTCAACAACACCGCTCCGCCTTTGCCGATGTGCTGTTGCAACATCTCCTGCAGCATCGCTATGCCGTGTACATCGATAGCCGTAAAGGGCTCATCCAACACCCACAACATAGCGGGCGAAAGTAACAGGCGCGCTAGCGCAACGCGACGCAGTTGGCCGGCTGACAGATTACCGCAGGGTATATCTTCGTAGCCAAACAACCCCACCGCTTGAAGCGCGGCGTCAATATCACCGCCATCACTATTGAAAATATCGACAAACCAGCGCAGATTTTCGCGGGGGCTCAACAAATGTTTAACCGCGGCGAGGTGGCCGTGAAAAAGTACCTCGCGACGGTATTGAGGCATGACCTCGGACACCTGTCGACCGCGCCACGTAATATTGCCATTGGCGTAGGTACTCAGCCCACTAAGCGAGCGCAACAGGGTGGTTTTTCCACAGCCATTGTGACCCACCACTTGTAAGATCTCACCACCGTTGAGCGCGAAGTGCACATTGCGAAACAACACACGGTCATCGCGTTCACAGTGAAAGTTGTCTACTTGTAGCAAGGGGGTACTCAATTGACTGGACTCCACGCCGATATCTGTATGGTCTACGCTTTACAAAGGGCAATAGTGTAAAGCCTGGACGGTATTTTCCCAAATGAATGTGACCCTATCGCGATGAATGTTGACCTACTCCATGCACTGACCGCTCGAACGGTCACGTCACAAAGCGTCAAGCTTGTTGGGCTTGAACGCGCATTGGAAATGCTGCCTGCCAACATAAGAGTCGACGTGGTGGACGTCGCCGTGGCTAAAAGCGAAGCCACACAACGCTTTGTGATGACGCTTTTACTGAGGGAATCAGGCCAAAAAATAATTGTGGAAAGCGATCTGCCCGCCCCCAAGGGTGCCACGTTAACCCTTACTCGCGGTGGTGGTGAGATCCAGTGGCAACCGCCCACACCGGTGCAACAACTGCAGGCGCTGATTCAATTACAGCGTGGTCAACTAGTCAACCAGCAGACGCCACTGACAGAGACCTTGCAGGAATTGCAGCAGTGGCAACAACAATTGCAGAGCCAGCCGCAACTCGCTCGTCCCGCCAAACAGCAACTCGCACTGATCAATCAGTTGCTCAGTAACAACCTTCCTAACTATTACACCAAGCCCGCTCAGGCAGCACAACAGATCGAACAATGGGTGCAACATAGCGGCGCATTTATGGAAGCCAAGCTCGCTCAAGGCGCGGTTATCGATACTAAGATGAGCGATCAAAAGTTCCAGTTGATGCGGCTTTTTCGGTTATTACAAAACACGCCACCAAGCCCCAATAACTCTCCTGCAGCGAGCCAATCACTGCCGGCCACAAAAGGATCGTTGTTCAGCCTGCCGGTGTCATTGCCAGAACTTGCGCCAAAGGCAACCACACTGTCGGGAGGCAAACCGATTCCGGCGCAAAACACCAACTTGTTTAATGCAACTGTGGTCAACCATCTCCTGCCGGCGAAAAACCCACCATCGCAAGAGCTCACTTTTAGGCAGTTCAGTGTAGTGAACTTACCCGGCCCCGCGGCGCTGACGTTACAGACTTCAGCCTCACCGAAAGAGGCAGCGATGCTAAAAGCGCAGTGGGTGTTCCAACCCATCGTCACAAGCAAGGGGCCAACTGACGTTGCTAACAACTTAATGGCACTCCTACCCACAACGGCGCCAACGCCAACCAGCCAGTCCAGCCAGTCCAGCCAGTCCAGCCCAAATAGCCTGCTGCAACTCATGCTGGCCAGGCCAAATAACCAAGCACCCACTTCGCCATTACCCAACACGGGACCGTTACCCACAGTTAGCCAAACAGCGCCTATGCTTGCGACAAACCAAACATTTTTTTTGGCTTTACCAACAATCCCCATTCTTACTATAAACTCAGCCAATGTGGTCAACACAGTGTTGCCGGCACCACCGTCTCAGCCTGTACAGGTGCAAAGCAGCACAAAAAGCGTCACTGATGTCACATCACTCGCGCAACGTGAGGTTGGCGCAGCGCTACCCAACCTTGTATGTAGCAAGGCATTACCAAGCCCAAACCAACAGCTACCCTCGCCTTTTGTCTCGGCGTTGCTAGGTATGGCTAACGCCCCAGCAAGTAAGCCTGAGTCACGGGCAAGTTCGCCGATCGCTCAGCAAAGCCTCGACATCGCTGGTTTTTGGATGCCTTTAAACACCCTGCTTAAAGCCTCTAGCAAAAAAACCGAGAACAATGTCGATCGTTTATTGCGTCATGTGTTCGGCGGCATCGCGCGCATTCACACCCTGCAGCTCGACACCTTAGCCGTCACCCGTGACAACGCGGGCAATCCCGCACCTGCCTCGCAATGGCAAATGGAAATCCCGCTTCCGATGGGCGATCGCTGGCAGAGCGCCACGCTCAATATCATTAAAGACGAAGATGACAATGCTACGGGACAACAGCCACAACGCCACAGTGAAACACGCTGGGGTATGCGTTTGTGCTTCGATTTGGCCCCGTATGGGCAACTGACAGCGGATGCGAGTCTATGCGGGCACCGATTAGAAGCGCGTTTTTGGACGGATGGCGCTGACCTCAAGGCGCGCGTCGAGCAGCACCTCGGTGAATTAATCAACCGCCTGCGCGAAGCCGGGTTGTTTATTGAGGACATCGCCTGTCAGCACGGTGACGCCCCCTCACTGCGCGGCAAAAAAAGCTTTGATGTGGAGATAACCTCGTGAACGACAAGGACCTGAAACGCGCCGCGGCGCTGCACTATGACAAGCGCAACGCACCCACGATCAGTGCAGCTGGCGAAGGCATGACCGCCGAGGAGATCGTAGCGCTGGCTGAACAGTACGGAGTGCCATTGTATGAGCACCCCGCGTTAGCGGATTACCTGAGCAAGATGCCGGTGGGCACTGAGATACCACGCGAACTGTACTATGTGATCGCGGAAATTATCGCCTTTGCCTACGTGCTAACAGGCAAAACCCCCGACTAAACGTGATTGATGCCCTTGTATTTGTAGGGCTCGTAGTAAGCCAAAATTTCCGCGAGATCTTTTTCGTAGTCGCCCGTGGTTTCCATGATTTTTTCTAGCCCCACCACTTTGCGTTCTGCATCGATGTAGGCCATGGCAATAGGCACCCCCGCCTGGTGGGCAATGTAGTAAAACCCGCTTTTAAACACGCCACCCTCGGTGGAACGCGTTCCCTCGGGGGCGAGCAGTATTTTAAGCTCATCGCGCTCGTCAAAAATGTTGGCGACGGCACTGGTCATATTAGTCGAACGGTCGCGATAGACCGGGATCCCCCCTAGCCAGCGCATAAACCACGCAATGGGCCATGGGAATATCTGATGTTTGCCCATCCAATTGAGCTTTACTTCTGCGTCTAGTACCCCAACAAGCATGAGAGCAAAATCCCAATTACTGGTGTGGTAGGCACCGATGATGACGCATTTTTTGTGGGGCAAAGTATCGTTGTGAAAATTAATTTTCCAGCCGATCATTTTGAGAATTAAACGCGCCAAGGCCCGCAAAATAGGGGTCACAACGGGTGTTGAAAAAATGGTTGTTTGACGTGCCATAGCTATTATTCTGAATATTTTTTTTAGACTACCAAGCACTAAGGTGATTTGAGAGGTCAATTTCGGGCACAGTTTTAGGGCCACCACGTCGTGTCCCCATGTATAAGAAACCCACGATTTGCTCGTCTTTAGTAAGCCCCAGACCCGACGCTACGGTGTCGTCAAATGCATTATCACCGGTGCGCCAAATGCCTGCAAAGCCCTCCGCTTCTGCAGCTAAAAGTAACGCAAAGGCGGCACAGGCCGCGGCGTACTCCTGTTCAATTTGAGGTACCTTGGCATGTTCAACAGGGCTCGCCACCACCACAATAAGCAGCGGTGCGCGCATGGGCTGGGCAACAAGACGTTCCAGTTGTTCGGTGCTTAAATTGCCATTGCGCTGTGCGGCGGCCACGGCAAATAACTCACCGAGATCACTGCGACGCTCCCCCTCGACGGTAATAAAACGCCAAGGTTTAAGATTGCCGTGGTCAGGGGCACGCATGGCCGCCTGAAACATCCGCTGCAAGGCCTGACCTGATGGTGCAGGTTCGATCAACATGGGGGCAGAGTTGCGGTTCAATAATAGATCGATACTCATGACATCTCCTTAGGCTTCACGCCGCCACTCAGCACTGCCGTACTGACCCGCACCGGAAGATACTTTTACAACGATAGACGTGACAAAATAGTCTTCCACGATATCAACATCGGCCACTAATTTCTGCAGTAAATAGTGTGAAAATTCTTCAACAGTGGTATTGCGAATGGGCAACACAATGCAATCTCCTTCGGGAAAACGTAGTAAATCATTGCCAAAATTTACCAGTACTTCGCCGTCTTGCCGCGCGATCTGCAAATGGGGTGAATCGCCAGCAATTAATGTGTATTCATCCAATTCTTCGCACAACTGCTTCAATTTGTTTTTAAACAAGCCGTAATCCGCCGTCATCCCGTTGTCAGTAACCGGCGCGGTAATGGCAGCATATACTGAAAAATTATGGCCGTGCAGGCGCTCCCGCTCAGTGGCCGAAAACACCGTAAAGTGGGCCGCGGAAAAATTTAAATACTCTTTGAATAGCTCAATGGTGGTTAGACGGTGCATTCGACTCTCTCGTTGGTTTAATAACCTTGTGCAGGTGTGGCTCGCTGTGCAAGCGCAGTACAGCTAATGTATGCTAGTACGCATCAAATAAACAATGAGTTCACTATGAAACTAGCTATTATTACCGGCGCCAGTGCCGGCATCGGCCGCGCCACCGCGCTGCGCTTCCTCGAAGAAGGCTTCGACGTTATCAATATATCGCGCCGCTCTGCCCATCACGAGAGCATACGCGACCTCAGTTGTGATCTCTCTAGCGCCGCCTCGCGTCAAGCCATCGCCGCCGATCTCATTGCGGCGGTCGATAGCGCCGATGAAGTGTGCCTCATTCACAACGCGTGCCGTATGGCGAAAGACAACGTGTTCGCGTGTGATCCCGCCGATCTAGCCATCACCTTAGCCGTCAATATTGAGGCACCTAACCAGATCAATCAGTGGCTACTGCCAATTATGCCCGCCGGCTCCTCGGTGATATACGTCAGCTCAACGCTGGGTGAAAAAGCCGTCGCCGGGGCTTTCAGCTACGTAACCAGTAAGCACGCCAATATCGGCATGATGCGTGCCACTTGCCAGGACCTGCAGGGCAAGGGTATCCACACGTGCAGCGTGTGCCCTGGCTTTACCGACACCGAGATGCTCCGCACCCATGTCGGCAACGATACGCAGGTGCTTCAAGCTATCGCGGCGATGAATACCTTTGGTCGTATGATCGCCCCCGAAGAAATTGCTGCCACGCTCACCTGGGCGCACCACAATCCAGTCATCAACGGCTCGGTTCTGCACGCCAACCTTGGCCAAATCGAGTCTTAGCCGAGACGTTTGATCGCCACAAAGCGGTTCTGTTCGTCAAACTCTAAGCGAAACTTGCCCTGCACCCCCTCGTGACTTACGAAGGGTTGCAGCACCTTAACTGGAAAGGAAATCTTGCGACCCAAGCTATCCCACGCCAGTACAGAACGCGCTGCCCCTTGGTAGACCCTCAGGTACTCCTCGCGCGGGATGTTTAATGAGACAACAACCGCCTGCATTGCTTATCGAAAGCTACTGGCCTGAGCCAAGTCAAACAACTCGCGAATAGCCACCGAGTACATGGCAAAATCGACGCTATCGCTAGTCTGTATCTGTGCTAACACACGGCACCAACGTTCAATATAAGGGGCGTTTTGCTGGTGCCAAGCGTCGCGACAGCCCTCCAAGTCACACGCCATGTTGCGCATGCACTGCAATACGTTAACTGTCAGAGCGCGATGCTGCCAATCCAAATCATCCATGAAAGTTTCACGCGCTATCGCCTGCCACTGATTGTCGATTTTCAGCTCGATCAACTGGGTGGCAAACCAATCCAAATCGAGTTGCTGGCTAACGTCAAAATACACATCAGCCACCTCTAATAGCGGTGCCTCTACTTGCCGTGCCGCATCGATAATGGCGAGACAGGAGTACATGACAAAGCTCGATGCACTATGGTGAGCGACGTCTTCAGGGACACTGGCTTCGCGCAAGCGGTCGAAGCGATCACGCCAACGCTCGATGGCACGGCCACGCAACAGCGCCAGAATACTACCTGAGATTTCTTTGATTTGCGGTTTGAAAACGGCCAGTTCTGCGGCAATATCCAAATTTTGACGACGGTTACGCAGGGCCCAGCGCGTGGCACGTCGACCGAGTCGCATCAAGTCGCGCATCATGTGCATCTGCATGCCCTGGGGAAGGTCCTGCAGTTTTTCGATAGCTTGCCAATGCGGCACAATATCGAAGGCATCACGGGCAAATACATAGGCCCGCAGAACGTCGCTGGCGCTGCCACCGGTCGACTCGCGCAAACGATGAATAAAACTCAACCCCATATAGTTGACCACGTCGTTGGCCATTTGGGTGGCGACGATCTCGCCCTGCAGTTTGTGCTGGTAGATATTCTGGCGGTATTTTTTTCGCAGCGCGTCCGGGAAGGCTCGCTCTACGCTGGTTACGATGTAGGGATCATCACACAAGCCCTGCCGCGCCAAATCTTCCTTCAGCATGCCCTTGAGATAGGACATCACGATGGCAAACTCAGGACGAGTTAAGCCAACACCGCGGCCTCGTCGCTCGGCAATTTCATCGTCACTAGGCAAGAATTCAAGGCGCCGATCTAACAGTTTGGCGGCCTCTAGGGATTGGATCACCGTCTGGTGTTCGGCGATGCGGCGGCCGGCATCATAATGTGCCACGCTTAGTGCTTGAGCCTGACGGTAGTTGTTCACCAACACCAACTCAGCCACCGGATCGATCAGTTTCTCTAGCAGATTATTGCGCTGCTTGGACGTCATGTCGCCAGCGGCCACCAACTCGTTGAGTAGAATTTTGATGTTGACCTCGTGGTCAGAGCAGTCGACGCCCGCCGAGTTGTCGATAAAATCAGTATTACACAATCCGCCATTCAACGAGTACTCGATGCGGCCGCGCTGGGTCATCCCCAGATTGCCCCCCTCTCCCACCACTTTGCAACGCAATTCACCGCCGTCAACTCGCACGCTGTCGTTAGCCTTGTCGCCTACATCGGCATGGCTTTCTTGCTGCGCCTTCACGTAGGTACCGATGCCTCCATTCCAAAGCAGATCGACCGGCGACTGTAATAGCGCCGTCATCAACTCATTAGGCGTCAGTTTGTCCGCCTCAATATCGAAGCGGCGCTTCATTTCAGGGGATATGGAAATGGACTTCGCCGCGCGGGAAAAGATACCGCCGCCTTCCGAAATCAAGGCCTTGTTGTAATCCTCCCAACTGGAACGCGGCAGGGCGAACATGCGCTTGCGCTCAGCAAAACTGGCGGCAGAATCGGGGTTTGGATCGATAAAGATATGCATGTGGTTAAAGGCAGCCACGAGGCAAATGTGTTCCGATAGCAGCATGCCATTGCCAAAGACGTCACCCGCCATATCGCCCACCCCCACTACGGTGAAATCTTCGCTCTGAACGTCGACCCCCAACTGCAGGAAGTGGCGCTGTACCGATACCCAAGCACCGCGGGCGGTAATGCCCATCTTTTTGTGGTCAAAGCCATGACTACCACCCGAGGCGAAGGCATCACCCAGCCAAAATTGATTGCTCTCAGAAATGGCATTGGCAATATCAGAGAAGGTGGCTGTGCCCTTATCAGCAGCAACCACAAGATAGGGATCGTCTTCGTCCCAGCGCACTACCCGCTCTGGTGGTTCCACTACCCCCTCTACAAGGTTGTCAGTCACATCCAGTAGCGACTGGATAAACAACTGATAACAGGCGATTCCCTCTTGCATGAAGGCCTCTCTACTGCCATCGCTCGGCGGCTGTCGACATACGAAACCGCCCTTGGCACCCACCGGCACAATGACCGAGTTCTTAACTTGCTGGGCTTTAACTAAGCCCAAAATTTCGGTTCGAAAATCCTCGTGGCGATCCGACCAACGCAGCCCCCCACGGGCTACCTTTCCGCCGCGTAAGTGGACTCCTTCGACACGTGGAGAATAGACAAAAATTTCAAACATTGGCCGAGGTTTGGGTACTTGCGCAACCAAGCCGGGCATCATTTTGAAAGCGATAGTCGGCAGCGGATTGCCCGTTTCATCGGTCTTGAAAAAGTTGACCCGAATGGTGGCCTTAACCAAATCCACGTAGAGTCTGAAAATGATATCGTCATTGAGATTAGATACATCCTCTAAAGCGGCCATGATGGCAGTTTCGGTTTCTTGTTCAGCACCCTCTCGATCATCACTACTGAAATCGGGATCAAATCGTTGGTAGAACAGCCGCACCAATAACTCGGAGATCTTGGGGTAACGCAGCAGCGCCGCCGCAATATAGCTACCGCTCAAACTAAAGCGAATTTGTTTCATGTAACGAGCATAGGCGCGCAATAAGGCGATTTGTCGCCAATTAAGCGCCGTACCCAACACTAGCTTGTTGAAATTATCGCTCTCGGCAGCGCCACGCCATACCGCCGCAAAGGTTTGCTGAAAATCATCGCTGACGGCTTGCACGTCTACGTGCTGGCTTAAACCATAGGTCAGGCTGAAATCGTGCACCCAGAAAGTCCTACCGTCGCGGCGTCGAATGTCGTAGGGGTTTTCACCGATCACTCGTAGGCCGAGATTTTCCAGTACTGGGATAACATCCGACAACGGCAGTGGACTATCCGCTTGATACAACCTGAAGCGCAATTGATCATCGCTCTCCCCCATCAGGCGATAGAAGGACATAGCAATGGGCTGACCCTGCTCGAGACTCTCGATGCGACGCAGGTCGTTAATCGCTACCCGCGGCGCAAAATCTTCACGGTAACCCGCTTGGAAAGCTTGTCGATACATCTCGGCCAACTGGGTGCCGTGCTCTTCGCCTAATTCATCGATCAACGCATCCTGCAACTGCTCTTCCCAGGAGTAACAAGCATCGATCAACTCTGCCTCAAGCATGGCAACATTCACCATGGCCGGGGCATCTTCACACAGCCTGAAAAAGAAGTGAGTGCGGGTTAAAATCGACTCTGAAAAAAAGGTGGTGAACTCCGCTTCTTCAGCACTAAAGGCTTCACTGAGTATAGCCTGTATCTTGACCCGCAGTTCGGTGTGATATATCTCCCGCGGGGTGAATACCAAGCAAGAGACAAAGCGCCCATAGGTTCCTCTACGCACCAACAATTTGATCTTACGGCGCTCCTGCAGCCGGTTGATGTCCATGACGGCTTCGAAAAGTTGTTCGATGCTACTTTGAAACAGTTCATCGCGTGGGTGGACTTCCATAATGCGGGTAATTTCTTTGGCGTCGTGGCTGTGCGCTTTGAACCCAGTGAGTTTAATCACCTCGCGCACCTTGCTGCGAACAATGGGAATCCCCAGGGTACTTTGGGTGTAAACCGGCGAGGTGAACAACCCTAAAAAGCGCATCTGTTCAACCACGGCACCGCTGTCGTTATAAATCTTAACGGTAAAGTACTGCGGGTAAGTATCGCGGTGCACACGCGAGCGGTAAATCGATTTGGCAAAGGTGATCTGGCGATGAGCCACCGGACTATCAGTGAGGTCACCCAGCAATTCCCGCTTCAAATTATCAGGGCCACGACTGGTGCGCAGTCGCATGATTCCTAGCTCTGAGCCCTCGGCCCGCTGCACCGACAATTTCTTACCCTTACCTTTTACCGACAGGCGCTCAAAACCGAGAAAGGTAAAATTGTTCTGTAGGGTCCAATTCAAAAAAGCCATGTTTTCTTTCAACGAATCGCTGCAGTAATCAATACCTGTGTTAGCAATGGCGTCGACTGTTTCGTGCACCCGCTGAGTCATTTCTGAAAAATCGTCCACCACCAATGTCACTTCGGACATGATGTCTTCCAGCGTAGAGGTCAAATCAGCTAGCGTGGAAGGGTCGCTATGGCGCGCCACTTCCATGTACATCAGTACCTCATCGACGTGATCGCTGGCATCGTCACTCTCTCTAGCATGAAACGATACCAGTCGACCGTCGGCATCCCGCTCGGCACTGTAGAGAGCGGCATAGATCTGGTGGATGGCGATGCCACGGCGGTGAAACTCAGCGCGAATAGAATCTCGAATGAAAGGCATATCGCGGCTCAACACCGCCACGATGGTGCTATTAGACACCCAACCGTGCTGTTCGTAGTCGGGGTTAAAAATGCGTATCTTGGGGCGGCGGCGATCGAGCTTTTGCACAAAGCGCCAACTGCCATAGGTATTGCCAAACAGGTCGAGTAAGCGGCGGTCGCAAGCTTCGGCAAAGGGGAATCTTTGGTATAGGATATGGGCAAATTCGTCGAGCTTGTCGGCCTCACTAGTAGCGAGGTGCTTTTCCATCTCTGCGCGCAATTGCACAAAGAATTTTTCCACACTGGCGGGTAAACTCATGATGGCGTCCTTGACACGTGAACCAATCAATATAAGCGTAGTCTATAGATGCAGTTTTTCAGCCAATAAACGCTTGAAAGTCTGTAAATTGACCACATATATAGCTACATCAAAAAAGCGTAAAGACCCGCTATAAGGAAACCTATATGAGTCTTATCCAACACGTACAAGACGTTCAACAGTGGCTTAATAGCCAGATCATAGGCCAGCAGACACTCGTAGAACGCTTGTTGATCGCATTGTTAGCCGACGGTCACTTGCTTGTCGAGGGCGCTCCAGGCCTGGCCAAAACACGGGCGATTAAAGACCTATCACGCGCCCTTGAAGGCGATTTTCATCGCATTCAATTCACGCCAGACTTGCTACCAGGCGATGTTACTGGCACCGAAATCTTTCATCAGGAAGACGGCAGTTTCCGTTTCCAACGCGGTCCCATTTTCCACAACCTCGTGTTGGCGGACGAAATCAACCGCGCGCCCGCCAAGGTGCAGTCGGCGCTGTTAGAGGCGATGGCGGAGCGTCAAATCAGCGTCGGCCAAGAAACCTACCCCCTGCCCGACGTTTTTATGGTCATGGCGACCCAGAATCCTATCGAGCAGGAGGGCACCTATCCCCTTCCCGAGGCGCAGCTCGACCGCTTTATCATGCACGTGTTTGTCGACTACCCCGATGCCGAGGCCGAGCGTGAAATCTTGCGCTTGGTGCGTGCTGAAGATATCGAGCGCAAACCCATGGCGGCACCACAGCCACTATCGGAAGCTCACCTACTGGCTGCACGCCACGACATTCTGCAACTGGATATGGTGCCTAGCGTAGAAGAGTACATCGTGCAATTGGTCGTGGCGACGCGACGCGCCGGACACTACAGCGACGATCTCGCCAAATACATCGCCTTCGGCGCCAGCCCGCGGGCCACCATTGCGCTCGATCGCTGCGCGCGAGCCCATGCCTGGCTTAAGGGACGCGACTTTGTTACCCCCGATGATGTTCGCGCCATTGCCTTCGATGTACTGCGCCACCGCATCGTGCGCAGCTTCGAAGCAGAAGCCGCCGGCATAAGCTGTGACCAAATCATCGCCCAACTGCTACACGCGGTACCTGTTACGCAATGATCGCCGACCCACGGGTACATATCGATCTCGATGCCCTACTGCAATTGCGCAATGAAGCGCGCGGCCTGCAGTTCAACGCAGGGCATGCCAGCCCCGTTGCGAGTATGGGGGGCCACCGCGCCAATGCCCGTGGCCGCGGCATCGAGTTTGAAGAGGTGCGCCACTATCAGGCGGGCGATGACGTACGCGCTATCGACTGGCGTGTCACGGCGCGCTCAGGCAAGGCCCACACCAAACTCTTCCGCGAAGAAAAAGAGCGACCATTACTGCTGCTTATCGATCAGCGCCAATCAATGTTTTTCGCCAGCCGCGGCCAATTTAAATCGGTCTACGCCGCGCGCTTTGCCGGTTTACAAATATGGCAAGGTTTACTGCAAGGTGACCGTATTGGCGGCGTGATTATCGGGCAGCACGGCATCGATACATTCAAACCGGCCCGCGGCAAACGCAACGCGCTGCGTCTGCTCGGCGGGATCGCCGAACACAACGCTCAATTACACAACCCTTTTGATCACAAGCCGCCCAATGCCCCATATTTAGTGATGGCTATGCAAAGCACAGCGGCCATGTGCAAGCCGGGGAGTCAGGTCGTCATCCTCACCGATGCCCAGGATTTGGACGAGACATGCAAGACATTACTTTGGCAGATGCGCCAGCACTCGCGGGTCGATCTGGTGCAGATTCTCGATCCACTAGAACAACAGCTACCCAGCGGTGGGATTGTTGGCATCGGTGACGGTTCTGAGCGCCGTCGACTGCACCTCGGCAACGAACAACAGCGCCGTGCGGTAGAACAGCAATTGCATCAACAACAGCGTGACGTGGCTGAACTGTGCCGTGCCAGCGGCTGCCAACACAGCCTATTTGCCTGTGATGGCGACACTCTAAATGACATGCAACAATGGCTAAAACGCCCGTCTCAGCGACAAGGGAGAGCCTCATGAACGGCGCCGACCCACTCGCTCAGCTGCGCGATGTTCACCTGCCTGAGGCTATTTCTGCATGGCCACCCGCTATTGGTTGGTGGATACTAGCTGCCCTGTTGTTCACTGGTATTGGCTTTGCCATCCGATATGCCTGGCATCGCCACCAACGCCGCGCCTTTCTTCGCGAAGCCCGCCTGCGATTGCAGGCAATGCCCTTGCAGCAGGGGCACAGCCCAGCCCAACAACTGCAGCGTGCTAACGACCTGTTGAAGCGATGCGCCATGCAGACCTATCCACAGCGAGATATTGCTTCGCTGCACGGCGAAGACTGGCTAGACTTTTTGAACGCAACCAGCCGCGCCCCCCTGTTTGCCGATAAAGACCATTGGTTAGCGCAGTGGTATCGCAGCGATGTCGACAGCGAGTTCGGTCGCGACTTCATTGACCGCGCGGAACGCTGGGTGGCGCAACAGCCAAGGCGGGGTGCTGATGTTTGAATTGCAACTCCCCCTCGCTTTACTTTTGCTACCACTACCCTGGGTAGTATGGCGCTTTAGCCGAGCGCGTCGAGCCGAGAGCGACGCGGTATTCGTGCCCTTTTACGCCAGTGCTAATCGCGCCTTAGGTAGTCAGCGCAGCGATAGCCAATCGAGCGGTTTTGCCAAGGCATTATTGATCGCTATATGGTGTTTAACCTGTTTGGCCACCAGCCAACCGGTGTACATCGGCGAGCCAATTAGCCTGCAGAGCAGTGGCCGCGACCTGTTACTTGCAGTAGACATTTCCGGCAGTATGGAAGAACAGGACATGGTCATCGAGGACCGTCCCGTGCGCCGGATCGATGCCGTTAAAGCGGTGCTGAATGAATTTATCGAACGCCGTGCGGGCGATAGACTGGGGCTTGTGCTGTTTGGCTCGCAGGCCTATTTACAAGCGCCACTGTCCTACGATCGGCGCACTGTGCAGCAACTCTTGATCGAAGCGGAACTAGGCTTTGCCGGCAAGCAAACGGCTATAGGTGACGCCATTGGTCTAGCGGTAAAACGCCTACAGGCACGCCCGGCCGATGAACGCGTGATGATTCTTCTGACCGACGGAGCCAATACCGCAGGCGAAGTCCAACCCTTACAGGCAGCGCAATTGGCGGCCGAATTAGATGTCAAAATTTACACCATAGGCATGGGTGCCGATCGCATGGTAGTGCCAGGAATCTTCGGCAGCAGTTTCGGCGCTCGCACCGTCAACCCCTCGCGGGATCTTGACGAAGCGACCTTGCTAAGCATTGCCGAATCCACGGGAGGTCAATACTTCCGCGCCCGCAATATCGTAGAACTGCAGCGCATTTACGCTGAGGTAGATGCCCTTGAGCCCACCCCCGATGACGAGGCCACCTACCGACCCCAGCAGACGTATTTTCATTGGCCTCTTGGTATGGCTTGGAGCTTAGCGGTACTGCTAGCTCTTTACCGTATTTGGCGGAGGTCGCGCTAATGGCTGACTTCCACTTCCTTCGTCCGGAATGGCTGTGGGCGCTGGTTCCGGCGCTGCTGATACCGCTTTGGCTGTGGCGCGCCAGTGCGGGCCAACACGGCTGGCATAAACATATCGACAAAGACTTCCTGCCCTACTTACAGGCCGGCCAAAGCACGGCCAAACGCAGCCTTGCAAGCCTTTCAAGCCTGGCGCTGTTGCTGTGCATAGCAGCCATGGCTCTCGCCGGCCCCAGCTGGGAACGACGCGCGGTACCGGTGGAACAACGCGGCGACGCCCTAGTACTAGTGGTCGATCTGTCGCTGTCGATGTTGGCGGAAGATATCTCACCCAGCCGTATTGGCCGCGCACGTATGAAATTATTGGATATTCTCAACGCGCGTAACGAAGGGACAACCGCACTCGTGGTTTATGCCGGCAACGCCCACGTGGTGACGCCACTAAGTGATGACAGCGCCACCCTCGCCGCCATGGTACCCGCGCTCAGCCCCGACATCATGCCGGCACTAGGCAGTCGGGTCGACATGGCGATAGAAAAAGCCTTACAACTGGCATCACAGGCCGGCATCCAAGCACCTGCAATCCTGTTAATAAGCGACAGCATCACCGCACAGGACGTCGACGAGGTCAGTCGATTGCTGGCGGATAGTGAAGCAGTATTAGGGGTATTGGGAGTAGGTACCAGTGCCGGCGGCCCGGTACCCCTTCCTAACGACCAAGGACTCTTACGCAACCGCGACGGCAGTATCGCCGTGCCCAAACTAAGCCGCGATAACTTACAACAACTGGCGCAAAGAAATGGCGGTCTCTACCGCGACATCCGCTTGGACGACAGTGACTGGCAAAGCCTGCTGGCGTTAAAGGGCGAGGAACAGTCACGCGACGCCAGTGAACGTCAGTTCGATCAATGGCTAGATCGCGGTGCCGAATTATCACTACTGGTGCTGTTGGGCCTCTTACCACTGTTTCGACGCGGGGTCATTTTTAGCGTCGTGCTTGCCCTACCGCTGCTGCACAGCCCTGAAAGCGTTGCCGATTCGTTGTGGGATAATTTGTGGCAGCGCCCCGATCAACGCGGCGCTGAGCTGCTGCAACAAGGCGATGCGGCAGCCGCCGCGGAAGTCTTTGAAAACCCCGAATGGCAGGCCATCGCTAACTACCGCGCTGGCGATTATCAGGCAGCGCAACAAGTATTGGGCGACATCGACAGCGCCCGCAGCCACTATAATCGCGGCAACGCCCTCGCCAAAGGTGGTGAATTCGATGCCGCTATCGCTGCCTATGAAAAAGCTCTAAAAATTGACCCCGCCAACGAAGACGCCGCTTTTAACAAGGCGCTCTTGGAACAACTGCAGCAGCAACAAAAGCAACAGCAGCAAGATCAGCAACAGCAGCAAGATCAGCAAGATCAGCAGGGCGAGCAATCACCACAGGATCAAGAGAGCGAGCAACAACCGCAAGATCAGCAGGGCGAGCAGCCATCACAAGATCCGTCTGACCCCAAAAACCAAGAGCAACAAGGTGAGCCGTCTCAGCAAGATCAAAACGGCGATCAGTCGCCACCTGACGAGCAAGCTGATCAACAACCACAGCAGGACAAGGGCGAAGAACAGCCAATGCCAACGCAAGACCAGGGTGAGCAAGGCCAAGAAAAAGCCCAAGCCGGAGCGTTTGACGATTTGAGCGACGAAGAAAAACAGACCATGGAGCAGTGGCTGCGACAGATCCCCGACGATCCAGGCGGGTTACTGCGCCGCAAATTCCGCTATCAATACGAACAGCGCCGCCTGAGCGGCCAAGACGAGGTGCCTGAGACGTGGTATTAATCCGCCGTTTCCCATCCCTATTTTTCACTACCCTTTGGCTTATGCTGTCCGCACAAGCGATTGCTGCCGTGGTGGCCGAGGTCGATCGCCTTAGCATTGGCTTTGGCGAAACGCTGCAACTTGTGGTGCGCAGCGATCAACAGTCGTCCGACAATCCAGATACCAGCGTTTTGGCGGCAGACTTCGACGTTTTGGGGAGCAGCCAAAGCACCCGCCGCTCCATTATCAATGGCCGCAGCGAAATTTCGAGTGAATGGCTCTATACCTTGGCCCCCAAACGCGAAGGCCAAGTCGTTATCCCAGCAATTAGATTGGGTTCTGAAAGCACCCAGCCGATCAGTATCGACGTGGGTCCTGCTAGCCAAACCAGCGCCGATGCCGCTGTATTCTTAAAATCAGAACTCGACCGACCCCAAGTATACGTCCAGCAACAGGCTATTTTAACGCTGCGTGTTTACCACGCGCTCGCTCTCGGCCGCGGTGCCAACTTGAGCGAACCCAGTATTCCCGACGCCATCGTGAAGAAACTGGCCTACAATGAATATCAGACCCGTATCGACGGCCGCGAGTACCGTGTTTTCGAACAGAAATTTGCCATATTTCCGCAGCGCAGCGGGGTACTAGACATTCCACCCAGCGTGCTGACAGCCACCATCCCTACCCGACGCAGCAGCCGCAACCTGCTGGACCCGTTTGCCAACAATGGTCAAACAGTTCGCTTGATGTCCGAAGCCTTACAAATTGAGGTACGCCCGCAGGATGCTCGCTACCGGGGTGAGCATTGGCTGCCCGCGAACAACTTGATAATTCTGGACGACTGGAATGGCGGTGACACTACACTCTCGCTGGGTGACTCGGCGACACGTACCATTACCGTCATCGCCGACGGGCTATTGGGCGCTCAAATCCCCCCCCTGCCAGTACCAGACATTCCAGGTCTTAAGTTCTACCCAGACCAGCCCGTTGTGAGCGACGGCGAAGGCGATAAAATTGTAGGTTCCTTCACCCAAAGCTACGCCATCATCGCCACGCAAGCTGGCACCTTCACACTGCCGGAACAGCGCATTGAATGGTGGGATAGCCAGGCTATGCAAACACGAAGCGCCTTGCTGCCGGCTCAAACGTTAACCATTTTAGCCTCTGGCCAGACGCAAACACCCACCCCGAACAAATCGCCAACGCTAGCTTCGCCACAAATTGATGCGCCCGCTGCTCTAATGACACACGAGCAGCCGCAAACGACCACAGAACACGACCACAGTGTTTGGTGGTGGGCCATTGGCCTACTGACGACAATGTGGTTGGCAAGTAGCGCCATGGCGTTGTGGTTGTGGCGTCGCGCGCCCCAACAAGCCGCCTCGACCCCGGGGCAATCAACTGCCAAACACAGCGGTGAAAAGGCCATTTACCAGGCCTGCAAAGACAAAGACGCGGCGGCCACACTCACCGCGCTGCGCCATTGGGCGACACTGCGCAGTGGACAACGAGACTTTGCGGCAGCGCTCGCTGCCATAGGCGACGACAAACTACAGCAGCAAGCCGAACTTTTGCAGCGCGCTTTGTTCCACCCTGAGGGTGCTAGCGACACCCACAACGCCTTCGCCACTATTGAAACGCGCGTGAAACACTTGCACAGCCGTAAAAACAATACGTCAAATGCATCGTTAGCACCGCTCTACCCTCGCAAATAGCGACAAACCTCGTGCGCGCGGTAGGCGCGCCGACAAGACTGGGGTAGAATAGCAGCTTTTATTTTACCCTTGGATCCCCCATGCTCGACCCGAATGTTCTGCAACAACTCGCGCAACTGAAACAAGACATTGAAGACAGCAAAGAACGCCTTACTGGCGTTGTCCGCGCCGGCAACGGCCGTTTTGGCTTCGCCGCTTGCGGCCTGCCCGATGGCACCACCAAAGACGTCTTTATCAGCCCCGAAGAAATGCAAAAAGTGCTGCCGGGCGATATCGTCAATTTGCTTGTGGTAGACGCTGAAAAAGGTAAAAAAGCGGGCCTTATCGAAGGTCTGAAGCACTCTGACTTTAGCGAGTGTTTTGGCATCTATCGCATCAAGGGCAACAACCACTTTGTGCAAGTCGATCAGGGGCGTTGGAGCCGTTGGTTATTTGTTCCCCCAGCACAACGCGCGCCCAAAGCGGATCACGGCTGTGTTGACGGCAGTTATGTTAAAGCCTTGTTGAAACGCCACCCCTACCCCGATGGCAAGGCACAAGTCGCCATCCTGTGTAATTTTGGCACCGCGGAAAGCGCCGGTGTTGAAGCGCGCTACAACGCCGCGCGCCTGGCCTTACCCCAGCAGTGGAGCGACAGCGCTATCGCTGAAGCCGACACCTACATTCGCCGCGACGACGACGGTTTGACACGCCAAGACCTGACCGCCACACCCTTTGTCACCATCGACTCAGCCAACACACTGGACATGGATGATGCACTTTACGCCGAACGCACTGATAAGGGCTTTCGCGTCTTGGTAGCAATCGCCGATCCCGACGTCTACGTTCCCGTCGGCAGTGAACTCGACCAACAAGCCCAGCAACGCGCGTCTAGCATTTATTTGCCAGGCGGCGGCATCCCCATGCTGCCACCCGCGTTGAGTCAGCAAGCCTGCTCGCTGACTCCCGAGGCTGACCACAAAGCCTTGGTCTGCCAACTAGATATCGGTAGTGAGGGCGAGGTAAGTGCCTATCAATTCATGCTGGCAACCATCCGTTCCGCAGCCAAACTCAGCTACGATGACGTCGCCAAGGCGATCGACAGCGGCGATGCAAACTTTGGCGAGACCCTCGATAACAGCATTAAGACCCTTAACGACGCGATGAACGCTCGCATTGGCTGGCGCCGTGCGCACGCCCTGCTGGGTCAAGAACGCCCAGACTATGCCTTGTCGCTGGACGACAACAAAAAGGTCTGCGCTATTCGCAAACTGCAACGCAACAGTGCGCAACGCTTAGTAGAAGAAGCCATGCTAACCACCAACCAATGCGCTGCCGAAACACTCGCTGCCAACGAGCGTGGTATTTTTTCGATCCACCCTGGCTTCCGCGCCGAGCAGGTGGCTGAAGTAACATCGATTTTGAACACCCACTTACCGGAATGCGCCGGATGGGATCTTTCCAGCGAAGCAAGCTACAAGAACATACTCGACTTGTTGGAGACGCGCGATGTTGCCGCGCCTATAAAAGCGCTATTGCAACGCCGCTTAATGCCCGGCAGTTTTAGCGACACCCCCAAAGCACACTTTGGTTTGGCACTGCCAAGCTACGCTACTACCACCTCGCCCATTCGCCGCTACGCCGACCTGGTTAACCTGCGCCACCTCAAAGCCAGCCTAACTGATCAGGTGGTTGACTTAGATAACGCTGCTGTCGCGGCACACATCAATCAGCAAACCAGCCTGATTCGCCAGGCCAGCAATAACACCGAACACTGGATGAAGGTGGACTGGCTTCGCCAACAAAACATCAGCGAAAGCGTTGAAGCGACCATTGTAAATTTCCGTCACACCGGTATTAGCGTGCGTTTGGAAGACTGGGGCATAATGGCCAACATCGATATGCGCAAAGCCAAGCGCGGCTATAATTTCGAGGGCAAAACAGGTACCGCCAACGTGGGAGACCTGAGCTTGATATTAGACAGCCGTATCCCTGTGCTTATCGAGAATATCGACCCCCACAGTCGCGAGGTTCAGGTTAAGCTGGCAATATAACACCCCAAGGTTGGCGCTTTTTTGAGTAAACTATTGCAAATAAAAACTTGCTGGAGTTACCTATGAACGCTGCCAACCCCAATCTCGCCACAGCAGATGAACTAGAAAACATTCGCCAACAACTGCGCGCGTGCCTAGATCTTCAGCGTTCAGCCTACCTCGAAAAACCCATCGTTTCCTACCAACAACGCAAAGCCGATTTGCAGGCGCTCAAGCGCATGGTGGTAGACAACCAAGAGGCGATGATTGCTGCTATTTGCCAAGACTATGGTAACCGCTCCAGCCACGAAACCATCTTTGCAGAAATTGTGACGGTGCTTCAGTCGATTAACGATGCTATCAAACACCTCAAGTCGTGGATGAAACCGCAGCGTCGCAAGATCGACATCACTCTCTACCCAGGTGCCAAAAACCGCGTTTATCCACAGCCGCTTGGTGTGGTTGGAATGATCATCCCTTGGAACTTCCCCATCAATTTGAGTATGACAGGCTTAGTCAGCGTGTTTGCCGCCGGCAACCGTGCGATGGTGAAAATGTCTGAAAACTCGCTAGCGTTAACACGACTATTGATCGAGATTACCCCCAAGTACTTTGAGCACGACAAGCTGGCCTTTTTTGAAGAGATCGGCGGTGTCGGCATCGAATTTTCGCAGTTGCCGTTTGATCATTTGATCTTTACTGGCTCGGGACAAACCGGCCGTAAAGTCATGGCAGCGGCGGCGCAAAACCTAGTACCAGTGACATTAGAACTCGGCGGTAAATGTCCCGCCATCATTGCTCCGGATTACGATTTGAATAAAGCCGTCGAGCGCGTCATGTTTGTCAAATTGTTCAATGCTGGCCAAATTTGCACCAACGTCGACTACGTGTTTGTGCCCACAGAAAAACGCCAGCAGTTCATCGATATTTGTACTGACTATGTTGCCGCACATTGTCCCGACATCAATAGCCAGGACTTCACCTCAATTATCGACGATACCGCGTATCGTCGCGTGCTCGATACCATCGAAGATGCCAAGGCAAAAGGCGCCACGGTGATCAATATGCAGGCTGAGCAAGTCTCCGCTGAGGGTATGCGTAAAGTTGCACCGCACTTGATCCTTGATACCACCGAAGACATGACCATTAGTCACCGTGAAACCTTCGGCCCACTGCTGATGGTGCACACATACGATAGCCCACAGCAAGTCATCGACCATATCAACCAACGCGACCGCCCATTGGCGATCTATCCCTTCAGCAATGACAAAGCTCTCATTCAGCGCTACATCGATAGCACTATGTCGGGTGGCGTATCGGTTAACGATGCACTGTTCCACGTCGCTCAACACGATTTGCCCTTCGGCGGCGTTGGCGCCAGTGGCATGGGGCACTACCACGGGCTCGACGGATTCTTAACCTTTTCAAAACTGCGGCCGGTGTTCTACCAAGCACCAGTGACAGCCATGAAAATGTTAGCGCCCCCCTACGGTAATTTCGCCACCAAAGTGTTAAACTTTCTGATTAAATTTAATTCACGCTAGCGCGTAATCACCGCGCTAGCTGCTGCGGAGAAAACGCGATGTCGACAGGTAGCTGGATACCTGAAGGTGAAAAATCCTCACTCAATCTGCCCGGTCAAGCATTACTGGCCAGCTGGGCATCCCACGATGAAGACACTATCGGGCAACTCGATGAGGTCAGTCAACGTGCGCTAAAGTCCACTATTAACGCAGGCGTCGACAACTGGCAACCCCATCTCGAAAATTGTGACAGCGACACCCTGCTTGGGCTGTTAAGGTTTTTCACTCTGCTTGAAATGGCTCACCCCCACTTACGCGCCGACAAGCACAACCCTGCCATCGCCTGCGCCAAATTATTACGCAAACGCGGTAATAGTCTTGATAAGGAACTCTTGCAGTGGATTCGTAGTGTCTCTGACAATCGTTTCCTGCCCTACGGGCCGCTGTAATGGAACAACCAACAGGGGCTCAACAAGCACAGCCCTATATTGTTCCACCCTGCCATCGCGAGGTGCGTATACTTTATCGCGACGAAGCTTTTTTGCTGGTCGAAAAGCCAGATCTGTTATTGTCGGTGCCCGGCCGGTTACCTCAAAACAAAGACTGCATGATTACCCGGGTGCAATGCGAATACCCCTCCGCGACAGTTGTTCATCGCTTAGACTTGGACACCTCGGGCATTATGATCGTGCCCCTGCAGCGCGAAGCACACTCGGAATTGGCGCGTCAATTTCAGCGCCGCACCATCGACAAAACTTACACCGCTGTTTTATGGGGGATATTGGAAAAGGATGAGGGGACGATTGAACTCCCGATAGCCTGCGATTGGCAAAACCGCCCACGGCAAAAGATTTGCTATGACAACGGTAAACACGCACTGACCGAATATCGTGTCATCCATCGCGATGAAGCTAACCACTGTACCCGCGTCACGCTTCACCCCGTGACAGGTCGCTCACACCAATTACGCATTCACAGCCGAGAGCTTGGCCACCCCATTTTGGGCTGTGATATGTACGCCCACAGCGCAGCACTAAACGCAGCCCCCCGCTTGATGTTACACGCTACTGAAATACGTTTTCGCCATCCCATTGATGGTAGAGAAGTGGTAGGCTATTCCGCGCCACCATTTTGAATACGCTAGGATGTCGTCACATTATTGAACGACATACGCTGCTGGCGAATGTGGCTATCAATGGCTAGCCGACCGCCCATGGCAAGAATCTCTTGTCCGCTTACCGGGGGACTAAATAGATAACCCTGGGCGTAATCGCAGCGACGGTTATAGAGCAGTTCGTATTGCTCCATGGTTTCTACACCCTCCGCCACGACTTCTAGCCCTAGGCCGTGAGCCATGGCGATGGCAGCCGATACCAACTCATAATCTCCGTGATGCTCCACAATATCGGCCACGAAAGAACGGTCGATTTTTAAGGTATCGAAGGGATAATTCCGTAAATAACTGAGTGACGAGTAGCCGGTACCAAAGTCATCCATAGAAATGGCGATACCCAAGTCGGAAAACTCTTGCAGAGCGCGTTCGACATTATCATGACCACTAATCAAGACGCCTTCAGTAATTTCAAATTCAATATTGCGAGTACTCAGTCCGCGTATGGACAACTGCTCCTCGATGCCCCCGTGCCAGTTTGGATCACGGAACTGACGAGGTGAGGCGTTTAACGCCACGATCAAATCATTGTTGTAGCGTTGGTACCAATCGGCCGCTAAGTCAAGCGAACGCTCCAACACAAAACGTCCGATTTCCATGATGTAACCGGAGTGCTCAGCAATTGGAATAAACTCATCAGGGCTGATATTACCACCTTGTGGATGTGTCCAGCGTACAAGGGCTTCTACGGTAGCAAATTTACCCGACATCACCGATACAATGGGTTGGAAGAGAACCGAGAACTCTCCTCGTTCTATCGCCCCATTCATCCATGATTCAATCTCTAAACGGCGTGCCACATCTTTGTTCATGGCCTCGGTAAAATACGACCACGAATTGCGACCCATTTTCTTCGTGTTGTACATCGCCGAATCGGCGTGACGCAGCATTTCCGATTCAGTTTCGCCATCAGTTGGATAAATGGAAATACCAATACTTACCCCAACGACCAATTCATACTCATCGATGAGAATTGGCTCGCGAATCGTTTCAATAATCTTACTCGCTACTATTTCAACATCTTCTTTATATTCGGTGCCATTTAGCAAGACCAAAAATTCATCGCCCCCAAGACGACCAACGGTATCTTGGTCACGAATGACACTTTTGAGCCGGCGTCCCACTTCGACTAAAAATTCGTCGCCAATTTCGTGCCCAAGCGAATCGTTAATTTTTTTAAAGTCATCTAGGTCCAAGAAAAGTACTGCCACCTGGTTTTGATTGCGTCGAGAGTTGCGCAGCATTTGACCCAAGCGATCAAGCAGTAGTGCCCGATTGGGCAAGCCAGTCAGAGCGTCATACTGCGCTTGGTGAATCATGTCGGCGTAGGCCAATTTCTGTTCAGTGATATCGGTATGAATCGCCACCAGGTTACGCAGCGTACCATCATCATTGATAAACGGAACAAACGTGGTTTCCAGCCAGTAACGCTCACCACTACGCTTCAACAAGCTCAATTCACCCTGCCACACCTTACCTGAGTTCATGGTGTCAAAGATGTCCTTCAGAATACGCTCGTTCTGATAATCACCACCAAATCTCGCGAAGCTAGAGCCAATTAATTCGCTGCGCGAATATCCACTAAGATCACTAAATTGTGTATTGGCATCAGTAAAGGTACCGTCCGCATCGGCCACCACGATGATGCAGTGCTGGTCAAAGGCAAAGCGTTGATCTTCTAGCTCTTTCATAAAAAAGCGCAACCGTTGCTTTGCCGACATCAAGACGTCATCGTCTTGGTGGATACGGGATTCCATGTGATCAATCAAATATCCAAATGCATCAATTTGACTTGATGATTTAATCTCCACAACATCGCCGTAATGGCTTATGGAAGCTAGTCGGCCAACCAAACCATTTATCTTGGTATAGATATTTCGAGTGTAGCCCCAACCAATGATCAAAAAGATAAACAAGGTCGCTAATAGTGAAAAAAATGCCACTGTATGGAATTGACGTAAAATCGCATAAATCTTCGAAACGGGTTCATATACCAGCACGCCTATATCGAACTCAGGCACGTAACGCCAATGTCCATAGACCTCCTCTCCATTTGTATTGTCGAAAAAGGCTGTGCCGCTGCCACCATTCATGACTCGCGACCAATGTGACCCAACAGAATTTATCGGTTCGACTAAAATACTTGGAAAACCATCCAGCGCATCGGGGTAGAGCAAACCATACATTGCATCAACACCACCTTCGATCAAGACAATGTGGCCTGAGCCGTCAAAACTCATGGCCCGATGCCTGAAAAAACCGGTATCGCTCGCTTGCCGCGCCATGGCTACACTACCGATAACTTGCTCGTTCACAATCAGAGGAGCCACTACAAACGATACCCGTCTGTTGATGATATCAGGATCGATAATCCCTTCTTGATACAGCGATTCAAGCGTCGGATAAAAGGGCGACGCACTGATTTGAAAATGCTCGCTCGCCGCAACTAGCAGGGGGTTCAGATAACGAACCAAATGCTGTTTACTAAGATTTTCCGCGTGCATGATCCCAGTGGGATTAATCTTGAGCATGGCATTTTGCTGATTATCAAATACCCAAATAGTAATGAAATTACGCCGTTCAGCGAATTCTTCTAGCGTTTCTGAGAGCACAACGGCTTGTTCGCTATCACGGCTCTCCCAATATTGGGAAAATTGTGCTTCGAGACTAGGCCATTGATAAAGTGCCAACACATCCTGGTGATTAGTCTTGTATATCTGCCCTAGCTGGTTGAACTTTACCATGCTAACGGCATTCATACGTTGTTTTGCAGACACCGTTAAATCGTTCTCTAAAGAACGCGTTAACGCGATATAGGCGAAGACTAATAACAGCAAACTAATACTGAGAAGGCCTGTGAATAAAAAGCGGTACTTCATCAGTCACCCGTTACCAATATGGGGGCATACCATTGTTCACCCCATTGCACATACAAATCATTGAGGTAGTTTTCCCATTTGCGTCTACTGAAAAATACCGGGTAAGGAGTAGGTGGTAGGTAATCTACGGCGGTATAGATAACATTCAACGCTTGGTTGCCGTCTAGTTTGGCAAGATAAAACTTACGCCACACGTGATTACTATCTAGCGCCACTACCAACTTATCCGCTGGCCCATTGATGGAGTGCGCGGGAAGTGTGCCAACAACATCACCAGCATGGAAGGAATGGGCTTGTTCTACTGCTTGCGCCCATAGATAAACGCCCGAATAGGCCGCTTCAACCGCCGCAGAAACTCTCTTATCTTCGCCAGCATAGGCGTGAAAACGCGCCACAAAATCGCGATTATCAACGCGAGAAAATTGTTCAAAATAACTATTTGCCACATACACAGGTAATTCGATATTGCCGACGTCTAAATCCTCTTCCGAAATACTAGTGGCGATCACGGGTGTAGGGTTTTCTTCAAGCGACATCAATTGAAAGAACTGCCGGTTACTTGAACCATTGAGGGTGCTCAAAATAAAATCCGGCTTGGCATCGTTCACGCGTTGACGCAAATTTCGCAACACGTCGTCACCCAAAATGTAATAAAGTTCATCGACTATTTCTCCACCAAGCATACCTGCCTGGTGCTTAACAATGCTATTGGCGACGTGAGGAAACACGTAATCAGAACCTACCAACATTACCCTTGGGCCAATATTACGTAACCCCCAAGCAAGCGCGGGCATCACTTGTTGAGAAGCAGTAGCCCCGGTATACAGAATATTGTCTGAACTTTCAACACCTTCAAATTGTACTGGGTAAACAAGCAGATTGTCTCTTTGCTCGAACAAGGGCTTTAAGGTTTTGCGGCAAGACGATGTCCAGCATCCAAACACGACATCAACGCCTTCATCAATGAGAAGTCTTTTTGCCAAACGTAAAAAATGTTCATCATTACTCTGCCCATCAAACAGCATTGGCTCAATTTGTTTGCCCAACAAACCGCCGCTAGCATTGATCTCTTCGATGGCCATCATTGTTGCCATCGCCACAGGTTGCTCGGAAGGCGCCATAGTGCCACTCAATGAGTGCAACACACCGACTTTGATGGTCTCATCAGAGGTATTACAAGCAAACAGCATTAACAGCACAGACGCAAAAAACAAACGTCGTACGAACGGCCTGTGCTTAAAAGAAAAACCCCCCAACGTAAATACTCCTGTCCACTATCGAAAGAATTATAGTTAAGATATGCATTAACAACAGGCGATAAGTCAATTTAATGTCGATTAAATCGCTCAAATGTACGATCCATGTAGCGCGCTGCTGCTGGGGCGTTTAACACCCCGCCATTGAAACGCACAAAGCCGCGGGACATCGCATCCCATACGATAACCATCGCTGGATCATCCGGCATCAATACCGAGCGATCCAACTGTTTTACAAACACGGTATGGAAGGCAACGTCACTGTTTAGAAATTGCGCCCGGGCCACTGTATTAACAGGCATCTGGAAGCCCTGCTGAAGCAATTGAACTTGAAAATCAGCGCTTTGGATGTGTTGTGCAAAGGCTTTTAGCGCCGCACGTTTGGCCGGGCTATGACGCCCCAAAGCTGGGAAAACAACCACGTATGCCGAGTAGTAGGAACGCATCGGTACGCCGTCAAAACTAGGGAGGAGCGCCACCCCTAGGTTGTCTCCCAAATACCCTCTTAATTGATCAATCGCCCAAGTACCATTGATGTGATAAGGCAAATCACCACGGGCAAAACGCTCTACGCTACAGGTGTAATTGCAACTAGCATTGACCACGCCTCGACTCTCAAGAGATTTGTAGTATTCAAGCCCGGCTACCATAGCAGGTGAATCTAAATACGATTCGCCATTGTGTAAAAATTTCACTCCATGACTTAACACAAATGGAGCAAACCAATACATTTCGTTGTAACTCCAACTGAAAATAGGTTCAGCATATGAAGCTGCCAAGGCGTTCCAGTCTTCTACCGGAGCATCGACCATGGCCTTGTTGTAAAACTGCATGAGATGGTTTCCCACCACAAAGGGGATAGCGTGACGCGAGGCCACAGCAGGTACCTGTTGGGCAATGGAAGGATCGAGTTCATCGGAAAACCAATCCACAGGCAAGGCTTCGACATGCAGCTTATCAATGTTAGAAATATCGGGCGGTACGATGAGTACATCGGGCAGAGAATTGGCATTGCGACTGCGAAATAATTCGCTCTTCAACTGTTCCTGGTCGATGAAAACAGCGTTTAGTGAGAGCTGCTGTTCGCTAACTTCATCGCGCAACAACATCAGCAATCTAGTTTCACTGTGACTGGTTACTAGGGATATTTGTTCCGTCTTTACACTAGCGGACACAGCGAACAATAAGCCCCAGCCAATGACGGCGGAGGCCAACCCTTTCCATGTGGTTTTATCAAATATATTTCCCATGCAGAAAATATAGACAACTTATGTCAATTGCGGGAAATTTATTCTTCCTTGGCTAAATTTTTTAGTGCCTGGCCTGTCGTACGGTAGATAATCCACTCGGATTGTGGCTCTGCACCTAACGATTGATAAAAATCGATCGCTGGTGTATTCCAGTCCAACACACTCCATTCGAATCGCCCACAGCCGCGATCTAGCGCCACTTTTGCCAGGGCTTTGAGGAGCGCTTTACCTGCACCCAAGCCGCGGGATTCAGGCATAACAAAAAGATCTTCCAAATAAAGTCCCGGCTGCCCCAGCCATGTCGAAAAATTAAAAAAATACAGTGCGAAGCCGACCGCCGCGCCGTCGACTTCTGCCATCAAACAACCACAGTGCGCCAGCTCACCAAACAACGCGGAATGAATTTGCTGTTCGCTGGCGTGAACTTCATGTTCGGCCTTTTCATAAATCGCTAACTGGCGAATAAACCAGAGAATTTGACCAACATCTTCCGCGGTAGCTGGGCGAATTACTAACATATTTACATCCCTTATTTAGGTGTACTGATCTCACCGGGGCCTTCGCCGTGCAACGTCCGCCAAGCGTCGTACTGGCTTAAGAACACTTGCCCGGTGAGGTCGTGCATCAAGTGGGTATGCTTCAATCGGTCCATCACTGGGCCTTTAATCTCCGAAAAGTGGAAACACACACCACTATCTTTCAGGCGCAAATTAATGGCTTCGAGGCTTTCCAGTGCCGAGGCATCAATCAGGTTCACCGCGGGGCACATCAAAATAAAATGTTTGACCTGCCGATGCTGTGAAATTAGATCGTGTACACGATCTTCCAAGTAACGGGCATTGGCGAAATAAAGACTTTCATCGACCCGCAGGGTTAAAATTTCCCGATCAATTTCTACTGCGAAGCGTTCAATGTTGCGGAAATGCTCCTTGCCAGGCACACGACCAACAATGGCGCTGTGGGGTGAACTGGTTCGATGTAGGAATAGCAACAACGACAGACCAACACCTGCTACGATTCCAAGCTCTACTCCGAATAACAAAGTAATGATAATGGTCGCCGCCATCGATACAAAGTCACTGCGCGAATAGCGCCATGTTTCTACGATGGATTTAGTATCTACCAACGATAGCACTGCCACAATAATCGTCGCCGCAAGCGTCGCCTTGGGAAGGAAGTGGATCAACGGGGTTAGAAATAGCGTGGCCAGCGCAATACCCACAGCGGTAAATACGCCGGCGGCCGGGGTTTCAGCGCCAGCGTCAAAGTTAACTACGGAGCGAGAAAAACCTCCGGTGACAGGAAAGCCGCCTGATACTGCCGAGGCTACGTTAGATGCGCCCAGCCCGATCAATTCCTGGTTGGGTGTAATACGTTGACGCCGTTTGGCTGCTAGGGTCTGGGCAACGGAGACTGATTCCACAAAACCCACGATGGAAATCAATAGCGCCGATACAAATAACTCCTTCCACATCGGTAAGTCGAAGGCCGGCACGACCAAACTCGGCAAGCCCGAAGGAACTTCGCCAACGATTTTAACGCCTTGCTGATCGAGTCCAAGCGCATAGGTGGCCAAGGTAGTCGCTACTACCGCCAATACGGGGCCGGCCTTTGCTACAAGGTCAGCTGGGCGAGGCGCCATACCCAATTTAATCAACTGGGGTTTCAACTGTTTGCGCACCCATACTAAAAAGGCCAAGGCGCTTACACCGATGACTAGCGTGGGCATATTGGTATGGGCAATTTCATGACCTAGTTCAAGCAACAACTCATACAAGTTGTGACCACTCGCCTGCACACCGAGAATGTGCTTTAACTGACTAGCTGCAATGATGAGTCCAGATGCCGTAATAAAGCCTGAAATCACCGGGTGGCTGAGGAAGTTAGCAAAAATCCCCAAGCGAAAGATGCCCATCGCGATCAAAATCAAACCGGAGACAAAGGCCAATACAATCGCCGCCGCGAGATATTCCGAAGTACTTCCAAGATTGAGATTACCTATAGCCGCCGCCGTCATCAGTGAAACAACGGCTACGGGGCCCACCGCAAGTGTGCGGCTCGTGCCAAATATGGCGTAAGCTAGCAGTGGCAAAATGCTCGCATAAAGACCAACTTCAGCGGGTAATCCGGCCAGTAACGCGTAGGCGAGGGATTGCGGAATCAGCATAATAGTGACAATAACCGCCGCCACCGCATCGCTGGTTAACACGTGCTTGTCGTAGCTTGATAGCCACTCCATACATGGAAGAAAACGTCGTAACATAGTCGCCTCAAAGACGCGTCAAATCAGAAGGGGGAAGCTCGTTCCCCCATGGAAGTGCGCTATTTCTCGTCGCGTTTGCAATCGAGTGCTTCACTTGCCTCGAAGGCAGTGGGCTGCATGGGAAGGATCTTGGGGGCTGCCAACCACTCCACGCCGCGCATCATGGCATCGAAGTACAACCAGGGCATCATTTTCTCTTTCATCAACCAAGCCGAGCGAGTGGGTTTGCGACCGTCCAACAACCACGCGGGGAATGAGGGCAGCAACTTTCCACCGTAGCCAAATTCGGCCAGTACGATCTTGCCACGCTCTACCGTCAAAGGACACGAACCGTAACCATCGTAAATGGCCCGTGGCGTTTGCCCATTCAATACCATCAACACGTTTTCAGCGACCACGGGCGCTTGCTTGCGCACCGCAGCGGCGGTTTTGGCGTTCGGCATATTGCCGGCATCTCCGACCGCGAACACATTGCCATATGTCACGTGCTGCATAGTTTCAGGGCTAACATCCACCCAACCAGCGGCATCGGCTAAGGGGCTAGCGGCTATAAAATCTGGTGCCTTTTGCGGTGGGCACACGTGCAGCATATCGAAAGGTTTTTCAATGTCACTAACATTACCCTCCGCATCGGTTTTCTTGAAATGCGCCACTTTGTTTGCGCCATCGACTTCGATCAAATTGGTTTGGAAGTTGAGATTGATGGCGTATTTTTTCACGTATTCCATCAAAGCGGGGACGTAGTCAGCAACACCGAATAAACCGGGCGTCGCGGTACAAAAATCAACATCGATGTCCGCTAAACGACCACTGCGTAACCATTCATCGCACGACAGGTACATGGCTTTTTGGGGGGCACCGGCACATTTAATTGGCATTGGGGGCTGGGTGAAAATCGCTTTACCTTTGCGCAGACCTTGAACTAATTCCCATGTGTAAGGCGCCATATCGTAGTGGTAGTTAGAGGTGACGCCGTTGCTTCCCAAGGTGTCTTTCAAGCCTTTTATCGCCTCCCAGTTAAGTTGCAAACCGGGGGCGACCACCAAGGCTTTATATCCAATAATTTCGCCATCTTCTAAGGTGATAGACTGCTGTTCGGGCTGGAATGTCGCCACAGCAGTTTGGTACCACTTAGCGTCGCTTGGAATGTAATCGGCCATCGGGCGCACGGTCTTTTCACGCTTAAAAACGCCCCCGCCCACTAAGGTCCAACCAGGTTGGTAGTAGTGCTCGCTCCGAGGCTCAATCACCGCAACATCTAAGTCGGGCTGGCGCTTCAACAAGCTCGACGCACAAGCCAAGCCCCCGGCGCCGCCACCAACAATCACTACGTCGTGTTTGCGGCCAGCGACCTTGGGCGCTGCCTCTTCTTGCGCACAAGTTTCACAGGCTAAACGCTCTTTTAGTGCCGACAAATCATATCCTGCAGCCGCGGTAGTTTCGAGAACCTTGTCACCGTCCATCTTACCGGCTTGACCAAGCGCCCACAGCGTGGCGGCACGCGTACCCGTTCGACAAAAGGACAACACCGGGCCGGGCAGCGAATCTAAGTGGGTGGCAAACTCGCTGACGTTAGCATCTGAAATTTTTCCAGGCACAATAGGCATCCACGCCCACTGCATACCATTAGCTTCCGCCGCCGCTTGGAGCTCCTCACGCGCCGGTTGATCGTCTGATTCTGCATCTGGACGCAAATAAATGATCGATTTAAAACCTTGTGCCGCGGCGATACCTAAATCCGGCACTTGCAGTTGCGCAGAAACACTCAGCGCGGGAGAAATGGTTTTAATGTCCATGACTAGAGCTCCTTATAATTTTTTTAAAACAAGTTAACTGGCACCTTCAAGTAAACCTGCCCGTTATCTTCGGCGGGGGGCATGTGACCTGCACGCATATTGACTTGTACCGAGGGTAAGATTAAACGCGGCATGTCAAGAGTGGCATCTCGCGTTGAGCGCATCTGCACGAACTCGTCCTCTGAGGTGTTTACATTAACGTGAATGTTATTGTGTTTTTCTTCACCCACGGTGGTCTGAAATTTAAATTCATCGCGACCGGGCGCTCCGTAATCGTGGCACATGAACATACGGGTATCTTCAGGCAACTCATACAAGCGGTGGATCGACTGGAACAAAATACGCGCATCACCGCCGGGGAAATCGCAACGTGCGGTACCAAAATCCGGCATAAAAAGGGTGTCGCCAACAAATACGGCATCACCAACTACATAGCTCATACACGCAGGTGTGTGGCCGGGTGTATGCAACGAACGACAACTTATATTACCGATTGAAAAAGCTTGCTCGTCTTTTAGCAATACATCGAATTGACTACCATCGCGATGAAATTCACTGCCTTCGTTAAAGGCTTTACCAAACACGTCTTGTACGACGGTAATGTGATCACCGATGGCCATCTTGCCGCCGGTTTTTTCTTGCAAATATGGCGCGGCCGACAAGTGGTCAGCATGGACGTGGGTTTCGAGAATAAGATCGACGACCAACTCTTGTTCGGCAATGTAGGCCAATATTTGGTCAGCCATGGTCGTGGTGGTTTTGCCCGAGGCATAGTCAAAATCCAGCACAGAATCGATAATAGCGCACTGCTTTGTCTCAGGGCAGTGGACAACATAGCTGTAAGTAAAAGTGGGGCGGTCAAAGAACTCTTTAACAATAGGTGACATAACAAGCTCCGACATAACTAAGAATTTCAATGCCGCTTATATTAGCAACCATTAATAAACAAGGCAATTCACCCCGCGAATTAATCGCTGTCAACACGACTATTTAATATGAAAAATGAGCTTATCGTCGATGTTATTTTGAATATCCCTGAAACGGCGCAGCATTTGCTCTGACACGTGGGTGTGGGCTGTAGCCAGCAGCAAACCATGGCAAGTGAGCACATCGTAGCGAAGCTCGTCACCTGCTGACATTTCATCTAGGGTAATACCCTGCAGACGAGATGGAACGCCTACGTCGTCGAGTACAGCGATACAAATTTCTAATAGGTCGGGATCGTACTGAGTACTAGTACCCTGGCGCAACATCGACACGGCATCGACATGACTCATAGCACCACCTGGCCCGCCGGATGACACCGCCATGTTGTAATCCAATAGGAGGCGTAGGAGACGCGAACCAAGTGGAATAGCATGTTCAGTAAGGCCAGCAGGAAAGCCAGTACCATCAAAATTTTCACCGTGGTGTTCAATAATGGCTGCCGTTTCTGCTAAGGCATCGAGCGGAGTCAACATATCCACGCTCTCTCGTGGATAGCTTTGAAGCAAATTCAATTCACTGCTGCTGAGTTCACTAACGGGGCGACTCACTAAATCAGCGGGCAAACAAAGCTTACCAATCTGAACCAACTGTGCGGCCTGCTGAACACACTCGCGCTGATTTTCATTCATATATAACTTAGCTGCACAGATATCAACATGGAAAAGTAGATTTTCAAGGAACTCCGCTGGCAAATGACAATGGCGAGTCGACAAACTTGCGAACATCTTAATGAAAACAGTAAAATTGGCGCGCAATTCCTCCTGCTCTACATTAAGAAAGGCAACGGTCTTTTCCAATTGGCGGTTGGTGCGACGCACTTGATCGTTGAGCGACATCTTGCGCGCCCTCATCGATTCGTAAGACTCTTTTAAACTCTCAACTTCTTTGGCCTTTTCGTCATCGCGCAACTTCGAATGCAACAAACTCATAATCCGCTCAACGAACTGGCGGTTATCCCAGGGCTTTTCGATGTAGGCGTGGATCTTTCCTTGATTGATGGCGCGCGCGGTGGCCTCTTGATCAGAATACCCCGTCAACAGCACTCGTCGACTTTGAGGAGAAAACTTCGCTGCCGCCGCTAACAGTTCAGCGCCGTCCAATTTTGGCATGCGCATATCTGAAATGATTAAATCGTAGGCGTTGTGCATGACCATATCCAACGCCTGATCTGAGTCAGAGGCAAGATCGACGATAAAATCTGAGCTGCGCAGCAGACGCTTTAGGGCATACAAAACCTCTACTTCATCGTCTACGCAGAGGATACGGGCCACCAAATTGTCACTCATGTAATATTCCAAGCAGTTGCGTTATTACTAAAGAACTATAGCCCTTTAACGCCTAGAGTCAACAATATAGCAACCAAAAAAAAGCAGCGATTACGCTGCCTTGGTAGAAATAACAGAGTTCTCTGTGCCTTGATCATTGGGGATGTAGGCATCCGCCGCATAATCATTTTCCCACTCGGCATCATTCAGCAAATACTTAAACTGGAATTCAGCATCGGTAGGCAAGCGCATCTTGAGCTTGTATGAGCCAGACTTCTTATCGAACTTCATCACTTCTGGCGTCCAATCATTGAAATCACCCGCCAATTTAGCCGAGTTGACATCGTCCCGAGAAAATTCGAAAACCACTTCTGTTTCGGGCTTAGTTTTAAAAAACTTCTTACTTAACATGGATAGGCACTCCCTAGTCTTGTATCCAAACAAGCTATATTTTTTAACAGATAGGGTGACATTGCCATGCATGGTGCAGTGAATACGTATGCGAAACGCTGCTTCAGTCGAGCACAAAAGCGAGCAACCTCTAATAGAAGGTTTTTTTAATAAAAATTAGCAGATAGCCCATCACTTACTACACTTGAATAGCTGTCACAAAGTTAACAGGACATCGATTAATGACTAGCCATATATTTCGCTCAGCCGTGTTTTTAGGCAGCCTCACCATAACGGTCCCCGCTTTGGCCGACCACGATTACGATGCAGAGTTTGCCTACCAGCAGATAAAAGCTCTACAGGCTGAAAACTCGGGTATAACAGAATTCGACATGCGCTTCGCACTGGTTGCCATATCGGTACATCGTTACGACGAAGCCATTTTTGCCCTCGAACGTGTTCTTGAGGCGCAACCCAACAACGGGCGCGCTCGCACAGAACTCGCCCGTTGTTACTACGAAACGGGGCAATACCACCTAGCACGAACCCTTTTCAAACAAGTGGCCGACAACGAATCTACGCCAGCGACAGTGCAGCACAACATAAACTACTATCTGCACGAAATGGATAAGCGCGGCAGCCAGTTTGATTTGCAGAAGCAATTTTATGTAGAAGCAGGTCTAGGTCGTGACAGCAATATCAACGCAGGTAGCGACCTCAGTAGTATAGACATCCCCAATTTGGGGACTGTTACCCTAACGGAAGCAAGCCTCGCCCAGGATTCCAATACCCAGCAAGTCGCTGCAGGAGCCAAATTGTATAAAGCCACCAGCCGCTTTAAGGGTTGGTCGCTGCAGACCGATGTGCAACAGATCAACACCCCTGACAACGACAACTTCGACCAAGGGCTCGCTTCGGTGGCGGGCGCCTACCACTGGCAGAATGGTAGCGATCGCTACCGCACTGGCCTGCAATACCAACAACTCAGTCTCGGCGGCGAGCAATTCTTTAATAGCTTAGGACTCGCGGCACAGTGGCACCGGACCATTAGTGAGCGACTCGTCGTAGGCATGATCTTGCAATGGCACGATGTCGACTTTGATACTGGCAACAACTTCCGCGATCACGACCGGCTTTTGCTTGGCGCCGATGTCATCTTCGCGAGCGGGCAATGGCGCCATCAATTGGGAAGCTTTGTCGGCACAGAACGCCCCAGCGACACCCAATACGACTATGCACTCCGAGATGTCATGTGGGGCCTTAACTACCGCCTTAGCTACATGCTTAATGCCAAAGTGGTGCCCTATCTTTCTGCCCAATATGCTTCTAGCGACTACGGCGATACCCACCCTGTATTTGCCCTGCAACGCCACGACAGTTTACGTAGCTTAGAAGCTGGCTTGATATGGCAACCCGCCCGTGGACTAACGGTCAACCCCAGTTTCAGCGATACCCGCAACGACAGCAATGTCGAGGCCTATAGCTATGACCGCGATCGAGCGCAGGTCAAAGTTCGTTACAACTTTTAGGAGATAACGACATGCGTTTCCCTCTGAATTCATTCGTGGCCGCCCCCATCGCTCTGGCCATCGCCATCACCGCCATGCCCTTGCAAGCCAACACCAAAGCCGGCAAGGTGATACTAAGTAAGGGCGAAGTTAACGCCACACTGGCGGGCAACGAGCGTGCCCTGCGACGTGGTAAGCCAATCTTTGAAGGCGACATGGTGAACACGGGCAGCGGCGCCATGCTGCAGATGAACATGCGCGATGATGGATTAATTTCACTGTCAGAAAACAGCGTGTTCAGTGTTGAAAGCTACCGCGACGCCGACGGCGACAGTGAGGACAGCGTCTTGCTCAATATGGTGGAAGGCGGCTTCCGCGCCGTGACCGGTGGTATTGGCCAGAAAAACCCAGCCGCCGTTAAAGTGCGCACCACCGTGGCATCCATTGGTATTCGCGGCACCGGTTACGAAGTGTTTGAATACAACGGTTCGCTATTCGTGTCGATACTATCGGGGAGCGTCGAACTTAGCAACAAGGCGGGCAGCCTACTAATTGGTGAAAACGAAGAATTCAATTTTGCCCGTGTCGACAGCGACAGCAGCCTCCCTGTGGGCCTGTATGCACTGCCAGCCGATGTGGCCGCCAACAATCCTTTCTTCGCCTCGATAGACGTCCCTTATGAAGCGGCGTCCTATCGGGTTCCACTGAATCAGCTGGTATTAAACAGCTATCCCGTTATGAGCCTCACCCCCATCAACCCTGCTGAGAACCCAGACAGCCTAATCTTTACCCCATTGCCAACGAACAATACTGACGTTACTGATGGTAGTAGTGACCCCACTACCGACGGCAGTACCGACACACCAGTCGACGAAGATATCGGTGGTGACAATACTGCGCTCAGTGCCGCCGAGGTTTACGCTACCAGTGTCGCGGCACACGTTCTGTTGCCCGACAGGGCACAACCCTACAGCCTGTCTGCGCGCAGCAATAGCGCGGGTGATATCGTGCTTTTGGTTGACAGCGACGCCACCGAGGCGAGCTACCAAAGACTGATTCGCCCCAGCAGTGCTGGCCCGGCCGCCAGTTACCCTAAGACGATGCTGTTCGACAGTGGCACCACATGGGGCGTATGGCTCGCCAGCGCCACGACACCAGCGACCCAATACAGACTCAATGACGGTTCGCTGACCACCACGAGCATCGAAGACACTATCTACTGGCTGTCGACAACGCCAGCGATAGGTCTTGCTGGAACCTATACCTTTTTGAGTACCGGTGCCTATATTGGCACATCGACAGAAGGAGACATCGACGCGCTCAGTGCTAGTATGCGAGTCAATTTCGATAGCGCAGATGTCAGCAACGGCTTTTTGATCGTCGACAGCGGCAGTTATCGTTGGTCAACCCGTTTTAACGGCACGCTGACAACTGGAGCAAACGGCGATCTGGGCGGAGACTTCTCACTCAGCAGCGACAATAACAGTAGCGGCGTATTGAGTGGCTACTTTGTCAAATCCGATGAGATTTTCTTCACCGGTGCCTTCAGTGTTAGCGATATCAATAACGCCACCGCGCGTGGCTTGCTGGCCATGGAGGGTTACCAAACCCTGACCGTATACGGTGGGGATGGCACCAACCTAGATCAATACGGTACGTTAGTGGCGTTTGAGGGCTCCGCGCTACTCCATGGCCCAACCGCCCTTGCACCACTGACTACCACAGAACTCGGCTACAACAGTAGCGATGCCGATGGCACCCTAGCGGGTTGGTTTGTCGAGCTAAACAATGCCAATCCCGCGAGCGGCTACCCTGTGCAAAAAACCGCTTTGAGCGACAATACTTACTGGGGCGTGTGGAATGCAGACAGTAGCAATACCGCCAACCTTCGCTATCGTACAAGCGAAAATCGCGAATACAACAGTCCCATTGAAGCAGCGGTATATTGGATGAGCACGGATTCTATGGCACTTACTCGAACCGGTAGTGCCACATTTGCCAGCACTGGCGATTTCGTCGGCTCGAGCAATAGTGGCGCCGTCACGAGTCTGACGGCGTCCTTTAGTTTCGACTTTGACAGCGCAGCGATGACCGGTGGGCAATTGGACTTGATGGCTGGAGGCGATGCGTGGACATTCGATATCGCCAATGCCGCTAGCACTGAACTGAATATGGACAATGGTTATTTTTCAGTGCGTCAGACCCAAGTCAACGCCGAATCAAACAACGGTGTGTTTGGCGCCATTGAAGGTTATTTCGTTGGTTCTGAGGCCACCAGTATTTCGGCGGCGTTCGGCCTATTCCGCCAGGGCGACAGTAATTATCTAGATTCGGTGAACGGATTATTCAGTCTACAGGAAAGTCGTTAGCCGTCTGACTTAGCCACAAAACGCTCCGCGAGTACGAGGCCTTCACGCATCGCACTTGCGGCGGCGGCTACCTCGCGCAAGAACATCACCAGCGCAATAATCAAGGCCAGCATACACAGCACAAACAATCCGGCAATGACTTCACCGAGATTGGTGTTGAGAAACTGACTAACAAAAATCGTAATAATCACCACGCACACCATCAAGGCACTACTGGTGGCAAAGGTGATGGCGAGATTGATAAAACGCCCCCGCACCTCAAGGCTAGCTAACTCTTTTTCAAAAAGGGCAATTTGAGCGGGCGTCAGATTACTGCGATTACTGCTGTGCAAACGACGACTACGATCGATAATTCGTCCTAATCGTGTGGTCATCACCCCCAACAGTGCGGCGATACCTGCCAGTAAAAACACGGGCGCAACGGCGATTTGGATGACGGCAGAAATGGTGAGATTACTAAAGTGCAGATCGGTGACCATGACATTCCCTGACAAAAAAACACCAGTGTAGTGTGATGTGAAAATGTCAGCAACTCAACCCTTCATCTTGGCGCGCCTGATCTTGGCATCGGTTTCCATGACAAACTGAATAAGGGCTTCTTCATCGGCATGACTCAGACCTTCGAAATTGAGCCGCCAACGATACATTTTTCTTATATCGTCACAGGCGACAACCCGCGCCAATAGCACCAGACGATTTTCTCTCAACATCAGGTGGAATCGCACCAAGGCACCGGCATCAATAGCGTCTTCATTCAACACAGCCGCGCCGCAAGCGCTTAAATTAATGCGTTGCATACTGCAGGCGACGCTGTCATTGATATCCAATGTATCGCCATTTTCAGCGATCAACAAATTGAGTTTTTTGTTTACCAATTTGATGAGTTCTGCCGCTACGGGGTCACGGCTTTTCAGCGTATTCAACAGAGTATTGATGCGCGCATCAAAGCTAGCGTTGAACACATGCTCACCGCCACGCTCGATCATTTCACGATGGCTATCTGCCTCGTGCTCACTCAATACCTCAATCGCGACAGGGGCGTCCATATGAACGCGAAAGAAGCGTCTTCGCTCTGTTCCACAAGGTCCGTGTGGCATCTAAAACACCTCGTTAGGGTTCAATTGGAACAGCGGGCGGGTATCGATTTCTAGGTCGCGCAGCACGTCCGGCGCATCGCGACGCAACAAATCCACATCGGCTTGCTCTACTTCCCCCAAGCCCTGCTGTATCACTAATTCTACACGCCGGTTCAAAGCGCGGTTTTCACTACTATCGTTGGGCACCAGCGGGCGAGTATCTGCCAGGCCCGTCACCGCCATTCGCGCTGGCGACAAGCGGCCAGAACTCAACAATTCCATCGCGACCGACGACGCCCGTGCGCTGCTTAAATCCCAGTTGGAGCGAAAGCGTGACGTGTTGATCGGAAAGTTATCAGTATGCCCTTGAATAGAGATGGCGCCAGGCTGTTTAACCAATACATTGCCGACATTGCGCAACACTTCGCGGTATTCTGATGCCAAATCGGCCGAACCGCTAACAAACGAGCCGCGCTCTTTGATACGCACGATGATTTTGCGACCGCGGGTTTCAATTTCTACCTCGCCACTGGATATCTGTGTCATCAAGGCCTGCGCCAATTCCATCGCATCCTGCTGAGTTTGTTTCACCAACTCTTCAAGCTTAGCCCTGATATCGTCCTCTTGCAGAACATTAAGGGCAGTTTGTACGCCTGCTTCATCGTTTTGTTCACCCTGTTCTACGTCGACTTCACGGGCACACTCGAAGTCTAAGGTTGGGTCGAGGTTAGCATCGGTCTTCTGCCAGATCTCGTTGATTGGTGTAGGTTCAGGTCGCCCCGGGGAAAACTCCCGCGCAATCACTGATGTCCCTTTGGGAGGATCTACTGCATATACCTGCGCCTGCACACCAAAGGCCATTTTCATCGAGCCCGCCAAGCGCTTGAATTTCAATGCATCCATTTCTGAAAAGGATAGTAGCAGCACGAAAAAGCACATCAACAGCGACATCAAATCGGCAAAGGTACCCATCCATCCGGGCAGTCCCGCAGGAGGACATTTGCAATCCTTGGCCGCCATTACTCTTCCTCGCTACCGCGCTGGTTGCTGGGCAAGTAGTTTTTAAGCATGGCATCGATGATTTTGGGGTTCTGCCCCCCTTGAATGGCGATCAAACCATCGATCATCATGCCCTTGCTCAACGCCTCTTCCTTGGAGCGAAGTTCTAATTTATTGGCGACAGGAATAGCCACCATGTTAGCCACCATTGCGCCATACAGCTTGGTCAACAGTGCAACCGCCATGGCGGGGCCAATCGCCTTGGGGTCGTCCATATTTGACAGCATCGCCACCAAGCCAACGAGCGTGCCAATCATGCCCATCGCCGGCGCTATATCCCCCATGATGCGAAAGATTTTCACGCCTGTTTCATGGCGATCCACCGTTTGGTACATATCGGTCTCAAGTAGGCTTCGCACCACACTACCGTCGTGACCGTCGACCAAGAGTTGAATGCCGTAGCCGAGAAAGTCGTTGCTGACTTCCTTTCCCTCTAGCGTTAGCAAGCCCCCTTTGCGGGCGGAATCCGCGAGATCGACAATTTCAGCGATAAGCTCCAACGGGGCGACGCTTTTTACCGTAAAGGCCTTGCCAGCCACCTTGACCGCGCCGAGGAACTGGGATAGACCAAAGTTGGCCATGGTCACTAAAATTGTACCGACCAAGACAATCAATACCGAGGTCACATCACCAAACATACCGATCACACCATTGCTCGATAAGAACATGGCCACCACGACAATGGCAAAACCGCCGACCATACCTATTAGCGTTGCGAGATCCACACTGACTCCTTGGTTGCTGGCATTAAATTTTAAAAGAGTTCTAGGCATCTATCGGCAAGTTTTCAGATATCTGAATTGACCCACTGCAAATGCTCGGTTAAGGTTCTGCCCACACACGAGGTATGGTTATGAGCGACGACAAACAAGCCCTAGATTTCGAGCAATCACTACAACAATTGGAGACCCTAGTGGAAGCCATGGAAAATGGTGATTTAGGTCTCGAAGAGTCCCTCAAAGCCTTCGAAAAAGGTGTGGCATTGACCCGCGCTTGCCAAGCCGCCCTCGACAACGCCGAACAGCGTGTCAGCTTGTTACTGCAAGACAATGGCAAACCTGTCGAACAGCCTTTTGCGCCGGATGACCTAAGTGACACCCCCTTTTAAAGACACCCTACTCGCTTCTCAGCAACGCCTTCAGCGTGTTTTAGATGGCTTCCTCGACGACTACCTCGCCTCGCTTGGCGGTGAACAAACACGCCTACTAGAAGCCATTAGCTACAGCCTACTTGCACCTGGCAAACGCGTTCGACCGATGTTGGTATACGCCGCAGCGGAAGCGGTAGGCGAGCATCAAAGTAGCGATGCGGATTGGGCTGCCGTTGCGGTTGAGTGTATCCACGCCTACTCGCTGATCCATGATGACCTTCCGGCAATGGACGACGACGACCTACGTCGCAACCGCCCAACCTGCCATATTGCCTTTGACGAAGCGACAGCGATTTTAGCTGGCGATGCCCTACAGGCAATGGCCTTCGAAGCCTTGTCGCGCAGCCAACTACCGATGACAGCTGTGGCCATCTTGGCTCGCGCGGCACGCAACATGGTCGATGGCCAAGCCATTGACCAAGCGGCCACTAATGGCATCCTTAGCCTAGACGCTCTGCAAGCTATGCACGGCGATAAGACCGGCGCCCTAATAGTCGCGTCGCTCAAACTGGGAGGCCTGGCTAGCCATGCCAGTGCCGAGCAACTCGAACACTTAGAAGAATTCGGTCGCGCCATTGGTCTAGCCTTTCAAATCCAAGATGATATTTTGGACATTACTGCCACCACCGAAGAATTGGGTAAACCTCAGAATTCAGACAGCGATGCCAACAAGGCCACCTACCCCCGCTTTTTAGGGTTGGATGGCGCGCAGCATGCCCTGTCACAACAACATCAGCGGGCTCTTCATGCACTAAGCAACTTCGACAAAGCCAGTGTTCTTTTGCAACTGGCTGATTACATTGTCGAAAGAAGGCAATAATTGTCGCAACTTCACGTGGGCGAATGGCGTAAATTACGGTAGAATCTCCGTTTTTTTAAATGACCGACACTATGTTTGACGCCATTCCTGCACTACGCCCAGATACGCCGCTGCTCGATAGCATTCAGAGCCCGACGGATCTGCGCGCGCTGCAAAAGAGCCAACTACCTCAGGTGGCCACGGAACTGCGCGAATTTCTCCTCTACAGCGTGGGCCAATCGGGCGGCCACTTTGGCGCGGGTCTCGGTGTTGTCGAACTGACCATCGCCCTGCACTATATTTTCAATACCCCCGAAGACCGCATCGTGTGGGACGTTGGCCATCAGTGCTACCCGCACAAGATTCTTACCGGTCGACGCGAAGAGATGCACACCATGCGCCACATGGGTGGCCTTGCGGGGTTCCCCAAGCGCGCCGAGAGCGAGTACGACACCTTTGGCGTAGGCCATTCGAGCACCAGTATTTCTGCTGCCCTCGGCATGGCGTTAGCGGCCCGCCAACAAGGTATCAAACGCCACTCAGTGGCAGTGATAGGTGACGGCGCGATGACCGGCGGTATGGCTTTTGAAGCCCTCGCCCACGCCGCACACACCAACGCTAACATGCTGGTGATCTTGAACGACAACCAAATGTCGATCTCGCACAATGCTGGCGGTTTGGCGTCTTACTTCGCCAAAATTTGGGCGAGTAAGTTCTACACCCAAATTCGAGAAGGCGGCAAAAAGGTGCTGTCCAGCGCCCCCACTGTTCGCGCCTTGGCGCGCCGCACAGAAGAACACATTAAAGGTATGGTTGCCCCTGGCACGCTATTTGAAGAGCTGGGCTTCCACTACATCGGCCCAATCGATGGGCACAACATAGAAGACCTACTGTTTACTATTGGCAATATGCAAGCGCTGGAAGGTCCACAGCTGTTGCACATTCAGACATGTAAAGGTAAAGGCTTTAAGCCAGCGGAAGCCGACCCCATTGGCTACCATGCACTGAACAAGATTGCCCCCAAGAACAGTAGCGCGCCCAAGCTTCCAAAGTTCCAAGATATCTTCGGACAGTGGCTGTGCGATGCAGCAGAACAAGACCCCTTGCTAGTCGGTATAACCCCTGCAATGAAGGAAGGTTCTGGCATGGTGGCATTTGCCGACCGCTTTCCGGAACGTTTCTTTGATGTGGCGATAGCCGAGCAGCACGCTGTTACCCTCGGTGCAGGGATGGCCTGCGACGGCAGTAAACCCGTCGTTGCGATCTACTCGACATTTTTGCAGCGCGGCTACGATCAGATGGTGCACGACGTCGCCATTCAGAATCTGGATGTGACGTTCGCTATCGATCGCGCCGGTCTAGTAGGTGAAGACGGTCCCACTCACGCCGGCAACTTCGACCTGAGTTACATGCGCTGCATCCCAAACATGATTATTGCCGCCCCCTCAGACGAACGTGAAACGCGTTTGTTGCTGCAAACCGCCTACGAATTTCAAGGGCCATCGGCCGTGCGCTACCCTCGTGGCACAGGTGCTGGTATCCACCCACTCACCACGCTCGACACAGTTGAGATCGGCCGTGCCGTGCACACCCGCCAAGGCAACGCTAAGGTCGCCATACTGGCCTTTGGCACCCTGTTGCACAACTGCCACGCCGCTGCTGAGCAACACGACGCCGATCTGTTCGATATGCGCTGGGTTAAACCACTCGACACCGACCTGATCGATCGCCTAGCGAGTGAGGGCTACACTCTGATTAGTGTCGAAGAAAACGCCATTATGGGCGGTGCAGGTTCTGCCGTCAGCGAATACCTTCGCCAACGCAACTACACAAATCCCCTACTGCAAATCGGCATCCCCGACCGTTTTCTCGAACACGGTAAGCCCGCAGAACTATTGGCCATCTGCCAGCTCGATAGCGAAGGCATTGCAGCGCAAATTAGCGAGTTCCTAGCTGGCTAACACACTGTGGGAGCTTATTAGGCGCCATGGTTCTCAACAAAGTAATAGCAATGTAGCTAAATAAAAAATTAGAGGCGTCAGACAGGCCGCTAGTACCCGGCGAGCAAAATGCATGCTCAACAAAGTAATAGCAACGCAGCTAAATAAAAACTTAGAAGCGTCAGCGAGGCCGCTAGTACGCGGCGAGCATGTATTTTGCGAGAGGAGTTTAGGTATTACTAAATGACTTGAGCAAA
>JAHEIH010000027.1:139476-244259 GCA_024639455.1 Cellvibrionales bacterium
CTCAACAAAGTAATAGCAACGCAGCTAAATAAAAACTTAGAAGCGTCAGCGAGGCCGCTAGTACGCGGCGAGCATGTATTTTGCGAGAGGAGTTTAGGTATTACTAAATGACTTGAGCAAAATGCATGCTCAACAAAGTAATAGCAACGCAGCTAAATAAAAACTTAGAAGCGTCAGCGAGGCCGCTAGTACGCGGCGAGCATGTATTTTGCGAGAGGAGTTTAGGTATTACTAAATGACTTGAGCAAATGCATGCTCAACAAAGTAATAGCAACGCAACTAAATAAAAACTTAGAAGCGTCAGCGAGGCCGCTAGTACGCGGCGAGCATGTATTTTGCGAGAGGAGTTTAGGTATTACTAAATGACTTGAGCAAAATGCATGCTCAACAAAGTAATAGCAACGCAGCTAGCTTCTAATCTAACAGATGGCCGAGCTTGCCTACCTTAGTAGCAAGGTACTTTTGGTTGTGACTATTGTGCCCAGTCTTAAGCGGCATCCGCTCAGCTACCACCACACCCAATCCTTCGAGGGCCGCCACTTTACGGGGATTGTTGGTCATCAGTCGCACGCTATTGATTTGCAGATGATCACACATGGTGCGGCACATGCTGTAGTCGCGCATATCGGCGTCGAAACCGAGTGCTTCGTTGGCTTCGACAGTATCGGCCCCTTCGTCTTGCAGATGGTAGGCACGGATTTTGTTTAACAGTCCAATACCACGGCCCTCTTGGCGCAGATAGAAAATAACTCCACGGCCAACCTCGGCGATTGCCTGCATTGCAGCTTGTAACTGCGAGCCACAGTCACAGCGCATGCTGAACAGGGCGTCACCGGTCAAGCATTCTGAGTGGATACGCGCCAGCACTGGCTCGTTGCCGGTAAGATCACCCATAGACAACACCACGTGCTCTTTGCCGCTGGCCAAATCTTCAAAACCATGCATTTCAAACACACCGAAGGGGGTCGGCAATTGTGAGGACTCAACAAAACGTACGCTCAAGGCGGGTGCTCCGAAACAAAAATTGGGATTTTAGCAGTTGTGGATCGCTTTTCCTACACGCTTATCACGCCAGACAGTGCAAGTAATTGCAGGCAAATCCAAGCAAAACCACCGGCGACAATATCGTCGAGCATGATCCCCGTGCCGCCGTGCACACGTTTATCAAGCCAACCGATAGGCATGGGCTTTACAATATCGAAGAAGCGGAACAGTAAAAATCCTATGACCACCCACGTCCAACCTGCCGGCGCCGCAAAAAGAGCGAGCCACATACCGACAAATTCGTCCCACACTATCCCACCGTGGTCGTGCACGCCAATATCGTTGGCGGTTTTACCGCACAGGTAGATACCCACCAACGTCGCGACCAACAGCACCGCTAAATAGACGGGCTGCGACAAGTCCTGCATAAAATAATAAGGCACTAAAGCCGATAGGGTTCCAAAGGTGCCCGGTGCTTTGGGTGCTGCGCCAGAGCCGCAGCCAAAGGCGAGAAAATGAATGGGATTGCGCCATACACTAGCGGGCGTCGTCATGGGAGGCCTCAAAATGTTGATAGCCGGCGTGACTCACCGACTTCTGATCTAGGGTAACACCACGTCCGGCGCGGCAGCGCCCAATACGGGTGACATTAAATGGCAGTGCTTGTAACGCCGGCACTTGGTCCGCAGGAACACAAAAAGCCAACTGGTAATCGTCTCCCCCTGTCGCAGCAGCCTTTAAAGCCAGCGCCGGATCACACAGATTGACAACCGTTGGATGAATAGGCAGGAGCTCGCTCGCAATCTCCACAGCTACCCCACTGAGGTTAGCAATATGCCCCAGATCGGCCAGCAGCCCATCTGAAATATCCACCACAGCACTGGCCATTCCACGCAAGGCCATACCGAGCGCTATACACGACTCTGGCTCATAATACGCCCGAAGCAGCTCTGAAGCTTGCCCACCCTGTACTGTTGCTAGGTAATCGAGGGCAACATGCGCGGCCCCTAAATAGCCCGAGACAAACACTTCATCGCCCTCAGCCGCCCCGTCGCGGCGCAAGGCAGCACCGATCGGCACCTCCCCCATCACCTGCAGGGTCATGGCCAACGGGCCTCGGGTAGTATCGCCACCGACCAGCGGAATACCGTAGTACTGGGCCGCGGACGCCAACCCAGAGGCAAAATCCTGCAACCATTGAGTATTTGTCTGCGGCAGGGTAAGGGCAAGGGTAAAGGCTTTCGGCTCGGCACCCATGGCTGCAAGATCGCTGATTGACACAGCCAAAGCACGCCAGGCCAATCGGTCGGCGGGGGCATCGGGCAGAAAATGGACACCGCTCACTAGCGTGTCGACAGACACTGCTAACTGGCAACCGGCAGTGGGCGCTAACAGCGCGCAGTCATCGCCAATCGCGAGGGGAATAAATGGATTATCAGTGGAACCGGTCAACGCCTGCACATCAAAAAACCGCGCAATCAGATCAAATTCTGACAGGGTTTGCGACATACAGGCGTCTCGCGTTAGAAGGTAGGGTTGTCGGCGGCGATCTCAATAGCGCGAGTCTGACGCGCTACCTTATCCAAAATACCGTTAACATATTTGAAGCTGTCGGTGGCACCAAATTTCTTCGCTAAATTCACCGCTTCGTTAATGGCCACTTTGTAGGGCACATCGATGCGTTGCGACAACTCGTAGCTTCCAATACGCAACAGCGCCAATTCAACGGCGCCAAGGTCGTCTTTATCTCGATCGAGTTGTTCGTCGAACAAACTGTCCAATTCACTCAACATATGAGGAATGCGGTGCAGCAATTCGCTGAAGTACTCACCGTCGACATTACTCATGTCGTTGTCAGCGCGAAACTCCACTTCGATTTGCGTAATATTCGCACCAGCCATATGCCACTGATACAGTGCCTGCATGGCGTAGTGGCGGGCCTTGTGGCGGCGCGCGGCCAAACGTTGTGCGTCTTGCTTATTCACTTAGAGCTGTCCTAGCAAACTGACCATTTCTACCGCAGAAATAGCGGCTTCAGCGCCTTTGTTACCCGCCTTGGTGCCGGAACGTTCAATCGCCTGTTCGATGCTGTCTACGGTCAACACGCCGAAAGCCACCGGCACGCCACTGTCCAACGACACCTGTGCCAACCCCTTGGTGCACTCGCCCGCAACGTATTCAAAATGTGGTGTACCACCGCGTATAACTGCGCCCAGCGCGATAATGGCATCAACGTTGCCCGCTTTAACGATTTTCTGAGCAGCGATAGGCATTTCAAAAGCACCGGGAACGCGAACGATGCGGATGTTGCTATCAGAAACACCGTGGCGACGCAGCGTATCCACCGCAGCTTCTACCAGGCTCTCTACCACAAAACTATTAAAACGACCTACCAATAAGGTGTAGCGCGCATCGCACGCAGTGAAATTACCTTCCACAGTGGTAACGTTTGAGACCATGTTTATACCCTTCTATAAATAGCCGAAGCCTATTTCAAAAATCCGTGTTGCGCCAAAAACGACACATCGATACCACCACTCTCATGGCTATCGGCCGCTTTGTCGCCCATCAATAAACGCTCTAAATAGCGTGCTACTACATCCACTTCCAAGTTGACCTCACTGCCGACGCGATAGCGCCCCATGATCGTCTCATCCATGGTGTGGGGGATGATATTCAATTCAAATTTGGCCCCGTCTACCTTGTTAACGGTCAAGCTAACACCGTCAACCGTAATCGATCCTTTATGGGCAATGTACTTGGCTAGACCACGTGGCGCCTCAATCCAAAAACGCCAAGAGCGGGCGTCTTGTGAAATACTGCGTACCGTTCCCAATCCGTCGACGTGGCCGCTCACAATGTGGCCACCAAAACGCGCGGTAGGGGTCATCGCCTTTTCCAAATTGACGTCGCTACCGACCTTTAGGTCACCCAGCGACGTGTACTGCAACGTCTCCCCAGAGACATCGGCCCAAAAGCCGTCGCTCAACAGGGTTACCACTGTTAAACAGGTACCATTGACGGCGATACTGTCACCAATCAGCACGTCGGTCAAATCTAGCTTGCCCGTGTTGAGGCGCATGCGCAGATCACCACCACTGGGCTGCTGCTCAGCGACATGGCCTTTTGCCTGAATAATTCCGGTAAACATTATACCTCCTGAAGGATCGCAATGATCCGCATATCGTCACCAAACTGGCGACGATCAACAATTTTTAAACCGACTTTATCGACCATGTGCGACAACGGCAATGTCAGCAGTGGTCGCGCCTCACTTCCCAGTAAAACAGGTGCAATAAATACGTGCAATTCATCGATCAGGCCGGCTTCTAACATCGCCCCTGAGAGCGTTGCCCCGGCCTCGAGCATCAGTTCATTACACTGTTCTTTTTCAGCAAGATAGCGCAGCGCGCCCTCGAGATCTACGGCCTGCGATTGCCCAGTCACCCTAATGACCTGGGCACCACGCTGGCGTAACTCCTCGGCATTAGTCACATCTGGATTACTATACAGAATCAAGCACTGACCATCGTCGCCTATCACCTGTGCATCAAGTGGCGTACACAATCGAGAATCCAATACCACGCGCTTGGGTGCCCGACGCGGCGCACTGAACGCCGAATCGATGTCCAGCGCTCTCACCGTGAGGCGAGAATCATCCACCAATATGGAGCCAATGCCCGTCACAATAGCGCAACTTTCGGCGCGCATGCGCTGTACTTCAGCACGTGCGGCAGAGCCGGTAATCCACTGGCTTTCACCATTGGCCATGGCGGTGCGTCCATCTAGGCTCATCGCCAATTTGCAACGCACGCGAGGTAAACCAGTACGCATGCGCTTAATAAATCCAGGGTTGAGTGCAACCGCTTGAGCTTCGAGCAACCCACTTTCTACCTCAACTCCCGCCTCGCGAAGCTGCTGATGGCCACGCCCAGACACCTGCGGATTGGGGTCTTGCATGGCCGACACCACGCGGCGAACACCCGCGCTTATCAAAGCCTGACTACAGGGGCCAGTTTTACCCGTGTGACTGCAGGGCTCCAGTGTCACATAGGCTGTAGCGCCTTGTGCAGCGGCACCTGCAATCGCCAGCGCATTCACTTCGGCGTGACCTTCGCCGGCGTATTGATGCCATCCCTCGCCCACAATTTCACCATCGCGGACAATCACGCAACCCACGCGGGGATTAGGAGAAGTAGAGTAGCGACCGCGATCAGCCAGCTGAATGGCACGCGCCATAAAGTGGCGATCAGTCGACATCGCTACCATGGCGATCGGCACTCAAACGATCGATTTCTTGACGGAATTCGTCGAGGTCTTTGAAATCTCGGTAAACCGAAGCGAAACGTACAAAGGCCACGTGATCCATATCACGCAACTGCAACATAACCTCTTCGCCGATCAGCAACGAACGAATTTCACGCTCACCGGTTGCCTGTAGTTTGCGCTTAATAGCAGCAATGGCCGCCTCGATGCGCTCGACGCTAACAGGGCGTTTTTCCACCGCGCGCAAAATACCAGCACGCAACTTATCTTCGTTGAAGGGCTCTCGCACACCGTTGGTCTTAATAACCTTGGGTAGCAACAACTCAGCCGTTTCGAAGGTGGTAAAACGCTCTTTACAGCTTAAACACTCGCGGCGACGGCGCACTTGCCCACCGTCTGCCACGAGGCGCGAGTCGATAACTTTGGTGTCTGTTTCAGCACAGAATGGACAGTGCACCAGATGCTCCTCGCTCTTTGTGGATTACGCGTAAACAGGGAAACGCGCACACAGCGCTTTCACTTGTTCACGCACTTGGGGAATCACAGTCTCACTATTGCCATTCTCCAGTGAATCTAACACGTCGCACATCCAATTGGTCAACTGCACGCACTCTTGCTCACCAAATCCGCGAGTTGTAATGGCAGGTGTACCTACACGGATACCCGAGGTAACAAAGGGTGAACGCGGGTCGTTGGGCACGGCGTTCTTATTCACAGTAATAAACGCTTCACCTAGTGCCGCATCAGCTTCTTTACCTGAGTAGGGCTTATTAATTAGATCAACTAGCATCAGGTGGTTTTCAGTGCCGCCAGATACAACATTGATACCGCGCTCAATAAAGGTCTTAGCCATTACCTTAGCGTTGCTGATCACGTCCTTCTGGTATTCGACGAAATCTGGGCTCATCGCTTCTTTGAAGCTCACCGCTTTAGCCGCAATCACATGCATCAATGGACCACCTTGACCACCGGGGAAGACCGCTGAGTTCAGCTTCTTCTCGATCTCGGGGTTGGCTTTCGCCAAAATGATGCCACCGCGAGGACCACGCAGCGTTTTGTGAGTGGTTGAGGTAACGACGTCTGCGAAAGGCACAGGGTTGGGGTATACACCCGCCGCCACCAGACCTGCGACGTGAGCCATATCGACTAGCAGATAGGCACCCACTTTGTCGGCGATGTCACGGAAACGCGCCCAATCAACAATACCCGAGTAGGCAGAGAAACCGGCGATAATCATCTTAGGCTTGTGCTCAAGAGCCAACGCTTCTGCTTGATCGTAGTCGATCATGCCAGTCTCGTTATTTAAACCGTATTGGATAGAGTTATACACTTTGCCAGAGAAGTTAGGCTTAGCACCGTGGGTCAAGTGACCGCCCGCGTCCAAGCTCATACCCAGCACAGTATCACCGGCGTTCAGCAGAGCTAGGAAAACCGCCGAGTTAGCTTGCGAGCCAGAGTGAGGCTGAACGTTGGCATAATCGGCACCAAACAGCGCTTTAGCGCGTTCGATCGCCAGCTCCTCAGCTTTATCGACGTATTCACAACCACCATAGTAGCGCTTACCGGGGTAACCTTCGGCGTACTTGTTAGTTAAACGGCTGCCCTGTGCTTGCATCACACGGGGGCTAGCGTAGTTTTCAGAAGCGATTAATTCGATGTGTTCTTCTTGGCGTACGTCTTCGGCTTGCATAGCCGCCAACAACTCTTCATCGAAACCGGCAATTGTCATATCGTTACTGAACATTAATTTTCCCTCTGGGTATTGAGCGATAAAAATAAGCTGCGAATTGTACACGAAACGCAGCCCCAACGGCACATTATGTAGCTTTAAATTTAGATTTTTTAGGCAGTTGCGGACTGTTTAAAAGCGACACATAGATATTGCAATGCGCAACGGTACAATCTGGCTTTAGGGCAGTGTTATACTCACGCCACTCCAAGCCTGCTACCCACAAAGGAATACCCATGGCACAGTTTGTCTACAGCATGAATCGGGTGAACAAAATTGTCCCCCCAAAACGCCACATCCTCAAAAACATCTCCCTGTCATTCTTCCCGGGCGCCAAAATTGGTGTACTGGGTTTAAACGGCGCGGGTAAATCGACCCTGCTCAAAATCATGGCCGGTATCGATGCCGACATCGACGGTGAAGCGCGCCCCATGCCCGGTATCAAGATCGGCTACTTGGCGCAAGAACCACAGCTAGATATGGACAAAGACGTGCGCGGTAACGTTGAAGATGGTGTGCGAGAAGCGCTGGACGCCTTGGCAGCACTTGATCAAGTGTACGCCGATTACGCCGATCCCGATGCCGATTTCGACAAACTGGCCAAACGCCAAGCCGAGTTAGAAGACGTGATCAATGCCTGGGACGCCCACAACCTCAATCACCAGCTGGAAATCGCCGCCGATGCGCTACGTCTTCCCCCTTGGGACGCCGATGTCAGCAAACTGTCCGGCGGTGAAAAACGCCGCGTAGCGCTGTGCCGCCTACTGCTATCTAAGCCAGACATGCTGCTACTTGACGAACCCACCAACCACTTGGACGCCGAGTCGGTAGGCTGGCTAGAGCGCTTCCTGGTCGACTTCCCCGGCACTGTGGTGGCGATTACCCACGACCGCTACTTCCTCGACAACGCTGCCGGCTGGATCCTCGAGCTCGACCGTGGCCACGGCATTCCCTACGAAGGCAACTACACCTCGTGGTTGGAACAGAAAGAAGCTCGCCTAGAGCAAGAACAGCGCAGCGAAGAAGCACACACTAAAGCGTTGAAACACGAATTAGAGTGGGTACGCCAAAATCCCAAAGGCCGCCACGCCAAAAACAAAGCGCGCTTGGCACGCTTTGAAGAAATGCAATCGCGCGAGTTCCAAACCCGCAACGAGACCAACGAAATATACATTCCACCGGGCGAGCGCCTGGGTGACAAGGTCATCGAGTTCAACAACGTTAGCAAGGGGTTTGGTAACGAACTGCTGATAGAAAACCTCAACATGAGCATCCCCAAGGGAGCCATCGTAGGCATTATCGGCGGTAACGGCGCGGGCAAATCCACCCTATTCCGTATGATAGCCGGCACTGAACAGCCCGATAGTGGTAACATTGACCTAGGCGACACCGTGAAAGTTGCCTTCGTCGAACAGGGCCGTGAAAACCTCGACGACAAAGCCTCAGTATGGCAAGCCGTATCCGGCGGCTCAGACGTCCTAACCATCGGCAACTACGAAATTCCCTCGCGCGCCTATGTCGGTCGCTTTAACTTCAAAGGCTCTGACCAACAAAAACGCGTCGGCGAATTGTCGGGTGGTGAGCGCGGCCGCTTGCACTTGGCCAACACACTGAAACAGGGCGCCAACGTACTGCTACTTGACGAACCGTCAAACGACCTCGACGTAGAGACCTTGCGCGCGCTCGAAGAAGCCATTCAGAACTTCCCCGGCTGCGTATTGTGTATCTCTCACGACCGCTGGTTCCTCGACCGTATTGCCACCCACATCCTTGCCTACGAAGGTGAAGCTAAATTGACCTTCTTTGAAGGTAACTATACCGAGTACGAAGAGGATCGTGTTAAGCGATTGGGTAACGAGCCGCCGAAGCGGGTTAAGTACACGAAACTTAAGTAAATAAAGGCGCTTCGGCGCCTTTTTGATGAGAAGCTAGCTGCGTGGGTATTGCTTTGTTGAGCCCCGCTTTCAAAGTCGTCATTTAGACATAACTAAACTCCTCCCTTGCAAGCGGATCTCGCCGCGCACTACCTGCCTCGCTAACGCTTCTCGGGAAGGCTGTTACTCAATAACGCTTCTAAGGTATTTTACACGCCGCGCACTACCTGCCTCGCTAACGCTTCACGGAATTTTATACGTCGAACTCGGCTTGAGTTTTTAGCAAATCTGCCGACCTAGCCTATACTTTTCGAACCAACCTAGAGGTTTTGATAATGGAAGATATCAGCGACACCCAAGACGAGCGTCGAACATTTAGCCGCATCAGCTTTGACGCCGATACCTACCTCTGCCAAGACGATCGTCGTTGGCACGCAGAACTGATCGATATTTCATTGAACGGGGTGCTGGTCAAACTACCCGACGATTGGGATGGAGACCCTACCAAAGATACTGCGGTATACATCCATCTCGGAGGCGACATCGCCATCAATATGATCACTCACCTTACGCATCAGTCGGAGGGACGCGCGGGATTCCAGTGCGAACACATCGACCTCGAGAGCATTAGCCATTTACGCCGCTTGGTCGAACTCAATCTGGGCGACACCGACCTGCTGGAACGTGAGCTAAGCCACCTGTCCTAGCGCTGCGGGTCGATGCGCCCCGCCACTGACTGATTCAACCTGAACCACCCGGCAATACTGTATCGATCTCGCTGCGCCAACAAGACTTCGTGGGGAAACTCCTCGCTAAGGAATATCACCAGCGTACCCAGTAACGGCGTCACCTTTGTCAACGAGTGGTTGTCGGCGTCAAATATTTCAAGCTCACCACCATCCTCTGACGTCCAACCTGAATTCAAATACAGCACGGTGGATAGAATTCGGTTTGACTCTCCTTTAAAAGCGTCGTAGTGCTTGCGATAAAAATCTCCGCACTGGTAATGGGCAAAATGACTTTCGTAGGAAAATAAACCCAGCATAAGACGGCGATTAAGATAGATACGTAGACGTTCCGTCCACGCCATCCAACGGCGTTCAGCCTCTGTATCACCATCTATCCAGGCAATTTTGTCACGCCGAACAAACTTGTTTTTCGTGGCGCTCTCGCCTCTGCCAACCTTAGCAGTAGTAAACGCCGCCGCCGCCTGCTCAGCTTGTCGCGCAAGCGGCAAAACGACCTCCTCGGGCATACCAACTGGCAAAATACAGTAGCCATTACTCTCAATAGCCTCAGCAATACGAGCGAAAAAAAGATCTTCACCGCCGCCATCGAACGCGTCAAACAGAGTTGCTTCAACCATAGCTTAACCTAGCGATTTAAAGAGGTAGTCAACGCCGCTGTCACGCAGCTCTTGCAGCAACAATTCGTGAATCGCCGCTGCTGAACTCTTACGCAGCGCACGCTGCAAAATCAGTTCAGCGCGCTCCTGCGACAGGGCGCGAATCAAACACTTAATTTTGGGCAACTGGAAGGCACTCATACTAAGACTATCGATATCCATACCCAATAGCAGAATTACCGCCAGTGGGTGCGAGGCCATCTCGCCGCACACGCCTATCTTGATCCCCAGCGTTTTGGCCTTGCGCACAATTCGGTACACCTCGGCAATGACCGCCGGGTGGACGTGATTGAACAGCGAGGCGACGCGTTCATTATTGCGATCCACCGCCAACAAATATTGGGTGAGATCGTTGGAACCGATGGAAATAAAATCTACTCGGCCAGACAAAAAGTCCATTTGGCTGATCAACGAAGGGACTTCCAGCATGATACCGACCTTGGGTTGACGAACGTCCAAACCCGTCTCGATCAACTCCTGACGACACTGCTCTAGCAAGGTCTTAAAGGCGTCTATCTGGTCTATTTCGCCCACCATAGGCACCATGATATTGAGTGTAGGTAGGCCAATAGAGGCGCGCAGCATGGCGCGTAGCTGGGTGCGAAGGATCGGTCGGTTATCGAGCGTAAAGCGAATTCCCCGCCACCCGAGGAAGGGGTTCTGTTCGCTGAAACTGAAATACGGTAGCGGCTTATCGCCACCAATATCTAGCGTGCGCATATAGACCGGCTTGCCGTTGTAACACTCCAGAACCTGGCGATAAATCGCCTCTTGCTCGCTCTCTGTTGGGAAGGATTCAGCCACTAAAAAAGGGATTTCCGAGCGGTAAAGGCCGATACCCTCGGCGCCCATTTTCAAACCAGGCGTAATTTCAGATAACAGCCCCGTGTTAACGAGCAACTGAATACGCTGCCCGTCCAGAGTAATCGCCATCAAATCGCGCAATTCCGCCAACTCGGCATACTCCTGCGCTTCGCGAGCTCTCAACTCGTGGTATTCCTGCAACAGTGCCGACGTCGGATGAACAATGACACGCCCCAAGTTACCCTCGACAATGAGGTCTTGCCCGACATCAATGGCCGAGATATTTTCCACACCCATGACACAGGGAATACCGAGGGCTTTAGCAACGATCGCGGTGTGGGAAAGCCCCGAACCGCTGCTAGAAATCACCCCCGCCAGGGCGCCCGAGGGATAGGCTGCAATATCCGTCGCCGCGACGTTATGACCCACCAACACGATCGGGTGGTCGTGCACAATAGCCTCAAGATCTTGCGCGCGACAGTGCGCGACAATTTTACTGGCCACGTGGAACACGTCATCGGCTCTGGCTTTGAGGTAGGGATCGTCAATCGCCTGCAACGCATCGATAATATTTTCCGAGGCTTGTTGCACGGCAAATGAAGCGCAGTGACCCAATTCGATAAAACTGTATACCGCTTCGATAAAACCAGGATCCGACAGCATGGCGCCGTAGGCGTCAGCCAAGCCATCTAAATTATGCTCTGCCCCCAAACTACCCAGCGTATCTTCAACATCGCGCTTGGCGAGGTCGAGCGCCCCTTCGAAGCAATGCCGCTGCTCGCTGGGTATAAAACTCGGTTCGGGGTCGATATCCTCATAAAGCTCGCTGCTGTTTACCCAGACCACCGGGCCAATGCCGATCCCGGGTGAAGCAGCTTTGCCATTGAGGACGTAATTACTCAGGCCTTCGGTTTGCACGAAGTCGGCGATATCGAAATCAACCGCCAACTGCGAGGCGATGGTAATTACAAAGGATTCTTCTTCGTCATTGAAGGCGCGCGATTCGTTGGTTTGCACCACCAACACACCCACCGTGTGGCCAAGGTGGACAATGGGCACACCCATAAAGCCGACAAAGCTGTCTTCTGCCAATTCGTCAACACGATGAAAAGCAGGATGCTCGGGCGCATTAGCCAAATTTAAGGCATTGCCACTCTCTGCGATGCTACCCACCAAACCGACCCCCATAGGCAGTCGCGTGCAACCGATACCGCTCTCACTCAAGCCCTTGGTAGCAACGAGCAACAATTCTTCACCGGTGGTGACGTAGAGCGACGATACAGGCACACACAGCACGTCGCAAATGGCATCGACCAAGTGCTGAGCTTTTTCACGCTGGGTACGTTTGTCAGCAGCGGTTTGAATAATCGCGCGCAGCTGATTAATTGAGACTGGCATTTATCATCCTTGCCAAACGGCGCCACAGGGGTAACACCTACCTACTAACCATACGATCAATGCAGAGAAATACAATTAGCCTCGCACTTTAAGACGCTTTTCGATAGCCGCGATCATAGAGCCAGCAACGTCGCTGCCGGTGGCTGACTCAATGCCCTCTAGGCCGGGCGAAGAATTCACTTCTAGCAACAAAGGCCCTTTGCTAGAGCGGATGATATCGACACCAGCCACCTGCAGCCCCAAGGTCTTGGCTGCTTTAATCGCCAGCTTGCGCTCGGCCGGGGTAATTTTCACAACCGAGGCGGTACCGCCTTGGTGAATATTGGCTCGGAATTCACCCGGGGCCGCGGTGCGCATGATAGAAGACACCACCTTGCCGTCGATAACAAAGCAGCGCAGATCTTTACCATCCGCCTCCTTCACGAACTCTTGCACCAACAGGTTGGCGCGCAGAGATTTAATGGCGTTGATCACACTTTCTGCTGCCTTGTCGGTTTCGGCCAGCACCACACCCTTACCCTGCGTACCCTCCAACAACTTCACAATCAAGGGCGCGCCGCCCACCATTTGGATCAGGTCATTGGTATCATTCGGCGAATTGGCAAAGCCAGTAGTAGGGATGTCCAACCCATTCTTTAACAACAACTGTAGTGAATACAGTTTGTCACGCGAACTGGTAATCGCTTCGGCATTATTCTGAACGTACACGCCCAGTCCTTCAAAGTGGCGCGTCAATGCACAGCCGTAAAAGGTAATACTGGGGCGAATGCGAGGAATAAGCGCATCCAAATCATTGACGATGGTACCACCGCGGTAGTGCACTTCTGGGTTGTCGGCATCCAATTTCATGTAGCACTGCTTGATGTTCAAGAACACCATCTCGTGACCGCGCGCTTCCCCCGCCTCTATTAGGCGACGGTTGCTGTAAAGATCGGGATTGCTCGCTAGCACGCCAATTTTCAGGCCACGCTTGGCGGTCGAGGTCACGCCATATATTTGGCGAATTTCGGTAATAGTGTGTTCACCCTGCTTAAAGCTGGCAGCCGGATCGACCAGAATGCGCCCCACCATCGCTTCGCGACCAAGCAGCATACGGTAGCCCATACTGTCGCGATTCGTCAGGGTCAGCTCGATGTCCCACTGGTGGCCGCCAATATGGATCGGTGTTTTCACCACAAAACGGCGTTCGCTGGTACCACTCGATGACTTGACTGTACGACGATCGATCACAGGCGCTTCGCAACGCACCACGGTGAGATCATTTTTCTGGATCGGGTGCATGTCGAACGACACCCAAACTTCACCATTGCGCGTAAATTTTTTGATATTAAACGCATGCAGGGCCGAGGTCTTGGCCCCAGAATCGACACGCGCTTTGATGGCGGGCAAGTTCAAACCAGGCAGCGAACACCACTCTTCACTACCGACAACAAATTTGTTTTCCACGGCTGCTTCTCCACACCCAAAAACACGCAATATATACCAGAATAAGGATAGTACAATGTTTATTTTTTAAACATGCTGCAGTGCGTCGGCTAAGCGCTTAACCGCGATGACCTGCATACCCTTGACACCGCCTTTAGGCACATTAGCCGCGGGTACGATAGCCTTGGTAAAACCGTGTTTAGCCGCCTCGAAAAGACGCTCTTGGCCGCTCGGCACGGGGCGAATTTCACCCGACAAGCCTACCTCGCCAAACACCACCATATCGCGAGGCAGGGCGCGATCTTTAAAACTCGACACAATCGACAATAGGGTCGACAAGTCGGCACTGGTTTCCATCACCTTGACCCCGCCAACAACATTCACAAACACATCTTTATCACCCACCATCAGTCCACCGTGGCGGTGCAGCACCGCCAACAACATGGCTAGGCGGTTTTGATCCAAGCCCACCGCAACACGGCGTGGATTGCCAAAGGGTGAGTCGTCGACCAGCGCTTGGATTTCCACCAATAAGGGACGCGTCCCCTCCCACACCACTGTCACCAAACTGCCCGAACTGATTTCTTCATCGCGCGACAAAAAGATCGCGGAGGGATTTTTTACTTCCTTCAGGCCCTGCTCGGTCATGGCGAAAACACCCAACTCATTGACCGCGCCAAAACGATTCTTCTGCCCACGCAATGTACGGAAGCGGCTATCGTCGCCACCCTCGAGCAGAATAGAACAGTCGATCATATGCTCCAACACTTTGGGGCCTGCCAACGAACCGTCTTTGGTGACGTGTCCCACCAAGAAAAGCACAGTGCCAGTCTGTTTGGCGAAACGGGTGAGGTAGGCGGCACACTCACGCACCTGTGACACACTGCCAGGCGCCGAGCTAATCTCGGCCATGTGCATGACTTGAATCGAATCCACCACTAACAACTTAGGTTGCAGGCGCTGGGTGGCCGCACCAATGGCTTCGACATCCGTTTCCGACATCATCTGCAATTTATCGGTGGGGAGTTTTAAACGATTGGCACGCATCGCGACTTGCTGTAACGACTCTTCGCCAGTCACGTATAGCGCGCTCTGGGTCTGTGACAAGCTGCACAGGGTCTGCAATAACAAGGTGCTCTTACCCGCACCGGGGTGGCCGCCGATCAAAATTACCGATCCGGGTACCAAGCCACCGCCCAGCACGCGATCGAGCTCGCCAATACCGGTGGAAATGCGCGGTTGCTCCTGAAGTGCTACCTCCGCGAGGGTGGTGATTTCACTCTGGCTACCTGCGTAACCACCACGGCGAGGACTGGCGGCTGTTTTGCGAGTCGCCGGGCCGAGTGAAATTTCAACAATGGTATTCCAGGCACTGCAATCGGGGCATTGCCCCATCCACTTGCTGAAATCAGAACCACAATCATTGCACACAAAGGCGGTGGTGTTTTTGGCCATAACGCGTCACTACTGTATAAAAAAACAGGCCATATTGTAGCAATAATTTCTCTACAGACTAGCCCTTTGTCGCCTCGAACCGTAAAATCATTGACCCATTAGAGAGTCATTCATGTCGCTATTACCAGAAACCCCCATCGCTATTCCGCCCTCACTCGCCGCCACGCTTGGCCTGGAAGAGGCCGCCTTGGTGGTTGTACTGCAAGACTGCGTGCGCCATAGCGAATTGCAAGCACAGCAACATTTACAGTGGATGACCCTCAGTAAAGATAAAATATTGCCATTGGTGCCGTTTTGGAGCGAGGCCGATATACAACGCGTACTACAAAACCTGCGCGACAAAGGGGTGATTCAACTCGATTCCCCGCCGTTCACCCAGGCTCAATACCTGCGTGTGGCTTTTGACGTTCCTAGCAGCGCCGCCCAAACGCCACCGTCCCCGGTCAACATCAATAGCATTCCCGCCAACCATGGCGTGGGGGGCAACAGCTTAATCCCTCCTAATTGGCAACCGCCAGAGAGTATGTTGCAAACCCTGAAGCAGTTTAATGGCATTGAGGCCGATTTTTCACTGTCCCAAGTGACACCCTTTGTCACCTATTGGACTGAAAAACGCGCCACAGCCGCCTCGTGGAGCAACAAGTTTCGCACTTGGGTACTGCGCGAGTGGCGCAGCCGCGAAGCGGATTTCCTCAAGCCTAGCCCTGAGGTGGCCATACCGATGTACCGCGAGTGGCAACCCTCATTGGACGCCCTCGAAATTCTCAACAAATCGGGTATCAACCAAGCCTTTATCGAAGACTGTATTCCCGAGTTTGTGCTGTACTGGCAAGAGCGTGGCGAAGCGCTAAAAACTTGGAATAGCAAATTCATTCAACATATCCGCAACCAGTGGGAGCGCTACACCAACGCTACTCGCTACGACAGCGAACCGCGACGTATCGATGCCAACTGGCAACCGAGCAGCGACGTGTATGACGTCCTAACCTTTGCTAACATCGAGATCGACTTTGCCCGCCAACTCGTGCCAGAATTCGTTATGTATTGGCGAGAAAGTCACCGCGTGCAAACGTCGTGGAATAGTAAGTTTTTGCAACACGTGAAATACCGCTGGGCACAGCGGCACCAAATGCCAAGCGCATTGAGTACGGGACAGCAACATGAAAAGTATCGATCATTTGGCCAACGCGGCGAACAAAAGTCTGACATCATCGAGCGACTTGTCGACCGAAGCTGGGCGCAAGGCTAAGCGTCCCGCCTTCAGCGACGACTTAATCGACGCCATTAATACGGTGTTCACCCAATTCGAAGTGGCCTTCCCTAACTTGTACCATCGCGCCTATAGCAGCGACAACGCGATCATGCTGGCTAAGCAACTGTGGGCCAATTCATTGCAAGAATTCAGCGGCGAGCAAATCCTTCGCGCCTGCCAAAAGGCCATAGAATCATCGGATTTCATTCCCACCATCCACAGCGTTTTGAACTTCTGTCGTTCAGACCTTACCAGCTATGGCCTGCCCTCACCGCGCGACGCCTATATCGAAGCGTGTAACGCCAGCGAACCCCGCGCTGAATTTTCGTGGAGCCACCCAGCGGTATACTTCGCCGGGCGCGACGCCGGCTGGTACTTCCTAGCCAGCAACGCCGAAAACAAGGCGCAGCCAGTTTTCGAAGCTGCTTACCGCAAGGTCTGTGACCGCGTACTCGCGGGCGAAAAACTAGCAATGGCAAATGCAGAACGTCTGCCAAGTGAGACGTCAACACCGCTAAGCTCTGAAGAGAAAGTGCTGCGCATGGCCGCGCTGCGGAAGGACATTGGCCTATAACTAGGCCGCCATCAAAAACTGATCCATCTTATCCTGAATGGTGTGCAGCACATCGCTTATCTGGAAACTCGACAAGCGCTTCAACTCATTGACACGCAGACGGTGCAAGTGGATGATGGGAAGTTTATTACCGAACTGACGCAGGTCAGTGCTTTTCAACACAGGCAAGAACGGTTCATCTTTGGGCATTTGCTGGGCGATTTTACGCAGCCCTTGAGCCAACGGTGATACGCGTAGTTTGCCGTCGATACGCTGCCCCAACACCAAACCCTCTTTACCCACACACTCACCTGGCATGATGTACAAGCCCGTTTTCACCACCGCGTCTTCTGAAATCGACTGAAAAATGTCGTGGAAGGCATAGGGATCGGGCAATACCACCAGACGGCTGTAATCCTCGCTCATGGGGGTAATTTCATAGTTGGCGTAGAGTTGGTGCACGCTACCAGAAAACACACACAACGCTTGCTCAAATCTTTTCAAGAAGTTGACCGCTTTTTCGCGATATTCAAAGCCGTTCAAGTTCCAAATCATATCTGGTGCTACATCGGTATACATGGTCTTATCCTCACGGGATTCGTTAACTGTTGATACCAATACTACGCCTTATTTATGCGTCAAAAGGTGAACTAATTCAAACAAAATCTGACATTTTGCAAAATTGTGATACGCATCACACTACAAATGCCAAAGGTGTCGCAAAAAGGGCTAAAAGCGCTTACAAAAAGTCTTGCAGGCAAGAAACTGGCACAGCAGCACAGGCAATAAACAGTAAGATTTGGTAGGAATTGGTGACCTTTGGTGAGATTCGGTCACATTTTGACATCAGTATTCGTCGTGGTACTCGATAGCGAGGTTTTCGAAACGGGTGTACCTATTAACGAAGGCCAGTTTACAGGTGCCAATAGGGCCGTTACGCTGCTTACCGATAATGATTTCGGCCACCCCCTTCTGATCGGTGTCCTCGTTGTACACCTCATCGCGATAGATGAACATAATCACGTCGGCGTCCTGCTCGATCGCTCCGGATTCACGTAAGTCGGAGTTGATGGGGCGCTTGTTGGGGCGTTGCTCCAAGCTACGATTCAACTGCGACAGCGCGATCACTGGGCAATTGAATTCACGCGCCACCGATTTCAACCCCCGCGAAATTTCTGAAATTTCCGCTGTGCGGCCTTCGCCGAATCCGTTGATCTTCATCAGCTGGAGGTAATCGACCATCACCATGCCGATGTCACCCTTCTCACGCTGGATACGGCGCAAGCGAGCACGAATTTCTGTGGGGGAAAGACCGGTAGAGTCGTCAATGAATAACGGGCGGTCCTTCATCTTGCGCACCGCGGTACTCAACTTGGGCCAATCTTCCTCGGTGAGTTTACCCGAGAAGACGTTTTTTACATCGATGCGACCGAGCGAGCCGATCATACGCTTGACGATGTCTTCCGCCGGCATCTCCATACTGAACACCACCACCGGCTTACCCACCGCCATCATGGCGTTCTCTACCAAGTTCATGGCGAAGGTGGTCTTACCCATCGAAGGACGGCCCGCCACGATAACTAAGTTTGATTTTTGTAGACCAGAGGTCATCTCGTCGAGGCGTTCAAAGCCCGTGGTAACACCAGTAATGGCGCTGTCGGAATGAAACAGCTCATCGATCTGAGTAAGGGTCTTTTCCAACACCGGGTTGACGTACTGCGGACCACCCTCGTTTGGACGGTCATCGCGAATACGCAGAATATTATTTTCGGCGCTTTCCAGTAACTCATCACTAGACTGACCGGTGCTATCGTAGGCACGGTCGACAATCTCTGAGGCTGTAGAAATCAGTTGGCGTAGCGTCGCCTTTTCCCGCACGATGGTGGCGTAGGCGCGTATGTTGGCAGTACTGGGTGTGTTTTCGGCCAATTCAGCCAAATACACAAGACCACCAGCGCGCTCTAGTTCGCCTAATGCCTGCAGTTTATCCGCAACGGTAACAACGTCGATCGGCTGTTCGCTAGCGATCAATCCGGCCATCGTTTCAAAGAGTATACGGTGATCCGCACGATAGAAGTCAGCGCTGCCTAATACGTCAGAGACCATATCCCAGGCGTTGCCCTGGTCGCCCACGGTCAGCATCAATCCACCTAGTACCGCCTGCTCCGCTTCAATGGAGTGCGGCACCACCTTCAATGGCATATCGAAGTCAGGCGCAGGCGAAGGTTCATCGTACTGATCGTAATGAGGACCCGCGTATTCTTCGTCTGGCAGTGGGATATCGTCCATAGCACCGGCTAGTTTAAGTGGATTAAAAAAAGAAGAACGATAATAAAAGAAAAAGCGAGAGGGGTAAAACCCCGTCTCGCTTTTTTAATCTGCGGCGAGTCAAACTCGCCATTACGGCGAATTACTCAGCAGCAATTGTCAGATTAATAGCCGACGTCACTTCGCTGTGAACCTGTACGTCGATTTCGTACTGGCCAACTTCACGCAGTGCACCGTTGGGCAAGCGAACTTCGCTCTTGTTAGCTTCAACGCCAGCCGCCACGATCGCATCAGCGATGTCGCGAGTACCGATTGAACCAAACAATTTGCCTTCATCGCCAGCTTTAGTAGTGATAGTCACTTCCAAGCCTTGCAATTTCTCGCCACGTGCTTGAGCAGCTGACAAGGCTTCCGCTTGTGATTTTTCTAACTCGGCGCGGCGCGCTTCGAAATCAGCAACGTTAGTTTCGGTCGCAGCAACAGCTTTGCCGAAAGGCAACAAGTAGTTGCGGCCATAGCCAGCGTTTACTTTAACTTTGTCACCCAGACCACCCAATTTGCCTACTTTTTCCAGAAGAATAACTTCCATCTTAAGTACCCTCTATGTATTTTGCGCGACGTCTAATCGCGATTCTTATCTTACGCCGCAGTACGGTTTACGCGACGACGCACATCTATAAAACTATCGATGACCGCCAGTAGGCAGATCACCCATTTCACTGGATCAATTAACACCAAGCTGATGTATAGCAGCCATATCCAGCGGCGAGTGTTGTGAGCACGGTTGAACATAAAGTGCAACAAACCCAATCCACTCATGATGAGGGGTACCGACAACGCGGTCGCCCACAGTGAGTATTGCTCTCCCAATGTCAGGCAGTAACCTGCTGACAACAGCAGCGCTGCTGCTGGGCGATAGCTGAGTCTCAGGCTGTGAAACTCCTTAGCAAAACCGCCAGGATTGTAGAGCACCGATTGCCACCAGCGCGCTAACAAAATACTCACCGACACACACAGGGTGTGCATCACCACCAAGCCCCCACTGATCAACTCTCTACCGGGAGCGATGATAGTCGCTGCTCCGCTAGGGTCGGCCGGCAGGCCTTGGCTCCACTGAGCCACAAGCTCTTGCATGACTTGCACAAGGAAGTCTAAGTAAGGCGAGGCAACCGTTAACAAGGCTGCCCCCAACAAAAGACCTGTTACCGGCGCCACGATCAGGGTTAGAGCAAGCGACACAGTACTGCGAAGTACCAGCGCCAGCACAAAGGCCGCGATCAGGTTGGCGATGGGCAATACCTCCGCAAGGAGATAGAGCACGGCGCCAGCCGGTAGTAGAGACCACAACAGAAGGATCAAACCTTCTTGGGCTCCCTTGCGCAGTGTAACCAGAGCTACGACTGCAGCACCGACCCAAAAAAACAACGAAGTGCCGGTGCTTAATACTGCTACTAACAATGCGGTCGCTCGGCGCCGCATTGCGAATTCAGCTAATGAACGCATTTAACCTCTCGGTGATACGTCCAGATTCACACTTAGTTGTGTGAATCAGTGTAAGGGATCAACGCCAAGTAACGCGCGCGTTTGATGGCAGTTGCCAACTGACGCTGGTATTTAGCGTTTGTACCAGTGATACGACTTGGAACAATCTTGCCAGTTTCTGAAACGTAGGCTTTCAGGGTATCCAAATCTTTGTAATCAATTTGCTTTACGCCTTCAGCGGTAAAGCGACAGAACTTACGACGACGGAAAAAACGTGCCATGTTAAATCTCCTTGACCGCTAGGTTATTCGTCAGTTGCTTCTGCGTCAGCTGACTCACCAGCTTCAGCAACAACTTCTTCACGCGCGGGGCGACGTTCACGACGCTCGCGGCTCTCTTTTTCACCTTTCATGATCAGCGACTCTTCGGTAACCGCTTCATCCATACGGATAACCAGGTTACGCAGAACAGCGTCGTTATAGCGGAAAGATGAATCCAACTCAGCCATAACAGCTTCATTCGCTTCGATGTTCATCAGAACATAGTGCGCTTTGTGGATTTTGTTGATGGGGTAAGCCAGTTGACGACGGCCCCAGTCTTCCAGACGGTGCACGGTACCACCTTCTTTGGTGATCAACTGTGAGTAGCGCTCGATCATGCCGGGCACTTGCTCGCTCTGGTCCGGGTGGACCATGAAAACAACTTCGTAGTGACGCATTGTAGCTCCTTACGGGTTAGAGTCTTCCGCAAAACGCGGTAAGACAAGGAGACCTAAAGGTAGGTTTAGGCCTAGCCTAAAGGAATAAGGCGCGCATATTACAGATCTCAAGGGACATTTGCAAGCTATTGCACAAATAATATGCAGCGTTGAGAAGGGTTTACGGCGGCCTCTAGTAACCGCCGCCGCGCTTAATAAACGCTGTGTAAAAAATGCAGGTGATTTTCATAGCGCTGCAACACGTCCAGCACCAACTGCTCTTGGTCCCAGCCCATCACGTCGTAGTCCTGCCCACCTTCGCTGAGGTGAACTTCGGCACGGAAATAGACATTGTCAGGCACATTTTCCATGGTCGCCTCTTCCTCAGGCGCATGAAAATCACCCTCCGGCATACGGTGGTGGCGACAGCGCACTTCGTAGACAAAGTCCACGTCTTCCCCGTGCACCACTTCTAAACGCACGCGATGCCCTTTTTTAATATCATCAACCACTTGGCAAGATACTTCATTCTTGCGCAATTCATCTGCAAACTGTTGCAGCGCAGGCAACACCACACGTTTTTGAAACTTGAGCACTTGGCGGTCACTGGGGAAGCGCAACAGGCGCGACAAGCGTGATTGCCAATCACCGCTAGCACCATTCACCACCGGGGCCACTGCGGGACTACCCGCCTGAACTTCGCGCTTGGCATAGTCGAGTTGCAGTGCACGAAAGAAACCCCAAATAGCCCACAACAGCGCCACCGAGAAGGGAAGTGCACCTGCTATTGATGCGGTCTGCAACGTCGATAATCCCCCAGCATATAGCAACACAATGGTCACCAAGCCAATCAGCACTGACCATAGAATACGCTGAAACAAACTGGTGTCGTCGCGCCCATGGGCGGACAACATGTTCAAGATCATCGCACCACTATCGGCGGACGTCACAAAGAACACGACGACCATCACCAGGGATATCAGGGACAATACGGTTGAGAAAGGGAAGGCCTCTAAGAAATTAAACAGGGCAAGCGCCTGATTGTTATAAACCGTTTGCCCCAAGTCAGACATTGTGCCGTCAAGAATCATCGAAATTGCCGAGCTACCGAAAACGCTCATCCAGAACAAATTAAAGGCACAAGGCACCAGCATCGCCCCAACGATGAACTGACGAATGGTTCGACCACGTGAAATACGCGCGATAAACAGGCCGACAAAAGGCGCCCAAGATAACCACCACCCCCAGTAGAGGATGGTCCAACCACCCAGCCATGATGTGGGGCGATAGGCGTACAGGTTAAATGTTTTATGGGTGAGTTCCGAAATATAATCACCGATATTTTGCAAGAAACTCTGCAAAATAAATAAGGTTGGACCGACAATCAGAATTCCTAACAGCAACAAGCCCGCCAGGCCGATGTTAATTTCCGATAGGCGTTTAATACCCGCATCCAACCCCATCACCACCGACAAGGTCGCCAAGCCAATGGTGATAATAATCAGTACCACCTGCGCTTCAGGGGTGATCTCAAGACCAAACAACATATTCAGGCCCGAGTTGATCTGCACGACACCCAACCCCAAACTGGTCGCGATACCGCACAGCGTACCAATGATGGCAAACACATCCACCGCTGCACCAATAGGCCCGTAAATACGATCACCAATCAACGGGTACAACGCTGAACGAAGTGTCAGTGGCAGTCCATGACGGTGGCTAAAATACCCCAAAATCAACGCCACAATGGCGTAAATCGACCACGCGTGAATGCCCCAATGGAAGAACGTCAGGCGCATCGCCTCGCCTGCCGCTTGAACGGTCTGCCCCTCACCTTGTGGTGGCTGCATGAAGTGCATGACCGGCTCGGCCACACCGTAAAACATCAAACCAATACCCATGCCCGCCGAGAACAGCATGGCAAACCATGACACATTGGAATACGCCGGGGTAGAGTGGTCAGGGCCCAGCTTAATGTTCCCAAAACGAGAAAATGCCAAAAATAAGATACAAACCAAAATAATGGCCACCACCAGCACGTAGTACCAACTTGCATTTTCGACAATACCCGCCTGAAGTTGAGCAAAGGCAGAAGAGCTAGCATCTGGGAAAAGGCCCACCGTAAAGATGAGCGCAAATAGAATTGTGATAGAACTGATAAATACAGGGCGATCTATAAAAAAACTGCCCGGGGCAAATGCCGTTTTAGACTGCATAATTCTCCCTAACGTTTAAATTCGTCTGCAAATCGCGGCCCTAGCGCCGCTTTCAAAGGATCGAGCCAAGGCTCGTAGTTGCGCCACTGGTCGAGACCACTGCGATACAGTGGCTGGCGCACCTGCTCAGAACTGGCAGTGCGCACCGCGCGCTTGGTTTCATGGAAGCTAAGGCAGGCCTCTTCAAAGGGCAGACCACAGAAATCCAACACGCGGCGCACTTGAGTTTCCAAGTCATCAACCACCTGTTCGTATTCCACTAGCAAAATTTCACCAGGGAAGACCTCTTGCCAATGATCCATCAAATCGCAGTAGTCGCGGTAGTACTGGCCGATATCCTCCAACGAGTAGGAGAACTCCTGCCCCTCGGCGAACAACTGCTTGAAACCACCAAAACAACACGCCGGCGCCGCCCGGCGAGCATCGATAATCTTGGCATTGGGCAACATCATCTTAATTAACCCGACGTGACGGAAGTTGTTTGGCATTTTATCGATAAAGAAAGGCGCCTCTTTACGGTGGATACGCGTGTCTTCAATAAACGCCTCACCAAAGGCACGGTAATCATCAGCACTCAGGTCTTGCAGCACTGCTGGGTAGTGGCTTACACCACTGATGCGCTTACCGCGACGCAGGCGCTGGGCCAACGCCAACACATTGGGCAACTCCAGGGTGCCATCGACCTGGCTGTGAGAGGACAGGATTTGCTCCATCAAGGTGGATCCGGCACGCGGCATCCCCAAGATGAAAATAGGGTCGGGTGACTGGCAACCTACCCCCTTGTTCTTCTCGACCAATTCAGGCGTTACCACCTCTTTTTGGGACAGCATTTCCTTTGTCATGCTGTCGGCGTCGTAGCGACTCTGGATCTTTTTGATGCGGTTGCCACGACTGTAGTATTCAAATGACTTATCAAACACTTTGCGGTCTTCGTAAGCCTTTCCCAGGGCAAAGCTCAAATGCACGCGGTCGTTAGGCGTCAGTGCACCCTCTTCCTCTAAACCGTGCATGGTGGCTAATTCATCGTCGCTAAATGTGTAGGTTTTCAAGTTAGACAACGAATACCAAGCCTCTCCGTGACGGGGGTCAGTAGCCAATGCTGAACGGTACGAGTCAATAGCCTGCTCTTGGTGGCCAGCGGTTTTAAGGGCGTGTCCTCGGGTTGTGAGCGTAGTGGGCTCACCGGGCAATCGGGCAAGTACCTTGTCGAGGAAGGCCACTGCGGTGTCATAGTCACCGGTCTGCATCGACTCGATAGCATACAGCGACTGGAACTGTGGATTTTCCGGGCGTTTGTCTAGCAGCCACTCCGCCTGAGTGAAAGCCGCAGCGAATTTCTGACGCTTGCGCAGCGTTTGCAGGTAGTCGACCCGCAACTGCAAGTGTTCAGGGGCGAGCTTTACGGCGGCATCGAGCAGCATTTCTGCGTCATCAAGAATCCCCAAACGAATGCCAATATCGGCTAACAAACGCATCGCTTCCACATGGTGAGGGACTTTTTGCAGGAATTGGCGCACTAACTGCTCAGCCTTGAGCAATTTACCCTGCGCGATGAGATCCGACACCACCAACAACGGCTGGGGCAACGACTGCAGGTATTGGATCTGCTCCTGAATGCCCATCGCCCGCTCTTGTTGACCGCGCTGCTGCAAAATAGCCAGCTGTGCTTGCCAGCAGGCCACTAACGAGGGGTTTTGGCGCGTCGCCTGGTGATAGAACGCCATCGCTTCGTCGAGACGGTTCATATCACGAAACAAATGACCCTGTTCCTGTAGTGCCCTGCTGTGGTTGGGGTCAAGCTTGCGCACCGTCTCAAGGTGACTCATAGCTTCGTCAAAACGCTTTAAATAGCGTAAACAAGCCGCGGCAAAATAGTGACCGTCGGCATGGTTTGAGTGTTCTTGTAAAAATGTTTCGAGGTAGGCCAAGGCTTGCTCAAATTGCTTGCCCGACATCAGACGCTGCAGTTGCGCCATATCTAATATAGGAGTTTGTTGTTCAGCTTGTTGTTCCACCGAGCACCTTAATTATTATCTGTTGGAAACGAGGCGCCCGAATAGATTGGGCACCAAGGGAGGGTAAACTTAACAATATATGACGGTGTCGTCCAATGATTGCGACACCGTTTTGGCAAGCTTAGCGCCGTTGACGCACCGCTTCGAATAAGGCGATCCCCGTCGCCACCGACACATTGAGACTACTTACCGCCCCCGCCATCGGTAGCTTGACCAAGTAATCGCAACACTCGCGGGTCAAGCGACGCATGCCCTTCCCTTCAGCCCCCATCACGATGGCCGTCGGAATTTTAAAATCGTAGGACCACAAATACTCTTCTGCTTCGCCAGCGGTACCCACAATCCACACGCCCTGCTCCTGCAGTGTTTTCAGAGTACGCGACAAGTTCGTCACGGCGAAAAATGGCATGTTTTCAGCCGCACCACAGGCCACCTTTCGTACGGTAGAGGTAATCCCGACAGATTTGTCTTTAGGCGCGATTACTGCATGCACCCCCGCCGCATCGGCACTGCGCAGACAAGCACCCAAATTGTGCGGATCGGTCACGCCATCAAGCACCAGTAACAGAGCCGGGTCGTCGATGCTCTCGAGTAGCTTTGGCAATTGCGATTCGTCGAGCCCCTTTTGCTCGCGACACACCGCCACAACGCCCTGGTGATTACCCTCAACCAAGCCGTTCAATTCATTCTTTGACGTTTGCACCACCGCTACACCAGCGCGCTTGGCCAAGTCGGCAATGTGCTGTACTCGCTGGTCATCGCGACCGCTCTGCACCAATACTTTTTTCACATCTGACGCGCGCTGGCTAAGCATTGACTCAACCGCGTGCAATCCAAAAACGTAATCCATGCATTAACCCACAAATAGTTGCCGCCAGGCTTAGCGACGAGATTTTTTCTTTGGCTTAACGGTTTTATCCGCGCCTTTTTTAGACGACGTTGCGGCGCGCTTGTCGTGCTTACTTTTGCCACCCTTACCACCGCGCTCATCGCGACGATCAACCTTGTGGCGCTTAGCGCGCGCTTGTTTAGCGGCAACTTCAGAAATTGGACTGTGATTTTTATTACTGGGCTTGCGGCGACGCACCGTTGAAACCACCCCAAGCAACTCCAGATCGACTTTGCGCTCTTCCAATTTAACCGCAGCAACCTGCACCGACAGCTCGTCACCCAATCCGTAAATCACACCGGTTCGCTCACCGAGTAAACACATGCGCGAGGCATCGAACTGGTAGTAGTCGTTTTGCAGCGCGGTAACATGAACCAGGCCTTCTACATACAAGCCCTTCAATTCGACGAACAAACCAAAATTGGTGACCGCAGTGACCACCCCGCGAAACTCTTCGCCCACTTTGTCGAGCAAGTATTCACACTTCAACCAGCTCACCACGTCACGCGTCGCCTCGTCGGCGCGGCGCTCCGTCATCGAGGTTTGCTCGCCAAATTGCACCATACGCCCCATGTCATAGGGGTATATTTCACCTGCCCCCATTGGCACAGCCCCATCCACACGACGCACGTATCGGCTCGGCATCCCGCAACGGATCACATAGCGAATGGCGCGATGCGTCAACAAATCGGGATAGCGGCGAATGGGCGAAGTAAAGTGGGTATACGCTGGATAATTGAGACCAAAGTGGCCTTGGTTGTCTGGGGTATACACCGCCTGACTCATCGAGCGCAGCATCATAGTTTGAATCAAACTGGCATCGGGGCGCTCGGCGACCATTTGCAACAATGCCTGATAATCTGACGGTGTGGGACTTTCACCACCTGTTAGGTCGAGCCCCAAGCCTCCCAGAAAGTCTCGCAAGCTTGCCAAACGCTCTTCTTTGGGACCGTTGTGCACGCGAAACAGTCCCGGCAGGGTGTGTTTTTCCAAGAAGCGCGCAGCGGCCACGTTGGCGCACAGCATGCACTCTTCGATCAGCTTATGGGCGTCGTTGCGCACCACCGGCACGATCTCGGCAATTTTCTTGTCAGCACCAAACACCATTTGGGTTTCGACGGTTTCAAAATCGATAGCGCCGCGCTGGTGGCGAGAATCGCGCAATGCAGTGTAGAGGTCGTGCAGATCTTCAAGCACTGGCACCACCGCCGAATAACGCTGTCGCAATGGGTTGTCAGCGCTGCGATCGTCGAGCATTCTGGCGACCTTGTTGTACGTCAGCCGTGCCTTAGAATGCATCACCGCCTCGTAGAAACAGTAAGAACTTAGATTGCCGCTAGCACTGATGGTCATCTCAGCCACCATACACAAACGGTCTACCTCGGGGTTCAATGAACACAAACCGTTGGACAAAATCTCCGGCAGCATCGGCACCACGCGACCAGGGAAATACACCGAGTTTCCTCGATTGATCGCTTCGCGATCCAGCGGGGTATGAGGCCGTACATAGTGCGACACATCAGCAATGGCCACCCACAGGCGCCAACCACCGCCGCTCTTGGTTTCACAGTAAACCGCGTCATCAAAGTCGCGGGCGTCTTCACCGTCGATGGTCAACAACGACAGGCCGCGCAAATCAACGCGGTGATGCTTATCATCCTCTTCTACCTCGGGCTGCAGGGGAGCAATTTGCTGCTCGACCTCACGAGGCCAGATATGCGGAATACCATAGCTGCGGATGGCGACGTCGATTTCCATACCGGGCGCCATATGGTCGCCCAAAATTTCGCTAATCTCGCCTACCGGGCGGGTTTGCCAGGTGGGTTGAGCGATCAACTTCACGACCACAAACTGTCCATTTTCAGGTTGTAGGTCGCCGCCCTGAGGTACTGACACATCGACCCCAATGCGGGGGTTTTCAGGCACCACAAAACCGATACCAGCTTCGCGGAAGTAACGCCCAACCAACTCTTCGGTATTACGACTTAAAACGTCGACAATGCGGCCCTCTGGGCGACCCTTAGAATCACGACCAACGATACTGACCACCGCGTCGTCGCCGTCCAACACACCGCGCATTTGTCGCGCACTAATATAGACATCGTCGCCACCCGCGCTGGGCACCAAGAAACCAAAACCATCACGGTGACCTAGGATTTTGCCTTTGATCAAATCCATCTTTTCGATCAAACCAAAGCCTTGTTTGCGGTTGCGAACGATTTGGCCGTCGCGCTGCATCGCATTCAAGCGGCGGCGCAAACCTTCAAGGGCGTCATCGTCGTCGATATGGAGGCTAGAGGCCAATTCCTGAAAATTCATTGGTACGCCGTTGTTGCGCAGCGTTTCTAGTATCAATTCACGGCTGGCGATGGGATTTTCGTAGTTGGCGGCTTCACGAGCCGCCTGGGGGTCCTTGGGACCGGTATGTTTTTTCATAGTGCCTTCAATGTTGGTTTTGCTAAGTGTAACGCAGAAATGCGCGTTACGCTGCAACGCCACTGGCAGCGATGACCTAGAATGAGTAGCTAACACCCGTGGTCAACGCACGCTTAATGGGCGGCACACCAACAAAAGCTTCGCCGTTGTAACGCCAAAAATAACCGATATTAATGTTCAAACGTTCCGTCATAGGGAAGGCCAAACCAGCTTTAAACGTACTGCGGTAGTCACCAAAATCATTCAATGCAGGCTGAAAATACAGCACACTCGTCAATACCGCTTGGCTCTCTAACTGATACTGCAGTTGCACCGATGAGGTCGCACGGGTTAACTGACGGTCTTGGCTAGCATCGGTAGCGTGCTCCTCGCGTTCATCCATCACGCCCAACATGGCATGTAGCGCCAAATCATCTTGCTTTTTTTGCCACGACAAACCAACACCCAATAATCGGCGCGACGCCAATTTGGCAAAGTCATCGCTCTCGCTCTGCACAAAGCCTTCAAAATTTAATTCGCCAACAACCTGTTTTCTAATATAACGGCCGTGTATCAATTGGCTGTCAGCATTTTTAGTGCCGTCTACTTCGCCGTATTCCAGCTCACCAAACATCAACCACTGGCGCTGATCATTATTGTTGGAGGAGCGAAAGCTCCCCTTGTATTCCGTCTTTTCAACGGTAGAGCTCGAGGCCGCATAACTCGCCGAGACAGAAGACACCCAACCCTCGGCTTGTTCTTTTAAACTACTGACCACCACGGTGGCCTGACTGAATGAACTAAATACACCGCAAAAAAAAGCGACCGACAAGACGCGATAAGACATAAAAATCCTGAAAATGATAGCTAACCTTAAAATAAGAAGCGCATTTTACTCGATTGAGGTGCGATCTTGCCAGTAATGGCAAGTTTCGCTGCCCCGTACAGTATCGTTGCGACACATGTCAGCAAAATGACGACGGTTCTTTTTCGCCAAGGATTCGGCAAACGCATCAAACCGTTGCGGCGTTAGACCACGCCGATAGGACCACTTTTTCGTACCGATGTAACTAAACCAGCCGTAGCGGATGTTATAGAAACGCCACGCATCCCCCTCGTCGACCAGCATCAATTCGATATCTAGATCGGGAAAATTATCCCAAACCGCGGTGACATCCAATACGGCTAACTGAGGATTGTTATCGTCGAATTCCACCTCGTTGAGCACAAAGCGCTGACCGCTGTAACTGTCGAGGATTTCAAAGGCATAGCGTTGCACAGTGCGGTCGAGAATAGCATTGAGCCTGTCCAACTGTTCAGGCATCAACGCGTTGACCTTGTCAGCGGTAGCCAAACCTTCCAAGCTCTCGCGCCGACTCCACAAGGGTATCACTTTCGCTTGCACCATCGCCCAATAGGTATCGGGATCGGCGGCAAAAGCCTGCTGGTTTTCCTGTAGCGTTGTACTGAATTGCTGCAAAAACGTATCGTAGGTCAACACGATCTCTTCTCGCGGCGCAGCGTTCAGTAGCGCCGAAAACAACAGAAAAACCATCAGCAGCAACCGCATTAAAACGCCCACACCAATGGCACCAAACCTACCACAGCCGCACCGACCAACAAGGTCAACGGCAGGCCAACGCGCAGGTAGTCGGCAAAGCTATAACCGCCTGGGCCCTGCACCATCAGGTTAGTTTGATAACCAATCGGCGTTGAGAAACTCGCTGAAGCACCAAACAACACCGTCATAACAAATGGCATAGCGTCAACCCCAAGGGCACTGGCGATCGACAGCGCAATAGGGAACATCAGTACCGCTGCGGCATTGTTGGTAATCGTCTCGGTGACGATCACCGTGGCAAGATATAGCAGGAACAAATTGACCAAGGGGTCGCTACCGCCTAGCGCCATCAAACCGTTGGCTGCCATCGCCGCCAGACCTGTTTTATAGACCGCCACCCCCAACGACAACGAGGCTCCAATCGCCAATACCACCCGCATATCGATACTTCGCTGGGCAGATTCCGCGCTGAGACAACCGCTGGCTATCATGCCACCGGCCAACAACAAGGCACCACCACTGAGTGACACTACGCCACTGACCACAGCCACCACAAAAGCCAACAGCAGCCCCAGCGCAATCGGCGCCTTGCTTAGGTTGGGGATAGTGGCGCCGTCTAAACGGCTGAGAAGCAGGAAGTCGCGACTGTAACGGTGGCGTGGCACAAAACCGCGCGCCGCCTCCAACAACAAGGTATCACCAGCGCGCAATTCAATCGAACCATTCTTTTGGTTGAGACGCTCACCCCCGCGGGACACCGAAATAATGGCACCACCATAGGTGGTACGAAAACGACTCTCCTTAACCGTTTTACCGACCAAGAAAGAACAGGGAGATATCACTGCTTCGATCAAGGCGCGGTTGTTGTGAGGCACATCGAGCTTAGCCACCTGATCTTCTGCCGGGGATAAGCCTCGGATCTGACGCAACTCACTCACCGATTCTGGCTGCCCGACAAAGATCAACACATCCCCGGCATTGAGAATTTCGCGAGGCGCCACGGCAGGCATCAGTCGATCGCCTGAGCGCATTTCAGACAAGAAACTGTACTGCAATTGGCGCAGACCCGCCTCTGCAATAGATTTACCCACCAGTGGGCCGCCCTCTTCCACTCGCATCGCAACCGCATATTTCTCGGCCTCGACAAGGGTATTAGCGAAATCTTCTCTGCTGGGTAACAAGCGGTGGCCGAGCGTCACAAAGTAAACAACACCCAATACAACCAAGGGCAAACCCACTATCGCCGGCGCAAATAAATTGAGACTTTCGCCGACTTGAGCCTGCTCCATCAAACCGCTCAACAGGATATTGGTGGAAGTACCGATCATGGTGCACATACCACCTAGGATAGAGGCAAAGCTCAACGGCATGAGTAATTTAGAGGCGGGAATGCGGCAACGGCGCGCCCATTCCTGTAACTGCGGAATGAACATCGCCACCACCGGGGTATTGCTCACAATTCCACTAATGGCCGCTACGGGTAGCATCATGCGCATGGTGGAGCGCTTGATACCGGTGCCGCGCCCCAAGGCTCGCTGCACCCACACGGTTAAGGCCCCACTTTCTTTGAGCGCCGCCGACACCACATAAAAGGACACAATCACAAACAACGCGGGATTAGCAAAACCACCGAAGGCCTCGGCGGGGCTAAGCACACCGAAGACCAACAGCGTTGTCATCGCCAGCGCCAACGCATAATCTACAGCGATCAGGCCACCGATGGACACCACAAAGAAGCCCAGCATAACGACAATTGTAATGATGGCATCAATGCCCATGACACTCTTCCAGAAAACGTTTACGCCAGTATAAACGTATAAGTAAACTTTCGTAACACTGATCTAACGGAGATAACAATCCCCCATGCGAGCCATATTTAGCGCCCTGCTCTACGCCGTTCTATTGACCACGACAGCCTGCGCCACCGCCAATGACGGCAGCGGCGAACCCATGATGGATAGTAAGGAAAAACCGGCGGTATCCTTCTTTAGCGTGATGTGGAAACGCTTCAGCAATACCGTACCCCATATGGAGCCAAGCAAACCCATTCCACTTCAAGACCCAAGCACTGAGCTACTCAGCGGCACGGGCGACAAGATCATCAAACTCGGTCACTCCACCGTATTAATGCGTATCGATGGCCACTGGATCATCACCGACCCCATGTTCAGCGAACGTGCCTCGCCCTTTAGTTTTGCCGGACCCAAACGTTTTCATCCACCGGCACTGCCGCTAGCTAAACTGCCAGCATTGAGCGCTGTGGTCATCAGCCACGACCACTACGACCACCTCGATGAAGCGAGCATCCTGCAAATCGATGCCATCACCGAGCGCTTTATCGTGCCCAGCCGTGTGCAGCGCCACCTTCTAGAGTGGGGCATCACCGAAAAGAAAATTACCGTGTTAGACTGGTGGGCATCAACCGAGGTCGGTAGTGTGACCGTGACCGCCACCCCCAGCCAACATTTTTCAGGTCGCTGGCTGAACGACCGCAACCAAACCCTTTGGGCCAGTTGGGTACTCCGCGGCCAACAGCACAACATCTTCTTCAGCGGTGACACGGGCTATTTTAGTGGCTTTAAAGAGATTGGTGACAAACTCGGGCCATTTGATGCAACCTTGATGGAAGCTGGCGCTTACGATGACATGTGGTCGAATATTCACCTCTTCCCTGCAGAGACCCTGCAAGCCCATCGCGACTTGCGCGGCGTGCGCTTGATCCCAATCCACAACAGCACCTTTAGCCTCGCCTTTCACCCTTGGTTTGAGCCACTAGTCGAACTCAATAAATTAGCCACTCCCGAAGATCGCCTGCTGACTCCGCGCTTTGGTGAAATTATTGAATTAGAGAGTGATCAAACAACTGAAAAATGGTGGGAACCACTGCTACCTTGGTATCGGGGCGAGTAGTTGCACATATTTGGGGCACCGGCCGCACAAACCGAGTGCACATCATGTCAGCAACTTGTCACTGCTACTCCCTAAGCTACTGATTAAAAAGAAATTACAAAGTTGGCACGACGACTGCAATAGATATATCGACATATTTGTCTCTGTTATCTCTGTTGACTTTGCTCATTTTTGCGCCCTTCGGGGCGCTTTTTTTTACCGTTCGGGACATCCTGTCCCTCACTAACGTCGCTTGCTCATCTGCTTGGCAGACAATGGCTACTGCATTGTCTGCATACATGACGTCTATGCCATTAAATATCATTTTGCTTGATTATCTTCGCTCGCGCTCCGCGGGGTTGCGCTCCCGGTGCAACACCACCATAGACAGCTCTATATCTTTAAAGAAGAGAGCGTTATATAAACCCCAGCATCACTAGGACGGAACGCCGTGAAAATATCCCTATAGGCTAAACGGCAGCCTCCATGCTGCCGATTTCCGTCTTAAATGTATGTCTGGGGTTTTGAAACATCACACCAACCTAAAGATGTTGAGAGCGAGGTCCCACGGGATGCGAGAAAAAGGACAAAAGCGACCTTGATTAGCTGTAAAAGCAAAGATAGGCCGTCGTCGCCGCGACTTTCACGTCAAACGAGCTATTAGCTTCAACGTTAAACTCGGTACCGGCGGAGTAAGACACCCACGCTTCGGTGCCGGCCAAACGCACAACTAATTCACCGTAAACCACGCGCATCACTTCGTGTTGGCTAGTGCCAAAAGTGTATTCACCTGCGGCCATAACGCCAGACGTTACGCCGCCTTCAGCGCCTTGGAAAGCGATCGATTTAACGTTGCCATCAAAGTATTCATTTACATTCAACATAGGGTTATCTCCAAAAAAGTGGCAAGATAATACGCCTACTGCCCACAAGAGTCATGCACAACGATGGCTATTCTGCCAATTCCAGCGGCAATTCGGTGGTGTTTTTGATCTCGGTAACGGCAATATGCGAATGTACTTCTCCGACGTGGTCAAGTTGTAGCAGTTTTTCGCGCACAAATACTTCGTACTGGCGAATCCCCACCGCAACAATTTTCAGCATGTAGTCCCAGTTGCCCGCCATGGTGTAACACTCCACCACTTCGGGAAACCGCTGGATCTCCCGCTCAAAGTCCTCCAAGTTACTCCGCCCCTGGGCGGTGAGATTAACGGTGGCAAACACGATCAGCTCAAAGCCTAGCTTGCGGCTGTCTAACAGGGTGACGTGTTTTTTGATAACACCCGCCTCCTCCAATCGGTTAATACGGCGCCAACAGGGGGATTGCGACACATTGCTCATGTCGGCGATTTCCTGGGTGGTGGACTTCGCGTTGCGCTGCATGCAGGCGAGGATATTTAGGTCAGTTTTATCGAGTTTTACGGCAGTCATTTCGCGCACCATTAAAAAAATGAATAATTTATTCTTAAAAGTATAGATCAACGAATAAATCACACTAAATATCGTATATAGCCAACATAAATAGCATAAAAATACCCTCCAACTCCGCCTAATATGAGCGTAAATGGCGACCTACAAGGCTGGAGGACCTATGGCGAAAATCTCACTGGACGATAAGTACGCCCTCACCAAAACCCGTGCCTACATGACAGGCATCGAGGCCTTGGTGCGTCTACCCATTTTGCAGCACCAACGCGACCTTGATAACGGCTTAAATACCGCCGGCTTTATTTCCGGTTATCGCGGCTCACCCCTGGGTGGTGTCGACCAGGCCATGTGGCACGCCAAGTCCTACCTCGACGAGCACAACATCGTTTTCCAACCCGGCATCAACGAAGATCTTGCCGCCACCGCGGTGTGGGGTAGCCAGCAAGTTAATCTTTTTGAAGGCGCCAAATACGATGGTGTCTTCGGCATGTGGTACGGCAAAGGCCCGGGAGTCGACCGCTCGATGGACGTGATTAAACACGCCAACGCCTTTGGCACGTCCCAATACGGCGGCGTGTTGGCAGTGGCCGGTGACGACCATGCCTCAAAGTCTTCCACCCTGCCCCACCAATCTGAACACATGTTTATCGGCGCATCGATTCCCGTTCTAAGCCCTGCCAACGTACAAGAAGTGCTCGACCTCGGTGTTTTTGGCTGGGAATTGTCTCGCTACTGCGGTAGCTGGGTGGCACTGAAAGCCATCACAGACAACATGGATTCAGCCATTTCGGCCGATATCGATCCCCAGCGCGTCAAAATCGTCGTTCCCGACACGTTTGAATTACCCGAGGGTGGTGTGCACGCGCGCCTTGGCGACAGCCCTCTCGCTCAGGAACAACGTCTCAATAAATACAAAATTTACGCCGCACGCGAATTCGCTAGGGTGAATAACATCAACAAGATGGTGATCGATTCACCCAAAGCGCGCCTTGGCATCATTACCACCGGCAAAGCCTACTTAGACGTTATGCAGGCGCTGGAAGATCTCGGTATCGACAAAACCAAAGCAGGCGAGATCGGGCTGCGGGTGTTCAAAGTAGGCATGAGCTGGCCGCTGGAACCCGTTGCCACCCATGCCTTCGCCGAAGGCTTGGAAGAAATTCTGGTGGTGGAAGAAAAACGCTCCATCATCGAAGACCAACTCACCGGCCAACTCTACAACTGGCCAGTCGACAAACGACCTGTAGTGATCGGTGAATTCGATAGCGAAGGCCGCGACCTGCTCCCCAACCAAGGTGAACTCACACCCGCCATGGTGGCGCGCGCGATCGCCTCGCGTATGTATCGCTTCTACCACGACGACACCATCGACAAACAACTGCAGTTTTACAACATTAAGGAACAGTCGCTCGCAAAAAGCCGCCCCAAAATCGATCGTTTGCCGCACTACTGCTCTGGCTGTCCACACAGCTCTGGCACCCGTGTCCCCGCAGGTAGCCGCACATTGGGCGGCATTGGCTGCCACTACATGGGCACTTGGCAAAAGGGCAACCGTAAGGCCGACACCTTCAGCCAAATGGGTGGTGAAGGCGTCACCTGGATGGGTCAGGCGCCCTTCACCGACACCAAACACGTGTTCCAAAACCTTGGTGATGGCACCTATTTCCACTCTGGCTTATTGGCCATTCGCCAGTCCATTTCGGCGAAGGTCAATATTACCTATAAGATTCTTTACAACGACGCCGTGGCGATGACCGGCGGGCAACCCCTCGACGGCACCCTCAGCGTGCCCAATCTAATAGACCAGCTGGTCGCCGAAGGCATCAAACGCATCGCGGTGGTAAGCGATATTCCCGACAAATACCCGCGCAGTATGGTTCGTCGCCACGGCGTCAGTATCGACCATCGAAAACGCTTACTAACGGTAGAAGACGAACTGCGTAACACCCCCGGTACATCGGTCTTGATCTACGACCAAACATGCGCCGCGGAAAAGCGTCGCCGTCGTAAAAAAGGCCTGCTGCCAGACCCGAACACCCGTATTTTTATCAACGCTGAAGTGTGCGAGGGTTGTGGCGACTGCAGCGTGCAATCCAATTGCTTGTCGGTGATGCCATTGGAAACCGAACTAGGCCGAAAACGCCAAATCGATCAAAGCGCCTGCAACAAGGACTACAGCTGCGTCAATGGCTTTTGCCCCAGTTTTATTAGCATCCATGGCGCTAAGCTTAAAACCAACAATAAGGCCGCCGGCAGCCAACTTGGCCAACTACCCGACCCCGTGTTGGCCCCCATTAATGAGCGGCCATGGAACATTTTGATCACCGGCATCGGAGGCACCGGCGTATTGACCATTTCGGCACTGGTGTCGATGGCTGCCCACATCGAGGGCAAAGGCTGCGCCACCATGAACCAAACCGGCCTGGCGCAAAAATTTGGCGCGGTGATCAGCCACGTCCGCATCGGCAAAACTCAAGATGCCATCAACTCGGTGCGCATACCCGCCGGCGATGCCGACTTGCTGTTAGGCTGTGACCTCGTTGTCGCCGCTAGCGACGAGGCCATTGCCAAAGTCAACATCGAGCGCAGTTACGCCATCGTCAATGACTTTGAAGCCATGACTGCCGAATTCGTCACTCATCCGGACCTCAACTTCCCCGCCGAGGGCATGAAAGCGACCCTGCGCGAGGAAGTTGGCGCCGACAAGGTCACCTACTTTAACGCCACCGACTTGGCTACCCATTTATTTGGCGACAGCATCGCCAGCAATGTCTTCTTGTTAGGCTACGCCTATCAAAAAGGTATGATCCCCGTCGGGCACGACGCACTGCTTGAAGCGATTGAGCTCAACCGCGTGCAGATCGATCTCAACCAACGCGCCTTCGAGTGGGGCCGCCACGCCGCGATCGACTTAGAATACGTCGCCAACATCGCCGACGTACACCCCAAATTCGCGCCACTGGATGACTTACAGGACATTCTCGACGATCGCTATACCCGCTTGGTGACGTATCAGGACAAGGCCTACGCCGACCGCTACCTGGAGACACTGCAACCGCTGCTTAAGGCCGATCAAGCCCACCCGGAACGCGCTAACCAGCTGAGCATACACGCCGCGCGCCAACTTTACCGGGCAATGGCTTACAAAGATGAATACGAAGTGGCACGCTTATACAGCGACGACAGCTTTGCAAAACACTTGGAGGAAATTTTTGAGGGCGAATACAGCATGGATTTCCACCTGTCGCCACCCTTGCTTGCTGGTCATGACAACGACCTCAACCGCCCCGCAAAATACCGACTACCCGGCTGGCTGATGCGCCCAGCCTTCAAATTACTACAACACGGCAAAGCGCTGCGCGGTGGCGCGCTAGATATTTTTGGCTACAGCGAAGAACGCCGCCGCGAGCGTAAGTTGATCGACAGTTATCGCGATGACATCCGCTTCGTGAGCCAACACCTTTGCCGCGATAACTACTCTCAAGCGTTGCAGTTGCTAGCAGCCATGGCCAGCGTCCGCGGCTATGGCCCCGTAAAACTGACCAACCTTGATAACTATTTAGAACATCGCCACCTGTGGCGTCAGCGCTTTAAAAAACAAGGCGTCGACACCGTTAAATTCATCAATGCAGCCTAGGAAATCTGTATGAATGTTCTGTCACACCACGAGTTCGACAACCACCAACTGGTCGCCTTCCACAGCGATGAAGAGAGCGGGCTTAAGGCCATCATTGCCGTTCACAACAGCCATCTCGGACCCGCCACCGGCGGCTGCCGAATGTTCAATTATGCCAAGGAAGAAGACGCAGTGCGCGACGTACTGCGACTGTCACGAGGTATGACCTACAAGTCAGCGCTCGCGGGACTGCCCTTAGGTGGCGGAAAATCTGTCATCATCGGCGACCCTAAAAAAGATAAAACTCCAGCACTATTACACGCTATGGGTGAATTTATTGACACTCTAGGTGGCCGCTACATTGGCGCCGAAGACTCAGGCACCAGCGTGGCCGACATTACCATGATGGGTGAGCGCACACCCTATGTAAGTGGCATCAACCGCCAAGCCAAACACGGCGGCGATCCCTCTCCGGTCACCGCCTATGGCGTATTTATCGGGATTCGCGCCACACTCGAACACTTGGGCTACAGCGAGGTTAACGGCCGCTCAATCGCCATCCAGGGCGTCGGCAACGTGGGTTTCAATTTATGTCAGCTATTGCGAGACGCCGGTGCTAAGGTTTTCGTCAGCGATATACACCAAGTGAATCTTAAACGCGCCTTTGATATCGGTGCAGTGGTCGTCTCCAACGACGATATCCTAAGCATGGATGTCGATGTATTTGCCCCATGCGCTATGGGTGCTGTGATCAATCCCTACAGCATCGACAAACTGCGCTGCCAGTCTATTGCTGGCGCAGCCAACAACCAACTAGCCACGCCAGAGATGGGCGACCAACTGCATGAGATGGGCATTGCTTACGCCCCTGACTATGTCATCAACGCTGGCGGCATCATCGAAGTGTATTATCAAAACCAAGGTATTCTCGACGCCGATCGCGTGACCCAGCATGTGGATACCATCGGCGCTCGATTGCGTGATATTTTCCAGCGTGCCCAAGGCAACAATATGGCAAGTCAGCGCATCGCCGATGCCATGGCCGAGGAAACATTTAGCGGCCGTGCCAAGCGACACTTAGCCGCTTAGCCAGCGAGGCCAATTAATGGCCCCGCTAATGTGACATTATTGACTGGCAAAACCAAATGCCTTTAGTATGCTGTTAAACGATAACAATAACAGTATTTCAATGACTCAATTTACTATCGCTTTAACGGACAAAGAGCACTATCAATTGCTGTCATTGGCAGGACGCCTCGACCTTCGCAGCATTCACGTCAACTCGCTGGCCGTGAAAAATCTGCCATTACGCCACACACTTCTGGACTGCAGCGGCATCGACTTTATCGACTCGTCGGGTCTGGGCATGCTGACCAGCATGCTGCAACGATTAAAGACAGAAGGAAAATCGATGGCACTCATCCATGTCCCAAAAACAATCATGGCTGTGCTGCAGCGCACCCGACTGGATACGCTGTTCCACATCGTTGAAAGCGAAACGCAGGCACTAAGCCACTTTGGTTAAAGGCGTCGCGCTATAACTTAAGTGCTTCAAGCGCCTCAACGTAGGGGTGATTTAAAGCTTCAGCCACAGCGCAGTAGGTAATTTCCCCTTTGTGCACATTAAGACCGTTACGAAGATGCTCATCATCTAGCATCGCCTTTATGGGGCCATTATCCGCCAAAGCCAACACGAACGGCATGGTCGCATTCACCAGCGCCATACTTGATGTGCGCGCCACGCCGCCGGGCATATTACTAACACAGTAGTGAACCACGCCATCTACTAAGTAGGTGGGGTCCTGGTGACTGGTCGGTTTAGAGGTTTCAAAACAGCCGCCTTGATCAATGGCCACATCCACCACTACCGCGCCCTGTTTCATACGGGACAAGTGCTCGCGGCGCAAAAGTTTCGGCGCTGCCGCGCCTGGGATCAACACTGCACCTACCACCAAATCCGCCTCAAAAGCGTACTGCTCGACAGCTTCCGCTGTCGAATAGACACACTTTAAACGGCCGCGATAGCGCTGATCCAGCTCACGTAGTCGCGGTAACGAGCGGTCCAAGATGACTACGTCGGCACCCATACCCATGGCCATTTGCGCAGCGTTTTCTCCCACCACACCGCCACCGAGAATCAACACTTTACCAGGAGCCACACCGGGCACACCCCCCAACAGCATGCCATTACCGCCCTGGGCTTTTTCAAGATGGTGCGCGCCCGCCTGAATCGACATACGACCCGCCACCTCGCTCATAGGGGCCAACAACGGTAGTGCACCGCTGGCAGAAGTCACCGTTTCGTATGCGATACAAGTTGCCTTTGATTCAACCAACAAATTAGTTTGCCGTGGATCGGGTGCCAGGTGTAAAAAGGTGAAAAGGCACTGACCTTCGCGCAGACGCCGGCACTCTTCAGGTTGAGGCTCCTTAACCTTAACCAACAAATCGCTATCAGCAAACACCTGCTCGGCGGTCGCCGCAATAACAGCCCCTGCTTCCAAATAGGCCTGATCATCGAAACCCACGCCAACGCCAGCACTGGTTTCGACGAGTACTTCGTGGCCTCGATGACAGAGTTCACGCACGATTGCAGGGGTTAGTGCCACCCGGTACTCGTGATTTTTAATTTCTTTTGGCACACCTACGCGCATAATTGCCTCCAATGACAATTTATACACGCATATTAGGCCCATCTGCGGTACTTTTTCGCACGAAAAGCGATCCAAATCGCATTTTTGTACCGTTTAAATTAACATCTGCGGGAAAATAAGAACATCACTCACGGTTCTTAAGAAGAGAGCATCGAGAGTCAAAAGTCATACTGGAATTTAAGAAAAGTTTTTTACATTTTTCCAGCCAGTTTGATTGACAGCGAGGGGCCAAATAAGCATAATGCGCGCCACTTACAGGGTGCACCCTTCAGCGTTTTTTGCGAAGACCCCGTAAACGACCATTAGGTCTCAAAATGCCCAGGTGGTGGAATTGGTAGACACGCTAGCTTCAGGTGCTAGTGCTCGCAAGGGCGTGGAGGTTCAAGTCCTCTTCTGGGCACCATATTTTAAAACCGAGCTTATGCTCGGTTTTTTTATGCGGCCAAGAAAGTCATTTCATTAACATTGAGCGCTATAAGAGACACGTCGATGCTGCGCACTGTGCGCTTTCATCGCCGAGAGGACTACTCCTGCCAGCATCGCAGATGCTGGCGTTCAACGGCTCATCGCGACGCGATTCGAAACCCCGTTTCACCCTCTCCTGGGCACCATATTTTAAAACCGAGCTTATGCTCGGTTTTTTTATGCGGCCAAGAAAGTCATTTCATTAACATTGAGCGCTATAAGAGACACGTCGATGCTGCGCACTGTGCGCTTTCATCGCCGAGAGGACTACTCCTGCCAGCATCGCAGATGCTGGCGTTCAACGGCTCATCGCGACGCGATTCGAAACCCCGTTTCACCCTCTCCTGGGCACCATATTTTAAAACCGAGCTTATGCTCGGTTTTTTTATGCGCCCACGAAAGTCATTTCATTAACATTGAGCGCTGTAAGAGACACGTCGATGCTGAGCGCCGTGCGCTTTCATCGCTTAGAGGACTATTCCTTTGCTTTTTTGACCTTAAACTCCTCCGGAATCGGCATGCGGTTAAACGCATCCAAACCGGCGATTTTGTAGGCTTCGGCTAAGGTTGGGTAGTTAAAGGTGTTCTGCACAAAGTAGTCGACAGTCCCCTTGAGATTCATCACTGCCTGGCCGATGTGGATCAGCTCGGTAGCGCCCTCGCCAACAATCTGTACGCCGAGGATACGGCGGGTTTTGAGGCTCACAAGCATCTTTAGCATGCCGTATTCCAAGCCCATGATGTTCCCGCGCGAAGTCTCGCGGAAGCGAGCCACACCCACTTCGTAAGGAATGCCGCGCTCGTGCAATTCTTCTTCGGACATACCACACGTGGAAATCTCGGGTACTGAGTAGATGCCGTAAGGGAACCAGGGACTCTCCTCCAACGTGGGGGTATCCATAGCATGGCAAGCCGCCACACGGCCTTGCTGTAAGCTGGTCGAGGCGAGGCTGGGATGGCCGATGACATCGCCAGTGGCATAGATATTATCAATTGTGGTCTGATAGGTTTTACGGTTCACTTCCAGGCGACCACGGTGATCGGTATTAAGACCAATATTTTCCAAGCCCAGCTGATCCGTAGCCCCCATGCGGCCCGCCGCAAACAACAGCAGCTCGGAGCGCACCCGGCGGCCATTAGCGGTCGCTACTTCAACGTATTCACCGCCATCCTGAATGCTTTCCACTGCCGAGCCCAGGCGCAGATCAACGCCGTTCTCACGGATTTGGTGGGCAAACTCTTCGATGGTCGCTTTATCGATAAAATCCAAAAAGCTATCGCGGGGCTCGATCAAGGTAACGCGTATATCCAGCGCAGAAAACATGGTGGCGTATTCCACACCGATAACGCCGGCGCCGATCACAGTCAAACTACGCGGCAACTGGGACAGCTCCAAAAACTCGTCGGTATCAACCACCGTCCTGCCATTGAAAGGCACCCAGTCAGGGCGGAAGGTTTTGGTACCGGTGGAAATCAAGAATTTATCGCCGCGAATACGCTGGGCTTCCCCTGCATCAGTCGCCACTTCAATGGTATGGTTATCGATAAACTTCGCCGCACCGAGCAAGGTATCAACGTAGTTGCGGTTAAACTGGTGCTCCAACACGTCGACTTCGTAATCCAGAGTCATATGCAAACGAGAGCGCAAATCTTCTGCCACAATTTCGTCTTTCACACGGTAGGAACGGCCATAGAAGGAACGCTCGCGCCAGCCAGTCAGGTTGAGCACTGTTTCGCGCAGGGTTTTGGAGGGAATCGTGCCGGTGTGCACCGAAACGCCACCCAGGCGATTTTTACGGTCAACCACCAACACTTTACGCTTCAACTTGCCGGCTTGAATCGCCGCTGTGCGTCCAGAAGGGCCGCTACCAATAATAATCAGGTCGTAGTCGAAGGGTTTCTTAGCCATGAATCTGCCTTGATATATAGAAATTCAAACAACCATTGTAACGTTACAAAGCACCAATGAACATGACAAAACGCGTCACAAAAGGCGGTGACATCCTAGCAACATATTATCACCGGGGCTTTAACATCCTCAGCATACAACTTCTGCAACTGATCATCGCGATTCACAATGGTGCCACGCTGATTCAAATACCCCTTATCGGTAATCTCGCCTTTCTCAAACGACGGCTGATCGGATAGTACAATCACACGTTTCACACGGCGCGATGAACCAGTCGCTTTGGTATTGTATTCTTTCATACGCCGCTCGATTTCAGCCACCAATCTAGGATGATTGCTGAGGTTATCGGTTGGCTCACCGACAAACTTAACCGCCTGTTTTTCGTTCAAGAACAGCATCATCGTAACGTAGTTTTCATTGTGGCCACACACCACGCCGTCGCTGCACAGCGGCGCCAGGGCGTTGATCACCGCCAGGCGCAATTCGCCGACGTTAACCCATGAACCCGACTGCAATTTAAAGTTTTCGCTGACACGACCCTTAAAGATCAAGCCCCAATTGGGCTCTGTTTCGTCAAACATGTCTACCGCGTCACCACTGCACAAGTAACCCTCTTCATCGAAGGTCTCAGCTGTCTTTTCAGGGGCATTCAGGTAGTGGGTCATAATGTTAGGGCCCTTTACACGCAGCTCCAACAGGTCGCCTACAGGGGCCAATTTGATTTTCAAGCCAGGCATCGGCACACCAATGCAATTGGGGATCTGGCGATCAAAGTGCGGCATGGTACACGCCGGTGCGGTCTCGGTTTGACCCCAGCTGCTTGTGAAAACCACCGGGTAGTTGGCGTACTGATCGATCAATGTCAACCAACGCGCCATCACGGGGCCCGCCAGGGTAGAACCGGCAAAAAACATCAGGCGCAAATTCTTGAAGAAACTCTTGGCCAGATCCTCGTCGTGCTCCAACTCGGTGGCCAACATTTCGTAACCGACCGCCACGTTGAAGAAAATAGTGGGCGACACCTCCATCAGGTTGCGCAGGGTCTCATCCAACGCACCGGGCGCTGGCTTACCACCGTCGATGTACATCGAACCGCCGGCGCGCAACATCATGTTGAAATTGTGGTTGCCACCGAAGGTATGGTGCCAGGGCAACCACTCCAGCAGCTGGTGGCTTGCATCGTTAATAAAAGGCCAAATTGAGGCGATCATCTCCTGATTGCTGGCCATCATACGGTGCGAGTTCACCACGCCTTTGGGCATACCAGTAGAACCCGAGGTAAATAGAATCTTGGCCGCGGTGTCGGGGGTAATGTCAGCTGCTTTAAAATCATCGGCGATAGGCTTAGCCAACAGTTTGGGAATCGTCTCGGCGTCGCCATCCATCGCCGTTGCGTCGTTGGTAATCACCTTCAAACCACGCGCTTTCATCACCGCCAAAGCGCCGGCAAAGGGCGCGCCCTGCTCGGCATATACCGCCGCGGAATGGGTCAACTCCTGAATGTAGATCACCTTGTCGTAGGTTTTCGATAATAGCGAGTAGGCAGGAGACACAGGCACCACAGGCACACCAAGCAGATAACCCGCGAAGGTCATCAGCGCATTGGTGACGCTGTTGCCGCTAAGCAGCATCAATGGGCGATCGGCCGACAGCCCATAACCCTGCATGCCCGACGCCAACTGAGTCGCACGCTGTAAGAATTGACTGAAGGTCAGGGTGTCCCACTGGCTTTTATCCGCCACGTTGCGCTCGGCAATAAAGATATTATCCGGTGTCTGCTCGGCCCACTTGTACAGGTGCTCCAGCACACTGTTGGGATAGGACGGCTCAGCCATGTTCGATTCCAAGTAGTAACAGCCATCATCGGTCTTGCGCAGGCTGATATCGGGCTCAGCAAACAAGGGGGTAAGGCTGGTGTCGGTGGACATGGAAAACTCCTGATAAATATCTATAAAAACCGCGTCATTGTATGACGCGATTTGTGTATTAACGCTTAATTTCTATGCAATACGACTAAGAGAGCACACGATCCTTGAGCATAAATACCGCCATCAAACTCAAGATCGAACCTCCTGCCATTAACAGTGCCACGGTAGACAAGGTACCTCCGGCGGCGAACAAGAAACCCGCTACAATCGGGCTCAACGCCGCACCGCTGCGACCCACACCCAGCGAGAACCCTGTGCCGCTAGCACGCAACTCAGTGGGGAACTGAGTGGTAAACAAGTTATAGAAGCCAGAGATCGCCGCAATGATGACCAAACCCGCCATGAACGCGATGAATGACATCTGCGCAATATCGCCTTCCAAGCGGCCAAACACGATGATCATCGCCGACGAGAATACCAACAGGATCATGGTTAGCGCGCGCACCGAAAAGAAGCGCGACAAAATGCCAAAGAACACCGCCCCCAACACACCACCTACGTTAGCCCACACCAATACTAAGCCGGCTTGCGCGGCGGGGTAACCCATGTCGACGACAATTTTCGGCGTCCACTTCATCAAAAAGTAGAAGGTCAACATTTGACCCACGTAGGCTAACGCCAAGCAAATGGTGGCGCGGATTTGATCGGGTTTAAACAGATCCATGAAACGACCCTGCTTAGCGCGGTCCTCGACAGGGTTTTCGATATGGGGTAGTTCAGACACCGGCTGCAGCTTAATCTTGACCAAGGTCTTGTTCACTTGCTCAAGTGCATCTTCGGACTGCTTGCTTTGCAAGAAAGCAATTGACTCAGGTAACAGAAAATATACCAATGGAATGGCCGCGAGTGTCACCACCGAGCCAAACACAAACACAGAGTGCCAGCTGTGGACTTGCAGTATCTGAGTCACCGCCATACCACCCACTACCGCGCCTAAAGGGAACCCCGAAGACATAAGGCTCACTGCCAGACCACGGCGCTTATCGTTTGAAAACTCAGGTACCACGGCAGTTACCGCAGGCAATAAACCTCCAATGCCGACACCTGTAATGACACGATAGATACACAACGTGATCAAATCATCGACGGTAGCCGCCAAACCCATACCAACACCCATGATTGCCAGACAACCCAATATGGCTTTGCGGCGCCCTACTTTGTCAGCAATATTGCCGATCAGCACCGAACCGATCGACATACCGATCAGCTCCATCGCCAGGACAAAACCCAACGCCGCACGGTCGATACCCCACTCTTTGGCGATACCGGGTGCGGCAAAGCTGATGGACATCACATCAAAACCGTCGAGAGCGAACAACATGACCCCAAGTACAACAATGATAATTTGTCGAGCGCTCATCGGTGCGTCATTAATTTGTGCTAAAGCTACATTAGACATTGTTAAATCTCTTAATTGTTTTTATAGACATTGACTATAACGTTTTACTAAGAGGCTATCACCGCCCTTTAGTATGATTTACCTAAAGCTTACCCGCCCTCACTGGCGCACGGCTGTTTTCATTATGGGCTTCGACAATTTTTTGCAGCATTCGCATGAACTCGGCTTGTTCGACCTTAGTCAGCGGTGATACTAATTCTTCATTCAAACTATCGACGCGGGGTTTAATCGTATCGATAAGCTCGGCGCCTTTAAGCGTAATATTGGTCAACTTAGCGCGGCGATTTTCAGGGTCGGGCGATCGCACCAACAAACCACGCGCTTCGAGTTTTTCCAACACCTTACCCATGGTCACCTTGTCGTAACCGATGGAACTGGCGATGGTGCTCTGGTCGCTGTTCGGAAAACGCTGTATCGCCACTAGCGCAGCATACTGCACCGCGGTGAAATCGAACGCGCCGCACTCTCTGGCAAACAACGCATTAGATATCTGCTGGATGCGGCGAATGTAGTGCGCCGGGTATTTTTTTAACTTATCAACTAGCATCGTTGCCTCGTTTTTATTGTTGTTCGACCAATACTCCGGCAAAGAAACTCGCCAGTTCATCAAAGGCATTCAGCGGAAGAATGTTGGCCACGTATTGGTCTGGGCGCACCACAACCATACATCCCTGTTCGCGGTCGATACCACGCATATCGAAGATGTCGCCCAAGCCTTTGTGGTCAACACAGAACACTTTCTCGTAATCCATCAGCCCCAGCTTACCTAGCTTGGGTTTCAACAGTGTCGGCATGTCTTCAAAGGCCAGTTCCTCAAAGGTTTGCTGGAAAATGGCGCGCACGTCGATGATCGCATCGACATCTTCCCCTATACGGGTGTATTTCACCACCGGTGACGCTGGGTCGTGCGCCAGCCAATCCGCCAAGTGGTGGATAGCGGAATCAGGATTAGACGTATCATTTTTGCCCGCAAAGGCGTAAATCCGCCACTTGCCATCGGCTTCCGCGGCGTGACCCAATTGCATTTGCTTGGCATCGGTTAAACGCACCACTGGGGCGGAATGAAAACGTCGGCCGAGTCCTTCACCACTGGCCAGATGTTGATACTTGCCAGCAGCAGTTAACAGCGAAGGATCGTACACCACCGCGTTGCCGCCTGTGAACTCCAGGTTTTCTTTGAACTGACGAATCATGCGGGGCTCGTCACCGTCATCGATCTCCGACTGACCCGGTGGCGCCGACATGATGCGCGCCCACTTGTGGTCGGTTTCGACCAAGCGCTTGGCTTCCACCAAGCGCTCGGCACTGTAGGTGTGCAGCAAGCTCGCATCGGCGCGACCGGTCAACACATGCGCCAATTTCCAACCCAAGTTAAACGTATCTTGCATCGACACGTTCATACCCTGCCCCGCCTTCGGGCTGTGAGTATGACACGCGTCGCCCGCGACAAACACGCGCGGCATACGACTATCGCGCTGGTCGTCGGGCACGTCGTCAAACTTGTCGGAAATACGATGACCAATTTCATAGATCGACCACCACACCACTTCTTTCACGTCGATCGTGTAAGGCTTGATGATGCGATTGGCGGCGGCGATCAAATCGTCGGCGCTGAAGCTGTTGCGGTCGAGGCGTTGACCATCTTGCAGCTTGTCCATTTCAACGTACATGCGGAACAGGTAACCGCCTTCACGGGGTAGCAACAACACGTTGCCCTGAGTGGCCGAACCGATCAAGCATTTCTGGCGAATATCCGGGAAGTCAGTGTTGGCGAGGATGTCCATTACACCCCAGGCCTGATTAGCGGCGTCGCCCTCCAATTTACCGCCGATGGCTTGGCGAACATTCGAGCGCGCACCGTCGCAGCCCACCACGTAGTTGGCACGCACGGTATAGGTCTGACCCCAATTAACGCCAGTGTCTTCTAGGGTCACGGTAACGGGGTGATCGTCAGTGGTGGGGTCGATCTGCACGTCCTTTACCGACAGACTGTAGTCGGGCACCAAGCGCGAGGGTGAGTTTTTCATGACGTCCAAAAACAGTTGGTGCAAGCGCGCTTGGTTGATCAAGATGTGGGGCATCTCAGAGCTATCATCGGCCACATCCTGCACACGCCCTACCCGTTTTATCGCGGCAGGGTTTTCAGGATCGGGCATCCAGAAGCTGGTTTGGTTAACCCAGTAGGTTTCGTGCTTCACCTTGTCGGCAAAACCAAACGCCTGGAACATTTCCATCGTGCGGGTGTTAATACCGTCAGCTTTACCCTTTTGGATATTGTAGGGGCTGGCCTCGACGATCAACGTGCTAATGTCAGGAAACTGCGACAGCTGCGCCGCCAAGCATAAACCCGCTGGGCCAGTGCCCGCGATCAAAACATCGACTTTTTCGGGTAACTGACGGTACTGTGAATTAATATCGCGGCGACAGGGCGCAGCGTCTTTGATGTCGGGGTCACCTGGGCGAAAACCGTCTCTGTAGTATCTCACTGCTGTTTCCTTGAAATATTGTTATACGCAAGTTGATAAGCATACTTATTAATTTTAGGATTGTAAATACTCTAATGACCGCCCCCATGGGGTGCGTAATTTTTTCATTCAAAATAGCCCGCAGCCAACAAGCATACTTGCCAATTTTTAGACACAAAAAAACCGAGCTTGGCTCGGCTTTTTCTTAATGGATTGACTTATTCCACCGTGGGATAAGGCAGCCCCACGTATTGTTTGGCTACCACGGTCTTGCCCTCTTCGGTACCAAAGTAGTAATCGCGTTCAGAAGCCATAAAGCGGTCTTGCATTTCGGCGCTCATCGCGGTGATTTGCTCGTCGCCATAATCGTGCAGCATGTTCGACATCCACCACGAGAAACGCTCGCCCGCCCAAACCCGCTTAAGCGCTTTCTCCGAGTACTCTCTCAGCAAGTCGGCGCGACCTTCTTTATAGAATTTGGTAAGAATTTTATAGAGGGTTTCCACATCCGAGGCCGCCAAATTTAACCCCTTGGCACCGGTGGGAGGCACAATATGCGCGGCGTCACCTAGCAGGTAAAGTTTGCCGTATTGCATGGGCTCGCACACAAAGGAACGCAGCGGCGCGATACTCTTTTCGATACTTGGGCCGGTGATCATGGTCTCGGCCACGTCGGCGGGCAGACGCTTTTTCAGCTCTTCCCAGAAAGCGTCGTCTGACCAGTTTTCAACGCTATCGGTCAAGGGTACTTGGATGTAGTAACGCGATCGGGTTTTAGAACGCATGCTAGCCAGCGCAAAGCCCCGTTCGCTCTTGGCGTAAATCAGCTCATCATTACACGGTGGTGTATCACTCAACACACCCAACCAACCAAAGGGATATACGCGCTCAAATTCGGTGCGCTTTGCTTCAGGTATGGTTTTTCGCGACACGCCGTGGAAGCCGTCGCAACCCGCCACGAAATCACAATCCAAACGGTATTGCTCGCCGTCATGGCTAAAGGTAACGTAGGGTGCGTCAGATTCGATGTCATGTATCTGGGTATCGCTCGACTCATAGTAGCTAGTCAGTCCCGCCGCCGCACGCGCCTCCATCAGGTCGCGAGTCACCTCGGTTTGGCCGTAGCACATCACTTGATCGCCACCGGTCAGGTTTTCTAGATCGATATGAACTCGCTTGCCATCGATGGCAATTTCCACGCCACGGTGGTACTCACCTTCAGCAAACATACGGTCAGACACACCCGCTTCTTGTAGCAGCTTAACCAAGCCCTGCTCCAAGATACCGGCGCGAATGCGACCCAACACGTAGTCGCCCGAGACGCGTTCGACGATGATGTTTTCGACACCTTGCTTGGCCAACAACTGGCCCAACAGCAAGCCCGCGGGGCCGGCGCCAATGATAGCCACTGGCGTTCTAATGGTGTTCATACTGTCTCCTTTTTATTACTTACAAGTGTAGAGAACAGCCGCCAAAAGGCGATGGACAAGTCTTGCTAATTCTTGTACTTTTCTTTCATGAAAAAAGACATCCCGCTGTATGGACTGTATGGAGAAGAACGACAACGTTCCGAGCCAGGCCCCATTCATATTGAACGCATCATCGACCGTTCGAAGGAACACGGCTGGCACATCAAACCCCATCGCCACACCCATTTATTGCAGATTTTGCATATCGACAAAGGCCTCAAACAGGCCAGCTTTGACGAACAGCACTTCGACAAAGACACCGGCAGTAGCTTCATCATTCCGCCTGGTATGGTGCACGAATTTCACTTTTCACCCAACTCGCAGGGTTATGTATTGTCCGTATCGCTAGAGCAATTGGCCACCCTCACCCGGCACGACATACAGCATTTTAGACACGCTCAATTCTGCCACTGTCGCTGGGGATGCGATGCCAGTTTGAAACCGCGCTTCGACTTCCTTTTGAATGAACTGGCACGGCACGGCGCCGGCGAACCGAGTAGTATCGATGCCCAGTTTTTGATGGTGTCGCTACTGCTTGAATGCATCGCCCAGCAGGCCCGCCTGCAAGTAGGGGACAGCAATAGCGAGCAGAGTTTATCGCAGCGATTTAGCTCCCTGGTAGACCAACACTATGTCGAGCACCTCAGCGTCGCCGACTACGCAGAACGGTTGAGCGTATCTTACCCCACCCTCAACCGTGCCTGCTTGGCCGAACTGGGAACCGCTCCCAAGACCGTGATTAGTCATCGTTTGCTGCAAGAAGCCAAACGTAAGCTGCTGTATACCAGCATGACCATCGATCAGATCTCACACTCTCTGGCGTTCAAGGATCCTGGGTACTTCAACCGCTTCTTCAAAAAGCATTGTGAGCAAACGCCCAAGGCTTACAGACAGCGCTCGCCGCGCTAAATCGTTGTTTGAATACCTCTATTGGGCGCTTTCTGGAACAGCAAGCGAACGCTCTGATTAATCGTCGATCAAATTCCCACAGCATCAAATATAGATCGCATCCCAATGATGGTAGATCTGAAATGGTATTGAGCGGTGGACGCTATGCAGCGCGCCCCAATGAAATAACGGGGGTTCCATGGCTAGCTTCTTTTGGAGACAGCATGGCAGGCACGGAGCGGAAATTTAACTGACCTACTGTAGGGTTTGGGGCAAGTGCCCGAACATTGCTCGGGCAGCATAACGCGCCGTTAACTTAACTCCACGGGAAGGGGCTATTAGACACGGGGTGTAATTCCCCATTAGCAAAGCGTGAAAAGCTGAAAGGTTCCAACAAAGACGCTTTGTGGTTGCCGCAGATTGATTCGGCCACCAGCTTACCCACCCCAAGCATTTTGTAACCATGATTGGAATCAGCCAAAAAGAAACAGTTTTTTCGCATCAGATCAAACACGGGAAAACTGTCAGGGGTAAAGCAACCAATACCACCGGAAGGTTCATCCTTATACTGCGGCATAGTGCCAGAAAAGCGCTTTTGGCAATGAGCTAAGGCCGATACCCACATATGGGCAAATTCAGGGCCCACAATAAATTCAGGTGACGCCGGACCATAGGGGTCCACTTGGACGTGATCGGCGGGTTTATCAACAATAAACGGCGCGGCGCCACCCTGCACGCCACCAAAATGGAAGTCAGGTTTGTAGTAAATGCCCCACATTTTGTCGGTAATCAACGACCCATCGACATCGGAGTATAACGGTGCATCGGTATCCACGTGAATAACCGGAGGCATGTCACCGTCGTTAGTGACTTGCATTTTGGGGTCAACCCCGAGGGTACCCTCCTGCAATGACCAGTAGACCCACATCGGAATATCGGTGGCGATAGAACCGTCAGCAGGGTTTTTAATATCCACCGTCTTGGGTAATTCGAGCATCTCCCAGAAAGACTTGGCCCATGGACCCGCTCCAATCACCACAAAATCAGTCTCAATATTGCCACGATTCGTTTGGACCGCGTTAATTGAGCCGTCGCTCGCTGAGGTAAACCCCGTCACCGTCACGCCGGTAATAATGCGCACCCCTTCCTTTTCAGCCTTGCCAGCTAAACCGTACATGGCTTTGGTATTGTTGGCGTAGCCGCCAGGCATCTCATGCAGTACCGACGTTATACCCTTGGCCTGCCAATCGTGGAAAATACCCTGCATGTAGGTGGTACATTCTTTTTCACCCTCGATGAAGCGAGATTCATAACCAATCGCTTGTTGCTGTTCATAAATAGACGCCACGTCAGCATGCATCGATTCAGGGCTGATCTGCATATAACCCACCGGGTGATAACTATATGCTTTTGGATCGCTTTCCCAAACACTCACACTATGAGCCATCAATTCGCGCATAGCCGGCTGAAAATAGTTGTTGCGGATGACCCCGCAGGCGATCCCCGTCGCGCCCGCGCTAATACCCGACTTATCGAGTACAATAATGTCCCGGCCATCGCCTTTTCCTTGAGATTTTAATTGCACCGCCAAGTGGTAGGCGGTGGATAAACCATGAATACCTGCTCCCACAATGACGTAGGGTGAATGGGTTGGAAAAGCCATCAATGTATCCTCTTAATGTGTCAGTTCACGGCAGCGTGCGCTAGCCTTGATTTACTATTGTCAGTAACTGTTCTCGTTCCATGCATTGACCGCCAAACTCAGCCATCGCATCCAACATACAGCGGCGAAAATATTCTGCTGCCGCGCTGTCGCACAGCAGGTTAAAACAGGTGTCGTTACCGAGTGTTTGATGAACCACAATGGCATTCACCCTGGCTACGGACGTCTGTGCGATAGTCCCTGGTGGAAACACCACTGCACGTAAATCTACCCCGCAGACCTTCGCCATTACATCAGCAGCACGGTCGCCGACCAACCAAAACCAGGCATGGCTATCTCGACAAAATAAGCGGTACACATCCTGTGCAGGGAGTGCCGCATCCTGCACCTTGTCCAACGGCGAATCTTCAGCCAAAGGATGTTGTAGCAACCAAAATTCCTTTGGACTCAAACGCAACACCGCCAGTTCGTCGCCATACGTGGCTAGATTAGGTGTGTCCGGAATGTTTATACCTAGCCGCTGTAAATGTTTTTCAGCGGCCAAGCCTCTGAAGCCTGCTCTGGCAGAGTCGCTCAGCTCAATCAATACAGGGTGTTCAAATTTCGATGCCATAACGCCCCCTTACAGTGCTTGACGCTGGTTGTCAGGATCAAAGAACGGCATCGCTACCACCTCGGCAAAAATTCTCTTGCCACCGTCCACGCGAATAGGAAGTTTGCTCCCCACAGCGGCCTGGTCGATACCCACAAATGCCATACCAATGATGGCGTCCAAAGTGGGCGAAAACTCACACGAAGTGACATTGCCACTGATGTCATCACCCTGCAATACCAGGTGGCCTTCTTCAGGCTTGAGACTGTTAGCGGGCAGAGTAAAACCTACCAATTGGCGAGTCTGTGGCTGGGCCATCAAAATATCCACCGAGCGACGCCCCACAAAAAACGGCTTTTTATAATTCAACGCCCATGTCAGAGACAATTCCCCGGGATGGCTCATACCATCGGTATCCTGACCCACAATGATATGGCCTTTTTCCAGCCGCAACAGGCGTTGCGCCTCAACGCCAAAGGGCTTAATCCCTAGCGTTTTACCGGCACCCATCACTGCGTCCCACAGGGCTTCGCCAAAACGCGATGGCACGTGAATTTCATAACCCAGTTCACCGACAAAACCGACCCGCAGCAAGCGTGCAGGCATCCCAGCCAAGGTGCATTCACGGAACCCTAAGTAGGGAAAAGCCTCTGGCGAAAGATCAATATCCGCTCCCATGTCCAGCAGCACCTCTCGCGCCAAGGGGCCAGCCACGTTAACCGCAGCAAAGGCCGAAGTGACATTGGCAATGTCGACATTTAACCGCCACTGGGCGTTCCACTTCATCATATTGCGATAAACACCCTCGACACCGCTTGTTGTAGCCGTTACATAAAAGTGCTGATCGCTCAACCGACAAGCCACACCATCGTCCACGACCACGCCATGCTCATTGGTCATCACCGCATAACGGGTTTTGCCCACCGGCTGCTTAGCAAATCCAAAGGTGTACATACGCTCCAAAAATTCCACAGCATCGGGCCCTCGCAGCTCGATACCGCCAAGTGTACTGACATCGATAACACCGACCTGATGTCGCACATGCCAGGCTTCATCGCGAATACACGCTTGCCGCTGGCTTGTTGTCCCGTAATAGGCCGGGCGCTGCCAATTCCCGGCTGGCATCATTTGCGCACCGAGTTCGACATGGCGCTGATGCATGCGGGTGCGACGATAAGGGTCAAACATTCGCCCCGCGCTGTGAGCCAATTTTTCCGGCGCAAACGGCGGTCGAGCCGTCGTCACGCCAGTTTCTGTTACCGTACGGCCAGTCGCTTTAGCCACCAATCGGGCGGTTGCCAATGCCGAGTGCCGCCCCTGAGATGGCCCCATACCGACGGTTGAGAATCGCTTCACCAATTGGATGTCGCGATACCCCATGCGGGTAGCATTGATGATGTCCTTGGCCTGCAAGTCTTCATCAAAATCAACAAAGTCCTTACCTTTAGGGTGGCTAAAAATCGGCCAATCAAAATTCACTTGACGGCTGCAAAAGACATCCGAAGGTACCTTCTCAGACAAGCCGAGCTGGTGCAAAGCAACACGACCCGCGCGCTCACCATCCGCCAACACAGCAGATAACGCATGTCGGCCATTAACGGATCCTGCGATATGCAGGTGCTTCGGCAGGTTTGTTAACGTAAAGGCGGCACTTCCGTCGTGATAGTTCAACTGGCCGCCCGCCTGACAGAGCAACTGGTAGACAGGCATATAGCCAGATGACATACATACCACAACACAATCAATCGACTTGCCCTGTGAAGCCACCTTGCCTTGCCCAGTAATGGCACGCAACTCGGCGCCCCGAATGCCTCGATTGCCAGCACTTGGCAGTGCCTCATACACGGTGTGACCGGCATAGTGAGCAATACCCCGCGATTGCAAGGCAGCTAACACGTCGGTTTGCTCTGGCTCGGCGCGCATATCGACCACCGCCGCCACCTCAATACCCGCCTCTTGCAGGTCGAGCGCCGTCATGTAGCCATCATCATTGCCGGTAAGACAAATCGCCCGCTGTCCGGGTGCCACGCCATACTGCTTGATCAATCGACTAGCGGCACTGGCCATCATCACGCCAGGTAAATCGTTATTGCGAAACACCACGTGTTGCTCAAACGCCCCCGACGCCACGATGCATTCTTTGGCGCGCACTTTGTACATCCGCTTGCCTTGAATGACGGGTAAAAAGTTATCGGTAAACCACGCGTTGCACACCGCCTTGGTAAGCACCTGGATGTTGTTATTAGCCTCAACTTGGGCCACTAAATCCGCGCGCAGCTTATCCGCCTCGACGCCGTCAATGTCAAAGCGATGGTAGGTCAGAGAGCCGCCTAATTGTGGCTGTTCGTCAACCAGTAGCACTGATGCGCCCCCATGAGCGGCGGTTAATGCGGCCATGAGACCTGCTGGGCCAGCGCCCACCACAACCACATCATGAAACAGAAAACATTTGTCATAGTACTCAGGGGTAAAAGCGAGATCTAGCACCCCCAGACCGGCCATTTTGCGGATCATCGGTTCCCATAGCGGCCACGTTTTAAACGATCTTAAGAAGGGTATTTTATAAAACGCTCGGTAATAAAACCCTACCGGCATAAAGCGTCCAAACCACCCCAATAATGAGGAGCGATCGTGTTGCAGCGAGCCGTTGTAATTTTGTCCCGTCACCGCCACCCCAGGCGTCAGAGGCAATTGATCAGCCAGCACATTGGGTTCCCCCCCCACTTGCATGAGCGTGTTGGCATCTTGGCCCGCCATGGTTAATGGACCACGCGGGCGGTGGTATTTGAACGAACGAGACATCAAGGCCTCGTTATTCGCCATTAAAGCACTGGCCACGGTGTCGCCTTCAAATCCCGCTAGGCGGCGACCTTCATAGCTAAAGTCGATAGGCTTATCGCGGTTAATAAAAAGCCCGGCGGGAGCGGGAAGACGAGTCATCATTGCTCCTCCTTATCGCTGCCAGCAACCATAAAATCGATGCGCTGCTGAAACATGTCCGAGGCATCGTAGGTACGCACAATGTCATCGGTTACGGTGTGGCGCTCGGCGATAAACCAATACCCTGAGGGGGTATGCAGCCACCATTCGGTGACCACGCCGGCACGGTTATCGGCATAAAACACGTATTCCGCCCACGCCTTATCCGTGCATTCATCGGGTTGGGGCATTTGTCTAACATCGCCGCCGTAAACAAACTCACTGATATTGCGGGGACCGTTAAGTGGGCAGTGCATAATTTTCATGATCGCTTTCTCTTCTCACTCAACATTAATGGCTCGCCGCCGTTGCGCCCATTTCGTTGACCTGCTTGAAGGTATCGAAACGTGACATGGCAAACGGTGCAATTAACTCTGGTACAACACCGCCACTGGCCACCAACTCAGCCATCGTCTTGCCGCAGATAGGCGTGGCCTTAAAGCCCCAGGTACCCCATCCTGCGTCCAAATAGTAATTTTCTACAGGACTCAAGCCCATGATTGGACTGTAATCCGACGTCATATCAGTGATACCGGCCCACTGCCGCAATAGTCGCAAATTGGCCATAAACGGGAACATTTCGATGGCATGGGCAAGCAGGCTCTCTTTCAACTCCAAGGTTGAGCGGGTGTTGTATAGCGGATAGGGATCGGAACCCCCGCCAAACACCATTTCACCACGACTGGTTTGCTGTACATAGCAGTGCAGCGCCGAGGAACTGACCAGCGGATCCAAGAAAGGCTTAACCGGTTGCGTGACCATGGCTTGTAGCGGATAGGTTGTTATGGGCATTCTAAACCCTGCTTTAGCCGCCATTAACGAGCTGTTACCCGCCACGGCCTGTACCACACAGCCACAACTAATGTTGCCGCGATTGGTATGAACGCCGGTCACCCTGCCATTTTGAATATCGACATCGGTTACCTCAGTTAATTGGTGTAATTCCACACCGCGCTGGGTCGCTCCTTTAGCGTAACCCCAAGCCACCGCGTCGTGGCGTGCTGTGGCGCCATCCTTGTGCCAAAGACCCGCCAACACGGGTAAATGAGCGGGGTTCATATTCAAGGTGGGGACTAACTCGCGAATCTCTTGTGGTCCAATGAGTTCGGTGCGCCCCCCGAAGTGCTTGTTGACTTCAGCGCGCTGGCGAAAGGCACGCACAGTCGCATCCGTGTGCGCCAAGGTCAGCTGACCACGTTCAGAATACATAATGTTGAAATCAAATTCGTGCGACAAATTCTGGAACAGCTTGACCGATGCTGCATAGAATTTGACGCCTTGCGGTGTCATGTAATTTGAACGAATCACCGCGGTATTGCGGGCGGTATTCCCCCCACCAAGGTAGCCTTTTTCAAGCACGGCCACATTGGTAATGCCGTGGTACTTAGCAAGGTAATACGCTGTCGCCACCCCGTGGCCACCACCGCCGATGATAACAACATCGTAGTGACGCTTTAGCTCACTGGGCGGCGGTAGATCCGGGTCGTTTTCGAAGGGGTAATCGCTTTTTAAACCGAATTTCAGAAGTGAAAATGGCATATCGGAGCCCTCTTAAGCCTTCGGCACGCGGATCGCGACGTTTTTGGTACGCACATAGCTATACAGTGCTTGCTGGCCTTTTTCTCGACCAAACCCAGACAAGCCGATGCCGCCAAAGGGTGTTTCAATACCTCCAGCATACCACTCATTAACAAACACCTGACCCGCCTGAAGGGCACGACTTGCGCGCATGGCGCGACCTAAGTCGCGGGTAAAGACACCAGCGACTAAGCCATATTCCGTGGCATTTGCTAAGGCATAGGCTTCCTCTTCACTATCAAAAGGCGTGATCGCCAACACCGGACCAAATACTTCCTGGCAAAACAATTCCGTGCCCGGTGCAACATCGGCAAATACCGTAGGCGCCACATAATAGCCGTCGCCTATCTGTGCCTTGCCCCCCGTAAGCAGGCGAGCGCCGTCTTGGTTGGCCCGCTCGCACATGTCAAGCACGCGTTGCTGTTGCTGCGCGGAAATGAGCGGCGTGAAATTCACACTGTCGCTACCCATTTTTTCAGCAAACGTAATCACCCGAGCCAATACTTGATCATAGATATCACGCTGGACCAGCATGCGCGACATCGCCGAGCACACCTGACCGCCATTAAAGAAAATGCCCCAGCGCACACTGTCCATCAAGTTATCGAGATCCGCATCGGCAAACACCACCGCCGCAGATTTGCCGCCCAATTCCATGACGCAAGGCGTAGCGCGATCGGCAGCCGCCCGCAGAATTGCCTGACCCGTAGGGACGGAGCCGGTAAATACAATCTGATCCACCTCGCGATGAGCGACCAAAGCGGCTCCCGTTTCGTGGCCATAACCGCACAGAATGCTCAACGCTCCCTCGGGTAAGCCAGCTCGCTGACACGCGGTGGCAATCATAGTGATTGCTAGCGGCGTATTTTCGGGGGATTTCACAACCACCGCACAACCCGCCGCCAAGGCAGGTGCCAAAGAGCGCGCGCAGATATCGACCGGAAAATTCCAAGGCACAATCTGCACCGACACGCCCATCGGCTCATAGTAGGTAAAATCGACATAATCTTCCCCTAGCGGGATCGACGTGCCTTCAATTTTGTCGGCCATACCGGCGTAGTAATCGAAATAGCGTGCAGCGATAGCAAATTCTTCTTGGGCATCTGCCAGGCTTTTACCGTTTTCTCGCGCCAACAACGCGCCGCCTTGCTCGACCATTTGTTCAAGCTCACGCGCAATACGGCGCAGTAAGGCCGCCCGCTCAAGCGGGCGATGGCGGGTTAATTCACCCTTATTAACGCATGCACGAGCGGCTACCATAGCAGCATCGATATCGGTATCAGAGGCACAAGCGATTGAAGCAAACACCTTGCCCGAGGACGGATCTTCCACCTCAATATGACGCTCTGCATCAAGCCACTCGCCCGCCACGAAGTTAAGCCAGTGTGTTTTTTCAGACATTAGCGGCATCCTTAGCATACAAATTAGCTATCCAATTGTGAAAATGGTGGGTCGGTCCATCCAGCACAGGAGAGAATACCCCCCCTTTGAACCCAGGGGATCGACGGCCGCGTTGCATGCCCTCAACCGCAAATACATCCTCGCCAAACACCACCTTCCAACTATTTAGCACCGCCGCTCGACAGGCCTCATAGGCATCGCCCACTGCCTCGCTGCCGACATATCCCAACTGGAGTTTTTCTAGCGTGCGATTATTGGCTTCAGGTTGCAAAATGATAGCGAAGAAATGGTCGGCTTGAACGCCGAGTAGGACATTGGGATAGAGCGAGATATATTCCGCTTGGCGCAATTTTTCTTCAGGCCATTCGGGGAACTGGGGTAGCGATGTTCCGGCCACATCCGCCAAGTTATAGGTCAACGTCCCCTGGCCTGACATATTGTCATTTACGATCAGGTTGTAATGCTGATCAAGTGGCGAATAGGTATTCAACGCGGGGTGTACCCAAGGTAAGTGATAGGCCTCGCAGTAATTTTCAACCGCCAACTTCCAATTCGCATCTACCGTTAATTCCATGTGACTTTCAGTGTTGGCGACCCTAAGATGCTCCATACCGTGTTTACCGGTAAATTGTTCCCAACGCGCTTCTAAGGGTGCAATGAAGTCTGTGAATGTTTCGGCTGCGCCTGACAAGTTAATGAATACAATGTCATTCCACACCGCCGAACGCACTTCTTTAAGGCCATGCTTTTCGCAAGCAAAACCTTCTGCTTCGTGCTGGCCCACACCGCCAATATGAGGCGTCGCCACAAGGTGGCCATCCAGATCGTAACTCCAGGAGTGATAGGGGCAGCGAACCAAACGTTTCACCTCGGTTTCTTCACGCACCAAAATCATGCCACGATGACTGCAAATATTGTGGAACACCTTTAGCGTGCCCTCGCGGTTGCGCATCACCACTAAAGGCAAACCCATAAAGTCAATCGGCTTAGCAGCACCTACATTAGGGATTTCGCTGGCGAACAACAATCCTGCCCAGGCACGCCCCAACACATTATCGCGTTCATATTCAAACAACTGAGGATCATCGTAGGCGGCATTAGGCATACCATTGGCCATTTCGATGGGCGACCGAACCGCATCCAGAGACACGAGAGGAATTTGATGTTTTGAAGACGACATAACCGAATAACCTAGTGGCAAGTTGTTTATAATTTGAACACATAGTATTGATATTAAGATCTTGTCGACAAACGACTTTTTCGGCTATATGTTATGAAAAAAATTCATGCATAATGGCCTCGATAATGAAACAACGACCACTGCCACCGCTAAACAGTCTCGTGGCCTTTGAATCTGCCGCCCGGCTGCTCAATTTCACTCTAGCTGCGCACGAGCTAAGCCTAACTCAAAGCGCTATAAGCAAATCTATCCGCCAGCTTGAAAGCTACCTGGGTCGCCCGCTGTTTGTGCGCGAAAAGCGGGCGTTAGCGCTAACCCCAACCGGCATCAGCTACTACGACACAGTGCATCAAGCGCTGCTACAAATATCGCTGGCCACCCGCGACATTGTGCAGTGGCAAGGAGAGCAGCAAGTCACCGTCATGACCAGTAATGCCATGGCCTCGTTTTGGCTACTCCCCAAAATTGGCGAGTTTCAAGATCAGCACCCTGATATTGAATTGCGCATCATGTCAACCGACTCGATGAGCAACGTACGATTCAGTGAATTTGATGTGGCACTGTTCTATTGCCGAACACCCCCTGAGGGACTCGCCGCTACACCGCTGTTTAACGAAGCCGTGTTTCCAGTGTGCAGCCCTGGCTACAAGGAAAAAATTTCACCCTTAAACACGCCAGAAGACCTGTTAAAAGCCACATTGCTGTCGCTAGAAATCAATGAAGAATGGATCACATGGGGCGATTGGTGCAAAGAGACCATACCCAATTACGTCGCCAGCAAAACCCGCAACATCAACATGAACAACTACCTGCTGGTGATACAAGCCGCTCTCAACGGCCAAGGTGTTGCTCTAGGCTGGGAACATTTGGTTGATGATTACCTCGATAGTGGTTTGCTGGTAAAAGCTACCGAACAGCGCCTAATGACTCAATCTCAGTTTTATATGATTGAGCCGACCCTCGAAAGTCGACCAAAAGCCGGGGTGGAACAATTTAAGCGATGGCTTCTCTCTCAGCTAAAACACGACAAGCTATAATATTGGGCACCTTACCCTGCTTGCACCGACACTAAAAACGCTCTCGCCACCGGCGACAATGGGCGCGACTGCCGATAGACCAAGTACCAGCGACTTGAGATATCCAGCCCAACCACGTTGATCTGCGCTACACCTTCGCTGCCACCATGGCTAAGCACATGCTCACTAACAATACCTAGCCCCAAACCCGACATCACGGTGTGCTTGATCGCTTCGTTGCTCTCGATGGTCATGCGCACATTTAATTCAATACCGCGCTCGGCGCAAAACTGCTCGATAGATAGTCGGGTACCCGAGCCGGCTTCGCGCATCAGCAGCGGCTCTTTGCAAAACTCTTCTAAACTCAAATGCTGTCGTTTAGCAAAGGGGTGGTTCAACGGCGCAATCGCCACCAAACGGTTATTGAGCATAGGGACGGTGGCTAACTCGCTATCTTTGGGCGGATGGCTGAATACGTAAAAATCATCCATGTCGGCTGCGGCTCGTGCAATGATCTGTTGCCGGTTGCCTAGGTTGAATTGAAACTCAATACTGGGGTGGGTCTCGCTAAACTCACCCACCATGTAGGGAATAAAATACTTAGCTGTGGTCACTAGGCCCAAAGACAGCGCTCCCTGTTCAATGCCTTTCAACTGGGTAACGCGCCGCCCCAAATCGTAGTAGTCGGTAAGCAGCCGGCGTGCGTGTTCCACTACCATTTTGCCGCCCTCGGTAAACTTGATCTGCCGCCCTTGCTGGTAGGTCAGGTCAATACCCAGGGTTTCCTGCAGTTTATTAAGCTGCATGGTCACGCTGGGCTGGGTCAAAAATAACCTTTCCGAAGCGCGGGTCACGCTGCCCTCATCGAACACAGCCACCAAAATCTCAAATTGCCGTAGCGTTCCTAGATACTTATCCATAATTATTTATCTATACAAATAATAGTAATTATTGATTTTTATTTATGTTTTGCAAGAGATAAATTAGTTTCTACAACATCGGAGGTCACTATGAATACTCGCCAAATGCTTTTTTCATTGTTTGTTGGTTTTGCGCTAGTATTGATCGGTTCGCAACTGAGCACTCTGGTTCCCGCGGTAAGTACTATGCAGTGGGCTGGTGCGGCACTGGTGGCGGCCACCGCTCTGAATGTTAGCTGGCAGTACTTCTCACCAGCCTTAGCGCGAGCGAAATAACCTATGCAACTAGACATCGTCGTCGGATTTTTCATCTTCGGCGTGATCGCTGAGCTTCTTCGCAGCGATATGCGCCTCCCCGAATCCCTCTATAAGAGCTGCACCATCTTTCTACTGCTCGCCATCGGTCTAAAAGGGGGCCACGCCCTCGCTGAAAGTGACTGGCGTGACGTCATCGGCAAATCCGCTCTAGTGATCGCCTTCGGCGCCATGCTTCCTCTGCTCGCCTTCCCCATCTTGCGCTATATCGGCGGCCTGCCACGCATTGACGCCGCCTCCACCGCCGCCCACTACGGCTCGGTGAGTGTCGCTACTTATGCGGTGGCCGTCGCGCTGGCCGAATCCATTAACTTAGAATATGAGCCATATTTGCCGCTGTTTGTGGCGCTGCTAGAAGTCCCCGCTATTTTCACCGGCATCCTACTCGCCAAGCCCAATTTCTGGCGAGATGAGAACCGCGGCGAAGTGCTGCACGAGATCTTTTTGAACCAAGGTGTGGTGCTGTTAATCGGCGGAATTATCCTCGGCGCATGGGCCGGTGATCGCATTGATCGCGTAATGCCGTTTTTCGGCGGGCTTTTTCACGGTATACTTGCTCTTTTCCTGCTGGAAATGGGTAGACAAGCCGCGACACGCCTAGAAGCTATAAAGCGCTACGGCCTGTTTTTAACGTCATTTGGTGTGTTTATGCCGCTAGTAGGAGCCAGCCTCGCTTGGGCATTAGCACAATTTATGAACCTCAGTGCTGGGGGAGCATTCCTATTGATGGTACTTGGCAGCAGTGCCTCGTACATCGCCGTTCCCGCCGCCATGAGAAGTGCACTCCCCAAGGCAGACGCTGGATTAAGTATTACCGCCTCATTGGCGATAACTTTTCCGTTTAACGTATTGGTAGCCATCCCAGTCTACCTCGCCCTGGCAATGGGAGATATTCTATGACATCGCTTGACTTCGCCCCTGTGACAATCATCATGGGTTCGCGCTCTGACTGGCCCACTATGCAAGAGGCCACAAACCCCCTGCGCGAACTGGGCGTTGAATTTGCGACAAACGTGGTATCCGCGCATCGCACCCCCGACCGCTTAGCCCACTTCGCCAAGAGCGCCAAAGAGCAAGGTGTGAAAGTGGTAATCGCCGGTGCAGGCGGTGCAGCGCACCTACCAGGGATGGCGGCGGCTATGACCCCCTTACCCGTGCTCGGCGTGCCTGTAAAAAGTAAGTTTAATGACGGCCTAGACAGTTTGATGTCGATCGTGCAAATGCCCCGCGGTATTGCGGTAGGCACGTTGGCAGTAGGCGGCGCCGGTGCCTATAACGCTGGCCTGATGGCGGCGCAAATTCTTTCTTTGAGCGACCCTGCCTTGGCCGAGCGCCTCGACGCCTGGCGTCAAAAACAAACCGACGGTGTACCGGTCGAGGTTGAATAATGCACATTGCTGTCTACGGCTGCGGCCAACTCGCACAAATGATGATCCAGGCTGCGCAACCGCTCGGCCACACGGCTAGCTTTATCCGCGAGGACGGCGAAGACACCGTTTGCGTGAAAGACCTGGGCAACATTGTGTTGCGCAGCGAATTAACTAGCGATGACGCCCTGAAGGCGTTTTTGGCCGACGTCGACGTGATGACGGTTGAAAAAGAACAGGTCAACCTCGAATTCCTGCGCCGCTGCGCTCAATTCGTGACCGTGCACCCCAACCCCAACGCAGTAGAAATCTGTGGCGACCGCTGGAAAGAGAAGAGCACACTGCGCTCGCTCGACATCCCCGTCACTGATTTTTTCGACTACGCCAACCCACCGGTCGAACCCACCCATAGCCCCTTGGGATACATCGCCAAAAGCTGCCGCGACGGCTACGACGGTAAGCACCAACACCGAGTAAAAACGTGGGACGAACTGGCGCAACTGCCGCTGCAAGGGGTGGCCTTAGGCGACTGGATCGTCGAGGCCATGGTGCCGTTTGACTTCGAATTTTCGGTGGTCGGCTGTCGTGACCAAGCCGGCAACATCGCCATGTATTCGGCGATTGAAAACGAACACGTAGACGGAATTCTTCGCCGTTCAGTAACCCCATCCAACCGCCTACCTGTTGGCTTGCGACTAGAGGCTGAAACCTACCTCAGCCGCCTGCTCGACCACTGGGGCTACGTTGGCGTGCTAACCATGGAATGCTTCGCCGTTAATGGCAGCATGATGGTAAACGAACTGGCACCCCGCGTGCACAACAGCGGCCACTGGAGCATGTTCAATACCGCCGCGTCGCAGTTTGAAAACCACATCCGCGGCGTCACGGGTATGATACTCACCGAACCCACCTACCAAGGGGTGCGGGGTATGCTCAACCTGGTGGGCAGCGACGATATTCCCGCTGTAGCCAAAGATAACCCCGATATCAGCGTGGTACTGTACGGAAAAAGTGTTCGCCCTGGTCGAAAAGTGGGGCATATTAACGTGCAGAATGACGATCCTGGGGTGGTTAAAAAACTGCTAGATCAGCTTGAAGCGGCGGTTTATCCCTCAGCCGATGGTTAATGATGCTTGTAGGCAAAGCGAGCGCTTTAAACATTACGATACAGGGCTGAAAAACCGATGTAAGTGCGTTTGGCGAATGGCGAAGCGATACTTGCTCATTTCAGCCAGTCGCGTACTGGAAATAATGACACGGCAAAGTCGGTTATCACTCTCAACAATCGTCGCCACTTCAACGCCAATAAATTCACTACTCATCAGCAACTGAAAGACCGCTTTACCGAGTTGGTATTCAGGTAGCTCGGGGGGCATATAATTCACAACCACGTCGGATGTTAAAGAACGGCCGCCCACTAAAAGCTGGTAAAGATCCGAGGCGACGTAACGTGCGATGGCACTAGGCCGATCGGTAATCCGGGTGGCGTTTTCAACACTTGCAACGATTGTATCTAAGGTTTCTGATGACCGCATAAACCAACACCCTCTTCGTGTATATAACTTGATAGTAGACACGTTGAGGGGGGCTGGAAGATGAAAAACCCTGCACGCAGAGTTGGAAGGTTTAAGCGCTGCGGGAGCAAGCTGCACCAGCAAGCTCCCATAAGGTGTGGTAAATAACGCGTGACTACGCCGCTTCTGCCTGCCCAGCAGGTTCATGCACAGGTGTCTTCAGCAGGTATTCAAACGCCGACAGTGAGGCTTTTGCACCTTCGCCCATGGCGATGACGATCTGCTTGAAGGGCACGGTGGTCACGTCACCGCAGGCGTAAATACCGTCAGCCGAGGTGTGGCACTTCTCGTCAATCACAATTTCACCGTGCTTGGTGGTGTCGACCACCTCTTTCACGAACTGGCTATTGGGCACCAGACCGATCTGTACGAACACCCCGGCCAACTCAACGCGCTTGGCTTCGCCGCTGGCGCGGTCGGTGTAGTTCAATCCATCCACCATGCCGTTGGCCGCCGTTACTTCAGTGGTTTGGGCGTTGGTAATAATCGTGATGTTGTCACGCCTCTTGGCCTGATCAACCAGTACTTGATCGGCGCGCAAGGTATCGGCGAACTCGAGTACGGTGACCGATTTCACGATACCCGCCAAATCCAGCGCAGCTTCGATACCTGAGTTACCACCACCAATCACAGCAACGTCTTTGCCTTTGAAGAAGGGGCCGTCGCAGTGTGGGCAGTACGCCACGCCGTTGCCGATATTTTCTTTCTCGCCGGGCACACCCAGCTCTCTCCATCGTGCGCCAGTCGCTAAAATGACGCTGCGGCTTTCGATCACTTCACCCGAACTAAGAGTAATACGCTTCAGATCTCCCTGCTCGATACTGTCCACCTTGAGGTGTTCGCGCAGATTAATATCGTAAGCTTCCATGTGCTCGCGCAGGTTGCCCGACAGTTTAGGGCCGGTGGTTTCTTTCACCGAGATCAAGTTCTCGATACCCATGGTATCTTTCAACTGGCCACCGAAACGGTCTGCCACGATGGTCACCTTCAGGCCTTTGCGGGCACTGTAGATCGCCGCCGCCACACCCGCGGGGCCGCCACCAATAACGGTGACGTCTTGCATAGGCAGGCTTTCTTTAGGGGCCGCTTTGACAGGGGCTACCGCCATAATTTTTTCTACCAACATGGCAGTATCGACCTTACCGTTGGCGAACAGTTCACCGTTCAGGTAAACCGCGGGCACGCCTTGCAAGTCGCGCTTTTGCACTTCATCTTGGAAAAGGCCACCGTCGATCATTTCGGAACGTATACGGGGATTCAACAAGGCGAACTGATTAAGCGCCTGCACAACGTCGGGACAGTTATGGCAACTGAGGCTGACAAATACCTCAAAGTGCATGTCCTGCTCAACACCTTTAACCAACTCGGCGACACTGGCATCAATTTTCATGTCTCGCCCACCGGCGTGCAGCATAGCTAACACCAGTGAGTTAAATTCGTGGCCGCCTGGAATACCCGAAAAGATCACACCGGTGGGTTGGCCATCGGCCAACAGGGTGAAACTAATGGGGCTGCGCAATGTGTCGGCCATATCGCGCTCTTCGAATGTCAGTTTATCTGACACGCTGCAAATCTTTGCTAAAAAATCGACCAACTCTGCGCGCTTGCTGTGGCTGCCTGTTTGCAGCACGAAGCTGACCGATTGTGTCATGCTTTCGGCATAACTGGTTAAGGCTTTCAAAATATCGTTGTTCAACATGCTAAACGCTCCTATTGCTTTGTCGACGTTGGGGTGCCGAAGCACCCCGAGGGAAGTCGTTGGGCTTAGATTTTGCCAACCAGGTCCAATGAAGGCGCCAGGGTCGCTTCGCCTTCTTTCCATTTCGCAGGGCATACTTCACCGGGGTTGGCGGCTACGTACTGCGCTGCTTTAACTTTGCGAACCAGTTCGCCGGCGTCACGGCCTATGCCTTCAGCGGTGATTTCCATCGCTTGGATCACGCCTTCTGGGTCTACAAGGAAGGTACCGCGGTCAGCCAAACCTTGGTCTTCGCGCATCACTTCGAAGTTGCGAGTGATGGCACCAGTAGGGTCGCCGATCATGGTGTACTTGATCTTGCCGATAGTCTCAGAAGTCTCATGCCATGCTTTGTGGGTGAAGTGGGTGTCAGTTGAAACTGAGTACACTTCTACGCCACGGCTTTGGAGTTCTTCGTAGTAGTCAGCCAGATCGCCCAATTCAGTGGGGCATACGAAAGTGAAATCAGCGGGGTAAAAGAAGAAAATGGCCCACTTACCTTTCACATCGGCCTCGGTCACTTCGATGAACTCGCCATCGCGGAAAGCTTGTGCTTTAAAAGGTTTAATTGCTGTATTGATCAGTGCCATTGGAAAGTCTCCTCGGATAAATGACAGTTAGTAAAAAGTCGTTAATGACTTGATGAGTTGTATATTAATGATCTTGTACCGATTGATAAATCTTGTATTATCTAACTTAATCTTCGGAAAAACCTATCAAAGGGATCTTGCATGATTTCGTTAAAACAGATCAAGTACGCACTTGCCGTTGGCCGCACACTTCATTTTCGCCGAGCTGCGGAGGAGTGCAACATCTCGCAATCGGCGTTGAGCACGGCCCTGCAAGACATGGAGCAGCAATTGGGATTTGCGGTATTTGAGCGTGATAATAAGAAGGTGCTGGTGACCCCGCTTGGGCAGGAAGTGCTCGACAAAGCCAGTAGCATTCAAGTACAGATCGAAGACATCATGCGACTTGGCCAAACCCACGGTAAGGTCTTGAGCGGCCCGCTAAGCATGGGCATGATTCCCACTATTGCCCCCTATTTATTACCGCGCCTGTTGCCCGGTATCGGCGCCGACTACCCCGATCTGCAGTTGAGTGTGGCAGAGGAGCAGTCGCATGTATTGGTCGACAAGGTGCGCCGCGGCGAATTGGACTGTGCCATACTTGCCCTACCCTACGATTGTGATGGCCTTTTAAGCTTTAGCTTTTGGAAGGAAAACTTCTACTGGGTCAGCCACAGTGACTTAGCGCCCGCAAGCCCGGTGATGCACGCCGAGGAACTGATTGATCATCAACTGATGCTCCTAAGTGAAGGCCACTGCTTAAAAGACCACGCCTTGGCAGCGTGTAAGTTAGACAGCCACGCCACCCACTCGCTCAGCGCCACTAGCCTAACAACGCTGATCCAACTGGTAGTCGGTAAAATGGGCAGCACCTTGGTGCCAGAGATCGCGGTCGATCAGTTGGTCGATATTCATCCGGAGTTGGTAAAACTACCGCTAGACGAACCCGGCCCACACCGCGAACTGGCCTTTATCATTCGCCCCAACTATCCCAACATCAAGAACATCGAAGCATTGATGGCCTTGGCATCGAGGGATTTACGGCTGCAATTTGGGGGCTGAAAATACCCCCCCAAAACGTGCAAAAATTTTGCATTTTAGACAATTGACACGCTTTGTTTTTGATCCATACTTTGCGCATCTTACCCCTCCTTAGGATCACTCCGTGAGCAAAACCCTGATTGTCGTTGATAACGACGAAATCGCCTATGGCCAACCCCAGGCCACCATTAGTTTCGAGCAGTATTTACGCGACTACCCCAAGCTAAATGAGGGCACCACCCGTATCATTAATTTGTGCGATACCGAGCACTATTTGAGCCGCGGCTATTACTGTTCGCTGCTGGCTGAAGCACGCGAACACCGCGTACTGCCCAGCGTTCGCAGCATAAACGCACTTCGCGGTAGCGACGGCGATGTTGAGTTTCGCCTCTCGCGAATGGAAGCCAACCTACCCGCCGGGAGTGACATCGCCGACGGCGAGTACCCAGTGTACTTTGGCGCCTGTGCACTCGAGCCCCTGCAAAAGCTCGCCAAGCGAATGTTTCAACAGTATTCCAGCCCGGCCTTGATGATGACCCTCAAGAGCCACAGCGGGAAGTACCACGTGCGACTGCATGCTTTGTCGCCCTCCGACTTACTAGGAGAAGAAAAAGCGCGTTTTGATGAAGCGTTAGACAACTTCACCCGCGTGGTGTGGAAAACCAGTAGTACCAAGAAGGCCCGCTGGAACATGGCGATTTTGGTCAACCCCGAAGAAGCCCTGCCGCCGTCAGACAAGGAGGCAATAAGCCGCTTTGTTCGGGCTGCCCGTAAGTTGGGTATTGCGGCGGAAACCATCGCGGCTGAAGACCTGCAAAGCATCGCCAACTACGACGCATTATTCATTCGTGAAACGACAGCCATCGACCACCACACCTATCGCCTGGCGGCCAAGGCCGAGCGCGAGGGCTTGGTCGTCATGGATGACGCCTCGTCGATCCTGCGCTGCTGCAACAAAGTCTACTTGCAAGACGCCTTTAGCTACCACAAAGTGCCCTGTTTGAAGACCGAGGTGATCAGCGACGCGAGTGATACCACCCTAGCCCACCTAGAAAGTGTATTTGGCTATCCACTTGTCTTAAAAATGCCCGAAGGGTCTTTCTCACGCGGTGTTTACAAGGTAAAAACGCGTGATGAATTGGCCGAACACTTAGCGCAGCTCTTCAATGAAACCGCGTTGGTATTAGCGCAGGAGTTTATGTACACCGACCACGACTGGCGTATCGGTGTCTTGAACGGTCGCGCCTTGTACGCCTGTAAGTATTACATGGTGCGTAACCACTGGCAGATTTACAACCACGGCAAGAAGCGCAGTCAGTCAGGCGGTTTTGAAACTCTACCGACCTTTGAGGTGCCAAAAGGGGTGCTGAATGCAGCGCTTAAAGCCGCCAAAGTCGCGGGCAATGGCCTTTATGGGGTAGACATTAAATACCGTGAAGGCAACGCCTACGTGCTAGAAGTGAACGACAATCCCAGCCTCGACCACAATGTGGAGGACGTTTACCTGGGCGACGAGCTATATATGCAGATTATGTCGGAGTTTTTGCGCCGCCTAGAATTGCGCGGAAAATAACCAAAAAAAGCTATTTGTCAAGACTGTACAACACAGCGTGCACTGTTAATATGCACGCTGTGTATAACGATTAGGTAGCAACCATCATGAGAAGTACAGTCTCTGATTTGTTTGGAAAATCTCCCATCAAACCCCTTCAGCAACACATGACCGCCGTCATCACGTGCAGTGACGAACTAAGCAACTTCATCGAGGCCGCCATTGCGGGCGACTGGGCTAAAGCCGAAGCCTCCTACAACACTATCCGCGATTTAGAGCACAATGCCGACGACCTAAAACGTCAATTCCGTCTCGACCTACCCTCGAGCCTATTTCTTCCCGTGCCGCGCACTGACTTGTTGGAAATGATTACCCTGCAAGACAAAATTGCCAACGGCGCGCGCGACATTGCCGGCACTATGCTGGGTCGAAAAATGGAAATCCCCGCTGCGATTAGCGAAGATTTTGTCAATTTCGTTGCGAGTTCGTTGCAAGTTGCGCACCACGCCCAAAGCGCTATTAACGAGTTGGACGAATTGTTAGAAAGTGGATTTAAAGGTAAGGAAATCACCATCATCACCGAAATTTTGGACCAACTGGATTCGAAAGAAGGTTTGGCGGATGACGCCGAGCGCGCGATCCGCGCCAAATTGTTGGCCATTGAGGAAGATATTCCCGCGATTAAAGCGATGTTCTTGTACAAGATCATCGACAAAATTGGTGACTTGTCCAACCGTGCTCAGCGCGTTGGTAGTCGCATGCAACTGTTTATGGCTCGATAAGCGCCGCTTATCTAGATCAACGCATTAAGAGTACGGAACTATGGATATTTTAAGTCAATACAGCATGATTTTGCTTGCACTTGCGTGCATCTTCGGCTTTTTCATGGCTTGGGGTGTAGGTGCCAACGATGTCGCGAATGCGATGGGAACGTCGGTTGGATCAAAAGCGATAACCGTTAAACAAGCGATCCTTATCGCGATGATATTTGAGTTTCTCGGCGCCTATTTAGCCGGCGGCGAGGTCACTTCAACCATTCGCAAGGGCATCATCGATCCCATGATCATGGCCGAAACACCGCACTACCTGGTGTATGGCATGTTGGCGGCATTGCTGTCGGCGGGTACCTGGTTAGCGATTGCCTCGGCGCGTGGCTGGCCGGTATCGACCACCCACTCCATCGTAGGTGCGATTGTAGGTTTCGCCGCCTTTGGTATCGGCTTCGACACGGTGAGCTGGGGTAAAGTTGGTAACATCGTGATGAGCTGGGTGGTATCACCGGTGCTCGCGGGCACGATTTCTTACATGTTGTTTGTCAGCGTTCAAAAGCTGATTCTGCAACAAGAAAACCCCTACGAGCGCGCCAAAAAATACATCCCCTTCTACATGTTCGCCGTCGGCTTCCTGATTTCCATGGTGACCTTCCTGAAGGGCCTGAAGCACGTCTTTAAAGACATTGGCATGAAGCTGAGCATGGGCGAGTCGATGTTCTACTCGGCCATCGTAGGTGTCATTGTAGCCATCTTTGGCGCTTACCTACTGAGCCGCATCAAGCGCGACGAGAGCAAAGAAGGCGCGGACCGCTTCTACAACGTTGAGCGCGTGTTCGCTATCTTGATGGTGTTTACCGCCTGTGCCATGGCCTTCGCCCACGGTTCTAACGACGTGGCTAACGCCGTAGGTCCATTAGCCGCTGTTGTTAATGTCGTCTCTACCGGTGTGGTCGGTGCCAAGTCTACTATGCCTTCTTGGATTTTGTTGCTCGGTGGCTTAGGTATTGTGGCCGGCTTGGCGACCTTTGGTTTCAAAGTAATGGCGACCATTGGCAAGAAAATCACCGAACTTACGCCTAGCCGTGGTTTCGCGGCCGAACTAGGCGCAGCCTCTACTGTGGTAGTAGCCTCTTACTTCGGCCTGCCTATTTCAACCACTCACACCTTGGTGGGTGCGGTATTGGGTGTAGGTCTGGCGCGAGGTATTGGCGCGTTGAACCTGAACGTGATCGGCGGCATTTTCTTATCGTGGTTGGTAACACTGCCCGCGGGCGCGATTATGGCGATCATCTTCTTCACCATCTTCAAGGCGGTCTTCGGCGCGTAGGTTTTTCCTTGTCGCCATCTCTGCGAGATGCCTCCTACCATGCGTAACACTGCATTGTAGGGGGCTTTTTTTTGCCTCATCGTCGAGGAGACTATTACACCGCTAAGAGCAGCGGCCCATGTTGTTTTAGCCAGGCACAATGCGCCTTGTAATTCGGTACCCAACTGGCCACTTCACGCCAAAAATGCGCCGAATGATTCATCTCTACCATGTGCGCCAATTCATGAAAAATCACATAATCACGTACCTCAGGGGGCGCCATAATCAAACGCCAATTGAATTTGATGACGCCCTTGCTGTCGCAACTCCCCCACCGGGCCGTGAAACTTCGCACATTGATCTGCGACGGTTTGCGGCCGACTTGTGCCGCCAATGTTTGGCAACGCGCGGTGAGCTCCTTTACGGCTCGTTCACGTAGAAACTTGGCGAGCGCTTTTGCCGCCGCCTGCTCATTGCTGACAGGTAGATAGATGATATTCTCAACGAGGCAAACATCGCCGCGCCCCTGCGGGCGATACCAACGCAGTGTATGGGCATCGCCGTACATCATAACGGTGGCGCCATCGTGGTAAGCCATCGGTTCGGGACACGAGGCCAACATTCGGTGCAACCAGGCTTCACGTTTTTTGAGCAGGGCCGACAAGTAGTCATCAGACACCCATTGCGGTGCGCGTAATTCTACCGTGCGGGAATTGATAATGCGCAGTGCCACGGTCTTACGACGAGAGCTGCGCTTGATGACGAGATCGTATTGCACGGTTTTCCTTTATTCTGAACTTGTCATTATGCCGTATGTATTGAAACGACAAAAGAATTTCAAAAATAAGCTAGCGATTTAATTGAGCTTTGCTAGAATTTGCTGACCACTAAAAAAAACCAAAAAAGGGATGGGGTATGGATTTCTCGATTGGCAAAGGATTGTCCGTCTTAGCTGTCACTGTAGCGTGTACATTGTCGCCTCTTGCCCAAGCCGACACATTGATTGGCTTGTATATCGGTTCCGATTATTGGAAGACCTCTACCAGCGGTTCACTGAGTAGCCTATCAAGCGATAGTAGCACTGAGTTCGATAGCAATAGTCCTGCGGTTAGCTATTTAGCTTTTGAACATCCCATCCCCTTGCTGCCCAACCTGATGCTGCGCAACACTTCGCTCGACCTTCAGGGCAACAATGTCACTGGCATTAATGTCTACAATGGCTCCAACCTGACGAGCGCCGCAGCTAACATCGATCAAACTGACGTTGTGATGTACTACGAACTGCTCGACAATGGTTTGATCAGTTTGGATTTAGGCCTAAACATCCGCAAAGTGGATGGTGATTTCAGCGTCTATTCGAGCACCGATGTACTGGTCGAAGAAACCACCTTCTCGGGATATATCCCTATGCTGTACGCCGCCGGCGAAATTGGCATCGTATCAACCGACCTCTCGGTCTATGGTGATTTCAATGCACTCAGCGTGGGCGACCATAGCTTGCGAGACTTTCAAGCGGGTGTCGCCTACCAATTCATCGACAACGCGGTAATAGACATGAGTGCACGCCTAGGCTATCGCAAATTAACGATTGAATTAGAAGATTTGGACGGTATCAATTCAAATATAAGCGTTGATGGCGTTACCGCCGGCCTGCGGGTTCACTTCTAGGGAATCCATACATTCGCATCAGGCAAGCGTTGCTGAATTGCCTTCTGCAGTGACAACTTGGCGCTGTCATCGCCATGTACAATTCGCACTTCTTTTGGCGACTCTGTAATACCATCAACAAATTTTAACAAACCATGCTTATCGGCATGAGCTGAAAACCCATTGATGGTGTGAACCTTGGCACGTACTGGAATTTTTTCACCATCGATAAATACCGAATTTACCCCTTGCTGTAATTTTCGCCCGACTGAATCACCGCTTTGATAACCGACAAACAGCACGTCGGTGCGGGGATCAGGTAACAGAGCCTTTAAATAATTAACGATACGACCACCGTTACACATACCGCTGGCCGAAATCACAATCGCCGGACGAGCGGTTTGTCGCAAGTGCTCAACCACTCGCTCGTGGGCTTGATGGTTGTCGACGGTAATCATCTTGCTGAAGTTCAACGGTCTTCGGCCGCGCTCCACCAACTGCTTTGCCTCGTCATCCCAATACGGTTTGAGTCGCCGATATATTTTGGTGAACGTTGCTGCCAAAGGCGAATCTACGATCACAGCAATATCCGACCATGCCCCTCGCGTCTCTTCCAAGTGAATACGCTCAGTAAGGATGGCTTCAATTTCGTAAAGTAGCTCTTGGGTTCTTCCCAGACTGAAAGCGGGAATCAGTATAGCGCCGAGATCTTCAACGGCACGCTCAATACAGGCTGCAAGATGCTCGCGACGGGCGGCACGATGTTCATGGTAACGGTCGCCATAGGTCGCTTCAATCACTAGACAATCCGCTTTTGGAGGACTCTTGGGCTCGGGCAGTAGCACCGCATCATCACAACCAAGGTCGCCCGAAAAAACCAACCTACCTTGGCCTAAAATACTGCATTCTACGAACGCCGATCCTAGGATATGCCCCGCGGGCTGCAAACGGATCGAAACAAGCGGATGAATCAACGCCCAAGCGCCGTAACTGAGGGGCCTCAATTGTTTTTCTATCTTTTCGACAATGGCTTCAATGTGGTCTTTATTACGAATACCGCTCATCTTTACTGCTTCGCGCAATACTTCAGGCAGCAAAATGGCACTCGGAAAACTACAGTAGATGGGGCCATCAAAACCCGCCGCCACCAAGAAGGGTAAACGGGCTATGTGGTCAGTATGAACATGGGTACACACCAGCGCCACGACCCCTTCGATATCAAAATCGATGGCGACATTATTTTCATCGGAGCCATAGGGAGAACTGTCACTGCCTTGAAAAAGACCACAATCGATCAGCAACGACTTACCGTCAGCAAACATGAGCTGATGACAGGAGCCTGTAACGCCGTCGACGGCGCCGTGATGACGAATATCAAACATGACACCATTTTAGTACAACCAAGTTACAAAAAAACACATAATTGTAACAAAAAAATCAAAAACCTGACTTTTTAAGAATTTCTTTTAGCATGGCCCGATGGCCAAGGTAGGAAATCTGTGCCTGCAGCAGCTCTAGGGTCGCGAGGGCGTCACTGAGGGCGTTGTGGATAGGATAGTCGGGCAAGTTATAGCGTCGACGACAGGCGTGCAACCTTAATGTGTCGGTAGGGATATGGTGGTAACGCTTAAGAATTTTACTCTTTTCCCATTGCAGTGTATCGACAATCGGGGCAGCTAATGGCGCACCGATAAGCCGACGTGACAACTTATTTAAATAGCCCATATCGATCTGCGCATTGTGAAATACCAACACACGGCCATTGGCAGCGCGCATCAACTGCCAAAACATCTCGCTAGCGCGTTCGCCATAGGTAAGCTCTTCGTCACTGATATTGTGAAATACAGCGCTTTGCCCCACCTCACGGCGAATACTTACCACAATATGACGCGACTCTTTTAATACCACGCTACCATTGATGAGCGGCACCCAACCGATACTGACAATTTCACCCTCGTCGGGCTTAAGCGAAGTGGTCTCTATATCAATCGCCAGAAATTCAACGTCGTCACTAAAAGCATTAAGCGTTGGCAGTGCAGCATCGAAAAAAGCATGTACTTGATAGCCACGAAGTTTGCGAGCGTACCAAGCACGCTTTAGCGCCAAATACCAGTAGCGCATTAGGCAAGACCAGAGCGATAACGCGTTTTGATAAAGCCTTGTGCGTCGTGCACTACCTCAAAGGCATCTTTAAGGTGGCGCCGTTTAACGTCGGGTAGTTTATCCGGGTCAAGATAATTGTCGACGTGGCTAGCCCCCTCGTGCTGGATGGTGGTCGCCATATTTTCCACTCGCAGTTGCATGATGTAGTCAAACGCATCCTGCATATTACGACCATCTTTTACCGTCATCACCTTGGCCTTGATCAAGGCGTTAATTCGGTCGGTGGTGTTCACCGCGTTTATGTGGTTGGCCAGCGAGTGGATTCGCATCATATCGATAATGGGAATCACGCCGCGCTTTTTAAGATTGAAGCTATCTTTATGCTCGCCGTTGCGCTCTACCACAAAGCGCCTAAATACACCCAGTGGTGGACTGTATTGCAATACGTTGTCCGCCAGAGCCGATAGAAAAATACTGTTGCGACTCGTGCGATCAAGCATGTGATTCTGCAACGTCTGTGTCAGTGATTCGTCGCCGTAGATATGGCGAATATCGAAAAAAATACTGACCCGCATCACCGCATCTGGAGTGGGTTGGTTGGTCCAGCCATCCACGGTGTAACACCAGCCCTTTAATGGCATACGCCAGGTATCGGTCATGGCCATGATCTTGCCAGGGCAGTAAACGTAACCGCAGGCATCCAAACCATCACAAACGAAGGTGGCAAGCTTTTTAAAGTAGTCCGCCTGCTCCGGCTTCATACTATCGTGAATGACCATACCGTTATCTTGGTCAGCATTAATCAGCTGCTCTGCCCTGCCCTGGGAGCCGAAACCCAACCAAGCAAAAGGCACTGGAGATGGACCTAATTTTTCCTGTCCGAGCTCGATCAAACGCTTTGTGACCGCATCGCTGATGGCAGTAAGGAAATGGCTAATCTGGTTGGATTTAATACCGGCACCCACCCACTCCGTCATGGTCACGGGCAGACTGTCGACTACCGCGCGCATGGCGTCAATATTCAAGGCCCGACTCAGGTGCTGTACTAGATTCACCGGATCATCTTGGCGGGCCAACATCAGGTCGGAGGTGGTGACAATCCCAAGTACCGTGCGATCGTCGCTCGCCGCCACAATGGGCAGGTGGTGGATTTTGTTGCGCACCATAAACAAGGTCACGTCAAACACTGTAGCGTCCACATGCATCGCTTTAGGTGCAATGGTCATAATGTCTTCCACCGGGGTCGTCACGTCTAACCCCTCGGCGACAACCCGGCTCCGAAGATCTCGATCGGTAATGATTCCCACCAACACGCCATCAACAGAAATGAGCCCAGAAGACACGCGCCGTTCCGACATCACCCTAGCAACGTCTTGGATGGTTTGACTGGGCGTAAAACTGAGCACTTCACGCGTCATTACGCTGTCGACACGGCGCATCAGATTGTTAGGTTCTGGCGTGTAGCGTGCAGCCCGCCGCAGGCGGCGGTGCAACTGCCGATGGTAGTGGCGGTCAACGTCGCGATGGTTTGACGACAATTCCTTAAATATGGCTTCGGGAACCGTGTAAACCAAGGAATCTTCGTAAAGGATGACTGTCAGATCGGGGTTCTCGCGGTACATCTCTGACAAGATGTAACTCTCCCCCGCCCCCATACGGTCTAACAGACGCTTATCGTCGGCGATAATATCAATCGCCCCGCTGCGAATGACCCGAAGGTCAGCGGGATTCTTGGAACCACAAACATGGCCGCGGCGGTAATAATTGATTTCAATATTTTGCGCCACTCGATGCAGAATGGATTCCTGCAGAAGGTCGAAGGGAGGACAGGTCGCCAAGAATTCGACGACCATCATTAATTCGGGGCTAAGCTCCTGCTCGCTCACCAGCGTTATTCCTTCCTGAAGTCTTTGTGATACGAGGTTTCGTAATCGAAAAAGGCAGCAGTGGCTTCACCAAAATACAAGCTATCATTAATCGAAGCGACCACGTGGATCGTTTCGTCCGCCGCGGGGTGATAGTTCAAGGGCGCGCTCCACTCTAGCGGATTCCCCTCACTCATCACCAGATCCATTGGCAAAGTTTGGTTGGGATCCCCAAAAGCCATCTTTATACCACTTAGCGGCAGCCTCTTGGAGATAACTTTGACAACACCGTAGCCACTATCCTTGCCTTCCCAAAAAATATCGAATTCCACATCGCCATTAAAAAAACCGCACATGCCACTTTTATGTAAACAATTTGGGCGCGTAGCCAATTTGTAGTTGGCGCCCTTCTGCGCCACCTGGGGCTTTTCAGCTACCACGTAGTCAACCGCATAATAGGTAATAACCGCTAAAATTGGCGCGACGATGAATGCCACAATCACGTGTTTGTTGGTAAACAGCATAGGTCTCTTCTTCTTGTTGTTGTGATGAAATGGAAAGCCTGACTATAGCACGACAAACAGGCGGTTCAGATACGACCTTGGTCAAAGTTAGTGGTTTTTTATTGCTGTGGGACCTTGTTTTAACGTCCGTGCAATCTTGTTTAAACAACCGTGGGACCTTGTTCGAAAAACAAGGGGACTGTTCGAAAATCAACGTAATCCTGATGCTGCCACATACTCAGCCGAACCGCCGAAAATCCATCCATGGAGGCTAAACGTCAGCATCCATGCTTCCGATTTTCGGCTTGAGTATGATGACAGCATCTTGAAACATCGTGCCGCGAAGAGAAAAACATTACCTTGAGCGTTAACGAGGCAGCTATAACGAAGAAGGGCAAAATGTTGTGGGGAAGTTTACTGTAGTAAATGACTGATCAATATCTTGCCATGATGACGTTAGAGCCACTCAGTTAGCTCAACACCCGCCCAAAAAAAAGGGCGCCACTGGCGCCCTTCCGACATTATCTAATTATTGCTAATTAGTGGTCTTGTGCAGCCGCCACACCAGAAGGTACGCGGATATGCTCAACCATGTCTTGTACGTCTTGCGGTACAGGCTTGGTCATACCAGTCACAATGTTGGCAACGATGAAGTTAACCACAGCACCCACGGCGCCGAAGGCATTAGCTTCAATACCAAAGAACCAGTTAGAACCCAAGCTTTCGAGGTATTTCCAGTCACCAACGAACAGGAAGCCTTTGTGCTGGAACACGTAGAACAGGGTGACTACGATACCTGCGATCATGCCGGCAATAGCGCCTTCTTTGTTAATGCGCTTGCTGAAGATACCCATCATCAACGCGGGGAAGATAGATGAGGCCGCCAGACCGAAGGCCAATGCCACAGTACCCGCCGCGAAGCCTGGAGGATTAAGACCGAGGTAACCTGCCACCATAATGGCACCGGCCATGGCAATACGGCTGTACATCAACTCAGACTTTTCATCCAGATCAGGTCTGAAAACACCTTTCATCAAATCGTGAGAAATTGATGAAGAGATCGCCAACAACAGGCCCGCTGCTGTAGACAATGCCGCTGCCAGACCACCGGCCGCTACCAGAGCGATAACCCAGTTAGGCAGTTGCGCGATTTCGGGGTTAGCCAATACCAAGATGTCGTTATCCACTTTCAGCTCGTTGCCTGCCCAGCCTTTTTCGGCTGCCAGTGCTTGGCCAGCTGCAGATTTGTCATTGTAGTATTGGATTTTGCCGTCGCCGTTCTTATCTTCAAACTTCAACAGACCGGTTTTTTCCCAGTTAGAGAACCAAGCAGGTGCATCTGCATACGCCAGGTTTTCACCGGTAGCAGCAGGCTGGATGGTTTCGTGCAGGTTCAAGCGAGCCATAGCTGCAACTGCAGGAGCAGTGGTGTACAGAATCGCGATGAATACCAGCGCCCAACCCGCTGAAGAACGTGCGTCCTTAACAGTTGGTACAGTGAAGAAGCGGATAATGACGTGGGGCAGACCCGCGGTACCGATCATCAGAGACATGGTGTATACGAACATATTCAAAGTGCTCAGACGAGGACCCGTGGTGTAGTTCGCAAAACCGAGGTCGGTAACCACCTGGTCAAGGCGAACCAACAGTGGTGTGCCGTCAGCCAGTGAACCACCCAGACCCAATTGGGGCAGAGGGTTGCCAGTCAGTTGCAGCGAGATGAAGATCGCAGGAATGGTGTACGCCAGAATCAGTACACAGTATTGAGCGATCTGAGTGTAAGTAATACCTTTCATACCACCGAATACCGCGTAAATGAATACGATGGTCATACCAATGTACAGACCTGTATCGTAATCAACTTCGAGGAAGCGAGAGAACGCTACACCCACACCTTTCATCTGACCAATAACATAGGTCACTGAAACGATGATCAAACATACTACTGCTACAACGCGAGCAGTGTTTGAGTAGTAGCGGTCGCCGATGAACTCAGGCACGGTAAACTTGCCGAACTTACGCAGGTAAGGAGCAAGTAACATTGCCAGAATTACATAGCCGCCGGTCCAGCCCATCAAGAACACAGAACCGCCGTTACCGCCGTATGACATAGCGATCAAGCCAGCCATTGAAATGAATGATGCTGCTGACATCCAGTCAGCCGCCGTTGCCATACCGTTAGCTACGGGGTTAATACCGCCGCCAGCGACATAGAACTCTTTGGTTGAGCCCGCTTTGGCCCAGATCGCAATACCGATGTATAGGGCGAAGGTAAAGCCCACAACGATATAGGTGATTGTTTGCAGATCCATGATTATTCTCCTATTCGCCGTCTACGCCGTATTTAGCGTCCAATTTCCCCATCGCCTTGGCGTAGTAGAAAATCAAAATCAAGAACGCATAAATAGAACCTTGTTGTGCGAACCAGAAGCCCAACTTGTATCCACCGATCTGGATAGTGTTGAGAACATCTGCCAGTAAGATGCCGCATCCGAAAGAAACAACAAACCAAATGACCATTAATTTGATCATCAGGCTGACGTTTTCCGACCAATATGCCTTGGCGTCGTCTTCACTCTTGAAAGCCATGGTAGACCCTCCATTTATTAATATTATTTAATGATGTGGCCGGGGATTAGCCGGCCGTGTAACGTAAAGTCTTACAAGCCGAACTTAACCATCAACTGCAGGTACTTAGAGCTGTCGTTTCTGTCACCATCGCTAACAGTGTAACGACCTACTTCTACACCACCGGTAATACCGGGAGCGATAGTAGTCATGACGTTGGCGCCAAAGTGGCTGCGCGAACGATCTGATTCATCACCTTCCATGCCGCCGTAGTAGACGTTGGTGCGCCAGCCATCACCCATCACGTGACGGTAAGCAATGGTGTATGCGATGGTTGAATCCATTTCCATGTCACCGTCGCCATCGAAGTCTGCCATTTCAACGCCTTGACCAGCGCCGATGTAGCGGCCCCACTCACCCACGTTCAACTGCATGCGTACGTCGTCTTGACCGAACTTCAATTTCGCTGCCGCACCGAAGGCTTTTGCTACGTGGTCTTTGCCGCCAACAGATACGTTGCGCACAATAGCGTTAGCTTGGACGTTACCCCAGTCACCTTTAGTAGCGTATGAACCAATGAAATCAGGGATTGATTCGTCTGGGTTAGAAGACGTGGTACCTGCACCGTTTGAACGAGTAGCGATAACACCGCCGGCGTAGGTTTCGGGGTTTTCAACCGAGAACGACCAGTTACCACTGGTGTAGCTGATTTGAGGCTGACGAACAAACACTTGACCAACCAGAGGACCCGCAAAGTCAATGGCTTCAGGGATGGCGATCAGGTTAACCGCTTTTGACCACGCTTGACCTACTTTCCAGCCGTTGTAGCTGATGAAAGCCTGACGCAGACGCAGTTTTTCTGAGTTAGATACCACTTCGTTGCCGTCAGAGGCACCGTACAGGTCGAAGCCCACGTAGGCAGTGACACCATTGCGCTTGTAGGTAGTGGTCAAACGAGACTCTTTCATTGAGAAAGCCGTCTGAGAAAAATCGCCAGCAGCGCTTGCTTGGCTGCGCCAGTAATCAGTGTAAGGCAGGTCACCAGACACGTGACGCATATCCATTTTGATGTAACCGCCGAATGAAATGCTGCCTTGATCTCCCAGATCCACAGTAAATGCCGCCATAGATGGAGCAGCAAAGGCTAAGGCTACCGCACCTGCGAGCAAGCTTTTCTGTACTGTTTTCATGTTTTTCCCCTCGTGAGAATTATTGTTTCTTTTGGTTATTACCGAGGCTTAGACTGCAACATGAGGACTTGTAAACCTATTAGCCATTAGTCTATATTCGACCAAAGTCTAACCAGATGTCGACAAGGCTTTCAGAACCAGATAGATCGTGCCATCATAAGCATGCTTACAAAACGATAAAAATGGAGTTACCCTTTTGCCTAACCCCGCAAAACTTGTCATTGCCGATGATCACCCGCTGTTTAGGGTGGCGCTTACGCAGACCATTGCACAACACAACCGCGATGACTCTCAGATTCTCGAGGCATCTGACATCAGTGCGCTGCAGGACATCTGCCAGCGAGAGGACAACATTCAACTGGTGTTATTAGATCTACACATCCCCGGCGCCAAGGGCTTAAGTGGTCTCATTTATTTGGTGAACAACTTCCCCCAAATTCCGGTCATGATGATCTCGGCCAACGATGGCGACGACATTATCGGCAAAGCGATAAGCCAGGGCGCGGCGGGGTTCTTATCTAAAAGTGCTGAACCGGCGGAAATTGCTCGCGCCTTGGACGTCGTCAAAATGGGAGACATCTACCTGCCACCGCACTGCAACGTCGATTTACAAGCCCTGGATGAAGTAGAAGACACAGACATCAGCCAACTGATGTCGCAACTGACACCACAGCAGTTTAAAGTCGCCGTGATGTTGGCCGAAGGCCTGCTCAACAAGCAAATCGCTTACGAACTGAACGTGACCGAAGCCACCGTTAAGGCGCACGTGACTGAAATTTTCCGCAAACTCGGCGTGAGTTCACGCACCCAAGCGGTACTGATGATCAGCCAACTCGATATTCAAGCGCCCAGTTTGAGCTAGGCGCGCTTACTCTGGCGAATCAAGCCACGCATAGTGGCGCGCAGTGATGCGGCCGGCACCGGCTTGGACAAATAATGAATCCCCAACTGTTTAACGTGCTCGCGCACCGCTTCGCTGTCGTCCGCTGAAATCACAATTGACGGCAGCGCAACCTTCCAGTGCAGTCGCAAGGTCTCCACCAACGCGGTACCCAACTCACCATCGTCTAGGTGATAGTCCACGATGATCATGTCAGGCGGTGACGATAACGTCCAATTTTCAAGCGATTCGCGCAAGTTAGCCGCCGTGACTACGTGACAGCCCCACTGCTCCAACAAAGCACGCATACCACGCACAATGTGCATTTCGTTGTCTACACACAACACTGTTACCCCAGCAAGATCACCCATGACCTTGGGTTTAGGTGATTGTTTCGCTACTGCCTGGCCATAGGGCACGTCGATAGCAAACATCGAGCCATTGCCAAGCTCACTTACGACAACCACTTCATGGCCCAACACCTGGGCGATACGCTGCGATATCGACAGCCCTAAGCCAAGGCCCTTTTGGCCTTCGATGTTGCGGGTATCAGACAGGCGCTCAAACTCTTTAAAAATTCGCTGCATGGCGTCGCCGGGGATACCAGGACCGGTGTCGATAACCTGAATTTGCAGACCACCTTTACGGCGGCGACAACCAAATAAGATTCTCCCGCTGTTGGTGTAGCGCACCGCATTGGCAAGGAAATTTTGCAGCACGCGTCTCAGCAGCGCGGGATCGGAATACACCCAAGCCTTGCTAGACACATAGTCCAGTTGCAGACCCTTTTGTTCGGCAAACAACGCAAACTCTCGGGTCAGGGTTTTCATCAACTCGTCGATGCTAAAGTTTTCTCGCTTGGCACTGAGCTTGCCCGAATCCAAACGCGCCATTTCGCGCAGCGCATTGATCAAGTTCTCTGCGCCCGACAGCGCGTCGTCGATATGGCTTACTTCCTCTCGCAGCGTATCTGCCGCCGTCACTTCGGGGCGCGCCTGCACTGCACTGACAAATAAACGCGCTGCATTAATCGGCTGCAGTAAGTCGTGGCTCGCGGCGGCAAGAAACTGCGTTTTAGACGCGTAGGCTTCGTTGAGCTCTTTCTCTAACCTCGCCCGCAGCTTGTTTTCTTCTCGCATCGACTCGTTAGCGGCGGAAAGCGCCTGTGTGCGCTCCTGCACCCGCTGCTCTAGCATGGCCTTGGCGCGCTCTAGTTCATCCAAAACATTGCGGTAGTCGGAAATATCGGTGTACGTTGTCACATAACCGCCATCACCCAGCGGGGTACCCCGAATCTCTACCACCGCCCCATTGGGCAATTCGCGTTCAATACGGTAGGCGTCACCCGCTTTCAACAAATTGAGTCGTTTGCTTACTAGCACCTCTACATCGTCGTGGTCACTGCCCAACATGCCTCGACCGGCGTTAAATTTGTAGACGCGATCGATGGGGCATCCGACATAAAGCAGCCGCGGCGGGAAGTTAAACATACGCTCATACTGCTTATTCCACGCCATCAAGTTGAGCTCTTTATCTACCACCGAAATACCCTGCGGCATATTCTCTAACGTGGTCTGCAGCAGGTCCTGCGAGAAGCGAGCCACGCGGTTACTACCGCCGATAAAGCTGACAAAATCTTCGATTTGCATCGGCTCTTGGCGACGCAACAGCTCAATGACTCGGTGGGCTGAAACCGCACCGATAATCCTCGCCAAGCTGGTCTCGACATCTTGCACCACAAAGCGAGGCACTTTGTCGTGTGGAAGTAACCGGTGCCCTAAGCGCTGTTCAAAATCATTCCAAAGATTGCCGCTGCGGGTTTCACCCAGAAGTGGGTCGAGTACGGCTTGCAACTGGCGGCTTTCAATCGAGGTTAACTCAAAATCCTGCTGGCGGAAGTTAAACTGCGAACGTAAATTAGTGAAGGCCTCGGCTTGGCGGAAGTCCAAGGTGTTAAAACGGCTGCGGCGTGACAACCAATAAAACACCGACACATTCACGACTAAACTCCAGAACACACCATGGGTTAAGGGGTCTAGGAAGGATAATCCAAACAATTTATAGGGTGCCAACATCGCCACCCCCCAAGGGCCATCGGTCATCAATGTATGATGTGGGCCGAGGAAGGCGGGAATAAACAACGTATACGCCCACACCAAAATACCGAACAACATACCCCACAACACCCCGTTGCGGTGCGCGCCTGGCCAATACAGACCGGCCACAATAGCGGGCATAAACTGTGCAGCGGCAGCAAAACTGATCAAACCTAGAGACGCCAAGCCGCCGGGCAACTGTAGTGACGTTTCCGCCCACCAAGCGAGCACCATCACCACCACGATGGTCACGCGGCGCACCATGCGCAAGTCACCGGCCATACGGCGCGGCAAGTTACCGCGACGCCCGAGGTTAAGCAGCAGTGGCACGACTAGCTCGTTGGATATCATGATGGACAGCGTCACACTCGCCACCACGATCATGCCCGTCGCGGCAGACAAGCCACCAATGAAAGCAATGGCCGCAAGATTGTTTTCACCTACAAACATCGGCAGTTGAAGTACGTAAAGATCCGAGGGCACTGACGTCCCCACAAAAAAGTGCGACCCCGCCACCGCAATCGGCATTACCATGAGAGAAAAGATCACCAAATACATAGGAAATGCCCAGCGCGCGGTGCGGATATCGCGCCGGGTGTGGGGCTCTACCACCATCACGTGAAACTGTCTAGGCAGACAAACAATAGCAATCATGGCCAGAACGGTTTGAGTAATAAACGTTGAGCTTGGCAATTTATCGGTGGCAGAAAAATAACGCGAGATATCCGACACCGGGTTAGGGAGCAATTGCCACGCCATCACCCCCACCGCAACGAAGGCGCCCAACTTGACCACTGACTCGACGGCCACCGCAGAAATAAGACCGCGCATTCTATTATTGGTATCAGTCACACGAGTACCAAACAGAATCGCGAACCACGCCATCACTATCGCACTAATAAAGCTGGTACCCGAACCCACCCGCAAGACTTCGCCAGGGGGCGTGTCGATAGCCGCCCATGCCAGTGATACCGCACGCAATTGCAAGGCAATGTAGGGTAAGGTGCCCACCACAGCAATAATGGTCACAAGTGACGCCAATACTTGTCGTTTACCGAAGCGTGAGCCGACGAAGTCGGCTATAGAGGTCACCTTGTTACGGTTGCTGAAGATCAATAGCCGACGCAGAAATGGCCAGCCGAGCAGAAAGAGCAAGATGGGACCGAGGTAAATGGCGAAGTAACCCCAACCGTTGTTAGCCGCCACCCCCACCGCGCCAAAGAAGGTCCATGAGGTACAATACACGGCCAACGACAAGCTGTAGACAGCTCGCCCCATCCATCGCGGAGGTCGCTTGACACGCTCCGCTCGCGCCGCCGCCAGAAACAAGCCACCGGCATAGAGAAACGCCAGCAGAATAAGGTAGTTGGTCTGCATGTATTGCAGCATGGGTGGACATCCTTATTTTTTCTAGCACTTTACCACTTGCGCTACGGCCTGCGTAGCCCCAGGAGCATTGCATTTTTAGAAATGTTAAGTTTCGAATATTTCATTTTACGCAACAAAGTAAACCCCTTAGAATGCCACCCACGTTTTATAAATCACTATATGGAGTACCCCATGGGACAAAATTACTTCAACACGCTGCCCCTGCGTGTTCAATTGGAAGAGCTCGCCAAGTGCCGCTTCATGGACCAATCAGAATTCGCTAATGGCTGCGAATACTTGAAAGGCAAAAAAATCGTTGTTGTTGGCTGTGGTGCACAAGGTCTGAACCAAGGTCTTAACATGCGCGACAGCGGCTTGGACGTTGCCTACGCGCTGCGTGCTGAAGCGATCGCTGAAAAGCGTCAGTCCTGGAAGAACGCTACCGAAAACGGTTTCACCGTAGGTACTTACGAAGAACTGATCCCCACCGCTGATGTAGTAATGAACCTGACGCCCGACAAGCAGCACAGTGCAGTCGTTAGCGCGGTAATGCCTTTGATGAAAGAAGGTGCGTGCTTGGATTATGCTCACGGCTTCAACCTGGTTGAAGAAGGCATGCAAATCCGTAAGGACTTGACCGTGACGCTGATGTGCCCCAAGTGCCCCGGTTCAGAAGTTCGCGCCGAATACGTGCGTGGATTCGGCGTACCTACCCTGATCGCTGTTCACCGTGAAAACGACCCCAAAGGCGAAGGCATGGAAATCGCTAAAGCTCTGGCCTCTGCTACTGGCGGCGACCGCGCTGGCGTACTGGAATCTTCACCTATCGCTGAAGTAAAGTCTGACCTGATGGGCGAACAAACCATTCTGTGTGGCATGCTGCAAACCGGTTCTATCTTGTGCTTTGACAAGATGATCGCCGAAGGCATTGACGCGGGTTACGCGTCTAAACTGATCCAATACGGCTGGGAAACCGTCACCGAGGGTCTGAAACACGGCGGCATCACCAATATGATGGATCGTCTATCTAACCCTGCGAAGATCGTAGCGTTTGAATTGGCGCAAGAGCTTAAAGACATCATGCGTCCGCTGTTCGAAAAACACCAAGACGACATCATGTCTGGCGAATTCTCTCGCACCATGATGGCCGACTGGGCGAACGATGACAAAAACCTGCTTACTTGGCGTGCAGCTACCGCTGAAACCGCATTCGAGAAGACCCCTTCTGGCGATGTTGAAATCAGCGAGCAAGAGTTCTACGACAACGGCATATTGATGGTAGCGATGGTAAAAGCGGGTGTTGAGCTAGCGTTTGAAACCATGGTTGCAGCAGGCATCGTTGAAGAGTCGGCTTACTACGAGTCACTGCACGAAACGCCACTGATAGCCAACACCATTGCGCGCAAAAAACTGTACGAAATGAATGTGGTGATTTCAGATACCGCTGAGTACGGCTGCTACCTGTTCGACCACGCTTGCCGTCCGCTGCTTACTGAGTTCATGGAAAAAGTGGGCACTGACGTGATCGGTAAAGGTCTGGGTCTAGACGACCTTGGCGTCGACAACCGCAAACTGATCGATGTTAACGCTGAGATTCGCTACCACCCCGTTGAAGTGGTGGGTGAAGAACTGCGCGGCTACATGACAGCCATGAAGTCGATCGTTTAATCGACGGATGAATACAAAGGGGCGCCATGGCGCCCTTTTTTGTGCTCACCCTCCCACACCCCTGGGATGGCAATAAAAACTTATTCGACCTCGATGTCTCTATCAGTGAAGTCCACCCGCTCACCGGCCAACATGTCGCGCGAAATAATCAACTGCATCACTTCACTGGAACCGGCGTAAATACGCCCCACACGAATATCGGTATACATCCGTGAAATCGGATACTCGTCCATGTAACCGGCGCCACCGTGCAACTGCAGACAGTCGTCGATACAACGACAGGCAAACTCGGCTGTTAAATACTTGGCCTTAGCGGCGTCTACCGAAGTAAATTCATCGGCGTTGAACGACTCGACGCAACGATCGACATACACCTGCAGGCTATCCGCTTCGGCTTGCAGCTTCGCGAGTTTGAATTGGGTATTTTGGAATTCAGCCAAGGTCTGGCCAAACAACTTGCGCTGTTTTACGAAATCAACGGTAATGTCCAAGGCTTTCTGCGCGCGGGTAATATACTCCACCGTGCCCAACAGACGCTCTTCCGCAAGGCCCTCCATCAAATAGTGCATGCCCTTGGCGGGATCACCCAGCACGTTGGCCTTGGGCACTTTAACATTATTGAAGAACAGCTCGGCCGTGTCCTGCGCCTTCTGGCCAAGTTTTTCCAAATTGCGGCCGCGCTCGAAACCTTCCATGCCGCGCTCGACAATAAACAAACCAATCTGCTTGGGATTGTTAAGATGGTCAGACTTGGCCGCCACGATCACCACATCGGCGTTAATGCCGTTGGAAATATAGGTCTTGCTACCGTTTAAAACGTAGTGATCCCCCATATCGACCGCGGTGGTACGCATGCCGCGCAGGTCACTGCCAGCATCTGGCTCGGTCATTCCGATCGCCAAGACCGATTCGCCAGACACGCATTTAGGCAGGAAGCGCTGTTGCTGTTCTTCGTTACCAAAGCGGGTGAAGTAAGGGCCTACCAAACGGCTGTGTAAGGTGGCGTACCAGTCGCCTGTGTGGGCGTAAATGTTTTCTTCTATAATGATTTGTTCAAAACGGAAATCGTTGTCGCCCATACCGCCGAATTGTTCGTCAGGCCAGACCATCAAAAAGCCCAATTCGCCGGCTTTACGGAAGATCTCGCGGTCGACAATACCAGCGTTGCGATACGCTTCCATGTTCGGCACGAGTTCGTCTTGCAAGAACTTGCGATAGGCCTCGCGGAACATCTGTTGCTCTTCAGTAAAGCGACGTTTTAACATGCACAACTCCTATTATTTTTGTTCGCATTGACGCGATGTGATCGCCTCTTCTGCATCATTTCTGTCTAAGATGAGAATCATTTTATGCCAAAAGGAAAACTATCATGAGCGTGATTTCCTGCCACATCGAGCACAATATTGCCAAGGTGACTCTCACCAACCCCGCCGTGGGGAATGCCCTTGGGAGAGCCTTCTGGGATGAATTTCCGGCGCTCATCGAGGCATTACAACACAATCCCGAGGTACACGTCCTCGTCTTAACCGCCGAGGGTAAACATTTTTGTGTTGGTATCGATTTGCCCTTCGCGCAATCGGAGTTCCTTGGCCCTGGCGACGAGACGATTCGGCAGCATCGCATCGATGAAATCATCGCCATGCAAGACGCCTTTCAAGCATTGGAAACACTCGACGTTCCTGTCATTGCCGCCATACACGGTGCTTGCATCGGCGCGGGCATAGAGTTAGCCAGCTGCGCTGACATTCGGCTTTGCTCACAGGATGCCATGTTCGCCTTAAAAGAAATTCAACTCGCCATTATTCCAGACCTCGGTGGCCTGCAGCGCTTACCGCGGCAACTCCCCCAAGGCGTAGCACGTGAACTCGCACTCACTGGTCGCAATTTTAGCGCCACCGACGCGCAACAATGGCATTGGGTTAACCAGTGCCTACCCGACCGAGACAGCTTGCAAAGCGCCGCGCTGCAAATGGCCAAGCAAATGGCGGCCTTTGCCCCGCGTGCTATGCGCCACATCAAGCGCAGCATGGTCGAAGCTGATGCCGCTAACGATTTGCGGGCCATGCGTGACTTGATTGCACCACAGGTAGATGAGTGTATTTCGGTAGACATGCGCGAGGCCTTACAAGCAGCCGCTGAAAAGCGACCTGCGCAATTTCCCAAAAGGCCTGTAAACAGTTAAAAAAACTAGTATTTCCTCAGTGATTTGCACTATATTTGTTACAAATAAAAACACAGGTGTATATCGTGAAAGGCGTTGTTTTTAATATTCTAGAAGAATTAGTCATCGAAACCGCCGGCATAGCCGGCTGGAACAGTATCCTTGAAAAGACCGGAAGTGATGGAATTTACACCTCAGGCGAAAGCTACTCCGATGACGAATTATTCGCCCTAGTCAGCGAAATTTGCATCGCACTGGATATGCCCGCAGAAAAAGTGGTCGGTATTTTTGGGGAATACCTGTTTGAACAGCTCAACGCTAGACACCCCACATTTACCGCCAGCGCCACGGATCTTAAAACATTTTTATTCAGCGTCGACACGGTCATTCATGGCGAAGTACTCAAATTGTACACCAACCCAAACCTACCACGCTTTGAGTACCAGGATAGGGGCGACAATCAGCTGACGATGTTATATCGATCGCCCCGTAAACTCTGTATTCTTGCTGAAGGTCTGGTGAGGGGCGCGGCCAAACATTATGGTAAAGAGGTTAGCATTGACCACCCCGTCTGTTTGCACAACGGCGCCGACCATTGCCAATTGGATGTGAGTATTAAATAGTGAGCGAATCCTCGTCTAACCCTTTTGAAGTTGCCTACCATCGCGAGCGTAAGATTCGCCGAGCGGCGGAGCAATTACTAGAAGATAAGACGCGCCTTTTGCACCAACGCAATATCGAGTTAAGCAGGACCAATGAGCGCCTCATTGAGCAACAAACCAATATGCTCAAGCAAGAAAAGTTAGCTACGTTAGGCACATTAGCGGCGGGCGTCGCCCACGAGATAAACAACCCTCTGGCATTTGTCACTAGCAATATGTCGGCATTGGATGATTACCACAATGCCTATCACGAAATGTTTCAATTCGTTAAAAACATGCGCGAACGACTCAGTGAAGACAAAACTGCAGACCTCGATGTAGCAATAAAAAAGCTCGACTTAGAGTACCTTGATCACGACCTGCCCATGCTCATGAAAGAAACCATGGAAGGCTTGGATAGAGTGAAAAAGATCGTTCTTAGCCTACGCAACTTTGCCCGTTCACAAGAAGGGGAAAGAGCTTACATCGATATCAACGAAGGCATCAACAGCACGCTTCGCTTAATCCAATCGGAGATTAAGCGGGGCATCGAGTTAAAACTAGAATTACAAGATGGTTTGCCAAAGGTTAACTGCAATCCCAGCGAAATCAATCAGGTTATATTGAATATTATTGTTAACTCCGCACATGCTACGAAAGATGAGCAACACCCCTTAATTCGTATCGCTAGCTTCGCCGAGGAGAAATATGTGTGTCTTGCGATCGAGGACAATGGTTACGGCATGTCACAACACACTATCGACAACCTTTTTGTCCCCTTTTTCACCACCAAACCCATTGGTGAGGGTACCGGCATGGGTATGGCGATTGTTCATAAAATCATTGAAGATCATGGTGGTGAGATGCATGTAAACTCAGAAGAAGGTAAGGGCAGCCGATTTACCATTAAGCTGCCTGTCTCGCTAGATCATAAGGAACAGATCTACACCGGCTAGCGCCAGTACTGCTCGCATTAACAACTTTGTGCGTTTGTCCATAGCGGCATATTCACTTTTCAATTCTTTCAGTTCATCACGCATGGCCTCATTGGCTTTTTGCCACTGTGAATCCATAGCAGCCGCTGTTTGTTGCCAGTGGTTGTCGACAGCATTGGCGGTTTGAGCAACCACTGCGCCAGCCGTTGCCGCCGTGGCATAGCGCGAGGCGCGATTTAAAAATTGTCTTCTATCCATAGCATTCTCCCGATAGATCTCTATTTGACCACATTGCGAGACGGAGTTCCTATTCACTGCTTATTCTAATTAGGCATATAAAAACCATTCATGCCTTGTGTGATTTTTCTGGCATTGTTTCCAAACTGGCTCTCTCATCAAGTCCTGGGAATACTCCCAACAAACAAAAAGGCCCTCGTCTTTCGATGTTGTTGAAGCGATATACTCAAGTCTCAAGGTAGCACCCATACAAACAAAAAGGCCCTCGTCTTTCGATGTTGTTGAAGCGATATACTCAAGTGCATCCATGCACTTGACCGCTTCGCGGCGCCTACGGCGGTACTATTCGTTCCAGACGAATAGTCGAACGGAGGCGTTCTCATCAAGTCTCAAGGTAGCACCCATATAAACAAAAAGGCCCTAGTCTTTCGATGTTGTTGAAGCGATATACTCAAGTGCATCCATGCACTTGACCGCTTCGCGGCGCCTACGGCGGTACTATTCGTTCCAGACGAATAGTCGAACGGAGGCGTTCTCATCAAGTCTCAAGGTAGCACCATACAAACAAAAAGGCCCTAGTCTTTCGACTAGGGCCTTTTTGTTTGTATGGCGCACCCGGAGCGATTCGAACGCCCGACCTACTGGTTCGTAGCCAGTTGCTCTATCCAGCTGAGCTACGGGTGCGAAGAGCGCGTATAATAGTGATCCACCCCCAGTGAGTCAACACTTGAACGCAAAAAAAACATGAATAAATATACCACTGCATAAGGCTTGATCAATGTGGTGAAATTTTACCCAGCACGAGACTTGATATCGATCAAAGCACCCCCATAGTTAGTTATGTAGTATCACATCATAGAGTGATTCATCTCCACTCTAGTCTGAGAGCATTGGATAGACATATCCACCCAGTTTCGAGGCCCCACGTAGGGCCTTTTTTTTGGCCGGTGCCCACCCTTGCTGATTTTAGCGCGGATCATTAAGCTAGTTGCTTTCTGTTGCGTTGAACTCCATGACTAAACACCGTTCACTCGCGCTGTGGCGCGGCACACTCGATATGCTCCCCCTCAGTTTGGCCGTCATGCCGTGGGGTATTCTGTTTGGCTCGTTGGCTATACAGCGGGGCTTTAGCGCCTGGGAAACGCAGGCAATTTCGGCGCTAGTGTTTGGTGGTGCGGTACAAATTGTATCGATTGAACTACTTGCCCAAGGCACTCCTTTAACCGCCGTATTATTCAGTGCGTTTGTTATTAGTTCGCGCCACTTTCTCTACGGGCTGCACCTGCGCGAGCGCATGGCATCCCACCCTTTGCGCTGGCGGATCGGGCTAGGCTTCTTACTCACCGATGAATTATTCGCGCTCTCTGGAGACCGGCGCGCCTACCGTCGTCACTACCGCCTTTGGTATGCCCTAGGTGCTGGGGGGAGTTTTTATCTAGCGTGGAACTTGTGGACCGCCATTGGTATTGTCGGTGGTGCCACCCTGCCCGATCTGAGTCAACTCGGTGTGGAATTTGCCATCGCTGCCATATTTATCGCGCTCGTCGTGCCCAACCTCAAAGACCTTGCCAGTACCACCAGCGTGCTAGTCGCTGCCATTGTGGCCGTTTACTTGGCAACCACTGATAGCCAAATTGGTCTCATCATCGCGGCTAGCGCCGGCATGGCCGCAGGCTACGCCGTGCAAACACTACAGGGGTATCGCGGATGATCGCCACTATTCTTGCACTAGCCGCGATTACTTTTTCTACCCGCTATCTTTTTTTGGAAAAGCACCTGCCGCTGCGTCTAGGCCCCAATCTTAAACGGGCACTGAGCTTTAGCGGCCCGGCGGTTTTGAGCGCTATTACCGCGCCAATATTGTTGGTTCACCAAGGTCAGCTTGATCTCGATCCTTACAGTCCCTATCTATGGGGTGGTTTAGCTGCCGTCATCACCGCGCGGCTAAGTGGCAACGTCTACGCCACCATGATGGCGGGGGGTGCCTTATTCACTGTCATTGAATTAATAACTTAGGCTTAAGTTATCCCCGCCGGCGCCGACAAATTTTCCATCAACGACGTTGGAGAAATAGCCATGTTTGGTGCAACACTCATCACAAGATTCAAAGTTTTGTCGGCAATACTCGCCGCCGTGGTTATCTTGCAGGGCGCTTTTGTGCTCTATAACTCAGGCAGTACCAACGCCAGTATCGAAGAAATGGCAGGGCGCCAATTGCCCAATTTGAATGACGCCCACGAACTAAAATACTCTGTCGCCCAGGTACAGCAATGGCTACAAGACATTGCGGCAACGCGGGGTTTTGATGGTTTAGATGACGGCTTTGATAACGCCGAAGAGTATGCCCAGCACTTCTACACCATCGCCGAACGCCTTGCACGCAACGATCCAGAGCACGCCAAAAGCTACCGTGACATGGTGCCTGTATTTGAAGCGTTTTACAGCACGGGGAAAGAAATGGCCGAAGCTTACGTTGAGATGGGTCCCGCTGGTGGAAACCCGTTGATGAGTGGTTTTGATGAAGTTGCCGAGGAAATGACCACCGAAGTTGAGTCCATGCTTAACCGCATCATTAACACCGCTCGAAACACCGCCAGAAGCCAAGAGTCTCTTTCGAACAGCACAGTTTGGTCAGTAGTCATCGGTTCGGTCTTGGTATTGGTTGGCGTAGTAATTTTATTCTTAAGCATCACAAGTAGCTTGCGCTTCCTACCTAATCTAATCGAAGAAATGGACAAAATCGCCAGTGGGAACCTAACTTCGAAAATCAACAATGATCGCGAGGACGAATTTGGTCAATTGGCGAACAGCATGAACGCCATGCAGCAGAAGCTACAAGGCATGATAAGTAAAATCATGGATATGACCAGCCAACTCAGCGCCACCAGCGAAGAAATGTCGGCCACCATGACCGAATCGAGTCAGAATATTCGCACCCAGCAAAACGAAACCGACCAAATGGCCACCGCCATGATGCAGATGTCACAATCGGTCATGGAAGTAGCGCGCAATGTTGCCGAAACCGCCAACGCGGTGAACTCAACCCGCAGTGAAACAGAACACGGCAAGCAGGTTGTTGACCAGACCCTGCACGGCATTCGCAACCTTTCACAACAGATAGATAGCACCGCCAACGTTATTTCTAAAGTCGGTCAGGATAGCGAAAATATATCCACAGTACTGGATGTCATCAAGAGCATCGCCGAGCAGACCAACTTACTGGCTTTAAACGCTGCGATCGAGGCCGCGCGGGCAGGTGAACAGGGTCGAGGCTTTGCAGTGGTGGCCGATGAAGTTCGCACCCTTGCCGGTCGCACGCAGGATTCCACTCAAGAAATCAACGCCATTATCGAACAATTACAAAGCGGTGCACGCCGAGCGGCGCAATCGATGAACGACTCACGCGAGCAAACCAACAGCGTTGTTGACCAAGCGACCCAAGCCGGAGAGTCACTTGGCGTGATCGCTGACTCGATTACCCAAATTGACTCGATGAGCAGCATGATTGCCGCCGCCACCGAAGAACAAAACGCCGTGGCTGATAACATGCAGTCCTCGGTGTCGCAGATCAACCAATCAATCCACGGCAGCGCCACCAGCGCCGAACAAACCGCCGTCGCCGCCAATGAGTTAGCAAAAATGGCCACGACATTACAGGGAATGATGCAGCAGTTCCGCGTGCGGTAGACTAAAGTTAACGCATCAAGGAGCCCCTATGCGCAAACTCATACCATTGTTCTTGTGTTACGCGACCGGCACCCAAGCCGAGCTTAGCGCCATGTACACCAGCGATATTGCCTCGGTAATCGATGGCGGTCTCAAGCGCGGAACGGCGTATTTAGATAATGTTGAACTTAATGCCAACGGCACTTCGTCGCAAGGCGAGTGGAACGGCACCCTGCTCTATACCAACAACAACACCTTCTCCGATATGTATTCCGGAGATGGCCAAGTCGCCAGTAACATTGACAACACAAGCATGATCCGGATTTACGAGCTGTGGTACCGCCATGATCTCGAACAACAGTCGTGGCAGCTTGGTCTGATTGATTTAAACGGTGTATACGACGCCATCGACACCGCAGGTCTTTTTTTGAACTCCTCCCATGGTATTGGGCCGGATTACTCGCAGTCAGGTGCCAATGGTCCCTCCATCTTCCCGGTCACATCGCTGGCTGTTAACTGGCAATGGCAAGTTAATGACGACCTGCATTGGCAGGTAGGTGTGTTTGACGGCGTTCCAGGCGACCCAAGTAATTCTCATGCCAATACCATTTCACTTGGCGGCAATGACGGCGCCCTGATAACCAGCGAGCTCAATCTGCAGCAGAATGATCTTCGCTACGCGGTTGGCGCCTGGCGCTACACCGCTAGCAGCGAATTTAGCGATGGCAGCGGCAGCGCCAAAAACGACGGTTTGTATGCCATTGTTGAACACGCCGCTGGCGAGCACGATAATGCGATGGGTTGGTGGCTACGCGCAGGCTTGGCTGACAGAGACATCAATGCGGTAGAGAACTATGTGGGGGCAGGTGTCACATTGCAGAACGTCAATGCTGATCGGCCCGATGACGTTATAGGAGTGGCCATAGCTTACGCCGGCAGCGCTGATCGATGGCGCGCCAATGAAGGTGCTGGCGGAGCAGAAACCGCCTTGGAGCTGACTTACAGCACCCAAGTAACCGATTGGTTAAGACTTCAACCTGACCTGCAATACGTCATATCACCGAGCGCCGACAACGGTATCAAGAATGTAGTGATATTTATTTTGCGCGTAGAAATAGATCTGATGGCATTTTAGGAACGATGTATTGGTGCCCGAGGGGAGACTCGAACTCCCACACCCGAAGGCGGCGGATTTTGAATCCGCTGCGTCTACCAATTCCGCCACTCGGGCACAACCAAGACATCGATGCTATCTAGAAGCAGACTGCTGTAACAATAGCCGATCACAACAACCAAGAGGCGCGCATTATAGCAATCTAACAACTTGGCGCAAGCCAAAATTGACAATTTTTTAAAGACCTGCGAAAAAGGCATACCTGCGTAAAAGGAACCTCCAACCACAAGGAAACACCATGTCTAAACGCACCCTTTTTACTATCGCAATTATGAGCTTTGGCCTGCTAGGATGTAGCAATGACACGCCGCCTGAGTCCGCGGCAGATCCAAGTTACAGCGCTGTGAGTGGCAGTGAAAAGCGCTTCGATATCTATAGGCGTGTACCACTGACCGCCGACATTGCTCACCTAAGTAAAGATCAGCGCCACATGCTAAAAGAGATGTTTGCCGCAGCGCGTATTATGGATCAGCTGTTTTGGCTACAATCCTACGGCAATCCGGACTTTTTGATGCCCTATGTGAAAGGCACGAATGCGGCTATGTTTACCGACATTAACTATGGTCCCTGGGACCGCTTAGACAACAATACCCCGTTCTTGGAAGGCTTTCAGAAAAAGCCACTGGGCGCCAAATTTTATCCTGCTGATATGAGTAAGGAGGAATTTGAGGCCTGGCAACAAATCGGTAAGGACGGTCTGTACAGCATTGTTACCCGTCGCGACGACGGCAGCCTTATGCTAACCCCCTATTCTAATGCCTATGGACCACAACTCACCCGCGCAGCAGAACACCTGCGCAAGGCCGCTGAATTGGCCGAGGATCCCATTTTTGCCGAGTACCTGACGCTGCGTGCTGATGCGCTGTTAAGCGATGATTACCAACCGTCTGACAGGCGTTGGATGGATATGACCGGCAACAAAGTCGACTTCGTGGTTGGACCGATTGAAACCTACGAAGATAGGCTGTTTGGTTACCGCACGGCGTTTGAAGCCTACATTTTGATCAAAGATCTCGCCTGGTCTGAACGCTTGAGCCGCTTTGTGCAATACCTGCCCGAGTTACAGCGTAACCTGCCAGTACCCGAGCAGTACAAACAAGAGGCGGTTGGCGGCAATTCGCAATTGAATGCCTACGACGTGGTGTACTACGCCGGCCATTCCAACGCCGGCTCAAAAACGATTGCGATCAACCTGCCCAACGATGAAGAGGTACAACTGAGCAAAGGCACCCGCCGTTTGCAGCTAAAAAATGCCATGCAGGCCAAATTTGAGCATATTTTGCTTCCCATTGCCGACGTGCTGATCGCCCCCGCCCAACGCCAACACATCACCTTCGACGCCTTCTTTGCCAACACCATGTTCCACGAAGTGGCACATGGCCTTGGCATTAAAAAGACCATCGACAGCGGTGACAACGTGCGCACAGCCCTGCGGGAAACCGCTTCCGCCATTGAAGAGGGCAAGGCCGATATTTTGGGGCTGTACATGGTGACTCAGTTACACGCCAAAGGTGAACTTGGCGACGCCGCACTGGAAGATTTTTATGTTACTTTCATGGCTAGTATCTTCCGCTCAGTGCGCTTTGGCGCTGCGAGCGCGCACGGCAAGGCGAATATGATTCGCTTTAACTATTTCCTTGAAAATGGCGCGTTCGTTCGTGACCCTGACAGCGGCACCTATCGTGTGAATATGGTAGGTATGCGCGAGGCGATGGCGAATTTGTCGCGTTTGATTTTGACCATTCAAGGCGATGGCGATCTGTTGGCGGCCCAGCGCTTGCTGGCCGATAGAGGCATCATTGGCGAGCAATTAGCGGCCGATTTATCGCGCTTGGCCGAGGCGAATATTCCTGTGGATGTGAGTTTCGAACAGGGCGAAAAACAACTTGGCTTGTAACTAGAATCGCGTGAGAGCTTGTTCGCAGCACCAGCTCTCACAGTTGTTAATGCCTGACAGCGCAGGTAATACACAGCGTGGCGTAGGGAATCGCCTCTAAACGGCGCTCTTCAATCAGCTCACCGCAGCATTCACAACGACCATATTCGCCACTCACAATGCGCGTCAGCGCTTTACTGACCTGGGCAATTTCTTGCTGGGTTTCAAGCTCAAGCGAGTGCAAAATATCATCGTCTTCACGCTCCTGACTCTGCTCTTCAGCATCGCTGGAATGCGCTATATGAAGCTGGTGCTTGATGCTAGCAAGGCGCTCAAACAACGCCGCCCGCACCTCAATCAACGCCACTTCTACATCGTTGACATTGATGCTCATTAAGCACTCCGTTTTAGCATAGACACCATTTCATCTTTCAGCAGCAGGCGCTTTTTCTTAGTCTCTTCCTCGGTCATGGTGGTGACGGGAGTAGCCTCGTCTTCCATGGCTTCGATCGATTTGGTGAGATGGTGGTATTCCTCGAACAGGCGCTTGAAATGAGCATCGCTCATTTTCATGCTGTGGATCGCATCGCGGTATTCGGGCAGTTCGTGGATCAAATCATGGTGCTCTGTCATATCAACTCTCCTTGGTTTGATAGGAGTGTATGTCAGGGCAAAAAAGCTGCTTTGATTTGCATCATCTTTTCATCAGATCACGACGCTAGCGGCTATACTTGCGGCAAAAGGAGATACCTATGCAATTGGTTATAGGCAATAAAAACTACTCATCATGGTCCTTACGCCCGTGGTTACTCTTGCGTCATTTCGGTGTCGACTTCACCGAAGTCAACGAGTCGTTGCGCGCCGACGGGTTGTCGCAGCGGCTTAATCACTACTCCCCCACCAACCGTGTACCTGTTCTGATCGACGGCGAAAACTCGGTGTGGGACTCGCTCGCGATTGCTGAATACGTCAACGAACAATATCTGCAGGGGGCGGGTTGGCCAGAATCGCCCCATCTGCGCGCCTACGCTCGTAGCTTGGCCGCCGAAATGCACTCGGGGTTCAGCGCACTGCGCAACGCCATGCCGATGAATATTCGTGCCACTCGTCGAATAGTCATTACCCCTGCCGTTCAGCGTGACTTAGATCGCATAACACACATCTTTGGCGAGGCGCGCTTAGCTCATCATGCCAATAGTCCTTGGTTGGCGGGGCGCTTTTCCTTCGCCGATTGCATGTATGCCCCTGTGACTAGCCGGCTAACAACTTACGGCGTGTCGCTCGGCAGCGCTGCCGATGAGTACGTAAAAATGATTCACGACCTTCCCGCCATGAAATGCTGGATTGCCGACGCCATGCAAGAAACTGACATTGTGCCCGAAGATGAGGCCGGCGAGGACGTTGAATAGGCAGTGTTAATCCTGATACGTCAGTGAGACATCATAAAATTGCTGCTGAATTCGGATAAAGGCATCGAACATATCAGGGTCGAAGTGACTGCCCCGCCCCTCTTGCATGATCGCCACCGATTCATCGTGCGGTATGGGTTCTTTGTAGACCCGGCGACTAATCAGCGCGTCGTAGACATCGGCGATTGCCATCAAGCGTGCAGAAACGGGAATAGCCTCACCGGCTAGCCCCTCGGGGTAACCGCTGCCATCCCACTTTTCTTGGTGAGAGAGCGTGATCTCTTTAGCAACAATGAGAAACTCACTGGGCTCGCTTAGTTTTGTCTCGGCGGCGGCGATGGCATCACGGCCATACACCGTATGCAATTTCATGATTTCGAACTCTTCAACCGTCAACTTACCCGGCTTGAGCAGAATGGCATCAGGCACCACCACCTTGCCAATATCGTGTAATGGCGCCGCCTTAAACAACAGCGTAATTCGCTCGGGGGTCAAGTATTCAGCAAACTTGGGGTGGGTTCTGAGCTCTTCTGCCAACAACGCACGTAAAGTTGGGTGCGGCGAATATGGTTACCCGTTTCGGGGTCGCGTGATTCGGCCAAAGCCCCCATTGCCTCCATGGCCACATCCTGCAGTTCGCCTAACTTTTGCGTGCGATCGCGAACCTTCTCTTCCAGTACATCGTTTTGCCGTTGTAACTGGTCGCGCGCTTCTTTCAACATCAGATGGTTCTTCACCCGTTCAAGCACAATGGGTGGACTGACCGGTTTGGTAATATAGTCTACCGCACCCAGTGAAAGCCCGTGGGTCTCGTCTTCCACGGCCACCTTGGCAGTCAAAAACATGACCGGAATGTCTTTTGTTTGCTTGTCAGCTTTAAGTCGTTCGCACACCTCGTAGCCATCCATATCGGGCATCATGATATCTAACAAAATGATATCAGGGGCGGGATTTGCTGCTGCCAACTCTAGCGCTTTGGCACCATTAATGGCTATCTTAGTTCGGTAGGTTTCCTTCAAAATATTGTTCAATAACGACACATTTGCCGGGGTATCATCGACAATTAATACTGTTTTTTTATCACCCATCATTCCTCTTTCCTAAATAGCCGTTACGCATGCATCTGCTCTTCTACTAATGTTGCGGCAGTAGCAAAGTCAAAACCCTCGATGGCCTCAGCCAACGTACTCATCACATCGCTAGGTAAATGCTGCTGCAATGCCACGCGGTGTTCATTGAACAGCCACTCAGCCTCACCGTCATCACTCACGAGTAACGCGTGTAAATCTCGCAACAAAGCCAACACATCCACCTCCGTTGCAGCCACCGACGAATCAACCGGATGCTGCTCAAAATAATGCACCACGTCGGACAGGGTGGTTTCAAGCCGTTCGCAAAACAGCGGCGTTAATCGATCCACATCCGCTAAGCGCTGTTCGGAAATCGCGCTTTCAAGTTGCTGTGCACTATCGCGCACAATATCCGCACAAAGGTTTCCAGCCACCCCTTTGGTGGTATGCACCAATCTTTCCGCCAGGGCCCAATCCTTTGCCTCAAAAGCATTGCGATATTCGACCAAGTTCACGGCCTCGTCTTTCACAAAACGACCTAATAGATCCAAATAGAGCGACAGATTCCCACCCAAGCGACGCAGACCAAGCTCGGTATCAATACCTGTAATCGCTGGCGCAGAGAAATTTTGCTCCGGCTTTTTCAATAGATTTGGCGTCGCCTCACCCAACCCTTCGCGCGGTTTGATCCATTGTACCAAGGCAAGCATCAAGGCAAGCATCAAGGCATTAGGGTCAATCGGCTTGGCAATATGGTCCTGCATACCTACCGCTAAACAACGCTCTTTATCGGCATTCATGGCATTTGCCGTCATTGCAACAATGGGTAATTGATCAAGACCTGGGTGATTGGCACGAATCAATTGGGTGGCTTCATAGCCGTCCATGACAGGCATTTGAATGTCCATCAACACAATGTCATAGCCATTAGCCACCATCATATCGACAGCGCTTTGACCGTTGGTCGGACCAAATCGCCGGGAGCGATTTGGCGATGCTTAGCACCGCGAAGCAGCGAGCACATGGATGGGCGAGTCAATCTCACCGGCGTAGCCGCTCGATTCCAGCATCATATCTGGAAAAGGGAACGTTAACACAAACAAGAAAAATGGAGGCTCGGGTCGGACCAAATCGCCGGCAGCGATTTGGCGATGCTTAGCACCGCGAAGCGGCGAGCCCATGGATGGGCGAGTCAATCTCACCGGCGTAGCCGCTCGATTCCAGCATCATATCTGGAAAAGGGAACATTACACAAACAAGAAAAATGGAGGCTCGGGTCGGACCAAATCGCCGGGAGCGATTTAGCGATGCTTAGCACCGCGAAGCGGCGAGCCCATGGATGGGCGAGTCAATCTCACCGGCGTAGCCGCTCGATTCCAGCATCATATCTGGAAAAGGGAACGTTAACACAAACAAGAAAAATGGAGGCTCGGGTCGGAATCGAACCGGCGTACACGGAGTTGCAGTCCGCTGCATGACCACTCTGCCACCGAGCCGGAGATTGGAGCGGGATATCGGGTTCGAACCGACGACCTATACCTTGGCAAGGTATCGCTCTACCAACTGAGCTAATCCCGCATAATCAATGTTGTTTGCAAGAAACAGCTGTTTCAGTAGTACCGCAAACGAGGCGCATATAATAGCCAGATCACTTTCACAGTCAAGCGCTTTTCTCACTATTCTTTAAATTAAGTGCAGCAACCATGCGACATTGGTCATTAATTGCTCAGACCATGGATTTTGCCAGTTTTGTGATCGATAAAGTATTCCAAGCCCAGCATTAGGGTGGTAGTATTCGCGCTTCTATCTGCCCGGGTGGTGAAATTGGTAGACACAGGAGACTTAAAATCTCCCGATAGCAATATCGTGCCGGTTCGAGTCCGGCCCCGGGCACCATATAAATACATTTAAGTCATGCAAATCAATGAATTGCGTGGCTATTTTATTTCCAATACCGTAAAAAATACCGTTTTACGGAAAATATTTTAGAAGATTATGCTGGACGTCTGCAGACCTCAGCACCCTCCTTCTCTCATACACGTTACGCTACCTAACTACTCCCTTGCCACTCCTGACGGAGTGTCATTATCTCTTATACTTCGCGCTAATGGAGTACGTCACTCCGTATCGCTTCGCTCCACTACGTTCCTTCTCCCGCGCTCAGCAACGAGATAACCAGCTCCTAGTTTTATTGTTTCATTATTTATTTTTTTATGGGAAAAATGAAACAATTCTCCTGTGTGACTGTAATCCCCCCGAAAATTCGGAGAGGTTTTGAGTAGAAAATTCCACTAAAATGAACGAAAGGAGTTTTCTATGAGAAAGTCACGCTACAGCGATAGCCAAATCATGGCTATTTTGAAA
>JAHEIH010000011.1 GCA_024639455.1 Cellvibrionales bacterium
TGGCTTCGTTTACTTCCAGGCCAGCATACTTGCTACGCCAGTTGTAGAACGTGCCGGACGAGATGCTTAGATGTCGGCAGATGTCGTCCACTTTGGCTCCGGCCTCGTGTTCCTTGATCGCCTTAATGATCTGTTCTTCGCTGTAACGCTTCTTCGTATCGAGATCTCCATCCCTTTAGGTTAAATGGAAATCTCATCAAGGTCATGGTCTAGTTTTTCGGGGTGAAGTCACATGTAACACAATGTTTATAATGTTCACCCATTGAACAAATAGATAAATTTTACGTTGCACATGCCGTGCGGAAGCCTGCCCGTCTATAACATTCCCTCATCTCAAGACCCTATAAACACAGCCCAAGAAGAACTTCGACTACGTGTTATGCATGTACTTGAAGACAACCCAGAAGCCAGCCAGCGAGACATTGCCAAAGAGCTAGGTGTAAGCCTGGGCAGCGTGAACTTCTGCGTGAAGGCCTTGGTCGACATTGGGTTTGTGAAGCTGAACAACTTCGTCAAATCTAATAAAAAGATGGGGTATGCCTACATCCTCACCCCAGAGGGTATGGGCGAGAAAGCGGCAATTATCGCCCGCTTTTTGAAACGCAAGATGAATGAATACGAAATGCTGCGAGAAGAGATCGAGCAGCTGAAGCGTGAGGTGTCGAATGATGATGCAGGTTGACAATTCCACCTATTGATATGATTGATCGATCAGGCATATGCTTGACATATGTCTGATTTCGGTTAGTATTTAATAGTGAAGATATTAAATAGGTGAGTAAAATGAAAACTGTGTCGATTTTTAAAAATGGCAAAAATCAGGCTATAAGACTACCAAAAGATATGGAATTTTCAGGTGTTTCAGAGCTAGAAATAATCAAGGTTGGTAGCAGCATAATATTAAAGCCGATTAGACCAAGTTGGATCTCTCTTGCTAATGTCGAAAGTACTGATGATGACTTTCTTCAAAAAAGAGAAGATGTCATTAGTGATGATGGACGGTTTGTTTTGTGAAAAAGCTAGATTACATGCTAGATACGTGTATCTGTAGCTTCATCATGCGTGAAAATCCGATATCTGTTCTTGAAATGTTGCAAGAAAAAGTTCAGCGGCAACACAAAATTATTATTTCGGCTATTACATATTCTGAAATGCGCTTTGGCGAGATAGGGGAAAAATCATCACCAAAGCATGCAGTAATGGTCAGAGAGTTTTTGTCTAGAATAGATGATGTTCTACCATGGGATAGAGATGCTGTAGATGTAACAACAGAAATTAAACGATACTTATCAAATAATGGTGAAAACATCGGTATTAATGATACAGCAATAGCTGGTCATGCCATCGCAACAAACTCAATTCTGGTTACAAATAATACAAGAGAGTTTAGTCGGGTGCCTGGCTTGAACTATGAAGACTGGGTTCACTAGACGAAGGTGTTGTGCATCTTGAAAGCATGCTCGCGATAATGGGCCTTATCGCCTTCAATTAGTGTTTTGAAAATGTTGCAGTTGAGCAATCTTTAATTCCAAAAAATTTTAGAGGCAGTTGTGATTGACCGAGTACAGCAACAACTAACATCCCCCATTACATTGTTCCATCCTCTACCTGGAGCAATGGCTGAATAAAAAATAGCCAGTGCTGTCGACCCCGTCTATGTAAATCCCTATAATGCGCGTCTCATTCGTACTTCTCTCTGGATTTCCTCTTGATTACTACCGCAAATATCACCATGCAGTTTGGTCCCAAACCGCTGTTCGAAAACATTTCTGCTAAATTTGGTAACGGCAATCGCTACGGGCTGATTGGAGCCAATGGCTGTGGTAAGTCAACCTTTATGAAGATCTTGAGTGGTGAGCTGGCGCCGACGTCGGGTAATATTTCTTATTCGCCGGGTTGCACGTTGGGTACTTTGAGCCAGGATCAATTTGCCTATGAAGCCTATTCAGTCATCGATGCGGTGATTATGGGCAACACGCGCCTTTGGGCGGTGAAGCAAGAGCGTGATCGTATTTATGCGTTGCCAAACATGAGCGAAGACGAAGGCATGGCGGTGGCTGAGTTGGAAGTGGAATTTGCTGAGCTGGATGGCTACAGCGCAGAAAGCCGCGCCGGTGAGATTTTGTTGGAAGCGGGCATTCCTGAAGAATACCATTTTGGCTTAATGAGCCAAGTGGCGCCGGGTTTAAAAGTGCGTGTGCTGTTGGCGCAGGCGTTGTTTTCCGACCCCGATGTGTTGCTACTCGACGAGCCGACCAACAACCTCGACATCGACACCATTAGTTGGTTGGCAGGGGTGTTAAGCCAGCGTAAGTGCACTATGGTGATCATTTCACACGACCGTCACTTCTTAAACGCGGTATGTACCCACATGGCCGATATCGACTACGGCGAATTGCGCATTTACCCGGGCAACTACGAAGCCTATCACGCGGCATCGTCGTTGATTCAAGAGCAGTTACACGCGGAAAATGCCAAGAAAAGCGCTGAAATTGCTGAACTGCAAGATTTCGTGAATCGCTTTGGTGCCAATGCCTCTAAAGCCAAGCAAGCTAGCTCACGCGCTAAGCGCATGGAAAAAATTACCCTCGACGAGGTAAAACCCTCCAGCCGTCGCAGCCCATGGTTGCGTTATCAGCAACATAAAAAATTACATCGCCAGGCGCTGGTGTTAGAAAATTTAGCCCACGGCTATGAAGGCGATGACATTCTGTTCAGTGGCGTAGAAATGATCTTAGAAGCTGGCGCGCGCTTGGCGGTGATTGGCGAGAACGGCGCGGGTAAGTCGACCTTTATTCGCTGTTTGATCGACGAATTACAGCCAAAGAACGGGGTGATTAAGTGGTCTGAAAACGCCGCGTTTGGTTATTGCCCGCAGGATACCTCCACCCACTTTGATTCAGATATGACCCTGTTTGAGTGGATGTCGCAGTGGCGTTTGCCCAAGCACGATGACTTGGCCGTACGCGGTATGTTAGGGCGCATTTTATTTTCCGCTGACGACCTCAACAAAAAAGTGCGTGTGTGCTCTGGCGGTGAAAAGAATCGCTTGTTGTTTGGCAAGTTGATGATGCTTGAAATTAACGTGCTGATCATGGATGAGCCCACCAACCACCTAGATATGGAGTCGATTGAGGCGCTGAATAAGGCCTTAGATTTGTGGGATGGTACCTTGATTTTTGTGAGCCACGACCGTGAGTTTGTGTCTTCGCTGGCCACTCGGGTGTTAGATATTCGTGCTGATGGGGCGGTGGATTTTCAGGGGACGTATGACGAGTACCTTGCCGAGCGCATGCAACAGGCGGCGGTGGCTTAGTTAGCTCTGCTGTTTCTTACAATTCTATCTAATAAACGCTTGTGGGACGTCAACGCCAAGCGATGGCGTTGTCAGCATTATTACAAATGGTTTTGAGGGAGTTGTGATTGGCCAAGTACCGCGACAACTAAAATGAAGCCGTCTTCTTTTATAAAGTAAGCCGTATGTTTACCTACAGGAAAGTAAAAACCGTTTGGGTAAATTTCATCACAATTTCGGCCTAAGGTAGGGTTTTCCGCAAGCATTTGAAATGCTGACAATAAAGTGTCTTTGTAGATGCTCCATTGCTTTTCAGAAAAATTATTGACGGTATAGCTTTTTATTTTTTGCAAATGCCCCTGTGCTAGCCGACTTAACTTGTATTGATTCATCTGCTACCACTGATTAAAGAGCGTTTAAAAAATCTTCACCATCTACCACATCGCCCTGTGCCAAATCTTGTTTTGATGACTCGAAACAATGTTTAAGGTAGTCAGCTTTCATTGCTTCTAGTTCCTCGTAATCTCTAATAGACATGACAACCACGGCATCTTTATTATTTTTGCTAATTTTTATAGGCTCGCGTTGGGCGTTTAGGAGTAGTTCTCCAAAATTACGCTTGGCGTCATTGGCTGTTAATGTTTGCATGAACAAGCTCCAAATATTTAAAGGCACCTAGCATAGTAGGCCTATCGCACAAAATGATCAATGTGATTAAATCGTGCGATTTTTGTGCCCATTGTATTCTTCCATCGTGTTGCTACAACTCAGACTGAATAAAAAAATAGCCAGTGTTGTGGCGCACGCTGCGCGTGGCAACCCACAGGTTCGTCGCCGTTTGCACGCGACCACTTCCCGCATGGCGACATCCTCCTCCAAAAACTGTCCTTTTTGACAGTCGCTATACATTCCTCAGTGGTTAAAATCATTGTAGTTGTCTAAATATCATCAATGTATATACTTGTGTGTATATATTTGAGGTGTGGTATGGAAGCAAAAATATTTCAGTCAGGTAATAGTCAGGCAGTTCGTATTCCTAAGGAATTTAGGTTTGAAGGGACCACGGTGGAAATCTTCAAACGCGGTGACGAGGTGATCTTAAAACCTAGGGCTAAAAATCTTGGCGTTGCCTTTAAACTGTTGGCGCAAATGCCAGACGATTTTATGGGCGAGGGCAGGGCAGACGATCAACCGCAGGAACGCGAAGGGTTTTAACGGTGTTTTTGCTCGATACGAATATCTGCATTTACATCATCAAGCAAAAGCCGCCATCGGTATTGGAAAAGTTTCAGACACTACAGGTAGGCAGTGTCGCCATGTCGATGGTGACATTTGGTGAGTTGCAGTATGGGGCCAAACGCAGTAATAACTCAGCAAAAGCGTTAGATATCCTTCAGGAATTGACGGCTTATATTCCGGTATTGTCTATGGCTGCATCGGTGGCGGGTGAATATGCTGATATTCGTGCTGGTTTGGCGTCTAAAGGTCAAATGATAGGGAATAATGATCTTTGGATTGCTGCGCATGCGAGAGATCTGGGTGATACCTTGGTGTCGAATAACCTCAAAGAATTTGAGCGGGTGCCAGGGCTGCAATTAGAGAGCTGGGTGTAGCTGCTCATCGCCGTTTGCACACAAACGCTTCCCACATTCTATCTACTAAATCCCTGTGGGACGTCAACGCGAGGCGATGGCGTTAGTAATGTTTCGCACGCAGCGCGTGGCAACCCACAGTTCATAGCCGTTTACACGCAACCTCTTCCTACACCAATCCCATATCTATCTGATTAAACGCTTTAGCGTTGGGGAAGATGGTTATTTCATCCTCGTCCTGCAGCCCTAACCAGCGGGTCAGGTTACTGGCGTATTGTTCGACAGAGAATTGTGGGATGGTCATATTTTCATATTCATCTTCTGAACCGACTTCTAAGGATGGCACGCGGCCGATGATCTGCCCGCCATTGACCGGTTCGCCCATCACAAATTGATGCCCGCCCCAGCCGTGGTCTGTGCCGTCACCGTTGATAGACATGGTTCTTCCAAATTCTGATTGGGTGAAGCTGACGACATTGTGTTGGCAGCCGCGGTTGGTCATGTCTGCCTGGAAACCGGCCATGCACTTGGCGAGGTCGCCGATCAGTTTGGGGTGCAGGTTGGCTTGGTCGTCGTGGGTATCAAACCCGCCCATGCTGACAAAGTAGATCTGTCGGGCGTGGCCGATTTGTGGAACGGCTTGGATGAGGCGCGCCACCATCTTGAGCTGGGTCTCTAGGTATTGGCCGTGGCTGGTTTGTACGCCATAGGCGCTGCTGTTTTCGGGGATCTGGCCTAGTACTTGCCCCAGGGTAACGGTGTTGTCGAGGGCGGTTTGCATCTTGTCGGCGGCGGCTTTGCCAAGCGGGTTGTTTTCCATGTCGTACAGGAAGCTAAAGAAATCGTAGGCCGGCGCTAGGCTGTAATCGCTATTTTGTAGTCCGTCGACATGCTCGGGGGTGGTGCGGTTGCTGTTCATAGCAAAGCACTGGGTGAATTGTCCGCTCATAAAGTCGTTGTCGCCGGCCATGCTAAACGCACAGGGCATGGGGTTGTATTGGTACTTTAGTAATACGTCGGCCAGACGTCCGCCCCAGCCAGTAGTGATACGGGGAGAATGGCCAGCGCACATCCACAGTTTTTGTTGGTCGTTGTGAGACGCCACGCGGGGAACCACAAGCTCAGGGTTGTTAATCAAATCTGCCTTGCTGACGGGCTGCATTAATGGCCCCACGTTGCTCACCAGGGCCAGTTGATTGGCGTGGAATAGATCCACCAAGGGCTGGCAAGCCCGTGGCATAGACACTTGGGTGCCTTGAAGGGGCAACAGCTGATCAGGTGGATAGGCAAGGTGCTGCCGTAGATTTTGGTAGTTGGCAAAACCGGCGGGATCGTTGGGCACTAGTAGGCTTAACGAATCGTTGCCGCCGTGCAGGTATATGCACACTAGGGCTTTGTAGTCTGGAAAGTCTGAACTGGCGCCATTGCCGGTTTCAACGGCTTGGGCGACGCTATTGTTGGCGGCTACCGCTCCAGCACTAGCCAGTAACGATTTAAGTAGGGTGCGACGTTTCATGGCTGCTCCTTAGCGCTGCAAGGCATATTGGGGGGATTGGCGAATTAAGGTAATCAGCTTTCCGATGCCGATTTCTACCTCGTACCAATTGGGGTGATTCAGGTGCCACACCAGTTTTTCGCTCATGTATTGTCTGAGCACATTTTTGTAGGCCTCGGTCATACGTCCTTCTAATAAATACACATTCATATCTTCTAGCATCAGTTCGGGGTCTTGCTGATACAGCGCCACCCAGTCGCTGATATTTGCAATGGGGATGGTCGGGTTAAGGGTGAAACCCCAGGCCGCTTCTATACGTGTCACTTGTTCTGGGCTGGTGTACCACAGGGTGATGTTTTCCATAGCGTTGTTGTCCATCACCAAGTTGTTGGCGCTTAGGGTGGTGATTTCTGGGGCTACTAAATGTTGGCTGCGCAGTGCGCTGGTGCTGTCGCTCGGCTTGTAAAAATTGAATACCGACGGTGAATACTGTGCCCGCTGCGAAAACCCGAGGTGGGCCATGCGGTAGGTACCACTTTTGGTGGTGGCCTTGGCCAAACGCAAATAGTGGCTGGCGTTCAAGATGGGTTCGCGAATCTTGCCAAAGTACTGGGCCTGCTGTGCCACCGGTGCGCGCGCCTCGCTGTCGAATAAGATGGCTTGTAGCACAGATTTCATGTCACCGCGCACACCGGTGCCATTGTCGTTAAACACCGCGGCTACCCGGGCAATGTAGTCTGGCGACGGGTTGCTGGTGACCAGGTGCTGAATCAAATGGTAACTAATGAAGGGCGCCAAGTTAGGGTGGTTGAATAGGCTGTCTAAGGCCAGCGTTAAATCCGCTTCAGCGCCTTGATTGGGCGGCAGGTAATAACCACGCAGTAGTTTTTTAGGGCCCGGTTCGTGGCGTTCTTCCACCGCGACCATGGGGGACTGCATGTCCCAAATTTCGCAGCATTGGTAGTGTTGCCACTGCCAGTTGGCGTCGGTGGTGCCTTGTACGTGCCAGCCGGTGAAGACCTTGGCGTATTCGCGAATGGTGGCGGGGGTGTACGTTTCTAACTCGCGGCCGTTGGCGTTGGTTTGCACGCTGCCGTCTTGGTTAAGCAGTACCGTACCCAGCGTGAATAGCTGCATGACTTCGCGGGCAAAGTTTTCATCGGGGCGAATGTTACGCGCGGGGTCGCTTTTTTCGTTGCCCATCATGTTTAGGTATTTACCCATCACCGGATGCTTGGTGACGTTCTCAAGCAAGTCTCTAAAGTTACCAAAGGCGCCGTTGGCTAACACGTCCATGTAGTGTTGGTAGGCTTGGCGTTCGCCGCCCGCCGCGGCTTTGACGGACACCACAAAGATCTGGCTCAAGCTGAAGGCCACACGATGGCGTAGCTGATCCGGCGCGTTTATCACCATGCCCCAAAAGGTTTCTTCAGCGGGGAAAATGCCGGCTTTATTCAGTGTGGGGTCGGCAGCAACAAAAGCGTTAAACGCGTCTTGGTAAGAGGTGGCCGGGAGGTTGAACTGCTCTTCCAGCCAGGCATCGGCCCCCATGCTCATAAGTATGTCGGTATCGCTGCGGGTTACCCCAAAGGTGGCTTGGTTGAGCAGCCTGATGGCATCGATATTGTCGATCAGCGTGTGCTGCGGTACTACGCCAGGCGCCCAGTAAGGATGGGGCTCGGGCATGGGGTAGTTGGCATACTGCGTGACGGTTCGGGTCTGCGGGAATTCGGGGTCGGCCACGCTCATGGTTATCATGTAGGCGCCTTCAACATCGGGGGTGTAGCTGATGTCAGCGCCGTTGATTTCCAGTACAGCTTGGCTGTTAAATGGCGCGCTTAACGACCAAGTAACATCGCCCAATGCGCCGTCGGGGTCCATGCTGCCCGCCCCTGAAATAGAGGTACCATCGCCGGCCAGTATGTCGGTGTTGTACTGCAAAGTGATCGCCGGTGCTTGGTTAATCAGCGGGTCGGCGTTGTCGCCCAGGCCGTCACCGTCGGCATCGGCCCATTCGGTGGGGTCTTTAGGGAAGGCGTCATCGGCGTTGAGGTAGCCATCTTTGTCCCAATCCGGGCCGCCGCCTTTGTCGCCATTTTTTGGGGCGGCGTCTGCCAACGGAATAAGGCTGCACACTATGGCGCTAAGGAATAGCGTCCTAACGTGGTTCATGGTGTAACTCCCTCTGGGTGAATTCAACGCGCTGGCGTTATAGCGTGCGTACTAGCGACGCATTGCGCACATAGTAATGGCATACAGAAGGAGTGTGGGGCTAATAACCCTGCAAGGCGGGGTGCAGGGTTTGTTTATTGTTCATGGGGGACGATGTTTCAGTTATTTCTGGCCTTGATGTCAGTATTCCTTGTGGTTGGCCAATTTACAATAACACTAATACGTATTTGACGGTGTAACCTAAGGGGTTACAATATGATTGTTAGTTTTAAACACAAAGGCCTTGAAAAGTTTTACCGCACAGGAAATATTTCAGGTATTCAAGCTAAACACGCTAAGAGATTGAGGCTTATTCTCTCTAATCTTGACGTCGCTGAGTGAGTGCGTTGAGGCTATGGATTTACCGGACTTGCGCTTACATTCTCTAGTCGGTCAGCGCCAAGGCACTTGGTCGGTCACAGTCAATGGTCATTGGCGTGTGACATTTTACTTTGTGGGTAAAGATGCCCATGTTGTTAATTATGAGGATGACCATTAATGAGTATGCATTGTCCTGCTCATCCAGGTGAAATACTAAAAGACTTGCTGTTAGATCCATTAGGGTTAACGGTCACTTGCGTCGCCGATCATTTGGCGGTGAGCCGAAAGACATTGTCTAAAATTATTAATGGTCGTGGTCCAATCACAGCGGAAATGGCCGTCAGGTTAGAAGGGGTGTTTTCACAGCCGTCGGCGGAGCACTGGCTAAAATTACAAGGCGCTTATGACCTTTGGCAGATGCGAAAGGTGGCTGAAGCGCTTGCTGTTATGCCATTGGGTAGAAACTCTATGGGAGGCATGTCGTAAGACATGGCGACATTTAGCTATTCCTTAAAAAACCTATATCTGCGGTGTTAAAGTTGCGCAAATTCGGGAAGGTTTCGGCGATTTGTGTGGCACTCAACCCATACCAGCCAGCCAAGGTTGCGGCCATTTGATCCATGCTGGTGGTGGGAATAATGCGTCCTTCGCCAATATCATCGACACTACCGATGGCCAGTTCCGGCAAGGCGCCATAAATGCGGCCACCATTCACTGCGCCGCCCATGATCATTTGATGGCTGCCCCAGCCGTGGTCGGTGCCGTCGCCATTGCTGGTGAGCGTGCGGCCAAAGTCGCTGGCGGTAAACGTGGTCACGTTGTCTTGCACGCCCATGGCTTCAGTCGCGCTGTAAAAGGAACTAAGCGCGTGATTGAGTTCGGCCATAAGCGCGGGGTGGCGGTTAACTTGGTCGCCGTGGGTGTCGTAATCGCCGATGCCAATGAAGAACGTTTGTCGTTTCATGCCAAGCTCATCGCGGGCGGCGATCAAGTGGGCGACGGTCTGTAGCATTTGCGCTAACCGGCTACTGGTATCGAAGGTGGCATCGGGCGCGGGCACGGCGTCTAGCACAGTGGTCAGTTCCACGCCCAAATCGATTGAACGGCGTTGGGTCTTAGCAAACTCGGTACTAAATAAATGGCTTTGTGATTGCGCTAGCAAGGCGTTGTAAGCGCGATTGCGGTTCACTGCCCAGGCCTCGGTATTTTGTGGCTGTAGATGCCAATAGCTACTTACGCCACCAGCATTCATGGCATAAGGCGATTGCAAGCCACCGCGCTGCCATAAGTTGTCGCCGCTCATGGAAATGCCCATGGCAAGGTTGTTATGCGCGTTCGCCTCTTGCATCAGGTCGGCCATGCGACTGGCCCAGCCTTGCTGTCGTTTGCTGTTTTGCAGGCTCATCACAAAGTTTTGTTGATCATTATGGGAGAACAACTGTGGTGGCAGTGCCACGCGGTTATTGCGGTAGTCGGCCTGTGTGGTGGGCTCGATCAACGTGCCAACATTGGCCAGTAGCGCCATCTTACCTTGGTGAAACAGGTCCTGCAGGTTGCCCATTTCGGGGGCTAGGCCCACCTCAGTTGCCACACTATTCAGCGGGTTTAACGCGAGCAGTTGATCTTGGGGGCGAGCAAATTCGCGCCGTGTAGCCGCATAAGTCGAATAACTGTCGTTGGCGCGCGGTATAAGCATATTAAAGGCATCGTTGCCGCCATATAGGAAAACACAGACGAGCGCTTTGTAGTCGGTCGCGGTGCTCGTTTGAGCGTGGGCTACGTTCAATTGGGTATGCATTGAAAGTAAGCTGGCACTGCCCACACTAGCTAGCAGTGATCGTTTCAAGAATTCGCGGCGCTGATGTAATGGCGATAACTTTTTCATAACGATTCCTAGCGCTGCACAGCAAATTCTGGTGATAACCAGGTCAGATAGACCGCTTCCGCCACGCGATAGAGCCGCGCTTGTGCGCTGCTGCTATCGTAGGGCTCGATGTGTTCAAACAGGGTGTCACGCATGCCATCGCTCATCTGTCCATTGAGCATCAGCACGCTAATGTGGTCCAGAAGATCCTGGCTTTGGCGGGCTAATGCGGCCTCGTCGTCAAAGTCGGCGCGTAGGCAGCCCACCGCAGAGTTGTAGTCTTCGCGTTCTAGGCAGTCGTCGTACAGAAAATCATAGGCATTGAACACCATATTGCCCCCCCAATTGGTGATGGCGGTGATGTTTTTCTCGTTCAAGATTTGCAGCTCGGGGGCTACCACGCTGTCGTCATCAAATGTGTTGGCAGGGTGAAAATCTGGCCGGAAGAAGTTAAAGACCGAGGGGGAACCATACAAGCGTTGCCCCATGTCGATACTGGGCCATAAAAAGCGCAGCGTATCGACGCGCACGCTGCCGTCTTCATTGAGGGGGGTGTCGCTGTAAACGTCGAAGGCACGCATTAACGCGGTAACTTTTAACACAGGTTCTTTTAGCTTGCCGTAGGTGTTGTCGGCAAAGGTATCGCTGCGGCGGGCTTCGGGGTCGAGCAAAATGGCTTTCACCACCGCGGCCAAATCGCCTTTTTCACCGCTACCATTGTCGTTAAACACCTCGCTAACGCGCGCCACATAGTCTGGGCTGGGGTTGCTTGTCACCAACCGTTGTATCAGTTGCTTGCTCACGAATGGCGCGACGTTGGCGTGGGCAAACACGTTATCTAGCGCTTGGGTCAGGTCTTGTTGGGCGGTTTGATCGGCAGGCGTGATTTCGCCATTTAACAGTGTTTTGGAGGCTTTCTCATGAAATTCTTCGATGGGTTTCATGGGGACGATATCACTGGTCGCATTGGGCCACTGAAACCACCAGTTGTCAGCGTTACCGTATATCCAGCCGGTGAACACACTGGCAAAGGCTTTGATGATGTCTTGGTTATAGGTGGGGATGGTATTGCCATCGGCATCTAATGTGGGGGTGCCGTCGTTATTGAGTTCGACCAAGCCAATGGTAAACAGCTGCATCATTTCGCGGGCGTAGTTTTCATCGGGGCGAATATTGCGGCTGGGGTCGGCTTTTTCGTTGCGCACCATACTTAGGTATTCGCCCATCATGGGGTTAGTGGTGACCGCTTCTAATAGGTCGCGGTAGTTGCCAAAGGCGTGTTCAGCCATAACGTCGTGATAGTTAGCGATACCGCGTGTATCGTTGTAGAGCGCATCTGATAGCTCTGAAATCACAAAGATTTGGCTCAAGGCGAAGGCGACCCGTTGGCGCAGTTGGTCGTCACCGCGCACCAAGTTTTCCCACAGCACATCGCTTAAAAACATCTGCTTGCGCCATACCACCTCAAAATCGAAGTTGGTTTCATCGCTAGGTGTGAGCCCCACGAGGCGCATGCGGGCGTCGAGTTGCGCGCGGGTTTTGCGCCTGGGTAGCGCTATTTGGCGATCAATCCAGTCGTCAAAATTGGCCTCGTTTTCGACGAGCTCGAGGATATCGCTTTCGGTGGGGCCAAAGGTGGCTTGCGTTAGAAAACGTGTGACATTGAGGGTGATAGTTTCGTTGTGCAAATCGCGTAATGTGACCGGCTCTGGCGCTGGATCTGGCGGTGGCGCAGGGGTCGAAGGAGGCGCTGGGCTAGGCGTTGGGCTAGGTGTTGGAGTTGGCGTAGTATCATTGCCGCCGCCACCGCAGCTTACGGTGAGCATCGCCAAACCACCAAATAATAAAGATCTAACAATCATCATTTTAATGCCACTAGTTTTTTCAATCATTCTATGGCAAAGCGACCAAGTATCAAGCAAGATTTATTCAAGTTGTGAAAGCCATCACAAACCGCATGAGACCCTCTGTTTATTCCAACGAGCTTTCTAATAAGCGGGATAAGTCGCCATCAAAACGTTGGCCGCTACTCATCTCTACCTTAACCAACATTGGGCCGCTTGTGGTTAGCTTTTCAAGCTGCAGAGGATCTGGAAAAAAGTTGTTGTTATACGTCATGGTGCCCATGGGCTCGAAGGTGGCATCATTAAAATCTGTGAGAGCGTGATAAAGCGCTCGGTAGTGGCGGTATAAGGTATTTCTGTGGTCTCCATGCGGTGTGGGCGAACACAAGGCTGTGAGTACATGATGGTTAATGGCAAAATGTTTCACTACATTTCCGCAATTCCCCGCGGCGAGTGCCTCTGGTGAAATTAACAGGCTGTGTATAATGTGCATGGCCTGCGGGTCGAGAAGACGACGCAGGTGATCACGGCGTGTTACTTGGATGTTTAATACATCGGCACGAATCTCCCAATAACAATTCACCTTGTACCAATGGTCGGCGTGCTCTCCCTGCCTTAAAGCACGCCCCACCCGTGAAAGCGTGAGATGCACATCCGTGAGGCAAAGCGTGATCTGTGCATCTTCGATGAATTCCGGGGCATCCGGCTGAATAATAAATTGCAGTATTGCGTTTAAATTAGCGTTATTGTGCATGTCATTATTAATTCTTCGCTAGCAACTTCGCCAACCCCACGACACCGCCAAATGCCACCGCCCCCACCGGAAAGATGATCCAGGTGACGCCCCAGTTCATGGTCCATAAGCTCCAGCCTAAGTAAATGGCCACCAATAAAGGCCAGTACACCCCAGCAAGTCTTTCGGCGCGTTTGGTATCATCGCTTTTACCCGCGTCCATGTCGCCGCCTTGTAGTAAAAACACCACGGCATCGCGGTGAGCGCTGGTGGGGATCACATATTGCAGCCCGGTGGCGACTAGCCACAGTAACAACACCAATGCCAAGAAAATCGCGCTGCTGCCCATCCCGAGTAAAGCGGCGATCAGAAGCGGGGCTGCGCATAACACGAAAAGTGAAATCCCCATGGTCAGTTGTTTTTGAATCTCTGGTCGTTGTTCGCGTTGAATAGTGGTGAGTTCTTCTTTAAGTGCTGGGCTCAAGGAAAACGGTGCGCTGGGCAATGCAGGGGCTTGCAACTGTTGTGCGGCGATGAAGCACTTAACACCTTTTGCCACCATGCCTAAAATGGCGACGAGGCCAAACACGAGGGCCAGCGACATGGGTAACGTGTCGGGCAGTGCATGATTGAGGGCGAGCATGGCAAATAACGCTGATGGCGCCATCACGCACCAGCGAACACCGCGGGTAATCAGCGCCGCTTCATCGATTTTGTAGCCGACGTAGTTTTGCGCAATACCGCGCTCACAAAGCGTGTTGACGTCGGTGGTCGTGTCTTCGGCGATAGGTTGTCCGCCGGATTTGGCGTCAAGTAGGGCATCGGTGGTCACCTGAAAAGCTTCCGCGAGCTTGAGGATGTGTTCGATATCGGGGGTGCTTTGCCCGCTTTCCCACTTAGACACCGACTGGCGCGATACGCCTACTTGTGCGGCCAGTGCCTCTTGCGACCAACCTGCTTGTTTACGACATTTAATGATATTGTCTGCCAATGCCATGGGGCTATCTCCTTCGGGTCACGTATCGTAGTAGCCTATGAAATGCATCGGTTGCGGACTACCAAGTGGAGCAGGCAGCGTGTCAACCAATGGTTGCTATTGCAGTATAAACTATTCATTTATATATTTATTTAAAGATTCTGGCGAAGGGTTTGCCGCATGAAAAAATTATGTATTGCGCTGTTGTTATTGGTCGTAACACCTGTATGGGCTGATGATGTGAAAGATTTAACAGCTATGTTGGAGACCTTCCTCGCGGGTGTTGACCAGGTCGAAGCACACGATAACTTCTGGGCGGAAGAGTTGGTGTACACCTCATCGCGCGGTATACGCACCACCAAGACGGCTATCCTGCATGGCATGCGCCAAACGAAAGAGACCGCCTACAGCCCAACCTACGGAGCAGAAGATATCGATATTCGTATTTATGGCGATACCGCTGTGATGGCGTTTACCTTGGTGGCCAATAGGCCAGCGTACGGCGATCAGCCAGCCGGCGTGCAGCACTATTTAAATACCGGCACGTTATTAAAACGAGAGGGGCGTTGGCAGGTCGTGGCCTGGCAGGCGACGGTCAAAGCCAGTGAATAAGGCTTACGGGTTATTATTATTCGCGCTACTTTGGGGGTGTTCCGAGCAGACTGCTGATGTTTCCGAATCTTGTTCAACGGGGCCTGAGTTTTCGACCTATTGCGGTTTTCAAAACCCTGAGGATTTGGCGCTTACGCCGGATGGGCGTTATTTGATTGTCTCTGAATTCGGAGGTATGTCGCCGCTCTCTGAGATGACCCCTGGGGTATTAAGTCTGTTTGATCTTGAGCGAGAGGTCAAACGGCCTTTGCCCATTGCCATTAAAGATAAGGCTTGGGGACGTCCGTCATGCGACCGCTCAGAATCTCAAGTGCTGAATCCGCACGGTATCGATATTGTGCAGCGAGATGATGGGCTTTGGCAGTTAGCGGTGGTCAGCCACTTGCCCCACGAGAGCGTGGAGTTTTTTGAGTTATCGGAGGCAGAACCATGGCGCTTGTATTGGCGGGGCTGTGTTGAATCGGCGCCTTATTATTTTAACGATGTTGCCCTGACTTCGGCCGGTGAAGTGTATGCCACGCATATGTTTGACCGCGACACCTCGATGGCCTCGGTACTGTGGTATGTGTTGTCGGGTGCGAACAGCGGGCAGGTCGTGCATTGGCAACCTGCAGTAGGTTTTACCGAGTTACCTTTTACGGCGGGGTCGTTTCCCAACGGTATCGCCTACCATGCACCAACGCAGCGGTTGGTGGTGAACTACAACACCGGGGATAAGACTGTCTTATTTGATCTACGTTCTGAGAAGGCATTGGCCTCTTATGAGCATAACTCGCCCGACAATGTGGTGATTCGCGATGGGGCTGTGTGGGTGGCCAACCACGACCATGCGGCGTTAAAAACCTTGGCCTGTAGTGGCCAAGCGAATTGCCCGTTACCATTTTCTATTAACAAACTGTCGATCGATAACTTATCGCTGTTGACGTCATTCCCATTTAACAGTGATGAGTTTGGCGTGGGTACCGTTGGTTTGGCTGTGGGGAATTCGTTGTGGATTGGGTCTTACCATGCAGATCGTTTGGGGCGAGCAGCATTAAAATAAGCGGTAGATGGAGTCATTGTTGCTGGTCTTCCAACCACCTAACTTCCACGCCTAGCTGATGGAGTTTTTCAACTTGCTGTTCTGTGAGCTGCAATGCTTGTTCAGAAAACCCAACCACGACATCAACCTGGTGTTTTTGACACAGGGCAGTTAACTCACTGGGGTATTTTAGTGGTGCCCCATGTAACTGAGTTTTGTGATTCCATGGCTCTTCGTCGATAAAAGCTAGAATGTGGTAGGTGCCTTGCTTTAACCATTCTTCGGCCAACTGGTAATGCTCGAAATCGGTGCCGAGGACAATGACATTGGTTTTGGGCGGTTTAGCAAACAGTTGGCGCAGTATTTTTAGCATGTTTTATTTTACCTTCCCTGTGGGAGGCATGTCGAAGACATGGCGATTGTCGCCGTTTGCAATCCAGCGCCACCTTCTTACCCGCTGTGGGAGGCATGTCGAAGACATGGCGATTGTCGCCGTTTGCACGCAAACGACTCCTACAAGGCGCCCTGCGCTTGGTTGTGTAGAATTTCCGCCACCGTCGTGCCCGTTACACCCTCAAAAATTCCTTTGGCGGTGGCACCTTCGGTATTGATGATAAGCACCCGCGATTGATCGTCGATGCCCATATCACCAAGGTTACCCAACATTGCACAGCGGTTTAGCAGAGCTAACCCTGCGACTCCAGACTCGCCGGCCACAATTGGCATATCGCCATGGCTACCTTGTGCCAGTTGGCGCACCGCCTGTTCTGCATCGCTGTCTTCAATGAGCGCAAAATAATCGATACTTTCAGCCATAAACGCCCAAGCGATAGGCGATGTTTCGCCGCAGGCTAGCCCGGCCATGAACGAATCTACGCTGCCGGTGGCGGCCATAGGTTGGCCGGCTATAGCGCTTTGAAAGAGGCAGTCGGCTTGTGTGGGTTCGGCCACAATCATCGTCGGGCGATGGGCGCCGTGGTGCTCCCAATAATAACTGGCCACCCCAGCAGCCAGCGCGCCCACGCCACCTTGCAATATCACATGGGTAGGAGGGGCGGGGCACTGTACCATGGCTTCCATGGCGATCACTGCGTAACCTTGCATCACATCCAGAGGAATCGTTTGATAGCCGTCATAGGAGGTATCGGACACTACCGTCCAGCCGTTCATATTGGCGAGCTGCTTTGCCTCTCGCACAGAGTCGTCGTAGTTGCCAGATACGCGCACAATGTTGGCTCCGTATTTGGCGATGGCATCTTCGCGCTCTTGGCTGACGTGGGCGTGCAAGACAATGGTGCACGGGCAGCCGGCGGATTGTGCAGCCGCGGCGAGGGCTCGGCCGTGGTTGCCGTCGGTGGCGGTGATCACGCTAAAGGAAGCCAGCAAATCGCAGTACTCGCCTTGTAGAATGCGTTCTGAATGCAGTTCGGGGTGGTGTTTTTTGATCAAGTTCACCAGTGCATTCGGCGCACCGAGGGCCTTAAAACTATCTAGGCTTGAGCGTTTTGACTCGTCTTTAATCCATAGGGCGCCAACGCCCAGGGCTGTGGCGGTATTGGGCATGTCCCAGATGGGCGTCTGTAGTGGGTTGATCAGTGGCCAAGATTTAAGCTGCTGCCAACACTGTTGCACCATCTGCATGTTTAGCATGGCTTTTAGCCGAGGGGGGTAGTCAGCGCGCTGGGCGTTTCTATTGGCGGTTAACATGGTGGTTTCCTTTTTCTAGGAAAATTCTAACCGGCTTTCACCATCAGCGCTTCAATATCTTCAATCATATCCGTCAGGCGACGCCTTACTTTGTCCTTTTGGGTATCGCTCGCGCGTTGCCAAAGGGCTTGGTAAAGGGTGATACGGTCTTGCATGGCGGCCATTCTCACTTGCGTTAGCTGCAGGCCCTCGGGGGTGGCGAGCGGCTCAGCAATCAGAGCGGCAAAGTCGCTGGTAAAGTTTTCATGGGAACGATTGAGCAGTGACGCTGTTAATTTGGCCTGAAATGCTCGGTGTGCCGCTACGGTGATATCAGTTCTGTCGGGGTGTTGTTGCGCGAAAGTTTCAACCATCGCTGTTTGATCATTCGATAATTTGCCCAACCAGCGGGAGATGCCTTTGTGCGCGTCTTTGCTGTGTTCTGCCGGGCTGTCGGCTTCCTTTAGACGGTCCTGGTTGGCGTCGGCCATGGCGTTCGCGATTTCATCAACTTGTTCATCGCTCAGCGTAAGCGCCATATCGGTGAGTGCAGGTGTAGCTTGTTGAATCAGTATCTGCCAGCGTTGGCGCAGGGCACCTAAATGATCGATTAAAAAATCGGCGTCCAATTCTGAATTGTCGAGGTGTTCATGTAATTCAACCAGCAAGCGATGATATTCCGGAAGCTCGTGTTGGCGATGCCAGTGATGAATGTCTCTAAGATGCGCTTGGTAGCGCTTTTTTTGTGCTCGGTCGAGGCTAATGAAGTCGTCCACGTACCAGGGGGAAATCATGTCGAGGTTGTTGTAGACGAATTTGGCGCCGCAGCCAGTAAGCAGCGTCAGCGTGAGAATAGCCAGTAATAATCGCTTCATTTTTGCGTCTTCGCGCCTTTATTAAGATATGAATAGTTATACGTTACCAATATAACCATTGTCTTAAGCTAACAAAAACTGATCGGCGATTATTTTAAATAATACTTATTTATACGATCGCAAATTGTCCTATAAATAACTAACACCCTCTGCCGATATACTTCATAACTATGATTGACACCACCTTAAACGATACTCGCCGCCATCGGCTCGCGATGGGTTTAACTGTCGCCTGGCTAGCTACGGTGGCGTTGGGGTTTTGGTGGTTTAGCGCACGCTTCATCGTGCCGTTTAGCGAAACACTAGTGAATTTCGACAGCGCTGGCCTTCAAGTTGCTGCGCCGCGTGTTGAACAGTTAACGGTGGTGGCGATGATCGATCAGGATTGCGCCTGCTCTGGCTTTGCCGAGGGCCACTGGCAAGATCTGCAGCAGCGGCATGCCAGTGTGGTATTTGAACGGGCCGAGGCGGGTAACCGTTGGTCATTTTTATTAGACATGGTGCCAACGTCCCCCGCGGTTGCGGTGTGGGATGCGGCGGGTCAACTGCGTTATTTCGGGCCGTTTAGTGGCGGTGCGTTTTGCGGCAGTGGCGATGATTATGTGGCGATGGCATTGGAGGCGATCGCGACGGAAGAGTACTTCCAGTGGATCAATCAGGATGCGGTAGGCTGTTTTTGCCAGCGCGGCGCGCTGGGTGAGGAGACGTAAAATGTCAGAGTTAAGTGGTGTCAAAAAGGCCATGCAGCAACACTATGCCGAAGCCGACAAGATCATGCTTATGATTAATGTGGGTCTTTTGGTGTATGCCCTAGCCCTCGCCGGTTGGCACAGTACCTGGGGCGCGGCGATCGTTATCGGTGGGCTTACCCTGGCGGCCGCAGGCGGTGTATACAGTTTAGTGAGTGGCAGTATGCTGAGCCGGGCGATGATGGGCGCTTCGTTCATGGTGATGACGGCGCTACATATTCACCAAGCTCATGGCATGATCGAATTCCACTTTGGGGTGTTTGTCTTACTGGCGATTCTGCTTTATTACCGCGACTGGGTTCCACTGGTGGCAGCGGCGGGCACCATTGCCGTGCACCATTTAGCCTTTTTTTACCTGCAATCGCAGGGGTCTTCCATTTTCGTGATCGATGATCTGGCTAAGGGCTGGGGCATTATCTTTTTGCACGCCGGCTACGTGGTGGTGGAAACCGGCATTTTGTTGGTATTGGCGCGTAATTTGAAAGCCTACGCCGTGCAGTCGATGGAAGTGACCGCGGTTATTGATGCGATGCTACAGGACGGCTGTGTTGACTTGACCATCCGCACAAGCGAAAACACCGAGTTGTTGCAGCGCTTTAACCGCTTTACTTCTGAGGTGGCAACGCTGTCGCGCCATACCAAAAAAGCGGCCGAAAGTCTGACCAAAGAGGGCGATTCACTGGGAAGCTTGACCGCGAAAATGAACCAAGCCGCGGATGTGCAGCAGCGTGAAACCAACATGATTGCCAGTGCAGTGGAGCAATTGCTGTCGGCGATTAGCGAGGTGAGTAGCAACACTGAACAAACTGCGCATTCAGCGCGAGAAGCGGATCAAAATGCCCGTAAGACAAGTACTGTGAGCGAGGAAACCCAGCGTGATGTCGAACATTTGGCCAGCGAGATCGACGCTGCAGCAAAAACCATCGAGCAATTGAACAAGCAAACTGAGAACATTGGCCAAGTACTCGATGTTATCCGTGGTGTCGCTGAGCAAACCAACTTACTCGCCCTTAATGCGGCTATTGAGGCGGCGCGTGCAGGCGATCAGGGCAGAGGCTTTGCGGTGGTGGCGGATGAGGTGCGCACCTTAGCGCAACGCACCCAGCAATCGACCGAGGAGATTGACGAGATGATCGCCTCTTTGCAAAAAAATAGTCATGCTGCCGTGAAAGCCATTGAAAAGAGCCGCAATGACGCTCAGGCCTGTGCAAAAAACACTGAAGCCTCTCTTTCCTTGATTCGCAATACCAGCAAGGAATTACAAACAATTAGTCAAATGACCGAGGTGATCGCAACCGCGGCCTCAGAGCAGGCTCATGTGATTCAAGAGGTGCAGAAAAACTTGGTGGCCGTGGCAGAAAGTAGCCACAACATGGCCGAAGATACCTCCGTGGCTGAGCGGGCGAGCGAGTTTTTGCGTAACCTGTCGCGTGAAATGGTGGGCTATACCAAGCGCTTCCGCGTTTAATATTTTATCGCACTCTTTACAAGTTGCCTCCTACACAATCGATTATCCGATGTAGGAGGTTTCTCAAAGAGATGGCGATACATTTAAGCGCTATCGCCATAACTTCAGTCTCGCCGGTTGTGGGAGGCATCTCAAAGAGATGGCGACTTCACAAATACCACGTCCTTGCTGCCATGTGCTTCACAACCATCTATACTCGACCTAATAAAAACCACAAAGAGACACGTTAGTGCAGCCCACTTTGGATTCTTCGTCAACGACTGATGCGCTTGAGCATCTTTCCGGTAAAGAAACGCGCGAAATCGTCACGCCCTATGCGTTTGGTGTTTCCCCCGATCTTTTTGGGAAAAAACTGGCTACCCCCACAAGGCGTGCCGTAGCGCAAATTATCGACCTGAGTTTGGTAGCACTTTTAAGTAACGCCAATGCTCTTTTTCTAGGTTTTTTCGTGGCGCTGACATTTTTTCGTGCTGGGCAGCGAATGTCTTTACGTGGTGAATTGACCATTACTCGTCGCGTACTTCGCTTATTGGCCGCGATATTACTTTTCTGGGTGACTTTCTCATTGGTGCAGTTATACAACGCGGCTCAAGACACCGATGGCATCGAGATCGTTGGTGAGGAGAAAGCCGGCCCTGTGCTCACCATGGTGCAGAGATTTGCCCTCAATGGCTGTGAAGCAGAGCAACAATGCCTAAACAACGTGGCGTCCCAATTTGGTGAGGCCATGGGTGAAACGACTACGACGCGTGAAGAAGCGTTATCTGCCTTGGGGGAATTACTTGAGGGGCGAGGGCTAAGTGAAGAGCAGCGGGCAACCTATCACGCTACCTTTATGCAGGCTTTTGACAACGCTCATGGTGCACTGATTGCTCCCATGGAACCGTTAGAAGCCAAACAAGACATTGAGATCGACAGCGCGGCAGAACGCGATGTGCCCCCACCTGAGGCCATGTCCGCGGTCGATCAAGAATACAGTGTTGTTAAATGGATCAAAGGTATTTTCTCAGATCTTGGGCTCGGCTTTGGCTGGGCAGCACTTTATTACAGTGTATTTACTGCCTGGTGGCAGGGGCATACGCCAGGAAAACGGTTAGTTAATATTAAAGTGCTCAAATTAGATGGCAGTGCGTTAACGTTGTGGGAAAGCTTTGGTCGTTATGGGGGGTATGGCGCCGGTTTGGCAACCGGTTTATTGGGGTACATACAGATTTATTGGGACGCTAATCGACAGGCTATTCAGGACAAAATCTCAGAAACTCTGGTGATCTACGATGAAAATCACAGCTAATTCTTCGCGATGACGCCTAACATTTTTAGTTCAGCCTCGGCCTGTTGAGACATGCCAATAAAAACCACCTGCATGCCTTTTTGCTTGGCGCGTTTGACAATGCCTTCAATCATCAGCGCGGTAGAAAGGCCTATGAGTGCTGCTGTACTCACATCGATCAGAAGGGCGTGTTTACCGGGGTATTATTTCATCAGTTTTTTCAACGAGCGATCGGTGCCGTAGCACATTGGACCACTGATCTTAAGCAACAATGCACCGCCGTTATAGAACATTAATTCATCGCGTTCATTGTCATTTAAGGGGATATTGTCATCGCTACCATCGGTCAAAATGACCGAGCCTAGCTGCATTTCGGATAGTTTATCGATAATGACCATGTTCTTGATAAATACCCCAACAAACACGGCGGTAATCAGGTCGACCCAAACCGTAAGAAAAAGTACCACTAACATCAGTGCGACCGGGAAACGCGGCATTTTGTGCAGTCTGCGTATAAAGGGCCAGTCAATGATGTCAAAACCTACTTTGAGCAAGATACCAGCAAGCACGGCAATGGGTATTTGGCTGAAGATAAATCCAAAGCCAAGCGCAATAGCAATAGCAAGAATAATCAGCGAGTGCACCACGCCAGACAAGGGTGTATTCCCTCCTGCGCGAATATTGACAAGGGTGCGCATTGTGGCGCCTGCGCCAGGTAGACCGCCAATCATGCCAGCCACCATGTTACCTAGGCCCTGTCCAATCAGTTCTCGGTCGGAATCATGTTCTTGACCGGTCACGTTATCCGCCACCAAAGAGGTGAGCAAAGAGTCGATCGCCCCCAATAACGCCAACATGATGGCCCCGAGCAAGACGTCTTTAAAAGCGGTAAGTTGCAGCTCTGGCCAATGCCATTCGGGCAAACCGCTCGGGATGTGCCCAATCATGGGGTAACTGTCATTTGGCAAGGTATAAAACGCAGCGACACTGACCGTAAGCATAGCGGCTATCGCAGAGGGAATAATCCGCTGCCACCGACTCGGCTAAAAGATTAAAAGCAGGAGAGTTAACACGCCCATTAAGGCGTTGGCCATTGACATATTGGTTATTTGACCAGGTAAGGCCAGCAGTGCCATGGGAACATTACCACTTGCGCTGTGCCCTAGAAGCGGTGCGAGTTGTAGTACGATAATAATAACCCCGATACCGCTCATAAACCCTGAGATGACAGGGTAGGGCACCATAATGATGTACTTTCCTAGCTTTAATGCCCCCATGGCCATTTGAATGCATCCAGCCAACATCACCGCGGTAAAAGCGAGTGCGAGTCCGTTATCTGGGTAGTAGGTAAGAAATTGAGCAATAATCCCTGTCATGACGACAGTCATGGGGCCTGTAGGTCCCGAAATTTGCGCGGCTGTGCCGCCAAAAATGGCCGCAAAAATGCCCACAATAGCCGCGCCATAAAGTCCTGCCAATGGGCCAAGTCCGGATGAGATCCCAAAGGCGAGCGCTAGGGGCAGGGCGATAACCGCGGCCGTTAGGCCACCAAATAGGTTGCCACGCATGTCCGTGGAAAAATCTTTGAAAGAGTAAGGGCTTAATTTTATGGCAATATTTTTATGTAATAGTGAATGAGATTAGCACACTTGCCAGCGAGATGTGCAAGGTGGCTCGCAATGGCAATTCTGTAGTGGAGCCCGCTTTATATTTTTGGATGGGCTGTATTAGAGCACGATGCCCATGGCCGCGAGTTCTTTCTCAACGGTGCCACGCCAATCCCTATTAGCGGCTGGGCTGGCCGGAGAGGGATGCAGTATACGATTGACGGCAATGCTCTCTCCAACCACCCGCTTGGCGGCCGCCTCAGCAAATCCTCCGACGCCAATAATTCGTTGAGGTTTTAGCGTCGAGATAATATTGGCTAACATTTCATCGCAGAGACGATATATCGCCTCGCGCTCTGACTTCGACAGTTTGTCGGGGGTGATGTTGCGTCCTGTGTCTGCCATAAAGACCAAGGGACAGTAATTGTGCACGTAAAAGCGCGCAAAGAAGTTTTCCGCTGCTCCAAACCGATCCTTAGCCCACGACCACACACGCTGTCCACTGACTTCACTGCGTGTACAGGCAAACCCTTCGATAGGGCGTTTGGGATGGACATTGTCGGGTTGATTGACCTCGCCCGTCACACCCATCCAGTCGCGCACATGCTCAATCTCACCAAAAGGTACCCCGGTTTGCGCCATCCCGAAAGGTCCTGGGTTCATCCCTAGAAATAATGCTTCTGCGCCTGGTGTCGCATATTTCTCCACATATAAACGATGTGGTCGATGGGCGTATTCTAAGGGGTTGTATACGTGAGTGACAGGCGCGTCAAAGTGCAGTTGATTTAGTAAATAACTGGCATGTTGTTCAGCAGCAAGGATGTCTTGGGCGGTATTCATACGCGCATGATAATGGAGATTGCCGCATTTGTGTACGTAATGGTTTTAAAGATAGGTTTGTCGCGATCTCTGTGAGATGCCTTTTTGGGGCATAAAAAAAGCCTCCGAAGAGGCCTTAACGGGTGCAAGGGGTTATTTATTCATGCGGTTGTCGATCAAGTTGTCGACCACCGAAGGATCGGCCAGGGTTGAGGTATCGCCCAAGCTATCAACTTCGTTGGCAGCGACTTTGCGCAGAATGCGGCGCATAATCTTGCCCGAACGGGTTTTGGGTAGGCCCGGTGCCCACTGAATCATGTCAGGCTTGGCGATGGGGCCAATTTCTTTGACACACATTTTTACCAGTTCGGCGCGCAGTTCTTCGCTTTCCTCCACGCCGTTCATCAACGTGACGTAGGCGTAGATGCCCTGACCTTTAATGTCGTGTGGGTAGCCCACAACGGCGGCTTCTGCCACGGCGTCGTGCAATACCAGTGCGCTTTCAATTTCGGCAGTACCCATACGGTGACCGGATACGTTCAATACGTCGTCCACACGACCGGTGATCCAGTAGTAACCGTCTTCGTCGCGACGTGCACCGTCACCGGTGAAGTAGTAGCCTTTGTAGGTCGAGAAGTAGGTGTCGATCATGCGCTGGTGATCGCCGTATACGCTGCGGATCTGGCTGGGCCAAGACGCTTTAATACACAGGTTACCTTCGCAGGCACCTTCCAGAACGTTGCCTTCGTTGTCGACCAGTTCCAACTGTACGCCGAAGAAGGGTTTACAGGCTGAGCCGGGTTTCAATGCGGTAGCGCCGGGCAGAGGTGTGATCATGTGCGCACCGGTTTCGGTTTGCCACCAGGTGTCCACGATGGGGCACTGCTCGTTGCCCACTACGTGGTAGTACCACTCCCATGCTTCGGGGTTGATAGGCTCGCCCACGGTGCCCAACAGGCGCAGTGATTGGCGTGAGGTCTTGGTGACGAAGTCGTTGCCAGCACCCATCAGTGCGCGAATCGCGGTGGGGGCGGTGTAGAACGTGGCCACGTTGTGCTTGTCGATCACCTGCCAGCAGCGCGAAGCATCGGGGTAGGTGGGCACGCCTTCAAACATCAGGCTGATGGCGCCGTTGGCCAAGGGGCCGTAAACAATGTACGAGTGACCGGTGATCCAGCCGATGTCAGCGGTACACCAATACACTTCGCCGTCTTTGTAGTCGAAGGTGTATTTGTGGGTCATCGCCGCCTGTAACAGGTAGCCACCGGTGGTGTGCAATACGCCTTTTGGCTTACCGGTCGAACCTGAGGTGTACAGGATGAACAGCGGATCTTCGGCATTCATCGGCTCAGCGGGGCAGTTGTCATCCACGGTTTCGGCGATGTTGTGGTACCACACATCGCGGCCTTCGCTCCACGCGATGTCGCCACCCGTGCGTTCAACCACCAAACAGGTGTGTACATTGGGGCACTGTGCCATAGCGATGTCTGCATTGGCCTTCAATGGCACCGCTTTGCCACCGCGCACGCCTTCATCTGCGGTAATGACAATTTGGCAGTCCGAATCCAGAATACGATCCTTTAACGCTTCGGGCGAGAATCCACCAAACACGATGGAATGCACGGCGCCGATGCGGGTGCAGGCCAGCATGGCATAAGCGGCTTCAAGAATCATGGGCATATAAATACACACGCGATCGCCGCGTTTAACGCCCCGTGCTTTCAAAATATTGGCGAAATTGCAGACCTTGCTGTAAAGCTCGTTGTAAGTAATTGAGGTGTCGTCTTCTGGGTCGTCACCTTCCCAGATCAGTGCCACTTGCTCGCCGCGGGTGGCAAGGTGGCGGTCTAAGCAGTTCACCGAGACGTTGATCTGGCCGTCTTCAAACCAGGCGGCTTGGCCATTCTCAAAATCGTATTCGCATACTTTGGTAAAGGGTTTTTCCCAGCTCAGGAAGGCGTTGGCTTGTTCTGTCCAGAAACCGTCGGTATCTTCCACCGAGCGCTGGTACATGGCATCGTAGGTGGCTGCATCGATGTGAGTATTGGCCGCAAAGGCAGCGGGGACGGGGTAGACTTTGACTTCAGACATGGGCGTTTCCTGTGCTGTATTTTTCGAATGTAGAGCGATAACTCGTTTGCAGCTTAGGATAATAGCCTGTGTGGCAGGGGGATTCTATAGTCTCTAGACTAAAGTCGTAAGCGAGAAAAGTCAGTATTGGTGCGGCTTTGCGCCGCACCGCGCTAATGTGATTACGCCAGCTCGACAATCTCGTAGCTGTGGGTCACTTCAACACCGGCATTACCCATGGTGATGGATGCTGAGCAGTATTTCTCTGCGGAAAGCTCCACGGCACGCTTTACTTGGGTGTCTTTAATACCGCGACCGGTCACCACAAAGTGCAGGTGAATCTTGGTAAACAGGGCGGGTACGGCGTCAACGCGCTCAGCGCTCAGTTCGCAGCGGCAGTCCACCACGTTTTGGCGCCCCTTTTGTAGCATGCCCATCACGTCGATGGATGAGCAACCACCCACGCCCAACAACAGCATTTCCATCGGGCGAATACCCAGACTGCCTTCGCCGGCACCGTCCATCACAACTGAGTGCATCGAGCCCGATTCGCCCACAAAACGTTTTTCATCTATCCAGCGCACGGTGGCTTGCATAGTGTTCTCCCAATTGGTCAATGTTTCAATGGCGGCTACTGTAGCAAAAAAGGTCGCCCAGTGCTGCACGCATTAGCAGGAAGTTGATTTATACCCATTTGTCATCTACATAAAGAGTACTTATTACCAAAATGGAGAAGGACATGAGCGTCATCGAGAGGGGAATCCCCGGCGCCGAGTTAAAGGAATTTTTTGCCGCTTGCCACCAACGCAGTTATCCCGCTAAAGCGACTATTATTCATGCGGGCGACGAGGGCGATTCGCTTTATTACATCGTTGACGGCTCGGTCACGGTGTATGTCGAAGACGATGACGGCCACGAAATCATTGTGTCTTATCTTAACAAGGGGGAGTTCTTCGGAGAAATGGGCTTGTTTGAAGGCCAAGACACCCGCAGCGCAAATATCCGCGCCAAAACTGCCTGTAAACTGGCAGAAATCAGTTATACCCGCTTCAATCAATTCAGTTTGACGCATCCTGCCGTACTGCTTGAACTGTGCGCTCAGTTGACCGAACGTCTGCGCCGTACTACCCAAAAAGTCAGCGATCTTGCCTTTGTGGACGTCACCGGCCGCATCGCGTCGACCCTGATCGATCTGTGTAAACAACCCGACGCCATGACTCACCCCGATGGGATGCAGATACGTATTACGCGTCAGGAGATTGGTCGCATTGTGGGGTGTTCGCGGGAGATGGCTGGCAAGGTCCTGAAATCACTCGAAGATCAAGACCTCATCAGCGTTAGCGGCAAGACAATTGTGGTCTTTAATACCCGCTAGAAGAAAAGATCGTGCAGTTTAGCGCCGGGGTTCTCGGCGCGCATAAACGCTTCGCCCACCAAAAAGGCGTGGACATCGTGGCCGCGCATGGCACCAACGTCATCACTGGTTAAAATACCGCTTTCTGTCACCACGATGCGATCGTCCGGAATACTGTCTAGCAAGCTGTAGGTGACATCCAACGACACCTCAAAGGTGTGCAAATTGCGGTTGTTGATGCCCACCAGGGGGACCGGCAAACGCAGGGTGCGGTGCAGTTCTTCCTCGTCGTGCACTTCAATCAATACATCCATGCCCAACTCGGTGGCCAGGTGGTACATGTCTTCCATGCGGCTTTGTTCGAGTGCAGAGGCAATCAGAAGAATGCAATCAGCGTCCATCGCGCGGGCTTCGTAGACGTGGTAGTCGTTGATCAGGAAATCTTTGCGGATGACCGGCAGCGAGCACGCTGCACGGGCTTGTTGTAGGTATTCAGTCGCGCCTTGGAAAAACTGCTCATCGGTCAGTACCGACAAACAAGCCGCGCCACCCTCTTGGTAACTAGCGGCGATATCGGCCGGCACAAAGTGCTCGCGGATGACACCTTTACTGGGCGAAGCCTTCTTGATTTCAGCGATCACACCCGCCTGCCCCGCATCAATTTTGCTACGCAGGGCGTTCACAAAACCGCGGCACTCTGGCTTATCTGCCGAGCGGTCGCGAAGTTCAGCAAGGCTGACTTTGCGGCTGTTCACATCGATCTCGAGTTGTTTGTGGTCGAGAATTGTCTTCAGAATGGTGGGTGTGTTCATTGGGCGTATTGGCTTGAAAGTTCGGCCAGTTCACGCATCTTTTGGAGGGCGCGACCACTGGCTAAGGTTTGTTGGGCGAGGGCGACGCCAGCGGCGAGACTCTCAGCGATATCGGCAGCGTAGAGTGCTGCACCAGCATTCAAGGCGACTATGTCGGCGGCGGGGCAAACCTCACCGGCCAACACGCGCTCGATTAACGCTAGGCTTTCAGTAGCATTGACTACCACTAAGTCATCTAAGCTGTGGCGCTCTATGCCGAAATCTTCGGGGCTTACGGTGTATTCAGAAATGGCGCCGTTGTGAAGTTCAACCACTGTAGAGGGGGCGGCGATGCTGAGTTCGTCGAGGCCGTCTTGCGAGTGGACAACGAGCACATGCTGGCTACCTAGGCTTTGCAATACTTCAGCCAAGGGGCGGCATAAGGCAGCATCGTACACGCCGAGTAGTTGGTGTTTTACCCCGGCGGGATTAGTCAGTGGGCCGAGCACGTTGAAAATGGTGCGCACGCTCAATTCACGGCGCGGTCCAATGGCATATTTCATCGCGCTGTGGTGATTCACCGCGAACATAAATCCCACGCCGACTTGTTCAATACAGGTCGCGACTTGTTCTGAATTCAGTGCCAAGTTCACGCCGGCGGCTTCCAATAAATCGGCGGCGCCGCTAGAAGAACTGACCGAGCGGTTACCGTGTTTGGCCACGTGGGCACCCGCCGCAGCGGCGACAAAGGTCGAGGCGGTAGAGACGTTGAAAATGCTAGCACCATCACCACCGGTACCGACGATGTCGACCGCGTTGGGAATGTTGATATGCACCGGCGAGGCCAATTCGCGCATCACACTAGCCGCCGCGGCGATCTCGTCGACGCTTTCGCCCTTCATACGCAGAGCGACTAACAAGCCTGCAATTTGTGGGTCGCTCGCACCGCCAGTCATCACTTGGTGCATCACCGCATGCATGTCTTCGCGGCTTAGGGATTGGCCTTCGAGCAAGACGCCAATAGCTGCTTTGATATCCATATTAGCCTCGCAAAAAGTTTTCCAGCAGGTCGTGGCCGTGTTGGGTCAGGATCGATTCCGGGTGGAACTGTACACCGTGAATATCGAGTTCGCGGTGGCGCACACCCATGATCTCTTCGATGCTGCCATCGGCATTTTCCGTCCAAGCGGTAACTTCTAAACAATCCGGTAAGCTCTCTTGCTCGATCACCAAACTGTGGTAGCGGGTGGCGGTAAAAGGATTCGATAGCCCTTTAAACACACTGGTATCGTTGTGAAAAACCGGCGAGGTTTTGCCGTGCATCACTTGCTTGGCGCGAATGATCTTGCCGCCGAAGGCTTGACCGATGCTCTGGTGACCCAAGCAGATGCCCAATAGGGGAATCTTTCCGGCGAAGTGCTGAATAGCCGCGATCGAGATGCCCGCTTCGTTGGGGGTGCATGGGCCGGGAGAAACGACAATTTTCTCGGGGGCTAGCGCTTCGATCTGTTCGATGGTGATCTCGTCGTTGCGCACCACTTTGACGTCGGCGTTAAGCTCACCGAGGTATTGCACCACGTTGTAGGTGAAAGAGTCGTAATTGTCGATCATTAACAGCATGGCTGACAAAATCCTTAGAAGCGCAGGCGCGTTTAACCAAAGCGCGCATCATAGCACAACTTGGCCGGCTGTCAGGAGTAATGGAACTATGATTGATGTGGGAGAAATGTCGAATTGTCGCAGTTTGCAAGCAAACGCCTCCTACATTATTACGGTTACGCACCTGTGGGAGGCATGTCGGAGACATGGCGAACTGTCGCCGTTTCGTTGAAACGCCTCCCACGGTAGGCCAAAATCGCCTGCTACACCTCAGGCCAGCGGTCTAAATATCCTCCTTGATACACACTTTAAAGAAGGAGGAAGATTATGAAAACCTACGGCTATTCTGCCCTTCGCAAAGGTAGAGTTTCACTACTCAATCACATATACCATATCAGTTTTTTTACTCAACAAAGGCGCCCATTTTTCCATGATCTATTTATTGCACGATACTTGATCAACGCCATGCAAAGACAATCAAAATACTACCAAACAATATGCTTTGTCGTCATGCCTGATCATGTACATTGGCTATTTCAGCTGACGACTACTGAGGTCACCATCAGCGAGATCATTCGCAGAACAAAAACATCTACAAGTAAATACTTCAAAAAGAATTATTCGGGTAGGTTGTGGCAAGAAGGTTTTTATGACCGAGCGTTAAGAAAAGAGGACGATATCGTCAAAATAGCTAGATATATAATTGCAAACCCAGTTCGTGCAAAGTTAGTTTCGAAAGTTGGTATGAACAGTCACTGGGATGCCATCTTTTTTTGATAGGCGAAGTGTCGCTGATCCACCGCCTGTGGGAGGCATGTCGTAGACATGGCGAACTGTCGCCGTTTGCAAGCAAACGCCTCCCACAGTGGGGCGCAAACGCCTCCTGCATTGGGGCTAGACTCTAAATGGATACCCCTTGCGATCGAGGCGGCGCAGAATACCGGGCCAGGCGATATCTCCCCCCAGCGCTTTGGTGGCTTGTTCGGCCATCTGCTGTGCGCCCGCCAGAATGGGTTCGGGGACTTTGTTGAGCGCGGCGCCGCCGGATTGTGCCAACAGTTGAATTTCACAGGCGCGCTGTAAGAAATACATTTGCACAAAGGCGTCAGAGACAGTTTCACCCACGGTTAACAGGCCGTGATTGCGTAGGATGAAGGCCTTGTTAGTACCTAAATCATCAACTAGGCGGGGCTTTTCTTCGTCACGCAGGGCAACGCCTTCGTAGTCGTGATAGCTTAGGCCAATAAACGGCAGCAGTGATTGCTGTGAAATAGGCAGTAGGCCGTCGCTTTGACAAGATACGGCGACCCCGGCGTTGGTATGCAGGTGTAACACGCATTTAGCATCGTCGCGCGCCTCGTGGATGGCACTGTGAATGGTAAAGCCCGCAGGGTTGATGTCGTAGGGCGAATCGTCTAGTTTATTGCCGTCTAGGTCGATTTTTACCAGGCTCGAGGCGGTGATTTCGTCGAACATCATGCCGTACGGGTTGATAAGGAAATGCTCTGTGCCTGGAACTTTGGCAGTAATGTGGGTAAATACCAGGTCGTCCCAGCCGTAATCGGCAACGATGTTATAGCACGCGGCAAGGTCAACGCGAACCTGCCATTCCTCAGCGCTGAAATCTTCTTTAGCCATGTTTTTCTCCTTATTTTGTAGTGGACGAAACTCTATACCTGCCCTGTGATTAGCGTGATATCAAATTGCGCCAGCGGGGATGCTCTCCTGATCGTTTGGTGGGTGTTCAGCGTGCATGCGAGGGTTTACAATACAGCCCAAATAATGGGTACTCAATATATGACCGAAGACATCTACAGCGATATTCGCCCCTACTATGACAATGAAGTCCCCGACGTGATCGAGCGCTTGAGTAACGACAGCGAGTTATGTAAGGTCATTGCACGCTACAAGTTCCCGCGCGCCTGGTGGTTGGTTGTGCCGATTATAGGCATGGTGTTGCGCCGTCGTTTGGCTCACATTAAATCCGTAGCAGATGTACAGCACTATGTCGCTAAGTACATGGAGCATATGATAAATTACACCACCGATGGGCTCAGTGTCAGTGGGTTAGAAAAACTCGACAAACAACAAGCCTATCTGTTTGTAAGTAACCACCGCGATATTGCTATGGACCCGGCGCTAACAAACATGAGTTTGCATCGTCATGGCATGAATACCGTGCGCATCGCCATTGGCGACAATCTGCTGACGAAAAACTTCGTATCGGATCTGATGCGAATCAATAAGAGCTTCTTAGTGCGTCGTTCAATCAAGGGTAAAGCCCTTTTTCGTGCCTTGAAAACCCTGTCTAGCTATATCAAACACTCTGTCGATACTGGCCACTCGGTGTGGATCGCCCAGCGCGAAGGCCGCGCAAAAGATGGTCTTGATGCCACTGACCCGACCATTATCAAGATGTTCGATATGGCTCGAGCCAAGGGCGATGATTTTGCCGAATATATTCAGAGTTTGCGCATGGTGCCACTGTCGATTGCCTATGAGTGGGATCCCTGTGACATGATGAAGGCTAGCGAGTTGGCAGCCAAAGCTCAGTCGGGTGCATACAATAAAGCTGAAGGCGAAGACGTCACCAGTATTGCCAAGGGCATTGCCGGCTTCAAAGGGCGTATCCACCTGCATTTTGGTGAGGTGTTGAATGCGAACTTTGAGAGTGCCGATCAAGTGGCCACCGCGATGGACGATAGCGTGATTGGCCACTATCACTTGTTCCACAGCAATTGGTTGGCCTACCGCGAACTACATGGAGACGGCGCGGATCATTTATTTAATGGTCAAGTGGTTAGAGCCAAGACCCGCACTGAATTTGAGCGGCGTAAGGCGGCCTGTACATCAGAGCAGTTACCGTATTGGTTGGCGCAATACGCCAACCCCGTGGTGGCTCGCTTAGCGCACGATAGCGCACGAGACAGTGCGGCGTGAGTGGACTCGGTAGCGATTTAAAGCAACGTATACAGGGCGCCTACAGTCAAATGCTCAGCGCCAAGGAACTGCGTCCCAGGCGCGGCCAAAAACTGATGATTGCCGACATTGCCCGCACGTTGGCCAATATCGAGACCGATATTGAAGGAAAGCGCATAGGCGATAAGCACATTTGTGTGGTCGAAGCCGGCACGGGTACGGGTAAAACCATCGCCTACTTTTTATCGGCCATACCCGTGGCGCAAATGCTCGACAAAAAATTGGTCATCGCCACCGCTACTGTGGCGCTGCAGGAGCAGATCGTCCACAAGGATCTGCCCGACATCCTGATCAATAGTGGTTTGCAGTTTAATTACACCCTAGCCAAGGGCCGAAGTCGATACGTTTGCCTACACAAGCTTGATCACATTTTACGTGAGTTCGATGCCGATAGCGCCATTATCCCGCTATATCCTGATGAGATGCCTCAGGTAAGTAACGAGGCAGTGGAATTGTACCGCGAATTGCTGAATGGCTTAGCCGCCGATACTTGGGACGGCGATCGCGATGCGTGGCCGAGCACTATCGACGATAGCGCCTGGCAGCCGTTGACCTCAGACCGCAACCAATGTTCCGGGCGCAAGTGTCCCCACGTGAATAACTGCAGCTTTTATAAGGCGCGCGATGGCCTCGACAAGGTGGACGTCATCGTCGCTAACCACGACTTAGTGCTGTCAGATCTCGCTCTGGGGGGCGGGGCAATTCTAAGCGAGCCTGAAGAAACGATTTATATCTTCGACGAAGGCCATCACCTGCCTGACAAAACCCTCAACCACTTTAGTTACCGCGGCCGTATCGATGCCGCTAAGCGCTGGGCAGAACAAGCCGAAAAATCCCTCGCTGGGATGCAAAAAGACTGTGGGGAAAGCGGTGAAATTCAGCGTCAGTTAGAACGTATTGTTGGCCCGCTGGATGAAGCCCGCGCGATGATGTCGCCGCTGATGACATTGGTTGCCAGTATTTGCGAGCGCGCCGATGGTAGCCACTACCGTTTGCCTCACGGCATTGTGCCCGACGCCCTGGTAGATATGGCTGTTGATCTTGAGGGATTGTTCGAACGCGTGGCGGCTGGCTTAGACGGCATCAGTAAAGAATTGAACTTGGCCCTAGAAGACCACCCGGATATTTTGCGCGACGCCGCCGAAGCGTGGTATCCCGTGATCGGTCTACTGCAGGCGAGGGCAGAGTCCTACGCGTCATTGTGGCGTGAATATGCGCGCCCTGAAAAGCCTGGTGATACGCCGCAAGCGCGCTGGATTAATATTGTGGAATCGCCCGCTGGGGTCGATTTTGAATTGGCCTGTAGTCCGATCTTGGCATCCGAAAATCTGATGGCCAATCTGTGGTCACGCTGCTTTGGCGCGGTGCTAACATCGGCCACCTTAACGGCACTGGGGCGTTTCGACCGTTTCATGATGCGCGCAGGCACACCTGCCGATGCTAGCTACAGTGTGGTACCCAGCCCTTTTAATTACAGCGCGGCGGTGCTCAGTGTGCCTAAGCTCGCTTGCGAGCCCCAGGACAACGAAGGCCATAACCAAGCTATTGTCGATTTTCTTCAGGCCCTGGCGGATGACGAAAAGGGCATTCTGGTGTTGTTTTCATCGTGGCGACAAATGCAGGATGTCTACCAAGGGCTAGATAGTACTTGGCGCCGTGATGTCACCATGCAAGGGGATTACGCCAAACACGAAATCCTTCGTCGCCATCGCGAAACCATTGATGGCGGTGAGCGCAGTGTGTTGTTTGGTTTGGCGAGTTTTGCCGAGGGGGTGGATTTACCGGGTGACTATTGTTGCCACGTGGTGATCGCTAAGATTCCCTTTGCGGTGCCCGACGACCCAGTAGAGGCGAGCCTCGCTGAGTGGGTGGAGGCCCGTGGTGGCAACGCGTTTATGGAAATTTCGGTACCCGATGCGGCCTTGAAGTTGGTGCAAGCCGCGGGGCGTTTGCTACGTTCAGAAAGCGATAGCGGTACGATAAGTTTGCTCGATAAGCGCGTCGTGACGCGCCGCTACGGCCGCAGTATTCTTGATTCATTGCCGCCTTTTACGCGTCAAATAACTCGCTAAATTTCTGCGTTAATCGCCGCCGCGAGTGGCACGGCTAAAGAGATCGAATTGCTTGCCTCCAATACACTGTCGCAACTCCACAATGCAGCAATGTTGTTGTCGGCAATCAATTCCCGCGCACCGGGTGCTAGCAGGGCATGGGTGCAGGCAATGGCGACACGCGCGGCGCCGCGAGCCTGAGCGAGTTTTGCTGCTTCAATGGCCGTGTGTGCGCTACTAACAATATCGTCCACAATCACCACGTCGCGCCCGCTGAGGTCAAAAGCCGGTAAGTCGACAATGACATCGCGATCGCCGCGTCGGGTTTTGTTGGCGATGGTGTACTGTAATCCTGCACTGGTTGCCGCTTGCGCCACCCATTGTTCAGATTCACTGTCGGGGCCGATCAATACAGCGTTAGGGTACTGCGTCGCCACAAACGCCGCGATGGTGGTTGAGGCGATGATATTGCAAGCGATGCCTTTGTGTACTGCCTCGCTGAGGTGGTCGATACGGTGAAGGTGGGCGTCGACGGTAAATATCCCGTCGAAGGTATCGGCCAATAAACCACCAATGATGCCTTGGCTAATGGCTTGGCCGGGTTCAAATTCCATGTCTTGGCGCATGTAACATAGGTAGGGTGCCACCAACATCACGCGTTTGGCACCAAGACGGCGCGCGGTGTGGGCGGCGAGGATGATCTCCACTAATTTGGTATTGGGTTGATCGAGGGTCTGGCAGATTAGGACATTATCTGACAGTGGTTTCGGCAGGGTCAGACAGCTTTCACCGTCCGGAAAACGGTGCCGAATGATCTGTTGGGCGGGGCAGTTTAAAGCGCTGGCAAGCGCTTGGGCGGGCCCTGAATAATCCTCAAAATACAAAATCTGCATGGCGTTTCTCGGCGCTGATGACATAACCGCTGTGTTGTCCTGCCCAGTGGGTGGCAAAACTAAAATCGGCTTGGAATTCGGCGTGTATGCGATACAACACATCGCCACTGACCACACTGTCGCCGACCTTCTTCAGCACGTCAACCCCTGCCCCCTTATCCATGGGGGCGCCGGCAAGGCGGGCGATTTTCGCTAGACAGAAATTATCTATTTCTGTCACTACACCATCGCATGGGGCGAAGATTTCCTGCGTTAAATGACCGGGCTGTAATGTCGCTGGCTGGCGCCCCTGGGCGTCGATAATGGCATTGAACTTAGCTAGCGCGCGCCCGCTGTCAAGGATGTCGCGCGCCACGTCATAGCCACAGCCACCGCGTATGTCGGGGTCGAGTTCAAGAATGAGACCGGCTAACTGAAGCGATTTTTCACGTAGGTCGCGCGGCGCTTCTGGGGCGTTAGAAAGTACTTGCAGGACATCGCGTGCCTCGAGTACGGGCCCGATGCCACGGCCGATAGGCTGGCTGCCATCAGTGATTACCACTTGCAGGTCGAGCCCCAGTTGGTCGCCGACATATTCAAACAACTTGCGCAGTTGCATGGCTTCTCGCGATGAGCTGACTTTGGCTGATTTGCCGATCGGTATATCGATCAGTAAATGGGTCGCGCCGCAGGCGATTTTTTTGGACAGTATGGAGGCAATCATTTGCCCAGGTGAATCAATTTCCAGCGGGCGTTCTACGGAAATAAGAATGTCGTCCACTGGCGCCAGTTTGGCCTTGCCGCCCCAGGCTAAGCAGCCGCGTTGAGCGTGTACGATGGCGTGTAACTGCTGTGGGTCAAGGTCAACCGTGGCAAACACTTCCATGGTGTCGGCCGTACCGGCGGGTGAGGTAATGGCGCGGCTGGATGTTTTGGGAAATAGTAGACCGTGTGCAGCGACGATGGGTACCACCACCATGGTAGTGCGGTTGCCTGGGATACCACCAATACAGTGTTTGTCGACCACCATCTCTTCTTCCCAGTCAAGGCTGTGGCCGGAATCTACCATAGCGCGAGTCAGTGAGAGAATTTCGTCGCGGTCGAGGCCGGCGTCGGCGGCGCTAACCAAGAAGGCGGCGATTTCGGGCTTCGAGTAGCGATTATCGGCGATGTCTCGCACGATGGCGGTAATTTGGGTTTGGTCGAGGCGTTGCCCCTTCATTTTTTGTCGTACAAAGTGCATCGAACTGGGAGGTACCGCATGACTCAAGCGAACTTCGCTGCCTTCGTCGACACCAAACTGCGCGAAACACTGTTCGGAAAGTCCAACTTCGCAGGGAGTGACAATGCTGTCGTCGTCGACCACATTTAGCACGGCGAGTATACGTTTGCCGTCGAGTTGAATTTCAACCTTGCTCAAGGCTTGGAATCCTTCGGCGCGGTAGGCTTCGCAGCGTCGATTAAGGTAGGCGACGTTTTCGTGGTAGGTATCTATCGCCACCCGTTTCAGCGCTAGTTGCGTCGTTGCCGTCTCGTTCATCATCGGGCTTAGGCCATACTATCCAGCACCGTTTGGTAAAGATCGGCGGCTAAAATGGGGCGAGTAATAAATGAGAATACCGTGTTCTTACCGGGATTTTGCAGTGGTTTGCGATTGCAAATAGCGATGATGGCCGTGGCGGGGTGGTTGCGCTTAATAGAGTCGATCATACTGTGCCAAGGCAGGGTGGCATGGTCGGTGGCTAAAAAGATGATATCGTATTGCTTGTTGTTCAAGAAGGCGTCTAGTTGGTTAGGATTGGGTGGCATTTCGCTAATGATTTCGGCCTCTTTTAAGAGGTCTTCAAGGTGAGATGCACTCAAAAAATCACTTTCTACAATGAGCACGGAGGGTTTCTTTTCACTCACTTTTAGCGTGTTTTTTAAGGTGCGTTCGGCTAAATTTGCCCCCGAAATCTGCGCGCGTGATTCGCTACTTTGCGAAGTCAACGAATGGCTACTAGCAATGAGCTCGCTATCACCGTAGTCCGAGCTCGAGCGACGTTGCATGTTCCCTAACAGGCTATTTAATCCATTCACTAACCGCTGAAAAATATCGATGTCGACCCTTTCCCAGGGTTTGGCGTGGTGCTTTACTTCCTCTTTCCACGCCTGGAAAGACCCCCTTGCTGTGAGGCGCTTTATACCACTCACTTCATCTATTTCGACGGGCTTTTGGGGATCGCCGGCCCATGTTACCAGTTCGACCTCTTCACGACGGAAAATAGCGATATAGCTGTTACCCTGAATAATAGGAAGCGCCATAAAGCCACTTAAGCGCACGGTCTTGTAGGGCTCTTGTATATAAAAAGCGGCGTTGTCATTTTGTACCGTCAGTACCTGAATGCCTTGGCTAGAATTTTGCAGTTGGCTATTTTCAGGGCACAACCCCGCACGGAATATCTTGTCTTCGGTCACCACGGCGGCGCCGCAACAAGGAATAATTTTTAGCAGTAGCTTGGAAAGATTAGCAAATCCGCTCGTGGGATCTCCGCTGCGTTGTAATTCATCTAAAAAGTCATCTACGTAATTACTTTGCAATATGAAGGTATTGCGGGAACTTATATCCCGATTGACCATAATTTGCTTACCCGCCCAATCAAGAAAGGTGCGGCAAAGTAAGCGATTCTTTGGTGTGATGTTCTTAGGCTTGTGATGCCAGGCAATGACCATTGCCCAAAGCGTTTTTTTATGCGTTAGCGTGAGTGCTAGCTTGGCGTAAACTCCGACATTGAGGTAGTAGCGATTACACATTGGCGCCAGGCTACGCAAACGAGACTGCGACAGGTCGATATCGCCAGGGGCAATGCTTTCTTTAAAGCACACTAATGGCATAGGCTGATAGTCAATATCTGGGACATAGACCATGTCGTGTAGTTGGAGATTGCGACGCGCGGGGTCTGGGGTATCTGTGCGAGGAAAGCGTTTGTCGAGAAAGCTTGGGAAGTGCCCATTGCTCGCTTCGTCAACGGTCTGCATGGTGCCATCGGGTTTAACAATAATGAATTGCACAATATCGAAGTCGATTAAATCGCGAATGGTATTGACCACCACCTGGCGAATGTCGGCTTCTTGCTCAAAAGAGGCGACACGTTCTTGAAGGCGTCGCGTTTCCTGCAGCAGTTGCAATGGGTTCTCGCGTGTCGCTTCAAGCGGCCCAAAAACGCGCTCAATATCTAACACGATATGCTCCTCGCTTATATTGTTATAGACATCGATAACAACGCGGTTAGCAAGGTTGAAACGGTCGACATAGCCTCCGGTGTGAGCGCGTAATTGCAGCAACAAATCGGCGGGTAAGAGGCTGATAATATCAGCGGGGTATCTCCCGCTCATATCTAGGTAGTCGCAGATATGTTCTGCACAGGCCACCAGGTCAAAGTTGCGTCGATCCAGTACTATGACCGCGCCGTGCGGCATGACTGCGCCAGGAAATCGAATCTCTTCATGATCACAGGCGGTTGTGTCGATAATGTTTGTGGCATTTTGCATGAATTAGTACATATCTTTGTAGCCGTGTATTGATAATATTTTGTGCCGTTTAAGAATAGCCGATGAATGGTAAATGTGGAGGGGTTTTGCAAAAAAAAACCAGCACCTACAATGAGATGCTGGTTTTAAGAAAGCCCCGCAGCGTAAAACCTAAGTCGCGCTGCGGCGGTGCTTAAACAGTTAGTCCCAGCTCAATGCACCACCTGTCTGGTACTCGAGCACGCGCGTTTCGAAAAAGTTCTTCTCTTTGCGCAGATCCATGATTTCAGACATCCAAGGGAAGGGGTTTTGTACACCGGCAAACTGCTCGGGCAGACCCACTTGGGTCAAGCGGCGGTTGGCGATGAACTGCAAGTATTCTTCCATCATGGCGGCATTCATGCCCAATACACCGCGAGGCATGGTGTCGCGCGCGTATTCTATTTCCAGTTGGGCACCTTCCAAGATCATTTGGGTGACTTCTGCCTTGAACTCAGGCGTCCACAGGTGAGGGTTCTCCAGTTTGATCTGGTTAATGACGTCGATACCGAAGTTTAGGTGCATCGACTCATCACGCAAGATGTATTGGAACTGCTCGGCAACGCCGGTCATCTTGTTGCGACGACCCATCGACAGGATCTGAGTGAAGCCGCAATAGAAGAAAATACCCTCGGTGACGCAGTAGAAACCGATCAGGTTGCGCAGCATTTCTTGGTCGGCTTCGGGGGTGCCAGTCTGGAAGTTGGGGTCAGACAGTGCCTTGGTGTGCGAAATTGACCAGGTCGCTTTCTTCGCGATGGCTGGCACTTCGCGGTACATGTTGAACACTTCGCCCTCGTCCATGCCCAGTGACTCTACACAGTATTGGTAGGCGTGGGTGTGGATCGCTTCTTCGAAGGCCTGGCGCAGAATGTACTGGCGACACTCGGGGTTGGTGACCAAGCGGTAAATAGCCAATACCAGGTTATTTGCTACCAAGCTATCGGCGGTAGAGAAATAACCCAGTGAGCGCATTACGATCTTGCGCTCGTCTTCTGTCAGGCCATCTTTAGATTTCCACAGCGCCACGTCTTTCGACATATTGATTTCTTGTGGCATCCAGTGGTTAGCACAACCGTCGATGTACTTTTGCCATGCCCAGTCATATTTGAAAGGCACCAATTGGTTCAAGTCTGCGCGGCAGTTGATCATGCGTTTTTGGTCAACTTGAATACGCTCAGCGCCCATTTCCAGCTCTTCTAAGCCAGTGCTGACGTCCATGTTTTGGGTCGCTTCGATGGCGCGTGCCACGTTGTCAGTGGCGCTGCTGCTCGGCGTAGATTTGGCTGCCGGTGCGGGTGCCGCTGCAACAGTGGGTGCAGGTGCCGCTTCTGCTACTGGTGCAGGGGCGGGTTCAGCCACTTTTTCAGCGGCCTTCTTGACCACGGGGGCAGGGGTCTCGACAACATCTGTATCGTATTCATCCCAACTCAACATAGGTATTTCCCTCTTTTATTACGTTTTTGTTGGCGGCTGGTGGCCGCCTCCGTGTGATTATTGGCAAGCTTCGCAATCTGGATCGTCGATTGAACATGCCTTAGGTACTTCTGCCGGTCCGGCCGCCTCCATCGCAGGGGCTGCTGCACCGCTTGATACCGCGTTCAATTTATTGCTGCTAACGGTCGATTTCTCGGTCGACGTCGCCGCCAATGCGCGCAGGTAGTAAGTGGTCTTAAGACCGCTCAACCACGCCATGCGGTAAGTGATGTCTAATTTCTTACCGTTCGCACCGGCGATGTAAAGGTTCAACGATTGCGCCTGGTCGATCCACTTCTGGCGACGGCTGGCCGCTTCTACAATCCAGCGGGGCTCGATCTCAAACGCGGTGGCGTACTGGGCTTTCAGGTCGGCCGGAATACGGTCGATTTCCTGTACGCTGCCCTCGTAGTATTTCAGGTCGTTGACCATCACGTTGTCCCACAAGCCGCGCGCTTTCAGATCGCGAACCAGATAGGGGTTAACTACGGTGAACTCGCCCGAAAGGTTCGATTTCACGTACAGGTTTTGGTACGTGGGCTCAATTGATTGCGATACGCCGGTAATGTTGGCAATGGTCGCTGTCGGTGCGATCGCCATCACGTTAGAGTTGCGCATGCCTTGAGATTTAACCTTCTGACGCAGTGTTTCCCAATCCAGAGTCTGTGACTCGTCGATTTGCAGGAAGTCGGCACCACGGTTGTCGCGCAAGATGCGCAGTGAATCCAGTGGCAGAATGCCTTGGCTCCACAGCGAACCGTCGTAGCTTGAGTAGCGGCCACGCTCAGCGGCTAGGTCGCTAGATGCGCTGATGGCGTAGTAGCTGATGGCTTCCATTGAGCGATCAGCAAATTCAACGGCTTCAGCACTGCTGTAGGCGATGTCCATTTTGTACAATGCGTCTTGGAAGCCCATGAGGCCCAGACCCACTGGACGGTGACGCATATTTGATTGACGCGCCGCTTCTACTGCGTAGTAGTTGATGTCGATCACGTTGTCGAGCATGCGAACAGCGGTGTCGATGGTTTTGCGCAGTTTCACTTGGTCGAGCTGACCTTCGACGACGTGTTGTGCCAAGTTGACCGAGCCCAGGTTGCACACAGCGATTTCGTCACCGGCGGTGGTGTTCAGTGTGATCTCGGTGCACAAGTTCGATGAGTGAACCACGCCAACGTGCTGCTGCGGGCTACGCAGGTTGCAGCTGTCTTTGAAGGTGATCCAAGGGTGGCCTGTTTCAAATATCATGCCGAGCATTTTGCGCCACAGATCCGCGGCGTAAATGCGTTTGAAGAGTGGCATTTCGCCAGTTTCACACATGCGCTCGTACTCTTCATAGCGCTTCTCAAATGCTGCGCCAGTCAAATCATGCAGATCTGGTGCATCGCTAGGTGAGAATAAGGTCCACTCGCTGTTCTGGAAGACGCGCTTCATGAATAGGTCAGGAATCCAGTTAGCGGTGTTCATGTCGTGGGTGCGACGGCGGTCGTCACCGGTATTTTTACGCAGTTCGAGGAATTCCTCGATATCCATGTGCCAGGTTTCCAAGTAGGCGCATACCGCGCCTTTGCGCTTACCGCCTTGGTTAACGGCTACCGCGGTGTCGTTGGCCACTTTCAAGAATGGAACAACGCCCTGTGAACGGCCGTTAGTGCCTTTGATATAAGCGCCCAGTGAACGTACGGGGGTCCAGTCGTTGCCCAGGCCACCTGCCCATTTTGACAGCATGGCGTTGTCTTGGACCGCGCCGTAGATACCGTGTAAGTCATCGGGTACGGTGGTCAGATAGCAAGACGACAGCTGTGGGCGCTTAGTGCCTGCGTTAAACAGAGTAGGCGTTGAGCTCATGTAGTCGAATGATGACAACAAGTTATAGAACTCAATGGCGCGTTCGTTGCGATTGGGTTCTTCGATGGCCAAACCCATGGCAACACGCATGAAGAACACCTGTGGCAGTTCGATGCGGACTTCGTCGCTGGTGTGGATGAAGTAGCGATCGTACAGGGTTTGGAAACCCAGATAGGCGAACTGGTTGTCACGGTCGGCTTGCAGGGCGGCACCCAGCATGTCGAGATCATAACTATTTAGGTTTTCCGCCAGCAGTTCCAATTCAATACCCTTGGCGATGTAAGCTTTCAGCGCTTCGGGGTAGTAAGTGTGCATGTCTGACTGAGTGGCCGAGTCGGCGATGCCCAAGTAGCTCAGTGCCTCGGCGCGCAATTTGTCCGCCAACAGGCGCGCGGTCACGTAGCTGTAGTTGGGCTCTTGCTCAACCAAGGTACGGGCAGTAATCACAAGAGAGGTGTTGACTTCTTCACTGGTGATGCCATCGTACAAGTTCTTTTGTGCCTCGGCCAAAATCTTCTCGACTGACACGTTTTCTAAATCACGGCACGCTTCAACCACCAGCGTTTCCATACGGCCCAGATCTAATGGCTGACGTGTGCCATCGGGCAGGGTCATGTTGATGGTCGGATGTAGATTGTCGCTAGGTGCGCTTGTGCTGCGCTGTTGACGACGCGATTCACGGTAGATGACGTAGTCGCGAGCCACTTTGTGCTCGCCGGCGCGCATCAGCGCCAATTCTACTTGGTCTTGGATTTCTTCGATGTGCACGGTGCCGCCCGAAGGCATGCGGCGTTTGAAAGTTGCAAACACTTGTTGTGCCAACGTTTTAACGGTGTCGTGCACACGAGATGACGCGGCTGCTGTGCCACCTTCAACCGCCAAGAACGCCTTGGTCATGGCCACGGTGATCTTGCTTTCGTCGAAGGGTACTACCGTACCGTTGCGCTTGATGACACGCATTTGGCCGGGGGCGGTGATTGTTGCATCTTGGGAGGGCTGCTGACTGCCAGCAGGCGCACTTCCTTGGGTCGCAGGCGATTCCATCTCAGTGTACATAACGTTAATTCCTATTGTGTTGGCGGTTTATCTTGTGGCGCTTGCCTAGTTTGGCGCGAGTGCAAACTAGAGCTTATTATTCTAGTAACGCCGTCTGGCTCAAACCCTATATATTGGGTCTCGTCAGATTCGAGATACAAGATAATGCGGTTTTGCCGCTAATGCAATAGAGCAAGTCTGCGTGTAAAAGGTGGAAAAACTGTGGATAACTAGCAATGTGGGTAAGTACTAACACGGTAGCCCTTTTGTGGGCTTTATATTAGAAAATGAGGCAGTTTTTTTGTTTATAAACGATTTTGTTATATCGCGAAAAAAATAGGCAACAACACAAAATATAGTGGTTTCCGATTCGATTTTTTCTATCTATTGTGTCTTGTTCCCTAGGCCTTGAGCAAGAACTCCATCAGCGCTTTCTGGGCGTGCAGGCGATTCTCCGCCTCATCCCACACCACTGAGTAGGGGGCGTCCAGTGTATCCTCGGCGATTTCCATGCCGCGGTAGGCGGGCAGGCAGTGCATGAAAATAGCATCGCTAGCGGCGCGGCTCATCAGTTCATCGTTGACCTGATAGCCGGAAAACGCCTTCATACGCTCGGCTTTTTCGTCTTCCTGACCCATCGATGCCCAGGTATCCGTCACCACCAAATCGGCACCCTGGACCGCGACCCTTGGATCGGTGGTCATTTGGATGCGGCCGGCGTTGTCTTCCACGAGTTGTGCATCGGGGCGATAGCCGTCGGGGCAGGCGATGGCGAGTTCGAAATCAAACTGACGCGCCGCATTAATATATGAGTGGCACATGTTGTTGCCATCACCGACCCAAGCAACGCGTTTGCCCTGAATACTGCCACGGTGTTCTACAAAGGTTTGCACATCCGCTAGCAATTGGCAGGGGTGGTAGACGTCGGTTAGCGCATTAATGACAGGGACTGTAGAGTATTTGGCAAACGCTTCCACGGTGCTGTGGGCAAAGGTGCGAATCATGACGATGTCGACCATCGACGAAATCACCTTGGCGGAATCAGAAATTGGCTCGCCGCGACCCAGTTGGGTATCGCGAGGCGAAAGGAACATGGCGTGGCCGCCAAACTGTGCGAAACCTGCCTCGAACGACACACGCGTGCGGGTGGATGATTTTTCAAAGATCATACCCAATACATGGTTAGGGAACATGGCGTGATCGATGCGCTGCTTCTGCATGGCTTTCAGTTCAATCGCACGCGCGATGATGTTCTGTAGCTCTAAAGGTGAGCAGTCTAACAATGATAAAAAGTGCCGTGTTGCCATGGTGTATGTCTTCCCTTGCACTGCCCGTGAATTGTCTTGGTGGCGGGCGCTAAAAACGCAAAAGGGCAGCGATAGCTGCCCGACGAGACCTGAGTATAATCGGCCTTTAACAAAAATGGAAATAGTGATCGCGTTGACGATTTATTTGCGATGGGCAGCGAAATTTTGTCGTGAAACGTATATCATAGCGCCACTTTGATTTACTGATAGGTTTTGTACTATGGATACCCTGGATACTATCAAGCAACAAATTGCTGAAAACCCCGTACTTATTTACATGAAAGGTTCGCCTAACCAGCCCCAGTGTGGTTTCTCACAGCGCGCTACTCAGGCCCTGATGGCTTGCGGTCAACGTTTTGCTTATGTCGATATTCTGTCTAACCCCGACATTCGTTCAGAACTTCCCAAATACGCCAATTGGCCTACTTTTCCCCAGTTGTGGGTAGCCGGTGAGCTGGTGGGTGGTTGCGATATCATCACTGAAATGTATGAAAACGGTGAGCTGCAAGAGCTGATCAATGCTACGGTCGCTGAATAAGCCTACGCAAGCAATAAAAAAGGGCGCCAGTGGCGCCCAAAAAAATGACCATTCGGTGAGAATGTTTACGGTAGGGTAACATCTCCAACAATCACCGCATCGATGACATGGACAATGCCGTTAGAGGCATAAATATCGGTCACCGTAATATTGGCGCCGCCAATGGTCAGCATACCACTAGTTACAGCAATATCCAGCATCGCGTCGCTTGCCATAGTGGCCTGCATGCCATTCAACGAATAGGCCGTAGGTGAATCCACCGCCGCACCGGCGATTACGTGTTGCAGTAAAATGGCGGTGAGGGTGTCGGTATCCGCTAAGATGGCATCCAATGTGTCGCTGGGAATGGCCGCGAATGCATCGTTAGTGGGGGCGAACACGGTAAAGGTAGCAGTTTCATCGGCTAACGTGTCGACCAAATCTGCTGCAGTCAGCGCCGCAACGAGCGTTGAGAAGTTCTCGTCACTGGCCGCTAATGCGGCAATGCTCAGGGCTTGAGTGTCGGGATCGGGATCCGCAGGTGGCATCAAAACCGCATCGATGACGTGTACCACACCGTTTGCCGCTTCAATATCAACCACGGTGACCATGGCGTTATTTATGAAGACCGCTCCGTCGACCACGCTAATACCGACCGAATCGCCATTGGCCATTTCAACAGTCGTGCCCGCTGCTGCAACCGCGGCGGTTGAATCTATATCAGCACCCACTGCGTGGTAGAGCAAAATATCGCTTAAGGTATCGGTATCAGCCAATAACGCATTGATTGTTTCTTCGCCCACGGCAGCAAACGCCGCGTCGGTGGGAGCAAACAGCGTAAAAGTCGCTGTATCATCGTCTAATGCTGCATCCAAACCGGTAGCTTCAAGGGCTGCCTGGAGTGTATTGTGGTCGGCACTCATTGTGACGATTTCTGCAATGTTGTAAGTCACTTCCGGTAGTTCAAGATCCCCCACAATGACAGTATCGATCACGTGTGCAATACCATTGGAGGCATAGGTGTCCACCTCCGTAATAGTGGCTCCACCAATGGTAAGCATGCGATCCATGAGTGCGATATCTAGCATCGCTTCATTGGCCATGGTAGCTTGTGCGCCATTGAGAGAAAAAGCGGTAGGTGAATCAACTGCGGCGCCCACGATAACGTGCTGAAGCAAGATCTGAGTCAGCAATTCGGTATCGGCTAAGATCGCTGTAAGCAAGCGATCGGGAATTTTAGCAAAGGCCTCATTGGTCGGTGCAAAGACGGTGAAAGTACCATCGGTATCCGCTAACGTATCTGCCAAGCCTGCCGCCTGCAGCGCTGTTACCAAAGTAGAAAAATTAGGATCGCCAATCGCCAATTCTGTCAGCGTCATCATGCTGGTATCGGGGTCTGGCATCGCTGGTGGCAACAACACGGTATCTATCACGTGTATTACACCATTGCTAGCTTCTACATCGACCACCGTGACCATAGCGTTGTTGATGTAAACACTACCACTCATAGTGCTGACACCTACGCTCTGACCATTGGCCATTTCAACCGTGCTGCCCGCTGCACCAACAGCGGCGGTAGAGTTGATTTCGCTGCCCGCCACCACGTGGTAGAGCAAAATATTGCTCAGTGCGTCGATGTCAGCGAGCAAGGCATTGATGGTGTCTTCGCCCAGTGCCTCAAATGCTGCATTGGTCGGTGCAAACACCGTAAAGGTTGATGATTCGTCAGCCAACGTACTGCCCAAGCCCGCTGACTGTACGGCGGTATACAGTGTCGAAAGGCTCTGGCTGTCACGCACAATTTCGGCAACATTGAACGTAGGTGGCGTGCCATTCACATTTTCGGAGACAGCTTTATTATCGCTACCTCCGCAAGCAACCAGTGCGGTTGCAAATAGGGCAATAATTGCCAATTTTAATCGGTGTAGCATGAGGTATCTCTCCTTTTAATTCCGTGTAAAGCATATACGACGGCAAAATTTCGAAAGGTTGCACGCCACATAAAAAGCATTAGGCCGTACGCATAATTTTTAAGGTGTTGATAATAATATGTTTTTTATTTTTTTATTTCTTTTTTGAATAAGTCATTGAGTGATACTGTTGAATAGAGATATAGGAATGGCGTGATTTGAATGTGTCTATTCGATTATATGGAAAGATAAGTGGTTAAACGTTCTAAAAGTTATGGCTGTTTTTTGTGTCTTGTCGGGTGTTCAGGCCTGATTCATACTTCATCAGTAAAGTGGCGTTCATGAGTGGAAAAATTATGCAAATCGTTTTTTTGGCATTCAGTCTCTGGCTGATGGCGGTGAGCGTTGTGGCGCAGCCTGTTGATCAGGTGATCAGCAATTTAGAACGTCAGTACAACGCCAAGGTTATCTCGGTGCAGGAACGCCGCGGTGGCCTGCGGGTGCGGTTACTGCAGCACAATGGAGTCGTGAAAACCATCAATTACCGTCCGGAGGGGTGGCGTCCGCCCAGCCGGCCTCGTGTTGGTGAAGCTCGTCGCGAACTAGATGGAAAGCCATACCCAGAGAGAAGAGACAACTAAATATGCGGGTATTGATAGTAGAAGATGACCAAGCACTGGCAGAACAAGTTCAACATCAATTGAAAGCGTCTGGCTTTGCGGTCGATGTTGCCCACGATGGCCGCGAAGGACTTTTTTTAGGCGGTGAGTATGACTACGACGCTGCGATCATTGATCTAGGCTTACCGCTGTTAAGTGGTATGGAATTGATCCAAGCGCTGCGTGCCAAGCAGCGCCGTTTTCCTATTATTGTGCTGACAGCGCGCGGTCACTGGCAGGACAAAGTGGAGGGGTTAGAGGCGGGCGCTGACGACTACGTGGTCAAACCATTCGATTTCCCTGAGTTGAAAGCGCGTCTGCAGGCGGTCATTCGCCGCGCGGCGGGTTTTACACGCGCCGTGTTGGCTTTTGATGATCTCGCTATCGATACTCACACCCAGCAGGTGACGCTCGCCGGGGAGCGCTTAACGTTGACCAGTTTCGAGTACAACACCTTGCTGTATTTTGCTCACCACCCCGGCAAAGTTATCTCCAAGGCCGAGTTGACCGACCACCTTTACGATCAAGACTTCGATCGTGACAGCAACGTGATCGAAGTGTTTGTTGGTCGCCTGCGTAAGAAAATTGACCCCGACGGGCAGCGCAAACCTATCTCAACACTTCGCGGGCAGGGCTATCGCTTTGAGCTTCAATCTTAGGCAGTGGTCGATCAACCGTCGCCTAATTGTGGCGGGCTTATTCCTTATTCCGCTTTCGCTAATGGTGTTGGGCATTGGCTACTTCATCGCCGTTAATAACTCTGCGCAAGTAGCGCAGCGACAGTATATGCAGTTGGCGGTGTACTGGTTGTTAGGTAATGCAGATATAACGCCGCAAGGAAACGTGGAAATGGGAGCATTGATTGAAGAGCCTCGGCTTACAACGCCGCATTCCGGTTTCTATGCAGTGATTTCTGATGTGGAAGGCACCATCTTTTGGCGTTCGTCTTCGGCGGTGGCGATGACGTTCGACAATTTAGCCACTGACCTCAATATGACGCCTTTTGGCGAAGATGCCTACCAAAGCCAGCCCGGCAAGATTGCCCATTACCGTCGCCCGGTACGCTGGGAAATGATGAGCGGCGAGCAGTTCGCCTTGGTCTTCCATGTGTTTGAAGAAGGCAACTGGGTGCGCGATCGCTTAGCGACGCATCGTGGCGTACTGCGGGCGAGCTACATCGCCACGACCATTATTCTCCTCGTCGTATTGCTGCTTATTGTACGCTGGGGGTTGCGGCCATTGAAGTCGGTGGTGGCACAGCTACAGCGTGTAGAGAAGGGCCAAAGCGAGCAAATCAGTGGCGACTACCCGGCCGAGCTCGATGATCTGATTGGTGCCATTAATCGTCTATTGCGCAACGAAAAACAACAGCGCGAACGCTATCGCACCGCTCAGTCAGACCTGGCCCACAGCTTAAAAACCCCGCTGTCGGTGTTGCGTAATGACACCCAAAAACTCACCGGGGAAGCTCGCACGAGCGCCGAAAAGGCCATTGCTCGTATGCAGGAAATTATTGATTACCAACTACAGCGCGCCGTCATTCAAAGCTCAGATAGCTTGGCAAAGCAGCGGGTTGATGTCTATGAATTAGCCCAGCGTGTGTTGCAGGGGCTCGGCAAGGTGTATATCGAACGTGACCTCGATATGCAGGTAGTGGGTGCCCAGCAGTGGGTCAGCGGTGACAAGCGCGACCTGTTGGAGTTGATTGGCAACCTCTCCGACAACGCCTGTAAGGCGGCTGTTTCAACAGTGCAGATATCTATCGGTAAGCAGGGTGGCCGTGTGTTGCTGTCTGTGGAGGATGATGGTCCCGGTATTGATCCATCGATGTTGGAACAGATAACCCAGCGTGGCCAACGCGCCGACCAGTACGACAGTGGTCATGGCATTGGGCTGGCAATGGTGGCCGAAATTGTGGCCAGTATGAAGGGAGAAATGACGTTGCAACAGAGCGCCTTGGGAGGGGCACGGTTCGATGTGTCGCTGCCGTGCCCCAGTGAAGACTAGGATTTAAAGTCGCGCCAGTACTTGTTGACCTCTTCTTTCATCTCTTTGCGCAGTAGCAAGATACCCAGAAGGTTGGGTAGTGTCATTACCACTACCGTGACCGCGGCGAGGTTCCAGATCAGCGTGGTATCTGAGAACGATGCCCAGAAGAAACCCGCAACATACACAATGCGGTAACCAGTGACGGATTTGGGGCCGAACAAGAAGGTCATGGCGCGGTCACCGTAGTAAGACCAAGCGATCGCGGTTGAGAAGGCAAACAGTAAAAGACCAATAGCCACCAAATAGCGACCGGCTTCACCCAAGAAACCACGCGTAAACGCTTCAGCGGTCAGTTCGGCGGAGTGAATCAACGACTTGCCGGAGACCAAAATTCGATTGTCGACCAGTTGGCCGTCTTTCACTTCAATCGATCCATTGAAGGGAGTAATAGCGCTCACATCAAAGCGTACGTTTTCGGCAATTGAGCGCGCATTAATCACCGTAAAATCGTTTTGAGCGGCTTTAGCTTCGGCGATATCTAGCTTGCCGTTGTAGGCTTTTACTGTCGATGGCCCTGTGCCGTTGATAAACGCCGAGAGCTCTTTTACGTGCTCGGGGTTAGCGTCGTCGTAAACCCCTTGCACGATCATCATGTCGCTGCGTTGGAAGTTGTTGTCAAACTTCTCAGTCCATACCCCCGATGAAAGAATCACCAAGCCCGTGATGGTGCAGATAATGATGGTATCGATGAAGGGCTCAAGGATGGAGACCATGCCTTCAGAGACGGGCTCGTGGGCGCGCGCTGAAGCGTGAGCGATGGGCGCGGAGCCCTGGCCTGCCTCGTTAGAAAACAGGCCTCGGCCAACCCCTTTGTTAAAGGCATACGCAAAGCTGGCGCCCAAGAAACCGCCCACCGCCGATGAGCCGGTGAAGGCATCGGAAAAAATAGAGACAAATGAAGGACCGATATTTTCGATGTTGTATAAGATCACGCTGAGGGCGCCGATGATATAAATCACCGACATGGTGGGTACCAAACGGGACGTCACTAAAGCGATACGCTTGATTCCACCAATAATGACTAGGGCCAACAGAATCGCTAGCACGCCGCCGGTGAGGGCATGAGGTATTTCGAAGGTCGCATTCATCGCTTGGGCGATGTTGTTAATTTGTGGCAGGCTGCCCGTACCGAATGAAGACGCCACGGTGGCTAGGGCAAACAGCACCGCCATCCATTTCATGTTTAAGCCCTTGGCCATGTAATACATGGGACCGCCAGCCATGCTGCCGTCAGCGGTTTTTTCACGGTATTTGTGCGACAGAGTGACTTCGACAAACTTGGTGGTCATACCCATGAAGGCCGTCATCCACATCCAAAATAGTGCAGCGGGACCGCCTATGTGAAGCGCCAGTGCGACACCGCCGATATTGCCGGTGCCCACCGTGCCAGAAAGCGCCGTGGTCAAAGCTTGGAAGTGAGAGGTGTCACCTTCGTCACCCTTTTGATCGTACTTACCTCGCACCACTTTCCACGCGTGGCCGAAATAGCGAATTTGCGGGAAGCCCAAGTACAGGGTGAAGAATAAACCGGTCCCTAGTAACACGTAAGGAAACCAAACGGCAGAACCTAAAAAGCTGTCGATTAGCAGAAAAAAGTCATTGAGAGCGTCCATCACTATCCCTATCTATTTGTTGTTCTCCAATGCGAGTGTAAACCACCCTGCAAAACTCACCAAGCTCAGCAACCGGTCTAGCGCTGCCATCGTATACATCGTTAACAAAAGGAGTTTGCTATGACATCTACTCTCTACTACGACGGACAATGCCCACTCTGCAGCAAAGAAATCAAACTATTGCGCACGATACAACGCGGTGGCCTAGCTTTTGAAGACATCCATCAGCTGAAGGATTACACCGAGGAAAGCCGTGAAAAGATGCTTAAAATGCTGCATCTCAGGGACAGTGATGGTAACTGGTATATTGGGGCCGATGCCACCGTCATGGCGTGGTCGTTTACGCGCTTTGGCGGGTTGTTCAAGCCGCTGCGCTGGCCTGTTATCGGTAGCATTGTTGATGTCTTTTATAGCGCTTGGGCGCGTCGTCGCTACTACAAGCTCTATCATTGTGGTGCTTGTCAGGCTGTGGAAAGGTGAGGGTGTTGGTCGTTGGTGGCAGTGGGGGTATTGGCGCTGCGTTTGTTGAGTTGTTGTGTCAACGTGACGACGTCAGCGATATTCTGGCCACCTTTCGTCTCCATGAACCGACATTTTTTCATTCCAAGGTAAACTGGATTTCACTCGATCCTTGCAGTGATAGTGACGTAGCTAAGCTTTGCGCCAATGCGGGTCAACTTGACTGGGTGATTAATGCGGTGGGTATGCTGCACAGCGACAGCCATGGTCCAGAAAAAACCATTAAGCGCTTCGACGCTGACTTTATGCTACAGAATATGCAGGCAAACACTGTCCCGACTTTATTGTTGGCCAAGTATCTAGACAAGAATTTGAAGGGCGTTGTTAACGCCAAGTTTGCTACAGTGTCTGCCAAAGTCGGCAGTATCACCGACAATCAACTCGGTGGGTGGGTGAGTTATCGCGCCTCTAAAGCTGCATTGAATATGGCGCTTAAAACCATCGCCATTGAGTGGCGCATGCGCCTGCCGCAAGTGTGTGTGGCGGCACTTCATCCTGGTACGACTGACACGGCCTTGTCGAAACCTTTTCAGGCCAACGTGCCACAAGGTAAGTTGTTCACACCGGCCTATTCTGCGCATTGTATGTTGCAAGTGTTAGATACAAAAACGCCCGAACAAAGCGGGCGTTTTTGGAACTGGGATGGCAGTGAGTTGCCCTGGTGATGGCTTACCACCAGGTCGCGTAAAGCGCTACCAGCATCACCCCTACGGCTACAGCCGAGATGTTAAAGCCGCTAGTGGTGCTAAAGTCGATATCACCCAAGTGCACTGCACCCGCCTGGGCCCGGTTTTCTCGCAATGAGATCAATACCGCAATCGCAACGCAGCTCAAAAAGACGATACCCACGCGATCGATGAAGGGCAGTTCGGGCAGTAGCATCTTGAAGGCAAACGATAATACGGCTGAACCGATGGCCGCGATGAGCGCGCCGTTGGCAGTGGTCTTTTCCCAGAACATACCCAAAAAGAAGATCACACAAATACCCGGGGTAAAGAAGCCTGTGAATTCTTGAATGTACTGGAAGGCTTGATCAAAACTCCCCAACAGCGGTTTGGCGGTAAGCATGGCTACAACCATAGCGACGATAGCGACGACACGCCCGGTGATCACGGGGTTACCACCAATGTGCTTCATGTTTAGCGATGGGTGAATGTCCATGGTAAACAAAGTAGAAATGCTGTTCACCATCGACGCCAGTGATGACACAATGGCAGCCAGCAGCGCCGCAAATACCAGGCCCTTGATACCTTCAGGCAGCATGGTCATGGCCGTGGGGTAAGCCTGGTCGGGGCTGCTCAAGTCACTGTTTAACACGAATAGCGCCAAGCCGGGTAACACCACCACGATAGGCATGAACATCTTCAAAAACGCCGCAAACACGATACCCTTTTGGGCTTCCTGTAGGCTTTTGGCACCCAGGGCGCGCTGAATAATGTATTGGTTAAAGCCCCAGTAAGACAGGTTCATGATCCACATGCCGCCAATTAATACTGAAATGCCGGGCAGGCTCATGTAGTGCTCGTTGTCGGGGCTCAAAATCATGTCGAATTTTTCGGGCGCTTTTTGCTGCAGAATGTCAAACCCTGCCATTATGCCTGCGCCTTCAGACACCCTATCGAGCATCAGATAGGCGATCATCACGCCGCCCATAACCAACAAAACCACCTGGATAATGTCGGTAAATGCAACCGCTTTTAAACCACCGTAAAGCGAGTAGGCGAGCGCAAATGCGCCGAGGATAATCAGTCCGTACATCAGGTCAAAACCGCCGACGGTGTGCAGGGCTTGAGCGCCAAGCCAAAGGATCGACGTTAAGTTCACGAAAATATACACGCCGAGCCAGAAGATCGCCATAACGATGCGCACGCGGTGGTCGTACCGTTGTTCTAGGAACTGCGGCATGGTGTATATGCCGCGCTTGAGGAAGATAGGCAGCAAGTATTTGCCAACGATGATCAGCGTTAACGCTGCCATCCATTCGTAAGAAGCAATCGCCAGCCCCATGGCGTAACCGGAGCCGGACATGCCGATGATTTGCTCAGCCGAAATATTGGCGGCAATGAGTGAGGCGCCAATCGCCCACCAAGGAAGGGATTTACCCGCCAAAAAGTAATCGCTGGCATCCTTGTGGTGGTCGCCTTTTTCCATTGAGACCCATTGGGCCAGTAAAAACAACGCCACCGCGTAAATGGCGACGATGCTATAGTCGAGCGTGCTCAGCATAGTGAATTCCTATCAAAATAAATGGAGAACATTATCAGACATGTCCAGAATGACAAACCCAAATGACGATAAAAAGGGCTTAAAGCGCATTATTCGTGTGTTAGGCATTTATGGGCGAAAAATTTTTTATTTTTAACGACTGATTTCCAAGCAATTTCGCATGATCTGTACTAAATTTGTTACATTAATTCAATGAGAGTATTTGCCGTGACTGCAGCGACTGACAACCAAGCTATCGATCTTACCAACTGTGACCGTGAGCCCATCCATTTGCTTGGAAGGGTGCAATCTTTTGGGGCAATAATGGTGCTCACCAGTGATTGGATTGTGATCAATGCCTCCACTAATTTAGGTGAATTATCCAACAGCGATCCTGAGTTACTCATTGGTGAATTGGCCAATAGCATTATGCATCCCGACGCGATGCGTCGACTGCGTGATGCTTTAGGTAACATGGGCGATAATGATCATTCCGAGCGTCTATTTAATTTGCAGTTATTTGCAAGAAGTAGCGATTGTTTTGATTGTGCCATGCATTTCAATGATGATCGTTTAATTTTAGAAATAGAGCCTACAGGCCAGCATGTGCCTGCACTCAACTTGCAGACCCTACGTAAGGCCTTGCGTGAAATTTGTGCTAGTGACAATTTACAAGCGTTTTATGACATCGCAACGCAACATCTTGCCACATTGTTGGGTTTTGATCGTGTCATGCTGTATCAGTTTCACGCCGACGATAGTGGCGAAGTGATTGCGGAGACGCGAACTGCCAATGTCGATTCGTTTATCGGTCTGCGCTATCCAGCGTCCGACATTCCCAAGCAGGCGCGCGCACTTTATGTGCGCAACTTGACTCGTATCATTACGGATGTCGCTGATGAGGGCGTGCCGTTTGTTCAGGCGGAAGAGATCGACCTGTCGATGAGCACGCTGCGGACTGTCTCACCAATACATGTCGAATATCTTAAAAACATGGGCGTCGCCTCGTCCATGTCGGTATCTATCGTGATCGAGGGTAAATTGTGGGGCTTGTTTGCTTGCCATCATTACAGCGGCGCCCATTTTGTTTCATTAGAACAGCGCTCCATCGCCGAGGTATTTGCCGAATCTTTCGCCATGGAGTTAAGTTCGCGTCTCGGTCGCATGCAGCAGGTTGATTTAAATGTAACCAAGAGCTTGCATTTGAAAATGATGTCAACCCTTAATGCGGAAGATAGCGTTTTCGAAAACTTGAAGCAGCATTTAGCCAGTATCAAAAGTCTTATTCGTTCAGATGCGCTTGTGTTAAAGGTAGATCAAGAGGTCTCGGCGGCGGGTGATCCTTTGTCTGCTGAAGATCTTGGACTAATCGCTAACCGCCTCAACAGACTTGGTCCAGACGATTTAGTTGTGACAGACAATTTGTCCCATTTTTCGCAGTTTGCCAGTCTAGGCGAGCGCTTCGCTGGATTGCTGGCAATCCCTATATCGCGCCGCCCCCGCGACTATTTAATCTTCCTTCGCAAAGAAGAGCCCTACCAAGTTAATTGGGCTGGCAACCCCGAAAAACCCGTTGAGTTGGGGCCAAATGGCAGTCGATTAACACCCCGTAAGAGCTTTGAAACCTGGTCTGAGTTGCGCCGGGGGTACAGTGCGCCATGGAGCTACCATGATCGCGCCATTGCCACCCAGATCAAAAATACCCTGCTAGAAGTGATGGTGCGCAATATTGACGAGCGCGATCGCTCGACCCGTGCGGCGCGCGAACAACAAGACATCTTAATTCATGAGTTGAATCACCGCGTGCGTAATATACTAGGGCTTATTGGCTCAGTGGTATCTCAAACTGCTGGCTCTGTGAAGGACGTCGAAGAGTTCCGCCACGTGCTAGGCGGCCGTATTCATGCTTTGGCCGATGCGCAAAATCAACTGACGGAGTCAAATTGGAGCTTTTCACCATTGCGCCGTTTACTTGATGTGACGCTTAGCCCCTATGCCAGTTCCCAGGCGCGGTTAGAGATAGAGGGAGAGGATGTGCTGTTGTCGCCTAAATCCTTTACCACTATGTCACTGGTGTTTCACGAATTAGCCACCAACGCTATGAAATACGGCGCACTTGGTCGAACTGGCGGAGAAATCAACATTAGCTGGCAATTGCATGATGACCACACCTTAGCTTTGCAGTGGGTAGAGCGTGGTGTGGTCATTGAAAGCATGCCGGAGCGGCGAGGGTTTGGTTCGGTGATTATTCAGCGTTCCATCCCCTATGATCTTGGGGGTGAGGCAGACATTTCGTATCAGCGTGATGGTATGTCAGCTCGCTTCACCATACCCGCGCAATATATTGGACAAGATTCAAAAGGTAATAATGCGACATTAAATCGTAGCGCTGTAGTCAAGGATGCCACTAAACCAGGCAAGAATCCTTCAATGCAATCAGTGATGGTTTTAGAAGACAATATGATCATCGGTCTTGATTTAGAACAAACGGTAAAAGACCTCGGCTTTGGTGCTGTTTACACAGCCGCAAGCGTTAGAGAGGCGATGTCTATCCTTGATAAGCAGGACATTGATTTTGCTATCCTAGATATCAACCTAGGCAATGAAACTAGTTTCAAGGTAGCTAAGCGCATGAAGGAAGACGGCCAGCCCTTTCTATTTCTTACGGGGTACAACGAACTTCGTCAGGATGCTATGTCAGACTTTGGAGATATTCCGGTGGTGTCTAAGCCACTTCAAAAATCTGCCTTGCAAAAACATCTAAATGGTTTAGTGGGATAACTGATTTAACCTTTGTGGTTACTTAAAACGGAGTTAAGAGTAGCCGCAGTACCGCCCTTATTAAACCCAAAATGTTGGAAGGTGTTACGCAGAAGATCAGTTTCTATCGGCGATAAAGCCAAGATTTTTTCCTTGTAGCCCAGGCGACGCAAGCGTCGTGCAATGCGCAACTGGCTATATTCGTTTTGGCTGATATCTACAATCACATTGTCAATGCCTTTTAAGTCTTCAGCGCGAATCAATTGACTGTCCAGTACTGTGGTTTCAGTATGACTCAAACCTAGTTGATCTAGCATGTCATTGACCATATCAGTGGCGGTGTCATGCCGAGCAAGGTACATCAGAAAATTTTTCTTGGACGCTGTCGACTCAATAGATCGTGTTTCTTTTTCATAACCATCACGTTGTTGGCGCTCGACTAAATGCGTGATTAATCGCGCCGCCAAGATGTCAGTATTCACTGGTTTTTTAAGTATGGTGGTCATTCCGGCGTTTAAGCCCGCGATACTTTCATCATCGTCAAGTGCGGTTACCCCCAAAATTGGGTTGTTGTAATCGCGCTGTCTAAGAATTTTTGTGGCTTTTATGCCGTCTAATATAGGCATATTAAAATCCATAAAGACCGCGTCAAAATGGGTGTCACGCACCATATGCAGTGCTTGCTGCCCATTGTCGGCAAGTTGAATAAATGTAAAGCCCAAGTGTTGCAACTGCTTCTTAATGACTAACTGATTGACTTGGTTGTCGTCCACGCAAAGTATCTTAATGGCAGGGTTTTCATGTAAAAAATCCTGCAATTGCTGGTATATTGACGCCGTGTCATCGTTTTCAGTGTGTGCTTGATCTTGCTGATTGCCGATAAACAGAAGCGTGGTTAGCTCACTGGGAAGAATGGGTTTATTGAGAACCTTAAAATCGTGCCAATCAAAATCTAGCAGATCGTTACTTGCGGAGTGTTCGCGTACAATGATGATACGCTTTTTTTCGTCAAACAATAATTGTTTCAATTGGCTTAGATGTTCTCGTGCTATCATTTCATCAATGATGAAAGTTTGGTTGTTGCGACGAAGCGACAGATCGTCCCAAGCATTCAGACGCTGGCAATCGAACTTCCAATGTTGCAGGTACTGGTTGATGAGTTCGTAATCACTGCCGCGTTTAGAAAGAATCGTCACCGAGGTGCCGGGCAAGGCGGCATGCGAATCTCGTTGTTTTGCACACGAAAACTCAATGTCGAAAAACATAGTGGTGCCTTGGCCTAGCACTGATTTTATGTTTAGTGATGACGCCATTTTGTGCAAAATTTCGTTTGAAATATAAAGTCCTAGCCCCGCATTTGCTTCATTGCCAGACTGCGCACTATCCACCTGTGCGAAGGGCTGGATTAAACGATTAATGTCAGCGTCGCTAATGCCCATGCCCGTGTCTTCCACGGCAAAACGCAACTTCATTTGATCACTGTGTTGGTTAACTAGGCTAACCCAAAGTTTAATGCTGCCGTGCGTGGTGTACTTTATGGCATTGGACAACAAGTTGTTGAGTATCTGTTGCATGCGCATACGGTCAAATTCGAGTTCCACGTCTAGCAGGCGAGGGTCTAGGTACAGGTTGAAATCCAAGCCCTTGTATTGAGCATTACCGGCGTGTAAGCACACGACATGTTCACAAGTATCCGCGATGCTATCGGTTTTAATCGTAAAGTTTAGTTCGTTATGTTTGGCTTTGGCGGCGTCGATGTTGTTGTTTAACACCATTAATAAGTTGTGTGCTGCCTTGCGAGAGATATCAAGGTGCGCCTTTATGCGGGCAGGGCTCTGTTCTTTTTCTATCATGTCGAGCATGCCGATAATGCCGTGCATAGGGGTGCGTACTTCATGGGCAAAATGGGAGAGCTGGGCTTGGTTGACGTCCGTTATGTTGAAACTTGCTAAGTGCTGTAAGTCTTCCATTTCTTTTCTAATGCCTCGGCTTTTGATGACAAATTGCCATAAGCCTAAAGCGGCGCTCAGCATTGATACCATGACAAGTGGTTCAGCGATATGATTGGGTAAAAAATGCCCCGCAGTTGCCAATGCAAACGCACACAACATGAGTAGCATTGGTGTGATTAGGCGCTTAAGCATATATTCTCCCCTGAAGGGTCAGATTGTGCGCGTTCAACTTCAGCGATTAAGGTATTAAACGCCCATTGAGCACCCTCAATCGCCTGCGCTAGATCTTCAGATGTTTGTAAATGTTGGTCCAGTAGGTTAAGGATTAGCTGCCAATGTTGGCGGGTGTTTTCACCATAGCATTGGTAGTAGCGGGTCACATCGTCGCGCTGCAATGCGCGGCTAACGCGCGGTCCTATGATGAGCCCGCCGAGTGTCGAGCCTTCGCACACGTAAAGCACACCGAGAGCGAATGCCCGGTTGATATTGGCAGGGAATTGCAGTTTTGCTTTTCGCAGCGTTTCGTAGTGGCCAAGTGACTTTAGGTCTTGCATGATCAATTCGGCTTTGTGGGGAACAAAAATTAGGTCAGCCCATGTGCCAAAACATGTGCTTTCAACAGCCGCAAACCAACCGCCCATTGTTGTCATCGCAATGGTGTATTGGTCTACAGTAAGCGCAGGCGACAATAAAGATTGCATCATCTCTAAATGATCCAATCGATGGTGCAACGACGCTGTACATTGTTTTAATTGTTGATGTGAATCCATAATGTGCATCATGCTAGATTTACTTAAAGTATAGTGACAAATTTGTTACCTGGCATAGTTCTTACGATGTTAATTTCGAATGGGAATCAGTTTTTTTAAAATATTTTGGAATATGTTAACTGGTGGGGATCACAGCAAGCTTTTGGGACATCAGGCGGCGCAATAAAAAGTAGCTTATGGTGGCCTGAATGGCATTGGCAAGCAGCGATAACTGCCAAAGATGGACGCTGGCAAATTCCGCGCTTTGCATCAAGCCATAAACGCCCAGGATGATAATGCTGATTCGACATAGTGAGCTGATAAAGGCAGGCCAAGTATTCCCTAGCCCCTGGTAGATACCATTGCATGACAAAATCACCACACTGGGCATAAAGGCGAAGCCGGTCCAGAATAGGTATTCAGCTCCAGTGGCGATGACGGGGACTTCCTGGGTGAAGAAGCGCATCATGTGCTCGCCAAAGATAATACAAAGTGCCCCTAGGCTGCCCAGTAACATCACATTCATTTTTAACAGGGTGGCTTGTATGTCGCGCACTCGTTGCGCCTGCCCTGCCCCAAAGTTTTGCCCGACGATGGCCGGTGCAGCGAAGGATAGCGCCAGCCCCGGCATGAGTAGGGACTGCATGACGCGCTGGCCAATACCAAAACCCGCTTGAGCATGGGCGCCAAAATCTTGTAGTGCCCAGTACACAATTGCCATGTAGCAAAACATCATCACAAACTCACCGCCGGCTGGCAGGCCTATTGCAATAACACGCTGCCAAGTACTGAACTTAGGTTTGAGTTTGTACAGGTCGATTTTTAGGAAAGAAGACGAGCGTTTGAAATAACGGGCCAGCAGCAAAAATCCGACGCCCGCTGCAATACTACTCGCCAAGCCGGCGCCTAGTACACCCAAGGCATGACCTGTTAACCAGCCACTAATTAACACAGGGGCTAACACAATATTGATCAGCACTGAAATGAGTTGTACTACCATGGTGGGTTTCACCACGCCGATACCACGCAGGCCGGCGATCATGACGGTCATGGCGAATTGTAAGGCCATATTAGGCAAGAACCACCAAAGATAAATACGGGCATTTTCCAAGGTGGCTTGGTCGTCGCTGAGAGTATTGATATATACGTCTGCAAAGCCATAGCCAAGCAACAATGTAATGAAGGCGAAGACGCCGCAAAGTAGCAACGCTTGATTAAAATCAGATTGCGCCTCGCCCGTCGCCTTGCGCCCCACGGCCTGAGAGATCAATGCCGTGACGCCAACATTAAAAATTTGCGTTAGCGCAATGATCAAGAAATTGAGATTGCCAGCAATACCCACGCCGGCGACCGCCGCGTCGCCCAAAGAAGAGACAAAATAAAGATCCACCACGAAGTAGAGGGTTTGCAACAACAGGCCAATGCCGATGGGAATCGCCATTTTGATCAACAACTGAGGTATTGGGCCCGAGGTGAGGTCGTGTTGGGCGCTGGTCATCGTGATGTCTCGTAGGAAAAGGCGTACTCTACCATGACTAAGGCAGAATAAACGGGCCTCTTTATACTGTGATTTCTCGCCATTTCTGTACTTTTCTGTACTTTCCCCACAATAGTGTTTGGCAAGCTCGGATAACAAGCCTTAGCATCCTTATAACTCAAGGAGATTCATGATGAAAAAGTTCTTGCTTTTGGCGGCTGCTGTGGCGGCTGTTAGTTATGCTAATAACACGCTCGCTATTGAGCCTTCGCTCGAGAAAAAGGTGATAGAGTGGCGCCGCCACCTTCATCAAAACCCTGAACTGAGTAATCGTGAATACAAAACCGCCGCCTATGTGGAAAACCATTTACGCAGTTTGGGCTTGGAGGTAGAAACAGGGGTGGCTCATACCGGCGTGGTGGCGATACTGAAAGGTGCTAAACCAGGCCCAATGGTTGCGTTACGCGCCGATATGGATGCGCTGCCGGTCACCGAGCAAACCGGCTTGCCGTTTGCATCTAAAGTGACCACTACCTATCGCGGTCAAGAAACGGGTGTCATGCACGCCTGCGGTCACGATACCCACGTGGCCATTCTGATGGGTGTGGCGGAAGCCCTAACGAAACAAAGAGAGCAGCTTCAGGGCGATGTGATGTTCATTTTTCAGCCCGCTGAAGAGGGGGCGCCCGAGGGAGAGGAGGGCGGCGCCGAGTTGATGCTGAAAGAAGGCTTGTTTACTAAGCGTAAGCCCGATGCTGTATTTGGTCTGCATATTACCTCATCACTGCCAGCGGGTTTTGCTGGGCTGCGTGCTGGGCCTCTAATGGCCAGTGAAGACTCTTTTGAAATTACCCTGATGGGGCGTCAAACCCACGGATCGCGTCCTTGGAATGGCGTGGATCCGATTGTGGCTGCCGCACAGCTGATCAACGCTACACAGACCATTGTGTCGCGCCAAGTCGACGTTACAAAAGCGCCAGCTGTGGTGTCTTTTGGCGCGATTAAGGGGGGTATCCGCTCCAATATCATTCCCGATGAGGTGGAATTAATCGGTACCATCCGTACCTTTGATCAAGATATGCGTGCGGACATTAAACAACGTTTGGCAAAAACCGTGGATCTGGTGGCGCAAACCAACAATGCACAATCGCACCTGCATATCAATGAAGGCTATCCTGTCACCATGAATTCCCCTGAGCTAGTTGAAAAGTACACGCCTAGCCTACAAAAGGTATTTGGTGAGCAGCGCGTTGTGACCACACCGTTGGTGACTGGGGCAGAGGACTTTTCCTATTATGCGCTGGAAGTCCCCGGTATCTTTTTCTTTTTGGGGGGGACCGCTGCTGGCATTGACCCCGAGCAAGCACCAAGTAATCATTCGCCTCGCTTCCAAATTGATGAAAGTGCCTTAGCGCTTGGGGTGGAAGCCTTGATTACCTTAACCTTGGATTATCAACAACAGCAATAGGTTTTACGCACAGGACGCATAGCCTGTGCGGGATCCATACCACTAGACGACTATTTTGGGGCGCTTTGGACGTAATAGCTGCCGTTGCTGTCGCGAACGATGGTGAACGACTTATTCTTTTCTAGGACCGACCACATTTGGCCTGGTTTGAGGTAGATGTGGTCATGAAAGAACTCCAACAAATTGTTGGCTTCCAAGGCTTCCTGCAATGACGGATAAGTGGGTGAGTTTTCATCCATGAAATAATCTCCTAAAGATTAAATGTTAAGCTTTAGGCAGATGGATTGCAGTAATTCTTTAGTCTTAGGTGTTCATGTTGGATTCAGGCAGCTTCAGCCATAATCCACCCTAACAATTTAAGGGAATGAAGCATGAATGCCTTGCTACTATACAACGCTTTTTTGGTGTAAACGTTTTTTGCAGGTTTGGTGGCTGTAGAGGCGGTGGCATGGGGAGAGGTTTAGGCATAAAAAAACCGCTTTCGCGGTTTAATTATGGTGCCCGGGGCCGATTACGAACTAGTGTCCCGCTAAGACTTATATAGTATAAATATCAATAATATATGCATGCCTTGTGTCCACTGGCATCCTGTAAAATCCATTGAAATACCGTCCATAAAACGGTATCGTTTACGGTATCAGACGGTACAGGACAACTGTAATCCCCCCGAAAATTCGGAGAGGTTTTGAGTAGAAAATTCCACTAAAATGAACGAAAGGAGTTTTCTATGAGAAAGTCACGCTACAGCGATAGCCAAATCATGGCTATTTTGAAA
>JAHEIH010000006.1 GCA_024639455.1 Cellvibrionales bacterium
TACTGAAACCTGGCGAACCACTTATGGAGATCATTCCAACCGGTGATACGCTTCTGGTGGAGGCCAAAATCCCGCCCAAGGACATTGCCGACCTAGAGAATGGTCTACAAGCAACGCTGCGATTGGACCCCTATGATTCATCGATCTACGGTAATTTAGTCGGGGAGGTAGCTTTTATCTCGGGAGACACCATGATTGAGGAGACCTCACGGGGAGAGGAAATGTATTATAAGGTGCATATTTCGCTGCCCAAGCTGCCGTTCACCACGTCAATTGGCAAGAGCGTTGATATCATTCCCGGCATGACGACCCAGGTCGACATCAAAACGGGTAAGCGCTCTGTGCTCACCTATTTATTGAAGCCCATTGTTAAGACCCTGGATGAGTCCTTTGGCGAGCGCTAATGACTTCTAAAAAAGGATACTGACCACCGGCCTTAAAGCCCTTAGTGCAGAAAATAGCGTGGGGCTTTCGTAGTTTTAGTTATGGCGTAGGTTTGCGGGCATGATTGATGGCAGCCAAAGCTATGGCGGCGCTTGAGTTCGCGTTTTAATCGAGCAATTTCTGCCCGAAGATCCACTTCTTCTTTGCGCTTACTCGTCGGCTTTGAGAAAGTCTTGAGGCAGCTGTACCAGGTCTTGCTGCTGATGCCAAGGCGCTCTGCAACATCATTCACTGCATAGCCGTGAATAGCGACTTGATTAACTGCTTCTTGCTTAAATTCGTCCGAGTAACGGATACCTTTACCCATGATTTACCTCTTATGGTCATAATTACTTTTTTACCATAAAAAGTGTCTATAAATCTCAGGCCTTACCATTGAGAGGGAATAGTTAAAAAGCGCCTACGGGCGCTTTTTTATTGCCTTACGTGTTGAAATGTTTACTCTCTAGTTTTATAAACCTGTCGATACCTGACCGACTAAAACCCGCGATAAAAATTCCAACAGGGCTATTTCTATGTCAATTGAGCCGGAACAGAATCACTACAGAGCCTGCCATTTGTGCGAGGCCATCTGCGGTGTTGAAATTAAAACCCGTGGTGCTGAAATTGTCTCTATTAAAGGCGATGTGAATGATCCCTTTAGTCGCGGACATATTTGCCCCAAAGCTACCGCGCTAGAGGATCTACATACCGATCCCGACCGTTTGCGCACGCCGATGCTAAAGACAGCCAACGGGTGGGAGGCTATTTCATGGGAAGATGCCTTCCAGTTTGCGGCCTCGCGTATCGTCGCGCTTCAGAAGGCGCATGGTGATGACAGTATCGCTTTTTATGCGGGTAACCCCACTGTTCACAATTATGGATTGTTAACCCATCAGCAAGTGCTGCGCAAAGCTGTCGCATCGAAAATCACCTTTTCCGCGACCTCCCTTGATCAATTACCCCATCAGTTAGTGGCATGGGGAATGTATGGGCATCAATTTCTGTTGCCCATTCCGGATATTGATCGCACCCAATACATGCTAATTATTGGAGGTAACCCGTTGGCTTCGAATGGCAGCATGATGACGGTGCCCAATGTAAAAAATCGGCTGCGAGATATTCAGCGTCGCGGCGGTCGATTGGTGGTAGTAGACCCGCGGCGAACGGAGACCGCCGCCATGGCTGATCAGCATCTTTTCATACGGCCAGGCACGGATGTCTTTTTGTTATGTGCGATGATCAATGAGTTACTTGAGGGAGACACTAAGGCTGATGCTTGGCTTGAGGGTGATGAGTTAGCCACTTTAAGGGCGATTGTTTCTTCTTTTACAACCGATATCGCTGCGCAAAAAACGGGTATTGCTGCGCCAACTATCCGCCAGCTTGCGCTCGACTTGGCCGCTTCTTCAAGCGGTGTTGTGTATGGCCGTATGGGGGTCTCCACTCAGCAATTTGGCACCCTTTGCCAGTGGGCAATACAGGTCATAAATCTTTTAACTGGTAATCTTGATCGTGAAGGTGGGGCGCTGCTGACACACCCTGCGGTGGGATATATCGGTAAGGGGGATCGAAACGCAGGGAGCCTAGGCCGATGGCATTCTAGGGTATCTCAATTACCCGAGTTTGCGGGTGAGCTTCCTGTTGCTGCGATGGCGGAGGAAATATTGACCCCGGGTAAAGGCCAAATTCGCGGTTTAATAACTATTGCAGGCAACCCTGTGCTGTCGGCCAGTAATGGTGGCCTGATGGGTAGGGCACTGGCTGATCTTGATTTCATGGTGGCTATTGATTTTTACATCAACGAGACCACCCTCCATGCCGATCTGATCTTGCCACCGACCGGACCCTTGGAGCATGACCATTACGACATTGTTTTTCACCGTATGGCGGTGCGAAATACTGCCCGTTTCAACGACGTGGTATTTCCAAAAGGAGATGATCAAAGGCACGACTGGGAAATTTTCAATGCACTGGGTGTTGCGATTGCTGAACTAAAAGGTGTGTCTTTAAAAACGCTGCCAGCACCTGAACACATTGTTGACCACGAACTTCAGCATGGTTTGTATGGCCAACAAGATGGCGCGGTGAGTTTAAGTGTCGCTGTGTTACGCATGTATCCCCACGGTGTGGATTTGGGGGCGCTTAGGCCATCATTGGCTGAGCGAATGAATACCGCCACGGGTGGCGTTGTGTTTATTCCTGATTTTATTGTGCAGGACATTGAGCGCCTGATATTACATATGAATGAGCCTCAAGCAGAGGGGCTGCTTCTCATTGGGCGTCGACACGTTCGAAGTAACAACTCCTGGCTGCACAACAGTCACCGCTTAGTAAAAGGCCCGCCTCGGTGGCACTTGCTGATGCATCCGCAAGATATGCATGCACGGGGTATCCACGATGGTGCATTGGTCAATATCGTGTCTCGTACAGGAAAGTTACAGACCACGGTTTCCACCAGTGATGAAGTGATGCCCGGTGTTGTTTCGCTACCTCATGGCTGGGGCCATAAGCGAGAGGGAGTTATGTTATCAATCGCTTCTACACAGGATGGGGTGAGTGCCAACGACCTTACTGACGAGCGTTTGACTGACGCAATAAGTGGTAATGCGGTATTTAATGGTGTTCCCGTTGAGGTGTCTCTCGCGTAGCACTTGTTCATGAGCGCCAATGTAGATGGTCTCTCTGTCTGTCTTCCATGCGGGGCTAATGAGAGGGCCGCTTGGCGTAGAAAGCATTCTCCACCCAAGGTATCGCCCTCTATACTGCACATTGACTGTTAGAGGAGAGTATTGATGACTAAACCGTCAAAAATGGATCGTGCGCTGGCAACCATCGAGCGATGGGGTAACGCTTTGCCAGACCCTGCCATGTTGTTTCTAGGGTTACTGGTGTTGGTGTGGGTGGCGTCGTGGCTATTTTCGCTCGGATCGTATGATGTGATTGACCCGCGTACCGGTGCGGCAGTGGTTATTCATAATCAATTATCAGGCGCCGCTTTCACCGAATTCACCAGTAATATCGTGAAAAACTTTGCACACTTTCATCCTATAGGCGTGGTGTTGGTTGCTATGTTAGGTATTGGTGTGGCGGAGCATACAGGCTTTATCAATGCGTCCTTGCGCGCCTTATTGAAGTCGACGCCCAATGCTTTTTTAACACCTATGGTCATTATGGTTGGTATTGTCAGCCATGCGGCGGCGGATGCCGGTTATGTATTGGTTATTCCACTGGGTGGTGTCATTTTTTATGCGGCTGGGCGCCATCCTCTAGCAGGGATTGCAGCGGCGTTTGCCGGAGTGTCTGGCGGGTTCTCGGCTAACTTTGTGCCGTCGTCTATCGACCCCATGTTGCAAGGTATTACCCAAACAGGGGCGCAAATACTTGTACCAGATATTACCCTCAATCCGCTCAATAATTATTTCTTCACGGCGGCCTCTTCAATATTGATCATTGGTCTCGGTTGGTGGGTTACTGACCGCTGGGTAGAACCCCGTCTGGGCAGTCAGCCGGTCAAATCAAACCATGACAGTGATGGTTTGGGCGATATGGCAAACAATGAACAGCGCGCGCTTCGTTGGGCGCTGTTGGCCATGCTTGGCGGGGTTGTCGCTCTTTTTGCTACCGCTATACCGGAAGGTTCGGCATGGCGAGGCGAGGGTGGAACATTAACAGAATTTGGTGCGCCTTTGATGGACTCCATTGTGTCGTTGATTTTCTTGTTATTCCTACTTCCTGGTGTGGTCTACGGTGTGGTCGCCGGCACAGTTAAAACCTCCAAAGATGTCATCGATGGTATGACTAACACCATGAAAGATATGGGCTACTACCTTGTCATTATGTTTTTTATTGCCCAGTTCATCTACGCTTTTGGCAAATCGAACCTCGGTATTCTGATGGCGCTCGAGGGCGCGGCGGTATTAAAAGCCGCTGGCTTGCCTGCTGGCGTGACTATTGTGGGGATTATCCTGCTAACGGCAATTCTGAATCTATTTGTCGGTTCGGCCTCGGCTAAGTGGGCGCTACTGTCGCCGATTTTTGTGCCGATGCTGATGCAGCTGGGTATGTCCCCCGATTTGACCCAAGCGGCTTATCGGGTGGGGGACTCCACCACCAATATCATCACGCCATTGATGCCGTATTTTCCTCTGGTAGTGGTCTACTGCCAACGCTATCTACCCAAAACAGGGATTGGCACGGTAGTCGCGTTGATGTTGCCCTATAGCGTCAGTTTTTTAATCTGCTGGACGCTGTTTTTATTGGGGTATTGGGCGCTGGGCTTCCCGCTCGGACTACAGTCGAGTTATACCTTTCCTTGATCAAAGGCCTCCTAGGAGGCCTTTTTTGATGTCCATTGCAACAGCCAAACGGTAATCGTAGGTAGTAGGGTAAGCGTTACCACGGTAGCCCCTAAAATGCCAAACATAACGATAACACCTACGCCTCGGTATAGTTCTGTGCCGGCGCCAGGAATGAAAACCAGGGGTGCAAGACCGAAAACAGTGGTGAGGGTAGACATCATAATGGGCCGAAGGCGCAGCCTAACCGCTTGCAAGACAGCATCAACCGGCGTGGCGCCATCGTGTAGGTTTTTTACTGACTGGTCGACGATCAAAATAGGATTGTTGACCACCGTTCCCATCAAAATCAAAAAGCCCAGCATCGAGATCATGTCGAAGGGTTGTGAAATGGCTGCCATGCCAAGATGGGGGAGGAGACTGCCCACGCCATTGAGAAGGGCTAGGCCGACGATGCCTCCTGCAACGCCGACCGGGATGGCTGTCATGATCAGCATGGGATATCCCCAGTGGCTAAAAATGGCCACCATCAATAAGTAGATAATGATGAGCGCCACACTATAGTTCTCCATCAGCGAGGCACGTGTCGCGTCAAGTTGGTCGGCGGCGCCAGAGATAGCAATTTGTACTTGTGATGGAATGGCGCCTTCAGCTTTTAGAGCGGCGACGACATCGCGCTGAACGATCTCTACGCCAGTTTCTAGCGCGGTAGTGCGCGGTGGAATAATGTTCAAGGTGACGGTGCGACCACCATTAATACGGCGAATCTGAGCGGTGTCGACAGCGTCGACGATGTCAGCGATATCGCCCACCGGTACAATACCGCCACGCGGTGTGTACACCGGTAATTGTGGAAGGTCTTCTAGTGTGGCCTGTTGTCCGGCATCACTAAATAGATAGATGTCGATTTTGTCGTCGTCGATAAAAAACTCATCGACGTAGCTACCATCGGTAAGGGCAGCAATAGTGAAGCCTATCGATTGGGCATTGAGACCAAGTTCCGCAGCGCGTTCCCAATTCGGGCGGATCTCTGCCAAAGGTTGGGAAAGCGTCAGTGACGAGGGACGCGATTGAATGCGCGGTTTGCCGAGCACACTGTTGGCGCGGTCGTATATTTTGCGTGCCACGGCGTAAATCTCGCCGAGATCGGCGCCACTTATATCCACATTGATACTTCGGCTTCCGCCGTCGTTACTGCTAATAATTGAGCCGCGAGCCGCAAAGCCGTGCATGCCTGGGTAGCTTTCGTAATGTTCGGTGAGAGCGTCCATCAGTGGTTCAATGTCGCTGGCCACTGATGGCTCTGAGATGATGCGCATCGACTCAGGGCTGACACTCATGTTCATGTAGGCCATGGGTGGGACATGTGTGAGCCCGCTTTCATAATCCGAGCGGTCAGTTCCAACATAGGGTAGAAAGAAGGCCTCGACCTGTTTGCTTATGACCTCCATGGTCTCTAGGTTATAGCCTGGTGGCGCATTCATGACGGCAAACACCTTCGGTTCTTCCCCTTCAGGTAGGTATTCAGCGGGCGGTGTCAGCCACCAAAGCACCGACAGGCTTACCAGTCCGGTGATGGCCACTGTCATGACGCGGGCGCGTTGAGTGTGAATGAAATACTTAACGTGTCCAGTAAGCCTGTCGCTGGCGCGCTCGATGGCTGGTATGTGTTGCGCATCGATCCCAAGGCGAGCAAGCAAGGTTGGAATAAGGGTAATCGCCACCAGCATCGAGGCCAGAATCGCCGCCGATATGGCCACCGCGATGTCTGAATACAGTTGCCCCGCCTCCTGTTCGACAAACAGCACAGGCAAAAATACCAAAATAGTTGTTAGGGTTGAGGCAAGGACGGCAGGCCATACTTGGGAGACCCCAGAGAGCGCCGCCTCGAAGCGGCTTTTGCCCTTGCGCAGTTCATTCTCGATGCTTTCAAGCACCACAATGCTGTTGTCTAGTGTCATCCCTATGGCGAAGGCGATACCGGCTAGGGAAATGACATTGATGGTTCTGCCGGCGAGTAGAAGTCCCAGGAAGGCCACGATGACGCACAGAGGAATGCCCAAAACGGCGATCAGTGTGGCGCGTCCGGAGCGAAGGAAAAAGTACAAAATAGTGGTAGCTAATAAAGCGCCAAGCAGAAGATTCTGCCAGATGTTAGCAATGGAATTTTCTACATAGGTAACATCATCCCCTCGGGCAGTGATGGTTAATCCCTGAGGTTCCAGGATCTGTGTTCTCACTTGTGCTACTTCGGCGAGCATCGCTTGTTTGATGTCGATGACGTTAGAGCCTGGTTCTCTCCTAACGCTCAACGTTAGGTTACTTTCGCCATTGAACGTGCTGATAGACCTGCGTTCAAATGTCCCGAGTGAAATCTTTGCAACATCCACGAGCCGAACCAAACTGTCACCGCGGCGCGTGAGAATGAGGTTTTCTAAATCCTGCATGTCTTCAAATCGGCCTATGGTGCGCAGTAAATATTGCCGTTTACCCGCCTCAATCTCGCCGCCTGAACGATCCCGATTGCGCTGGCGAATAGCATCGCGAACGTCGCTCAAGGTCAGTCCTCGTTGTGCTAGTGCATAGGGATCGACCAGGATTTGAATTTGTCGTTGGGCACCGCCCCAGACATTGATCTCGGATACCCCGGGCACCCGAGCGAGACGGGGTTGGACATTGTCTTCCACGAAATCGAGTGCCAGGTCCATGTTGACTTGACGCGGGTTGCCGGGGAGGGGCGTGATGCTGAAAAACATGAATGAGTTAGTAGAAAAGGAATTGGCATAGATGCGGGGTTCGTCGACATTTTCCGGGTAGCCCTGTACCTGCGACAAGGCATTGTTCACCCTGATCTGCATCTCCGTCATGTCTGTGCCGAAGGGGAATTCTAGTTCAATTTCGGCGCGGCTCGTACTGGCACTGGATTGCATTCGAATAAGACTTGGTAAGTTTCGCAGATAACGCTCTTGTTCGATCAGTATTTCTTTTTCAACATCCTGCGGTGTGGCGCCTGGCCATACAGTTCTAACGCTAATGACACGGACATCGAGATCAGGGATCATCTGAACTGGAATTCGCAGTGCCGCCACAATGCCGATAAGGGTGAATATTAGGGTCGCCACTGTCACGATAATGCCGCGGCTTAGAATGGCATTAAACATGTTAGTTCACCACGCTTACGGCTTGATTGGGGAAGAGTGATTCATTGCCGCGCACGACTGTCTTAGCTTCAGGAGTGAGACCGCTGATAATTTCAACCCGATCTCCCATCGTTTGGCCAACCTGAACCGTATTTTCGACGGCAATGAATTGGCTGCCATCAGACTCGACGGTCCATACCACCTTGCTGCCGTCGGTGCGACGTAGAATCGCATCGCGCGAAACCGTGATGCCGCGTCGGCCACTATCTATCATAAGCGTGCCGCTGACAGCCATGCCTGGATACAACCCGCTTTTAGACAGAGGTTGGGCGCGAACTGTGACACTTCGAGAGTTGATGTCAGCCACTGGGACAATAGCTTCAATATTGGCGGCATTTTCGCGAGTGTCACGTTGGGTACGGTAAGTCAGTGAGGGTGTTTTGTCGAGTTCACTCAAGACGCTTTCCGGTACGGAAAAATCTAACCAGAGTTGCTCGAAAGCCACTATCTGCATGGTTGCTTTGCCGGGGTTTACCCACTCGCCGGGGTCGACAAAGCGGCGCGCGATAATCCCTTCAAAGGGGGCTGCAATCTTGTGGCGCGCCACTATTTCACTGTCGCGTTGCCACTGAGCGCGAGCTCGGGTAAGTGCGGCTTCTTTTTGTTGAACCGCCGCTTGAAGATCTCTTATGGTGCTTTCAGCCACCGACTGTTTAATCTGTAGTTGCTGCAATTCGTTGAGTCTGCGGACGGCATCTTTGTGTGTAATGTCGGCATCATCAAGGTTCGCTTTTGCCATGTGCATCGTGTGCGCTGCCAATGTGTCGTCGAGGCTAATTACTGTTTCTCCACGACGCACTTTTTGGCCTAGGCGCTTGTCGATTGTTTTAACAATGCCACTTATTTCTGTGCTTAATTCGGCATCGAAATCCGCCACCACGCTGCCGCTAACTTGGATAACTTGGGCGATACTTTCTGTGGCGACAGGAGCAATATGGACGGGCGCCTGTGCGGCGCTGTATTCAGTACAAAAAAACATCATAACAACACTAAACAAGCGTCGTTTGATGGCGGGGTATGACTTTATAGTGTGCATTCCATATCCTTGCATGGTGTCGACATATATCACCTAATATACGATATGAGATGGGTTTGTGCCTTGTGTCCTTTGTAACAAAAGATCGGATTTCCAGAGGAACAATATTAAAATCATTCTTTAATGTGTTTTTTTGCTATAAAAAACTAGATTTTTAAAAAATTTATGGTTTAATTTTATCTTTGAAAAAAATCATTCATACAGGAAAAATATTCATGAGTCGCCTAGAAGAATTGTTGCAGCAACAAAAAGATTTGGAAAAAGAAATCAAAGATGTCGCTAAAAAAGAGCGCACAGAAGCATTAAAAACCGTTCGTAATTTATGCAAGCAATACGGCTTTACCGCCTCAATGCTGAAAAATTATGTTGCAAGTGGTCGCCCCCGTAAGGCTAAAAAATAAGCAGTGCATAGCGATGAGTTCTTCATGCGGCGAGCTATTCAGCTTGCTGCAAACGCTGAGCGTGAAAACGAAGTGCCCGTGGGGGCACTTGTTGTTTCTGAAGCCGGCGAAATTATTGGTGAGGGTTGGAATAGTCCCATCTCGCTGCATGACCCTAGTGCTCATGCTGAAATGGTGGCGCTTCGAAACGCCGCACAATATATTCAAAATTATCGTCTTGTAAACTGTACCCTCTTCGTTACCTTAGAGCCCTGCACAATGTGTTGCGGCGCGTTGATTCACGCTCGGATCAAGCGTGTCGTTTATGGCGCAAAAGAACCTAAGGCGGGTGCTGTGCACAGTCAATTGCAGCTTTTAGAATTGTCTCACACTAACCACATCGTCGATGTTACCGCAGGCGTATGTGAATCTGAATGCTCGTCCATGTTGAGTGTTTTTTTTAAACGTCGCCGAGAAGAAAAACGCGCCTTGAGAAGTCAGCAATTATGAAAAAAATCCTTCTTTCTTTGTTAATTATTGGGTTGTTCGGTTGTTCTCAGTCCGGTTCTAATTTGTCCAGTGTCACCGTGTATAGCGGAGGCACCATTTACACTGGGCAGGGCGAACAACGCGTCGAAGCAATCGCTGTCCGCGATGGTGTTATTGTGGCGTCTGGTTCACTGGCGTCGGTCCTAAATCAATCAGGCGAGTCGCCGCAGCAGGTAGATCTTGCCGGCCAAGTGATGTTGCCTGGCTTGATTGAAAGCCACGGTCATCTGTCATCCTTTGGTCACAGCCAACAAATTCTTTCTCTTAGCGACGTTGATAGCTACCAAGCGCTGGTTGAGAAAGTCGCTGATGCAGTGTCCGGTGCTGAGGCTGGCCAATGGGTTGTCGGCCGTGGTTGGCATCAAAGCAAGTGGCACTCCCTCGGTGATAACGTTGTTAAAGGTTTTCAAACCCATCACGCGTTGTCAGCGGTGTCGCCAAACAATCCCGTCGTTCTAGCGCACGCCAGTGGCCACGCGGTATTTGCCAATCAGGCTGCCATGGCCCTGGCAGGTGTGGGACAGGGGGCAGCGTTTGGCGGTGATGGAGAAATTATTCTCGATGAACAGGGGTGGCCGACGGGTATTTTCAATGAGAACGCCGCTGAATTGATCAGTGCATTAGTACCTGCCGACAGCTTAGATGATCGCATAAAGCAAATTCGTTTGGCCACGCAAGCAGCGTTGGCGAAGGGGATTACCTCGTTTCACGACGCCGGTAGCGATCCGCTCGATATGCAAGCGCTAGAAACCATGGCCGAGAATGGCAGCCTTGGGATTCGCGTTTATTCAATGCTGTCTACAGCGCATCCAGAGTTAATCGACAAATGGTTTGCTAAAGGGCCATTAGTGGATGCACACAACGGCATGCTGAGCGTTCGTAGTGTGAAGATCCATGCCGATGGCGCGCTTGGTTCACGCGGCGCTTGGCTGCTGCAGCAATATAGCGATCGTCACGGGCACTTTGGGATGCCAACTTATCCTATGGAGGGCGTTGAAGAAATGGCCCTGCGCGGCTTACAGGCAGGCTTTCAGGTAAATGTGCACGCCATTGGTGATCGAACCAACCGTGAGGTAATGGATCGTATGGCCGCTGCGCTGGAGCAATTGCCTAACCCCGATCATCGCTTTCGTATAGAACACGCACAGCATTTAACGGATGAAGATATTCCTCGCTTTGCTAAGTTGGGGGTGATTGCCTCGATGCAGGCTATTCACATGAGCTCTGACCGCCCTTGGGCGATTGATCGACTTGGTATCGAGCGGATAGAAGAGGGCGCCTATGTATGGCAGAAACTTCTACAAAGCGGCGCTGTGGTGGTCAATGGTACCGATGTTCCGATCGAGCCGATTGACCCCTTTGCCTGTTTCTACGCCTCCGTCACCCGCAAAACTTTGGCGGGTCAGCCCGAGGGGGGGTACGAGGCCGGTCAGCGTATGACGCGCGCACAAGCACTTATTAGTTACACCCGTGACGCGGCATTTGCCGCCTTCCAAGAAAGAACTCTCGGCACGCTGGAGGCCGGCAAATGGGCTGATATGGTGGTGTTAGACCGCGATATCATGCAGGTCGATGAAGAGGCTATTCTGGACACTAAGGTGGTGGCGACTATTTTGGCGGGTAAAACCGTTTACGGTTTGCTATAACACATCACTGCCGCTACCGAGTGGGAGCGGCAGTTCTTCCTCGGCTTTGCCTTCTAGGGTCTCGTCTAGCTGGCGATTTTGCTCGCTCACATCGTGCCAGTGCAAATAAGACTCAAAGCGGCGAATATTGGTGACGTAGTCCACCGGTTCCTGTCCCCTAGCATAGCCAAATTTAGTTTTGCTATACCAGCGACGCTTTTGTAGTAGCGGTAAATGTTCTTTGACGTCCTGCCAAAGATCGGGGTTTTTGCCTTGCCGTTGAGTGATAACACGGGCATCCTCTAAGTGCCCAAGCCCCACGTTGTAGGCCGCCAAGGCAAGATTGGTGCGGTCTGGGTCGATGATACGTTCGGGTAGGCGATCGTAAATTTTCATTAAATATCTGAGACCACCACGCAGGCTTTGTTCGGCATCGAGTCGGTTAGTAATACCCATTTCTTTTGCGGTGATCTGCGTTAACATCATCATGCCGCGCACCCCCGTCGGTGATTTGGCGCGAGGATCCCAATGTGACTCTTGGTAGGCCATCGCAGCCAAAAAATGCCAGTTCATGTCGAATTCTTGGGCGACATCCTTGATCATACCTCGGTATTTTGGGAGTACGTTCTCAACCCGCTTGGTAAAGGTTTGCGCGCTGCCGCGGGACATGTCATTGCTGGGGTCAAAGTATTCTGCGATGAGTTGGTCCAGTGTTCCGTTGCTTTGTTGTTGCTCGATGAATTGGTTAATTTTCTCCAGCAGGCTATTTGACGCTCGGCCTTTCATCACGGCCCATGCTAGGGGTTGCGGTTTGCCAATGCTCATACCCATGCTGAGGCTAGGAAACAGCTCCCGGTTGATGGCGAATTCATTCGAGTCAATCAGGGCGTAGTCGTAGTGAAAATCCCTTACCATCTCCAAAAAATCAATGCTTTCTAGGCGCTGTAGCTCATCCCATAGCAGTTTGGGGTGTTGCTGCTTAAGTTGGCTCAGTGCTTCGGCGTGACTGCTGTTGGCGATGACGGCAATCGACTTATCCAGTAGGTCCTTGGCGCTGCGAGGCTTGGCTTCGCCGGCCCGGTACACCACCACTGTGTCGACGATGTAGTAGGGGTCACTAAATACGAGTTTCTCACGGCGTTTTGGCGTGTCGGCAATACCCGCTGCTGCTAGGTGAACACCGCCAAGACTGGTTGTGGTAAATAAGTCTTGCAGATTGTCTACGCTGATGACTTCAAGCTCTACCCCGAGTTGTGTGGCAAAACGTTGTGCGAGATCGTATTCGAAACCACGCATTTCACCCTGTTCACGGTAGTAGGTGGTAGGGCCGTTGCGGGTAGCAATGCGTAGCGTGTTGTCTTGGAAAATACTGTCCAACAGATGTGGGGTATGGGGAGAGTGGAACGCCAAAACGATACCGATTAATACGGCGCTTAAAGCGACGATCGGAAATGTGCCTATGCGGCGTGCGGATTGAGATTTTGTTGTGCTCACTGCCACTCCTTAACAGCATGTCCATCAAGTGTACTTTAGCGCCGAGGCACGGGCTAGCATAAGGCGTAAATAATGCCTGTCAAAAATGCTCGAAAAAGTCGAATTGTCGCTGCACTTGGTGGAGAAATTACAGTACAATTGCGCCTTTTCGATAAGCCCAGAGGTCTTCATTAGCATGCTCATTTTGCGCGGTGCTCCAGCCTTATCCCCATTCCGTCTCGATAAAACCCTCACTGCTCTGCAGTCGATTGATGCATCAGTCTCGCGTGTATACGCCGAGTTTGTGCACTTTGCCGACCTCACCGATGAGCTTTCTGAGGATAAATTAACGACCTTGCAAGCTCTACTGCATTACGGCCCAAGTGAAACACCCATTGATGTCGATGGTGAGGTGTTTGTGGTGGTACCTCGCCCCGGTACTATTTCGCCTTGGTCCTCAAAAGCAACGGATATTGCCCGCAACTGTGGTTTGGACAGCGTCAAGCGTTTAGAGCGCGGTGTGGTGTTCTATGTGGAAGGTCGCTCGCTTGACGTCGCTCGCGAAGCATTGGCTAGTGTGTTGTACGACCGCATGGTCGAAACAGTATTGCCGTCTGCCGAATCGGCGCGTGTCTTGTTTGAACATCACGAACCCGCGCCTTTGACCGATGTCGATGTCATCGCTGGTGGTCGCGGCGCCCTGGTAAGCGCCAATGTCGAGTTAGGGCTCGCTCTCGCCGAAGACGAAATCGATTACCTCACCACGAGCTTTACTGAGCTGGGACGCAATCCAACCGACGTGGAGTTGATGATGTTTGCCCAGGCAAACTCGGAGCACTGTCGTCACAAAATCTTCAATGCCAGTTGGACTATCGATGGTGAAGATCAAGAAAAGTCGCTGTTTGGTATGATCAAAAACACCTACCAGTGTGGTGGGGAAAATGTGTTGTCAGCCTACTCTGACAACGCTGCGGTTGTGTCTGGTCCAGTGGCGGGGCGTTTCTTCCCTAATCCTGAAACGACATTCTACGACTATGTTGAAGAGCCCATTCACCTGCTGATGAAGGTGGAAACTCACAATCATCCAACCGCTATTGCGCCATTCCCCGGTGCGGGCACTGGCTCAGGTGGTGAGATTCGCGATGAGGGCGCGGTAGGTAAGGGATCTAAGCCCAAGGTGGGTTTGACCGGCTTTACCGTATCTAACCTCAGTATCCCCGGTTATGAGCAGCCCTGGGAGCACGACTACGGTCGCCCTGGCCGTATCGTATCTGCGCTAGACATTATGATAGAAGGCCCCATCGGTGGCGCGGCGTTTAACAACGAATTTGGTCGCCCTAATATCTGTGGTTATTTTCGAACCTTTGAAGAGTCTGCTGTCGGCGCCAACGGTGAAGAAGTGCGTGGCTACCACAAGCCCATAATGTTGGCTGGTGGCTACGGCAATATCCGTGGTGAACACGTTGAGAAAACGCCCTTTGAACCCGGCTGCAAACTGATTGCTTTGGGCGGTCCCGCCATGCTGATCGGCTTAGGTGGAGGTGCGGCCTCATCGATGGATTCAGGGGCGTCATCGGAGGACTTGGATTTTGCGTCAGTGCAACGCCAAAACCCCGAAATCGAACGCCGTTGCCAAGAAGTGATCGATCGCTGTTGGGCCTATGGTGAGGAGAACCCTATAGCCTTTATCCACGATGTTGGTGCGGGCGGCTTATCTAATGCCTTCCCCGAGTTGGTGAAAGATGGTGGTTGTGGCGGTACCTTTGAATTGCGTGAGGTGCCCAACGACGAGCCGGGCATGTCCCCCTTGGCGATTTGGTGTAATGAATCACAAGAACGTTATGTGTTGGCCGTCAAACCTGAAAATCTCGATCGTTTCGCCGCCATTTGTGCCCGTGAGCGCGCGCCTTTTGCGGTCGTTGGTGAAGCGACTGGCGAGCAACACCTGCGCGTGGGCGATAAAGTATTCGATAATAACCCTGTCGATCTACCGATGTCGATTTTGTTTGGTAAGCCTCCTAAAATGCATCGTGAAGTCACTCGCGTCGCAGTGGATCTGCCTAGCTTGAACTTCGATGGCGTTACCGTGGCTGAAGCGGCTGAGCGCGTGCTGCAAACCCCGGCGGTAGCCTCTAAAAATTTCTTAATCACCATTGGTGATCGCTCGGTGACTGGTATGGTGCATCGTGATCAGATGGTCGGCCCCTGGCAGGTACCAGTGGCGGATTGCGCCGTCACTACCGTGTCATATGACAGTGCCGCTGGTGAGGCGATGTCGATGGGTGAGCGCACGCCTTCCGCCTTGATCGATGCGCCAGCATCTGGACGTATGGCGGTGGGTGAGGCTATTACCAATATCGCGGCTACGGCCATTGCCGATATTCGCGATATTAAGTTATCAGCTAACTGGATGTGTGCTGCTGGCCACCCCGGCGAAGACGAGAAACTTTACGATACCGTCAAAGCCGTGGGTATGGAGTTCTGCCCCGCGCTTGGTTTGACAATTCCGGTGGGCAAGGACTCGATGTCTATGCGCACGACTTGGCGCGATGGTAACGAAGACAAAGCGGTAACTGCACCGCTATCGCTGGTGATCTCGGCCTTTACACCTGTGAGTGATGTTCGCAAGACTCGCACGCCTCAGTTGCGTACCGATTTGGGCGATACCCGCCTGATCGCCATTGATTTGGCGGCCGGTGCCAACCGCCTTGGCGCGTCCATTCTGGCGCAGACATACAATCAAGTTGGTAACCAGTGTGCGGATGCGGATGATCCAGAGCGTTTGTTGAATTTTTTCAATGCCATGCAAACTCTGTTGGGTGAAGAGCTCGTGGTCGCCTATCACGACCGTTCAGACGGTGGTTTGTTAGCAACCCTTTGTGAGATGGCGTTTGCTGGTCACTGTGGCGTTGATGTGGATGTTAGCGCCTTAGGCAAAGACAGTTTGGCAGCGCTATTTGCGGAAGAATTGGGTGCGGTTATACAGGTATTGGCGAGCGATGTTGAACGCGTTAACGCGGTGCTAGATAACGTTGACCTCGCGGGGATGTGTCACGACATAGGTACTATTGCCGACATTGACCGTATCGTGATCCGTGCCGGTGAAGAGGCCTTGATCGACGTCCCGCGCAATCACTATCAGCGTTTGTGGAGCGAGACTAGCTTCCGCATCCAGTCTCTACGTGATAATCCAGAGTGTGCACAACAAGAATTTGACGCACTGTTGCTTGATGATCCAGGTCTGTCTGTATCGTTGAGCTATCATGTTAACGAGGATGTTACCGCGCCATATTTGAACTTTGGCAAGCGCCCACGTGTGGCTATTCTGCGCGAACAGGGCGTCAACGGCCATATCGAAATGGCTGCAAGCTTCGATCGCGCCGGCTTTATTGCGCAAGACGTGCATATGAGTGACCTCATGAGCGGTCGCGTCTCACTCGATCAATTCAAGGGCATTGCCGCCTGTGGTGGTTTTTCCTACGGTGACGTCCTTGGCGCTGGCGAGGGATGGTCGAAAACCATCCTCTTTAACGCTATGTTGCGTGATCAGTTTGAGGCATTCTTCAGCAGACAAGATAGTTTCTCGCTCGGCGTTTGCAATGGCTGTCAGATGATGTCGAATCTGCGCGACATTATTCCTGGCGCGTCGCATTGGCCCCGTTTCGTTCGCAACAAGTCAGAACAGTTTGAAGCGCGCTTCTCGATGGTTAAGATCGAGGATACCGCCTCGGTCATGCTGCGTGACATGGCGGGTAGCTATTTGCCAGTCGCTGTCGCGCACGGCGAAGGTCGCGCCGAGTTTAAGGGGGCGGATCACTTATCAAGCGTTGAGCAAAGCGGCACGATTGCCATGCGTTTTGTTGATAACCATATTCAGACCACTGAGCGTTACCCCGTCAACCCGAATGGCTCGCCAGCGGGTATCACGTCGTTGTGTAGCGAAGATGGTCGTGCCACAATTATGATGCCTCACCCTGAGCGCGTTTTCCGTGCCGTTACCAACAGCTGGTGCCCAGACGACTGGGAGCAAGATGGCGGTTGGTTGCGTATTTTCCGCAACGCGCGTGCGTGGGTGAATTAAACAGAGCGCCAGCTGGCGCTCAATGATAAGAACGACGAGATCAATGAATAAATATCCTGTTTGGAAATACCTCCTGATTATCGCGGTGCTAGCGTTAGGTACGGTGTACGCTCTACCTAACCTTTATGCTCCAGATCCTGCGATTCAAATCTCCACCGAGAGCAGTGGCGAGTCGCTGCCAAATGACGTTATTGCCCGTATCGGCGATATTTTGGATGAAGCGGGCATCGATCATTTTGGCGGTCAGGTAGACGCGAATACCGCGTTGGTTCGCTTGACGGATCAGGACATGCAGTTGCGCGCTCAGGCTACGGTTAAACGTGCTTTGGGTGATGGCTTCGTTGTCGCTGTAAACTTGGCCCCCACTACACCTGATTGGCTGCGCAGCCTTGGAGCTGGCCCAATGAAGTTGGGTCTTGACCTAAGTGGCGGTGTGCACTTCTTGTTGGAGGTTGATACCCAGGCGGCGGTGGCTAAGCGTTTAGATGTACTCAGTGATGACATTAAAACTAACATGCGTGAACAGCGCTTGCGTGGCATTGTCACCGTCGAACCGTCAAACGATCCTGAAGAAACCCCCTACGGTTCAATTCGCCTGCGCTTCAATAGTGAAGAATTGCGTGAGCAAGGATTAAGTCTGGTACGCAGTAACTACAGCGACATGATTCGTCGCACCGAAGAGGTCGACGGCGACTACTATATCTGGCTTAGTTTTAGTGAACTTAAAATCGCCGAAATCGAAAATTACGCAGTAGATCAAAACCGCACCACACTGAATAACCGTGTCAATGAGCTGGGCGTTGCCGAGCCTTTGGTGCAGCGCCAGGGTCGCAACCGCATTGTGGTTGAGTTACCCGGCATTCAAGATACCGCTGAAGCTAAGCGAATCTTGGGTAAGACGGCCAACTTAGAATTCCGCCTAGTGGCTAAGTTCAACGAATCAAGCACAGGCAAAGAAACATTTGAATTCCGTGATCCTGCGCAAGGCGCATCAATCGACTTAGAGCGCCGTATCATCGTCACTGGTGACCGGGTGTCTAATGCGGCGGCGTCATTCGATGAAAATGGTCGTCCACAGGTAAATATAAGCTTGGACGGGCAGGGCGGTAAGCTGATGCACCGTGCGACTCGCGACAATATCAAACGCCGTATGGCCATTTTGTTTATCGAGCGCAAGATCCGCACCCGCTATGAGCAGGATGCTGAAGGCAACGAAGTTGTCATAAAAGAGAAGTACGATGTGAAGGAGGTGCTAAGTGCACCAACTATCCAATCGGCGCTCGGTTCTCAGTTCCGGATCACGGGACTTGATTCTCCCGCTGAATCTTCAGAACTGGCGCTACTGTTGCGTGCAGGTGCCTTGGCGGCGCCCATTGAATTCGTCGAAGAGCGCACAGTAGGGCCATCTCTTGGTGCAGAAAATATTCAGTTGGGGCTGATGTCTGCCCAGATTGGTATGGCACTAGTGGTGGTATTCATGTTGGTCTACTACCGCCTATTTGGTTTGTTCGCCAATATTGCCTTGGCATTTAATATTGTTTTGGTGGTGGCGTGTATGTCGATGTTGTCGGCCACCCTGACCTTGCCAGGTATTGCGGGCATTGTACTCACCGTGGGTATGGCGGTGGATGCCAACGTGTTGATCTTTGCGCGTATTCGCGAGGAGCTCGCTGCAGGAAGTAGCCCCCAAATGGCAATCAGCGCCGGCTACGATCGCGCCATGGTGACCATTTTGGACGCCAACATTACTACCCTGTTAACCGCGGTAATTCTTTATGCTATCGGTACTGGTCCTGTGCGTGGTTTCGCTGTGACGTTATCGCTAGGTATTATTACCTCGATGTTTACCGCTATCATCTTCACTCGCTCGTTGGTGAATATGACCTACGGTGGTCGTCGAATTAAAAAGCTGAGCATTTAATTATGGCTAAGTCTAAAGAAAAGAAAGTGTACAATTTTATGCGTTTGCGCTATGCAGCTCAGGCGCTGTCAGGTTTGTTGATCGTGTTGTCGATCTGGTCGCTTGCGGTCAATCAGCTCAACTTTGGCCTCGATTTTACCGGCGGCACCTTGATTGAGGTTGGCTATGAAAAGCCTGCGGATCTTAACGCCATACGCGACGTGATGGTTGAGGCCGGTTATGAGGACGCCGTTGTGGTCCAGTTCGGCAATGAGCAAGATGTGCTTATCCGTATGCAGCGCGGCTTTACCGATACTCTCGGTGATGAGGTGCTGACCTTGTTGCGTAATAATATCGCCGAGGACGATGGCATTGAATTGCGCCGTGTTGAGTTTGTTGGCCCCCAAGTAGGTGACGAGCTGCGTGATCAGGGCGGGCTAGCAATGCTGGCGGCGCTCGGCATTATCATGATCTACATTGCCCTGCGTTTCCAATTTAAGTTTTCGGTGGGGGCTGTGGCCGCGTTGGCGCACGACGTGATTATCACGCTGGGCTTCTTCTCGTTCTTCCAAGTGAACTTTGACTTGACCGTGCTGGCGGCGTTGTTGGCTGTTATTGGTTACTCCCTTAACGATACCATCGTGGTGGCTGACCGCATCCGCGAAAATTTCCGCACCATGCGCAAATCGACACCCATCGAGGTGATTAATACCGCCTTGACCGATACGCTCAGCCGGACCTTGGTAACATCGTTGACGACAGTGATGGTGTTGTTGGCGCTGTTTTACTTTGGTGGTGAAATCATTCACTCCTTCGCCGAGGCCCTGCTGCTGGGTGTTGCGATTGGTACCTACTCTTCAATCTACGTGGCGGCAAGTATCTTGTTGAGTATGAACATTACCCACGAAGACTTGATCATCGAGGTCGTCAAAGAAGGTGAATACGTCGACGATATGCCTTAATTGTTCTCAGACGAAAAAAACCAGCGCATGCGCTGGTTTTTTGTATGTGTCATCTAGCGTTAGGCTTGGGTGCCTAGCTTGGGTTTGACGATTTGTAATACCGCTTTAAATACTTTGGGCGTGCCACAAACCAGGTCGCCGCGAGCGGCGTAATTGTTGCCGCCGTCCATGTCGCTGATCAAGCCGCCGGCTTCTGTCACCAGCAAAGCGCCTGCTGCCCAATCCCATTCGTTCAGTTCGATTTCCCAGAAAGCATCAAAACGACCAGCGGCGACGTAAGCCAAATCCAGCGATGCGGAACCGGCGCGGCGAATGCCGGCGGTATTGGCGCGGGCAAAAGCGTTTAGCGTGTCGGTATAGGCGTCCAGACGTGCCATGTGACTTGTGCGGAAGGGAATGCCTGTACCGAGCAGGGCGCCCTCTAGTGATTTTTGGGCGCTGACGCGGATGCGGCGTCCATTGAGGGCTGCACCCTTGCCGCGACTGGCGGTGAACTCTTCGCCACGCACGGGGTCGAGGACGACGGCGTGCTCTAATTTGCCCTTGTATTTACAGGCAATAGATACGGCAAAGTGGGGAATGCCGCGAAGATAGTTAGTGGTGCCGTCGAGGGGGTCAATGACCCATTCGTAGTCGGCGCCGTCACCTGTACCTGGGGTGTAGCCGCTTTCTTCGCAGCGATAGCCGTGACGAGGGAAGGCTTTTTTGAGGTGAAACAGAATTTCCTGCTCAGCGGAACGGTCAACGTCGCTAACAAAGTCATTGATGCTCTTGTTCTCAACCACTAGGCGGTCGAGTTGTTCCTGCGCGCGGATGATAATTTCGCCGGCTTTACGGGCGGCGCGAAGGGCAATATTAATGGTGGGTTCCATGGAAAAAACTCTGCAGCAAATTTAGGCGCGGAATTATACCAGAACATTTGTTAGAATCTCGACTTTTTCAACGCTGGAGTCCCTCGGTGAATCAAGCCTTTCTCGATCGCGTGCGTATTGTATTAGTAAACACTACCCATCCGGGCAATATCGGTGGCGCTGCACGTGCCATGAAAAATATGGGTCTGTCGCAGCTTTACTTGGTGGACCCCTATCGTTATCCCCACGAGGAGGCTACTCGGCGCGCCTCCAATGCCGATGACGTATTAGAAGGGGCTGTGGTTGTAAAAAACGTACAAGCGGCGATCGAGGGCTGTGACTTAGTGATAGGTACAAGTGCCCGTGAGCGTCGAATCCCGTGGCCGCTAAAGGATCCTCGCGCCTGTATGGCGGAGGCGGTCTCGCCGCGACATCAGCGCAATATTGCTATTCTGTTTGGTCGTGAGCACAGCGGTCTCACCAATGAAGAACTGGCCATGTGTCAGTTGCATCTCCATATTCCCACCAATCCCGATTACTCATCACTCAACTTGGCGGCGGCGGTTCAGGTTGTCGCCTACGAGTGCCGTATGTTGGCGCAGGGTGAAACCGTTGAGGTGAGCGAGGCGTCGGGGTGGGATATGCCGTTGGCGGATGCCGGCGATGTTGAGCGCATGCACCAGCATATGGCCAATACCTTGGCGACGATAAATTTTATCGATCCTGCTAATCCTAAGCAGGCGTTGACTCGATTGCGGCGTATGTTTTCCCGTATTCGCTTGGATGAAATGGAGGTTAGTATTTTGCGCGGTATGTTAAATAGAATAGACAAGGCAGTTGCTCGTAACAAAGCCGACTAAATTACTTGGTTTTATACTTGACCATTTTTGTAGGTTTTTAATATAATGGCTTTCAACTTACGTAACCATGCGTTCGCTGGAGGAAGTATGAGATTAACGACTAAAGGCCGCTACGCGGTGACCGCGATGCTCGATTTGGCACTGCATTCCCAGCAGGGGCCGGTCAGTTTGTCGGACATTTCTGGCCGCCAAAATATTTCTCTCTCTTATCTTGAGCAGTTGTTTTCAAGACTGCGTCGCAACGAGTTGGTGAATAGTGTTCGCGGACCCGGTGGTGGGTATCGCTTGAGCCGTGAAGCCTGTAAAATATGTGTCGCAGAAATTGTCGACGCCGTTAACGAGTCTGTAGATGCCACCGAGTGTGGCGGCAAGGGTGATTGCCAAGAAGGCGTGACTTGTTTGACCCACCATCTTTGGCAAGACCTTAGTAACCAAATTCACAGTTTCTTATCTTCTATCACGCTACAGTCATTAGTTGAGCGCCGCGAAGTACGTGCTATTTCACAGCGTCAATCTGCGCGTGATGAAGAATCATTGCTGACCCTGATTAGTTAAGCCGGGCAAAGGCTGGAGATCCAATATGCAAACACCTATTTATCTTGATTATGCTGCCACCACTCCCACCGATCCTCGCGTGGTTGAGAAAATGGTGGAATGTCTTCGCCTAGACGGTAACTGGGGCAACCCCGCGTCGCGTTCGCACGTGTTTGGTTGGCGTGCTGAAGAGGCGATCGAAGAGGCGCGTCGTAACGTGGCTGATTTGATCGCTGCCGACCCTCGTGAGATTGTCTGGACTTCAGGCGCAACCGAGTCTGATAACTTGGCGATTAAAGGTGTGGCGCATTTTTACCAACGCAAAGGTAAGCATATCATCACCTCTAAAATCGAGCACAAGGCCGTATTAGATACCTGTCGTCAGCTTGAGCGTGAAGGTTTTGAAGTGACTTATTTGACGCCAAACGCCCACGGTGAAATTACCCCTGCGGCGGTGGCTGAAGCCATGCGTGATGACACCATTTTGGTGAGTTTGATGCACGCGAATAACGAGATTGGTGTGGTGACTGATCTGGCCGCTATTGGAGCCATGACGCGAGAGAAGGGCGTTTTGTTTCATGTGGATGCTGCGCAAACTGCGGGCAAGATTGAGATTGATGTCAATGCCATGAATATCGATCTGCTCTCTATTTCAGGTCACAAGCTCTACGGGCCCAAGGGTATTGGTGTGCTCTACGTTCGCCGCAAACCTCGCGTGCGTATTGAAGCGCAAATGCACGGCGGCGGCCACGAGCGTGGTATGCGTTCTGGTACGTTGGCTACTCACCAAATCGTCGGTCTGGGTGAAGCGGCGCGCATTGCCAAAGAAGAGATGGCACTGGATCAGGCGCACAGTGCAGCGCTGCGTCAGCGCCTTTTGGATGCGGTCTCTGATATCGAAGAGATTCATGTTAACGGGGATTCGCCCAAGCACCTGCCCGGCTTGTTGAACGTCAGCTTTAACTATGTGGAAGGTGAGTCACTGATTATGTCGTTGAAAGATTTGGCGCTGTCTTCCGGTTCTGCGTGTACGTCAGCCAGCCTGGAGCCTTCTTACGTGCTGCGTGCACTGGGTCTTTCCGACGAGTTGGCGCACAGTTCATTGCGTATGTCGGTCGGTCGATTCAGCACTGAAGAAGAAATTGATTTCGCCGCGCAGCAGATTCACACCGCGGTAGAAAAATTACGTGAATTGTCTCCCTTGTGGGATATGTACAAGGACGGTATTGACCTCAGTACCATCCAATGGTCTGCCCACTAAGCGGAATAGAGGAGAAAGCAAATGGCTTACAGTGAAAAAGTACTCGATCACTACGAGAACCCCCGCAACGTCGGCAAGCTCGACGACAAATCTAATGACGTTGGCACCGGCATGGTAGGGGCTCCCGCCTGTGGCGATGTGATGCGCTTACAAATTCAAGTGAATGGCGACGGTATTATCGAGGACGCCAAATTTAAAACATACGGTTGTGGTTCTGCCATCGCGTCAAGCTCGTTATTGACCGAGTGGGTCAAAGGCAAAACTTTGGATGAAGCTGCAGCGATCAAAAACACTGAGATTGCTGAAGAGTTGGCGCTTCCACCTGTGAAAATTCACTGCTCAGTATTGGCTGAAGACGCTATTAAAGCTGCTGTTGCCGATATCAAGACCAAGCGCGGTCAAGAGGGCGCTTAATCAATGGCGATTTCCCTGACGGAAAGTGCGGCTAAACACGTGCAGAGCCAACTCGACGCTCGCGGTCGAGGTGTTGGTATTCGAGTAGGTGTTAAGACCACCGGTTGCTCCGGTATGGCCTATGTGCTTGAGTTTGTTGATGAGTTAGCCGCCGAAGACCAAGTGTTCGAAGGTTTCGGCGTCAAAGTGGTGGTGGACCCTAAAAGCCTGTTGTACATCGACGGTACACAAATGGACTTCGTCAAAGAAGGTCTCAACGAGGGCTTTAAGTTTACCAATCCGAATTCGGCTGGCGAGTGTGGCTGTGGCGAGAGTTTTACAGTTTAACTATGTTTCAGCAGAACTACTTTGAACTGTTTGGCTTGCCAATACAATTCGATGTAGATCGAACGGCTCTGTCGTCTGCTTTTCGCAGCAAACAGGCAGCCCATCATCCCGATAAGTTCGCTCATGCCGACGCGGCTACCCAGCGTGAATCCATGCAGGCGTCGGCATTTATCAATCAGGCGTATCAGACCCTGTTGTCGCCTACCCAGCGTGCGGCATATTTACTCGAGTTGGCTGAGGGTAGAGTGCGTAGCGATCACACCATGCGCCCTGATGGTGCTTTCTTGATGCAACAAATGATGTGGCGCGAACAACTCGATGAGGCCTCTGAGCTAGATGAGGTTGAGGACCTGATTGATACCTTTCGGGCCGCCCTGCCGTCAGTCGAAAGCGCCTTTGTGGGGGCCTATCAAGGTGGCGACCTTGAACTTGCCCATCACTGCGTGGATAAAATGCAATTTATATACAAGCTGGTGGCCGAGGCGGAATCAAAAGAAGCTCGCTTGGCGGATGACTAAACCAGTACAAGGAATTACCTATGGCACTTTTGCAGATTTCTGAGCCCGGTCAGTCTCCTGATCCACACCAGCGCCGTCGCGCTGTGGGGATCGATCTAGGCACCACCAACTCTCTGGTGGCGACTGTTAATGGTGCTATATCCCAAACACTCCCCGATAGTTCTGGTGAGTCCCTATTGCCTTCTGTGGTGCACTACGGCATTAATCGTATCTGTGTAGGTCGTGCGGCTCGTGATATGTTGGCAGAGGACTCGGCCAATACTATTGCCAGCGCTAAGCGCTTGATGGGTCGAGGCATGGCGGACGCCGAGGGTTTGCCCTACGATTTCGAAGCCTCCCCCGACTCGGGTTTACCGCTGTTTGTAACCCGTAAAGGTGCGGTGAGCCCAGTGCAGGTATCAGCTGAAATTCTTACGGTGTTAAAGCAGCGTGCCGAGGAATCGCTCGATGGTGACCTCAATGGTGTCGTCATTACCGTGCCTGCTTACTTCGATGAGTCGCAGCGACAAGCGACCAAAAATGCCGCCTCGTTGGCGGGTTTAAAAGTTATGCGCTTGCTTAACGAGCCAACCGCAGCTGCGGTGGCCTACGGTTTGGATAAGGCAGAAGAAGGCACTATCGCGGTTTACGACCTTGGTGGCGGCACCTTTGATATTTCTATTTTGCATTTACATAAAGGCGTTTTCGAAGTGCTTTCCACTGGCGGTGATTCAAGTCTTGGTGGTGACGATTTTGACGAGGCCATTGCCGACTGGGTGGTAGAGCAAGCAGGGATTACACCTAGCCGTGATGAGCGCCGCCAATTGTTGGCCTTAGCTCGTCAGGTTAAAGAGGTCCTGACGGAGCGCGAAAGCGTTGAGCTTGATTTTAATGGCTGGTGCGCCGAGTTAACCCGAACCCAATTCGAAACCTTAATAGCCCCCTTAGTCACGCGGACCATGCGCGCAGTTAAGCGCGCCTTGCGCGATGCGAATCTTGATAAAGACGCCATTGATAATGTCGTTTTGGTGGGGGGGTCGACGCGGGTGCCCGCTGTGCGAGACGCGTTAGAAGTCTTGTTTGGTCGGCCACCGCTGAGCAGTGTGGATCCCGATAAGGTTGTGGCCATTGGGGCAGCAATCCAAGCGGATATTTTGGTGGGTAACAAGCCCGATAGCGACGTGCTGTTATTGGACGTTATTCCGCTGTCGCTTGGTTTGGAAACCATGGGTGGACTCACTGAGAAGATTGTTCATCGCAATACCACCATTCCAGTGACGCGCGCACAGGAGTTTACTACCTATAAAGACGGCCAAACTGCCATGATGATTCACGTTTTGCAGGGTGAGCGTGAAATGGTCGCGGACAACCGCTCACTAGGTCGCTTTGAGCTGCGTGGTATTCCCCCTATGGTGGCTGGGGCGGCCCATATTCGCGTTACCTTCCAGGTGGATGCCGATGGCCTGTTGAGTGTTTCTGCCACAGAGCAGACAAGTGGTGTTGAGGCCAGTATCGTTGTAAAACCTTCCTTTGGGCTCAGCGACGCCGAGATCGCCGGTATGATCAAAGATTCTTTTGCTTACGCAGCCAACGACAAGGATGCAAGAGCACTTCGTGAGATGCAGGTTGACGCCGAGCGTATGCTAGAGAGTGTGGCGTCGGCGCTGCAAGCAGATGGACATTTGCTATCAGAGGTAGAGTTGCATGACATTCGTACCGCGCTGTCAGACTTAGCAGACATTAATAAACAGTCGGATGAACATGCCATTAAGGTGCAAATCGACCGCGTGTCGCACCTGACGGAAGCGTTTGCCGCACGTCGAATGAATGCCTCAATTAAACAGGCCCTGGCGGGCCACAATGTCAACGAATTTGAATAGGTGAGCTGATGCCACAAATCATTGTTTTGCCCCATGCTGAAATTTGCCCCGCCGGTGTGGCCATCGAGGCCGAGAGAGGTGAAAGTATATGCGATGCCTTGCTGCGCAACGATATCGATATCGAGCACGCCTGCGAAATGTCTTGCGCGTGTACCACTTGCCACGTGGTGGTTCGCGAGGGCTATGGCTCGTTGAATGAAGCCGATGAGTTGGAGGATGACTACCTCGATAAGGCGTGGGGGCTGGAGCCAGAATCGCGCTTGAGTTGTCAGGCTATTGTTGCCGATGATGATCTCGTGGTGGAAATACCCAAGTACACCATCAATCACGCAAAAGAAAACCATTAAAACATTTTAATTTCACTTCCTGCCGTTGATGTTTGAAAACCCGCTGAAATTCCTATTTCATCGGGTTTTTCAAGTTTTAAAAGGCCAATCTTACTAGAATCGCCATTACAACCGTTTGCAATACTTATGCAAACGGTTGCAAAAAAGGTTGCAATCGAAACTTACCCTGTATATCCTCGCGATCACCCTTATGGGTATAACTATATAAATCCGGAGATTTAACTATGAGTCAAAGCTTTAAATTCAAGCCCGCTCTGATGTCACTGGCCGTTGCTGGCGCTGTTGCTAGTTCAGCGGTTGCAGTAGCACAAGAGCAGGTTATGGAAGAAGTCACTGTAACTGGTATCCGTGCGTCATTGATGCGCGCTCAAGCCGTTAAGATGGACAGCTCGTCTATCGTTGAAGCGATTTCAGCGGAAGACATTGGTAAGCTGCCCGATTCATCAATCGCTGAATCGCTAGCACGTTTGCCAGGTTTGGCGGGTGAGCGTAGCGGTGGTCGTACAGCTGGTATCTCAGTTCGTGGTTTCAAAGAAGACTTCGTTGGTACTACTCTGAATGGCCGTGAGCTGATCGGTATCGGTGACAACCGTGGTGTTGAATACGATCTGTACCCTTCAGAAATCATGACTGGTGCTGTGATTTACAAGTCTGCTGACGCGGGTCTGATGACTCAAGGTCTGGGTGGTACTGTTGATCTGCGCACTGCGCGTCCCTTGGAAGTCGACGAGACTTTGACTCTGAACTACACCTACGAGCAAACTGGTCGTGCGTCAGATAACCCTGAGTTTGACGACAAAGGTCAGCGCTACGCGTTCTCTGTAGTAGAAAAATTTGCCGACGACACCATGGGTATCGCTCTGGCATACGCCGACACTGAGTCACCAACCAACCAACGCAAATACGGCGTTTGGGGTTACGGTGCGAACGATGATGGCCAGTTCCTGCCCTTCGGTTTGGACACCCAATCTATTTCTAAAGAGCTGCGTCGCGAGACCATCTCTGCAATCTTCCAATACCAGCCAAGCGACGATCTCGACATCGTTGTTGACTACTTGGATATCGACTTTGCTGATGCCGGTATTATCCGCGGCTTCATCGAGCCCTTCTCTGCTGACGCTGCGTCACTGACTGGCTCTGGTTACAATGTTTCTGGTACTCAAATTGGTGCAAACCCTGTACTGCGTACTGACCCAGAAAACATCGTTGGTAGCTTGGAAACTTTCGGTGCAAACATCAAGTTCGCTATCAATGACAGCTGGACGGCAACCGTTGACATTGCTTCTTCAGAGTCTACCAAGCGCTATGAGCGCGCCGAGTCATACGCTGGCTTGGGCCGTAACGGTTCTTTGACCGCTGCGCAATTGGGTTCTCGCGAATTCCAAATGTCTGAAAACGGCATTAACTTTAGCAGCATTTCTGGCATGGACTTCAGCGACTTCAACGCCATCAAACTGACGGGTCCCCAGCAGTGGGGCGGTGGTATGGCCTCTGTGGGTGAATACTTCTCATCAAACGTTTTGCGTACTGATGGTAACCCTTACAGCTTCTTGGAAGCGCAAGACGGTTTCTGGAACTACGCTGACTTCGGTGAAACCCTTGACACCATGAAGTTGCAATTCGACGGTGATATCGATGCTGGTATTTTCAACCACGTAAGCGTTGGCGTTAACTACAGCGACCGCTCTAAGTTTAAAGAGAACCACGGTGACTTCGCGACTGCGACCTCATTCCCCTTCGGTGACGGTAATGGTGCAGTTGACAGCTTGATTCCTGAGTCTTACCGCTACGGTTTGGCTGACCTGACTTGGGCTGGTCTGGGTTACGTAGTAGCTTATGACGGTTTTGCGCCTTATAAAGATGGCACTTACTTCCTGACGCCTGCAGACTTCTTGGAGCCCGATCGTCTGGGTGATTCGTTCATCATTGACGAAGAAGTAACAACCTACTTCATTAAAGGTGACTACGAGACGACTGTTTCAGGTTTGAACGTATTCGGTAATGTTGGTGTTCAAGTGGTTAGCACTGATCAATCTTCAAACGGTTACTTGGGCATCGTAAACGAGCGCAAGAACACCTGTTTGGTAGAAGGTTCTACCCCTTGGGCGCCTGTGTTGGACGAAGGTTGCCGCATCGATGGTGGCGCGAGCTACACCAACGTATTGCCTAGCTTCAACTTGAACGTTGAGGTGGGTGAAGGCGAGTTTGTTCGTGTTGCCGCTTCTAAGTCTATGAGCCGTGCACGTCTTGACTACATGAAGGCTTCTGGTTTTGTTAAGTTTGACCAAAACATTGACCTGATCGAGCGTTACACTGTTGACGGTTTGGATGCTGGTTCACCATGGTCTAAGTTCCAAGGTAACCCTGAATTGCGTCCTCTGCAGGCCGTTAACTTCGACCTGTCTTACGAAAAATACTTCGCTGAAGACGGATACGTTGCCGCGTCTTACTTCTACAAAGACATCACCAACTGGACAGATGAAGGCGGTCAAGTCATTGACTTCGCTAACGACAGCACCAATGGTGGCGCAAACTACTTCATTCCTGGTTTCCACGACCGTACTGTGACTTCTCCTGATGGCCAAACCATCAATGGTCGCTTCTACGCGAATGGTTCATACATTGATCCTTTCAACAACGGTGTATCTGAAGGTTTCTTCTCAACTTACACTGACGGTTTGACTGGTTCTTTGGACGGTATGGAGTTCACTGCTAACGTTCCATTGCGCATGGTTTCTGACGCGCTCGATGGTTTCGGTGTAGCAGGTTCTGCAACCTTCATCGACAGCGAATTGTCTAACGGTTCTAGTATCCCAGGTCAGTCTGACGAGGTTTACTCGTTAACGGCTTATTATGAAATGGGTGGCTTTGAGTTCCGTGTTGCAGGCACCAAGCGTGGTAAGTACAGCACTTACGAGCGTGGTGGTTCTAACAAGATCTCAAACGCAACGCGTGATGCGGTAACTATTATCGACGCTCAAATCAGCTACGACTTCATGGAGTCTGGCATCGAAGGTCTGGAAGGTCTGCGTGTTTCACTGCAGGGTACTAACCTGACTGACGAAGGTGATATCAGCATCGATGGCAACGGTATTGTTACTACTAAGCGTGACTTCGGTCCCGTTTACATGCTGAACGTGAACTACTCTCTGTACTAGTAGAGAGTCTCCGGAAAAAACCCGCTTCGGCGGGTTTTTTTTTGCAAACCTTTGACCTATATCCCTTTTTTTTGCAGCTCTAGTTAGTTACATTGGAGCATCTGAAGTTGTTGAGGTTGTCATGGCGATAAAAAAATTGGTTATTGCAGGTGGTGGTACCGCGGGTTGGATGACCGCGGCATTGGCATCAAAATTACTGGCGCCCAATGTCACGATAGAGTTGGTAGAATCCGAGCAAATCGGTATTGTTGGCGTCGGAGAAGCGACGATCCCCCCCATCCAAACGTTTAACCAAGTGATGGGCCTGGATGAGCGTGAGTTCTTGCGCGCGACTAATGGCACAATCAAATTGGCCATTAAATTTGAAAACTGGCGTGTCCAGGGTGAGTCCTATTTCCACACCTTTGGTGCACCGGGTGCGCAAATGGGTTTTTGTAACTTTAACCATTTTTGGCAGCGTGCTAAGGCCCTGGGGGATAAACACTCGATTTGGGATTACGACATTAACTACCTGTTTTGCGAGCAAAACGGTTTTAACCAGATCAATACTCAAAATCCTCTCTACGAGGTGCCCTATGCCTACCATTTTGACTCTGCGTTGTATGGTCAATACATGCGAAAATTGGCGGAACAGGCGGGTGTAGTTCGTACCGAAGGTATCATCGATCACGTCGCCCAAGATCCAGCGACAGGTTATATCACCTCTTTGACCCTTCAATCCGGGCAGATCATAGAAGGTGACCTTTTTGTCGATTGTACCGGTATACGCAAACTGTTGATTCAAAAGACCCTTGGCGTCGCTTACGAGGATTGGAGCGAGTTGCTGCCGGCGAACAGTGCTGTCGCCGTGCAAACCGATCGTTTAGAGACCTTAGTGCCTTATACCCGCAGTATTGCCCATGCTAAGGGTTGGCAGTGGCAGATTCCGCTGACTCATCGCAATGGTAATGGCATTGTCTATAGTGATAAGTACATGTCTGACGATGAGGCGCGCGACACGCTGCTGAAAAATTTGCCCGCCAAAACGGTCAACGAGCCCCGTCAGATTAAGTTTCAAACAGGCCGCACGACAGAGCAATGGTGTAAAAACGTCATTGCGATTGGCCTATCGAGCGGCTTTCTCGAGCCCTTGGAGTCGACCAGTATTCATCTTATTCAGTCGGCGGTGGTGCGTTTGATGAAGCTGTTCCCGCAGCAAGGCATTGACCAAGTGGCGGTGGAGGCCTACAACCGGGAATCTCAAACTGAATACGAGACAATTCGTGATTTCATTATTCTTCACTACTACGTCAATGAACGCGATGATTCGGAATTTTGGCGCGACATGCGGCATCTCGATATCCCCGATCGCTTGCGCCATAAAATTGATCTATTTACCCAGACGGGTGTTATTTTCAATGAAGAGCACGATATCTTCCGCGATTCTTCTTGGTTGCAAGTGATGATGGGGCAGGGCTTACAGGCGCGTGATTATCACCCCGCGGCCAATGCTATGCCGGATCAGGCGTTCTTACAGCGCATGGCGCAGTTGCGCCAAGTGAAGCGTGAGCCGCTCAGCCAATGCATGCCGCACGAGGCGTTTTTACAGAAGTTTCTAGGGTAGCGCCATGCAGCAGCGATTTATTGTCCTTGGCGGTGGTACCGCTGGTTGGATGGCCGCCAACCTTCTGGCTAAGCAGTGTGGCGATAGAGTATCGGTGCAGGTCATCGAGTCACCGGACATCGGCATTATTGGCGTGGGTGAGGGCTCCACGCCCAGTCTCAAGCGTTTTTTTGAAATCCTTGATATCCCCGAGTCGGCTTGGATGCCCGCCTGCCAGGCGACCTACAAGGTCAGTATTCGCTTTGAAGGTTGGAGCCCTGAGTCGGGTCGCGCTGCCTATAGTCACCCATTTATTTCGCAGCCCGATACCTTTACCGAACGTGCTTTCCACGTCAATTGTCGCACTCGCCGTATGGGTTTGGACGTCAATACCCAGCCTGAAGACTTTCTGCTCAACGGTCTACTGGCAAAGCAGGGTAAGGCGGCGATTACTCCCGAACACTTTCCCTTTCGCATGGAGTATGGTTATCACTTTAATTCGGGGTTGTTGGGCGAATTTCTAGCAGAGCACGCCAAACAACTGGGTGTCGTTCGCACCCAGGCCCGTGTTGTCAAGGTTGAGCAGGATGACAGCGGTGATATCGCCGCCCTTATCGACGAACAGGGCATCCGCTATGAGGCGGACTTTTTTATCGATTGCACCGGTTTTTCTGCCATGCTGATCGAGAAAACGCTAAATGTAGGATTTGACTCCTTTGCCAGCAATCTGTTCAACGACTCTGCCGTAGTATTACCCTCAGCCCGTGCTGAGGCGCCTCCAGTGGAGACCTTATCCAAGGCCTTATCTAGCGGCTGGATGTGGCGTATTCCCCTGACTGAGCGGTTTGGCAATGGCTACGTTTACAGCAGTCGTTATATCAGCGCCGAACAGGCTGAGGCTGAATTGCGTCGCGAGCTTGGGATGGAAAACGATCCTACTGAGGCGCGCCATGTGTCGATGCGTGTCGGTCAGCGTCAGCGTCACTGGGCCAATAACTGTCTTGCACTTGGTTTGTCGCAGGGCTTTATCGAGCCCTTGGAAGCAACGGCTCTTCATCTCGTGCAAGTTGCCATTCTCGAATTTATTCATCTTTACGAGGAGGGCGGTTTTGGGCCTGCTCGCCGTGATCAGTACAACGGTTTTGTGCGAGAGCGTTTTGAGCGCGTGCGGGATTACATTGTGGCGCATTACAAACTAAATACCCGTGGTGATAGCCAGTATTGGGTCGATAACCGCAACAATGACAAATTGTCGCCGACATTGGATAAATTATTGATGGCGTGGTTTAAGCGCGAGGATGTTGGGGCTGAAATCCAACGTCTAGGAATAGGCGATCATTTCAATAACACCTCATGGCATTGTTTGCTAGCAGGTTACTCGGCGTTTCCACCTTTGGCGGGAAATCAGCCAGGAAGAGGGGATCTTTATATCGAGCAGGACGTGGAGAAATTTCTCTCTGGTTGCAGTCTAAATTTTCCCTTGCAGAGGGATGTTTTGGCGCGCTTTTAGTCCGTGTAATCGACGCCTGATAATACTAAAGTATTAGTGGGTCTTTAGGCTAAAGTCTAATGGTGTTGTCGTTGTCCACAGAAGCTGTGGATAACTTGTTTGATAACTTTCTTGCCCAGCCTTCAAATCCGCATTAAATAACGGCTCATTATGATTGGTTATTTTTTGATCAATTAAAAATATCATAAAAATCAGTATTTTACGAGAGGTATGTAAGGCTTTTTGTTGGGGAGTGTCGTTAAGTTATTAAGTTTTGATCGTGCACTGCATTTGTGCATAACTTTTTTGTTAATAGTTTGAAAGCCGCTGAACGCTGACTTTTGTGAAGAAGTTCACATTTTTCATGGGCTTAGCCCGAAGCGCGCTGAGCGTGCCTCAGGCCGTACCAGAGTGATTATTGGCGGGGTCTAAGAGCAGCAACAGCCGCCATTAATTCATTGCCTTGTTGATCGTTAAAAAAGCCATCGATATCACAGGGTAATTTGCGTTTCCAGTTGGGGTGTTCCTCTGTGGTACCAGGAATGTTTACCTGTTCGACCAACTGCAAAATATCCTCGGCGGGAATCATGTGCATCGCGCATGGGGTCAGTGCCAGATATTGTTGTGCCGCCACGGCTAAAATGTGTTCGGCGTGATCATGGTGATTAGCCGGTGCATCCTGCTCACCCATCAGATCCATATCGATCAACGCGGCGCGCAGATATTCGCGATCAGGGACCCTGCCGTTAGCATCGGCTTCAGCCATATCTTGGCTTGGGTAGAGGCTCAGTTCGCGGCGCCATGCCAAGTCGCGCCCTGTCCACCATCCAGCGACTGTGTGCAGGTCGTGGGTCGAGCCAGTAGCCATCGCCTGCTCTGGGTAGGCTTCAGGGCGCATAAATAGGCCGTTCTCCCAGCGTTCAAAAAATAGCACTTTATATGATAGCAAGCCGTGAGCTGACATAATGTCGCCAAACCCTTCAGGAACGGTGCCTAAGTCTTCGCCCACCACAATACAGTTATTGCGATGGCTCTCAAGCGCGATGACACGCAGAATGTCGGCTAATGGGAAGCTGATGTAGACACCTTCATCGGCTTTTTTACCTGGCGCAACCCAGTATTGACGCATAAAACCTAAAATGTGGTCGATACGCAGTGCACCGGCGTACTGCATGCTTGAGCGCAAGGCTTTGACCAGTGGGCCAAAGCCGGCCTCGCGCAGCGCAACGGGGTTAAGGGGCGTGAGCCCCCAGTCTTGTCCTAGAATGTTCATTGCATCGGGTGGTGCGCCCACAGCGGCGCCAGCGAGATAATTAGCTTGGTCAGCCCATACTTCGGCGCCATTGCCATCACAACCCACCGCGAGGTCTAAATACAAACCGATGGGCATACCGTGCTCGAGGGCGGTAGCTTGGACGGCAGACAGTTGCTCGTGAGCCAGCCATTGCAGCCAAGCGAAGTATTGAATGCGATCTGCTTCAGCTGCTTTAAAGGCAGCTACTTCCGCGCTATGGGGGTCGCGGTATTGTTCGGGCCAGAACGTCCAACCATAAGCGTTGTCATCGCGCTCGCGGAAGTATTCGTAAAGTGCGTCATAGCAGGCCAGTGAGGCCAGATCGTCTCCCTGTGTTTCACAGAAGGTTGCAAAGCGTTGGGCGCTGTCGCTAGCATTGGCAATATCGCTGGCTTGGAAGTCCGCAAACAAAGTGCGCAGTACTTTGTATTTCAAGTAGCCAACGGTGCCATGGTCGATGAAGTCAGCGTCGCGCACACGAGCTAATAACATCTGAAATTCGCCGTCATTCACTATGGCTTGGCACGGATCGCTATTGGCGTAACCTGGCACTGCCGTCACATCGATGTACATCGTATTCAGAAAGCTGCGGCTGGTAGGCGAGTAGGGGCTGCGGTGCGAAGGGTTACCCGGGAACAAGGGGTGAAGCGGGTTTAATCCAATCGAACCGGCGCCACGAGACGCCGCGCGCACGACAAATTCGCGTAGGTCACTGAAATCGCCCATGCCCCAGTTGGTTGCTGATTTGAGCGAGTACACTTGCACCGCGATGCCCCATGTCTTGGGGGTAATCTCTGCTGGATTGACACAGGTCGGCGGCGCCACAATCACGTGGCATAGCGCGGTTTGATCCCCTGCGGTCACGGTCAGTTGGTGGTAACCTTCGGCGATACGTGGCAGCTCCCATTGATAGCGTTTAAAATCTTGTCCATCTAAGCAGGCGGTGTCGACGCAAGGAAGGATGTCAGCTAGCACGTCGTCTTGACTGTGATGTGTGCCATCTTCGCACACCAAGCGATAGCTAAAACGATCTACCCATACTGGTAAGTTGATATCAATGTTGTACTGGGTTTGTTCGGCAGCGATGATTTCGCAGCTGCTGACGACACAGCGCCATTGGCTTTGAGCCAGTGTATTGGCCTGCGAGGCGAGGGCCTCTTCTGAGGACGTGTCGTACCCCATGGCACTGACGAGTGAGGCAAGTGCATCTTCTTGCGGGGTGACGTTATGACCAAAGCAGTTGACATAGCTGCTGTGGAAGCCGATTTCAGTGGCGAGGCGATGAAGTTGACTCATGGAATTATGCGATCTCTGTTGGCGCATTGGCCTTGTGTATATAGCTCAACACGGCAAAGCTCTTAGCTTGCAGTGTTAGGTTGGGGTCTGTCGCGACGTGCAGGCTATTGCTGTGACTAACTGCGGTATCGAGAATTTTTTGCCAAACGCCATTCAATTCAGGCAGTACAAATGCCTTGCTGTCGTTGGAGGCGTTAAAGATGAATAGCAGTGCGTCGTCGATGCTACAGCTGTGGCGGAAAGAGCGAACTTCGTCTTTCTCACCGGTGGCGGCCAACAACATACCAAAGCATTTTAAATCGGGTTGCTGCCAGTTTTCCTGGCTCATGTTGTCGCCGTCGGCATTGAGCCAGCTGATATCGGGTAAGCCAGTCACTGTTGATGTGTTGATCCCATGTTGATAGCGTGGGCGATTCAGCAGTGGATGCAGGCGGCGCAATTTGATGAGCTCAGTGGTAAAGGCTCTGAGTTCTTCGTTGCCGCGGTCGATACGATCCCAATTCAGCCAAGAGATGTCGTTGTCTTGGCAGTAGGCGTTGTTGTTGCCTGACTGGCTGTTGCCAAACTCGTCGCCGGCGAGCAGCATGGGAATGCCCTGCGATAACAGTAGTGACGCCAAAAGGTTTTTTTGTTGACGCATGCGTAAAGCATTGATGGCGGTATTTTTGGTCGGGCCTTCGATGCCGTGGTTATAGCTGAAGTTTGCCCCGTGGCCATCGCGATTGTCCTCGCCATTGGCGATATTGTGGCGCTCGTTGTAGCACACCAGATCGCGCATGGTGAATCCATCGTGGGCGGTAATGAAATTGACGCTGGTATAGGCGGTGCGCCCGGGGCGTTCGAAAATATCGCTAGATCCGTGCATGCGGCGTGCAAATTCAGGCGCCATGGCGTCATCGGTGAGCCAAAAGCGGCGAACGGTATCACGGAACTTGTCGTTCCACTCGTGCCAACCGTTGGGGAAGTTACCCACTTGGTAGCCGTTGTAACCAATGTCCCAGGGCTCGGCAAACATTTTAACTTGCGACAATACAGGGTCTTGGGTCACAGCCGAGAAAAAGTGGTTTTCAGGAGAAAAATAGTGCTGGTGGTTACGCCCTAGGGTGGTTGCTAGATCAAAGCGGAAGCCGTCAACGCCAACTTTTTGCACCAGGTAGCGCAAGCTGTCCATCACGAACTGCAATACGCGTGGATGACTGAGATTGACACTGTTGCCGCAACCGGTGTGATTGGCATAGAAGCGCTTATCGCCTTCCATTAGGTGGTAATAACTAAGGTTGTCTAATCCTTTGAAGGAGTAGGTCGGTCCTAGGTGATTACCCTCGGCGGTGTGGTTGTATACCACGTCGAGAATAACCTCAATGCCGGCGCCGTGCATCGCTAATACCACTTGGCGTAGTTCGTCGAAGGCATTCTTTAACGCGTATCGAGGCTGCAGGGCAAAGAAGTGGTAATTGTTATAACCCCAATAGTTAGGGCGGCCTTTTTCGGCCAAAAAAGGTTCTGCGCAAGAGGCGTGCACTGGCAGTAGTTCAATGCTTGTAACACCCAGCTCTTTCAGGTACTTGATGCTCTCTGGGTCGGTTAGCGCGCTGTAGGTGCCGCGAATGGGACTGGGCAGTCGCGGGTTGATTTTGCTGAAACCGGCAACATGCATCTCGTACACAATGGTATCACTGAGCGGGATGTCTGGGCGGTCTTCCGTTGCGTCGGGACGCTCGTCAATTACGATGCACTTAGGCATATGCGGCGCACTGTCAGACGTGTCGATATGCAGGTCGCAATCTACTTGTCCGGTTTGGCAGTACGCCAGTTGGCTTGGGTGGTAGTTTAGCGCGCCAGACAGTTCCTTGGCGTAGGGGTCTAGTAGTAACTTGTGTGGATTAAAGAGTAGCCCTTCGTGGGGCGAGTAGGCCCCGTGAGCGCGCAAGCCGTAAAGCGTGCCGGGTGAAACCCCGGGGATATAGCCGCACCACACATCGTTCTCAAACACCGGTAAACGAAGTCGTTGAATTTCCTCGCAGCCACTCGCGTCAAACAGGCACACCTCAATGGCTACCGCTGAAGTAGAGAACACTGCAAAGTTGGTCCCCTCGCCGTCAAAGGTTGCGCCGAGAGGGTAGTGTTTACCTGGCAATACGTTGTACATTAGCTCAATTCAAACACGAGGGTTGAAAGGGGCGGTACAGTAATCGCAATGGAGTTTTCACGGTGGTTTGCCGCGATAGATTCGCTAGTAGCGCCGTTAAAGTTGCCCTGGTTGCTGCCGCCATAGATGGCCGCATCCGAGTTCAAAATCTCTCGGTAATGACCCGCTTCTGGTACGCCAAGACGGAAGTTTTCATGGGTTGCCGGGGTAAAGTTCACGACCACTAGCACGGGTTTGGTGCCTTCTTCGCCTTTGCGAACATAGCTGTAGACCGACTGGCCAGCATTTTCGTGGTCGATCCACTCAAAGCCAGTGTTATCACAGTCACGCTGATGAAGTGCGGGTATGTCGCGGTAGATACGGTTCAAATCGCGAATCAGTGCTTGGACACCGCTGTGCCAATCGATATTCAACAGTCCCCAGTCCAGCTCAGATTCGAAGTTCCATTCTTTGCCTTGGGCGAATTCGCCGCCCATAAACAACAGTTTCTTACCCGGGTGGGTCCACATGAAGCCGTAGTAGGCGCGTAGGTTGGCAAATTGTTGCCACGTGTCACCCGGCATGCGTGACAAAATCGAGCCCTTACCGTGTACCACTTCGTCGTGGCTTAGAGGCAAGATAAAGTTTTCGTCAAACGCATACACTAGGCCAAAACTGATCTCGTTGTGGTGGTGTGAGCGGTGAATGGGGTCGCGCTTCATGTATTCCAGTGTGTCGTTCATCCAGCCCATATTCCACTTGTAGCCGAAGCCAAGGCCGCCCATGTCGGTGGGTTTTGAAACTCCTGGCCAAGCTGTGGATTCTTCAGCTACCGAAAAAGCGCCGGGGAAATCGGCGTACAACTCTTCGTTGAAACCGCGTAAAAAGTCTACCGCTTCGAGGTTTTCATGGCCGCCAAACTTGTTGGGGATCCACTCGCCTTCTTTGCGGCTGTAGTTGCGATACAGCATTGAGGCGACGGCATCGACACGAATACCGTCGACATGGTAGCGGTCGAGCCACACGCTGGCTGAAGCGCGCAGAAAGTTGGCGACTTCGGTGCGGCCAAAGTTGTAGATAAAGGTATTCCAGTCGGGGTGATAGCCCTCGCGCGGATCCATGTGCTCGTAAAGGCAGGTGCCATCAAAGCGCGCCAAGCCGTGGGCATCAGAGGGGAAGTGACCCGGTACCCAGTCGATCAACAGGCCAAGGTCTTCGGCGTGGCAACGATCGACAAAGTATTTGAAATCGTCGGCATTACCAAAACGCGCCGTCGGAGCAAACATACCCACTGGTTGGTAGCCCCAGGAACCGTCAAAGGGGTGCTCGCTGATGGGCATGAGTTGGATATGGGTAAATCCCATAGATTTCACATAGGGGATCAGTTGCTCAGCGATGTCACGGTAGTTGAGGAATTCTCCGTGGTCGCCGCGGCGCCAAGAACCCAAATGAACTTCGTAAATGGATACCGGGGCATTGCGCGCTGAGCGCAATTCTCGGTGGCTCATCCAGTTGCCATCTTGCCAGTGGAAGGGTGCCTCAGCGTCGATCACGGAGGCGGTATCGGGGCGCATTTCAGCCTGCGAACCAATAGGGTCAGCCTTCAGTGGCTGCAAATTGCCCGCGCTGTCCTTCATTTCATACTTGTATTTGGTGCGGGCGGGGATGCCAGGGATGAAAATATCCCAAAAGCCACTATTACCAAGGCGGCGCATCGAATGACGACGGCCGTCCCAATCGTTGAAATCACCGACTACCGAGACGCGTGAGGCGTTCGGTGCCCAAACACTAAACGCCACACCGGCGATGCCATCAATAACGCGCTGGTGGGCACCTAGCACGTCATAGAGCTTGCGATGGGTGCCTTCATTCAATAAGTGGATGTCGACATCACCCAGTACTTGGGGGAATCGATAGGGATCCTCACGTTCGATAACTGTGCCAGGATAAATCACTTTGAAGCGGTAATTAAACGGCTTTTTGCGACGGGTTTTTAAGACAAAAAAGCCTGTGGAACCGGCCTGGTCCATCGCCACTTCATCACCATCAATGTCCACCAAAACTTCAATTGCGCCTGGTTGGAAGGTGCGTACCACGTACACATCGGATTTTCCTTCACAATGTAATCCCAAAAAGCCAAACGGGTTGGGGTGGCTTGCATCCAAGATCTGTTGGATTTTAGGTGTGACTTTCATGGCGATAACCTCAGCTTACTTCGATGGCGACAGATGCCAAATGTTGGCAACGTAGTCTTCGATCGAACGGTCGGAATTAAATTTACCCATTTTGGCCGTGTTGAGAATAGCCATCTTAGCCCAGCGCTTACTGTCTTTGTAAGCTTCGTCGAGGCGCTTGTGGGCCTCTTTGTAGCTCTCGAAGTCAGCCAGTACTTTGTAGGGGTCACCACCTAACAGATTGTGTTTGATCGACGCCAGTTCGCCTGGGTGACCTGGGGTGAAGAAATCACCTTCCAGCCAATCTAGTATGGCGCGGATGTCGGCGTTGCTATCGTAGAAGGCGCGTGGGTTATAGCCGTTGGCATCGAGTGCCTTCACTTCGTCGACGGTGTTGCCGAAGATGAAGATGTTGTCATCGCCAACTTCTTCGGCGATTTCAATGTTGGCGCCATCTAAGGTGCCAATAGTCACGGCGCCGTTAAGGGCCAGTTTCATGTTGCCTGTGCCCGACGCTTCTTTACCGGCGGTTGAAATTTGCTCCGAAACATCGGCGGCGGGGATGATTTTCTCCGCCAGACTGACGCGGTAGTTGGGCAGAAAAACAACCTTCAGCTTGCCACCGATACGTTCGTCGTTGTTGACACGCTCGCCCACTTTGTTAATGGCATAAATGATGTCTTTAGCGAAGTGGTAGCTAGGTGCTGCTTTAGCGCCAAAGATGAAGACGCGTGGTTGCATGTCATCGTTGGGGTTGTTCAGCAAGCGGCGGTACAGCGACAAAATGTTCAACAGGTTCAAATGCTGGCGCTTGTATTCGTGCAGACGTTTGATCTGCACATCGAAGATGGCGTCAGGGCTGACCTCGATATTTAATTCTGCGCGGATAAAGTCGGCTAGGCGCACTTTATTATCGCGCTTGATCTGCATGAATTTTTTCTGGAAGGCTGCCTTGTCGGCGTGTTGAGCAACGTCTTGTAAGAGATCGAGGTCGCGCGCCCAATCACCTTTGACCACGCTGTCGAGTAGCGCAGACAGGTCGGGGTTGCTAGCTTTCAGCCAGCGGCGAGGGGTAATGCCGTTGGTAACGTTGGTTAGCTTGCCGGGCCACAGGGCGTCAAACTCTGGGAAGAGGTCGCTCTTAACCAGGTCTGAGTGGATTTGTGCCACGCCATTGACTTTGTGCGAGGCCAATACACACAGGTGAGCCATGCGCACCGAGCGTTCGCCATCTTCGCGAATCAACGACAATTTAGCGCGCATGGCGATGTCGCCAGGCCATTTTTTGTCGACTTCATTATTTAGGAACTCATCATTGATGCGATAGAGGATTTCCAAATGGCGTGGTACAACGCGCTCAAACATGCTAACCGCCCAAGTTTCCAGAGCCTCGGGCAACAGCGTGTGGTTGGTGTAAGAGAAGACTTTTTGGCACAGCGCCCAGGCGTCGTCCCATGCCACCGCGTGATCGTCGATCAGCGTGCGCATCATTTCCAATACTGAAATGGTGGGGTGAGTGTCGTTCAACTGGATAGCGGCCTTATCGGGGAAGGCGGCCCAATCGTTATGGTGTTCTTTGTAGCGACGGATGATGTCTTTGATCGAGCAAGCGCAGAAGAAATACTGCTGTAGGAAGCGCAGTTCTTTGCCCTGTGGTGTCTCATCCGCTGGGTAGAGGACTTTTGAAACGGTTTCTGCCAATACGCGTGCACGGTGTGCTTCGTGGTAGTCACCGGCGGTGAAGCGGTCCCAGTCAAAGTGGTCTTTTACACGGCACTCCCACAGGCGCAAGATGTTGGCGGTGGCGCTTTTGTAACCTACGATCGGTACGTCCCATGGCACGCCCACCAAACTGGAGGCGGCTTTCCATACTCGAACTTCTTCACCTTTGTTATTGGTAGTGGTTTCTACGTGGCCGTAAACCCCTACTTCCTGAGTGAATTGTGGGCGACAAATTTCCCATGGGTTGCCGAATTCACGCCACACATCGGGGCGTTCAATCTGGCGGCAGTTATCGATTTCTTGTTTGAACAGGCCGTGTTCATAGTGAATGCCGTAGCCGATAGCAGGGTAGTCTAGTGTGGCCAATGAATCGATGAAGCAGGCCGCCAGTCGACCTAAACCACCGTTGCCCAGCGCCATATCGGGGGCGACTTCACACAAGTCAGCTAGGTTGTGGCCGAGTTCGTTGACCGCGCTATCAACCACGTCATACAAGTCTAGGTTGGTTAGGTTGTTGGCCAACAAACGGCCCATCAGGTATTCCAGTGAGAGATAATAAACGCGGCGTACATCCTGCTCGCGGTGGCGAGCTTGGGTCTTGGTAAGCATGGGGAAGATGACGTCGTTGACAGCCATGCTAACCGCTTCCCACCAAGCGTGTTTTGTATTCGATTTGCCATGGTCTGCCAAATCACCCAAGGTGTAAGTCAGGTGATGTTGGATACGATCTTTGATCTGCGTGGCAACAGGGTTCTGTTTGTTTTTAGTCGGCATATATCAATCACTCTTTTTGAATCTCGGGAGTGGCGTAGTGCAGATTTATTGTTTTAGCGAGGCGTATAATCGCGTCGCAGACGTCCGCTCCAAGTAAGGTTTGATTATGACAGTGGTTCCGTATTGCACAATACTTTGCATACGAATGCATGCAAAGTAATCATACTTAAGCGGTTACCAATGTTGGATTTTTACAAAGTAGATGCAGATGCATCCGCGGCTAATGTCATTGTTGCCGTGCCGCTAAGTAGGCCGCGTAATCGGGGACTTCCCAATCCATTTCGGTGTTAAAAAGGTTCGAAGCCATCAGCATGTCGGCGGTCGTTTCGTTGCAGGCGACGGGGATATTCCATACTGCGGCAAGCCGAAGAAGGGCTTTTACATCGGGGTCGTGGGGCATCGGCTCAAGTGGATCCCAAAAGAAAATCACGGTATGGATTTTTTGCTCGGCGATCAACGCGCCGATTTGTTGGTCGCCGCCCATTGGGCCACTTATCAGGGCATTGACAGACATGCCTGTGGCCCGGGTGATCATGCCGCCGGTTGTGCCGGTGCCAATCAGTTGGTGCTGTTGCAGTGCTTCTCGGTGCTGTTCACACCAGCGTATTAACGAAGCTTTGCGGCTATCGTGAGCGATCAACGCGATAGTCTTTTGAGCGGGAAGTCGTTGAATAATGGTTTTCATGGCACATCCTTATTTTGGCCGAGTGTAGCTAGCAACGCGTGGCATGGCAATGACTTGACTTGAATCTGTGAAGGGGTGTGGTATCGTGCGCGTTTTTGACCCGTTAGAGACACCACTATGTATCCACTTGTCGTCGCCGATATTGGCGGAACTAATGCACGTTTCGCGCTGGTGCGCGGTCTGAATGCCAAGGGAAGCTTTGACCTTGAACAGCAATTGACCTTCGCCACCGCCGAGTACCCAACCATGCAGTCTTGCTTGGCAGCCTACATCGATCAATTACAAGATGCCGAGCCAAAGCATGTTTGTCTGGCGATTGCCGGCCCCGTGATGGGCGATAATATTGCCATGACCAACTTGTCATGGGCATGGTCGACCAGTGCGGTTAAATCTGAGTTGGGTTTGACACGCCTCGCGGTGATTAACGACTTTACGGCTCAGGCTTGCAGTTTGCCGTTATTGGGTCGTGAAGATTTGGTTGAAGTAAAAGCCGGTGTCGAAGTGGCTGGAGCAACCAAAGCAGTATTAGGTCCAGGTACTGGTTTAGGGGCAGCGGGATTGTTGCCTGTAGGTGATAAGTGGTATCCCATTTCGGGTGAAGGCGGCCACCGCAACTTGGCGGCGGATAACGATGAGGAATACGCCATCGTGAAACATTTGAACGCTGAGTGGAGTCACGTATCCTTGGAAACGTTGCTTTGTGGCTCTGGTTTGTTGCGTTTGCACAAGACCCTTGCCCATGTGCGAGGTGTCGCACAAAGTTGTGAATCGCCAAGCGATATTACCCATGCGGCAGCGGCTGGTAATGACGCGCTTGCGCTCGATACTGTCAATATGTTCTGTGGCATGCTGGGTTCGGCGTCTGCCGATTTAGCCTTGACCATGGGTGCTCGTGGTGGCTTATATTTGGGTGGAGGCATTCTGCCTCGCTTCGGTCAAATATTGCACGACAGTCCTTTTGTTGCCCGTTTTAAGGCCAAGGGCATCATGTCGCATTTTGTGTCGGAAATCCCGGTAAATTTGATTGTTCATCCACACCCTGCGCTACTGGGCGCGGTTGGTTGGATGCTGTCTAACGCCTAGTCTTTTTGATATGACCGCCACAAGAGTGGCGGACCACAAGTTCTGGCTCTATAACCCGTGATGCTACTCTGGGTTCTCCCTCTTTTTGATGAATCATTCCTACTAGCATGTCGGTGAGTTGCTCACCGGCAAGCTCGGCGTTTTGTTTAACGGTAGTCAGTGCAGGCGAGGTGTATAGCCCTGCCTGTATGTCATCAAATCCAACAATCGCCACGTCCTCTGGAATGCGCAAGCCAGCCTCGTATAAGGCCTTAATCGCCCCCATGGCAATTAGGTCAGTCGCAGCAAATATCGCGTCAAATTTAATGCGGCTTCGCAATAATTTGCGGCAAGCCTCGTAGCCTTGATCGGCATTAGAGTCGTCCACTTTTAATTGCAGTTTGGGGTTAATGATCATGCCGGCCAGACTCAGTGCTCGGCAATAGCCGCGATAGCGCTCACGAAACTCGGGAGCGTGCTCACTGATATCTCCCAAAAAGGCTATGTTCTTGCGAACGTGTTTAAGCAGTTGTTCGGTGGCAAGCAGTCCGCCTTTAAGGTTGTCGCAACTGATGGTGATGCCTTGTTGTCCAGGCATAGAGGCACCCCAGGTCAAAAAGTGAGTGCCGCTGTTGATGAGATCCTTTGCCATTCTTTGGTAATTTAAAAAATCCCCATAACCCAAAAATATTATGCCATCGGCGCGCTTACTGTCTTCGTAATCGCCGCGGAAATCTTCGTGCAATTGGTGGAAAGAGACCAGTAGGTCGTAGTTTCGTTTGGCCGTTGCGCGAATGATGCTGCTAATCATAGCCATAAAGAAGGGGTTGATGTGATCGCTCGTGCCGTTGTCTTCAAAAATCACCAATGCGAGCGTGTCGGTGCTCTGGGTGCGAAGGTTTCGAGCGTTTTTGTCGATCTTATAGTTAAGCTCTTTGGCAATGGCTTTGATGTGATCGCGGGTTGCCTTGCTGACTAAGTGGCTGTCGCGTAGAGCGCGAGATACGGTCGATTGTGAAACGCCGGCGCGATAGGCGATGTCGATTGAGGTAGCTTTACTGGATTTTGGCACGGCGCGTCTCTCGCGGTGATTTGGCGCTATCTTAGCCTTTATGCATTATTATGCAAAGAAAAGATTTTTTGTGCATATTATTCATTTTTGGCGATGGGTTGACCCAGATCAATCGACTGTGTGTATGGGTTTGATGGCGAAGAGTGACTTGTCTACATTCAATCAACACAGAGGAGGGCGGTTATGCCATCAGCGTCGTTAAAAGAAGATTACGGGGATATCGTGCAAAGATTAGCTCAGCAGCGCGATGAACTTCGCCTGCAAGCCCATTTATTTGGCCTGGAAGCGAAACAGCAGTGGGACAAAGCAGAGCAGCAATGGGAACACCTGCGCGCCAAGACGAAGGTGATAGGTGCGGAGGCCAGCCATGGCGGTGGAGAAATCAAAGAGTCACTGGAAGTGGTGCTAGAGGACGTCGGCGCTGACTACGAGAGGCTGCGCCGCTAGCTGTAATTACTCGGGGCGGACGCCAGGCCAATAAGGCATATTGATGAGAGGATGCAACGCGAGTTGTATGCCCTCTTCAATGTGATCATCGTCATCGAACAAATCTTTGTTGCGGCTGAAGCGTGGCTCTGAGAGTTTCATATTAATGGCCTCCATACCGTCGATACCGCCAACACCTGAAAAAACACGCTGCATGCTGTCGAGGTCGAAGATATTTATCCACAGCGACGCGACGGCGGCGGTTTTTCCCCAGTCAAAATCTGCGGGCACAGAATTGCCAACCCCCATTTTGTCAAAACGTCTTGTCACACCATGCCATTTTGCGTTGCGTTTGTTGCCATGGATGTAGGCAACTTGGTATTCCAGTAAGTCGGTGAACAAAATGCCGGCGGCATCACTATTATCTTTTAGATGTTGTAGCGTCAGCGCCATTGCTTTCATGTGGGTGTCTGTCTTAAAGCGCCCGGTGGTTGGGTCGTAGCTATCGCCTGTTTGGCGAATGGCTGTATTCCAAGCGTTGTTGAAAACGTGAGCCGGCGCAAAGGTATAGCCGTTTGCGGACATGTATTCGACCAGCATCTGATCGATTTTGGGTTCAAACTGATGCATGTAAACACGACTTGGCTTGTTGAAATTCACGTTAGCCAATATCAGTTGTTTCATTTCGGGCGCGCGGGCGCGATCTTCGATATCGGCAATATGCGTGGTGTCGTTGTAATCACCTTTTACAAAACTGTCGCCACCACAGGCGACAAGGCTGGTGAGGGTGACAAGCATGAAAAGGATTTTTGATGTTTGATGTGGCACGGTGATCTCCTGCGATTTCGACAAGTGTACCAACTCCGCCTGCGAGTACAAGTGCGTACTAGGGACGCCTAAAAAAATCCGCTACAATGCACCGCAATAAGGAGAGGGTGGTGATACTTAATTTTCGTCATATAGGCCAGGGCCCAGCGATCGTTTTAATTCACGGACTGTTTGGTTCGCTAGATAATCTCATGTCGCTCGGGCGGCAATTGTCTGAGCACTATGCCATTGTCAGTGTTGACTTGCGCAATCACGGCGAGTCGCCGCGAGCGTACAATATGTCTCTGATTGAAATGGCGCAGGATATTTGCGATACCATGGATCATCTTGGTTTTGGGCACTTTGCCATGCTGGGACACTCATTAGGTGGCAAGGTTGCGATGGCGACAGCCCTGCTTCATCCGGAAAGGGTCAAAGCGTTGCTGGTAGCTGATATTGCCCCAGTAACCTATGGTTCTACTCGCCACGACGATGTGTTTGCCGCCTTGTGTGCACTGCCGTTGGACGATATGAAAACCCGTAGCGAAGCCCTTACATTTATGCAACAAAATCTCCACGACCCCGGTATTGCAGAATTTCTTTTAAAAGGGCTTCGCAAGTCGCCGGAGGGGGGCTTTCAGTTACGATATAACGTGCCTGTTTTGCGCGCCGACTACCAAAATATTGCCCAGTGGGATTTGGTCGGCCCTCAATTTCAGGGGCCGGTTAGGTTCATCAAAGGCAGTGATTCTGACTACGTGACGGCACAGCACTCGTCGGCGATTCAGCAGCAATTTCCAAACGCTTCCCTGCGCGCCATCGAAGGCGCAGGCCACTGGTTACACGCACAAAAACCGGTGGCGTTTAACCGCCTAGCAGAAAAGTTTTTTCACGAAAGCTATTCAGCCTAACGTTGACAGGCCGTTAAGGTTTGGTTCAGGGTGTCGCGAGCATTATCAACCAACAGAGGCTGAGCCTCCGTGGTGGGATGAATGCCGTCAGATTGCATTAGATTAGGATTTTCGGCGACATTGTCCAAGAAAAATTCCACCCGTTCGGTGTTGTAACGGGTCGCCAGTGTCGCAAATAGTTGAAAGAATCCCTCGCTGTAGCGTTGGCCGTAGTTGGGTGGGATACGCATTCCAAGCAACACCACTCCGCAAGCGCCGCTTTGCTGAGATTGTTCTATCATAGTGGCGAGGTTTTTTTCAATGCGATCGAGGGGGTAGCCACGCAAACCGTCGTTACCGCCTAGTTCAATGACCACTATGTCGGGGTGGTGCTGTTGCAGGAGCTTGCCAATGCGCGCTGCACCGCCGACCGTTGTTTCGCCACTAATGCTGGCGTTGATAACATCGACCGGGTGTTCAAGTGCGTTGGCTAGTTGATCAGCCCAGCCACTGCCACGAGGTATACCATATCCGGCGCTAATACTATCGCCGACGATAAGAAGTTTGGCGCTATCGGCCTGTGCCAAAGACGCGACTGAACTAAGCCATATAACGTATAAGCCCACAACAAGAGCTTTTAACCACATAGAATCACCATGATTATTGCCAAAAATATTGTAAAAACTGTTTCTACTCGCGCTGGCGAGCTACATATCCTGCAGGGTATTGATCTGCATATCAAGGCCGGCGAAAGCGTTGCCATTGTCGGTAGTTCAGGTTCAGGTAAATCTACCTTGTTGGCCTTGTTGGCCGGTTTGGATAATCCCAGCCAAGGCGAGATCTATCTTGGAGATCAGCCTTTGCACGCCATGAGCGAAGACCAACGTGCTCTCTTGCGCGCTGACCATGTTGGCTTTGTTTTCCAGTCATTTCAGTTGCTGCAAGGCCTGACCGCCATGGAAAACATCGCCTTGCCGCTGGAGTTAACCCGTGCTGACAAAGCAGAGCATCTGGCTCGCCAATATTTAGAAAAAGTCGGCCTCAACGAGCGTGGCCACCACTATCCCAATCAGTTGTCAGGTGGGGAACAACAGCGTGTTGCCATTGCCCGCGCCTTTGCATCGCAGCCCAGCGTGTTGTTCGCCGACGAACCCACCGGGAACCTTGATGGTGAAACCGGGCAGCGTATTGCTGACTTATTATTCGATCTAAATCGCGATGAGGATTGCACATTGGTGTTAGTTACCCACGATGACGAGCTCGCTGCACGCTGTGATCGCCGTCTGCGTATGAACAGTGGTCGCCTCTGCGAGGAGGGCTAGCGGTGAAATTAGCCTTAAAAATGCTTGGTCGTGATTGGCGCGGTGGTGAACTACAACTGTTATTTGCCTGCTTAATACTAGCCGTTGCCACTGTCTCAGGCATTACCCATTTTTCGTCGACACTGCAGGCGTCTTTGTTACAGCAAAGTAAGGATTTCTTAGCCGGCAGTATGGTGCTATCTAGTCCACGCCCCGTGCAATCTGCTTGGATAGAGGAAGCCCGTGAACGCGGTATTGCTGTCTCTGAAAATGTCGGTATGGCATCGATGGCTTTTGCAAACGAGCGTATGCAACTGTCTTCGTTAAAAGCGGTCAGCGATGGTTACCCATTGCGTGGCAAGCTGCGTATTGCCGATACACCCTTCAGCGCCGAGAGCCACGTGGTGCAACACGGCCCCGCGCCAGGTGAAGCCTGGTTAGCGTCCAGTATGGCGAGTCTGCTTGATATTCAGCCCGGTGCTGTGCTGGAAATTGGTAAAACAACGCTGCGCTTCAGCCAGGTGCTGGTGGATGAGCCTGATCGCGGTTTTGCCATGTTTAGCGTCGGGCCGCGTGTGATGATCCATCTCGATGACCTGGCAGCGGCGGATCTTGTGCATGTAGGTAGTCGGGTCAGCTACCGCTATCAATTTGATGCCGCTGATGCGTTGATCGCTGATTTTAAAGCATGGCTTGAGCCACAGCTCGAAGATAGTCACCGTATACGCACCCTTGATGATGCTCAACCGCGACTGGCAGAAGCCCTTCAGCGCGCCGAAAGATTCCTATTGTTAGCCGGCTCGCTGGCGGTCATGTTGTCGGGATTGGCGATTGCTATGAGTGCGCAGCGCTATTGCCAGCGACATTACGATCATGTCGCTATTTTGAAGACCCTCGGTATGACCGAGGGGCGCGTACTCGGCTTGTTTGCCACCAGTTTGTTGTTATTAGCATTATTGGCCAGCCTTGTTGGTGGACTGGCGGGCTGGGGCTTAAAAGGTCTGTTCGAACAAGTGTTTGCCGAATACTTGGTTGATGTCGCCGAGGTATCGCTCTGGCGACCTTGGTTATTTGGTTTGGCCACGGCCTTGGTCAGCCTTCTAGCTTTTGCTTGGCCACCGCTGCGCGCCTTACAAAAAACTTCAGCGATGGCGGTACTGCGAGATTTGGTTCCGACGGATCCCCTCAGCCAGGGTTTGCGACTCGTGATCGCCGGTTTTGGTAGCGTAGCGCTGCTGATGATCTATACCCAGTCGTGGTTCTTATCGTTGGGTCTGCTGGGTGGTTTGGCAGCCTTGACTTTGGTCGTTGGTTTGTTAGCGCGCGGTGTACTTGCCGTACCGCGCCGTTTTGGGGGATTGGCTTCCCCGCTGGGCTTGGCGTGGGCTAATTTTCAACGCCATCGCCGTCACACCCAACTTCAGCTGATGGTGTATAGCAGTGCCTTGATGTTGGTAGGGTTGTTGTGGGCAGTACGCAGTGACTTACTCGACGATTGGCGTGCTTCATTGCCGGCGGATACCCCAAATCATTTTATGGTAAATGTCGCGGAGTACGAAGTGGATTCGCTGCGGCAGCAGCTTAATGACGCTGGTGTTGCCACGGAAACCATTTACCCGATGGTGCGTGGCCGACTGACGCATATTAACGGTGAAAGTGTACGTACTCAGGTCACCAAAGAGGAACAGCGCAGTATTGATCGTGAACTCAATTTGACCTGGAACGATGCCTTGCCGCCAAAGAATGTGTTGGAGCAGGGGACATGGTGGCGCGATGATGCCAACGATGGCGTGTCGATTGAAGCGCGTTTAGCGGAACGCTTGGGTTTGAAAATGGGTGATACGTTGCGTTTTCAAATTGGCGCCGATATTTTGGAGACGTACATTCAAAGCATCCGCAGTCTCGATTGGCAGCAAATGCGGCCCAATTTCTATTTCATTTTCCCGCCCGGTGTGCTGAATACTTATCCGGCGACGTTCATTACCAGTGTGTACCTAGGCCCCGAGCAAAAGCCTTTGTTGACTGGGTTGATGCGCGAGTTTCCCACGGTCACCATCATTGAGATGGATGTGATCATCGCCCAAATTAACAGCACGGTAGATCGGGTCAGTCAGGCCATTGAAATAGTTTTTGGATTGGTTTTACTAGCCACAGCAGCGGTATTGGTGGCGAGTATTTTGGCTTCGCAACGCGAACGTCGACGCGACAATGCCCTGTTGCGAACGATGGGGGCAACGTCGCCTTTATTGTGGCGCGCGTGTGGTTGGGAATTTGTGGTGCTCGGGCTAGCGGCTAATATGATCGCCTGCTTGGGGGCGGAATTGAGCCTCGCGGCGATACAGTCGCAGCTGTTGGGAATCGCCCCCAGTATTCATTGGCATTTGTGGTGGGTGCTTCCCGCTATTAGTATCCCTGTGTTAGTGTTCATCGGTATAGCCAGTTCAAGGGCGAGCCTATTCGAACCGCCTGTGGTGCTACTGCGAGATAGCTAAGGGAACGATGTGAAGAAATTGCTTTTATTAGGCGCCGCAATGCTTGCGGCGTCGGCCGTTCAGGCCAGTCGAGACGATCCAGAAAGAACAGTTATCACTCGTCAACTCGACGTAGTCGAGGGGCGAGACTTCATGGTCGCGGCGGCCAATCCTCACGCGGTTCGCGCGGGGGAAAAAGTACTTCAGGCTGGCGGCAGTGCCATTGATGCGGCCGTGGCCGTACAGACCACGTTGGGCTTGGTAGAGCCACAGTCCTCCGGTATCGGTGGTGGTGCCTTCATCATGTATTGGTCAGCCAAAGAGGCCAAACTGTATACCTTGGATGCCCGAGAACGTGCCCCTGTTGAGGCTACGGCGGATCAATTCTATGTTGGCGGGAAGCCCCTGTCGTGGCGTGAGGCCATTGTGGGCGGAATGTCAGTCGGGGTGCCTGGCGTGGTGAAGGGGCTGGAAAGCGCCCACCAGCGATTTGGCAAATTACCATGGTCTAGCCTGTTCGAGCATCCGATAGATCTTGCGACACGCGGTTTTGAGGTATCGCCGCGCTTAGCGCGCTTGGTCGCGATGAAACTGCACCCAGGGCTGACCCAAATAGCGCCAGGCAAGGACTATTTTTATCCCAACGGTGAACCCATTGCGGCGGGTTCAGTGCTGCGCAACCCAGACTACGCATTAACGTTACAAAATATTGCAGCGCAGGGCAGCGTTGCCTTCTATCGCGGTAAGTTTGCCGAGCAGTTGGTGTCCACCGTGCGCAACGCCCCTATTAACCCCGGGCGCTTGAGTCTACAAGATCTTGCCAATTATGAGGCGACCTGGCGCGATCCGCTGTGTGGACCCTATCGACTGTACACTGTGTGCGGCATGATGCCGCCCTCTTCGGGTGGGTTAGCGGTGTTGCAGATTATGGGCATACTGCAGCATTTCCCGCTGGCGGATTATCGCGCTGATAGTGCTGATCTCTGGCATCTTTATAGCCAGGCCTCGCGGGTAGCGTTTGCTGATCGTGAGCGTTACGCGGCGGATGGTGATTTTGTCGATATCCCCTTGCAGGCCTTATTGGCGCCGCATTATCTGCAGTCGCGCGCCGAAAGCATCGATACAAACACTGATATGGGTAAAGTCAGCCCCTTGGTTGTAGAGCAGAAGTTTAGCTATGCCAATGACGACAGTTATTCACTGCCTAGTACTAGCCATATGGTTATTATCGACGCCGAGGGCAACGCGGTGAGCATGACCACCTCGATCGAGATGGCCTTTGGTTCTAGCTTAATGGTGGGTGGTGTTCTTTTAAACAATCAACTGACCGACTTCAGTTTGAGTTTTGAGAAAGACGGCGTGTTGGTAGCCAATCGTGTTCAGCCCGGTAAGCGGCCTCGCTCGTCTATGGCGCCGACGGTAGTCTTGAAGGACGACAAGCCTGTGTTATTGGTGGGATCTCCAGGGGGCACGCGTATTATCAACTACGTCGCTAAGACACTTGTTGCCCACCTCGATCTCGGTCTGGATATTCAAGCGGCGGTTAATTTGGCCAATGTGAGCCACACAAATGGTAAGGCGCTAATGTTAGAGGAGGGGGCAGCTAGTGATCATCTGGTCGAGCAACTTCGTGCCATGGGTCATACCGTGCAGGTGCGTGATATGAACAGTGGTGTGCACGCCATCGCCATCCAAGGTGAGAGATTGTTTGGCGCCGCCGATCCTCGCCGCGAAGGTGCTGTCGCTACTGCTCCAAATTAAGAATCTCGGACAAAGTGCGGGCAGTGGGTTCACTCAGGCAGTAGTGTTTCACGGCGTTTAATAGTGAATGCCCGGCTAACAGTATTTGCCGATTAAGGTTGAGGGCGCGTGACGCGTCTTCACGATTTAACTGCCGCTGATCGATCATACCGTATATCAACGCATCAAATTCCCCGTGGCTGTCTTTTAGGGCGATGCTTAAATCGCGCAACTGCTCTGTCGCCGGTTGGCTGTCGGTGGTCATTAGACTTAGTAGACCTAGATAAAACGGGATAGTTTGCTCCAGTAAAGACGCCAAGGAACGCTGGTTCGGGCTATCCAGCAGCTGTTCCAGATCACTCTGAATATCCTTAAAGGCCTTGGCGGCATAGCTTGAATCGCGCAAACATACAAGGAGCTGCTTAATGCGGCTTGTATCGTTGTCGCCCATCGCGCGCTGCAGGTCTAATGCGTAGTCGCTGAGATGGTTTTCATTATCTTGCAGTATTTGGTATTGGACATCGCTATCCCAATGTTCCAGCGGAGTTAGCAAGGCGGGCTCGACGTTGTCGATTAGTCGATTGGGGAGCCTAGCAAGGTTGCTGTAAAGCGAACGCTGAATAGCAGTAGCGACATCTTTTTCCAGTGCATGTAAAGCCACATCGCCTAAGGCAGGATCAACATTGTCCACGGTGCGATGGCTGTCTCTATCGATGGGAATCAGGCGTTCGATAAGGTGTTGGAAGTGACGAACCCAGGGTAAAAACATCAAAATTCCCAATACGTTAAAGGCGCTGTGAAACCCCACGAGCGCAAATAGGGGGTCTCTAATACCCACCACGTCAGTGACGAGATACAACAACCAAGGCAGGCAGATGACCGCCACGATGTCAGTGACGACGTTAAATATAAAATGAATGGCTGATACCCGGCGTTTAATGCGTGCGCCTTTTAACGAGCCAATAATGACTGTACTTGTGGTGCCAAGGTCTGCTCCGATCGCAAAAGCGGCCGCGCTTTGCAGGTCGATAATGCCGCCGTGCAAGGCGGTCAGCGCCATCATCATAGCGGCTGAGCTCGCTTGAATAACCGCGGTAAGCATCGCCCCAGCCACAAAGAAGACCCAAGTAGGTGTGTTCTTCAGTGTGGCTAAATTGACCAATTCCGTGACAAAGCGAATGCTATCTTTCATCAGGATCATTCCCATGATGAGTAGACCAAGACCAAAAATGAAGCGCCCCAGTGCCTTGGCACGACTGTTGTTTGGGCCCCATAGCAAGCCACAGGCGCCAAGGCCAAGCAGCGGAAGATAGACTTCTTTGAGATCCAGTTTGAAGCCGATGGTGGCGATGATCCATCCGGTGAAAGTGGTGCCGAGGTTGGCCCCCAAAATAATACCGATGGCGTTGTACAGTTGCAAAATACCGGCGCTAACAAAGGCTAGGGTGATTAAACTGACAATCGAGGAACTTTGCACCATGACTGTGGCGCCCATGCCAAAACCAATGCCTTGCAAGGGCGTTTTGGTATAGTTACCCAGCACGCGTTTCAGGGTGCGGTCGCCAAGCCGCCCTAGGCCTTTTTCCAATTGGTCTATGCCCAGCAAAAAAAGCGCAATGCCACAGATAAACAACACAATATTCATAAACTTTATGCCAGTATAATCAGACAATAGTAGACCCTATGGAGAATGTAGTTGATCTGCTAATGTCAGCATTGATTTGTATCACTACCTAACGAGTATTCTATGTCAGAACTAGCATCGCTCTTTGCCGAACACTTCACCCAATTGCGCCAGCGCTACGACGCCATATTGGCAGAGACCCAATACGATGCCTTGCAGGTGTATTCTGGACACACGGCGGTGGCTTTTCTAGACGACCGGCACTACCCATTCAAAATCAACCCGCATTTTAACGCCCTGTTGCCTGCCAGTGAGGCGTATGCGCAAAGCTGGGTGATCTACCAGCCTGGTCATACACCCAAGGCCTTTATCTATTTACCTGATGACTACTGGCACAGCTATCCTCCGATTGGAAACGATGTGTGGACGGATCATTTCGACGTTCACGTGGTTACCGATTTAGCGGATATGGCAAGCGTCATTGCCTGTGAGGGACGGGTGGCCACTATTGGCGAGCTAGATAGTCGCCATGCACAATGGCCCACAGGTGACATAAACCCCGAGCTCTTACTCCATCGACTGCATTGGCACCGCGCTATTAAATCGCCCTTCGAAATTGCCTGTCTTGCGGAAGCAAATTGTATTGCCGCGCGTGCTCACGCCGCCGCTGCTACTGCTTTCCGTGATGGAGAAAGTGAATTTGGTATCCATATCGCTTACTGTAAAGCCGCCGGACAGTCTGAGGACGTGTTGCCCTATGACAATCTGATCTGTATCAATGAGCATGGAGCCGTGCTGCACTATTCTCGTCGTGAGCACGATGTCGACAGCCCGAGACGGAGTTTTTTAATTGATGCTGGCGCCAGTTATCGCGGTTATTGTTCGGATATTACCCGTACCTATGCGGCATCTAACGGACTTTTTGCGGACGTAATTGCCGCATTAGACGCACTCCAATTAGAGATTGTCGACAAGGTGCGCGATGGCACCGCCTATCTTGATTTACATCGCTCAACCCATGCGGGAATCTGCCGTATTCTTGTGGATCACGGCGTGTTTACCTGTCATGCTGAAGAGGCGTTTGCAAAAGGGCTGAGCGAAACGTTTTTCCCACACGGATTAGGGCATTTCCTCGGTTTGCAGGTGCACGATATTGGTGGGCAGCAAACGGCCTACGAGGGTGGCAGAACACCGCCACCGGCGGAGTACCCAGCACTGCGTACCACACGTGAGATTCGTCAGGGCCAGGTGTTGACCATTGAACCCGGCATTTATTTTATTGATAGCTTGTTAGCCAAGTTGCACGCTTCGGTGCACGCCAATCTTGTTGACTGGCAAGTAGTAGAATTTTTGCGTCCTTACGGTGGCATTCGAATTGAAGACGATGTCGTGGTAACAGATGGGGCTCCACGCAACCTCTCTCGAGAAGCCTTTGCTGGCTTAAATTAAGCCTTTTGATGTGTGCCGGATCCGCGGAATATTGAGCGGTTGCGGCCACTATCCTTGGCTTCGTATAGTGCTTGATCGGCAGAGTTGAGAAGTTCGTCAATATTGCCGAAGGTGATGTCGTTCTGACACACCCCCATACTAATACTACAATTGAAGCTGACGCCTTCTCCAACGATTGGGGTGCGTTCTACGTTACTGCGAATGTTCTCCGCTAGGATGTTGATTTCGTCATTGTTTTGACCGTTGATGGCGATTGCAAATTCTTCTCCCCCAAGGCGAGCGAAGCAGGCACCCTGGGGCAATACTGACGCAATCGCAGAGGTGACTTCTTTTAGCGCGATATCCCCTAAAGCGTGACCATATTTGTCATTAATTCGCTTAAAGTGATCGATGTCTAGCATGATGGTATACATGCTATCTCTGGGGTTCTCGTTAAACATTTCCTTGGCAATTTCGAAAAAACGGCGGCGATTAAAAATGCCTGTCATTTGATCGTGTGAGGCAATGTACTCCAACTTCTTTAAAGTGAAGTAAAATTTAAGTTGGAACTCTACCCGCGCCTTTAGCTCGCGAGGCAAAAAGGGCTTGGTGACATAGTCGTGAGCACCCACGTCATAAGCCTTCTCGATACTGTCTTCATCTTGTCTAGCGGTGAGGAAAATAATCGGTATCTCCTTTAGTTCGGGATTGGCGCGTACTTTTTCACACACTTGGTACCCGTTCATTTCGGGCATCATGACATCAAGTAAAATGAGGTCGATGTGTTCTTCCGTGAGAATCTCTAGTGCTTCCGCGCCCGATGTACAGGGAATAATGTCATAGCAATCCAGAATTCCTAACACGGTACGAATATTTTCTTCTATGTCATCTACCAGCAGGATAGTTCCAGAAATGGCCGCATGGTCAATCATTCAAAAAGGTCTCCAAAATGTTAATCGCATCGGCGTATTCGAAACGTTCGATCATTGTGCACATATGATCCAGTTTAGACGCCTGCTCGGGCGGTAAATTAACCGATTTAATGTAGTTCAAGATAGGATTAATTTGTTTAGGTCGGCGCCGTTTAAGCGCCGTAAATAAGTCGTTCAAGGCGTTTGAAAATTCGCTTTGATCGAAGTCTACCTTAGCTGTTTTTTGTGTGTCGTGAAGGTCTAATTTCTTAAGTTCTGCCAGCACTTGATTCAGCTGGTTTTGCACATCTTCCAGAAGGTTTTGCTCAGGGTTGTCAAACATTTTCTGTGCAATGTCAGAGAGGTTGTTAGCGCCAATACTGGCGGCGATGCCTTTCAGACTGTGCATGGCAAGTGACAAAGTTTCTGATTGCTGGTTGTTATATAGTTCGACGAAATCGTTGCCGGCGTCGTTATACTTTTTGAGAAAACTATTGAGCAATGATAGATAGAGCTCGCTGTCGCCGCCACTGTGCTTTAAACCGGCTGTCGTATCTATCGTGATCATATTGGGAACACGCTGTTTATGAGTTTGCTGAATCGCTGGTTTTACATCTTGTTTTGGTTCAATGTAGCTTAAAACAATGTCATAGAAGTCTTTGACCTCTATCGGCTTAGCCAGCACAGCATTGGCCCCCGCCGTGAAGAACTTCTGTTTTGTGGTGACTTCAGTATCACCACTCAATACCACAATAGAAAGGTCTGGAAAACGTTGTCGCAGCCATTGGCAGGCCTCCAGACCATTCATCTTAGGCATGTGATAATCGACAAACACTAATTCGTAGGGTGTTTGTAATTCGGCGGCCTGTAAAACTTTTTCAGTGAGGTCTTCGCCATCGATAGCTTCGGCCACTTCGATATTAGATTTCTGTAACAACCCAGATACCACTTGGCGGTTGAACAGGTTGTCGTCCGCAACGATGACCCTTGACCCTGAGCGTGTTGCCATTTCTTGGCGTAACTCATCTAAGTTCGAGTTTTTCTCAGCGTTTTGTTCCCCTGTGAGCATGCGAAGTAAGACTTTTTCCAACCGAATCGGGTTGATAGGTTTTTGTACATATGTATTTTGCGAATTCGGATCACTTTTCTCTGGCGTTTTACCCATAGGATAAATGAGACAGACAGGGGTTTTAGGATAGGCGGATGCCAATTGGGTGATCATTTCTGTATCTAGGGCGCTTCGTTCTCGTTTTTCCACCGCATAAAGAATGATATCGACCTGGCTGATATGCTCGCGCATATAGGTCTCATAACTGATCACTTCTAACCCTAGGTACTGCATAGCATGGTTAAAGGCGCTGCGAGACAGGTCATTGCGTTCGATCAGCAGTGCTTTGTGCCCGTGTAGCTTTTTGCTTTCTTGCGCGTCATTGACCCGTTTCATATCTAGTTCAATGGTAAAGGTGGTGCCAGCCCCTTTTTCACTATGGACAATGATATTGCCGTTCATCGCTTCGATGATTTGTTTGCTGATCACCAAACCTAGGCCTGTTCCTCCAAAACGCCTCGTAGTACTAGCGTCGGCTTGGCTAAACGCACGGAAAAGACGAGATTGTTCCTCCTCGGTCATACCGATGCCGGAGTCGTGGATTTTTATACGTAAGCGTTGGATATTAATGGCTTCAACGGTGACGCCAACGTGGCCCACTTGGGTAAACTTCACAGCATTGTTCAGCAGGTTGGTGATCACTTGCCCTAAGCGCAATGGGTCGCCATGGTAGTAGCGGCTAACGTAGCTGTCAAAATGAGTGAATATTTCGATACCCTTGGCATGCGCCTGCGCCTGCAGCATAGATACGCAATCTGACACAACTTGGAATAGATCGAGTTTGGTTGATTCGATGGTCATTTGGCCGGCTTCGATTTTTGAGAAATCCAAAATGTCATTAATGATGGCAAGAAGCTTTTTCGAGCTCAAATTGATGCTTTCAAGGTATTCAGCTTGCTGATCCGATAGTTCGCTATGGCGCATGAGATAGGTCATGCCGAGCACTGCATTAATCGGCGTTCTAATTTCGTGCGATATGTTGGCGATAAAGTTGCTTCGTATTTGCACCATTTCCTCAGCTTTTTCTTTAGAGAACTCAAGTTCCTTGTTCATTGCATTGAGTTCTTGAGTGCGCTCCAAAATACGCCGCTCGAGTTGTTCGCTGAGCTCTTTGTAGTCGTTCAGTATTTTGCGGTTTTCGACGTTTTTCTGTTTGAATGTTCGTGCTGCTTTAGTTAAATCGCCAATTTCATCATCTTTGGGGTAACTGGGAATGATGCTTTTGCCTGAGCCCTCTGATAGCTCATTGAAGACGCGAGTGATAGTGGTAATCGGATTGGTAATGGTTAGGGTAATCAAATATGACAACACCGCTTGTACCAACAGGGCAATCATGCTGACCAAGAGTATCCACGTCACCAATCTAGAAAGGTACTGATCTATGGTTTCTCGCTGCCGGTGGAGGTTTTCAGTGATCTGCGTCTCGCGTATATCAGATTGATAGAGGATCTCATTGGCTTCGGCAGCCAGAATAACGTTGACTAAATACAGAAATCCTCGCGTCTCTTCCACCGCGATATTAAAGGTATCAGTATAGTGCGCGACAAGTTCAGTGACATGATCTATCTGTGATCGTAGTGCGTCATTTTTTATAGACTGCTTGAGATCGATGAGTTGTTGGTAAGCTTGGCGCTGCATATTACGCGCTTGGATCAGAGAGGTATTCTCATAGCGCCTAAAGTAGGCATTGCCTTGGTTGCTCGATTGCATGAGTATGACCAATGTATTTGAGGCCAATAAGGCATGGTCGCTTTTATCTATATTTAGATTATCAATCAGCCTATCCATGGCTATTTCTATCTCTAACACTTGTTCGGGAAGAATTAGGCTAGTGGATCGGCGGCGTTTTTCACGCAATGAACGCAGTTGGTTAAAGCCTCGATAGTAAGCGTCAAGGCTTTTTATCGTGTCTTCGGTGTTGGTGATAGAAAAATCTGAGGTGTAGAGTTTTTTGCGGATATTTTCGTAATAAAAATCGACTCTTTCCGTAGCGGATAAATTACCATTATACGTAAAGTTGAGAGCCGCCAAGTGCAATTGATATATATTATCGCTAATTTGCGAGTCAGTTATGATGCGTGAGGTGAAAAGCGCGTGCTCTTTAAGTTCTTGCTTGGCCGAAGAAAGACCATAATAGGTCATCGAAAGAATACACACGGCAGTCAGCGCGATCATCAACAAGTTAAGATAGATGCGAGGTCGCAGTGATAGCCATTTAATGAGCAGATTAATCATAGGCTAAGTAAATAGGAACTCGTTCCACTTGGTGAGTGAGTATTCATAGTTCGGCATAACAGTGTTCCACACAGCGATATTTTCAAAACGCTTGACATAACTTCCGCCGCTTCTCACTTCACCTTCGCGAACCGAAACACTGCCATCGGTGCCGAGTAAGGGCTCTGCTGCGGGTTGGCCGTCATACCAATAGTCCCATTCGGCTTGACTCATGAAAGGCTTAGAAATTTGTGGGTTTGAAATGTAGTAGCCTTGTTTGGCGATATAGGCACCAGGCCAGCCCGAAAGCCACCAATTCATAAATTTATAGGCCATTTCCTCTCGTTCACTTTCGACATTGCGAGATAGGCACATTACCCCGTGCCAGGCGCGATAACCTTCCTTTGGTGCGGCGTATCTGCAAGGAATACCCATACCTTTTAGTGCCGAGACCCCGGGCGAAAACATACTTTGTATAACCACTTCATTTTTGGCCATTAATTCGACCGAGCGTGGTACGGAACTCCATACCCCGCGAAAGTGACGATTAGCTTGAAGTCTCGCTAAGATATCGAATAAATCGTCAAGTTCTTGTCGAGTAAGGTTGCCAATGTCTTTAAAATGAATAAGGTCTCGCGCTTGAGCGGCGAGGGCGAGGTCAAATAATCCAATGGTGGGTTCATTTATGATGGCAACCTTGCCGCGGTAATGTTGATCAAACAACCACCCCCAACTCTCTGTCTCATAGGCGACGCCCTCTGGTATGTAACGGGTGTTATAGCCAAATGAGTCAGTGTTGTGTACGTAGGGTAAAAAGCTAATTTGGTTGGAGGGGGTGCTGCCGAGACCTCCATCGGGTTGCTCGTATAGCAATTTGTAAGGAGCATCTCCGTAACCGAAGTTGGCCGCTGGGGAGATCTTGCCCGTTTTGGTGAGACTGTTGATGTTGTCCCACTGAGTTATCTTGGTGCGGTCGATACTTTTGATGGAGTTGGCGTCCCAAAGTACGCGCAACGAGTTGGACCACTGTTCGTAAATATCAAAGCTGCTAGGATTAGTGGCGGCCTTTAATAATACCTCGGCACTACCGCCGGGATAAAACTCAAGGTTGATATCGAGGGCGCGTTCAGCTTCCTGTCGCAGCGTTTCTTGCAGAGTGACGTGGGTGCCTAGAACACGTAAGGTAGGGCGGCGGTTATAGGCTTTGGCGATGTAGGGAAACGACATTGCCCCAACAGCGGCAGCGCCAGCCTTTAACACCTGTCGTCTTGATGCCATGAAAAACCTCCCTCGTTTCCCAAAGAGCGTAGCATATCTCTAGTTTTTCACCACTTACTGACTTTAAATAACAGCGATGATAGATAAATAAAGATTTTGATGTGGATTTAAGACAACACTGGGATGGGACTTTACAAGCTTGGCGCCCTTAGACTGTGATCATCGTTCCGAGACAGGGCGTATAGTTATGTGTTGTATAAATCAATAAAGGTTGCAAAAAAAACGATGAAATTACTCGTTAACGTTGTTGTGTTAGCTGGCCTTTTGAGTGCCTGTGGCGGAGGTGTCGGCGGCTCGTTTAGTGACAATACGCCGTCGCCCACTCCCGCTGACCCCGCACCGACATCGCCGCCGACCCCCAGCTACTCAGTATCTTCCTATCAGTCATCCATCTACGCTGACGTTCTCCCCCGTTGTGTGTTGGCAGAAACCCGTAGCGATGCCTGTAGACTTGCCAGTTTGCCTTTGATTGGTGCAGAAGGGCCAGTGACACGTAGCGCGGTAATGCAGCGGGTTGCCGTGAGTCACCCTTGGATGGGTGAGCGTTTTGAGGCGTTATTAGAGCGATTACCCGATGAAATTGTGCATTTATTTGGTGCCGTGAGTGCTGTGGTCGTTTCCTACGATATTCGCCCTTCGTATTACTGGCGTCTTACCAACGCTATCTATTTGGATCCAGCCGACCTATGGTTAACCAACGAAGAAAAGGCCACCATTTTGACCGATCCTGATTACCGCGCGGGCTTTGGCAGCGAGATACAATTTATTTCCATTTGGGATTACTTGTTAAATGGGGAGTTCGCTTGGGATTACTATCCCTTAGACGGCCCCGAAGAGCGGACTCTAGACGATATTGTGCTGACCAATGCGCAACTGATTCTTCACGAACTCGCCCATGCCAATGATGTTTTTCCACCGCGCTATTGGAATAGTTTTGATACCTCTAAAAAGCCTGATTTGGCCGCGCAAGATGTTATTGATCGTTGGGCTTCGGTCAAGCTCGATGCTCAGTACCCGTTAACCTCCAGTTTGATGTTTGACGTGGGAGACGTCTTGTTCCAGGGAGAGAGCGCTAGCGAAGAAATCAAGGCATTGACAGCGGCGGATCTTGGCGCCGCGATGGAGCCCGATGGTGCCAACGATGACTACAACTATTCAACGATACGCGAAGACGTAGCGATGTTATTTGAGGAAGCTATGATGTCTTATCTCTACGGTAGCGATAGGGTGGTTGCTTTTTTGGATAGACCACAGGTTGATGATCCATCTTGCAATGATTACCTTACCGGTTGGGGGCAGCGTGGTCGTATTGCATCGACACAAATACAACCTCGTGTGGCCTTGGTGATCGACCATATTTTGCCAGAACTTGACCTTAGTGGCGTAATAGACAGCTTTCCGCCGGTACTCGCCTTCCAACAAGGTGTCGGCTACTGCGCCAATATCCTCGCCACTAATGCCGATCGCAGTAGCATTGCTAATATCGTTCCCCGTGTGGACCGCGCAGTAGCACCGTTAAAATTGTCACCGCGCTTTCATAAAGACAGGCTACGCTTACAGTAAATCTAGGAGGGATTTACTATGACCCGTAGTGATCGTATTAGTACTTCATTTTCGCCCACAGGGAGCCTCAACCTATTGTCCCGAAGCGAAGTAGAGCGGTTGTTGGATGTTAGCAACTCAGGCCTGCATCGTCTGTTTAGAAATTGTGCTTTGGCGGTGCTCAACTGCGGTGGTGAAACCGATAACAGCAAGGAGTTATTAGCGGCGTTTCACGATTTTGATATCAACGTGGTGCGCCAGGAGCGTGGTGTCCGTATTGAGTTGGTTAACGCCCCCGAGTCCGCCTTTGTCGATGGCGTGTTGATTCAAGGTATAAAAGAACACCTGGTGGCGGTAGTGCGCGACCTGCTCTACAGCAGCGAATTACCCCCCTGTATACCTGGTCAGACCACCACCGATCTGGTCTTTAGTCGGTTGCGTCACGCCCAAGTGTTAAGCGATGTACCTACACCAAACTTAGTGGTTTGTTGGGGCGGCCACTCGATCCCACGTGAAGAATACGAGTACTGCAAAGAAGTCGGTTACGAAATGGGTCTACGCGGTTTAGATGTTTGCACAGGTTGTGGACCCGGAGCCATGAAAGGGCCAATGAAAGGCGCCGCGGTCAGCAGTGGCAAGCAGCGCCGAAGTCATGCGCGTTATTTGGGGATCTCTGAACCCGGCATTATTGCCGCGGAGCCTCCCAATCCTATGGTTAACGGCTTGGTCATTATGCCAGATATCGAAAAGCGACTCGAAGCGTTTGTGCGCATGGCCCATGGCATCATTGTTTTTCCCGGTGGCGTGGGGACAATGGAAGAAATTCTTTATATTCTTGGCATACTCAGCCACCCAGACAACCAGATTATTCCGCTACCCCTCATCTTTACCGGCCCAGAATCATGCCGTGGTTATTTTGAACAACTCGATGCGTTTCTGAAAAAGACACTCGGCCTTGATGCCTGTGCTTACTACCGCATTATTGTCGACGACGCCAAGACAGTGGCGCGGCATATGGCGTCGTGTATGGAGCAAGTGACCGAGTTTCGCCGCTCTACCCATGACGCTTTTAGTTTTAACTGGAAGCTTTTCATCGACGTCCCTTTTCAGGAACCCTTTACCCCGACTCATGAAAATATGTCCACGCTAAGACTCGATCCAAGCCGCCCCATGGCCGACTTGGCTTGTGATCTGCGGCGCGCGTTTTCCGGCATTGTCGCGGGTAATGTGAAAGAGGAGGGTATTCAGGCGATCGAGGAGCACGGCCCCTATATTTTACATGGTGATAAGGCTTTGATGGCGGCGATGGATGAATTGCTAGCGGGTTTTTCTCGAGATGGTCGGATGAAATTGGCTGGTGCGGCCTATGAGCCGTGCTATCGAATTGAGAGCGTCTGACTATAGGCGCTTGGCGATTATCGCGCTGATGATGAGGACGATGCTGGAGACGAGTAAACACCAGCCAAGTCCGGCGGCTTGATAAATAGCGCCCGACAGGATGGTGCCGAGTAGTCGGCCGGCGGCGTTAGACATGTAGTAAAAACCTACGTCAAGCGACACCCCGTCGTGCTTTGCCTTAGCCACAATAAGATAGCTATGCAGCGCCGAATTAATGGCAAAAAGGCTGGCGTAACATACCAGCCCGGTAATGAGTACGGCGGGCGTTAGCCACTGTTTAGAGTGGGCGGCGGCTAATAGCAGGGGCATTAGCGCCAGCAAAAAGCCCCATTTGGCGACTGCCTGTTGGGAGTGTCGGGCGTCAAAAAAACGTGGCGTCGCGGCCTGAATGACCCCGTAACCGATAACCCAACTCGCCATCAAGCCACCTACTTGCCAGAAATCCCAGCCAAATTCGCTCGCTAGCCAAACGGGTAGCGCCACAACAAACCAAATGTCTCGAGAGGCAAACAGGAATAGTCTTGCGGCGGACAAAATATTGACCGAGCGCGAGACCGATAATAATTGTTTAAATGTTGGTTTTTTCTTGGCCTTACCGAGATCGGCTTGCACCGTCAGCATGGATAGTATCCACATTGCGCCAATGGCGATGGCAAATATAGCTACCGCATTCTGAAAGCCATGGCTGCTCAGTAGCGCTCCCCCGGCAAAAAAGCCAATGCCTTTCAGTGTGTTCTTGGAGCCAGTGAGCAATGCCACCCAGCGGAATAGGGTATGTTGTTGATCGCTTGCAACGAGGGTTTTAATGGCGCTTTTTGCACTCATCTTGTTAAGGTCTTTAGCGATGCCGGACAGTGCCTGTGAGGCCATCACCAGCGGCACACTAAGCCAAGGGCTTGGCACGAGCAGAAGACCAAGTGCAAGAAGTTGAAGGCCGGTGCCGATATGCATGGTGCGATTGAGACCTAATGCTGCACCTAGCCAGCCACCCAATAGGTTTGTTACCACACCGAAGGCTTCGTAGAACAAAAACAGCGCCGCAATGTTCAGCGGGTCATACCCCAACTGGTGGAAATACAACACGACCAGCATTCGTAGTGCACCGTCGGATAGGGTAAAAACCCAGTAATTCAAGGTGATCAGTAAGTATTGGATCACCTCGGTACGCCATGGCAAAACGCGTGCTAACATGCACCGCCTATGAAACGCGCCAGTTCTGCGGTGCGGTTGGCATAGCCCCACTCATTGTCATACCACAGGTACAGCTTGAGTTGGGTGCCATTGACCACCATCGTTGACGGCGCGTCTACGATGCACGAGCGAGGGTCAGTGCGATAGTCAATTGAAACCAAAGGTCGCTCTTCATATCCCATAATGCCTTTTAATGCGCCTTCAGCGGCGTTACGCAGCGCTTGGTTTGCCTCTTCTGTGGTGACCTCTCGCGATAGTTCGAAGACGCAGTCGGTCAGCGAGGCGTTAGCCAATGGCACTCGAACCGCGTGGCCGTTTAGACGCCCTTCAAGTTCTGGGAAAATTTGCGTAATCGCCTTGGCGGAGCCGGTGGTGGTGGGAATGAGGCTCATGCCGCAGGCGCGCGCGCGGCGAAGGTCTTTGTGAGGAGCGTCGAGAATGGTTTGAGTATTGGTGATGTCGTGAATAGTCGTCATAGAACCGTGCACGATACCAAATTGCTCTTGAATGACTTTGACCGCGGGTGCCAGGCAATTTGTGGTACACGAGGCCGCCGTCACCAATCGGTGTTTTGCTGGCTCGAAAAGGTGTTGGTTGATGCCCATCACCAGATTCATCACGCCGTCTTCAGCCACTGGCGCACTCACTAAAACACGGCTCACACCCTGCTGTAGATAGCCGTCCAGTAGGGCTTTTTTGCGCATAACGCCCGAGCACTCGATAACGATGTCGCAGCTGGACCAGTCGGTGTCTGCAATGGCTTTATTTTGGCTGCAGGCAATGGAATGGTCGGCAATGATTATGTGGCCAGCATCATGTGTCACGGTGTGTTGCCAGCGCCCGTGTATCGAATCAAATTCGAGCAGGTGGGCGAGAGTGGCGGCGTCGCCGGCGGGATCGTTGATTTGTACAAATTGCAGCTCTGGCCAATCAAACGCGGCTCGCATAACCAAACGACCTATTCGACCAAAACCATTGATACCGACTCTTATTGCCACGAAAACTCTCCAGTAGTTCTTCACTGTCTTAAACTATCATTCGATTATGACATTTTTTTATCGAGTGTGGCTTGCAATCATAAAAACCCTGCCTTTTCTAATGTAGATTTTTTTACGTTGAGAGATAGGCATTTTTTTTATAATGCGCCAAACTGTGAACTAGTAGACAGTTTTCATGGAACGACTCATGGTACAAATTAGTCATGGGTCACATAGCTACGGAGTTAGCAACGATGAATATGATGAACAAATATGCAGCAAATCCTTTTATTAATGCTGCACAATTGGGCGAGCAGGTAGAGGACTTGGTCAATGCAGACGCTTTGGAAGGCGGTTTGATTCAAGAAAAATTTAAGGCGCTTAAAGTTGTCTTCGCTGAGATGCGAACCTATGGTGGTAAGACACACTGTGACGAACGCTTGTTGTTTGTCCAAGCTCCTCCATTTAAAGGCTGGAATAAAGAGGCGTTGTTTGAAGCGCTGGATAAATTCATAGCAAAGTGCTCGGCCGATCTCGACGTGGATTGTTTACAAATTTACTTAGGGGCGAGCCCGTTGGCACGTCAACGCGAGGCATTCGCTGAAGCCATTTAACGCTTCGTTGTTCATCTTAAAAAAGCCGGCTCAGCCGGCTTTTTTATTATTAATGAGCCGGACCCTGGCTTACGTAAGTTTTACAAACATCGTTTATGTAAGACTTACACTATTATTATTTATATTAAAAGCCAATGTGGGCAATGGAGTTATATGTTTAGTTCATTGCGTGGCAGAATATTAATCCTTACCTCAACGATTGCCTTATTAGCAACAATGTTATTTATCTACATCGTCTTTGATCGCGACCGCGAGCAACTGTTGATGGAGTATAACGAATACACCACTGCTTCTGTCGACGTACAAGAAACCTACCTTAATGGATTTGTGGATAACCTGACGCGGGATACTCTCGTTCTAGCGCAAAGCCCTATGTTAGCCTCATTTGTCAACACTAATCAGCTCAATGGCTTATATTCATGACAATAGCGGTAAACATTTCGATCCAGAACTGGTGCGAATTTTTGCGGGAATAATGCCAACAATTAGCCAAATCAGCCAAGAGTTTAAAGAACTGGCGGATGCAGAAGAGGATCTTACCCGGCAGGATGCTATTTGCCCTAAATAACCTGTAACAACGCCATCAGACGAGGCTAATATACTAGAAATTTCTCGAGAGCCGCTATGTCTAATAATAATTTCAATATCGTTGTATTTGGTGCCACTAGCTTTGTCGGTCAAATTCTTGTGCGCTATTTGGTGGATGAATTGCCTGCCCAAGATCCACCGCTGCGCTGGGCGATGGCGGCGCGTTCTGCCAGTAAGCTCGCTGAGCTTAAAGCGGAATTTGGTGGACGGGCGGACAGCGTGCCAGAGCTGATCGTAGACGCCACCAATGACGATCAACTTGCAGCAATGTGCCAACAGACCGATGTGGTGATTTCTACAGTTGGCCCTTATGCCTTTTATGGTGAACCCTTGGTCAAGGCGTGTGTAGCCCACGGTACCGACTACTGTGATTTGACCGGAGAGACACAGTGGATCAAGCGTATGATCGATACTTATGAAGCGCAGGCGAAAGCCACCGGCGCGCGTATCGTGCACTGCTGTGGCTTTGATTCAGTCCCCTCGGATTTAGGGGTGAAAGCACTACAGCAGGAAGCGGTGGCTCGTTTTGGTTCCCCTCTTGACCGTGTGGTCATGGGGGTGAAGGCAATGAAGGGCGGCGCTTCTGGCGGCACCATTGCCAGCCTGATCAATGTGGTCGCTGAAGCCATGGCGAATCCCGCGCTAAAAAAACAACTGGCCAACCCCTATCTGTTGTGCCCCCCTGGCCATCCCTACAAAGTGCGTCAACGCACGGTTAAGGGCTCTGAATACAGCGATCTTCACCAAGCCTGGTGTGCACCGTTTGTCATGGCGGCGATCAACGAGCGAGTTGTTCATCGCTCTAACGCGTGTCTGGGGCATGCCTATGGTGAGCATTTTTGCTATAGCGAAGGCATGTTGATGGGACGTGATGGCAGAGGCCGGCGCCGCAGTTTAGTGACAACCTTCGGTCTCGGTGCTTTCATGCTGGCGGTTGCCATAAAACCCTTTCGCAAATTGCTGCAGGCGTTTATGTTACCCAAACCCGGTGAGGGGCCGAGCCTCGCAGAACAGTTGGCCGGTTTCTTCGATATGCGTTTTGTCGGCCGTCACGCCAATGGCCAGACTCTGGCTGTTAAGGTGACGGGAGATCGTGATCCAGGCTATGGTTGCACAGCCAAAATGTTGGCTCAAGCAGCCCTTTGTTTGGCGTTTGATCACCGAAATGACAGTGGTAAAACTGGCCGGTTGGGTGGTTTCTGGACGCCAGCAAGCATGTTCGACGACCGCTATGTGGATCGATTGAAGCAGTTCGCAGGCGTCGAGATTCGCGTGCATGAGCAGGATGAGAAATGAGTGTTGTGATTCGCCCTGCTGTTGAAGAGGATTTCGATGCTATTTGGCCAATTTTTGAAAGTGTTGCTAGGGCAGGTGATACCTATGCTTATTCACGCAACATCACCCACGAAGAAGCCTATCAACAGTGGATGGTGGTCCCACGCAAAACCTTCGTGTGCGAGTTAGATGGCAACATAGCAGCGACGTACTATCTGAAGACCAACGCCTACGGTCCCGGCAGCCATGTGTGTAATGCGGGATTTATGACGGCTGAGGCGTTTCGTGGACGCGGCTTGGCCGCAGCCATGTGTGAGCATGCGCAGCGTGAAGCGATAAAAATGCAGTATTTGGCGATGCAGTTCAACTTTGTGGCGTCCACCAACACCGGTGCTGTCGCCCTTTGGGAGCGACAAGGTTTTGATATTGTGGGGCGTCTACCAAAGGCTTTTAAGCATCCGTCGCATGGATTGGTTGACGCGCTCGTCATGTACAAGTGGCTGATTAACTAAAACCAGTAAGGGCCTATTCGAAGCCTTCGATCTCGCCTTTCTCAACCGCATCCATAATGGCTTCGATCGCCTCAACACTCGTTTCACCGGGAATGGTGTGCTCTTCGCTTGACCAGGCGCCTAAATCGATCATCTTGCAGCGCTCAGAGCAAAAAGGACGGTTGGGGAAATCTGCATTCCACTTGATGACTTTTTTACAGACGGGGCAGTTTAGGCTTAGGCCTTGGCTCATGGTTGGGTCCTGCTGATTTGGCGTTTTCTGTATGGTAACACGAGATAGGTAGGTGCAAAAAAGGCCCGCCGATGGCGAGCCTTTTTGGTTATGGCGGTGAGGGAGGGATTCGAACCCTCGGTACGTTGCCGTACACACACTTTCCAGGCGTGCTCTTTCGACCACTCAGACACCTCACCGTGTCTTTTTGACTCATTTGCTCTTAGCAATAGAGTAGAATTTGTTTATGGCAAGCATCCATCCATGGGCCTCACCCAGGTCGTACGTCCTGTTCGACCGCCACTAAGCTGCGACGCTATGCGTCGGTCTTGGCTTGCCCACTCAGACACCTCACCGAGCAGGCGGGCACTATAGCGATTCAACCTTGCGAGTGCAATATCGATCCGGAACAATTCAAAGAAAGTAGCATTTAGGCTTGAAATAGGGCGGGTGAATGGTATTATGCCGACCGGTCCATATCGGTCCTCTCGCAATGATAACTAGCGAACCCAGCCAGGCCCGGAAGGGAGCAACTGTAGTTAGTGACTCATGTGCCGGGATGTGGCTGGTATGGATCACCTTTCTCAAATCTCGTGCGTTTCCAATCTATTAAATTTTCATCAAGTGCTATAGTTTTGTTTATTCAACTATGGAGCAAAATATGGACCCCCTAGAAAACCTTCTTACGACTTACTGGCCGGTTGCGTTTGAATTTGCCTTAAAGTTTTTACTATCAATTGTCATTTTTATCATTGGTAAATTTGTCGCCAGTAGAATTCGTAGCTTGATTTCTAAAGGCCTGCAGTTGCGTAATGTCGACCCCACGGTTGAAAACTTCGTGGCCAACTTCAGCTACTACATTTTGTTGATGCTGGTGATCGTCGTTGTGCTAAGTCAGTTGGGTGTACAAACGGCTTCCTTAGTGGCAGTGATGGGCGCGATGGGCTTGGCAGTAGGATTGGCGCTGCAAGGGTCGTTATCTAACTTTGCCAGCGGGGTTTTGTTGATTGTTTTACGTCCATGCAAGATCGGTGATTTTGTTGAAGCCGGCGGTGAAGCGGGCACCATCACTGCGATCGATATTCTTGCCACTACTATGACGACACCAGATAACAAGGTGATCGTTATCCCCAATTCGCAAATCATGGGACGCTCAATCGTCAATTACTCGGCTTTGGATACGCGCCGTGTGGATCTTTTGGTGGGGGTGGCCTATGACACAGACTTAGCCCTAGCAAAGGAGACGCTATTGTCGCTATGTGCACAGGATGAACGCATCAAGACTGACCCCGAGGTTTTGGTGGGTGTGAAAGAACTGGCGGACAGCTCGATCAACTTTTTGGTGCGCTTTTGGGTGGACCGGCCAGAATTTTGGAATGTGCAATACGACATGAATCAGAAAATTGTCGATACCTTCCGTGCTAAAGGTATCGAAATACCCTTCCCGCAGGTGGATGTACATTTAGACAAATAACACGGTTCTCAACGTGTCGCACAGGCGATTAGATATGTATAATCGCCTGATCATTTATACGTAGAGTCACTATGAGTTATCAGGTACTTGCCAGGAAATGGCGCCCTAAACGCTTTCGCGAAATGGCCGGCCAAGAGCATGTTTTGCAGGCCATTATTAATGGTTTGGATCACGACCGCCTGCACCATGCCTATCTCTTTACGGGTACCCGTGGGGTGGGGAAAACCACTATCGCGCGTATTTTTGCCAAGTGTCTCAACTGTGAGAGCGGGGTGAGTTCTGAACCGTGTGGTAGCTGTACCTCATGCACTGAAATCAACGAAAACCGTTTTATCGATTTGATCGAAGTGGACGCGGCGTCGCGTACCAAGGTCGAGGATACCCGTGAGCTGCTGGAGAATGTGCAATACGCCCCTAGCAAGGGTCGCTACAAGGTCTACCTCATTGACGAAGTACACATGCTTTCCAACAGTTCCTTTAACGCGCTGTTAAAAACCCTAGAAGAGCCACCACCGCACGTTAAGTTCCTGTTAGCAACCACGGACCCACAGAAACTGCCGGCTACTGTGTTGTCGCGCTGTTTACAGTTCAATTTGAAAAACCTCAGCCCCGAGCGCATCGTGCAGCATCTGAAAGACGTGCTGCAACAAGAAATGGTGCAGTTCGATGAGCCTGCACTGTGGCTATTAGGTCGCGCGGCGAATGGTTCTATGCGAGATGCGCTCAGCCTAACCGATCAAGCCATTGCCTTTGGTTCTGGCAAGGTGTTGGAAGGCGAGGTCGCCACCATGCTGGGTACCATCGACACCAGCTACATCGTGACTATGCTGCATGGCCTTGCTCACAATGATGCAGCGGCACTGCTGGCAGCGGTTGATCATATGTCCGAGCACTCTCCGGATTATCAGGCGGCACTTGAAGCCATGCTACTACTGTTACACCGTATCACCGTAGCGCAAATGGTGCCCGCGGCGGTCGATAATGCTCAAGGTGACCGCGAGCAGGTGCTCGACTTGGCGGAGCAATTGCCTGCCGGTGATGTACAGCTGTTTTACCAGTTAGGGTTACACGCGCGGCGCGACCTACCGTTAGCGCCTGATCCCCGCAGCGGTTTCGAGATGGCCGTGCTGCGTATGATGGCGTTCAAGCCCCAGACGGCTGAAGCGGCCAGTTCGCGCAATATGTCGTCGTTAGCTGCTCAGGGAGGTAATCCTGAAGTAAAAAAGCCTAACCCGGTGAGTTCGGCGGCGGCCGCACTGGCCGAACCACCAAGCGCGACCTCAAGTCATACACCACCAGCCCCTGTTCAGAAGGCCGCTGAGGCAAATGCCACCTCCAACCGTGAAGAGACATCCTTCAGTGCGGCGGCGATTTTGCAAGACATCGTTGAGCAAGAGCAGGAGCAAGAGCAGGAGCAAGCAGCGCCATCTGTACCCGCTGTCGAACCAGAGCCACAAGTGGTTCCGGCGACTGACGTTGATGAGCCAGTCTCGCGTGCCGCTGAACTCTATGCCGCGGCAGATGAGCCTGTGGAGGATGTGGAGGTAGGACTGACACACGAGTCCACACCGGTTGATGTGCTTGAAACGCAGCGTTCTCCCAGTGTTGCTTTGGTGGATATTACCCCCCAGTCGTGGCCAATGTTATATGGTCAACTGGATTTAAGTGGGGTGGCCAAGTCGGTGATTTCTCATTGTGCGCTACAGCGTATTGAGGGGCAGGATTTTCACTTTGTGCTCGAACAGCGCAACGCGGGCTTGTTTAATGAGGCCTACACCACCAAATTACAGGAAAGCCTGGCACGTCTGTGCGGCGCAGCGCTGCAGTTGACCATCGACATCGGTGAGACAACCATGCAAACACCGGCGCAGTATATGCAAGCCCAGGCAGAGGCGCGTCAGGCTGAGGCTGAACGCCGTATACACGCGGATCCCAATGTACAAATGTTAATGCAGCGTTTCGACGCGAGTATCATTCCAGAGAGTATTGAGCCGATGGCAAGTGAGGAAAAAGCATGAAATTCGGTGACATCGGAAACCTGATGAAACAAGCCCAAGCCATGCAGGAAAAAATGGCTGAAGCGCAAGATCAAATGGCCAAGCGCGAGGTGATCGGCGAAGCCGGCGCGGGCATGGTGAAAGTGACCATGAACGGCCGCCACGACGTACGTCGTACCGAAATCGATCCGGCGCTGATGAGCGAAGATAAAGAAATTCTTGAGGATCTTTTGACCGCGGCCGTCAACGATGCTGTTCGCAAGGTCGAAGCTGTAAACAAAGAAGCGATGAAAGACGTCACCGGTGGTATGCCTTTGCCTGACGGCTTTAAGTTTCCATTTTAGAGTGCTGCAATGTCGTTTAGCCCGCTGATCAACAACCTTATCGAATCGTTGCGCTGCTTACCTGGCGTGGGGCCAAAGTCTGCCCAGCGCATGGCCATGCACATTCTTGAGCACGATCGAGCACGTGGTACCACGCTTGCTCAAGCGCTCGCGGAAGCGATCGATAAGGTAGGGCAGTGCGATACCTGCAGGACCCTCACCGAGCAGCCGCGTTGCGACATTTGCAGTAATGCAAAGCGTGATGAGCGCTTGTTGTGCGTGGTTGAACAGCCATCGGACGTGATTGCCGTCGAGCAGTCAGGAACTTACCGCGGTCGTTATTTTGTGTTGATGGGGCACTTATCGCCCATCGATGGCGTCGGTCCAGAGCAGCTAGGTATTCCTCAGCTACTTGTGCGCTTGCAAGAAGGCGGCACCGAAGAGTTGATCATCGCCACTAATCCCACGGTAGAGGGCGAGGCCACGGCCTATTATATCGCTGAGCAGGCAAAGCCCCTGGATGTCTCTGTTAGCCGTATTGCCCACGGTGTTCCTCTCGGTGGAGATCTTGATTTAGTTGATATGGGCACGTTGGCTCATGCCTTTAAGGGAAGGACGAAATTTTCATGAGCCAGTATACCTGGGTCGACCAGAGTGACTCGCTCGCCGCGCTATGCAAACGTTGGGGCTCACTGAGCCACATTGGCTTGGATACCGAGTTTATTCGCGAGCGCACCTTTTATCCCATCGCCGCTTTAATTCAGGTTAACGACGGCGAGGGTAACTACCTGATCGACCCCACTGTTATCGATGATCTGCAGCCACTCAAGTCGCTGTTGCAGGGCAGTGAATGTATCAAAGTGATGCACTCGTGCTCGGAGGATTTAGAGGTTTTTGCCAAGTTGTTGCAATGCCATGTGGAGCCATTGGCGGATACTCAGGTGGCTGGCGCCTTGTTGGGTCTGGGCCCCGCGTTGGGCTATGCCAATATCTGTAAAATGGAACTCGATATCGAGGTAGACAAAGGTGAAACCCGTTCTAACTGGTTGCAGCGGCCACTGACCGAATCTCAGTGCCATTATGCTGCCCTTGATGTCGAACACTTGTTGCCGCTTTACGACAAACTAATGGACCAGCTCGAAGACGCCGGCAAAGCTGACCTGTTCGACCAAGAATGCGAGCGCATCGAGTTCCAATCAAGCCAAACCGTCGACTTTCAAGAAGCCTATGCGCGCATTAAAGCGGCTTGGAAAATGTCGCCACAACATCTTAATCGCTTGCGCGCCCTGGCGGCCTGGCGTGAAGAGCAGGCTCGCCTCAAAGACAAGCCGCGCAATCACTTAATCCGCGATAGCGGTTTGATTAACATGGTAGAACGCCAGCCTCTAAGTATCGAAGACATCAAGGGACTGACCGATGTATCACCAGCCTTTATTCGCAAATATGGTGAGGTGATGATTGAACTCATTAACTGGGCTGATCAGCAGCCCCGTCAGGCCTGGCCCGAACGTATGGATAAGCCATTGAGTAAGGGGCAAGCAAAATTGATGAGCCAGTTTAAACAACGCCTGGTTGTTATGGCCGAACAGCAGTCCATCTGCCCCGAATTGTTAGCCAGTAAGCGCGATGTTGAACCCGTGATTCGCGCCAATATTGCCAATCGGCCCATCAATTTAGATTATTTGCGCTCAGATTGGCGTATTCAGGCATATCGAGAGGCTTGCGGCGCGCTCGATATTACCTGTCAATCGCGCTTAGGAGAAGGTTGTTGAACAAGCGAATTTGCAAAGTATATCGCTGCAGTAAAAAGGATGAGATGTATCTTTACGTGGACTCACGCGAGGAGTTGAACCGTGTACCCGAGGCGCTCGTATCCCAATTGGGCAGCATTAGTCTGGTAATGACCATGTTGATCAGTACAGAGAAAAAACTCGCCCGCGCGGATTCTGCCAAAGTATTGGCTGAAATCGAAGATAAGGGCTTTTATCTACAGCTACCGCCACCACCCGAAGATTACATGGCACAGGTGAAAAAGCCCTCATGAAGGACTTTTGGCGCCACGTGCCGCTGCAAGACATGACCCCGCAGCAGTGGGAATCACTGTGCGATGGTTGTGGTAAATGCTGTTTGCACAAGTTGGAAGACGAGGAAGACGGTGGTGTGTACTACACCAAAGTTGCCTGTCGTTTGCTTGATTGCCAGACCGCAAAATGTAGCGACTATACTAATCGCAAGCAACAGGTGCCTGGTTGTACTACCCTCGATCCGAACAATATCGAGGCGTTCTTTTGGATGCCCTCGACGTGTGCCTATCGCCGCTTGGCCGAGGGTCAGCTACTCCCCAAGTGGCACCCGTTGCGCACCGGTGATCCGGACTCGACCCGCAAACACAATCGCTCCATTGCAGGTTTGTGTTTATCTGAGCGCGACGTCGAGGAAGAAGATTACGAACTACATATCGTGAACTGGGTTCAATAATGACGATGTTGACTGAACAGGCCCATATGCTGACATGGGTGATTTATTTCGCTGGCGTAGCGCTGGGCTTAGTAGTATTGGGACATTTACTTCAACGTGTTCGTCGCCCCTTTGTACGAGTGCTTTGTCGCGCCTTGTATCTGGGCGTGTTGTTGGCACCCGTTTCGACGGACCCAGAACGCTTATTCTTTACCCCCGCTATCATGCAGGCTTCACTCAGCGCTATGGCGGGGCGATTCGAACCTATGCAACAGGCCCTTATTAGCATAGGTGGTGTCACCTTATTGGCACTGTTGCTCGCTATAACCTACTATCTGAAGGTGTTTTACAACAAAAAAAGTGCTTAACGGCGCCCCCAGCTGAAGGAACAGAACATGAAAGGCCTACGTTATCTCCTACTGATTGCGATAACGGTATTGACGGTCAACGCCAGCGTTGCCCAGCCAAGCCAAGCCCCCGCCGACGTGAGGGTGTTGATTGATGTCTCTGGCAGTATGCGTGACAACGATCCCAATAATCTGCGTCAGTCAGCCCTTCAATTGTTGGTCAATCTATTACCAGCTGATGCCACCGGTGGAGTTTGGACCTTTGGCCAGTGGGTTAATATGGTTATTAAGCCCGCACCTGTCGACAGTGTTTGGCGCGACGAAGCGATCGCCCAGTCCAAAAAAATTGCGTCCCACGGTCTGTACACCAATATTGGTGGGGCTTTGGATAAAGCATCCTACGATTTTAAGTACAGTAGCTTTGATGCTTCGCGCCGACCAACCAGCATTATTTTGTTGACCGATGGTATGGTTGATATCGATAAGAGCCCCGCGATCGATGCGGCTGAGCGAGAGCGTATCCTGGGTGATGTGCTGGATAAGTACGTTGAGGCCGGTGTCAAAATTCACACTGTAGCGTTGTCCAACCACGCCGATCGAGAATTGTTGCAAACCCTGTCGCAGCGTACCGATGGCCAGTTTTATACCGCCAGTAGTGCCGATGAATTAAGCCGTATATTTCTACGAACCTTCGACAATATAGTGCCCGCAACTGAAGTTGCCATCAAAGATAACCGCTTTGCCATCGATAGCTCTATCAATGAATTTACCGCGCTGATATTCCGCAGCAGTGGTGCGGTAGCCACCGGCGTGATTGACCCCAATGGCTCACGTATCGACGTCAACAATACCCCTCGAGGGGTGCGTTGGTATGCGGCGAGTGACTATGACCTGATCACCGTGAATAAACCCATGGCTGGCAGTTGGCAAATTGATGCCGCTGAAGATGATGCAAACCGCGTCTCCATCGTCAGCAATCTGGCCATGCGCATAGGAGATTTGCCCAATGCCTCTGACCAGCATCGCTCGATAGCGTTTAATGTTGACGTTCTGCAGCAGGGCGAGATTGTGACCGATCGCGCCTTCCTAGAATTGTTGAAGATGTCTGGTGTGGCCATCAATGTAGACACCGGTGAGCGCCAAACGATCACGGCGCTTGGGCAAGAGACGGGGCGTTACCGTTTTCAATTGGTACCTGCCAGCGCCGGTAAGTTTGAAGTTCAGGTGGATGTGGTTGCAAAAACCTTTGATCGTAGACAGAGCGCCACCCTTGATGTGTCGCCCTTGTTTAGCAGCGAGAGTCGCTTCGATAGCGATAGCGTTGAGATGACTGTCGATGTTACACCTTTATCTAACAATATTGATACCTCTTCATACAGCGTGGATGTTGAGGTCAGCCCAAGCCTTAAAGAGGCAGAAACACTCGATATCATGGGGAGTCGTATTCAGTGGCGTGCTGAGCTCGATCAACAGGCGGATTATCAAATAAACGTCAGCGTGTTTGGCCGGTTCATCGACGGCACACCCTACAGCGATAACGTGCTATCGACCCGTGTTTCTAGCCCAGGTAAAGCCATTCCTGTGGTAGTGCCTGCGCCGGTGGTGAAACCAGTCCCCGTGGTGGAAGAAGGCCTGTTCGGTCTGTCTAAAAAACACACCATTTATGCCGCGGTTGGGCTCGGCAACCTCATTCTGTTGCTGTTGGCCGTGTGGGCTTACAAGCGCTTTATGGGAGGTAAATCGGAAGAGACAATCGAAAACGATACTAAGGAATCACATGATTCCGAACCCTCTATCGAACAAGAACAACCTCCCGCACCGGATGCGGATATTGCCATTGGTAGCCTAGATGACCTGCAGGCAGTGGATATTGACGATGCGGTGGAGGATCCACTCGCTGGGGTAAGCTCCATCGACGACTTGTTAGACGATGAAGAATTATTGGGTGACGCCCAAGTCGACGATGTCGATCAGATCGTTGATGAAGCCGTCGCCGAATTCAATGAAGCAGAAAGCGTTGAGCAAGTGCCGCCTGTCGTTGACGACGTGTCGGCTGATATTGATATCCCCGAGGTGTTTGACGATGCCGTTGAGGAAGAGGTCACCGACGCGATGTGGGGAGATGCTCTCAGCGAGCAACTTAACAATGAACAAGAAGTGGTGGTTGAGGAAGAGCTTGAGCCAGAAACAGCAATAGAGCCCGAGCCTGACCCCGAGCTTGAGCCTGAGCCTGAGATAGAGGCAGAGGAAGTGGTTGATGACCTCAGCGCCGTACCCGAAAGTATTGAGGAAATTTCAGCAGAGGATTTGGCGGATTTTGAAAGCGCCCTCGATGATGTATTAGCTGGCGATATAGATGATAGCTCTGACCTTGTGGCTGAAGAGAATTCTGCCGAAATCGACGATGAATCTATTGTCGAAACGGCATTAGAAACGGATGAAGACATTGTTGAGAAAGAGGTTCAAAATCATCCAACAGACGCATTAGAAGATATTGATGCTGAGGAGCTGGCCGATTTTGAAAGTGTCCTCGATGATGTATTAGCGGAAGATCCTGCAGAAATGCCTGTCGAAGAAACTGTGTTGGACGCATCAGATGATCTTGTTGAAGACGCCGTCGAAGAACTGCCGGCGTTACATGAAAATTTAGTGCAAGACGCTATTGACGAGATCGAACTTGGCGACGCATTTGAAGGGGACCTTGATGTACTTGAAGATGAATTAGACGCTCTCGAAGAGGCCGATAATTTTGAACTCGATAAGGCGGATGAAGAGGATGTGCTCGAGCTAGAGGATGTGCCCGAGCTAGAAGATGTGCCCGAGCTAGAGGATGTGCCCGAGCTAGAAAATGTGCCCGAGCTAGAAGATGTCGTGCCGGAAGAGGAGTTACAAAGCGTCATCAATGACCGCAGTGCTTTTGATGCCCTTGGTGAAGAACTAGATGACCTATCTCTTACTGGCCGAGGCTTTACCCCAGCGTTGGAAAAAACTAAGGATGTTGATTTCTCTGCCCTAGATGATAGCGATTTAGATGCGGCCTTAAACGATATGCTCAGCAGTACGGGTATTTCCGAGAGTGAATTAGATAAGTTTGACGCGCTCGTCGAGGAGCAGACGTTATCGGAAGCGCCGGCAGATGATGCCTTGATTGATGAAGATGCTGAAAAGCTGTTAGCGCCTGCTAGCGACGCCTTAGAAGACTTAATGGCCAATGATCTTGCCGACGATCTATCGCTTGATGAGGACCTTCCCGAATTGAGTACCGACGAAGACCTTGAGCTCGACTTGGGTGACTTGGACGATCTGCTCGACGACCTCGATGATGAGCACGATAAAAAATAAGCGAGTCGTTTGCGACTCGCTTTGACTTCCCTTTATCGCATGGGGCTGTTTATCATGACAGCTTAATTTTTGGAGTCTGCCCATGCGTTTTGAAAGTACCAACCAATATATCTCTACTGACGACCTGAGTATGGCCGTCAATGCTTCCATTGCACTCTCGAGACCATTACTAATAAAAGGCGAGCCTGGCACGGGTAAAACCATGTTGGCCGAGCAAGTGGCAGAATCTCTCGGATTGCCACTGATTCAGTGGCATATCAAATCAACCACTAAGGCGCAGCAAGGTCTGTATGAGTACGACGCGGTTTCAAGACTGCGCGATTCTCAACTCGGTGACGATCGGGTCCACGATGTAGCCAATTATATCAAGCAAGGGAAATTGTGGGAGGCGTTCGCCTCTGAGCAACGTGTCGTGTTACTGATCGATGAAATCGACAAGGCTGATATCGAGTTTCCTAACGATCTACTAGTGGAATTGGACAAGATGGAATTCCACGTGTACGAAACGGGCGAGACTGTTAAGGCGATTCAACGTCCAATTATTATCATTACCAGTAACAACGAAAAAGAGCTGCCCGATGCCTTCCTGCGTCGTTGCTTCTTTCACTTTATTAAATTTCCTGATCGCAACACCATGCAGGCGATCATCGATGTCCACTACCCTGATATCAAACAGCAATTGGTGTCTGATGCCATGGATATCTTCTTTGAATTGCGCAATGTGCCTGGTTTGAAGAAGAAACCTTCAACGTCTGAGTTAATCGACTGGTTGAAATTATTGATGGCTGACGATATCCCAGAGCAAATTCTAAAGGATCACGATCCTCGCAATGCCATTCCTCCGCTTTACGGTGCGTTGTTAAAAAATGAGCAGGACGTACACCTGCTAGAGCGCATTGCCTTTATGCACCGCAGTGAGCGTCGCTAAACCGTGTTGATAGGTTTTTTTCACAGCCTTCGCAACGCCGGGTTGCCGGTGAGCGTCAAGGAGTTGCTCGACCTGCACGGTGCGCTTAAGGAAGGGCTTGTTTTTGCTAATGTCGATGAATTTTACAGTCTGGCGCGCCTTGTCATGGTTAAAGACGAGAAGTACTACGATCGTTTTGACCGTGCCTTTGGCGCCTACTTTAAAGACCTTGAAAGCCTCGATGACTTGATAGAAGCGTTGATACCTGACGACTGGTTGCGCAAGGAATTTGAACGCCAACTCAGCGAGGAAGATCGCGCTAAGATTCAATCTTTAGGCGGGTTGGAGGAGCTTATCGAGGCCTTCAAAAAACGCCTTGAGGAGCAGAAAAAACGTCATCAGGGCGGTAATAAGTGGATCGGCACGGGCGGAACCTCACCCTTTGGGCACGGTGGATACAACCCCGAAGGTATTCGTGTTGGTGGACAGGGCGAGCAGGGACGTGCTGTCAAGGTTTGGGAAAAACGCGATTTTCGCAACCTTGATGACAGTGTTGATCTCGGTACCCGAAACATCAAAATTGCCCTGCGCCGCCTGCGCAAGTTTGCACGTACAGGGGCGCAAGAAGAACTCGATATCAATGACACCATTCGCTCCACCGCACGCAATGCAGGTCTGTTAGATTTAAAAATGGTGCCCGAACGGCACAATACTATCAAAGTGTTGCTGTTTTTTGATGTGGGTGGTTCGATGGATCCCTACGTCAAAGTGTGTGAGGAACTTTTCTCCGCAGCGCGCAGTGAATTTAAGCACTTGGAGTATTTTTACTTTCACAATTTCGTCTACGAGTCAGTGTGGCGCAATAATGCGCGCCGCCATACTGAGCGTTTCTCTACGCTTGATGTTTTGCATAAGTACGCGTCAGACTATCGTGTGATATTTGTTGGTGACGCGAGTATGGCACCCTATGAGATCACCCACCCTGGAGGGTCTATCGAGCACTGGAACGAAGAGGCTGGACAGGTATGGCTGAAGCGCATTCTCGATACCTATCCTAAAGCGGTGTGGCTCAATCCCAGTAAGCAAGAGTATTGGTCTTTCACCCATTCGACTGCCATAACAAAACAGTTGATGGAAGAACGCATGCACCCGCTGACATTGTCAGGTCTAGACGAGGCGATGGCCTATCTATCGCGCTAGCTGTTGGCGAAAGGCGATCAACGAGGCGGTGACGGCGACATTGAGCGATTCCACTTGGTTGGCCATGGGAACCATTAATCGATGATCAGCGCTGTCTATGATGCTTTGTCGAACGCCTTCGGTTTCATTGCCGAGCACGTAAACGCTGTTGCCTTTTGCTGGGTAGTCGCCTAGCGCGTAACTGGCGTGGGATGATAATACGCAGCTTTGCCAGCCATGGCGCTGTAATTCGGTCAAGGTTGGGGCGAGCTCTTTGCAGCGAAAAATACGCGTGCGGAAGAGGGTACCTACACTCGCTTTGATCACTAGCGGATTGATATCGCAGCAGCCTTTTTCTGGCAGCAAAATACCGTACATGCCCGAGGCGCACACCGAGCGAATTATCATGCCCAGATTTTGGGGGTTGGTGATGCCATCGAGTGCTAACACTTCAGCGTCGGCAGGGGGATTGGCGAGGACGCTGGCATCATCGTAGAGGTCGCTGATAATGTCGGCGGCGACGCCTTGGTCTTGTTTACCATTACGCGAGATGCGCGACAGCGCTTGTTTGCTGTGATACACCACTTCCACACCGCGTTTTGCAGCGAGACGAAGCATATCCAAAACGATACCCGCCGGTTTATTACTTTCTGCTAAATGCAGGCGGTGGATGGGGAGGCTGTCGTCTTGCAGAGCTTCCAATACGGGTTTGCGGCCATAGATAGTGATCGCGCGGTTGTAGAAGGCTTTTTTCTCTTGGTAACTGGCCATGTTGTGATCTCAACAAACAAAGTGCCATTGTACAACAATCGTCTCACGCTTGGCTTGTGATAGAATGCTGAGCAATTAAGGAGACTGCTATGCCACTGAGAGATTTATTTGTTAATAACGCCGCCTGGGCCGAAGAAATGACCCGTGACGATCCGGCGTTTTTCAGTGCCTTAGCTGACCAGCAAACGCCACGCTACCTATGGATTGGCTGTGCCGATTCGCGCGTGCCGGCCAATGAGATTGTCGGCCTGCGCCCGGGTGAGTTGTTTGTTCACCGCAACGTGGCCAACGTGGTTGTCCACTCCGACCTAAATTTTCTGTCAGTTTTACAGTATGCGGTGGAGGTGCTTAAGGTAGAGCACATTATGGTTACCGGTCACTACGGCTGTGGTGGTGTGCGTGCCTCGATGCAAAACGAACAGTACGGCCTCATCGATAATTGGCTGCGTCATATTCGCGACGTTTACTACCGTCATCAGAGTGATTTGGATGATATTGAAGACGAGGATTTACGCGTAGATCGTATGTGCGAATTGAACGTGGTTGAGCAAATGGCCAATGTTTGCCATACCTCGATTGTTCAAGCGGCCTGGTCGCGCGGCCAAAAGATGTGGGTGCACGGTCTGATTTACAGTATTAAAGATGGCTTGTTGCACACCGTGTGCTCGTCGATCAATGGGCCCGACAAAATGCCGCGCCCTTATCGCGTTACTCGTTAGGAAGTAAAAAGTGTGCCCGCGCGGTGGTGATTGGTTCGTCGAACGACGTCTGCCACGCGGTAACCTGTACATTGGCGACGCGTTTACCTTGCCTTACCACGTGGCACTTGGCAAAGGTGTCCACGACCTTGGCCGAACGTAAATAGTCGAGCGAAAAGTCAACAATCTTGGGTAACTGCTCAATATCGCTGAGAAATGCGATGTGAAATCCCGCGGCTGCCTCCATAAATCCCCCTAGAACACCACCGTGAATGGCGGGTAGCAGTGGGTTGCCGATATTGTGTTGGCTAGCGGCGAGTTTGAATATCAGTTCATCACCCATGATGAGGCAGGACATGCCGAGCATTTTGGCATAGGGGACGCTGTCGATGGCGCGTTGAAATTCACCGCTGCGACGCGCTTCTAACATGGTTTCACGCATCATGTGTTAAGCCCTCGATGCTTAACAATCATGAAGGTCGCTACAGCGTGAGCTAGGATGGTTTCGCTGCCTTCTTCAATGGCTACGCCGCGGATAAAGGCGATGCTAGGGGTCACCCGATAAGCTTCGGCCTTAGCAATAATGTCGCGCTTGGCGACAGCCGCTGTCATGTGGTCGATGCGCAAATCTAGTGTTGGGTTGGGTTCGACTTTGCCACGTGCCCAGGCCATGGCCATCCCGCAGCATGTGTCCATCAACGTTGTGATAGAGCCACCGTGGATCACGCCAGTCTCCGGATTACCTATGATTTTGTCGCTGTAAGGCAGGCGCATGATCACCTCGTCGCCTTCCACGCCTTCAAACATGATGCCGAGGAAATTAACATGTGGGATTTGATTGAAAAGCTCGAAGCCCTTGGCGATATCGATCACGGCGCGAGTCGCTCGATATCCCAGCCCGTATCTGCTCGACGATAGAGAAAGCGGTCGTGCAGACGGTTTTCTCCGCCCTGCCAAAATTCAATGCTGTGGGGCTCAACGCGGTAGCCACCCCAAAAGTCAGGGTAGGGGATCTCTCCGTGCTTAAACTTTTCTTTCATATGCAAAAACTGGCTTTCCAAAAACTGACGGGTAGTAATCTTGCGGCTCTGTTGCGATGCCCATGCGGCTAGTTGTGAGTCTGCCGGACGCGACAGGAAATAATTCATGCTTTCTTTTGTGGGGATGCGGCAGGCAGTACCTTTTACAATGACCTGGCGGTCGAGTTCTATCCAAGGGAAGTGCAGGCTAACGTTTGGATTTTGGTCGATGTCGCGCGCTTTGTTAGAGCCGTAATTGGTAAAAAACACAAAGCCATGTTCGTCTAAGTGCTTTAATAGTACGATACGTTGCGAGGGTTGCCCGTCGGCGTCGACCGTGGCGACAGACATTCCGGTAGGATCGCTCAAGCCAGCATCTACCGCCTGCTGTAACCAACCGTTGAACTGTTCGAGTGGGTTTTCGTTGAGGTCGGCGCGGTGTAGACCGCCCTTGGTGTATTCGCGCCGAAGATTTTCTAGAACAATTCCCATGGTCATCCCTTCTTATTCAAGACTTTGTTATTATACTCGCCGTCCGATGAATTTCCGACTCTGTTTAAGCCATTTTTGAGATATCGCCATGACCACAGCCCTGATGAGCTTCCCCCAGTCTGAACAATTGGAAGACGCGTCCAAACGTATTTTTGCAGCCTGTTTGATCCAGCGCATGTTGCCCAACTATTTGTTGTTCTGTGAAGCCTTTGACGCTGGTGATGCTAGGGTAGCCAAGGCTATCGTCGATGTTGTGTGGGAAAAGATCACGCTGCCGCAAGCGGCTGTAAATATGGCGGCGCAACTGGATAAGTTAGAAGCGATTACTCCAAATGTTGATGACTTCGATGGTTTTGGTGTGTTCCCTGCCAGTGATTTTTGTGTGGCTTTGGGCGAATTACTAGAAAATTTCGACGCCTTTAACGACGACATGTTAATCGCGTTAAGCCACATTAGCTCAGAGGGCATTACTGCTTTATTAGACGTGCAGGGCGAGGATTTAGACCAGCTCAGCATGCACCCGCTGTGGCAGGAAGAGGCTTTTTTTCAGCGCGAAGTATACAACCGCTTGTACGACATGCAGCTTGCCGCCGCTGACCGCCGAGCGCAGTTGAAATCGCTGCGTGAATACAGCCGCAATGACGGTGTGAGTAACCTAGGGATTTCTCTCGATTAATGCACCTCGTGCTCTACACAACACTTGGATGTCACCTGTGTGAGCAGGTCGAAGCAATGCTCGATCATCTCGCGTCGGCCTTTCCTCACCAATTACAAAAATGCGATATTGCCGAAGACGATGCGCTACTAGAGATCTATGCCACCGAGATACCGGTGCTGTTTCGTCCAGATATCGATATGGAAATCGCCTGGCCATTCGAAATAGAGCAGTTGGCACAGTTTTTAGCTCTACCTTCTGGCGCTGTTTTGTAGCAGAATAGAGCTCGTTAATTTTTCAACCTATGATTACGAGGTAGCAATGCTGTTATTCATTTCTTCTGCCATGGCACAACAAGCGGGCCAAGTGCCAGAAAATGCCGCCGCCATTCAATTTGGCTTTTTAATTCTGTTGTTTGTGGTGTTTTATTTTGTGGCAATTCGCCCCCAGCGCAAGCGTCAAAAAGATCACGAAAAAATGATGGGCGAGTTGAGCAAAGGTGACGAAGTGGCCACCATTGCAGGCCTGTTAGGCAAGGTGACTAAGTTGGAAGACAGCTATGTCGTGCTTCAGGTAGCCGACAACGTTGAAATGAAATTCCAAAAGCATGCCGTATCTGGCATCCTGCCAAAAGGCACACTAAAGTCTATCTAAGTGATACGCGTGCTCTTCCGGCCGGAAGAGCACCATTTTTACCACAAGGAGCTAGGTGTGTTTCCATCGACCCCCGATCGTTTGTCGCTTGCGCTTCTTCCCACGCCACTGCAGCCTCTCAGCAGCATTTCACGCCAACTGGGTAGTCATCGTATCTGGATAAAACGCGATGATCTGACCGAAGCGGTGTCAACGGGGAATAAGATCCGCAAGCTTGAGTTTATCTTCGCCGCCGCCATCGCCAACGGCTGTGACACGGTCATTACCTGTGGTGGCTTACAATCCAATCATTGTCGCGCTACGGCGGCGCTCGGCGCCCGCTTGGGGCTCAAGATTCACCTAGTTTTACGCGGCGAACCTAGTGCCGACGCCGATGGCAACTTGTTATTGGATAAACTGTTCGGTGCTGAGATTTCCTATTACCAAGAGCGTGAATATTTTGCCAATTTATCCGCTATTTTCGATGAATTAGTGGCTGAGTATGCAGAGCGCGGCCACAAGGCCTGGACCGTGCCAACCGGTGCCAGCGACGGAGTGGGTATTTGGGGCTATATTCACGCCTGCGAAGAGTTGCGTCACAACTTTAAGCAAGCGGGTATCGCACCGCAGCATATTGTTTGCGCAAGCGGCTCTGGGGGTACGCAGGCAGGCTTGACGGTCGGCGCGGTTGCTCATCATCTGCATGCTCAAGTGCACGGTGTGGCGGTGTGCGACGATGCTCAATATTTCATTGATAAAGTAAACGAAGATATCGATGAATGGCAGCAGCGCTATGGGCAATGGACCCTTCGTAAACAGCTACAGATCAGTGTCTTCGATGACTATATTGGTCCCTGTTATGGCGAGGCCGGCCCCGAAATTTATCGGACCATCGAACATGTAGCTCGCACTGAGGGTATTCTTCTCGACCCTGTTTACACGGGTAAAGCCTTTTATGGCATGCTCAAAGAGGTACAAAAGGGCACTTTTGGCGAGTCGGGCGATATTGTATTTATACACACTGGGGGTAGCTTTGGTGTCTTTCCCCACCGCAATCATTTTTCCGGCTAGTAGGAGTCGCTATGCCTGTGACCTTTGACAACAAATTGGTGGTGGGTATTTCATCGCGCGCACTGTTTGACTTAGATGACAGCCACAAGGTCTATATTGATCAGGGGCTAGAAGCTTATAGTCAGTACCAAATTGACCATGAGAATGATTTGCTGCCCAAAGGGGTCGCCTTTGCGATGGTGCAAAAGCTGCTCAACATCGATGCCCACCTCGGTGGTCATCGGGTGGAAGTGATTCTGTTGTCGCGTAACAGCGCGGATACTGGCCTGCGGGTGTTTAATTCCATCCAACACTACGGGCTGAATATTTCTCGCGCCTCGTTTTCTGGCGGCGGTAGCCCATATCGCTACGTGTCGACCTTTGGTTGCCACTTGTTTTTGTCGACCGAACCCGAGGATGTTCGTCAGGCGTTGGAAAAAAACGTAGCGGCCGCAACGCTGATCCCCTCCCGCAAATCAGCCGACCCTGAAAATGACAATCTATGTATTGCCTTTGATGGGGATGCGGTGATTTTTTCCGACGAAGCTGAGCGTATTTACCAGGAGTCTGGTCTGGATGCTTTCGTGGCAAGTGAACGCAGTGCCGCAAAAACGCCCCTGAGTGGTGGCCCCTTCAAACCCTTCCTGCACGCCTTGAACCAGTTGCAGCAAGACTTGGGGGATAGCCCATTGCTTCGGACGGCGTTGGTCACGGCGCGGTCGGCACCGGCGCACGAGAGAGTAATTTTAACCCTTCGTGAGTGGGGGATTCGTCTTGATGAAGCCTTGTTCCTGGGTGGTTTAGACAAGACCGAGTTCCTAAAAGCCTTCGGTGCGGATATGTTTTTTGACGACCAGGAGGGCCATGTCAGTCGTGCCAGTGGCTCGATTAGTGCGGGCCATGTGCCGCACGGTGTGGCAAATCCCCCCCCAAAGGCTTAGCTTTATTCTATTTGGTCGATTTTTAACGTTCTTTTATTTGTTTTTCTTATAAGTTGAACTATCATAATGTTAACCTAATGGAACTAACATTGCGCTCGTCTGGAGAAGCCAATGAAGCTGCAACAATTGCGCTATATTTGGGAAGTTGCTCACCACGACCTTAACGTCTCGGCCACTGCTCAAAGCCTGTACACATCACAACCTGGTATCAGTAAGCAGATTCGTCTTTTGGAAGATGAATTGGGTGTAGAAGTTTTTGCCCGTAGCGGTAAACACCTGACCCGTGTTACTCCAGCTGGTGAAGCCATCCTTAAAACGGCAGGTGAAATCCTTCGTAAGGTCGATGCCATTAAACAGGTGGCTCAAGAGTTCTCCAACGAGAAAATGGGCGCGCTGTCTATCGCCACCACCCATACGCAAGCACGTTACGCGTTGCCTCCCGTTATTTCCGAATTCATGGGTCGCTACCCTGAAGTATCGCTGCATATGCACCAGGGAACGCCTATGCAGATTTCTGAATTAGCCGCCGATGGTACTGTCGATTTCGCTATCGCTACCGAGGCGCTAGATCTGTTTTCCGATTTGGTGATGATGCCTTGTTACCAGTGGAATAGGGCGATTGTGGTGCCCAAGGACCACCCGCTGTGTCAGATCTCTAAACTCGAACTGGAAGATATTGCGGCGCACCCCATTGTCACCTATGTGTTCGGTTTTACCGGCCGCTCGAAGCTTGACGAAGCCTTCTTTAACAAAGGCTTGGTTCCCAAGGTTGTCTTTACCGCCGCCGATGCCGACGTGATTAAAACTTACGTGCGCTTGGGGCTGGGTATCGGCATTATTGCTGATATGGCCTACGACACTCAGCTTGATACCGATCTTGTGAAGCTCGATGTGAGTCACCTGTTTAGTCCCAGTACCACAAAAATTGGCTATCGCCGTGGTACCTTCTTGCGTGGCTATATGTACGAGTTTATCGAGCTCTTTGCGCCACACTTGAACCGTCAGATTATCGATGAAGCTTACAGTTGTGGTAGTAAAGCCGAACTGGATGAGTTGTTTGGCAATCTAGATATCCCTTCCTACTAACTTCATTTCCTTCCTGTTGTGCGCAGATAAGCGGTTGCGCTATCTGCACCATACCTGTATCTTCTCGGCCACTTAAAACTGACCAGTTAAGACATAGGAGCTCGTTTTGGAAATCGCATGTTTAGACCTTGAGGGTGTCCTCATCCCAGAAGTTTGGATTAACTTTGCCGAGAAAACGGGTATCGATGAATTGCGTGCCACTACCCGCGATATTCCTGACTACGATGTTTTGATGCGCCAGCGTTTGAAAATTCTCGATCAACACGGTTACGGCTTGAAAGAAATTCAAGAAGTGATCAGTACGCTCGAACCTATGGAAGGGGCGCTGGAGTTTTTAAATTGGTTGCGAGAGCGTTTTCAAGTGGTGATTTTGTCGGATACGTTCTATGAGTTTGGTATGCCCTTTATGAAGCAGTTGGGCTATCCCACGTTATTGTGCCACAAGTTAGAAGTGGATCCTGAGACAGGTCGCATCGTGGATTATAAATTACGTCAGTCGAACCCGAAGCGTCAAGCAGTCATCGGATTCCACTCTATGTACTATCGCACCATCGCGACCGGTGATTCATACAACGATACCACCATGCTGGCGGAAGCCGATGCGGGCATCTTGTTCAAAGCACCTGCTAACGTGATCGCGGAATTTCCTGAGTTCCCCGCCGTTCACACCTACGAAGATCTGAAAAAAGAGTTCGTTAAAGCCAGCCGTCGCGGCGTGAGCCTGTAGTCAGGGCTCCGTCAAAAACTGCTGCTCGAGCGTTGTCATAAAACGCTCGACTTTCTGGATGGATTCGTTGTATTCGCTGTTCCACAGCGAATCCACCACCAAACCGCCGCCGCCCCAACAGTTGATTTGCTCGTCGCATACCACGAAGGTGCGGATGCATATGCTGCTGTCCATATTTCCGTCAGCGCTAAGATAGAACATGCTGCCACAATAGACGCAGCGCTGGGTCGCTTCTAGCTCCTTGATAATTTCCATGGCGCGGCGTTTCGGAGCGCCGGTAATTGATCCGCCAGGAAAGCAGGCTTGTAGAATATCGACGGCGTCGGATTCGGGGGCTAATTCACCGCTGATGGTACTCACGAGGTGGTGCACGTTGCTGTAGCTTTCCAGTTCGAATAATTTGTCGACGACGACCGACCCCGGCACGCTGTGGCGGCCGATGTCGTTGCGCATCAGGTCGACAATCATCAGGTTTTCCGCCATGTCTTTTTCACTGTTACACAAGGCTTTTGCACGTTCAGAGTCAATGAACGCGTCGCTGTGGCGGGGTTGAGTGCCTTTGATGGGCTTGGTTTCTATATGGCGTCCATGAAGTTTGATAAATCGCTCTGGCGATACCGACAACACCGTCCCCTGCGGAATATTAAAGTAGGCACTGAATGGCGCTTTGGCCACATGGCGTAGCGCTTGGTAGGCGGGCCATGGGTCGCCAGAAAAGTGCGCCGAAAAGTGCTGGGTGTAATTTACTTGATAGCAGTCGCCCGCCAAGATGTAGGCCTGGATGCGTTCGAAATCACTTTTATAGCGCTCTTTGCTGATTGTTCGACTAAATTTGCCGCCAAGCACAGGCGGGTTGTGGCAGGTATTGTCTTCGCTAGACGAAAGAAAGAGTTCGCGCAGTGCAGCCTGCTCGGTCTCGCTGATTTTGGGCGAACATACCAACAGGCAGCGGCGTCTGCGATGGTCTTGGATGAGTGCCCACGGGTAGATACCAATGCAGCTTTTCGGAAAGGCAAATGTTTCCTGCGGGTTGTCCTGAACTGGAATATCAGCGTCGCTTAAATCGTAGCTTAAAAAGCCAATGGCACCGCCGATGAAAGGCAGGTTTGGATCTGGGCTATGGCTCTCGCCAAAATATGCATTTAATGTTGAGCGCAAGTCTGAGAACACTGAATTGTCATCGCCGCTTAGTACCTCAACAGGATCGGCGGCCATAATATCAAATCGGCCTTTGTAGCCATCAGGAAAGCACGAATCCAGCCAGACGGCGTAGTCGCGAGAACGTATCTTGGCGAACAATTCACTAGAATGTTTGTGGTAGGGCAGTTCGTAGAGGACAGCTGAGCTCAAAATGCGACTCTCCAGAGATCTAAGGGTGGTGCGATATCGCGGTATTAGCTTGTTTATGCGACTGTACTGGCAATGTCTTGTCTGTACACTGTTGGCTACACATCATGACGAGCAATGGTAAGCATTTTAGGCCAAATGGCGGAAGATTGTAAGGCCAGATATTGCTTCAATATTAGACGTTAAGACACAGTTTTACGGATACCACTATGACCGACAAGCAGATTAAACCCAGTTTGGATAACCCCTTCGCGGTGAAGAAAGATATGGAGTTTAGTGTTCCAGGCCAAATCAGTTATGAACCCGGCCTTTACGAGCACACATTGAAAAAAGGCCATGAACTCATGGAACGCCCCCGCACGGCGGCGGGTGTGGCCAATATCGAACGCCAACACCAAAAGAACCGTATGACCATTTGGGAGCGCATCGAAGTATTGGTAGATCTAGGCACCAAACCAACGGTGCTGTTCCAAAACTGGGGACCGAATTTAGACGGCGCCTCCTTAGTCACTGCCATTGGCCGCATTGGCGGCCGCGATGTGGCGATCTATGGCCACGACTTTACCGTGCGTGCCGGATCCATGGACGCGACTAACGGTACTAAGTTAGCCCGCCTTTTCGAATTGGCAGGTAAGCGTAAAATACCCCTGGTGGGGTTGAATGATTCTGCTGGCGCCTATGTGCCAGCCGGCGTTGGCGGTCTCGATGGCTACGCCGAGGCTTTCACGGCGCTGCGTAAACTGTCTGGCGTGGTGCCAAGCATTATGTGTATGTTTGGCTTCAATGCCGGTGGTGGGTCGTACCTCCCTCGTCAGGGAACCTTTGTGATTCAACCCCAAAATACTTTCTTTGGCTTGACCGGCCCCGGCGTTGTCAAAAGCGTGTTAGGTGAGTCGGTAACGCCCGATGAATTGGGCGGCCCCGGTGTTCACTCGCAAACCGGTGTTACTGATTTTGTGGTGCCCGATGAGGTGAGTGCACTGCGTAAAGTGCGGCAGATTCTAGCATATTTGCCCGCCAATAACGCCGAATTGGCGCCGTTTGAACCCACATCGGACCCTGTTGATCGCCAAACCTGGGATATCGATATTCTGCTTAAAAAAGCCATTAATTCACGTACCGGCTTCAACACCCCGTTCGATATTAGTATTTTGATACAACAGCTGTGCGACCACGGCGACTACCTTGAGATTCAACCCGATCGCGCCCGCAATACCATTTGTGCGCTGGGGCGCATGGGCGGTAACGTGATTGGCTTTGTGGCCAATAACTCCGCAGTGGCTTCGGGGCAAATTGATATTGATGCCGCCTTTAAAAACGCTCGTTTCATTCGTTTCTGCAACCTGTACAACATACCCATTATCTTCATGGAGGACACCACCGGCTTCTTGCCCGGTCGCGAGCAGGAATCGAACGGTATTGTGCACGCAGGTCGTGCCATGCTCGACGCGATCATCGATCTGCGCACACCCCGTTTCCTCGTCATTGTGCGCAACGCGTTTGGCGGTGCCTACGCGTCTTACAATAACTATCCCACTGGTGCCGATCTCGTTGTGGCGCTGCCAACCACACGCGCCGCAGTGATGGGTCCAGCAGGTATCGAGTTCGTGTTCAAAAAAGAGCTACGCCAAATCCGTAGCGAAATTCCCAAGCGCGCAGCTGAAGTAGTGGCTGAGTTGGTCGCCTCCGGTAAGAGTCAGGCGGAAGCGCAAGCTGAGGCAGACAAGGTGGCGTTGGCGTGGGCTAAGCGCGAAGAACAAGTGCTGTCCCAGCGCTATGAAGAGCAGCTGATGAACCCTAACGAAGCGTTAAGCTTGGGGTCTATTTCGCAAATCGTTATGCCGTCAGATCTACGCGACGTGCTGTGTGAAAACATGGCCTTCCATCTGCGCCACTACAAGGCTGAGCCCATGCAGGGCGTGCAGCGTGAATTCCACTAAGCGTCGACGGATAAAACGAGGATATTTTTGTGTCAATTAATTACCTGAACAACCCTAAAATTCACGCCAATCGCCGCTTAAGTCAATCGAATAGTGATTGGGCGCGCAGTTTTGCCTGTGAAGATATGCGCCCGTTGGTTATCTGTCGTGGTCCTATTCGCAAAGAGGCGATGGATGTATTCGATGAAATGGGCATCAATAACTACGGCATTTTGTTGTCGGAAAAAGATTCCATTACATACACCAGTGCGTTGGCGCCTGAATTGCGCCAATTGACCGATCCCAATCGCGTCCATCGTGTCCCAGACTATACTGGCGCCTCAAAGGAAGAGCGTATCCAGCGAATTCGTCAGATCATTCAAATTTCCAAAGACAATGGTTATAACTCGATCTTTGCCGGCTACGGTTTTATGGCCGAAGACGAGGAAATGGTGCGTTCCATGGAAGAGGCTGGTCTCAATTTTATTGGACCCTGCTCACAAACCGTCCGTGGCGCCGGTCTAAAAGATGAAGCCAAGCGCACCGCGTTGTCGGTGGGTGTTTCGGTGACACCTGGCGTCGACAACGCGACAACCCTAACATTATTAAACAAGTACCCCGACGTGGCGGCTCTGCAAGCCTTAGTGGTTGAACAGGACATGCAGGTCGATGATGCCGCCTGGCAGGGTGATCTATCGGCTGCCGCTGAAGCCGTGTTGTTGGCATCTTTTGCGAAAGGTATCGATTTATTCAGTATCGACGAATTGGGTGAAACGCTCCGCGGCGAAGTCATCAAGATGTTTGAAAAATTCCAGGGTAACCGGATCCGCCTGAAAGCTATTTCTGGTGGCGGTGGTAAAGGGCAGCGTATTTTGCGTGCACCCGCCAGCTTCCAAGGTAGCCCCGCGGAACAGATCGAACAGGCCGCAGCGGTTGTCCCTGAGCTAGCGCGTGAGATTTTGGCAGAAGTCAAGTGTAACGGCGTCGGCGACAACAAGAACGTACTGGCCGAGTTGAATATTGAGACCACTCGGCACAACGAAATTCAGGTGGTCGGTAACGGTGAGTGGTGTATCACTATGGGTGGTCGCGACTGTTCGCTGCAAATGCACGAGCAGAAATTGCTTGAAGTGTCTGTCACCGATGAAGAGCTAGCGGATGCTGTCGCTTTGGCTGAAACGGCAGGGAAAAACGCTGAAGCGAAGACCTTAGCCAAGGATCGCGAAATCCTTAGCAATATGGAAGAGCAGGCCTCGCTGTTTGGTGCCGCTGTCGGCCTTGATTCGGTATCGACCTTCGAGTGTATCGTCGACTACGAAAACCATTTTTTCATGGAAATGAACACGCGTATCCAAGTAGAGCACCGCGTGACAGAGTTGGTGTACGACTTGGAGTTTTGCAATCCTGAAAACCCTGCTGATAGCTTTGTGACAACGTCGCTGGTGGAATTGATGGTGCTGTTGGCTCGTCATGGCAAGCGCGTACCCAAACCCCTGCGTCGTGTGCGATTTAATACCTCTGTTGAGGCGCGTTTGAATGCGACTAACCAAGCGTTGCAGCCCCACGCTGGCGGCATCATCGAACACTGGTCTGACCCCGTCGATGGCGAGGTTCGCGACGATCAAGGTATTTGCAACCACAACCCAGATACCGGTTCATTTATGCAGTATCACCTAGCGGGAGCCTACGATTCAAACATCGCGCTGCTGCTGACCACGGGTCGCGACCGCATGGACAGCTATCGCGCCATGGCTGAAGTACTGCGCGAGACCACCCTAGGGGGTAAGGACCTAGCTACTAACCTTGAATTTCACTACGGTTTGGTGAATTGGTTTATTGGCAATGGCATCAATGCGCGTCCTTCGACGCGTTTTATCGTTCCTTATTTGACGGCGGTGGGCCTGCTCAAACAGGCAGCGAACAATATTGATATCGAATTCGCTTACCAGCGTATTCGCCAGTACCATGTGGATCGTGCCAGCGATGACACGCGTGCGGCGGTTGCCAATGCGCTGGATCACAAGTCGGGCATGCTGCAGCGCCTGCTGCGCATTTTGTGTGGTCAACCCCACATCATGGCAGGTTGGTTGAGCGTTAATCAGCAAAGTTTCGACCATGTTGGTGGCAAGTTGGCGTGGGTGGCGAATCCGATTGAGGTATTGGCCGATTTATACCATTTCTTAAACATGGATTATGTCGCCGGCGAAGCCGCTGCTGATATGATTTGGGACCACGATAACGCGCTCTTAAGTGAGGCCTTGGCCTTCTACACCGAGTTACAGTCTCGTTTAGGGACTGATGACTATCTCAGTCTGTGCCAATGCCTGTCAGGTAGTGCCCCCGAGGGTTTTGATACCGATCTTTGGCGGGCATCACAAGCAGCGCACGAGGGTTACCGTCTAGGCACCGAAGTCCTGCTGATTCTGCCCGAAATCGCCATTGAGACGGGTTTCTTTGATCTCAGAGTGAATGACGACTTGAGTATCACCATTCCAGAACGCCTGACCGATACTGCGCTACAGGATAAGATGGCCAAGGTACTTGTACCTCCTCCAGTCGCTAAGTCGGACGAGATTTTAGCCGCTAGCGGTGGTATGTTTTACGCGCGTGAAGCGCCAGATATGGACGTCTATGTGAAAGAGGGCGATCATTTCAACGCTGGCGATACCCTCTACATTGTCGAGGTGATGAAGATGTTTAACAAGGTTAAAGCGACCTTTGCAGGCACCATCGATAAAGTGTTGATTGACACCGACGGCACCATTATTAAAAAGGGGCAGCCACTATTTAAAGTGACACCCGATGAAAAAATTGTTATTGAAAGCGAAGAAGACAAAGCCGCCCGCAAGCAAAAAGCGACCGATAGCTTCCTCGCCAAACTGGCTCACTAAGGAGTTTGCAGTGATTACAGGATTAGACCATATCGCCATTGCCGTGCCCGACTTAAGTGCGGCTATCGAGCGCTTTATGAATGATTTTGGCTTAGAATTTAAGGGCACCGAAGATGTGCCTGCGGCGAAGACCTCGACCGCCTTTTTCCCGGTGCCAGCGACACAGATTGAATTGGTTCACCCGCTTAACGGCGAGGGTGCCATTGCCAAATACCTTGAGAAGCGCCCGGGAGGTCTGCATCATCTTTGCTTCCGCACCGATGACATCGACGCCGATATCGAGCGTTTAAAAGCCAAAGGCTATGTATTTTTGTCCGATGCGCCTAGCAAAGGCGCCCACAATTGCAAGGTGATCTTTATTCACCCCAAAAGCTGCGACGGCGTGTTGATCGAATTAAATCAGCCCTGCGAAGATCACTAAGGTATTACCATGTCTGAGAATTTTAAACCCAAACAACACAATGTTGCCGAGTGGCGCGAACTGGCAAATAAGCAGATGCGTGGCAAAACGTTGGACGATTTAACCTGGCATACCCCTGAGGGTATCGACGTTAAACCACTTTACACTCGTGAAGATACTGAAGGGCTTGAATATACCAACACCATGCCCGGCATGGCGCCATATATTCGTGGCCCGCAAGCCACCATGTACGCTGGCCGCCCCTGGACCATTCGCCAATACGCTGGTTTTTCTACCGCTGAAGAGTCCAATGCTTTCTATCGCAAAGCGCTGGCGGCGGGTGGGCAGGGCGTGTCGGTGGCGTTCGACTTAGCCACTCACCGCGGCTACGACTCGGATCACCCGCGCGTTACGGGCGACGTTGGTAAGGCCGGTGTGGCAGTTGATTCCGTGGAAGATATGAAGATTCTGTTCGACGGTATTCCGCTCGATAAAGTATCGGTTTCGATGACCATGAACGGTGCCGTGCTGCCGGTACTGGCGGGCTATATTGTCGCGGCTGAAGAACAGGGCGTCAGCCAAGATCATCTGTCGGGCACTATCCAGAACGATATTCTGAAAGAGTTCATGGTGCGCAATACCTATATTTATCCTCCATCACCCTCGATGCGAATCATCGGCGACATCATCGCTTACGCGTCTCAGCATATGCCCAAGTTCAATACCATCTCAATTTCGGGTTACCACATTCAAGAGGCCGGTGCAGATGCGGCGCTAGAATTGGCCTATACCCTGGCTGACGGTAAGGAATACATTCGAACCGCAATCGCGGCGGGCCTTGATATCGATCAGTTCGCACCGCGTCTGTCGTTTTTCTGGGGCATTGGTATGAACTTCTATATGGAGATCGCCAAGTTGCGTGCGGCGCGCTTGTTGTGGGCTAAAATCGTCAGTGAGTTCAACCCGCAGAATCCCAAATCATCGATGTTGCGTACCCACAGCCAGACTTCGGGTTGGTCGCTGACCGAGCAGGACCCATACAATAATATCGTGCGCACCACTATCGAAGCGATGGCCGCCGTTTTCGGTGGCACTCAGTCGCTGCATACCAACGCGTTGGACGAGGCGATTGCACTGCCAACGGAGTTTTCGGCTCGCATCGCACGCAATACCCAGTTGATCATTCAAGAAGAAACCGGTATCACCAAAGTAGTTGACCCTTGGGGCGGCTCATACATGATGGAAAGCCTTACTAAGGATATTGCCGACAAGGCTTGGGAATTGATTGAAGAGGTCGAAGCACAGGGCGGCATGGCCAAGGCCATCGAAACGGGTATGCCCAAACTTAAGATTGAGGAGTCAGCGGCGCGCAAACAAGCGCGGATCGACCGCGGCGAAGACGTTATCGTGGGTGTTAACAAATACACCTTAGCGGAAGAGCAAGATGTCGACATTCTTGAAATCGATAACGACAAGGTGCGTCAGTCTCAGGTGGATCGTCTCGGTCGTATTCGCGGTGAACGCGATGAAGCGGCCGTTGAAACGCTGTTGGAAGCCATCTTCCAAGCGGCTGAGAGCGGCCAGGGCAACTTGCTAGATCTGTCGGTACAGGCCACGCGTGCACGTGCTACAGTGGGTGAAATTTCTTACGCTATCGAGCGTGCCGTAGGACGTTTTAATGCCACCGCACAAACCGTGTCTGGTGTATATGGCGCCGCTTATGAGGACGATGATATGTGGCAAGGTATTGCAAGTGACATCGACGCTTTTGTTGAGCAGTTTGGTCGACGCCCTCGCATGTTGGTGTGCAAGATGGGTCAAGACGGCCACGATCGCGGCGCCAAAGTCATTGCCACCGCGTTTGCCGACGTAGGGTTCGACATCGACCTGTCGCCTATGTTTTCGACCCCAGAGGAAGTGGCCAAGCAAGCCATCGAAAACGATGTTCATGTCGTGGGTGTGTCCTCTCAAGCCGCGGGTCACAAAACGCTGGTACCGCAGCTTATCGAAGAACTCAACAAACAGGGCGCTAGCGATATCATCGTGGTGGCGGGCGGTGTGATTCCCAAGCAGGATTACGACTACTTGTATCAAGCGGGTGTGGTGGGAATCTTTGGTCCCGGCACCAAGATTCCGCTAGCGGCTCGCGACGTGCTGGAAAGCATTAAAAAGGCGCAGGGCTAAGGGGGCGCCGTGGCCATCGATGTCGAGGCATTAATTCAAGGTAACCGGCGTGCACTCGCCAAGTCGATTACTTTGATTGAAAGTCAGCGCAGCGATGACCGCGACGCTGCTCAGCAATTACTGCAGCGCGTATTGCCGCACACCGGCAATAGCGTGCGTATCGGCATCACCGGCATTCCAGGTGTTGGCAAGTCGACGTTTATTGAAGCGTTTGGCCTGTATTTATTATCACAGGGCAAGCGCGTGGCGGTGCTTGCTGTCGACCCCAGTTCCCCCATCTCGGGTGGTAGTATTCTGGGCGATAAAACCCGTATGGAGGTGCTGTCGCGTCAAGACGGTGCTTTTATTCGTCCTTCGCCCTCACAGGGCTCATTGGGCGGGGTGGCGCAAAAGACGCGCGAAACCATGCTGCTGTGTGAGGCAGCGGGCTATGATGTGATCATCGTTGAAACTGTTGGAGTGGGGCAGTCAGAGTACCAGGTGGCCGCGATGGTCGACTTTTTTATGGTACTCATGCTTCCCAATGCAGGCGACGAGTTGCAAGGTATTAAAAAGGGCATCATGGAGTTGGCGGATGCGCTGGTGATTAATAAGGCGGATGGCGATAGCGTCAACCTAGCTAAGCAAACCCAGAGCCACTACCAAAGTGCACTGCATTTACTCTCGCCGCAAAGTTTTTGGTCGCCGCCTGTTTTGCAGTGCTCGGCATTACAAAACGCCGGTATTGACGCGGTGTGGGCCATGCTGGCTGACTATGTGGCACAGGCGGAGCAGGTCGGTCATTTTCAGGCTAAACGGCAACGCCAAAGTCGCCAGTGGATGCAGAGTTTGATCCAGGAGTTGTTGCAGCAAAAACTGCAGGCCAACCCCGATATTCGCGCCTTACTCCCGGAGTTACAGCGTCAGGTGATGGCGGGTGAAGAAACCCCCTTAATGGCCGCTAAAACTATTATTGAGATGCTTTAATGACCACGATCTGGATCGACGCCGACGCCATTCCCACTGCCATCAAAGATATTATTTGTAAAGCTGCTAACCGAACCTCTACACCGACGGTGTTTGTGGCTAATCGCCCTACGCAGTTACCCGGCTCTAAGTTTTTGTCCTACCGCGTCGTAAGTGGTGGTTTTGACGAAGCAGATAACGCCATTGTAGCCGCCTGTGAGACGGGCGACTTGGTGATAACCAATGATATTCCCTTGGCAGCAGATGCCATAGCTAAGGGCGCACAGGTGATCAACAATCGTGGCGAGCCGCTGACCAAACAGAATATTGGCGCGAAGTTAAATATGCGAGATTTTTACGACACCATGCGTGCCAGTGGTATTCAGGGACGGGGCCCCGCGCCATTGTCAGCGCAGGATCGGCAGGCATTTGCCAATGGCTTGGACAAATACCTCGCCAAACTTCCCAAGATCTCTTAGCTCGAGACCGAGGCCGTTTTATTGTCTGCTAATTGAGGCGTGCCTTTGAAGAAGGCGTCCCCCATGATGCGCGCGGCTTCTTCTAAGTAAAAATCGGCAGGCTGTTCTGCCTCTTCCTCATCCTCGTCACTCGGTGGTGTGACAGGTTCGGTTTCTGCGGCTACCATCTCCTCAATTTCCTCTTCGCTCAACAGTTCCTCACCCTTGGCTTTGCGACGCTCGTTTTCTAAATCACGCATTACCTGGCGATCAGCATCGCGCAGTGCTTGCAACTTCTCTTCATTGAGAGGAAGCGTTTTGCGTTCTGCTCTCGCTTTCATGGCTTCGAAGCGTCTCTCTACGAACACGAAGTCGGGATCTGCGGTGATGCGCTGGTCGTGGGCAATGCGTGCGGCATCGATGGTGGCCTCGTCAATTTGGTAGCTGTAATGACGCACCGGACGAATGGTGTCCCAAGGTAGGGCCGCGTCTAGGGCGCTTTCACCCACCTTGTCGTGATCAAGGCTTACTGGGAAGTGAATGTCGGGAATCACGCCACGATGCTGGGTAGATTCACCAGAGATGCGATAAAACTTTGACTCGGTCAATTTCAGTTGCCCAGACTCTAATGGCGCCAGTGATTGCACGGTGCCCTTGCCAAATGATTGTTCGCCGACGATGATACCGCGCTTATAGTCTTGTATAGCGCCGGCAAAAATTTCCGAGGCTGACGCTGACAAACGGTCGATCATGACCACCAATGGACCATCGTAGAATGGTGTTGGGATGGGTTTGCCTTGGCGCAGCACGCGCTTGCTAGCCTTGCGGATTTGCACCGTAGGACCGGCTTCGATGAACAACCCCGTTAGCGCGTTGGCCTCTTGTAGCGAACCGCCCCCATTGCCACGCAGATCGATGATCAAGCCTTCGATATTGTCTTGCTCGATCATTTCATTGAGGAGGTTTTGGACGTCGCGAGAGGTGCTCTTATACTCGGGGTCGCCGTTGCGCAGCGCTTCAAAGTCAATATAGAAGGCTGGTATTTGAATCACACCCACCTTCACGATATCACCATTGGCGTTGACCGTTTCAACCACCTTCTTCTGTGCATCTTGGTCTTCAAGTTTGACCTTGTTGCGGGTGATGGTGACGATCTCTCGTGCGCCTTCATCGCTGTCTGAGGGAATGACTTCCAGCTTAACGACAGAATCCTTAGGGCCGCGAATCAGATCGACCACTTCGTCGAGGCGCCAGCCAATGACATCTTTAAACTCGCCGTCAGCACCTTGCGCAACGCCCACAATACGATCGGCAGCTTTAAGCTGTCCCTGTTTATCGGCTGGGCCGCCTTTAACAATACGCACAATTTTGGTGTATTCATCCTCACGTTGAAGAACCGCTCCGATACCTTCCAATGATAAGCTCATGGAAATATTGAAGTTCTCAGACGTGCGAGGGGAGAAATATGACGTATGGGGATCGTACAGCGAGGTCAGCGAGTTGACGAATAGTTGATACACGTCTTCGTTGGCAATCTGCACACTGCGGTCGAGATTGTTTTTGTACCGACGCACCAGTTGCTCGGCGCTATCTTCAAGCGACTTGCCCGCGAGTTTAAGCGATAGTAATTGGTATTTCAGGGTGCGGCGCCACAGGTCGTCAAATTCTTGCTCGGTCTCGAGCCAGGGCATTTCCGAACGGTCGATAACGAGTTCTTCATCGCTATCAAATGTGAAATTTTCTACGTTGCCCAATAGCTCGATGTTCTTTTCTACGCGATCGATATAGCGCTGCTGATAGCGATTAAACATGGTAAACGCCGCATCGAGATTGCCGCGTTTTAGCATATTGTCGAATTTAAAGCGGTACTCGGTGAATTCGGCGATATCCTGCTGGCTCAAATAGGAGCGATTGGGGTCGAGGGCTTTCAAATAGCCATCGAATAAATTGGAAGACAATGCATCATCGATCGGGATGCTTGAGAAGTGCAACATACGCAGCTTTTCTAATATCTCAATGGTGGTGATTTCCTGAGTGGTGGTCGGCTCTAATGGGGTGAATTCCATGGCCGACAGACCCTGGCTACTGCTAAACAGTGCAAACGCAAGCAGGGCGTGACGAATACGACGTTGAAAGAACATATCAACAAACTCTCCTTAGTTGAGGTTTGAGTGTGTATTTTTTACATAAAGACTTCAAGCAAATACGTTAAAGAGACTGCACAAGTCCTCAAAAGCGTGGGATAATTCACCTCTATTTTTCTTTGACACAGGAACACGCGAAATGTTCGAACAGTTACAACCCATTAAAGCAGATGCCATCTTAAGCCTTTCGGTTGAATACCGCGCTGATAACAACCCTAACAAGATAGACTTGGGTGTGGGTGTGTACAAAACCGAAACCGGAGAAACCCCTGTGTTGGCCGCTGTAAAACAGGCTGAGGCCTTTTTGCTGCAAAATCAGCCTAGCAAAACTTACTTGGCGCCTACCGGTAATGTGGGTTTTAACCAAAGCATGTTGGAGCTTGTTTTTGGCAAAGATCACGTGGTGATGACCAATAAACGTGCCCGTGCGGTGCAAGCCCCGGGCGGTACTGGCGCATTGAGTCTGGCTTCTCGCCTTATTGCGCGCTGTAACAGCAACGCCAACGTTTGGGTAAGCAACCCCACTTGGGCTAACCACATTCCCTTGATTCAGGGCGCGGGTCTTACGATCAAAGAATACACTTACTACGATACTGCCGCCAAATCGATTGATTTTGACGGAATGATGGACGATCTTCGCGGTGGTTTGGTCGCCGGCGACGTGGTGTTGGTGCACGGTTGCTGCCACAACCCCTGTGGCGCTGACCTATCACTAGAGCAGTGGAAGCAACTGACTGACCTGTTGAACGAGAAGGGCGTAACGCCTTTTGTTGATTTGGCTTACCAAGGTTTTGGTTCTGGTCTGGAGCAAGACGTAGCGGGTTTACGTTACATGGCGGCCAATGTGAAAGAGATGCTCGTCGCGGCTTCGTGTTCGAAAAACTTTGGTCTGTACCGCGAACGTGTAGGTGCCACTATGGTGGTAAGCGAAACCGAACAAGCCGCTAGCAATGCGGTAGACAATCTGGGTGTTGTAGCTCGCGCAATCTGGTCTATGCCCCCCGATCACGGTGCGGCGGTGGTTGAAACCATTCTGGCGTCTGAAGAATTGACCAACGTGTGGCATGGCGAATTGATCGAAATGTGCGACCGCATCAACGGTCTGCGCTCTTTGGTAGCCAATTCTTTGAAAGAGGCGGGCGTTGCACAATCATTTGATTTCATGAACAACGAAAACGGTATGTTCTCATTCCTGGGAATTACACCAGAGCAAGTAGCGCAACTGAAGACTGACTTTAGCATCTATATGGTGAGCTCAAGTCGTATCAACGTCGCGGGTCTCAACGCCAATAACTTGCCTTATTTCGCCGACGCGATGAAAAAAGTGGTGGGTTAATTCTTACGTTTTAAAATACCGGGCTTGTCCCGGTTTTTTTATGCTCGGTGGCGGGTTAAATAGAAAAGTGTCCGGCTGAGACCGGCCAAGATTCTAGGTGTACCCATTTGATATCCCAGCCCGTGACGTTTTTTAGAGCCTGTGCCGCGTATTGAAAGATCTCGACGGTATTTTCATCAGGTAAGGTAGTGCAGTCGATTCTAATGCCATGCTCAAACTCAATCTCTGTATATTGGTGTTTGAATTGATCGCCTTGTTGAGACCACGCCCCATCCACCGCGTTGAATGTTGCACCAGCAAAGCGTTCAGACAATATCGGCGCTAGTAGTTTTTTTGCGGCCTCATAATCCATTTCTGGACAACTAATGATCATTTGATAGTGAATGCGCTCGGTCATTCGTGATTCCTGTAAACAAGCAGTGAGACTGCCATCGCGATTAACATGGCACCTCCGAGTAACACATCAGGTGAAATGTCAGCGAGTAATGCCATGATAGGTGAGTTGTCATCGATACTGTGGCTAAAACTTTTGAGATCAAATAAAAGGCCTATCACGCCGAGCGCACCTAGAAACCCAAGTAGGCCTTGAGTGATCTTGTTTTGCTGTCTCAGCGAATCTTGCTTCAATCGCTGTAAGCGTTGTTGGACGAGTTCGGCGAGTTTAACAATACGCTGCTGTTGCTCATCAATCTGCCAGCTGTTTTGAAAATGTTGTAGCATTTCTCGACGTGTTGATTGTGTGCCGTAACACGCAGAAGAATAATTGATGTTGATATAATCAAGATGATCGACCAGTGTTTGGTGGCGTTGAATATCACTATCTTTCATTACAATCTGCTGAGAGAAGCGATTAAACGCATTCAGGCTAGTGTTTAACATGCTCTCATACTGGCTGTAGATCGCTGAGTGGTACTGTGCAAATAGCATGACACGATGAAAATGTTCGCCAAGGCTGGGATTGATCAGCCAGGAGTTGCCAGAACCAATGCGCAAATAGTCGCTACTGCAGTGGTATTCACCAAGCCATGTCTCTATATCCCAATCAGCCTGTCCTATATGCGTTCGAGCAGTCCAAAGCACTCTGCCATGTTGCAAAGCGATATTATCCAAGCTTTTCATCACAACATAATCATTTACACCGATAAACGCCTGCCGGCTTGTCGCTTGGAAAACTGTTTGGCAGACTGATTTGGCGTATACATTGATAATTTCTTCGGTGCGTTTTGAGAGTGCTACATCATTGGGGGAGTCGTTTGCGATATCCGCAAACACGATGTGCGCCACTGCGCAGCAATCGTCATAGATATACAAATCGGCTTGTTTAATATCGGGTTCGAGACATGCTTCTATGAGGCTGATAACGGCAACTGGTTGGAAGAACAGCGGCAGGTTGTCGTGATTTAAGTCGCCATAGCCTAGTGGCCAGTCGATACCGGCAATCGAAATATCCGAGCAGTCGTTGAGTATTTCCTGCAGCTCTTGGAGCCTTATAGCGTTATCAGTACAAATCTCGCTACGCCAATTGATGGCTAAGCTGATAGGTGAGTAGGTATGAATGTTTGTCATACTCGTAATTGGCGTTGTTTGATTTGATGGCATGTTGGTGTATGCGGCTCCGTTTGTAAAGCGCCGAGCGGCGAGTTTTACTCTTGCATTTTGACGTCCTGTCCAAAACCAAACGGAAACAACGGCTGTTTGCTGTCGTCGGGTAGTGCAGAGTGTTGCGCTTCTACAGCCGTCATCGAGGATGGCAATTCAAAGGGTAGGCGGCCCTCGATGGGTAACGTCCCAAATAAGCTTGCCACAAAGGCTTCATCGCTCACGCCAAAATTACCAATAACGATATCGGCGCGCTCAATAATCGTGCTTAGGATGGGTGGTCTATCCATGAATACCGAAAAAACGACCGTACTATCCTTTGGCGCACGCTGCAAAATATCGTAGGCTTCATCGCCTGGTTGGAAGTTTAGGCGACCTTCTTTTTGCAGTTCGCTGAAAAATTGATAGGGGTGGAGGCGTTCGAATGGGGTGCTGGTTCTAATGATAACTAATTCGGCACGCTCGATATCATCGACAACATGAAAGCCTGCGTTGGCCAAAACCGCGCTATCCATACCTGCACTGTATACAGTTAGCCCCTGGCTAAGTGGTAGCGACGCCGCCCCTTGCAAAAGCACTTGGCTACGCGCTTGCGTGCGATAGGCGGTCTCGATAGCCTCTTGGTCCAATGTCACCTGCTCCGCGACGTAGGGGTTTTCAAAAAGCCCCTGCTGGAATTTGCTTAACAGCGCGCGCTTCACCGACGCATCGATGCGCGATTCGTCAATTGCCCCCCCAAGTACCGCCTCGATGAGAGGTTGGGTGTCGTTTTCGCCACCAAATTGATCGATCCCAGCGTTAACGCCGCGAATGAAGCGTTCGATCCGCGGAAGATCTTCTACCCCCCAAGCCATGGAAACGTCTTCTTCACCCTGTTTTTGGTTTGGCTCACGGCACTGTTGGTTGCAGTCCAAGGTGATGTACCAATCGGAGATGATCAGCCCATCAAAACCCTTTTGTTGCCGCAGTAGGTCTTTCAATAGATACTTGCTGTAACCTGCGCCCACGTCGATGGGTTGGCCGTCGACGGTTAGCTGGTTGAGCACGGCGTAGGTGGGCATGACAGCGCCTACGTGTTGTTCAAAGGCGCCTTGAAAAGCGGCGATGTGTAGCTCTAAGTTTTGTTCGTCGACTTTAACATGGCGACCATAAGAGTTATGTCCGTCATAGCCACGATCAGCCGCGCCGTATCCAACCCAGTGTTTAACCACCGATAATACGCCATCTGAGGTCAATCCCTCGCTTGAACCTTGCAGGCCACGCACCACGGCGGCCACTTGTTGCTGGGTAAGGGCGACCTCACTGCTGAAGGCACCTGCTTGGCGTGACCAGCGCGGCTCACTGGCGAGATCGGCCTGTGGACCAAGCGCAATATGTATGCCGAGTTTGCGATAGTCGCGAGCAACTGTGGCGGCAAAGTATTCGCTAGTCGCTGGGTCGCGTAGCGCTGCCAATCCAATCGTTTCAGGCCATTTGGATAGGCCGTAGGCGCTGCTCGACGAACCGACAATGTCCTGAAAGTGGTGGCGTGGATCGGTGCTGATAGAGAGCGGAATCCCCAAGCGTGTTTTTTCGGCTTCGGCTTGAACAGTGTTGTTTTGAGCGGCCAGTGCATTGGGTTCGCCATTCAGACGCGTCAAATAATACGTAATATGCTTGCTTAAATCGCCGCGCGTTAAAGCGTCAAGATCGTAACCGTTGTCTGATACCCCCAGTACGCCATCGATCACCGGAAGGGTGGAGTGCATCATACTGCCGACCTTTTCTTCCAGTGTCATGCGAGTTACTAAGTCCTGCGCGCGTACTGCCGCCGAAAGGCGCCAGTCTTCGTAGGGGTCGACCACGTCGTTGTTGTTGAGATCTTTGAAGAGTAAGCCCGCCTGCTTAATGATAGGTTTGTGGCGTTGTTCGAGCATGACTTGCTCGGTATCGCTAACTGGTTCGGCGCAGCCTGCTAAAAGAGTGATTGAGACCCCAGCGAGCCAGTGGTATGACGAGATTCTGTTACTTGGCATAGCGATTTTGCCTCATCTGTGGGTGACTATAAGCTTCTTTTGGTGGGACCTTGGTGTGTTGCCGTGTGGGACCTTCTAGAAGAGCAAGGGAATAGATTTGCATGTTAAAAATCATCCGTTCCCTTGTTCTGCGAACAAGGTCCCACACGTATTACTTGGCTTGCATCCGAATCGAACCATCCAGGCGAATCACTTCACCATTCAGCATGACGTTCTCAATAATCTGCTGTGCCAACTGAGCATATTCCTCGGGGCGACCCAAACGTTTCGGGAAGGGAACCGCGGCGCCCAATGATGCTTGTGCCTCTGGGGGCAGGGCGTCCACCATGGGAGTCAAAAACATGCCGGGGGCAATGGTCATTACGCGGATGCCAAAGTTGGCAAATTCTCGTGCCAAGGGTAAGGTCATACTCACAATGCCGCCCTTAGACGCCGAATAAGCGGCTTGTCCAATCTGACCGTCAAATGCTGCGACAGAGGCGGTGTTGATGATCACGCCTCGCTCATCAGATTCGCCTGGGGCGTTGTGCTGCATTTTTTCTGCCGTCAGGCGGATAATGTTGAAGGTACCCACCAGGTTGACGTTAATGATGCGGCTATACATCTCTAAATCGTGGGCGCCATGGCGACCAACCACACGACTCGCGCCGGGAATGCCGGCGCAGTTGATCAGCCCCTTGATCTCACCAAAGGAGGCAACTGCCTTGTTCAAACACGCTTGCACAGAATCGGTGCTAGTGATGTCGGTGTGGGCAAAAATGACATTGCCGCCAAGCTCCGCGGTCAGTTCTTCACCTTTGGTAACATTGACGTCGGCGATGGTGACCTTACCCCCAGCGGCTACCAAACGTCGAGTGACGGCAGCGCCCAAACCCGAGCTACCGCCGGTGACAACAAAGTGATGGTTTTGAATGTCCATACGCGACGCCTTATTTCTTCTTGCGGTTCAGGAAGTGATCCAAGCGCGCCTGTACTTCGGGGCTTGTTTGGGTAATGCCGCAAATCAGTGACTCAGTATACAGACCTTCTTCGGCAGACATGTTGTCGATGCGGGTAATACCCGTGGTCATGGCCCAGTTAGAGTAGGGCGAGTTGGTGGCGATGGTCTTGGCCAGTTCAAAGGCCTTATTTAATGATTCGCCCTTCGGCACCACGTAGTGAGACATGCCGTAGCTTTCGCCTTCGTGGGCGGTCAATTTGCGGCCGGTTAACATCATTTCGGTCATGCGGCTGGCACCAATAATGGTGCGCACGTTAACCGATGCACCGCCGCCAGTGAAAATGCCGTGACGACCTTCGGGCAGCGAATAGTAGGTCGTTTCATCCGCCACGCGCACATGTGCACAGGCAGCGATTTCCATGCCACCGCCGATGACCGCGCCGTGCATGGCCGCTACCATGGGCACGCCCTGAGACTGGAAGTTGGCAAATATACGGTGCCAGTTGTTAGAGTGCTTTACCACTTGGAAGGCGTTGCGCGCTTTAAGCTCAGCCAGATCGAGACCAGCGCAGAATTCAGTGCCATTGCCCGATAGTACAATGACGCGAACCTCTTCAGGAATGTGGTTTAAGACGTAATCGATTTCATCGACTAAGGGGTCGTGAATGGCGTTCTTTTTTTCAGGACGGTTGAGCTGAAGGTGGCCAATGCCATCTTCAACGGAAAATGTTACGAATTGAAAATCGATCATACAGACCTCTTAATATTTTGGGCTTCATTACAAAAATTGTTTATGCTATAAACAATTTATTGATAAGCAATTTAAGGCAGCAACAACTTATGGTCAAGTCAAAAAGCATTAATATGGGGTTTTTAGACGACTCGCTCGGCTATCAATTGCGCCGTGCTCAGTTGGCTGTGTTTCATGATTTTGCTGAAAATTGCCGTAGCATTGGCACGAGTGCTGGGTTGTTTTCGATTGTCACCATTGTCTACAACAATCCTGGGCTCACTCAGTCAGCTATTGCCAAGGCACTCGGTATTGATCGTTCGGCGATGGTGGCGGCAATCGACAAATTAGAGGCGAAGGGATTGATCGAGCGACGCAAGACCGAAAATGATCGCCGTTCCTATGCCTTGTTTGTCACCGGCCGGGGTAAAGACTGGTACCAGCAGGCCTTGACACAAGTGGAACAGCACGAAGCGGGGTTGTATATGGACCTTAGCGAAGAGCAGCGGCAGTTCTTAGTGGGCTTTTTGAGTAAGTTGGCTACTCGCTAGCGGCGTTTTGGCCAAGAAAATCGATAAAGCGTTGTTGCAGCGCGGTAGGCTGCCAGCCCTTGCGAAAACTCACCCCAATTTTACGGGTGGTGCCAGGCAATTGCAGCGGCAACACCGTTAACAAATTGGCCGCCACATCGTTTCCGACCTGTCGCGACGATAGAAGAGTGGCGCGATCGCTCACCATGAGAAGTTTTCTGACCGCCATAAAGGAGCCACACTCGATAATACGCTGGGGTACTTGCAAACCCGCGTCGAAGAACACTTGCTCAAATACTTGCCGCCCCGGCGTTTCGTTGTGGGGCGTAATCCAATCGAAATCCACCAAATCCTCAACGCGAACCTGTTTGCGTGTGCATAAAGGATGTCCAGTGCGCACGACCACGCTCAGTTCATCATCGAACATGGCGCGTTGAACAATCGGCAGCCCGGATTTTTGTTCGCGCAGTGCGCCAATAATCATGTCAATGCGGCCGTGCATGAGTTCGTGCAATTGCGCCTCGTAGGGGCCGTCGTAGATCGATACATCGGCGGCGGGATAGTCGATCAGCAGATCGCTTACCGCATTCGGTGCCCAATCGCTGCGAGCCAGTGGCAAGCTGCCGATGGCGAGGCGACCGATGCTCTCACCGCGCGCTTGTTCCATGGCGTCGACCGCCTGTTGCAGTTCACTGTAAAACAACTCGATGTGCTGGGCGACGTACTTGGCCTGGCGGGTAGGTTGTGAGCCGTAGCTAGATCGGTAAAAGAATTCGGTATTACACAATTGCTCGAAGTCGGCGATGGCGCGGTGCACGGTGGGTTGACTGAGCTGTAACTGGTCGGCGGCGCGTTTGCTGCTTTCGGCACGCACGGTGTAGGAAAACGCTCGCAATAGAGTGGCCGTCACTGAGCGGCTGAAATTGTGCCGTTTGTCGATGGGGAGGGCGCTGGCAATTTTGTCTAGCAGGCCCAGCGCTCGCTCCACCCGCGCAAAAAATACTTCGCCCAAAGGGCTCGCCTGGGTGCCCCGGCGGGAGCGCTCGATGAGTTTGCAGGCAAGTTGCTGTTCTAGCTTTTTAATGCCTTGCGAAATGGCCGGCTGCGACAGGTACAGTTCCTCTGCCGCATGATTGATGCTGTGTCCCTTCCACACTAAGTTGGTCGCGAGTAGGTGCCGGATATTCAAGGTTTCAACGTTCATTTAGCCTGCAGGGTATAGAAAAAACTTATATATATTAACGGATTTTGAACGGGATTTTACTGGCTGTCCAGCACATAATCCTAGCATCAATTTTTGTGAGGATTTAGTCATGGGTGTTTGTGTTACCAATATCGCGCGCACGCCAGAGAGCGTCGTTGAAGGCTATCAAGGGGCCGAAGTGGCCACCATCCACGAAGCCCAGGGCCGCAAGGGCTTGTTGGCGTCTTATATGAAGCCAATTTACACCGGTGTCAAAATTGCGGGTAATGCTATCACTGTCGAGGTGGCGCCAGGGGATAACTGGATGCTGCATGTGGCCGTTGAACAGTGCCAGCCAGGCGACATCTTGGTGGTATCTCCCTCGAGTCCCTGTGAAGACGGTTATTTTGGTGACCTGCTAGCGACCTCCTTGAAAGCGCGCGGCGTGCGCGGTTTGATTATGGATGCCGGAGTTCGCGACACTGCTACCTTGAAAGAAATGGGTTTCCCCGTTTGGTCTAAGACCGTATTTGCCCAAGGCTGTGTAAAAGAAACCGTGGGTAACGTCAATATTCCCATCGTCTGTGCAGGGCAGTTGGTCAACCCGGGGGACTTGATCGTGGCAGACGAAGACGGCGTGGTGTGTGTGCGTCGCCAAGAAGCAGAGAAAGTCTTAGAGACCGCTAACAAGCGTACCGCTAACGAAGAAGCCAAACGCGCCCGCTTTGAGGCAGGTGAGTTAGGCCTAGATATATACAACATGCGTGAGCGCCTCGCCGCCGAGGGCTTGGTCTACGTTGACCAAAAGGATTACTAATGCAGCGCGCCATTCCATGCGCCGTTTTGCGCGGCGGTACGTCTAAGGGTCTGTACTTCAATGCCAGCGACTTGCCCGCTGACGAGACAATCCGCGAGCGGGTATTGCTTGCCGCGATGGGCTCACCCGATGAGCGCCAAATTGACGGTATGGGTGGTGCTCACCCGCTGACCAGTAAAGTGGCTATTGTGTCGCCATCGAGTCGAGCAGACGCCGATGTCGACTACTTATTTGTGCAGGTTGTGGTCGATAAAGCCGCCACGTCGACCGCGCAAAACTGTGGCAATATCCTCGCGGGTGTGGCGCCTTACGCCATCGAATCTGGTATGGTCGTCGCCAACGACGGCACGACCGATGTCCGTATTCATATGGTCAATACCGGAGCCATTGCCGTGGCACGGGTTGAAACGCCCAGTGGCCGCGTGAACTACGACGGCGATGCTCGTATCGATGGTGTGCCTGGCACGTCAGCCCCTATCCCTACCGATTTTCTCAACATCGCCGGCTCTTCTTGCGGCGCACTGTTACCCACGGGTAACGCCGTCGATACAGTGCAAGGTGTGGAAGTGACCTGTGTCGATAACGGCATGCCGGTGGTGATTCTGAACGCCGCGGATTTCGGTCTATCTGGATCTGAGTCCCCCGCCGAGATGGAGGCCAACACCGAGTTGAAGGCGAGGGTAGAGGCTATTCGTTTAGACATCGGGCCGAAAATGTATTTGGGCGATGTCACGCTTAAAACTGTTCCCAAGATGTCGCTGGTGTCTCCGGCTGTTGCGGGTGGTTTGATTAACACCCGTACCTTTATTCCTCACCGTGTGCACGAAGCGATTGGTGTATTGGGGTCGGTCAGCGTGGCCACCGCTTGTGCCATTCCTGGCACTGTGGCGCAGCGCGTGATCGGTGAGGCATTGCCGGCGGGTGTGCACAGTCTTGAAGTTGAGCACCCCACGGGATTCTTTACCGTAGAGTTGGAATTTAGCCAATCTAACGATGGGCTCGCTATTGAGCGCGCCGCCTTGCTGCGCACCGCACGCATGTTGATGCGCGGTGAAATCTATATTCCCGCCGAGGTCTGGTCTTGAGTCATGCCATCGCCACTATCGGTATTCTCGGCTTCGGGGAGGTCGGCTCACGCTTGCTGGAAGATCTATTGGCCCGCAATGACAGCCACTTAGTGCTTTGGGATAAGCAGTTCACGACGGCTGACAGCCGTGCCAGCGAAAGTCTGAACAATATCGATAGCGCCCACCGCGTCAGTGTCGCCACATCGGCATCGGACATGGCTGCAAAATGCGATCTGATCATTTCGTCGGTAACGGCGAGTCAGGCTTTGCTCGCTGCTGAAGAGGCGCTGCCTGGTATTAAAGCAGCGGCGTACTACATGGATGTCAATTCAGTGTCGCCCGAGACCAAACAAGCCATGGGTGCATTGATCAACCCTCGTGGAGGTCGTTTTGTTGAAGCGTCCATCATGTCGCCGATTGATCCAAGGCGTATTGCCTCACCGATCTTATTAGCTGGACCTTACGCTAAGGATTTTGCTCCCGTCATCAATGAGATAGGCTTTAGCGATGCAAGGGTTTGTTCGTCGGATTATGGCAAAGCGGCGGCGACCAAAATGTGTCGTAGCGTAATGATCAAAGGCATGGAGGCATTGGTGACCGAATCGATGCTGGCCGCGAAATACTATGGCGTGGAAGACGCAGTGTTGGGTTCGCTCAATAACTTATTTCCACGCCCCGACTGGCCAGAGCACGCCCGCTATTTAATTTCCCGCTCGATCGAGCACGGTGTGCGCCGCGCAGAAGAAATGCGCGAAGTCGCTAATACTGTGGCCGATTCAGGCCAAACCCCTTGGATGAGCAGCGCCTGTGTAGAACGCCAAGATTGGGCACCACAGTTTGCCGAGGCTCTGCAATACGAAGATTTGCACGACATGCTGACCGCTATGCGTGCCCACATGGACGCCCACTAGGTGCACAAGGAGAAACTATGTTAATTATTGATTGTCACGGCCACTACACCACGGCGCCTGAGCCACATCAGGTGTTCCGCGAAGCCCAAATCGCGGCATACAAAAGCGGTGGTGAGCTGCCCAATCCGCCGGTCATCAGCGATGACCAAATTCGCGAAAGTATCGAGCTAAACCAACTGCGCCTGCTCAATGAGCGCGGTGCAGATATGACCATCTTTTCACCCCGTGCCTCGACCATGGCGCACCACGTTGGCGATGAAAGGGTTTCAAAACAATGGACGTCTGCCTGTAACGATCTCATCAAGCGCGTGATTGATCTTTACCCTGAAACATTTATCGGTGTGTGCCAGTTGCCCCAGTCGCCCGGTGTGCCGATCGAAAATTCGATTGCCGAGTTAGAACGCTGTGTTAACGAACTGGGCTTTGTGGGCTGTAATCTAAATCCCGATCCCTCGGGAGGCCACTGGACCAGCGCACCCCTGACTGACAAGAGTTGGTATCCCTTCTTCGAGAAGATGGTTGAGTTGGATGTACCCGCCATGATTCACGTATCGGGCTCGTGTAACGCCAACTTCCATGCCACTGGTGCGCACTACATTAACGCTGATACCACGGCATTCATGCAGTTCTTGCAGGGTAATTTATTCAAAGACTTCCCCGAGCTGCGTTTCATTATTCCCCACGGCGGCGGTGCGGTGCCTTACCACTGGGGTCGCTACCGCGGCTTGGCCGACATGCTGAAACAGCCACCGCTGGATGAGCACGTCATGAAAAACGTCTTCTTTGATACCTGTGTTTACCACCAGCCCGGTATTGATTTGTTGTTCAATGTTATCGACATCGATAACATCTTATTTGGTTCGGAAATGGTTGGCGCGGTGCGTGGTATCGATCCGCAAACTGGCTTCTATTTTGACGACACCAAGCGTTACGTAGATAACCTCAACCTGAACGAACAGCAACGCTACCAAGTGTTCGAGGGCAATGCGCGCCGCGTATACCCCCGTTTGGATGCACAGCTGACCGCGATGGGCAAACCAGGGATGACGTTTTAATGGCTGCTTTTAGATCCGACAGTGATTGGTTGCACTGGCATCAATCGCCCAGCAAACCGTCTTACGTTCCTCCGGCGGGCGCGGTGGATGCTCACTGCCACGTGTTTGGCCCCGGCGATGACTTCCCCTTTGCCCCGGAGCGCAAATACACCCCTTGCGATGCGTCAAAGGACCAGTTGTGGGCGCTGCGCGACTACTTAGGCTTTAGCCGTAACGTGATCGTGCAGGCGACTTGCCACGGAGCTGATAACCGCGCGCTTGTAGACGCGCTGAATCACTCTAACGGTTTGGCGCGTGGCGTTGCGACTGTCAAAGCCAGTGTCACCGATAATGAGCTCCAAGCACTCCATGACGCCGGTGTACGCGGGGTACGTTTTAACTTTGTGAAACGTTTGGTCGATGCCTTGCCGTTTGATTCGCTGCAAACCATTGCTGAGAAAATCCAAAAGTTCGGCTGGCATATCGTCATTTATTTCGAGGCGCAAGAGCTGCCTGAGCTATACGATTTTTTCACTGCCTTGCCGACCACTGTGGTGGTGGATCACATGGGTCGACCCGATGTAAGTAAGGATGTTGATGGTGAGGATTTTGGCTTATTTATCAAGCTAATGCGAGAGAATCCTAACTTTTGGTCTAAAGTTAGTTGCCCCGAGCGTTTGTCGCTACAGGGACCGCCAAGCTACGCCGATGTGGTACCGTTTGCCCGTAAAATCGTTGAGCTCTTCCCCGATCGCGTGCTGTGGGGAACCGACTGGCCACATCCAAATATGAAGACGCACATGCCGGACGACGGCCACTTGGTGGATCTCATTCCCCAGATCGCGGTCACCGAAGAATTGCAACGCAAGTTGCTAGTAGACAACCCGATGGCTCTATACTGGGCCGACTGAGCAGGAGATAGATGATGAAATTAGCAGTAGTAGGCCCTGGCGCCTTTGGTATCAAGCACCTGGATGGTCTGAAAAACATCGATGGCGTTGACGTCGTTGCTCTGGTTGGCCGCACCTTGGCAAAGACACAAGCGGTGGCGGATCAATACGGCATTCCTCGTGTGTGTGCCTCACTGGAAGAAGCGCTGGCGATGGATGACGTCGACGCTGTGATTTTGTGTACCCCAACGCAGCAGCACGCCTCGCAAGCGATTCAGTGCATGCAGGCTGGCAAGCACGTGCAAGTCGAGATTCCACTGGCTGATTCTTGGGCCGATTCTCTGGCGGTGGTTGACGCACAAAAAGCCACTGGCCAAGTTTGCATGGTGGGTCACACCCGTCGCTTTAACCCTTCCCACCAATATGTTCACAACAAAATCGTGGCGGGTGAATTGAATATTCAACAAATGGATGTGCAGACCTACTTCTTCCGTCGCAAAAACATCAACGCCAAGGGCGAACCTCGTAGCTGGACCGACCACCTGTTGTGGCACCACGCGGCGCACACCGTTGATTTGTTTGCCTACCAAGCGGGCAGTCCAGTGGTGCAGTGCAACGCGGTTCAAGGCCCCATTCACCCCGAGCTGGGTATCGCGATGGATATGTCGATTCAGTTAAAAGCCGCGAATGGGGCAATTTGTACGCTGTCATTGTCGTTTAACAACGACGGCCCACTGGGTACTTTCTTCCGCTATATCTGCGACAACGGCACTTATATTGCGCGTTACGATGATCTGGTAAACGGTAAAGAAGAGCCAATTGATGTATCTCAAGTCGATGTCTCGATGAATGGTATTGAATTGCAAGACCGTGAATTCGTGGCCGCGATTCGTGAAGGTCGCGAACCCAATTCATCGGTTGGCCAGGTACTGGCGTGTTATGAAACGTTAGCTAAGTTGGAAGAGCAACTCGGCTAGGTAAGGGAAAGACGATGATGAAAACCCGCATGATCAATGGCAAGACTATGCCGGCCATTGGCTTTGGTTGCATGAATGTTAGCCATGCCTATGGTGGCGTAAGTCACGAGCACGGGCTAGCTGTCATTCAGCGCGCCTACGATGTCGGTATTCGCCATTTCGATACCGCGGCCTTATACGGTCAAGGGCGTAATGAAAAATTGGTGGGCGAGGCACTAAAGCATGTTCGTCAGGACATTTTCCTTGCGTCTAAGTGCGCTATGACGTTTGCCGACGGTAAAAAGAATATCGACGGCAGTCCTTCGTCGATGCTGCGTACGCTGGACAATGCTTTGCAGAGTTTACAAACCGATCACATCGATTTGTATTACATGCACCGTCTCGATTTCAATGTGCCCATTGAAGAGAGTGTTGGTGCGCTGGCTACGGCGGTAGCCGCGGGTAAGATTGGCGCCATCGGTCTCTCCGAGGTCTCTGCAGAAACGATTGCACGAGCCCATGCCGAGCACCCTATTGCGGCGCTGCAGTCGGAATACTCGCTGTGGACCCGCAACCCAGAAATCGCAGCGCTTAAGGCATGCCGCGAGCGCAACATACCCCTGGTGGCGTTTTCTCCAATGGCACGGGCGTTTTTGAGTGGTGGAATTGAGTCTATGGAGCAAATGGCTGACAGCGATATTCGACGCAACATGCCGCGCTTCCACGAGCCAAATTGGTCGAAAAATTTGAGCCTGCTGGAGCGCTATCGAGAGATTGCCGCTGACCTAAGTTGTACCATGGCACAATTGGCGTTGGCGTGGTGTCTCGCCAAAGGTGATGACATTATTCCCATCCCGGGTACCAAAAATATCGACCATGTGGCGGAGAACTTCGCTGCGCTGGACGTGACGTTGAGTGAGCCGATCGTCGCCGAACTCGATAGTTTAATCAATGAATATACAGTAAATGGCCACCGCTACCCAGTAGGGCAGCGCGCCGAGATAGATTCGGAAGAATTCGATCATCAATAATTAACCCCTCCCTAGAGGAATTGACTATGGTCTGGAAAACGCACGACTACGACAACATTCCCGGCACTTATGTGTTTGATGGCAAGCAGAGCAGCCAATCCTACGAATTGAACAAATTGTTTTATTCGTTGAATGAAGCAGGCAACCGCGAAGCCCTGTGGAATGATCCGGAAGCCTACATGGCTAACTTTAATCTCAGCGATGAGCAGCGCGATGCATTGCGTAACAACAACTTCCTTGAAGTGGTTAAAAAGGGCGGCAACATCTACTACTTGGCTAAAATGGCGATTCCCCGTGGTATCAGTGTGCAGCACGTGGGAGCACAGTTCCAAGATATTACAGTGGATGATTTTAGACAAAAACTCGAAGACAATGCAGAAGGCTTTGTCGAGAAATTGAACAAGGTTGGAGGTTATTGGAATGGCTAAAATTATAGGTGGTATTACCAGTTCACACATCCCTGCGGTGGGCAACGCCATTACTCAAGGTCTAACGCAAGAACCTTATTGGAAGCGCTTTTTCGACGGCTACCAGCCTGCAGTGAAGTGGCTGGAAGAGGCCAAGCCTGATGTGATCATCGTGGTTTACAACGACCACGGTCTAAATTTCTTCTTGGACAAGATTCCCACTTTTGCTATTGGCTGTGCCGACAAGTACATCAACGCCGATGAGGGCTGGGGCTTGAATGCCGTAGGTGATTTTGAGGGTGATCAAGCGTTTTCATGGCACTTGGCCGAATCATTGGTCGAGCAAGAGTTCGATATTTGTACTTGCCAAGAAATGAAGGTCGACCACGGTTTTGTGAACCCCATGCGTGTGCTGCTTGAAAAAGAAAAGGACTGGGGCGTTAAGGTTGTGCCTTTTGCAGTAAATACCGTGCAGCACCCCGTACCCTCTGGTAAACGTTGCCTGAAGATCGGCGAAGCGCTCGGCAAGGCGATCGAGTCCTATCCTGAGGATTTACGGGTGGTGATCTTTGGTACCGGCGGCATGTCGCACCAACTGCAAGGTGAGCGCGCTGGTCTGATCAATGTCGATTTCGATATTGAGACCATGGAGAGTGTCATCTCAGAGCCTGAAAAGTTTGCCTCGTTGAGCAATGCGGAAATTATCGAACAAGCGGGCACCGAAGGTATTGAGACTATCATGTGGTTGGTCATGCGTGGCGCGTTGCAGCCCGATGCAAAACTGATTCACAAGCACTACCACGCGCCTATTTCCAATACGGGGGCTGGTGTTCTGGTGCTTGAAAACCAGTAACACTGCTTAACGCACGCGTAAAGCCGCATTTATATGCGGCTTTTTTCGTTAACTTTTAGGCGTACGTCTTTGAATTCGTTATTTTCTAATAAGTACTACTTGTGTTACGTCGCCATTCGCGTACTGATCAGCTTGGCGGCGACAGCGCTGGCGGTGTCGGTGGGGTGGCATATTTACCAAGCCACCGGCAACCCGGTCGATCTTGCACTCGTCGCGCTCGCGCAGGTGTTACCAACGTGGTTGTTTTTCATCATTTCAGGTTGGGTGTCGGATAACTTTTCTCGCCGCACGGTGATACAAGTATGCCTAGCGCTCAACGGCTTGGTTTACCTCACGCTGGCTAGCACAATGCAGGGGGGCGATTTTGATACCGATACCGTGCTGGGCTTATTGTTCATTTATGGCTGTGCGCGGGCGTTTTATTTTCCCGCCATGCAATCGACCCTGCCGGTGATTGTCGACAAGTCGATCCTCACCCGCGCCGTGTCGAATGCCAGTACTATCTGGACCGTGGCGATGACCGCAGGTCCCTTGGTGGGTGGCATTCTGTTGGCTTGGTTGGATTTCGGCGTGTATTGGTTACTCGGCGGGTTAATGTTGCTGGCTTTGGTATTTGGCGCGATGTTGCCGCCGATGAAAACCGAGCAAAAGGGTGGCCGTTCAATGCATGACCTCACCCTGGGTATTCGTTTTGTGTGGCGCAACCCCTTGGTTTTTCCTTCGATTAGCCTCGACCTATTCATCATAGTGACCGGTAGTGTGATGACGTTATTGCCCATTTATGCGGCGGATATCCTGCATCTTGGCCCCGAGGGACTAGGTTTTCTTCGTGCGATGCCGGCGCTGGGTTCTGTGGTGTCGGGTATTATTATTGAGCGTTTTGGGCACGGCCGGGCAGCGGGACGCTCGCTGTATGTTGCCTTATTGGGGTTCTCGCTATCGATATTGGTGTTTGCGCTGTCTGAAATGCTGTGGTTGAGTTTATTGGCGCTATTCTTTTATGGCTTCGCCGACATGGTCAGTGTGATTATACGTTCAAGTATTACCCACTTAGCCACACCTGATCATTTGCGGGGTAGGGTGAACGCCGTTAATGCTTTATTTATTGTGTCATCTAATGAGCTCGGCGACTTCCGTGCAGGCCTTGCCGCCGGCCTTATGGGTGTTGTGCCAGCCGCTGTGGTTGGTTCCTTGTGCGCCTTTGCGGTGGTTGCGGTAAGCTATTGGCGCTCACCCACACTGCGCAACCTACAAAAAATTGACGACATAAAAACCGATGAATAAGCGTGTTTGTCGCAATGATCCCGACCAACCCTCTGTTGGGTTGAATTGTGGTAAAATAATCGCTTTAATTCATTGTCGTACCCGTAAGGACCTATCATGAATGTCGCTGACGCCATTACTCAACGCATGTCTATCCGCGGTTTCAAACCCGAGCCGGTAGATCAGGCGCTGTTAGAAAAGATTTTTGATACTGCGCGTTGGTCGGCGTCGAACTGCAACATACAATCGTGGCATGTCAACGTGGTATCTGGTGAGCTCAAAGATCGCCTATCGCGCGCCATGGTGGCTGAAGTGGCTTCGGGCAAGGAGATTTACCCCGACTTTCACCCAGGTAATACTGGTTTGCAGGGGCTGCACAAGGATCGCCAATGGGAGTGTGCTGCGCGTCTTTACTCGACGCTAGGTATCGAACGTGGGGATCGTCGTGCACGGAACCAGCAAATGCTTAAGAACTGGGAGTTCTTTGGCGCGCCGCACGCGGCGTTTATCTCCATGCCAAAATACATGAAGGACGGCAACATGATGGACGTAGGCGTTTACCTGCAGTCATTGATGTTGTTGATGGTGGAAAATGGCCTGGGCAGTGTGGCGCAGGGCGCATTGAGCTTGTATCCCGGTCCTGCCAAAGAGATGCTCAATATTCCTGAGGATTACGGCATTATCGTCGGCCTGTCGTTCGGTTACCCTGATGAAGGGGCATTGATTAATGAAGCCACCATGGATCGGGTGCCGTTAGATAGTCACGTGTTCTTCGGTAATTAAACACTGAATTCCTCAACTAGCCATTGTTTGAATGCTGTTGTTAGCATTCTTTCTGTACTGTTTGTGGCACTAACCGCCACATAGCTTTGCGGGCATTGCAGGGGACTGTTCACGACAATCTCAAGCTTGCCCAAGGCCAATTCTTGCTGCAGTAATTGCTTCGACCCAAGTAATACTCCTTGTCCAGCAAGGGCCGCTTCAAGGGCGAGCAGGCCATTGCTAAATTGCATTGTCCTAAGGCCGGTTAAGTCGGTGATGCCACGTTCAGAAAACCACTCTTGCCATCCGGATAATTGGCCGTAGCAGGAAAGCGTTCGGTCGCAAATCAGCGGGAAATGCGACAGGTTCTCTGTCGCATCATGGGTAATGAGTCCTGGCTTGGCCATTGGAACGAGGTCTAATGGCATGAGGGGGATTGGTTGCAGCTCAGCATAGCTGCCATAACTGAGCCTAATGGCAACATCAATATCGGCACGGCGTAAATTGGCAGTGCCAAAGTCAGGTTGGGGAGTTTTATCTACCGAGTGAAGGCTGGCTTGTAAGCGCACTTCTGCCTCGGGGTGCAGGGCATAAAAATGTTGTAGCCTTGGCACAATCCATTTGGTCGCAAATAACGGTTCTGCGCAAACGGTGAGAATATTATCTTTTTCTGCAAAGCGACGAATTTTTTCAACCGCCTCGTTTACCAAGCCAAAAGCGTCTTGTAGTTCAGGAAGAGCAACGCGTCCGGCGGGTGTTAAACTCACGCGGCGGTGATGGCGAATAAACAATTCTGCGCCAAGAAAATCTTCTAAGGCTTTGATTTGATGACTAATAGCCGCTGGTGTGACGTTCAGCTCAGCGGCCGCCTTAGCAAAGCTTTTCGTGCGAGCGGCAACCTCAAAATACGATAGCGCGATCAATGGTGGGCGGCTTGCCATCGATGCTCTCCTAGCTCATCTCAGCCACACGCTGGCGCAATGGAAACTTCTGGATTTTGCCAGTCGAAGTCGTTGGAATGTCCTCAAAGATAATCTTGCGGGGGGCCTTGAAGTGGCTGATTCGCTCACGGCAAAAGGTCATCAACTGCTCTTCGGTTAGATCGCTATTAACCTTTTTCTGGACAAACGCAACGGGTATCTCCCCCCATTTTTCGTTGGGCATGGGGACGACGGCTGTGAGCTCGACATCGTCGTGACGTAATAAAATTTCTTCAACTTCAAGCGAAGAGATATTTTCTCCGCCCGAAATGATGATGTCTTTCGATCGATCGACAATTTTTAAATAACCATCGGGATGACATACGCCAAGATCACCAGAGTGAAACCATCCGCCATGGAAGGCTTCTGCTGTTGCTGTAGGGTTGTTCAGATAACCCTTCATGACGATGTTGCCACGAAACATAATCTCTCCCACGGTTGCGCCGTCGGCGGGAACGGGCTGCATGGTGTTCGGGTCCATCACGCAGACATCTTCTTCCATGGGATAATTAACCCCTTGTCGACCATTTAAATGCACTTGCTCTTCAATAGAGGCTTCTTGCCAGGCGTCTTGCTTCACGCAGACTGTCGCAGGGCCATACACTTCAGTGAGTCCGTAGACATGGGTGATATCGATGCCGAGCGTTGCCATTTTTTCAAATACACTAGCGGGTGGTGCGGCCCCTGCAATTAAGCCCGACAGCTTGTGCTCGAAGCGTTTTCCTTGCGAGATGATAGTGTCAGCTATCATGGCATGTACAATAGGCGCGCCACAATAATGACTGACTTCGTGCTTTTCTATTAACGACAAAATGACTTGTGCATCGACTTTGCGCATACAGATGCTGGTGCCACCTATTGCCGCCAAGGTCCAAGGAAAGCACCAGCCGTTGCAGTGAAACATGGGTAAGGTCCACAAATAACGCACACCAAAACCCATGCCCCAAGACAGTACATTACTCACGGCATTGAGGTAGGCACCGCGGTGATGTGTCACCACACCTTTAGGGTTGCCCGTTGTTCCGGAGGTATATCCCAGCGCAATAGCGTCCCATTCATCCTGGGGTGGGGTGCACGCGATGGCATTATTTTGGTCTGCAAGCAGTGTTTCATAGTCATGCTCAGCCAGTGGTGCTGAGAATGACTCTTGCCTGTCATGCACAAAGATCACAGGCGGTGGATTGTCCAACGTAGCGAGAGCCGCTTCAATCGTTGAGTTGTACTCGGTATCGCAGATAATAAGTTTGGTATCGCTATGGCGTAGAATGAACGCTACAGTGTCAATGTCTAGTCGAATATTAATAGCATTCAACACGGCACCCGTCATGGGAATCGCGAAGTGGGCCTCATACATAGCTGGGATGTTGGGAAGCATGACGGAAACGACGTCACCGCGGACGATGCCGCGCTGCTTGAGAAGTGCGCCTAGACGGGTGCAACGATCGTGGGTTTCACGCCACGAATAGTGACGGTCACCATATATCATGGCATCGTTATTGGCATATACGGTCGCGGCCCGTCTTAAAAAGCTGAGTGGAGATAATGCCGTGAAATTGGCATCGCTCTTGGGTAGAAGATCGTTCAAGGCACACATCTCAGTCATGGTGTTATTTACTCCTGCCAAACAGGCGAACGTTTTTGCAAAAAGGCGTCGATGCCTTCACCGGCATCAGCCGCCATCATATTAGCTGCCATCACATCCCCAGCATACTGATATGCCTGTGCCAATTCCATTTGCTTTTGCTTATAAAACATCGCCTTGCCCGTACGAACCGCGGTAGGGCTTTTGCTGAGAATTTTGGCAACTTTTTCTTCGATGGCAGTGTCCAGTGTGTCATCGGAAACCACTTGGCTGGCAAGGCCGAATTCACAAGCCGTTCTCGCATCTATCATGTCACCAGTAATCAGCATGTCGAATGCGCGCTTGTTGGAGATATTGCGCGAGAGAGCGACCGCCGGTGTTGAGCAAAACAGCCCAACGTTAATACCCGAAACACCAAACCGTGCAGATTCTGCAGCAATCACGATGTCGCAGCTCGCCGCTAACTGACAACCCGCCGCGGTAGCAATGCCATGTACTCGAGCAATGACAGGGACAGGTAAATTAACAATGCTTTGCATCACTTTGCCACAGAGCGCGAATAAGTCTTGGTAATACGCCTGCTCGGGAGTTGCGCGCATTTGTCCAAGGTCGTGACCGGCACAAAACGCTTTGCCTGAACCACTAATGACAACACACATGACCTTGGGATCATTTGCAATCGCATCCAATTCCGCCTGTAAAGACGCCAACATTTCTTCAGAGAGCGTGTTAAGTTTATCGGGTAGATTAAGCGTGAGGTAAACGGCCTTTCCTTCGTCGTGGCGCATCACTAAGGGGGTGTGCTGAGTCGAGGCTTGCATGTGGCTCTCCATCATTGATCGTTTTAACGATTCTAGCTCGCTTTTCTGTCATCAGTAAACTGATACTTACTAAGTGTATTGATTAGAAAAGCTAATCGATGTGCTTAAAGAAAATCGCTTTATTAATGTTTTTAGTAGTATTAATGTTCTGAGTTGTCTCGTAAGTTAAAAAATACTAATCAAAAGGGGTTGGCAATATGGTCAAACGTCACGTCGAGTACGCCGTTGTTGGCGCGGGAACCGCAGGTCTGGGGGCGTACTCTAGAATTAGTCGACACAGTGACAGTGTGGTCATGATTCAGGACGGTCCCTATGGGACGACCTGTGCAAGAGTAGGGTGCATGCCCAGTAAATTGCTGATTACCGCCTCAGATTATGCGCACCATGCGGAAACAGGTAGCTTTTTTGGTGTGTCTGCAAGCCATAATGTGAGCGGCCAGCGGGTATTTGAGCGTTTGCGTGACGAGCGTGATAATAAATTCGTGGCGCGCAACTTAAGTTATGTGGCCAAAATCCCTGCGCATCACAAGATGGAAGGGCGCGCAGAATTTATTGCACCAGGTCATTTAAAAGTCGGCGGCAAAGATGAGGTTATCGCTGAGAAAATTATCTTAGCTGTGGGGTCTCGGCCCTTTGTGCCAGATATTTTCGATCCTGTAAGAGCTTATGTGTGTACCAGTGATACAGTATTCGAGATCGATACCTTACCTAAATCGATCGCTGTTATTGGTTTGGGTGTTATAGGCTTGGAGCTCGGGCAGGCGATGCACCGCTTGGGTGTTAAAACCACCTTGTTTGGCCGATCTGGCCAGGTTGGCACGTTGACCCATCCCTCACTTAAATCACTTGCCAGTGAGTTGTTTGCAGCCGATGTCCCTATGTATCCCGCCGGGACCTTTGAGAAAACCTGGGAGGATAATGGTGCTTGGGTGGCTTATCGTAAGGCCGACGGTGAGCTTGTAGAAGAAGTCTTTGACATGATTTTAGTTGCGTCTGGTCGTGTATCAAATATTGATAAAATGAATCTTCCCGCCGCAGGTATTAGTGTCGATACCATTCGCAATGCTCACGACCCTCATACGCTACGATATGGCGATCATCCTGTCTTTGTGGCAGGTGACGCTACTGATAGTTTGCCGGTGTGGCACGAGGCATTTGATGAGGGACGTCATGCCGCAGAAAACGCGATGCAATTCCCCCAAGCAAGCCAGGCCAAGCGACGTACTCCACTATTTATTTGTTTTACAGATCCGCAAATGGCGCTGGTCGGCTTGTCTTATGAAGAGCTATTGAGTCGAGAAGTTGTCGTGGGTGATTTGCCCTTTGAGGCTAGCCCGAGACACGTTGTATGGAATAAGACCCAAGGGCGGATGCATGTGTATCTTGAACCTGTCACTGGGCAGATATTAGGTGCAGAAATCTTAGGATATCAAGCCGAGCATTTGGCACATATTTTAGCCTTGGCCATAACGCATAAGATGACCGCAAAGCAGGTGCTTGAGATGCCTATTTATCACCCGAGTGCTGAAGAGCTGTTGCGCGATGTATTGGAAAACGCTGAGCGAAAACGCCAAGCGTTGCTAGGTTAGGGACGCTACAAAAAAGCTTAAGGAGAGGGCGGCAGCTTCTCACGGTCGCGTTTTTTCTTGGCCAACTTCGCCACCGAAAGTTCACTGCTCTTGATCGTTTTCGTGGTCACATAGATATAGTATCTAGCTATTCCAATATCAGCATCTAACATAGATTCTATCAATTGCTGAAACTCAAGCAGTGATAGTGTGATGAATTTGAGGACATAATCATTACCACCACCTGTGGCATAGCATTCCACAATTTCATCTACTGTGTGGATGTACTTTTCAAAAATGTCGAAATCTGAACGGCGATGTGAGTCCAAGGAAACCGTCACATAGACGCTGGTAAGGTCGAACATCTTATGCAGCGCTATGCGACCACTGAAGCCTGTGATATAGCCCGCATTTTTGAGTTTAGTTAGGCGTAGCAAGCAGGGCGTTGATGACAGATTGACAAGCTCGCCAAGCCTGCTTTTGCTGACTTGGCCATGCTGCTGAACCGCATTAAGAATACGGATATCAACGTCGTCGAGGGCAAATTTTTTCATGAAATACTCAACGCCAAATTAAATTATTATGGCGCTGAGTCTATGCATTCAGCAAGCCTGAATCAAGCGGCTACTGTCGATGATGCCAAGTTCTTTTTTGGATCGTAGAAAGGTTTTTCAACGACCGTGGCGGCTAATTGACTATCGCGTGTTTCAACCACCATGTGATTGCCAATGTCGGCATAAGCCGCATCGACCATAGCCAGCGCGATATTCATGCCTAAGCGAGGAGAATAAACCGCAGATGTCACTTTACCTACCACTGTTCCCGCAAAGGAAACCGACCAAAATTCAGTATTTGGGCCGCCCAGTGCTTCACCGTCGATAACTAAGCCTATTTGCTTTCGGCTGACACCTTCTTGTTTGATTTTTTGCAGCGCGGCTTTGCCAATGAAGTCAGCATCCATATCAACATTCACTAGTCGGTCTAAACCCAATTCGAAAGGATTGGTGTTCATATCCATGTCGGCATGATAGGAAAGCATGCCACCTTCAATGCGACGAATGCTTGAGGTATGTCCAGGTTTCAATCCAAAAGGAAGCCCGGCAGCCATGATGGCTTCCCAGAGCTCATTGCCTTTACTACCGTCCATCAGATAAATTTCGTAGCCTAACTCGCTTGACCATCCTGTGCGTGAGACGATTAATGGAATATCGCCAAGGCGCATTTCTCTGCACCAGTAGTAGCGAAGGTCTAGGATGTCGTCCCCAAAGAGTGTGCGCATAATTTCACCTGACACAGGACCTTGAAGCTGCAGCGGTGAAACATCAGGTTCGCTGATCGAAACATCAAGACCAGAGTGAATAGCTACGCCTTGTGCCCATAGTAAAATGTCACTGTCAGCCAGCGACAGCCAGTAGCGGTTTTCCTCTAAGCGCAGGAGAATGGGATCGTTAAGAATGCCGCCTTCGGCGTTAGTAATAAGCACATATTTACACTGGCCAATCGCACAGTTTGAAAGATCGCGCGGGGTGAGCATCTGTACGAATTTACTCGCATCAGGTCCGGAGATTTCAACTTGTCGTTCAACGGCAACATCACACAAGATGGCGCTGTTTATAAGGTTCCAGAAATTTTCCTCCGCGCTGCCGAAGCTACGAGGTATATACATGTGGTTATAAACAGAAAAGTCTTGTGCGCCCCATCTGACGGTGGCATCGAAGTAGGGTGACTTGCGAATTTGGGTACCAAAACCAAAGTTTTTTTTCACTAACGTTTCCATCTTTGCATCCTATTATTTATGATATTGAAGTAGCGAATTGCTGATGAAATATACGTGTAGTGCAAAATTTGATCAGACTAATTTTGCTGAATTTTTAAATCTGTTTAGGCTTAAATGTGGGTTTAAAATAGTCGGCTTAGACTACGGGCGCACAGCTAAATGATTGGAAGTGCAAATGTGGCGCTGTTTTACGCGCTTCGTGAGTCGTTGGCGCTCATGATTTCGCAGTACAGCGATGCAACTTTCAATATGGCTTAGGGCCAGGGATTTATTCGAATCGCGCTGCATTCGCGATTCTCTCCCTACGGGCAGCATGCGCTTTGCGATGCTGTGCTAATTGCTTCTGTGGTCGCAATTAGTCGAACCCACCGGGGTTCTCACCCTTTCCACCAGCCAAAAAAAAACCGACGCTTGCGCGTCGGTTTTTTAATATGGCGGTGGGCCAGGGATTCGAACCCCGGGAACCTCTCGGTTCAACGGTTTTCAAGACCGCCGCTTTCGACCACTCAGCCAGCCCACCGGAACGAGGCGAATTATACAGACCTGCATAGGCGGTGCAAGCTTTTCGTGGTTAAAAACGACAAAAAAGCATGGCTTTTCTGGTGCTTGTATAGGGATTGATCAATTTGCATAAAGCAGCATCAGTTGATACTTACGGATAGGTCAATTTCCCATACCTCGGCGTCGCGGGTTTGCTTGGCTTTATAAAGACACTACCATTCCTTAGTGAAGCTCTTTTTTTGAAAAATAACCTCGAGGAGGTATTTGGCCAACAAAATTTACATTTATAGTACCCATTATTGATATGGGAAAAATGATCTGTCTCTGACTTTCAAAATATGTAACTCGTTAGAAATAATGGCTTTACGTTAATCATCTATTAGCTTGATGCATATCATGGCCGTCTTGTGTTACTGGGTTAGAATCATTGCAAATCATGGAGGATTTTTATGAGCTCGATAGCACAATTTGATCGACGACTTATTGCCAAGTACGACGTGGCGGGTCCGAGGTACACCACGTATCCAACGGCGGCTGATTTCAACAATGCGTTTCCGGCACAGGCATTAGATGAGGAGTTGAAGGCTCGGGCAGGCTTGGCAACGCCGCTGTCGCTGTATGTGCACGTGCCCTTCTGTGAAAGCCTTTGCTTTTATTGTGGCTGCAGCAAAATCGTCACCAAAAATACCCATCGCGCCGATGAGTACCTGCGTTACTTATATCGTGAAATTGACCACTATGGTGCATTAGTGGGTACTGATCGTCCGTTGCAGCAGTTGCATTGGGGAGGTGGAACTCCGACCTTTTTAAATGGTGACCAAATATCTGCGTTGATGACATCGTTGCGCAAACATTTTTCGTTTGTCTCTGACAGTCAGGGTGAATTCTCTATTGAGATTGATCCGAGGCGGGTAGATGCCGAGATGATAGACCATTTACGTTTCGTTGGCTTTAACCGCTTAAGTATGGGCGTACAAGACTTTGATGCCGACGTACAGCGTGCGATTAACCGCATTCAACCTTACGAGATGACGGCCAGTGCGCTCGAAGCTGGCCGTAACGCGGGTTTTAAATCTATCAACTTTGATTTGATCTACGGACTGCCTGAGCAGCGGGTAAGAACCTTCAAGAAAACACTTAAAAAGGTCGTGGAGTTGTCACCCGATAGAATTTCTCTGTTCAACTATGCGCACATGCCGTCTTTGATTCGCTCACAGCGTGCTATTAGAGAAGATACTCTTCCCGGGGTGGATGAAAAGCTCGATCTTTTTGCCTTGAGCAAAGATATGTTTGAAGGGGCAGGGTACGTGAGTATCGGTTTGGATCATTTTGCAAAACCACACGACCCGCTTGCTCACGCTTTGCGCCAAGGGATGTTACATCGCAACTTCCAAGGTTATACCACTGGTAGTGAGCTAGACATGCTAGGTTTGGGGCTAACATCCATTTCTAAGGTTGGAGGTGTGTACGCGCAAAACCACAAAACACTGGAAGATTATTACTCTGCAATCGCAGCTAATGGCTCGGCAACCACCCGTGGCCATCGTTTGAGTAGTGATGATGTCATTTGCGCTGCGTTGATTAGTGATCTCAGTTGCGAAAGAGCCATTCATTTTTTTGCTTTTAGCCGGCGTTTCAGTATTGATTTTGTGAATTATTTTGCTAGAGAAATAGCCGCGCTGGCGGATTTTGTAGCCGACGGTTTGGTGGATTTAACAAGTGAATCTCTTAGAGTGACGGGCGCTGGGAAGATGTTGTTAAGAAACATCTGTATGGTATTTGATAGCTATCGTCGTGTTGAGCAGGTGCAGCGATTTTCCAAGGTGTTATAAAGCGCTTGTCTAGAAAAACGAAAGGGGGCTGAGCCCCCTTTTTTATTCCGCGATGGCCGTTTCTGGCGCTTCACTTGTCTCGCGTGGTCCACGCGGATCGTTTGATGCGCGAGGTGGTTGCGGGCGTGATGGTGCAGGAACTTCCAGTGGTTTGGTAATTCGTGCAGCTAAATCAACAATTTCGGTATTAATGGTCAATTCCGTCACTGGTGCCGGCTTGTCGCGGGGGTCATTGGCAGCGCGTAGGTTGTTGCGAACCACCACCACGTTTTCCACTGCGGGTGCTTTCTCTACGGTGGGCACTGCTTTAGCTACAGGTGCTTCTTCAGCCGCAGGTGCTTCTTCAACCACAGTTGCTTCTTCAACCACAGTTGCTTCTTCAACCATAGGTGCTTCTTCAGCCACAGGTGCTTCTTCAGCCACAGGTGCTTCTTCAGCCAAAGGTGCTTCTTCAACCATAGGCGCTTCTACAGCCACAGGTGTTTCTTCAGCCACAGGTGCTTCTTCAGCCACAGGTGCTTCTTCAGCCGCAGGTGCATCTTCAACCACAGTTGCTTCTTCAACTACAGGTGCTCCTTCAACTAAAGGTGCTTCTTCAACCGCAGGTGCTTCTTCAGCTACAGGAGCTTCTTCGGTCTCTGCGGCTTCTACAACTGTTTCCGACTCTGTCGTTTGTTCCGCATCGTTGGCATCATCTGCTTTGCTGCGACGGCGTGAACGACGGCGACGCTTGGGTTTTTCGTCCTCGCCGTTGTCTTCGCTGGCGACAAGCTCAAGTTGCTCTGGTTGCTTAGCTGGTTCAGTGGTGGCAGCCGGCGCTTCTGGTGGTACGGCGTCGACAACTACCTCTGCCGTATCAGCCGCTTCAGCAGCATTTTTTTCAGCTGTGGCTTCTTCTTGCTCGTTTTCGCGTTGCTTGACGCTGCGTGAACCGCCGCGTGAACGCTCTTGCATTTTGCGAGGCGCCTTGTTACGTGGGCGACGGGCAGGTTTGTCAGCGCTTTCGCTATCTTCCTTAGCCGCTTCTTCATCGGTTACAACGTTACTGTCAACTAAGTTGTTATCAACGCTGTTCTCGTTTTCGTTGGTGCGGCCTCGGCGGGTGCGACGGCGGCGATTACGGCGCGGTTTGTTGTTACCTTCCTCATCGCTTTGTTCGTTGCGCTTTTCTTCCGACTTGGGCTTGTCTTGCTTGCGCTCTTGCTTGGCGCTGTCGTCGCGATCACGGCGACGATTGTTGCCGCGTTTGCGGCCATCGCGTTGCTTGGAGCGCCCTTTGTCTTTCTTCTTCTCTTCAGCCGTTTCCTCTTCAGTGCTACCAAACAGGGCACCAAAGATACGCGATAACAGACCTTTTTTCACCTCAGCAGGTTTGCTTTCTGCGGCGACAGGCTTTTCTTCGATCTGACGTGCCGGCGCGGGTGCCTTGGGAAGAACCGCAGCGACGGCGGCGACGGGGGCGACGATGGCTTCGTCTTCGATGGTCAGTGCGTCAACCACATCCTCTGGATTAATTGTCTCGATGCGGAAGCTTTCTTGACGTTCGCTCACTAGCTCGTGGTCATCTCGCAAGCGCTCGATGCTGTAGTGAGGTGTTTCCATATTGACGTTGGGGATGATCAATAGACGTGTTTTGTGACGGGCTTCAACCTCGGCTAGAGCCGCACGTTTTTCGTTTAACAAGAAGGTAGCCACGTCGACGGGAGCCAGTACACGTACTTCTGCACTGCGATCTTTGCTGGCTTCTTCTTCGATCAAGCGAAGCATCGCCAATGCCAATGACTTAACATCGCGGATGGTACCTTGGCCAGAACAGCGTGGGCAGGTGTGACCGCTAGTTTCACCCAAGGATGGGCGCAGGCGCTGACGGGACATTTCCAGCAGGCCAAAGCGAGAAATACGGCCTACTTGAACCCGCGCACGATCCATTTCTAGGGCTTCGCGGACCTTGTTTTCCACATCGCGTTGATGCTTGCTGCTAGACATGTCAATAAAATCGATCACGACCAGGCCGCCCATGTCGCGCAAACGTAACTGGCGAGCAATCTCTTCAGCCGCTTCAATGTTGGTATTGAATGCGGTGTCTTCAATGTCTTTACCACGAGTAGCGCGTGCCGAGTTGATATCAATAGACACCATGGCTTCGGTGGGGTCGATCACAATCGAACCACCCGAGGGCAATTTTACTTCGCGTTGAAAGGCTGTTTCTATCTGCGTTTCAATTTGGAAGCGGTTAAACAGCGGGGTTTTGTCTTCGTACAGTTTAATTTTATTGCGGTAATGGGGCATGACTTGTTCTACAAAAGTCACTGCTTCTTCGTAGGCCTGAGGGCTGTCGATCAAAACTTGGTCGATGTCGCGCTTCAAGTAGTCGCGCACAGCACGAATAATAACGTTGCCTTCTTGGTAGATCAGGAAGGGGGCTGGTTTCTTGGCGTTGGCTTCGCTAATGGCGCGCCACAATTGGCTCAGATAGTCCAAGTCCCACTGTAGCTCTTCGCTGCTGCGGCCAATACCAGCGGTGCGAACAATGATGCCCATGCCATCTGGCACTTGCAGGTCGCGCATGGCTTCGCGTAGTTCGCTGCGGTCATCGCCCTCAATACGGCGAGAAATGCCGCCGGCGCGGGGATTGTTGGGCATCAATACCATGTATCGGCCAGGCAAGCTGATAAAGGTGGTCAGGGCTGCACCCTTGTTGCCACGTTCTTCTTTGTCCACTTGAACGATAACTTCTGTGCCTTCTTTGACTAAGTCTTTGACACTGTCGCCACCTGACTTAGTAGCCATGTATTCGCGGGCAATTTCTTTGAAGGGGAGGAAACCGTGACGCTCGGCGCCAAAGTCGACGAAGGCGGCTTCAAGGCTAGGTTCTACACGGGTAATTTTACCTTTGTAGATGTTGGACTTTTTTTGAATCCGGGTGCGGTTTTCAATATCTAAGTCATACAGCCATTGGCCATCGACCATGGCAACACGCAACTCTTCAGGCTGAGTTGCGTTGATTAACATTCTCTTCATTATAGTCTCACAATTGGCGCGAGACATGGTGTGAAGGGTAGAGCGTTATCGCAATACCTCGCGTGTGCCATCTGGCATGCGCGATTCATCGGCGCTGGGCGCTATAAGCTTGTCTGCTTCAGTCCGTACCACGATGCCCTGGTGTATGGGGCTGGCCGCGAAAACTAGCGGCGTGGGCCGTGAAACCCTTATCTATGGTGTGCTTCTTCCGTCAGTACTCGCTTGCAGCTCTCCGTGCAGCAAAGCCGACATGATTGTCAGTAGTAATTCTCTAACCTCGGCACCAATGCCGCGCGGTTAATATTATTCAGCTCGATCTCATTATCGGGCTGACACAATGTCATTGCTCGCAGTACACTATGCACTTTTACGCACTTGGCGATTGTTTCTCAATGGCGGTATCTGCGGTTGGAGAGGTCGCCTCGTCGCCTCGCTCTCACTTACGGCCGGCGATCAACTCTTTCCAACCCCTGCAATATAGCAGCTAAGGGCTGGGTCATCAATCTAAAACTGGACAGCATTTGCAAATGAATCAACCACCTAACAAGCCTAGCGTCCGTTTTGTCGAAATTGGAGAAGATCGAGCCGGGCAACGGCTAGATAATTTCTTATTGGCAGAGCTTGGTCGCCCCCCCAAATCGGTCGTTTATAAAATGATCCGCAAAGGAGAGGTGCGTATCAATAAAGGGCGCTGCAAGCCAGAAAATAAACTAAGCGTTGGCGATGTGGTACGTATTCCTCCCTTTAATGTGCCCGAGCAGTATGCGCCCGCAGCTATTGGCAATCGCTTATTGGATGCTTTGCGCGATAGTATTGTTTATGACTGTGCTGAATTTATGGTGATCAATAAACCTTCTGGTTTGGCGGTTCACGGCGGCAGTGGCTTGAGTTTTGGTCTCATCGAAGCGCTGCGTCAAATATTCCCCGATAACAAGCAAATGGAGTTAGTGCATCGCCTCGATCGGGATACCTCGGGGTGTATTGTGGTGGCCAAAAAGCGCTCGGCGCTGCGCGAATTTCATCGCATGTTGCGCGAAGGGGAAATGGATAAGCGTTATTGGGCGCTCGTAGAAGGGCGGTGGCCAAACCGCAAGAAAGTAGTGAATGCCCCGTTGAAGAAAAACGAATTGCGCTCGGGTGAGCGTGTCGTGCGGGTCACTCCCGACGGCAAAGAATCACTCACTGAATTTGCCGTACTGCGTCGCTTTAGTGATTGCACATTAATAGAAGCTAAACCGATTACTGGCCGCACCCACCAAATCCGTGTGCATGCCCAACATGCGGGGCACCCACTGATTGGAGATGATAAGTACGGAACCGATGACGTAAACCAATTGTTTAAGGGGCGCGGTATTGCGCGTTTGTTCTTGCATGCTGAGTCGCTGTCCTTTCCTTGGAAGAAGGGGCGCGTATCGGTGCAGGCTCCACTCGAGTCTAGACTTTTCGATGCCATGGAGAGTTTGTAGTGCTGTACATTTTTGATTGGGATGGCACGCTGGTTAATTCGGTGGCGCGCATTGTTAGTAGCCTAAAACTGGCGGCGCATGAGCTCTCTCTGGAGATGCTAAGTGATCAGCGCTACCAGGAAATTATTGGTCTGGGGTTAAAAGAAGCTGTTGACCATCTTTATTCAGGCGTCGATGATGCCATGCAATCAGCTATGCGCGATGCTTACTCGAAGCACTTTGTGGCCGCTGATGTTGCGCCGTGTCCGTTTTTTGAAGGTGTCACCGAGACCCTACAGCAATTACGCAGCGAAGGTCACCATGTGGCTGTCGCCACAGGTAAAAGTCGCCGCGGCCTGGACCGGGTCTTAGCGCAGCTTGAATGGCAGGATTATTTTCACGCCACACGCTGTGCGGATGAGACCGCCTCAAAACCGCACCCGCTGATGCTTCACCAGATTCTGCAGCAATTAGACTATAGCCCCGATGAGGCGGTAATGGTGGGTGATACTACCTTTGATTTAGAGATGGCCAGAAACGCCGGTATGCGCCGAGTAGGGGTTAGCTACGGCGCACATCCTGTGTCGCGCTTAGCCACCTCGCAACCTATGGCCATTATCGATAACTTTGCCGATTTGATGCACGTACTTTAAGTCAGAGGGTTGATGCCTTCGTTGCGCAACATGGTGCATAGTGCAATCAAGGGTAGGCCAACAAGTGCATTTGGGTCTTCGCCATACATGGATGAAAACAGGCTTACACCTAATCCTTCGGATTTAAAGCTCCCAGCGCAGTCGAGCGGTTGTTCGAGTTCTACATAGCGCGCAATTTCGCTTTGGCTTAGGGCTCTAAATGTCACCTCATAAGTGATGACATCACCCTGTAATTGATTGCTGGTGGTGTTATAGACACACAGGCCGGTATAAAAGGTGACCGTTTTGCCCGCGCAAAGCGTCAGTTGATCAATGGCGTTGTGGGTTGTGCCCGGTTTCCCGAGCACGTGGTTGTCGACGCTGGCGACTTGGTCGCTTGCGATAATGATGCCGCTGCGTTGCATGGCAACGGCCATGGCTTTGGCTTCCGAAAGTCGTCGAGCGAGGTCTTGTGGGCGCTCGCCGGGGTAGGCGTTTTCATCGATATTTGGCGGGCATACTTCGCAGCTTAGTTGCAGTTTCTCTAGTAATTGGCGTCGGTAGGGCGACGATGAAGCGAGAACAATGGACACCTTGGATACCTCGTTGGGTTGCGGTTTGTGTCTATTGACTAGCAAACAGCACTAAATATAGGGTTTTGCAGCAAATATCTTTGACATTCTGTGAGAGTGTCCCTATGATTGCGCGCCTATGTCAACAGGTGCTCTTCCAAATCGAGTCGACCTACGTAAATTAGCCACACACGGCACGCAGGTTGATGCTCGAATCTCTCTTAAAACGCTGCCTCGTGTGGCGCAAGCGGTATTGAGTGAAGAGGCTGAAATTGGTGTCGAACTTAAGTTCGGCCGCGACGAGCAAGGCCTTTATGTAATTGAGGGCGATGTTAACGGAACGGTCGATATGACTTGCCAGCGCTGCATGCAGGCGGTGGCGGTTGAATTAAGTTCGCACTTTAATTTAGGCGTGGTTTGGGATGACGAGGGTGCCAAGGCATTACCGTCATATCTTGAACCACTGGTCGCTTCAGCTGAGCCCTTTGATTTGCATGTGTTGGTTGAGGACGAGCTGCTATTAAGCTTGCCATTTTCTCCCTACCACGACACCGATGTGTGCCAGGGTGGAGAATTCCAGCAACAGCAATCAGCCGTTGCGGTTGCCGATGAGGCGCCGAAACGCGAGAACCCGTTTGCGGTTCTAGAGCAGTTGAAACGTAAAGATTGAATTTTGAAAGCGTAGTGATACGCAATTTTAGTTAGGAGCTAGTCATGGCTGTACAGCAAAACCGAAAAACCCGTTCACGTCGCGGCATGCGCCGTTCACACGATGGCCTGACAACAGGCGCGTTGTCAGTTGATCAAACCAGCGGTGAAACTCACCGTCGCCACCACGTGAGTGCTGATGGCTTCTACCGTGGTAAGAAAGTTGTTAACACTGGTAACGACGAGTAATTACTCTTAGAGTATTTCTGAAAATGGGGGCTGCGGTCCCCATTTTTATTTCTTGCGTGCTCTAATGGCCACGCTTGTATCGAGGTAATCTATGTCTTTAGCGTTTGTTTTTCCTGGTCAAGGTTCACAGAAGGTGGGCATGCTGGCCGAATTTGCCGAAGTCGCCACCGTGCGTGATACCTACGCAGAAGCGTCGGCCGTGCTTGGCTATGACCTGTGGGTGCTGTCTCAAGAGGGGCCGCAAGAAGAATTAAATATGACCGAGGTGACGCAGCCTCTGTTGTTGACCGCCAGCGTCGCTCTGTGGCGACTTTGGAGCGAAAAGGGCGGTGCAATCCCTGCGTTAATGGCTGGCCATAGTCTAGGTGAATTCTCTGCGCTGGTATGCGCGGGTGTTATCGAGTTTGCAGAGGCGGTGGATTTGGTGCGCAAACGCGGCCAATTCATGCAAACAGCGGTACCTGTCGGTGTCGGCGCTATGGCTGCCATTATTGGTTTAGAAGACGATCAAGTAGATGCGGCTTGTGCCACTGCGGCGCAAGGCGAATGTGTCAACGGAGTGAATTACAATTCTCCTGGTCAGGTCGTTATTGCGGGACATTCGGCGGCGGTAGATCGCGCCATTACAGCCTGTAAGGAAGCCGGTGCGAAGCGTGCGTTGCCATTGCCTGTCAGCGCACCTTTCCATACTGATTTGATGCGTCCTGCCGGTGAGGAACTGGCCAAGGTGGTCGAGCAAATGACCTTCTCGGCACCGCGGATCCCCGTGGTACACAACGTGACCGTGGCGCCAGAGACTGATCCAGCGGTCATTAAGTCATTGGTTATTGAGCAGATCTTTAGCCCTGTACCATGGACCCAGTGTGTTCAGTTCATGGCGGCGCAAGGTGTTGCCGAGACCGTTGAGTGTGGCGCGGGCAAAGTTTTAAGTGGTCTGAACAAGCGTATTGAAAAAACATTAAATTGCTACAGTACCGATACTGAAGCAAGCCTAAGCGGCGCCATAGAAGCGCTGTCGGCTTAATAAATAGGAGTCATAAGTATGTCATTCGAAGGAAAAGTTGCCCTAGTAACCGGTGCCAGTCGTGGTATTGGTGCTGCCATTGCCGATTTGTTGGGTGCTCAAGGTGCCATTGTTATCGGTACTGCCACCAGTGAGCGTGGCGCGGCGGCGATCAGTGCTCGTTTTGCTGAAAAGAGTGTCGAAGGCAAAGGTATGGCGCTGAACGTCAATGACGCTGAAGCGGTAGATGCCGCGGTGAAAGAGATATCAGCTGAATTTGGCGCGCCTACCATCTTGGTAAACAACGCTGGTATCACGCGTGACAATCTGATGATGCGCATGAAAGAAGACGAGTGGAACGACGTCATTAGCACTAACTTGACCGCGGTATTCCGCGTTAGCAAAGCTTGCCTGCGTGGTATGACGAAAGCCCGCTGGGGACGCATTATTAACATCTCTTCAGTGGTTGGCTCGATGGGTAATGCAGGGCAGACCAATTACTCGGCGACCAAGGCCGGCGTAGAGGGGTTCACCCGTTCGTTGGCGCGTGAAATTGGCGCGCGTGGTGTCACTGTCAACGCAGTGGCGCCAGGTTTTATCGATACTGATATGACCAAAGAATTGCCTGAGGCTCAGCGTGAGGCCCTGCAAACGCAGATTCCCGCCGCGCGTCTCGGACAGCCTGAAGAAATCGCGGCTGCGGTCGCGTTTTTGGCCAGCGACGCGGCGGGTTACATCACTGGTGATACCTTACACGTCAACGGCGGCATGTATATGTAATCTCTAAGTCCTTGAGAAAAAAGCCTTTTTGTAATTTTTTAAGTAAATAGTTCCATCTTTGCCAAAACAGGTTAAAATGGCGTCCTCTGTAAAGCACAACGGCATGTAAAATGCTGAGCAGCAGTGGTGAAAATTAAACAGACAGGAGTACATACGTACCATGAGTAGCATTGAAGAACGCGTCAAAAAAATTGTTGCAGAACAACTTGGCGTCAAAGAAGATGAAGTACAAAATTCAGCCTCTTTCGTTGAAGATTTGGGCGCAGACTCTTTGGATACCGTGGAGCTGGTAATGGCTTTGGAAGAGGAATTCGAAACTGAAATTCCCGATGAAGAAGCTGAAGCTATCACTACTGTCCAGCTCGCTATTGATTACGTCAAAGCGAACCTCGACCAGTAATTATTGCTGATTCGAGCGAAGCCGTTACTATGCATGCGTAGTACGGCTTTTTTTATGTCTAGAAATTCTGTTTAGGGAGATACTCGTGCAAGGTAGACGCGTCGTTGTCACTGGCTTGGGGACAGTTTCACCACTGGGAAATACTGTTAAAGATACTTGGGATGGCATTTTGGCCAGTAAAAGCGGTATTGCTCCGCTTGAAAGCTTTGATGTGTCTGCGTTTACTACAACCTTTGGTGGTGCGGTCAAAGACTTCGATGTCAGTCAATACATGGCTCCCAAAGATGCTCGTAAACTCGATATTTTTATTCAATACGGTATTGCCGCGGGTATTCAAGCTTTTGAAGATTCCGGCCTGCAGATTACCGATGAGAATGCCGCTCGCGTGGGGTGCGCCATCGGTTCAGGTATTGGCGGTTTAGCGTCGATTGAATCGTGCAGCGACATCATTCAAAAAAGCGGTCCACGCCGAATTTCTCCTTTCTTTGTGCCCGGGTCAATTATCAACATGATCGCCGGCAACCTGGCAATTAAATATGGTATGCAAGGCCCTAATATCGCCATTGTGACCGCTTGTACCACCGGTACTCACAATATTGGTTCTGCAGCGCGTATGATCGCCTATGGCGAAGCCGATGCTATGCTAGCTGGCGGTGCTGAAATGGCTACCACGCCGGTTGGCTTGGGTGGCTTTGCGGCGGCGCGTGCACTCTCTACCCGTAACGATGATCCGCAAGCGGCCAGCCGCCCTTGGGACCGCGATCGCGATGGGTTCGTGTTAAGTGATGGCGCTGCTGCGCTCATGCTGGAAGAGTACGATTTTGCCAAGGCGCGTGGCGCCAACATCTTGGCCGAGGTAGTAGGCTTTGGTATGAGCGATGATGCCTACCATATTACCTCGCCCCCAGCGGATGGCAGCGGTGCAGCTCGCTCCATGCAAAATGCCCTCAATGACGCCAATCTGAGTGCTGAAAAAGTCAGCTATATCAACGCCCACGGTACATCTACCAACGCTGGCGACTTGGCTGAGACGATGGCGGTGAAGTCCGTGATGGGTGCCGCCGCTGGCAGTGTGGCGGTGAGTTCTACCAAGTCTATGACCGGTCACCTTTTGGGAGCAGCTGGTGCTATCGAGGCCGTGTTCTCTGTGTTGGCCATTCGCGATCAAGTGGCGCCTCCCACGATTAACCTCGACAACCCAGATGAAAGCTGTGATTTGGATTACGTACCTCACACGGCGCGTCAAATGGATGTCAATGTGGTGGTATCGAACTCCTTTGGCTTTGGTGGCACCAATGGTACTTTGGTGTTTGCTAAGGTATAACGGCCACTTATGCTGAGCCAGCCTGTCATTCTAGGTCACGAGGACCTTAGTCGCGACCAGTTGTTACTGGATCGCGGCTTTCACTACGGTGATGGTTTGTTTGAGACTATCGCTGCGGTGTCGGGTAGTATGCCGCTTCTTGAGCAGCATCTGGTTCGTTTGTCGCGTGATTCTTCACGACTGTTGGGGCATTATCCGCAGGTCTTGATTGAAGAGCGTTTACAAGCTGTGAGTCGGCTTTTGCCGTTACATCCAGAGCCCCATGTGGTAAAAATTGTTATTACTCGCGGGGTGTCGGGGCGTGGTTATGGCTACGATCCTGCCACGCCGCTGCGTGTTTTGGCCTTTATTTATCCCTATCAGCTACCTGAGCTTGCAAAGCGCCTAACAGGACTCAACGTTATCCACTGCCAGCACCGTCTCGCTGAGCGCGGTTGGTTGGGTTCCATTAAACACTGCAATCGCTTGGATCAAGTCGTGGCTCGTGCTGAAGTGGCTCAGGCTAGTGCCGATGAAGGCTTGATGTATAGCGATGAAGGTCAGCTAGTAGAAGCGACCAGTGCCAATGTGGCGGTTAAGTTACACGGCCGTTGGCTAACCCCCGAAATAGCCCATATTGGTATTGCCGGGGTGGCACGACAGTGCATGATAGAAGCCGGTTTGTTGACCGTGGCCAATATTAGTCGCGCTAGTCTTGCCGAGGCCACTGCACTGGCACTGCTCAACAGCGTGCAGGGTATCATGCCCGTTGGCGCTACACCGGATCGTGTCTATGACGTATCCACCGAGCAAATTCTTGACGAATTGAGCCAAGGCCTTTCGCCACACATGCGAGGGCAGTGGTGAAGCGAATAGCTCTGCTTGTGCTTACAGCGATGGCTTTAATAATGAGTATCTCTTACCAGTGGCTGACCCACACGCTAGACGAGCCGCTCGGGCAGCGCGGTGTTTGGCTGGTTGAGCACGGCTCATCGCTGCATGCCGTGATGGGGCAGCTGCAGCCCGAGGCTTCGAAGCATCAATTGCGTGCCCAGCGGGCGCTGATGCGTTGGCGCGGGCAGGCGCTGGATATCAAGGCTGGAGAATACCGATTGCAGCCGGGTATGTCTCTGCGTGCCATTCTTGAGATGCTCTCCAAAGGTGATGTCGTCCTGCGTCAGGCCACCCTGTTAGAGGGCTGGACCATTTCTCAGGCTAGAGCCTACTTGGCGTCCTTGGACGGATTGCAGAATGATCTTGAGGGGCAGGCTTGGCCGGCATTTTTATTGTCGTTGAATCTCGATCCCGAACAGCGCGGTGAGGGCTGGTTTGCCCCTGAGACCTATCATTTTAGTTTGGGTAATAGGCAGAGCAACGTACTGCGCCAAGCGCATCAGCGATTGCGTGGCTGGCTTGACGAGGCGTGGCAACAGCGGCGAGAGAATCTGCCCTTGGCAAATGCTTACGAAATGCTCATTCTGGGCTCAATCGTAGAAAAAGAGACAGCGCTGGCGTCAGAGCGCGGCAACATTGCCAGTGTCTTTTTAAACCGGCTGCGCCGCGGCATGCGTCTACAAACTGATCCTACCGTCATATACGGTTTGGGCGACACCTTCGATGGCGATTTACGCCGCCGTGATCTTGCTGCAGATAGTCCCTACAATACCTACCGTATCCATGGCCTTCCACCGACGCCGATCGCGTTGCCTAGTCGAGACGCATTGCAGGCGGTAGCCCTTGCGCCAGACACGCCGTATCTGTATTTTGTCGCCAAAGGTGATGGCAGTAGTTATTTTTCCACTTCGCTTGAAGAGCACCAAGCGGCGGTTCGCCGTTATCAAATCAATCGACGCGACGATTATCGCTCGCGGCCAGCACAGGGGACTGTCAATGAGCGCTAGCAAAGGGCTTTTCATTACCTTAGAAGGCGGCGAAGGGGCAGGAAAGTCCACCAATATGGCCTTTATCCAGCAATACTTCACCGAGCGAGGTTTGTCTTGGGTGGCAACCCGCGAGCCCGGTGGCACCCCGTTAGCAGAAGAAATTCGGGCCGTGTTGCTGCAACCCCGTGATGAAACAGTGGCGAGTGACGCCGAGTTACTGTTGATGTTTGCCGCGCGAGCACAGCATATCGAAGGGGTGATCAAACCAGCTATTGCCAAGGGTACCAGTGTGTTGTGTGATCGCTTTACTGATGCAACGTATGCCTACCAAGGCGGTGGGCGCGGCGTGTCGATGCAGCGCATTCAGGCCTTGGAAGAATTTGTACTGGGGGCGTTTCGCCCCGATCTTACCATCTACCTGGATGTGCCCACCGAGGTGGGTATGGCACGAGCGTCCGCGCGCGGTGAGTTAGATCGATTTGAGCGTGAGCAGGGCGAGTTTTTTGAGCGGGTAAGGGCCGTTTACCTTGCGCGTGCTCAAGCGCAGCCTACGCGATATCGCGTGGTGGATGCTAGCCAAGCACTTGAGGACGTGCAGCGAGATCTGGCGGCGGTGCTCGATCAATTTTGTGGGGACTTGGCGTGAGTCTGAGCTACCCATGGTTGATGCCGGTCTACCAGCAGTTGCAAGGTCAATTGGCAGCGGGAAATTTACACCATGCCACACTACTTAGCGGTCAAGCGGATATTGGTAAATCGTTGTTGGCTCGCGCCCTGGCCGAGCGTTTGCTGTGTAGTGGCAAAGACACGTTTGCATGCGGTCAGTGTAAGTCTTGCTTGCTGCTGGCCAGTGATACCCACCCCGATTTAACGGTGCTTACCACCGAAGAAAAATCGCGCTTCACCAAGGTGGATCAAGTGCGGGCGGTGATCGAGAAACTGGCGGGCAGTGCGCAGCAGGGCGGTAATAAGGTGGTCATTGTCGATCGCGCCGACCAGTTGAACGTCAGTTCCGCTAACGCCTTATTGAAGTCCTTGGAAGAGCCCACCCGCAACACCTATTTTGTTATGCTGGCCAATGGTGTAGATCGCTTGTTGCCCACGGTCGTATCGCGCTGCTACGTCCAGCGTGTGGCCACACCCAGTGCACAACAGGCCAGCGAATGGCTACAGGGCTACGCGCGCAGTCATGACGACGTTGAGACCGCCTTGCATATCGCCCGTGGCAGCCCGCTGCGAGCGTTGTCTCTTTTGCAGGCGGAGAGCGGTGTTGGTCTAAGCGATGTTTTTCAGAAATTGAGTGGCTGTGCCAGCGGTGCTGCAGGCGTCAGTCAGACCGCGAAGGTGCTCACCAAGGTCGATTTGGCAGAGGAAGTCATTCCTGTTTTGCACGCCGGTTTAAGGCAGGCCATTAGCCAGCGTATGGATGCGCCAATGGCCGGTCCTAAAACCGTTGCAAGTCTTGCGCAAAGTTTGCTCGACAAGGGGTGGGGAATCGATGCCTACTTTGCTCTGCTAGATCAGTGTGATAAATCGAGGCGGTTATTGGCGTCGTCGGCCAACCCCAATCACACCTTGTTATTAGAAGATATCCTAATTCGATTGGCTATGAGGTAGTGGTGATATATCCAAATCCGAACTATATTGCTATGCAAAGCAACGAAGTACAGCCCGGAGATCGGTCCAGTATGAGTAAACCTTCGCCGCGCAATGGCATTCTTTCCCTGACGATTAAGGACAAGGCGGTTTTGTATGCGGCCTATATGCCATTTATCGAACACGGTGGCTTGTTTATCCCTACCAACAAGACCTATTCCTTAGGGGATGAGGTGTTTATGCTGCTCAGCTTAATGGATGAAGCGGAAAAAATTCCCGTGGCCGGCAGGGTGGTTTGGATAACACCCAAACGCGCTCAGGGTAGTCGCGCTACCGGCATCGGTGTGCAGTTCAATGGCCAAGATGAAACGGCCAATCAAAAAATTCTCACTTATCTCGCAGGTTCTCTTGAGTCTGACCGTTCAACCCACACCATGTAATAGTGTTCCATGATTGTTGATTCCCACTGTCACCTCGACAGATTAAAGCTCGACGCCTATGAGGGCGATTTATCAAAAGCGATTGCCGCTGCCCGTGATGCGGGTGTATCGCAAATGCTGTGTATCGCCATCGATCGAGGCAATGTGCCGACAGTGGTCGATATCGCTCGCCAGTACGAGGGTATTTATGCTTCGGTTGGGATACACCCCTTAGACGTGGCAGATTCACCCGCGGCGATCGACGAGCTTCTCGCCATGGCGCAACTGGATGAAAAGGTCGTGGCACTGGGTGAGACGGGTTTGGATTACTACTACACCAAAGATAATGTCGCCCTACAGCAAGAGAGTTTTATCGCTCATATTGAAGCGGCGAAGCAGTGTCGCAAACCCATTATTGTGCATACCCGTGAAGCCAAAACCGATACCATTGAATTACTTCGTGCACACAGCGACCCATCGGTGGCAGGCGTGATGCATTGTTTTACGGAAGATTGGGCGATGGCCAAGCAGGCGATTGACTTAGGCTTTTATATTTCAATTTCTGGCATTGTCACGTTTAAGAATGCCGAACAAGTGCGCGATGTAGCGTCGAAAGTGCCTTTTGACCGTTTATTGATTGAAACAGATTCGCCTTATTTGGCGCCAGTGCCACATCGTGGTAGACCTAATGAGCCTAAGTTTGTGCGCGATGTGGCTGAATTTATGGCGCAATTGCGAGGTGTGTCGACGGAGGAATTGGCGGCGATGACCACCGCCAATTTCCAGCGTCTATTTCATCTTCCAAGTTAGGGCGATTTAACCCGTATTGCGCATACCCGCGGCTACACCAGCAATCGTCACCATAATGGCGTGTTCGATATCGCGATTGGTAAAGTGGCGAGAGCGCTTCAAAAGCTCTGCTTGCAGTAGGTTCAACGGATCGGTATAGATGTTGCGAAGTTCAATCGATTCTCGGCCCCAAGGCTGATCTTCTAGCAGCGACTGGCGATCCACAATACGCAGTACTGTGCTCATATCGCTGCGTACTTGATTACGCAAAGACTCACCGATTGGCTTGAGTTTTTCCTCCACCAGTTTTTTGTCGTAATAGCTGGAAAGGCGCAGATCTGCCTTTGCAAATACCATCTCCAACATCGATAAACGTGTGGCGAAAAAGGGCCATTTTGCAGCCATCTCGCGCAACATTTCGATTTTTCCCCCGTCTACTTGCTTTTGGAGCGCGGCGCCAGCACCTAGCCATGCGGGGAGTACTAAACGGTTTTGCGACCAAGCGAAGATCCATGGAATCGCGCGCAAAGACTCGATGCCGCCACCCATTTTGCGGCGCGCGGGACGCGAGCCGAGCGGGAGATTGCCTAGTTCTACTTCAGGCGTTGCCTGGCGGAAGTAGGCCACAAAATCGGGGTGTTCGCGGACTACCGCGCGGTAGGCATCGCACGAGTCGCTGGCCAATTGATTCATTACGTCACGCCACGCTTGTTCTGGCTTTGGTGGGCTGTATAAATTAGCGCGTAAAATCGCTGCGCTGTATAGCGCAAGCGTTTTCATGGCGATTGAGCTATCGCCCAATTTAACCCGAATCATTTCACCCTGCTCGGTGACTCGCAGGCCGCCCTTAAGTGATCCTGGAGGCTGGGACAGCAAGGCGTCGTGCGCAGGCGCGCCGCCGCGGCCAATGGTGCCGCCACGACCATGGAACAAGGTTAGATGCACCTCGTTGTCATCGCACACCTTAACCAGTGCTTCTTGGGCACAGTACTGCGCCCACGAAGCAGCCATCATGCCTGCATCTTTGGCAGAGTCTGAGTAGCCAATCATAATGAGCAAACGGTGTTTGATTAAGTCTTTATAGCCTGGCACATCAAACAGGCGCTGTATCACTTGAGGTGCACGCTGTAAGTCGTCGAGCGTTTCAAACAGGGGCGCGACAGGCAGACCGTATTCGCAGCCACACTCCTTCAGCAGCAGTTGAACCGCTAGAATATCCGAGGGTTGGCGCGCCATAGAAATAATATAACCAGCCAGGGCCTGTTCGTTCTGTGCAGCCGCTACGTGGCAAGTATCCAGCACTTCTTGGACATCGGCTGAAGGCTGCCAGTGGTGGGGGAATAGGGGGCGCTTGCTGGCCAATTCCTGTAACAGGAAGGTCTGGCGCTGCTCCTCGTCCCACTCGGCGTAATTACCGACACCCAGTGCCTGTGTCAATTCCACGAACACCTCTTCGTGACGCCCCGATTCTTGGCGCAGATCGTGTTGCACGAGGTTTACGCCAAAGCACTTAATTAGGCGAAGTAGGCGTTGTAATTGTTGCTCGGCGATGATTTCCATGCCGCACTCGCAGAGTGAGCGGTAGCAGGCGTAAACAGGGTCCCACAGATCGGCTTCACATTCGATAATATCGGTTGGCTTGTGAACTTCCTCGCCATCCAGCATCGCTTTAAGGTAGCGCAGAGTAGCGTCAAGGCGTGAGCGCAAGCTTCGCATTAAGGCACGGTAGGGCTCGCGTGCGTCATCTGTCATTGCACGGAGTTCTTCATTGGCGATAGTCATTGACATTTCTTCCACCAATGAATTGACTTCACGGTGGTAGAGATCGGCAGCCTTCCAGCGGCTCAACAGTAGCACTCGCTGTGTCACTTTCGCGGTCACATTGGGGTTGCCGTCGCGGTCGCCGCCCATCCACGAAGTAAACTTCACTGGGCGTGCATTTAGCGCGACCCCTTCGCCGGTGGCGTCGCGTTTCACCTTGTCTAGGCGGCGGATAAATTCAGGAATGGCTGTCCACAACGAGTTTTCAATGACTGCAAAACCCCACACAGCTTCGTCGACAGGAGTGGGGCGCGCTTCACGGAAGTCGTGGCTGTACCACAATTGGGTAATTAAGTTGCGCAGGCGGTTGTGTATGTCAGCGATTTCTCGTTCGGTACGGCCGTTAAGTTCCAGTGCGTTTAGGCATTGGTCAATTTCGGCGTACTTGTGAATGTGTGAACGTCGAGTAATTTCGGTAGGGTGAGCGGTAAGCACCAGTTCAATCGACAATTCGTCGATGGCCGTTGCTATCGCACTAGGCTCTGACCCCTTGTGTAGCAACTCTTGCATGGCATTTTCAAGCGTCAGCAGGGCGGAGAATTCATGGTCCATGTCACGGCTGATAGAAAAATGCTGGTCGGCAATGTTGGCCAAGTTCAAAAATTGGCTAAAGGCGCGGGCTACGGGTACCAGTTGATCTTCTTGCAAGTTTGAAATAAGGCTCTGTAGCTGAGTGAAAGCTTTGTCCGAGCCGCTGCGAGAGTCTTTGGATAACAAGCGAATTTCTTCAATGGTATTTAAGAAATCCTCACCGTCAGCATGTTTGATAACATCGCCTAGAATTCGACCGAGATCGCCAACATTTTTTCGAAGAGACGCGTATTTTGTGTCCGCTTGTTGCTGCATGAGAATCAACCTTTGGGTGACAGGGTGTTGAATTTGTTGCCGTTTTTTTTACAAAAATGGCCATTTATGCCTTGCGGGCGATATCTTGTGGAGCGGCAGCTTAAAAAATCTGACTGTTTTTTGCAATAAATCTAGGTCTCGCGAAATGAAACACTTATAATTACTGATTTGTTTCACGCGGGGCAGAGGCTCCGCCGATACGAGGTTGAATGCTGTGAATTCACCCATTACTCCGGATACTTCTGCTGATGCTTCAGGCTGGGATGTCGAAAAAAGCGCCCAGCTTTACGGTATTAATAACTGGGGCAGCAACTATTTTTCTGTCTCTCCAAGTGGTGAAGTACAGGTAACCGTGAAGTTCGGCGAAAAGACCGCGTCGGTGTCGTTGATGGAAATCATCGATGGCATGCGTGCTCGTGGTCTTGAAATGCCCGCGGTATTGCGTGTTCGCAATTTGCTTGACGACCGCATTGATACGCTCAATACGGCCTTTGCTCGCGCCATTGAAGCGGTAGACTATAAAAACGTTTACCGTGGTGTCTTTCCGATCAAAGTTAATCAGCAGTGCCATGTGATTGAGGAGATCGCCGACTACGGTCAGCGTTTTCACCACGGCTTTGAGGCTGGGTCTAAAGCTGAACTCATTATCGCGCTGTCGCACCTAAAGGATCATCAAAGTTTGGTGGTGTGTAACGGGTATAAGGATGCCGAGTTCATCGAGTTGGGTCTGTATGCCAGACAAATGGGTATTCAATGCTTTTTTGTATTGGAAAGCTTGTCTGAGCTTAAAACCATTATCTCTGTTTCTCAGCAACTCGATATCAAGCCTTTGATTGGAGTGCGCATTCGCAGCAGTGTTGAAGTTGATGGCCACTGGAGCAGTGACAGCGGCGACCGCTCGATCTTTGGTATTTCAACCACCGATTTGCTTGAAGTGGTAAACATGTTGCGCAACGAAGACATGCTCGAATGCTTGCAGTTGTTGCATTGTCACCTCGGATCGCAAATCCCCAATATTCGCAACGTGCGTTTTGGTGTTTTGGAAGCGTGCCGTTTCTATGCTGGACTTGTTCAAGAGGGTGCTCCCATGGGCTACCTCGACCTCGGCGGCGGTTTGGCGGTTGACTATGAAGGTGCACGTGCCAGTACTACCCACTCGATGAACTACAACATCGATGAGTACTGTGCCAATATTTGCGAAAGCATAATCGAGACGCTAGATCCGTTGGACATTTCCCACCCGGTGATCGTATCCGAATCAGGCCGAGCTACCGTAGCCTATTCTTCGATGTTGCTGTTTAACGTATTGGATGTTCGCCACTCGGTACCTCCCGCGGTGCGCGAAGAAGATTTGCCCAAAGACAGCTGTGAGATGTTACGCAACTTGTTCGAGGTGAATCAAAATTTTGACCCTGAGCGTTATCAAGAGTGTTTCAATGACGCGTTGTTCTACCGCGACGAAGTGCGTGAGCTTTTCTACCATGGTCAGGCGTCGCTGCGTGAACGCGCTTTGGCTGAAAGCTTGCACGAGTCGGTGTTGCAAAAGGTCAATCAACTGATCCCCAGTCTGCGCAGAGTGCCGCCAGAGTTGGAGAACTTGCCCGATCAATTGTCGGATATATACTACGGTAATTTCAGTCTATTTCAGTCGCTGCCCGATATTTGGGCGATTGACCAGTTGTTCCCGATTATGCCCGTGCATCGCCTGACCGAAGAGCCTAGCCGTAAAGCGACCATCGCTGATTTAACCTGTGATTGTGACGGTAAAATCGATAGCTTCTCGACCCCAGACGGCAACAGCCATACATTGCAGTTGCACCCTGTGCGCGACGGTGAAGATTACTTCTTGGGCGTTTTCTTGGTCGGTGCTTACCAAGAGACGTTGGGGGATTTACACAACCTGTTTGGTGATACCAACGTAGTCAATGTGTCGGTCAATGAAGACGGTACCTTTGACTTTGTACGCGAGTTCCAAGGCGATAGCATTGCCGATGTGTTGAGCTATGTGGAGTATGAGCCCAAGCAAATGCGCGAACAATTCCGCCAAGTGGCTGAGGCAGCGGTGCGAAGCGGTAAAATCAACGTTGCGCAGCGACAAAAAATTCTCCGTGCATTCTACGATAGCATGTACGGTTACACCTATTTCGAACACATTTAGCGCGGCTTAGTCGTGCCCACAAAGGAGCGAATCATGTCTAAAGTTGTGATTATTGGTGCTGGCGGTGTCGGTGCAGTAGTAACCCACAAATGTGCCCAATTGCCCGACGTTTTTAGTGAAATCGTATTGGCAAGCCGAACTGTGTCTAAGTGTGATGCCATCGCTGCTCAACTGGATCGCCCGATCCGAACGGCGGCTATCGACGCCGATGACGTCCCTTCGCTGGCGGCGTTTTTGAAGGCCGAAAAGCCCGATCTGGTGATCAATGTGGCCCTGCCATACCAAGATCTGACCATTATGGATGCCTGTTTAGAGGCGGGTGTGCACTACTTGGATACGGCTAACTACGAGCCTTTAGATACCGCTAAATTTGAATACAAGTGGCAGTGGGCGTATCAGGAACGTTTCAAAGAAGCCGGGTTGACGGCGATTTTGGGTAGCGGTTTTGATCCCGGTGCGACCAACCTGTTTACCGCTTATTTGGCGAAGCACTATTTCGACGAAATTCACGAGTTGGATATCATCGATGTAAATGGCGGTGATCACGGCTATCCCTTTGCTACCAACTTCAACCCTGAAATCAATATACGTGAAGTCACGGCAGAGTGTCGTCACTGGGAGGGCGGCGATTTCGTCGCCACGCCTGCGATGTCAAAGAAGGCGACCTTCGAGTGTCCCGATGGCGTGGGTACTTATAACATCTACCGTATGTACCACGAAGAACTGGAATCATTAACCAAACACTACCCCTCGCTGAAGCGCGCGCAGTTCTGGATGAGTTTTGGCGAAAGCTACCTCAAGCACTTAGAGGTGCTGGGCAATGTTGGTATGACCGGTATTGAGCCGGTAGAATTCAACGGCACCGAAATCGTGCCGATTCAGTTCTTGGCGAAATTGCTGCCTGACCCCTCAACCTTGGGGCCACGCACCAAGGGTAAGACCTGTATCGGCTGCATCGTGCGCGGCCTGAAAGACGGCAAAGAGCGTTTGGTTTACCTTTACCAAATTTGCGACCACGAAGCGTGCTACGCCGAAGTTAAATCACAGGCGATTTCCTACACCACTGGCGTGCCCGCCATGATTGGCAGCAAGATGGTGGTGGAAGGTAAGTGGCGCGAACCGGGCGTTTGGAACGTTGAACAGCTCGATCCCGATGCCTTCTTAGATGATATGAACAAGTATGGTCTGCCTTGGCAAGTCATCGAACTGGATCCAAGCTTCCAGTTGGATGTCACTATGGGTCAGGACATTTAGTCGATGCAATTTACCGACTTCACTAAGCTTGATCTCAGTCGCTTGCCGTCGCCTGCCTTTGTGGTAGACAAGGCCGCTATTGAGCGAAATTTAAAAATTCTTAAGCACGTTGCCGATGCTAGTGGCGCCAAAGTGCTAGCGGCGTTAAAAGCTTTTTCAATGTGGCGCTTGGGCGATCTGACGAGTCAGTATTTGCACGGCACCTGCTCCAGTGGTTTGCACGAGGCTCGCTTAGGGCATGAACATTATCCCGGCGAAGTGCACGTTTTTTCAGCGGCTTTTGCCGAGTCGGATTTGCGTGAAATTTTGACCTTTGCTGACCACGTGGTGTTTAACAGCTGTGGCCAGTGGCAGCGTTTTCAGCCGCTCATGCAGGCCGCTCTAGCAGAGCGCCCCGAGATGGAATTTGGACTGCGCATCAACCCCGAACACTCCGAGGGTGAGGTCCCAATTTACGACCCTTGTGCACCGGGCTCTCGCTTGGGTATTCCTCGTTCGCAGTTGGATGAGTCTGTTTTGCAAGGGATCAGTGGCCTGCATTTTCACACCCTCTGTGAGCAAGATTTTTTGCCTCTCCAGCGCACTCTGAAAGCGGTTGAGGAGCGTTTTGGTGATTTGCTGCACAGCATGAAGTGGGTCAATTTCGGCGGTGGCCATCATATTTCTCGGCCCGACTACCAAATCGACGAGCTGATTGAGGCTATCAAAGTCTTTTCCGCTAAATACGACGTGCAGGTGTATCTTGAGCCTGGTGAGGCGGTGGCTATCGGCAGTGGTGTATTGGTGTGCGAGGTACTCGACATTGGTTGGAATACGTTGCCGCAGGCGATCTTGGATACCAGCGCCACCTGCCACATGCCTGACACCTTAGAGATGCCTTACCGGGCAGACATTATTGGTGCTGGCATGCCCAACGATTTACCCCATACCTATCGTCTAGGCGGGTTAACCTGCTTGGCGGGTGATGTGATGGGTGATTACAGTTTTGCCGAGCCATTGCAGATTGGTCAGCGCCTGATGTTTGGTGATATGAGTCACTACACCATGGTCAAAACCTCGACCTTCAACGGTACCCGCTTACCAGCACTGGTGCTATGGGACTCTGAGTCCGATGAGCTTGAAGTGGTACGTGAGTTTTGCTACGAAGATTTTAAAAACCGTTTATCTTGAGAGAAAACGATGAGCGAATGCGAATTTGAAACCGATTATCCCCATTTTATGGGGTCAGAAATCCCTCAGGCTGATCCCGTCGAGGCTTTTTTTCACGTCTTGCCAGTGCCCTACGAAAAAACCGTGTCTTACGGTGGTGGCACGGCGCTAGGTCCAAGCGCAATTCTGCAAGCAAGCTGGCAGTTGGAGCTGTGGGACGGGCAGGGCAAGCCTGGTGAGTGTGGTGTTCACACGTGCGAGCCGGTTGACTGCAGCCAGGCGGCGGAAGATGTGATCGAAGCGATTGCTGACGCTACCTACAAAATTTGCCAGTCGGGTGCCATGCCCATCATTTTAGGCGGCGAACACACCGTGACTTACGGTGTGATGAAGGGTTTACGACGTGCAGGCTTTGACGATTTTGGTATTGTTCAAATCGACGCTCACGCTGACCTTCGCGATGCCTATGAAGGCGATAAGCTGAGCCATGCGTCGGTAATGAAACGCGCGGTTGATATGGGTATTCCCTTGTTACAGTTAGGTATTCGCGCTTTCTGTGAAGAGGAGTCAAACACCCGCAAAGAGTTCGGTGTCTACCACTACGATGCCGACGATTTGGTACCACAAAATATTAGCGATTTAGTGCTGCCAGAAGGGTTTCCCATGAAGGTCTTTTTTACCTTGGATATCGATGGTATGGATCCTTCGGTGTTTCCATCGACCGGCACACCTGTGCCCGGTGGCCTTGGTTGGTATCAGACGCTAGGCTTGTTCGAATCGCTGTGTAAACAGCGAGAGATTATCGGTTTTGATGTAGTGGAATTCGCACCTATCGAAGGTTTTCATGCCTACGATTTTGCGGCATCACTGCTGACCTACAAACTGATGGGCACGGTACTTAAGCACCGCTAATATAATGCTGACTGGGGCGCTATAAGAAGTGGCGTCCCAGTAATACTCCCCAAACGACACCACTAAAAATCATCGCCAGAAATACGGCCGCTGAGCCAAGATCCTTGGCTCGACCACTGAGCTCGTGGTATTCAAATCCAATGCGATCAACAGTCGCTTCAATGGCCGAATTTAATACTTCCACCGTAAGCAATAACATCAAGCAAAACCACATTGCTAATCGCTCGCCGATCGGCATATCAATAGCGAGTAAGAAAAGGGTACCGAACAGAAGAATCCACATCTCCATGCGGATGGCTTCCTCGTGTTTGTAACCTGCCGCCAAGCCTTTCAGGGAGTTTTGGTAGGCTTTAATCAAGCGTGTAACGCCAAGATGGCCTGGTTTTCCAGGGGGTGTGTCGCTCATGTTGTCCTCGCTATTATTTTTGAGCCTATTAGACCTTGTTTCAGGTCGCTATTTTACCTAGGATCAACTTTCTATCCTAGCACAACCATTAGGAGTTTATTTTGTCTGAAGCCCACAAGCTTAGCCTAAGCACAAAAATTTTCATTGGCCTCATTGGTGGTATTGTCGCCGGTTGGGTTTTATCCCTGTTCGGTCAGCAGGCTGGGCTGGATGTTGTCGTTAATACCCTCACCATTGTCAAGTCGTTGTTTGTGAATGCCCTAAAAATGATGGTTGTGCCATTGGTATTGGTATCGCTAATTTGTGGCACGGCGTCATTGAGTGATCCGAAACAGCTCGGTGCGATAGGGGGCAAGGCCTTTGGACTTTATCTCACTACCACAGCCATTGCGATTTCAATGAGCCTTACCATCGCTTACTGGGTCAGCCCGGGTGCCGGTTTAGAAAGTGCGGGCAGCAGTTACGCCAGTGCAGAGCCTCAGCCGATCACAGCGGTGCTGGGCGGTCTCGTAGCGTCTAACCCTATTCAAGCTATGGCAAGTGGCAACATGCTGCAGATCATTGTGTTTGCTATTTTGCTTGGTCTGGCAATGAGCGCCAGTGGTGACAGTGGGCGTCGCGTGGCGGCCTTTTTTAACGATCTCAACGATGTCATCTTGAAGTTAGTCACCATTATCATGAATTTGGCGCCCTACGGTGTGTTCGCCATTATGACGTTGGTGGTTTACGACCTTGGGCTGGAAGCAATTACCAAGCTAGCGACGTATTTTGCGTTGATGCTGGCCTTACTAATTTTACACATGGTCGTAACATACCCAGCGTTGCTGACCGTATTTGGCTTAAATCCGCTGTTGTTCCTAACCAAAATGCGTCCGGCGATGCTGTTTGCCTTCAGTACGTCTTCTAGTGCGGCAACGCTACCGGTGACGATGGAGGTGGCGCGCAAGCGCCTTGGAGTAGGGCGTAGCACCGCGTCTTTCACTTTGCCGCTAGGGGCGACCATCAATATGGACGGCACGGCGATTATGCAGGGTGTTGCCACCATTTTTATTGCCAACATGGCCGGCGTAGATCTTCAGTTTAGTCAGTTCATCACCATTATTTTAATGGCCACGATGGCGTCGATTGGTACGGCGGCGGTGCCTTCGGCGGGCATGGTTACGCTGACTATGGTACTGACTCAGGTGAACTTGCCGGCAGAGGCTATTGGCATGTTATTGGGCGTAGATCGCTTGCTCGATATGGTTCGAACCACCGTCAACGTTACTGGTGATGCGGCGGTATCTACTGCCGTGGCAAAATTGAATGGGGATCTAAACTACACAACCTATCGCGACCCACAAGCGGGTCAAACCTTTGAAGAAGAACATTTTGAATCGATTCAGGAGAAAACCCTTGACTGATTTATTGCGAACCCCGTTGCACAGATTACACCAAGAGCTCGGGGCTCGTATGGTGCCCTTTGCCGGTTATGAAATGCCGGTTCAATATCCTCTCGGTGTGCTGAAAGAACACTTGCACACGCGCCACTCGGCGGGTTTGTTTGATGTCTCACACATGGGGCAATTGGTAATAGAGGGGCCAGGTGTCGAGCAGGCGCTTGAAGCGATCATCCCGATCGATCTGGTCAATTTACCCTTGAATAAACAGAGCTATGGCCTGCTTTGCAACGCCGTGGGAGGTATTCTCGACGACTTAATCATTACCCGTTGGGGGCATGATCGTTTTTTTGTGGTGATTAACGCGGCTTGTACAGAGACTGATATTCCGCATATTGAAGCCCATTTGCCCGACAGTGTTACACTCAACTTCATGCAGGGGCGCGGTTTGTTGGCCTTGCAGGGGCCTGAGGCGGTCGATGTATTGACGCGTATTGCGCCAGATTGTCGAGCGCTTAGCTTTATGAGCGGAGCCCATATCTCGGTTAACGGGGTAATGTGCTACGTGACTCGTTCAGGCTATACCGGCGAAGATGGCTTTGAGATTTCAATACCAGCTGATAGTGCCGAGGCAATTGCGCGGGCTCTGATCTCTGATGAGCGGGTCGAGGCTATTGGTCTAGGGGCGCGAGACTCGCTTCGTTTGGAGTCTGGATTGTGTCTTTATGGTCACGACCTAGATGCCACAATGACGCCTGTTGAAGCGGGCCTTTGGTGGAGTATTAGTAAAACCCGCCGCGATGACGGTGATCGCCCCGGCGGTTTTTTGGGTGCGGAAGCTATTTTTGCCCAACGTACGGCAGGTGTGGCGCGCCGTCGTGTGGGCTTGCAAGTTAATAGTAAAGCTCCGGTGAGAGAGGGTGTTGAGCTATTCGATGCGTCAGGCAGCAAGGTTGGCGAGGTAACCTCGGGTGGGTTTGGGCCGAGTGTAGGCGCACCCGTGGCAATGGGCTATGTGATAAGCGGGAGCGCTGAGCTTGGCAGTGAACTTTATGCACAGGTGCGCAACAAGCAGGTGCCGGTAACTGTGTGTAAAATGCCCTTCGTGGTACAGAACTACTACCGACGTTGAAACGAAAAAAAGGCCAGTATTGCTGGCCTTTTTCATATTTAAAGCGACGCTTAGCGCTTGTCGATATTGACGTAGTCGCGCTGAACTGGGCCGGTGTAAAGCTGGCGAGGGCGGCCGATTTTCAGCGGGCCTGCCATCATTTCGCACCAGTGGGCAATCCAGCCTGGGCAGCGGCCTAGAGCGAAAATTACGGTGAACATCGCCGTAGGAATGCCGATAGCTTGCAAGATCAGACCTGAGTAGAAGTCTACGTTGGGGTACAGTTTGCGATCGGCGAAGTAGCTGTCTTCGATAGCAATGCGCTCAAGACGTTTGGCAACGGCCAGCAGGGGCTCACCTTCTTTGCCCAATTCTTTCAGAACCTCATCCGCTGAAATTTTCATGACACGGGCGCGAGGATCAAAGTTTTTGTAAACACGGTGACCAAAGCCCATCAGACGAAACGGATCATCGCGATCTTTTGCGCGGTCGATGAATGTGTCGATATTGCTCACGTCACCGATTTCATTCAGCATTTCCAGTACAGCTTCATTGGCGCCACCGTGTGAGGGACCCCACAGTGCGGTAACACCTGCCGCGATAGCGGCGAAGGGATTGGTGCCCGTTGAGCCTGACAAGCGAACGGTTGACGTCGATGCATTTTGCTCGTGGTCAGCGTGCAGGATGAAAATACGATCCATGGCTTTCGCCAGAGTAGGGTTAACTTTAGCGTCAGGGCTACCGTCACCAAAGGTCATATTCAAAAAGTTTTCAGCGTAGTTCAGATCAGCACGTGGCGCGATGAAGTCTAAGCCCTTGCTATAGCGGTAGCCCATGGCGGCAAGGGTAGGGGTCTTGGCGATCACTTGCATGGCCACTTTGCGACGGCTCACGGGATCATTGTTGTCAATGTCGCTGTGGTAGCGCGCCGCTAGAACGCCGAATGCCGATGTCAATATGGCCATCGGATGAGCGTCGCGGGGGAAGGCGGTATAGACATTAGCGAACTGGTCGTCAACGGCCATCTCTGCATTAATTTCTGCTTCGAAAGCCGCCAGTTGTTCAGCGCTGGGCAGCTCGCCGTTCAATAATAAGTAGCACACTTCCATATGGCTAGATTGCTCAGCCAATTGGTCGATTGGGTAGCCGCCGTGCAGCAAGATGCCCTGGTCGCCATCGATATAGGTCAGCTTTGATTCACATGCCGCGGTTGAAACGAAACCGGGATCATAGGTGAAGCAGCCCTGTGAAGTGAGCTTGGCAACGTCAACAACGTCTGGGCCAAGGTTACCTGAGTGAATGGGCAGTTCAATGTTGTTGCCGTTCACCGTAAGGGTTGCACTGCGGTCAGTCATAAAAGCTCCTATTACCTCGTTGCGTAACACCGGTGCATTGCCGGGCTACTTTGGATTGGTACAAAGACATGTTAGGTCCTTATACGCAGAAAAAGGATGGCAAGTATAAACTAAAACACTGGGTGGCTGACTAGTCGTGTTACCATTATTTGCTACAGTCGCATTTTGGATGTGCTACCTTTTGCCGATATCCCAAGGGTTAGTGGGCTTTTGCGGAAAATTAGATGTTACTAAAGTACACATTTTAATGTGACTGAATGGGTTTTTGCTTTGTGTTTTTGTGTCTCAGCCCATATAATTCGGCCGTTTTGCAAAAGGTGTATGCCTTTATGCATTCGTTGTTCACGTCCCGTAACGTCCATTTAATGGACACTGATATAAGTGTGTATAGCCGTGACTGATAAAAGACCCGTAAACTTAGATTTGAATGCGTTTCATTTCCCCCTCCCCGCCATTGCTTCAATCTCGCACCGAGTGTCTGGTGTTGCCCTTGTCGTAGGTATTGGCATCCTTATTTACATGTTAGATCAATCCCTCGCTAGTGAAGCCAGCTTTAACGCGTTGAAAGAGTGTATGACGTCTTTCTGGGCCAAGCTCATCGTTTGGGGTGTGTTGTCTGCATTGATTTACCACTCTGTTGCCGGTGTTAAGCACTTGGTAATGGACGCCGGTTTCGGTGAGACCCTTGAAGGTGGTCAAATGGCAGCCAAAATCGTCTTTGCCGTGTCGGCAGTGTTGATCGTCCTTGGAGGTCTTTGGATATGGTAACTTCAATTACTAGCTATGGCCGCAGTGGTACTGCGGACTGGTTGATGCAGCGTGTTAGCGCCGTCATCCTGTTGGCTTACTTTTTGTGTATTGGTGGCTTCCTTGTCACTACTCCTGACCTGAGCTTTGATGTTTGGTCTTCCTACTTTAATACACGCGCAATGCGTATTTTTAGTCTGTTGGCAATCATTTCTATTGCAGCGCATGCGTGGATCGGTATCTGGGGTGTGTCGACTGACTACCTGACTACCCGCATGGCTGGCGCCAATGGCGATACATTACGTTGGATCTTTCAAGCGGCTTGTGCCGTACTGATCTTCGTGTATTTTGTTTGGACTATTGAAATTCTCTGGGGCGTCTAATTATGGCAACTATCAGAACAATGACATTTGACGCGATCGTTGTCGGTGGCGGCGGTGCAGGCATGCGTGCATCGCTGCAGATGGCACAGTCTGGTTTCAAGACAGCGGTTGTGACTAAAGTATTCCCAACCCGTTCGCACACAGTATCTGCCCAAGGCGGTATTACTTGTGCGATCGCATCTGCCGATCCCAATGACGATTGGCGCTGGCACATGTACGACACCGTAAAAGGTTCCGACTACATCGGTGACCAAGACGCGATCGAGTATATGTGTAGCGTAGGCCCTGAAGCTATTTTTGAGCTTGAGCACATGGGTCTGCCATTCTCGCGTACCGAAGAAGGCCGTATTTATCAGCGTCCTTTCGGCGGTCAGTCAAAAAATTTCGGTGAAGGTGGTCAAGCGGCGCGCACTTGTGCAGCAGCCGACCGTACTGGTCACGCTTTGTTGCACACCTTGTACCAAGCGAACCTGAAAAATGGCACCACGTTCCTCAACGAGTGGTATGCGGTAGATTTGGTTAAAAATGCCAAGGGCGCTGTGGTGGGTATCATTGCGCTGTGTATCGAAAACGGTGAAACCGTCTTCATTAAGTCAAAAGCGACCGTGCTTGCGACCGGTGGAGCAGGTCGTATTTACGCCTCAACTACCAACGCGCACATTAACACTGGCGACGGTATAGGTATGGCTTTGCGTGCTGGCTTCCCTGTGCAAGATATCGAAATGTGGCAGTTCCACCCAACCGGTATTCACGGTGCTGGCACCCTGGTAACCGAAGGTTGCCGTGGAGAAGGTGGCTACTTGATCAATAAAGATGGTGAGCGCTTCATGGAGCGTTACGCGCCAAATGCCAAAGATTTGGCAGGTCGTGACGTTGTGGCTCGTGCGATGACGCTGGAAATCCTGGCTGGTCGCGGCTGTGGCCCAGAGGGTGATCACGTGATGCTGAAGTTGGATCACTTGGGTGAGGAAGTGTTGGAAAGCCGCTTGCCAGGAATTTGCGAACTGTCTCGTACTTTCGCACACGTCGATCCAGTAAAAGCGCCGATTCCTGTGGTTCCCACCTGTCACTACATGATGGGTGGCGTGCCCACCAATGTTAACGGTCAGGCGTTGACCTTTGATGTCGATGGCAATGATGTCGTTGTCGACGGTTTGTATGCCTGTGGCGAAGTGGCTTGTGTATCTGTTCATGGCGCTAACCGCTTGGGCGGTAACTCTTTACTCGACCTTGTTGTTTTTGGTCGTGCAGCGGGTATTTACATCGAAAAAGCGCTGCGTGAAGGCATCGAGTTAGATGAGGCATCACAGAGCGATATCGAAGCGGCCATGGCGCGCTTGAACAAAGTTAACGCTAGCAATGATGGTGAGTCGGTCGCGGCACTGCGCAAAGAACTGCAAACCATTATGCAAAACTACTTCAGCGTATTCCGTAATGGCGAATACATGAAAAAGGGTGTAGAGCAACTGGCGCAATTGCGCGATCGTATATATAACGTGAAGCTGGAAGACAAGAGCGATGCCTTCAATACTGCCCGTATTGAAGCACTTGAATTGGCCAACTTGTTCGAAGTGGCGGAAGCAACGGCGATTACCGCAGAAGCCCGCGACGAAAGCCGCGGTGCACACGCGCGTGAGGATTTCACTGAGCGCGATGACGAAAACTGGTTGTGTCACTCCGTTTACTCGCCTGTCGACAAGTCTGTTGGTAAGCGCGCAGTAAACTTTGCGCCCAAAACCATGGACGCCTTCCAGCCCAAAGTACGCACCTACTAAAGAGGATGTGAGATAGATGTTGAACGTAAGTATTTATCGCTACAACCCAGCGACTGACAAAGCGCCCTACATGCAAGACATCCAGGTAGATACTGGTGGTCGTGACATGATGGTGTTGGATTTGCTGGAAATGGTTAAAACCAATGACACCACCATGTCTTACCGCCGCTCATGCCGTGAAGGCGTGTGCGGTTCAGACGGTGTCAATATGAACGGCAAAAATGGCTTAGCCTGCATCACGCCGCTGTCTGAAGTGGTTAAAAACAACAAGCTGGTGTTGCGCCCGTTGCCAGGCCTGCCCGTGATTCGCGACTTGGTTGTCGACATGGGTCAGTTCTACAAGCAATACGAAAAGGTCAAGCCTTTCTTGTTGAACGATACCCCCGCGCCCGCCATCGAGCGTCTTCAATCGCCTGAAGATCGCGCCAAGCTGGATGGTCTGTACGAGTGTATTTTGTGTGCATGCTGCTCGACAGCTTGTCCTTCGTTTTGGTGGAACCCTGATCGCTTTATTGGTCCATCGGGTTTGTTGCAGGCCTATCGCTTCTTAGCAGATAGCCGCGACGAAGCTACCGAACAGCGCCTGGCTGATTTGGATGACCCCTTCAGTGTTTTCCGCTGCCACGGTATCCAAAACTGTGTTTCAGTTTGTCCCAAAGGTTTGAATCCTACCAAGGCAATTGGTCACATTAGAAATATGTTGTTGGGAAGAGCGACCTAATCGCTTAACAGCAGTTAAAAATTGCTTTAGAATCCCGCATCTAACTTGGGTCGCTCTCGGGCGACCCATTTACTAATAGCAATTCCTAAATTGTGGTGTTGCGATAATGTTGGCGGCGATCCCGTTGACGTGATTTTAGTACTGACCGTAAAGGTCTGAGGAACCCAAATGCAAGAGGGCATGATGGAGCTTTTTTTTAAGAGCTCGCACATCTCAGGCGGCAACGCCGCTTACGTCGAAGATTTATACGAACAATTCCTCGTTGACGCTAATTCTGTCCCTGAAGAATGGCGCAACTACTTCGAACAACTCCCCGTTGTACAAGATGCTCTTCCTGTACAAGACATACCTCACTCAACAATTCGCCAACAATTTGAACTTCTCGCTAAACAGCGTTTGCGTCCAGTTGCCGCGTCTATTGAGTCGCATCACGCCACGGAGTACGAGCGTAAACAAGTACGCGTATTGCAGTTGATTAGCGCCTATCGCCAGCGCGGCCACCAAAAAGCCAATCTCGATCCTCTCGGTCTCTGGCAGCGTCAAGTCCCCGCCGATTTGGAGCTGAGCTTCCACCAGTTGACTCAAGCCGATTATGACACGCTGTTCCAAACTGGCGTGTTCTACATAGGAAAGGAGGAGGCGACCTTTAAAGAAATTCACGAAGCGCTGGAAAAGACCTATTGTCAATCAGTCGGTGCTGAGTTCATGCACATGGTGTCGACCGAAGAGCGCACCTGGCTCCAACAGCGTATGGATAGTGTTCGTTCTGCGCCAGATTATTCAAAAGAAGCCAAGTTACACCTACTGGAGCGTTTGACGGCTGCAGAGGGTTTGGAAAAATATCTAGGTTCTAAATACCCCGGCACCAAACGCTTTGGCCTTGAAGGTGGCGAGAGCTTAATCCCCATGATGGATGCGCTGATTCAGCGCGCCGGTTCTTACGGCACCAAGGAGCTTGTCATCGGTATGGCACACCGTGGTCGTTTGAATGTGCTGGTAAACATCCTAGGTAAAAACCCCTCGACGCTGTTCGATGAGTTCGAAGGCAAGGTCGAATACAAGGGCTCAGCTGACGTTAAATACCACCAAGGTTTCTCATCTAACGTGATGACCGAAGGCGGTGAGATGCACTTGGCGATGGCGTTTAACCCTTCCCACTTGGAAATTGTTTCACCCGTTGTTGAGGGCTCTGTAAGGGCTCGTCAAGACCGCCGCGATGATAAAGATGGCAGTTTAGTGGTTCCTGTCTGTATCCACGGTGACGCAGCGTTTGCCGGTCAAGGCGTCGTTATGGAAACCTTCCAGATGTCACAGACCCGCGCCTATGGCACCGGTGGTACTGTTCACATCGTCATTAACAACCAGGTAGGCTTTACTACCAGCAAGCAAGAAGACGCGCGCTCTACCGAGTACTGCACAGACATTGCCAAGATGGTTCAGGCGCCAATTTTCCACGTCAATGGCGACGATCCAGAAGCGGTGCTGTTTGTGACCAATTTGGCGGTCGACTTCCGTCAAACCTTCAAGAAAGACGTGGTGATCGATTTGATCTGCTATCGTCGCCGCGGCCATAACGAAGCTGATGAGCCGTCAGGCACTCAGCCGTTGATGTACCAAAAAATTAAGGTGCAAAAAACTACCCGTGACCTGTACGCTGAAAAATTGATTGCGCAGAATGTTTTGAGCAAAGCTGATGATCAAGACTTTGTTAACGAGTACCGTGATGCGCTCGATACCGGTAAGCATGTAGCTAAGAGTCTGGTGTCTGAGCCGAACACTGAGTTGTTTGTTGACTGGACGCCTTATCTTGGTCACGAATACTGGGCTTCAGAAGTCGATACATCAATGCCTGTGCCCAAGTTGCAGGAATTGGGTAATAAATTGTTGCAGATCCCCGAGGGCTTCTCGGTGCAGCGTCAGGTGCAGAAAGTGTACCAAGATCGCGCCCTGATGGCGGCGGGTGGCGAGCCGATTAATTGGGGCTTTGCCGAATTGTTGGCGTACGCCTCGTTGTTGGATGCCGGTCAACCTATTCGTTTGACCGGTCAAGATGTGGGCCGAGGTACGTTCTCGCACCGTCACGCCGCGTTACACAGTCAGAACGATGCCGACACGTATGTGCCACTGCAGAATTTATCTGACGATCAACCTAGCTTTACTATCCACGACTCCTTCCTATCGGAAGAGGCGGTCTTGGCCTTTGAATACGGTTACGCCACCACGACCCCAAGTGCACTTGTCATTTGGGAGGCGCAGTTTGGTGACTTTGCCAACGGTGCGCAGGTGGTTATCGACCAATTCATTACTAGCGGTGAGCACAAGTGGTCGCGAGTTTGTGGTTTGACCATGTTGTTGCCACACGGTTACGAAGGTCAAGGCCCGGAGCACTCCTCGGCTCGTCTTGAGCGCTTCTTGCAGCTGTGCGCTGAGCACAACATCCAAGTAGTGGTGCCGTCTACGCCTGCGCAGGTATACCACATGCTGCGTCGCCAGGCGCTGCGCATGATCCGCAAGCCCTTAGTGGTGATGTCGCCCAAGAGTTTGCTACGTCATAAAGAAGTGACGTCAACCTTGGACGAGTTGGCCAATGGTCGTTTCGAGTGTGTGTTGGCTGAAACTGACAATCACGACCCTGCCAAGGTGACCCGCATGGTCATTTGCAGCGGCAAACTTTACTACGAGTTACGCGCGGCACGCCGTGAAAACAACATGGAACACGTGGCGATTATCCGTCTGGAGCAGTTGTATCCCTTCCCAGAAGAGGATATGGCACGCGTTCTGGCCCCATACACCAATCTCAAAGAGATCGTATGGTCACAGGAAGAACCACAAAATCAAGGTGCTTGGTACTCTAGCCAACACCACATGCGCAATGTGATCCACAAGCACGGTTCGAATCTGTACCTTGATTACGCCGGTCGTGCCGCTTCGGCATCGCCCGCCGCAGGATACATGGCATTACACGTAAAAGAACAAGAGCACGTTGTTAATAGCGCGCTTGGCTTAGCATAAGTTACATCGCAACAAGGAAACTCAACGACATGGCGATTGAAATTAAAGCTCCTCAGTTCCCCGAGTCTGTAGCGGACGGCACCGTTGCTACATGGTACAAAAAAGTTGGCGAATCAGTGTCGCGTGACGAACTGATTGTCGATATCGAAACCGATAAAGTGGTTCTCGAGATCGTAGCTCCCGAAGACGGTGTTATTAGCGAAATTATCAAAGGCGAAGGCGATACTGTTCTTAGCGAAGAACTGATTGCCTTCTTTGAAGCGGGTGCTGCCGGTTCTGCGGCGTCTGCCCCAGCTGCCGAAGAAGCTGCCCCTGTAGCCGAAGCTTCTGGTGACGTTAAAGCTAGCCCAGCGGCGCGTCAGATGATTGAAGAGAAAGGGCTCGATGCGAGCAAAATCGCGGCAAGTGGCAAAGGTGGCGTCATTACTAAAGAAGACGTGGTAGCCGCCGTTAGCAACGCCCCCGCCGCAGCGCCCAAGGCGGCACCTGCAGCCCCCGTCGCTCCGGCAATTCCCGCAGGTGAGCGCGTTGAGAAACGCGTCCAGATGACCCGTATGCGCGCACGTATCGCTGAGCGCCTGCTAGATGCCAAGCAAAGTACAGCGATGTTGACGACGTTTAACGAAGTTAATATGAAACCGGTCATGGATTTGCGTAACCAGTATAAAGATCTGTTTGAAAAGACCCACAACGGTACTCGTCTGGGCTTTATGGGCTTCTTCGTAAAAGCCGCCACTGAAGCGCTCAAACGTTTCCCCGCGGTTAATGCCTCGATCGATGGTAACGACATCGTTTACCACGGCTACCAGGATATCGGTATTGCCGTTTCTACCGAGAAAGGCCTGGTGGTACCCATTTTGCGCGACACCGACAACATGGGTCTGGCTGACATCGAGAATAAAGTGCGTGAATACGGTTTGAAAGGCCGTGATGGTAAATTGACCATTGAGGAAATGCAGGGCGGTACTTTCACCATCACCAACGGCGGTGTGTTCGGTTCACTGATGTCTACTCCCATTTTGAATCCACCCCAGTCTGCTATTCTTGGTATGCACAAGATTCAAGAGCGTCCCATGGCGGTAAACGGCAAGGTAGAAATATTACCCATGATGTATTTGGCGCTGTCATACGATCACCGCTTGATCGACGGTAAAGACTCGGTGCAGTTCTTGGTAACCATCAAAGAATTGCTAGAAGATCCAGCGCGTATCCTGTTGGACGTGTAATTATATAGAACCCGCTACGGCGGGTTTCTTCGTTAGAAAATATTTAGATTGGAAGAAAAAATGTCACAAAAATTTGATGTTGTAGTGATTGGTGCAGGCCCTGGCGGTTACGTTGCAGCGATTCGTGCTGCTCAGTTGGGTCTTAAAACTGCCTGTGTTGAAAAATGGGTCAGCGATGATGGCAAGGCAACTCTTGGTGGTACCTGTTTGAACGTGGGTTGTATTCCTTCAAAAGCCCTGCTCGACAGCACCCACAAATACCACGATGCAGCCCATGATTACGCGGTTCACGGTATAAACATTGAAGGTATTAAATTCGACGTCGAGCAAATGATGGCTCGTAAACGCCAAATCGTTGGTCAGTTGACTGGCGGTATTGCTGGCCTGTTCAAGCACAACGGTGTGACGCTGCTGCAAGGCGCGGGTAAATTGTTGGCTGGTCGCCAGGTAGAAGTCACTGCTCAGGATGGTAGCGTTTCAGTGGTTGAAGCCGACAACGTCATCATCGCCGCCGGTTCTGTTCCCGTTGAAATACCCCCTGCGCCTCTGACTGAAGGCATTGTGGTTGATTCAACCGGCGCACTTGAATTTACCGAAGTTCCCAAGCGTTTGGGCGTGATCGGTGCAGGTGTAATCGGTCTGGAGCTAGGCTCTGTATGGAACCGTTTGGGCTCTGAGGTTGTGGTTATCGAGGCGCTGGATTCATTCCTGGGCGCGGTAGACCAGCAAGTGGCTAAAGAAGCCAAAAAAATCTTTACTAAGCAAGGTTTGGATATCCGTCTGAGTGCTCGCGTTACCGGCACCGAGATCGACGAAAAAGCTGGTACTGTAACGGTCATTTATCAAGACGCTAAGGGCGAGCAACGCGAGACGTTCGACAAGTTGATCGTGTGTGTCGGCCGTCGTCCCAGCACTAAGAATATCTTGGCTGCCGATTGCGGCGTGACCATGGATGAGCGCGGTTTCATTTATGTGAATGATTTCTGTGCCACTGAGGCGCCAGGCGTTTACGCCGTGGGTGATGTAGTTCGCGGTCCTATGCTGGCACATAAAGCGTCGGAAGAGGGCGTGATGGTGGCCGAACGCATCGCCGGTAAGAAAGCGCAAATGAACTACGATTGCATTCCAGGTGTGATTTACACCCACCCAGAAATTGCCTGGGTAGGCAAAACCGAAGAGCAACTGAAAGCGGCTGGCGAAAACTACAAAGTGGGCGTATTCCCCTTCGCTGCAACCGGCCGTGCTCTCGCCGCGAACGATTCAGCGGGTATGGTTAAAATGATCGCTCATGCCGATACGGATCGTATTTTGGGCTGTCACATTATTGGCCCTAGTGCCGCCGACCTTTGCCAACAAGTGGTTATTGCCATGGAATTTGGCTCGAGTGCAGAAGATATTGGTTTGACCGTGTTCGGTCACCCAACATTGTCAGAGGCTGTCCACGAAGCGGCATTGGCCGTCAATGGCCACGCTATTCACATGGCGAATCGCAAAAAGCGCTAGTGAGTAGATTTTCGATTCGATAACAAGATAAAACAGTCGATTGGGGGCCCCGCGACAGCGGGGCCGTTTAATGATAATCGCCACAAAATGGCGAACATAATGGTAGGAAATTATGAACCTTCATGAGTATCAGGGCAAACAACTGTTTGCTGAATACGGCTTGCCCGTTTCGGTCGGTTTCGCTTGCGACACACCCGAAGAAGCCGCACAAGCAGCCGATCGCATCGGCGGTGACAAGTGGGTAGTAAAAGCACAAGTACACGCAGGTGGTCGCGGTAAAGCTGGCGGCGTGAAACTGGTAGACAGCAAAGACGAGATCCGCGCGTTTGCACAGCAGTGGTTGGGCAAAAACCTGGTAACCTACCAAACGGATGAAAACGGCCAGCCTGTAAGCAAAATTCTAGTTGAATCGTGCACCGACATCGCTGAGGAATTGTACCTCGGTGCTGTTGTAGATCGCTCAACTCGCCGTGTTGTTTTCATGGCTTCTACCGAAGGTGGTGTTGAGATTGAGAAAGTGGCTGAAGAAGCCCCTGAGAAAATTCTCAAAGCAACGATCGACCCTCTGACTGGCCCGATGCCTTTCCAAGGCCGTGAGCTGGCTTTCAAACTGGGTCTGAAAGGTCCCCAAGTTAACCAGTTCGTGAAAATTTTCATGGGCTTGGCGCAGATGTTCGAAGACAAAGATTTGGCGCTGATCGAAATTAACCCATTGGTGATCACCGATGAAGGTAACCTGCACTGCTTGGACGCTAAAATTGGCGTCGACGGCAACGCTTTGTACCGTCAAGCGCAATTGCGTGAAATGAATGACCCCAGCCAAGAAGATCCTCGCGAAGCACACGCGGCGCAGTGGGAACTTAACTACGTAGCGCTGGATGGCACTATCGGCTGTATGGTTAACGGCGCAGGCTTGGCTATGGGCACCATGGATATCGTGGCTCTGCACGGTGGTTTCCCAGCTAACTTCCTCGACGTAGGCGGCGGTGCAACCAAAGAGCGTGTTACTGAAGCCTTCAAGATCATTCTGTCTGACAGCAATGTAAAAGCCGTTTTGGTTAACATCTTCGGTGGTATCGTACGCTGTGACCTGATTGCAGAAGGCATCATCGGCGCGGTGAAAGAAGTAGGCGTAACAGTACCAGTGGTTGTGCGTTTGGAAGGTAACAACGCCGACTTGGGTGCCAAGGTTCTGGCTGATTCAGGCCTCGACATCATCGCAGCTACCAGCTTGACCGATGCGGCTCAGCAAGCTGTTAAAGCAGCTAACGCATAAGTAGGGGACACACAGTAATGAGTATTTTGATCGACAAAAACACCAAAGTGATTTGCCAGGGCTTTACTGGCTCACAGGGTACTATGCACTCTGAGCAATCTATCGCTTACGGTACACAAATGGTTGGTGGTGTAACCCCCGGTAAAGGTGGCCAAACCCACCTCGGCTTGCCTGTATTCAACACCGTTGCTGAAGCGGTTGAAACCACTGGTGCTGATGCCTCTGTGATCTACGTACCTGCACCTTTCTGCAAGGATTCCATCCTGGAAGCGGCCTACGCGGGTATCAAGCTGGTAGTATGTATCACCGAAGGTATTCCCACCCTGGATATGCTGCAAGCGAAAGTTAAGTGTGACGAGCTGGGCGTTCGCCTGATCGGCCCTAACTGCCCCGGCGTAATCACTCCCGGTGAGTGTAAAATCGGCATTATGCCCGGTCACATTCACTTGCCTGGCAAAGTGGGTATTGTGTCTCGTTCCGGTACCCTGACTTACGAAGCGGTTAAGCAGACCACTGACGCTGGCTTCGGTCAGTCTACCTGTGTAGGTATTGGTGGCGACCCAATTCCCGGTTCTAACTTCATCGACATTCTGGAAATGTTCCAGAAAGATCCCGCCACTGAAGCGATTGTGATGATCGGTGAGATTGGTGGTACTGCTGAAGAAGAAGCGGCCGCTTACATCAAAGCAAACGTAACTAAGCCTGTTGTGTCTTACATTGCCGGTGTGACAGCGCCTAAAGGCAAGCGTATGGGCCACGCCGGTGCGATCATCTCTGGTGGTAAAGGTACCGCTGATGAGAAGTTTGCAGCACTGGAAGACGCGGGTGTGAAAACTGTTCGTAGCTTGGCCGACATCGGTTCAGCGCTGGCAGAGATCACTGGTTGGGAAATGAAGTAATTCATCCTCTCCGCAAGATGAAAAGGCAGCCTCGGCTGCCTTTTTTGTCTACAGGGATGTAGTTATGCCGCGGAGGGCAGGGCCGTTTTTTGCTCCTGCAAAAACGGCATACCCGCCATCCAGAATCCCAGTCTTAATGATGCCACTGAATACACCGCCGAACCGCCGTGAATCCATCCATGGAGGCTTAACGGCAGCTTCCATGCGGCCGATTTTTGGCCTGTGTATGTGAGCGGCATCTTGAAACCACGTGCTAACCTGATGGACTCTATGGTCTAGCGCAATGTTGTAATGGATCTCAAGCTTTGCGAGCGGGTTCCCAAAGGAGAAGTGTCACAAAAAATTGTTCTGACACCTTGAAAGCCCAAACAGCGCCCCCATTGTTGAACCATTGGCAACATCAACAGGAGGAATAAGGACAAATGACCGCCGCCAAACAAACCATGGGCTTCCAAACAGAAGCCAAGCAGCTTCTTCACCTGATGATTCACTCGCTGTATAGCAACAAAGAAATTTTCCTGCGCGAGTTGATCTCAAACGCATCTGACGCGGCAGACAAGCTACGTTTTGAGGCGTTGAAAAACGCTGAATTATTCGAGAACGATCCCGATCTAGCCATTACCGTCGAATTCGACAAAGACGCCAAGACCATTACCATTAGTGACAACGGCATTGGTATGAGTCGCGATGAGGTGATTGCCAACCTCGGTACCATCGCTAAGTCGGGCACGGCGCAATTCCTCAAAGAACTGAGTGGAGACGAGAAAAAGGATTCGCAACTGATTGGTCAGTTTGGGGTAGGTTTTTACTCCGCCTTTATCGTCGCTGACAGCGTGACGGTAGAAACGCGTCGTGCCGGTGCGGCTTCAAACGAAGCGGTGCGATGGCAGTCGAGCGGTGAAGCTGAATTCAGCGTGGAAGCCATGGAGCGTGAAGCGCGAGGTACCTCGATTACGCTGCACCTGAAAGACGAAGCCCTAGAATTCGCTGACAACTACCGTCTACGCAATATCATCAAGAAGTACTCTGATCATATCTCGCTGCCGGTGAAAATGGCCGCGTTGCCTGATCCTTCGGCCGAAGAGGGTGAAGACAAGCCTGCTGAAACCGCCCTAGAAGCCGTTAACGAAGCTAAAGCCCTGTGGACTCGTCCTCGTGCAGAAGTGAGTGACGAGGAGTACCAGGCCTTCTACAAGCACGTGAGTCACGACTACGACGATGCGGCAACGTGGAGTCACAACAAGGTCGAAGGTAAGCTCGAATACACCAGCCTGCTGTATGTTCCCAAGCGCGCGCCATTTGATTTGTGGAATCGCGACGGTCAACGTGGTTTGAAACTCTACGTCCAACGTACTTTTATCATGGACGAAGCCGAGCAGTTCCTGCCCATGTACCTGCGTTTTATCAAGGGTGTGGTCGACTCTAACGATTTGTCGCTCAACGTATCCCGTGAAATCCTGCAGAAGGACAGCGTAGTAGAGTCGATGAAGTCGGCCTTAACGAAGCGTGCCTTGGACATGCTGAGCAAATTGGCCAAGAGCGATGCAGAGGCCTATCAAGGTATCTGGGATGCTTTCGGTGAAGTGCTAAAAGAAGGCCCTGGCGAAGACTTTGCCAACCGCGAAAAAATCGCCGCGTTGTTCCGATTTGCCACCACTACATCGGAAGGGCAGGTGCATAACCAATCGCTGGCCGACTACATTGGCCGTATGAGCGAAGGTCAGAGCAAGATTTATTACATCACCGCGGAAAACTACAACACTGCTATCAATAGCCCCCACTTGGAAGTGTTCAAGAAGAAGGGCGTAGAAGTGTTGTTGTTGACCAATCGCATCGACGAGTGGATGATCTCGCAACTGAATGAATTCGACGGCAAGGCTTTCCAAGATGTTAGTAAAGGCAAATTGGATCTGGGTGAGCTGGAGACCGAGGAAGACAAGCAGGAGCAGGAAAAACTCTCTGAAGAGAGCAAAGACCTGATTGAACGTGTTAAGAATAGTTTGGGTGAGCGCGTTGCCGACGTGCGCGTTACCACGCGCCTGACCGATTCTCCTGCTTGTTTGGCGGTGGGCGAATTCGATCTTGGCTTGCAGATGCGCCGCTTGCTGGAGCAAGCTGGGCAGGACGTCCCCGATACCAAACCGGTGTTTGAGATCAACCCCCAGCACCCCTTGGTAGAACGTCTTGACCAAGAGAGCGATGAGGATCGTTTCCACGATTTGACGGCTATTCTGTTCGATCAGGCGCAGCTTGCTGAAGGTGGCAACTTGAATGATCCTGCGGCCTACGTCAATCGTCTCAACAAGCTACTGTTGCAGATGAGCGCCTAAGCCTTATGCGGCTCGCTATCATGCGGCACGGCAGTGCCGCCATGGTTGCCCCCAGCGATGCGCTTCGCCCCCTCACCGAAAGCGGTGAAACAGAAGCGCACCGTGCGAGCCGCCAATTTCCTTTTCAGCCAGCAGTGATCTATCACAGCTCACTGTTGCGCGCCGAGCGAACCGCTCGAATCCTTGCATCGTATTATCCTCAGGCAACATTGATCCAAGTCGATTGGCTGGTGCCGGAGGCAAACCCCGCGGATGTGGTCGCGCAACTAGAGTGCGTCGAGGGCGATATCGCGCTCGTGTCCCATCAGCCGCTGGTGTCCTCGCTAGCCGCCGTGCTCGTGCACGGCAGCGCGCGCTACAGTCACGATATGCCGTTTCTGCGGCCAGCCAACTTTTTAGAGCTTCACGCCGAGGTTTTTGCGGCGGGTTGCGCCGATTTGGTCAATACTTATCTCTAAAACCTAAGGAAAGAGACCATGCGATTTGGCTTGTTTGCGTTATTCAGCTTGTTTTCTGTTGCACTGCATGCAACACCTATGTTCCCTGGTGCCAGTGTCTTCGAAAGTACCAAAATGACCGATACGCGCTTTGATCTGGCCGTGGGCGGTATGGAAAAGCAAGACGGTGTTTGGCGGCCTGAGAGAACTTTCAAACTGTCAGTAAGTGGTAGCCGGCATACCCATGAAATCGGCTATGAGGCGAGTACGCAAGAAGTGTTCGAATACTATTCAAACGCCTTTAAGCCTGTCGTGGTGAAGCAACTGTTCAGCTGTGAGGCGCTGGACTGCGGCAGCAGTGCCCAGTGGGCTAATGGCTATTTTGGTGTGCGAGAACTTTACGGTCCAGATCGAGGCCAATACCTAAATGTGTGGCTGACTGAGGAGGCTGGTCAGCAGCAAGTGGTGTCGCTTTACGTCATTCAACGCGGTAACCGTAAAGTTTATGCCCATCTGGATCAATTTGATCTTATGTCTCCTATTCTGGTCGAAGCGCCACGCGCACAGATGCTTGCTACCGTTTATGATGTTGAGGCGATGCGCAGCGATGAAATCCGTGATTTGGCGCGTCAAATTCGTCTTGAGCAACAACAAGACGGAGATATATGGTTGGTGGGTCACGCCTACGGCAGTGCTGTTCAAGCCGTTAATGAAGAGACGGGTGTATCTCTGGCGTCAGCGCTAGACGAAAAATTAAACATGCTGGGGCTGCAAGATTTACAGGTGGCGTCCGTTGGGATGTTAGCCCCCCTTGGGGAAGCCAGTGTTGACCGAGTGGTGATATTGGCGGTTAGGAGAGACTAAGTTTTGCCATTTAATGGCATATAAAAGGCTGCCGAAGCAGCCTTTGAGCAATCCTGCGATATTATTCGCGGATAAGCGACATGAACTCCGCCCGGGTACTGATATCGGTTTGGAAAGACCCCTTCATCGCAGACGTTTTCATCGACGAGTTTTGCTTCTCAACACCGCGCATCATCATGCACATGTGTTTGGCTTCAATGACAACGCCGCAACCCAGTGCACCGGTCACATCCATAATGGTGTCGGCGATTTGAGAGGTGAGGTTTTCTTGGATCTGCAGGCGGCGAGCGAACATATCGACGATACGCGCTACTTTAGATAAGCCGAGCACGTTGCCATTGGGAATGTAAGCGACATGGGCTTTGCCGATAAAGGGCAGCAAGTGGTGTTCGCACAGCGAATATAGCTCAATATCTTTCACGACAACCATCTCACTCGAGTCAGAGGGAAAGAGGGCATTGTTGACCACTTCTTCCAACGACAGGTCGTAACCGCGGTTCAAGAATTTAAACGCCTTAGCAGCGCGGTCGGGGGTATCTAGCAGGCCTGGTCGCTGCAGATCTTCACCGATTTCTTCGATGATTTTGGCAAAAGAATCTCGCATGAGCATCTCTCTATTATGATGTGTTGTGGAATGGTAGCAGAAGACCTTTAAGTGATAAACTTAGTTTTTCCCTCAAGGGCTTATTAGGATGGACTATACCGAGTTATACGAACTAAATACGATAAGAGATTGGCTGCGTTATAGTGTTAGTCAATTTTATTCGCACGATGTGTTCTTGGGACATGGTTCCAACGACCCTTGGCAAGAGGCGCGCCGCTTGGTGCTGCGTACACTTCAGCTTCCGGTGGAATCTGGTGACGATATTTTGGGCGCGCGTTTGGTTCGCTCGGAAAAAGCCTTGTTAGCTGAACGTATACGCGCCCGTTGTGTTGATAAGGTTCCCACCGCCTATTTGCTGGGCGAGGCAGAGTTCGCCGGTATTAATTTTGTCGTTAATCGCGATACCCTGGTGCCTCGCTCCCCCTTTGCAGAACTGATTCTTAAGCATTTTGAGGGTGTGGGGGAGTTGCCCCCCAATCCACTCATTCTCGATATGTGCACTGGGTCAGGCTGTATCGGTATTGCCTGCGCGTTGCACTTAGATGCTGAGCAGGTGGATTTAGTCGATATCTCCTCTGAAGCGCTTGCTATTGCCGATGAAAACGTCGCTATTTATGGTTTAGAAGATCGGGTTAATGTCGTTAGGTCAGATTTGTTCTGTCATGTCAGTGAGCATCAGCGCTACGATATGATCGTGTCAAATCCTCCCTATGTGGATGCCTACGATATGGCGTCATTGCCTGGCGAATACTTGCACGAGCCCGCCTTGGGCTTGGCCGCTGGCGAAGATGGTTTGACCTTGGTACACACCATTTTGGCTAGCGCAGTTGAGTTTTTAACCCCAGAAGGTTTTTTGGTGGTCGAGGTTGGTAACTCATGGCCGGCGCTCGAGGCGGCTTATCCCGCCGTGCCGTTTCGCTGGCTAGAGTTTGACCGTGGCGGTCACGGGGTGTTTGTGCTGACCGCCGCTGAATTGGCCGAGCACTTTGGCGGCGCGGCGTAGCCACTCCCGCAGCTAGCACGTATAATGCGCTTTTTAAGTTAGTGATGAGAAATTATGTCAGGCAATAGTATCGGCAAACTATTTACAGTTAGCACCTTCGGTGAAAGCCACGGTCCCGCCTTGGGGTGTGTCATCGATGGCTGCCCACCCGGGTTAGAAATCGATGTTGAGTACATTCAGCGTGAGTTAGACCGCCGCAAGCCTGGCACGTCACGTTTTACTACCCAGCGCCGTGAAGACGATGAGATAGAAATTTTATCGGGCATGTTTGAGGGCAAAACGACCGGCACGTCGATCGGCTTGGTAATTCGCAATAAAGATCAACGCTCCAAAGACTACGCCAATATTGCCGAAACCTTTCGTCCCGCTCACGCTGACTACACCTACACACAAAAATACGGATTCCGCGATTATCGTGGCGGTGGTCGTTCATCGGCACGCGAAACAGCGATGCGTGTTGCTGCGGGCGCCTTTGCCAAGAAGTATCTAGAGGATCGTTACGGCGTCAAAGTTCGTGGATACATGTCGCAACTAGGCCCCGTAAAGGTTGAGTTTAAGGATTGGAATGAAGTGGATAACAACCCTTTCTTCGCGCCCAATGCCGATGTAGTGCCTAAGTTAGAAGAGTACATGATTGCCCTCAATAAAGAGGGTAATTCGGTGGGTGCCAAAATTACCATTGTGGCAGAAGGCTTGCCACCAGGTTTGGGAGAGCCGGTGTTTGATCGATTGGATGCCGAAATCGCACACTCTTTGATGAGCATCAACGCGGTAAAAGGTGTGGAAATCGGCGATGGTTTCGATGCGGTGGCACAAAAGGGCACGGAACACCGCGATGAGTTGACCCCCGAAGGCTTCGCCAGCAACCATGCGGGCGGTATTTTGGGCGGTATTTCAACCGGTCAAGACATCGTCGCGCATATCGCGTTGAAGCCAACCTCCAGCATTCGCTTGCCCGGCCAGAGCATCAACACGCGCGGTGAGTCTATCGAAGTGGTCACTAAAGGACGCCACGACCCCTGTGTGGGTGTTCGCGCAACACCCATCGCCGAGGCGATGATGGCCATTACACTGCTGGATCACGTGTTGCGACACCGCGGCCAAAACGCTGACGTCAACTGCGAGACCCCCGTTATCCCCGGCGCGCGCTAAGCCGGGGTCGCCATGCCATACTGGCGACTATCGTCCTTCTATTTCAGCTATTTCTTTGTCGCTGGCGTGTGGATGCCATTCTGCGCGCTGTATTTTGCTGACCAAGGTTTCGCCACCGCTCAAATTGGATTGTTGGTGGCGATGATTTCCATCACGCGCATTGTCGCCCCCAATCTTTGGGGATGGCTGGCCGATAAAACCCAGCGGCGCATGGCCATTGTTAAGCTGGGGTTAATCTGCTCGCTGGCAATTTTTAGTACAATTTACGTCAGTGATAGCATGGTATCCATGCTGCTAGTAGTGATGGGTTATACCTTTTTTCTCAATGCGGTGATGTCGCAGTTCGATGTTTTAACCTTGCGCTTCTTGGCCGACCAACACGCAAAATATGGTGCCATTCGGCTGTGGGGCTCCGTCGGGTTCGTCGTTGCTGTGCTGGCGGCGGGGTGGTTGTTCGATATTTTTAGCATTGCTGTGCTACCGCAAGTTTTGATCGCAGGACTCATCGTGGCGGCGATTATCCCATGGACCTTGAAGGAGCCAGAGCCTGAACGACACGATGATACGACCCACAGCCGTCGAGGCTTTGTCGAAACGCTACGCAAACCAGCCACCATTGCCTTCCTTGTCGCGGTGTTTTTAGTGCAAATTAGCCATGCCCCTTACTACACATTTTTTTCGATTTATCTAGAAAATAACGGCTATACCCGCACAGAAATTGGCTTGCTTTGGGCGTTTGCGGTGTTGGCCGAAGTAGCCATGTTTACCCAGACGCATCGGCTACTGCGATGTTTTAGCGTGCGCCTGCTAATGTTCGTGTCGCTGTCTGTCGCCGCTCTGCGCTGGACGGGTACCGCTTTGTTAGCAGAGTACTTGTGGATTTTGTTGTTGCTACAGACCTTGCACGCCTTTACCTTTGCTGTTTTCCACGCCGCCAGTGTCGACTTTGTGCGGCAGTACTTTCCTAAGCGCAGCCAAGGCCAAGCCCAAAGTATGCTCAACGCCACTGGCTTTGGTGCAGGTGCCGCCCTTGGCGCCTATGGTAGTGGATTGTTGTGGGATGAGTGGGGAATGTTGACCTATTACTTAGCCGGTGCGGCGGCGGCTATCGGTGCGCTGGCAATCTGGTATTATGTATACCCGCCCAAGGCAGAGACGAACTAATGCAACGCGTTAAACGAATATACAAGCGCTATCTTCGCACCATAATTTTGGCGGTTGCCGCCACGGCGACCTTTGTTTGGTCGGCGATCGATATGTTTGGGGTAGACCCCGATGAAATGTGGCAATTCTTCAAATTAAGCGCCATGGGCTTGCTATTCATCGTCGCCGTGGCCGCCGTGTTGGCCACGGTGATGAAGTTACTGCGCCGCTAGGCTAGATCAATATCTATGCCTAAGTTCAGACTGATTTCATTGATCTCGACCAGAAGGGCGTCAATATCTATTTGATCTGCCACTTGCACGATCACATCGGCTTCAAACATTGGGTCACCACTCATCGCGGCGCTAGTGATGCGGCTTTCTAACTGCTTAACGTTAAAATTGTTTTGCTGCAGCGCCTGGCTTATGGATTTCACAATGCCGGGGCGATCGGTACCGAGAATATGTAGCTCAATCTCCATCAAATCTGTGCTGTTGTCGTCGCCAGTACGTTCGGTGACCACCTGCAAGCCCTCGGCTTTGAGCGATTGAAGTGACGCACACAATTCATCTCGCTGCGCTTCGTCGACGGTGATCAACACGATACCAGTGAATTTGCCGGCCAATTGCGACAGATTACTTTCTAACCAGTTGCCACCGTGTTCAGATATGACATCCGCAAGGCGTTTTACCAATCCGGGCTTATCTTCACCTATAAAGGTGAACACAATTTGTTCTAACATGTGCTATGTTCCTAGTTGTTTTGATCCCAGTATAAACGTACCGCAATGATCTTCCATATGGATTTTAAGGAGATATTTATGTTGATTAAGAAGTTAATTAGCGTCGCCGCCGTGGGCGTGTTGATGAGTAGCTTGGCGAACGCTGATGCCTTGCAATCAGCTATTGATGGTGCTCATCGTAGCGACAAAAATAGTGCGCGCGATGTGTATCGAAAGCCCTATGAAACACTCACCTTTTTCGAAGTTAACCCCGCCAACAAAGTGGTTGAAATCTGGCCCGGTGGCGGTTGGTATACCGAAATTTTGGCGCCTTACTTGATGGCAGATGGCCATTTTGTCGCTGCCCACTTTCCACCCCAAGAGAAAGAGGGCTATTTCAAGCGCTCGCTTGATGCCTATAATAAAAAGCTCGCTGCCAACCCGGAGGTTTACGGTAAGGTAGAGGTCACCGCACTGCAACCACCCGCCTTCGACAAAATTACCGAGCCGGGCACCGCCGACAACGTCTTAACCTTCCGCAACGTACATAACTGGACCAAGATTGGTATCGATCAGATGATGTTCGATAGCTTTTTTGAGGCCCTCAAGCCCGGCGGAATTTTGGGTGTGGTTGAGCACCGTGCGTCCGAGGGGTCGAGCCTGGAATTCATGAAAGATAGCGGCTACGTCACCGAGGCTTACGTGATTAACTTGGCGGAAAATTCAGGTTTTGAATTGGTGGTGAGCGGCGATGTGCTTAACAACCCGCTGGATACCAAGGATTACAAAGACGGTGTTTGGACCTTGCCACCGACACTGCGTTTGAAGGAAAAAGATCGTGAAAAATACCTTGCTATCGGCGAGAGCGATCGCATGACCTTAAAATTTGTAAAACCTGAGTGATCGCCATTCCCATACATGAACTCTCTGCAGAGGCGCTGCAGGGGGTTCTTGAAGAGTTTGTTAATCGCGAGGGCACCGACTACGGTGAGTTAGAGCTAAGTTTGTCTCAGAAAACTACGCTGCTGAAAGATCAGTGGCAACGGGGTGAAGTGGTGTTGGTATTTGATCCCGAATCGGAAACCACCACCTTCATTGGTCGCGATGATTGGCGGCAGCTTCAGACTCAAGCTCAGTAGGTGTCTGTAGGCACATTTTGTGGGACAATCGCCGTTTTAGTGACGGAATGAAGCCATGTTTGACACCGCAGATCACCAGTTGGACGCCACAGGTCTTTTGTGCCCTGAGCCAGTGATGATGCTGCACAATAAGGTGCGTGACATGGCCAGTGGCGAAACCCTTTATGTGATGGCTACCGACCCCTCAACCCAGCGGGATATTCCCAAGTTTTGTATGTTTCTAGGCCATGAATTGTTGCAGCAAGATGCCGACAACGAGTGTTTTAAATACCTTGTAAAGAAATGTTAGCCGAATCTTTTAGCCCTACCTTTGACTGTCAACATTTGGTCGAAATTTTTAACCAAACGTTTGCAAGCGCCTACCACACCGAGCTTGTTGCGGGTGGCCATGAACCGCTTTACAGCCCACAGCACGGCCAATATAAGGCGCGTATCGTCTTTGCCCACGATTATTTCTCTAGTGCCCTGCACGAGATCTCACACTGGTTAATCGCCGGTGAAGAGAGACGAAAAATGGAGGACTATGGCTATTGGTATTCGCCCGATGGTCGCGACACTAAGCAGCAGGCAGCCTTTGAAAAGGTAGAAGTGGCCCCTCAGGCGCTGGAGTGGATACTTAATAAGGCCTGCGGGAAATCTTTTCGGCTAAGTCTGGACAACCTCAGTGGTGACACCGGTGACAGCCGAGCATTTGCCGAAGCTGTTTGGCATAAGACAAGGGACTTGGCTACTCGCGGATTGTCAGTTCGAGCCAGCCAAATGCGCCAAGCCTTAATTCAATTTTATGGGACGCACTCTGCGCTAACCCCAGCAGATTTTCGTTTCGAGGAAATATACCGCCCGTGACACTTCAGCCCTTAAATATAGTGGCGGATGAAAATATTCCAGCCATAGAGATGTTTGAATCGCTTGGCACAATAACGCGTGTGCCTGGTCGCGACATGTCTGCCGATCAATTGCGTGATGCTGATGTCCTGTTGGTGCGATCGGTCACCCGTGTTAATGAAGCACTGCTCGCCAACAGCAAAGTGCAGTTCGTAGGCACCGCCACTATTGGCATCGATCACTTAGACGTAGATTACCTTAATCGCCGCGGTATCGAGTGGTCCAATGCGCCTGGCAGTAACGCTAATTCTGTCGCTGAATATGTACTTTCAGCGTTATGTTATTTTTATCAAGAGGGTTTAGCGCCACTGCTGGGTAAAAAAGCAGGCGTGGTGGGTTTTGGTAATGTAGGCAAAGTCGTAGCGTCCAAGCTACGTATGCTTGGCATGAAGATAGAAGCCTACGACCCCCTAATACCGATGACGGTAAGAAACCCACTTAGCAGTCTCTCGAGTGTATTTGATTGTGATGTGCTGTGCGTGCACGCCCCGTTAACACGCGGAACCACCTATCCCAGTTATCACATGATCGATGCTCGGCATTGGCAATTATTGCGCAGAAATGCCTGCTTGATTAGCGCGGGGCGAGGAGGTGTGATTGGTGATCATGAGATTGCCGCGTTGCATCACAATCGGCCTGATGTGCGCATGGCAATCGATGTATGGGAAAACGAACCTGCCATTAATTGGGCACTTGCACGCGAGGTTGATATCGCCACACCGCATATTGCCGGATATAGCTACGATGGGAAGGTGGCCGGAACGGTCATGATTTATGAGGCGCTTTGCCGCCATCTCAATCTGCCGTTTCCTTCTAAGAGACGCACGAAGGAAGCACAAGAAGACATTGATATACAGGGTGTTCATGCAACCAAACAACTGCACACGGCGATACAGCATGTTTATGACCTAAGTCGCGACAGCGAACGCTTTAAAGCCATTGAGGGTGACCCTGAGCAGCGTGCAATATTATTCGACTTGCAACGTAAAAACTACCCTGAGCGGCGCGAATGTTCCCATTACAGGCTGGTAGGTCTTGCTGGTAATGCCAATTTACGTTCGCAGGCGCTGGGACTTGGGTTTACATTTTGACACTTCGTGTAGGTCTACTGATTAATCCTTGGGCCGGTATTGGAGGCCCGGCAGGGCTGAAGGGAAGTGATGGTAAAGACGTCGTCGAACAAGCCCTTGCCCGCGGCGCCAATCCTCAATCCCAACAGCGTGTGCAGCAGGCTCTAAAGTCCATCCCGGCTATCGCCATTGCTATTCAATGGTTGACGGTGGCTGGCGATATGGGAGAAGACGCGTGCCGATGTGTGGGCATTGATCCCTTGGTTATTGGCAGCGCAAATTCTCAGCCAAGTACCGCGGCAGATACCGAGCGGTTAGCAAAATTACTCATCACGCACGGCATCGACGTTTTACTCTTTGCCGGTGGTGATGGCACCGCGCGCGATATCTACCGTGCCGTAGGAAGCCGTACGCCGGTGATTGGCCTGCCGGCTGGTGTGAAAATGCATTCTGGTGTCTATGCTGTGAGCCCAAACGCTGCGGCTTTGGCTATAGCAACGTTGGCGCGCGGAGAGGCCGTCGCGGTTCAGCACGGCGAGGTTCGCGATATTGATGAAGTCGCCTTTCGTTCGGGCATAGTAAAAACCCGTTTCTACGGTGAAATGTTGGTGCCGGCGGTGGACGAGCTGTTACAAGGGGTGAAGTCACCAGGACAGGCGGGTGAAGAAGACGTTCTTTTAGCAATAGCCGATACCATCGTTGAACAGCTGGACGACGATACACTAACAGTATTGGGGCCAGGTTCCACCACGATGACGATCTGTCAGCAGCTTGGTATCGAGGGAACACTGCTAGGTGTGGATGTACTCCAAGGAAGTTCACTGTTGCATGCAGATATCAACGAAGCAGACCTCTTTTCACTGCTGAGTCAATCAGCTGCGCCAGTGATGATTTTTTTGACCGCCATTGGTGGGCAGGGGCATATTGTGGGTCGCGGGAATCAGCAAATTAGTGCGCGTATCCTGCGCTTGGTGGGTAGAGATAGAGTATGTATTTTGGCGTCTAGACAGAAGTTAGCCAGCTTGGCAGGAAAGCCTTTTGTGATCGATAGTGGTGATTCCCAATTAGATGAAGCGTGGGCCGGACCGATGCGGGTCATTTGTGATTATCGCGAACAAATCCTTTACCCGTTAGGGCGTCGATGGGAGGCAGAACATGAGTGACATCCTTGGAGTTTGGGTAGTCTTACCCGCCGTGGTCGCCATTGCCGTTGTACTCTATAGCAGGGAGGTAATCTCGGCGCTGTTGGCGGCCATGCTCTGTGCAGAAGGCTTGCTATTAATTGGGCAAGGTCAAACTATCTTGGCGGCGCCAGCTGCCGTTGTCAGTCGCAGCTTGGCCGTGTTTCAGTCTGAAGGCAACGTCAAAGTATTGGCCTTTAGTCTGCTTATCGGCGCTTTTTTGGCCTTAATCCGTTATTCCGGCGGCGTTGCCGCCACCGTGAGGCGTCTTATTGCTATGGGATTAACTAACAGTCCGCGCCGCGCAGGTCTGTTGAGTTACATCGTTGGCCTCGCGTTATTCATTGAGAGTAACTTGAGTATTTTAACCGCGGGTATTGTCGCGCGGGGTCTGTTTGACCGGTTCGGTATGAGCCGTGCGCGTCTCGCGTACATCGTCGACGCCACTGCCGCCCCGGTGTGTATTTTGTTGATGATGAATGCCTGGGGTGTGTTTGTGTATGCCCTGATCCAAAACCAGGGCGTGGCGAACCCGGGCGATGTCCTACTGGGTACCATCGGTTATAACTTCTATGCGTGGATTGCTTTAGCGCTAGCGTTTTATACCGTTTGGACGGGCAGGGTGCACGGCGCCCTGGCTAACTTTGAAAAAACAGCGCTGGTATGTGCTAGCACAGCGGATGAAAATCATATTCAGGGCCGCAGCCGCTACATGCTGCTGCCTTTCGCTGCTCTACTGACAACCATGCTGGTGGGCCTCTATCTCACAGGCGATGGTGATATGCGCAGTGGCGATGGTGGGCTGTCTATTTTATTTGCCGTGCTGGTGGGTAGCGGTATTGCCTATGCGTTATTGCGTGCAGATAAACAATACCGTCACACAGAATTGATGGATCTCTCATTCAAAGGGATTGGCGAGCTGTTGCCGATGGTGATGATTTTGATGCTATCCATTGCCCTGGGTAGCTCGATGAAAGCGCTAGGGACAGGGGTGTATATTGCCTCTGTTGCCGGTGAACATTTACCACTATTGGCCATCGCGCCCCTTGTCTTCTTATCAGGGGCGATCGTTGCCTTTACCACCGGTACGTCTTGGGGAACGTTTGCGATTATGATCCCTATCGCTGTGCCCTTGGCCGTGGCGACGGGGCTGCCGATTGATCTTCTTGTAGCGGCTGCGCTCGGTGGCGGCGTGTTTGGTGACCATTGCTCGCCAATATCGGATACCACGGTGGTGTCTGCCCTGGCGGCGGGATGTGATGTATTAGACCACGTCTGGACGCAATTGCCGTATGCCTTGTTCGGCGCGTTGCTGGCCAGCGTGGCCTATTTATTGGTCGGTATTTTCTAACCCAAGATGTGGAAACAGACTTTATTTCCATCGGGGTCGCGCACGTAGGCACCGTAAAACTGAGGCATACGCTCCCCTGGAGGGCCATCGCAAGTAGCGCCTAGCTGCAGTGCCATGTTGTGTAGCTCGTCGACTTGACCGCGACTCTCACAACGCAAAGCTAACATCGTGCCGTTACCCGGGTGGTTAGGTTGGCCGTCGAAAGGCGTACATACCGCAAACGTAGCTTCTGCCATACTCTTGCCAAAGAATTGAATACGTGGAAAACCAAACAATGTGGTACCGCCAAGTGCCTCCGCAATCGGGGTATAAAATGCCTTGGCCTTATCCATGTCGCTAACGCCGATTGTGACGTATCCCAGCATGTGAATCTCCTATTTTTTCATTGAATTGACGAGGGCTTCGGCGCGCTTGATCCTAATCGCCTCCGCCTCTTCTTTGGTTACCACGGTTTTACCAATCGGCATGAGGGCCATTACCGCCAGTTTGACGTGTTGGATAGCGAAGGGAATGCCAATAATAGTTATCAGCAGGAGAAGTGCCGAGGTGAGATGGGCAATGGCCAGCCATATGCCCGCCAAAAAGAGCCAAATAATATTGCCGATCAGACCCAGTGCGCCGGTGCCAATATCGTCTTCCCCGGTTAACTCCTTGCGGTCGATGGCTTCGCGGCCGAACGGCCAAAACATGAATTTACCGAAGACAAAGCAGGCCTTTCCCCAGGGAATGCCGATAATGGTGATATAGGCGATCAGCCCATAAAACCACCAGAGGAGCCCCATGATGACTCCCCCTAACAAAAACCAAATGATATTGCCGAGAAGTCTCATGGGCAGTATTCCTTATGCTTGTTTATAGGTACTTAAGAATCGTTCAAGCGAAGAAATAGCGCGTTCAAGATCGTCTACGCGGGGTAGGAATACCAGGCGGAAGTGATCTGGGGTTTTTAAATTGAACCCGGTGCCATGCACTAACAACACTTTTTCTTGCCTTAAGAAATCTAGGACAAATTGTTCATCGTTGCTAATATTAAATCGTTTGGCGTCCAATTTAGGGAACATATATATCGCGCCCTTAGGTTTAACGCAACTTACCCCCGGAATGGCATTGAGCATTTCATGGGCGAGGTCGCGTTGGGCTCCCATACGACCGGTAGGTAATACGAGGTCGTTAATGCTCTGATAGCCACCGAGCGCCGTCTGAATGGCCCACATCGTGGGCACATTGGCGCACAGGCGCATAGAACTGAGCATATCTAGGCCCTGGATGAAGTCTTTGGCGCGGTATTTGGGGCCGCTAACAATCATCCAACCAGAGCGGAAACCTGCCGCGCGGTATGACTTAGACAAACCATTCATGGTCAGGGTGAGCACGTCTTCAGACAGCGAGCCCAATGGAATGTGCTTAACGCCGTCGTAGAGAATTTTGTCGTAAATTTCGTCGGCCAAGATAATCAGGTTGTGTTCGCGCGCTAAATCGACAATCGCCTGCAGCGTTTCACGGGGGTACACTGCGCCAGTAGGATTGTTAGGGTTAATCACCACAATGGCCTTGGTGTGGGTGGTAATCTTCGACTTGATGTCGTCGATATCGGGCGCCCATTCGTCTTGCTCGTCGCACACGTAGTGCACAGCAGAGCCGCTGGACAAGGTCACCGCGGCGGTCCACAACGGGTAGTCAGGGGAGGGCACAAGGACTTCGTCACCGCTATTAAGCAGTGCCTGCATGGCCATCACGATGAGCTCGCTGACACCGTTGCCAATGTAGATATCACCAATATCTACATTGCGAATACCGGTTTTTTGGCATTCCTGCATAATCGCCTTGCGCGCAGAAAATAGACCTTTGGATTCAATGTACCCCTGCGAGTTTGGCAAGTTGTAAATCACATCTTGGATAAGCTCTTCAGGGGCGTCAAAACCAAACGGCGCGGGGTTGCCAATGTTCAGTTTCATTACGCGCATGCCATCTTCTTCCATGCGAGTAGCTTCGTCTAGAACGGGGCCACGGATGTCGTAGCACACCTTGTCCAATTTATTCGATTTTTTGTAGAGGTTCATACTTGTCCTGACGGTGCTTTTACGCCACCGTGCGAAACGCTGTTGTAGATGTTGATGCCTCAGGTAAACTTTCGTTTTTTGACTGATCATCGATTTGGTCAGATTGTAGCGTTTTCAAAGGGTAATAGCGATGGCTGATAGCAAAGTCTTAAAATCTGATGACGAGTGGCGGCAGCAGCTTAGCGATGAAGAGTTTTACGTTTGCCGTCAACAGGGTACCGAACGTGCTTTTAGCGGTATTTACTGGGACGAAAAGCGGCTCGGAGAATACCGCTGCAAGTGTTGTGATGAGCCCTTGTTTAACAGCGATGGCAAGTACGATTCTGGCTGCGGTTGGCCAAGTTTTTATCAGTCGCTTGATCCGACAAAAATTACCGAGCTACGAGATACGACTCACGGTATGATTCGCACCGAAATTCGCTGTGCCCGCTGCGATTGCCATCTCGGCCATGTTTTCCCAGATGGGCCGGCCCCAACTGGCATTCGCTACTGCGTTAATTCAGCATCAATTACCCTCTATCCCGAGGAATAAGGAGAAACCCGTGACAGCTACTCGCGTTGTTGATGTCATTAATGAACAGGTCTCGGTCGGTAGCGAAGTGCTGCTACAGGGCTGGGTTCGAACCCGCCGTACCTCTAAAGCCGGCATTTCATTCATCGAGCTAAACGATGGCTCTAGCCTTGCTGGTGTGCAAATTGTGGTACCCGATGATGCCCCCAATTACGAAGCTGAGGTTACCCGATTGTCCGCCGGTTGTGCCATCGAGGTGCGCGGTACGGTTGTCTCGTCTGAGGGGCAAGGGCAAGCCCTGGAGATTCAAAGCCGCGACGTTGTTGTGCATGGCTGGGTAGACGATCCAGAAACGTACCCGATTGCCAAAAAGCGCCACACCTTCGAGCACTTGCGCACGGTGGCACATTTGCGCCCTCGAACCAATGCGATAGGCGCGGTAACACGTTTGCGCAACACCGTTGCCAATGCCATTCACAACTATTTTTACAGCAACGGTTTTTGTTGGATAAATACCCCGTTGATCACCTCGAGCGACTGCGAAGGTGCCGGTGAAATGTTCCGCGTGTCCTCACTGGATTTAGCCAATTTACCTCGCGATGACAAGGGCGGTATTGATTTCAAGCAGGACTTTTTTGGCGCAGAAAGTTTCCTTACAGTGTCTGGTCAGCTCAATTTGGAAGCGTATTGCTTGGCGATGTCGAAGGTCTATACCTTTGGGCCTACCTTCCGGGCGGAAAACTCACATACCTCACGGCACTTGGCCGAGTTCTGGATGGTCGAACCTGAGGTTGCCTTTGCCGATTTACAAGCGAATGCTGAGTTGGCGCAGGACTTTATCCAGCATATTTTGCGCGCTGTCATGAAAGACTGCGCCGACGATATGGCCTTCTTCAACCAACGCGTTGACGATCAAGCCATTGCTCGTATTGAAAACGTCATGAATACACCCTTTGTACACATGGATTACACCGATGCCATCGATATTTTGCTGAAGTGTGGCAAGTCGTTCGAATACCCGGTTAAGTGGGGGATTGACCTCCAGTCGGAGCACGAGCGCTTTATCGCTGAGGAGTACGTTAAAGGTCCGGTGGTCGTGAAAAACTATCCCAAGGAGATCAAAGCCTTTTACATGCGTCTCAACGACGACGAGAAAACGGTGGCGGCAATGGATGTGCTTGCGCCAGGTATTGGCGAAATCATTGGTGGTAGTCAACGCGAGGAGCGACTTGATGTGCTCGATAGTCGCATAGACGCGCATATGCGGGAGGAGTTGTGGTGGTATCGTGATCTACGCCGTTACGGCACAGTTCCGCACGCTGGGTTTGGCATGGGCTTCGAGCGCATCCTCAACTATATCAGTGGCATGGAAAACATTCGCGATGTCATCCCTTATCCTCGCGTTCCCCAAAGCCTAAACTTCTAAGGTAGGTCTCTGGTCACGCGCTCGGCGTAGACGTCGTGGTCGACGAAACTCGCTGAACCGGCGTTATCCCCTTGTGAGATAACGCCAACCAATTTCCCCTCTTGCAATACTGCCCCCCCCGACGCCCCCTTAAATGCCCAGCAGTCGACGCTGTATTGGTTCGCGTCTATGGGTGATGCGCTGGGTCTGCAATCCTCTTGGTAGGTCAAAACAGCACCGTCTTGGCCTAAACCCTTGTCACCACTAAATCCCGCCACTATCACCGCACCCGCATTGTAGGGCGCCGTGGCGATAGCGACGATATCTATGGGGAGCGAGGTCTCAGTAATGAGTAGTGCCCAATCCTCGGCCATAGAGCCACCGTGGGTAATGATATTGGCATCGCGTTCATGCCATTGCCCATGTGTATCGGGCACCCGAAATACAATGCGTTTACCTAGGTCGTTGTAGTGTTCAATACAGTGCCATGCGCTCAATAGCCAACGTCGTTGATTGTAGCGATCTTCTATAACCGTGGCCGAGCAGTCCTCAATATAATGCTGCTTTTCACCATTTTCATAGCGTGTTGAGGGAATTGAAAGCTTGCCAATGGCCAGAAGAGCCTGCGGCGAATCAGTACTTATGATGCGCCGATCGTCGGCCCAGGATTGGCCGAAAAAGAAAAAAAATAAAATGGCCAAAAACAGACGGTGGAGTATTTTTACTAGCTGTTCACAACAAGACATGCCTATACTTTGAATTAGTCGCTGATTATTTGCAATGTAAAGTTTTTATTTGCAAGTATATCAGTTATTTATTTATTGTATTTAATGTGGATTTCCTGAAAATGTGGTCACTCACACGGGGTAAAATGCGCGCCATTGGCCACCGCGGTTGCCGAGGGCCGCACCAAGAAAACTCGCTGCAAGCCATTCAGTGGGCGTTCGATAATGGTGCTTGGGCGGTGGAGGTGGACGTTTGGCTTATCGAAGGTGAGCTTGCACTCATTCATGATCGGCGCGCACAGGCGTATCTTGGAGCCACCGGCTTTGTAAAAAATGTACCCATTGCAAAGCTACGCGACGTCATGGAAGTCCCAACCCTCTCCGATGCTCTCCATTTTATCCCACCCGACAAAGCTATTAATGTTGAAATCAAGGATCCTGATGCGCTGGAAGGCTGTTTGAATCTTGTTAAGCGATACGTTGAGCTAGGTCATATACGCTGGGAACAAGTGCTTTTTTCAAGCTTTGACCACCGTATTCTGGCCGATATTAAACAACGCAACGATCTCGCCCAAATTGCCCCTTTGTTCGGTGATATTCCGATGCAAATCTATGGCTATGCCAGCCGGCTCGGTGCGGTAGCCATTAACATGGACGTGAATTGCTTGGATAGGGAAACTGTCGAGCAAGCCCATGCTCACGGTCTAGCGGTTTACGTTTACACGGTGGATTGTGCGATCGATGTCGATATGTTGACAGGCTGGGAGGTAGATGGGGTTTTTGTCGATGATGTCGCGTGGTATATGGGGTATCGCCACGAAGAATAGGAATACTGGGGGCGGTTGCCCCCAGTGGCATACCTTATGGCAGCAAGTGTTGAACGGCGTCGCGCTCTTCACTCAGTTCTTGCTCAGTTGCTGTCATCTTATCGCGGCTGAACTCATTGATAGGTAGGTCTTGAACAATCACCCACTCACCATTGCAGCAACGGCAAGGGAATGAGTAGATCAGGCCTTCGGCAATGCCGTAGCTACCGTCTGAGTAAACACCCATAGAAACCCAGTCATCGCCTTTGGTGCCCAATGCCCAGCTACGCATGTGATCAATCGCAGCGTTAGCCGCAGAAGCCGCTGATGACGCACCACGTGCCTTGATGATAGCCGCACCACGCTGTTGCACGGTAGGGATGAAATCGTTTTCGTACCATGCTTGGTCAACCAGGTCAGTTGCTGTTTGGCCAGACACTTTAGCATTGTACAGATCGGGGTATTGAGTCGCCGAGTGGTTGCCCCAAATCGTCATGTTGGTCACATCGTTAACAGTTTTGCCAGTTTTCTGTGCCAACTGAGTCATGGCGCGGTTGTGATCCAGACGCGTCATAGCCGTGAAGTTGCGTGGGTCGATAGCGGGCGCGTTGCGCTGTGCGATCAGGGCGTTGGTGTTGGCGGGGTTGCCGACAACCAACACTTTAATATCTTTGCTAGCGTTGTCGTTGATCGCCTTGCCTTGTACCGAAAAAATGGCGGCATTAGCTTCCAGCAGGTCTTTACGCTCCATACCCGGGCCACGAGGACGAGCACCAACCAACAGGGCATAGTCGCTGTCTTTGAAAGCAACATTAGGATCGTCAGTGCAAATCACGTCTGCCAGCAGGGGAAATGCACAATCGTCGAGTTCCATCTTAACGCCTTGCAGTGCGTCCATGGCTGGGGTGATATCCAGCAGTTGCAGAATGACGGGTTGGTCGTCGCCAAGCATAGCGCCTGAGGCGATTCTGAAGAGGAGGGCATAGCCGATCTGGCCTGCTGCACCGGTAACGGTAACGCGTGCTGGTTGCTTCATTGTAACGTTCCTTAGCTGTTCGTTAATGTGGTGGTCACCACGGAAGGCCAGCATTTTAGCGTTAGCCATAGCGAAATGCCATCTAACTATGGGTTTTGTGAGTCATATTAGCTGGCACCTGGCGTGTTAAGGTAGGGAAAGATTTTGTTCAGTAGCGGTCTTTATGGGTGCATCTACAGGCTAATTCCCTTAAAATACGCGCCCTTTGAACCATCTTTTGAATTGTCATGAGCGATACACCCTTGTTTGTCGATGCCGCCGAGAGCGGTCCAGACACTGTAGCCACTGTAGCTAATGCGACTGCCGTAGGCAAAACCGCCTTCAATAAACTGCAAAAGCGTCTTCGCCGAATGGTAGGAAGTGCCATCGAAGACTACAACATGATTGAAGAGGGCGACCGTGTGATGGTTTGCCTTTCCGGTGGTAAAGACTCTTACACCATGCTGGAGATTCTGATGAATCTTCAGCAAAGCGCGCCGGTGAAGTTCGAACTAGTAGCCGTTAATCTAGACCAAAAACAACCCGGTTTTCCCGAGCATGTGTTGCCCGAATACTTAAGTGGGCTTGGCATTCCTTATCACATTTTAGAGCGCGACACCTACAGCATCGTGAAAGAGGTTGTGCCCGAGGGGAAAACCACCTGCGGACTTTGTTCACGTTTGCGCCGCGGCTCGTTGTATGGGTTTGCGCAGCAGATTGGCGCGACTAAAATCGCCCTCGGTCACCATCGCGATGATATTATCGAGACCATGTTTCTAAACATGTTTTACGGCGGTAAGTTAAAGGCAATGCCTCCCAAACTGTTGAGCGATGACAAGCGCAATGTGTTGATTCGCCCATTGGCATATTGCAAAGAAACGGATATCGAAAAGTTCGCCAAGGCAAAAAATTTCCCGATCATTCCGTGCAATTTGTGCGGCTCACAAGAAAATTTACAGCGCCAAGCGATTAAAGGCATGTTGCGCGAATGGGATCGCACCCACCCCGGTCGTACCGAAAGCATCTTTGGTGCCATCAAAAATGTGGCGCCCTCGCAGCTGGCGGATACGGCGTTGTTTAACTTTGTCGATTTAGAGCAGCAGCGTGCCGAGCCCGAAGCTCCGGATGAAAACCTATTAAAATTGATCAACTTGTGAGTTTTTCATGTATTCACTGTTAAGAAGTTTGTTGTTTACACTGCCCACCGAGACCTCTCACAACGTATCGTTGAAATCGCTCGACAGCTTAGAGCGCCTTGGCCTGATGGGTTTGATCAGCCACGATGTTGCCGATGATCCTCGCCAGGTATTGGGTTTGACCTTTCCCAACCCAGTGGGACTTGCCGCGGGCTTGGACAAAAACGGCGACCACATTGACGCCATGGCGGCACTGGGATTTGGTTTTATTGAAATCGGGACGGTCACGCCTAGACCGCAACCCGGCAATCCAATGCCTCGTTTGTTCCGCCTGCCCAAGGCCAATGCCATTATCAACCGCATGGGCTTTAACAACAAAGGCATCGATTATTTGATCGACCGTGTAAAGGAAGCTAATTACCGTGGTGTTCTGGGTATTAATATCGGCAAAAATTTTGATACCCCCGTCGAGCGTGCGGTGGATGATTATCTGATTTGCATGCGCAAAGCTTATCCCCACGCGAGTTACATTACCGTAAACCTGTCGTCACCCAATACACCGGGTTTGCGCGATTTACAGTTTGGCGAACCACTTAATCATTTGCTGGCCGCCTTGAAGGCCGAGCAGCAAGTGTTAGCGGATATGCACTCGGTATATGTGCCCGTCGTCGTTAAAATCGCTCCCGACATGATCGATGAAGACGTGGATACTGTCGCTAAAGCGCTGCTCGACAATGGTATTGATGGGGTTATTGCCACCAACACCACTATCGACAAGCGCGCTGTCGCGGACTTGCCGCACGGTGCTGAAATGGGCGGCTTGAGTGGCGCACCCGTGCGTGATAAGTCAACCAAAGTCGTGGCTCGTTTGGCCAAAGCCTTGCAGGGTCGCATGCCAATTATTGGCGTGGGAGGTATTGATTCAGGTGATGCTGCATTGGAAAAGCAACAAGCAGGAGCGGCATTGGTGCAGATTTATACTGGGTTTATCTATCGTGGACCTGCCTTAGTGGCAGAATGCGCGAAAGCGCTGAAAAACTGATCGACCTAGGCCGGGTGCGCTAGGTCGGTTGCCCGTTTTTGACGGGACTTGTAAGTCTTGCCTAGTGGTTGATTAAACCTGAGACACCGACGCCATCCCAGTGATCGCTGCGTCCTTCACGCCAACCACTAATCCATTGATTTCTGGCGTCGCCTCCAGCATGTGGACAGTTGGTTTTTGATTTGCCAGTGATACCGGCGCGGTAGCCTCGGTTGAAGCTGCGAACACTGATGTCTCTTTTTTGTTTTTTCATAGACTTACCTCTAGCTTGATTGATGTCAGTGATAGATAACTATCCACTGAACCCCAGCTGGGGTAAGGTAAGTTCAACAAGACTTGGCTAAAAAGTGAACTACAAATGCGGTCTAAAAAAGAGATTTTTTATATCTTTAGATTCTTAAAAGCCGCAAGTTCTGAAAAATCTGATACTTACGTTACGCTATAATCGCGTTTTAATCAGGTTTTGGAATATAAATTTAATGGTTGGGTTGGAAACGATCTAAGCCGAGGAGCGAGAATGTCGCAGCAATTTTTTGCCATTTGTCCCAAGGGTTTCGAAGAGCTCATTATCGAAGAGCTGACATCACTGGGGGCAGAGCAGTGCAAAGCCACGGTTGGTGGTGTCCATTTCGTTGGGGGTATGGAAGTCGCTTATCGTGCCTGCCTGTGGAGCCGTCTCGCCAATAAAATTTTAATGCCACTGGTCTCTGACCAGGTGCGCAATGTCGACGACATGTATCGCCTGTGCCGCGGGGTCGATTGGGATCAACACCTCGATGCTCATCGTACCTTTGCGGTTGATTTCACCGGCCAGGCACCGTTTGTGCGCAATACGCACTTTGGTGCGCTCAAGGTAAAAGATGCGCTGGTCGACTTCTTCAAAGACACCCTCGGCGAGCGCCCCTCAGTGGCGAAACAACGCCCCGATGTGCAACTTAATGCTCACTTAAATAAGGGCCAGTTCACGCTGTATCTTGACTTGTCTGGCGAGAGTTTGCACCGCCGCGGGTACCGTTTGGATGGTGGTCTCGCGCCGTTAAAAGAAAACCTAGCCGCCGCGATTTTAATCCGTGCTGGTTGGCCAGCTATCGCCAAGCAGGGCGGCGCACTGCTCGATCCCATGTGTGGTTCAGCCACACTGTTGATCGAAGGTGCGCTTATGGCGGCGGATATTGCGCCGGGGCTCGAACGCGATTACTTCGGTTTTGATGGTTGGTTGGGGCACGTTCCTTCGTTGTGGCGCCGCTTGGTGGATGAGGCTGAACAGCGCCGCGACGATGGTCTGGAGGCAGGTCTTCCAGAAATACGCGGCTATGATGCCAGTGTTAAAGCTTTGAACGCGGCTGATGAAAACATTGCGCGGGCAGGTTTGAGTCGCTTTGTGCGCGTGTCGCGCAAAGAGTTACAGCACTTTGCAGTCCCGACCCACACCGAGGTCGTGCCTGGCTTGGTCGTCACTAACCCTCCCTACGGGGAGCGATTGGGTGACGAGGAGGCCTTGGTACACCTCTATCAATATCTGGGCGAGCGTATGCGGCGTGGTTTCGTCGGATGGCAATTAGCTATGATTACTGGTAACCCGGACTTGGGTAAGCGCATGGGGCTGCGCAGTCACAAGCAATACCAGTTCCGCAATGGCAATATTCCATCAAAGCTATTGTTGTTTAAGATCGAGCCAGAGGCTTTTGTGATTGATGCGGCCAATCGCCCTGGGGCGCCCCTAGAGTCTGCCGCGGGACCTGTCGTCGAATGGAGCGATGGCGCCCAGATGTTTGCCAATCGCTTGCGCAAAAATCTGCGTACCACGGGAAAGTGGGCCAAGCAGCAGGGTATTCAATGTTATCGCCTGTACGATGCTGATTTACCCGAGTACGCGGTAGCGATTGATATTTATGGTGAACGCGTACACGTCAGCGAATACGCACCGCCCAAGAAGATTGACCCAGAGGTTGCACAGCAGCGCGTAGATGAAGTTGTGGCGGTCATTCCCGACGTGCTGTCGGTGAATCCTCAGTGGGTTTACCTGAAACAGCGTCAGCGTCAGAAGGGCGCTGAGCAATACAATAAGTTTGATACACAGCAGCAGTACTTTGAAGTCCAAGAAGGCGGTGTCCGCTTGCTAGTGAATTTAAGCGACTATCTCGACACGGGCTTGTTCCTCGACCATCGTCCCGTGCGGCTAGATATCGCTAAGCGCGCCAAAGGTAAGCGCTTTTTGAATCTGTTTTGCTATACCGGAACAGCCACTGTTCATGCCGCCATGGCGGGCGCTTGGTACACCACAAGCGTGGACATGTCGAATACCTATCTGCGTTGGTTAGCGAAAAACCTCGCCATCAATGGGCTGAGTGAAGCTAAGCACCGCACAGAGCGAGCGAATGTTGTGGAGTGGTTGCAAGGGGACGTTGATCAGCAATTTGATCTGATCTTGCTGGATCCTCCAACGTTCTCAAACTCTAAGCGCATGGAGGCTGTGTTCGACGTGCAACGAGACCATGTGATGTTGGTTGAACGGTGCATGGCGCGGTTAACGCCGGGCGGATTATTGATATTTTCCAATAACTACCGTCGATTCCAATTGGATGAGGGCTTGCAACAGAAATATCAGGTGATCGATGTGACGCCTCAGACGATCGACAAAGACTTTGCCAGACACGCCAACATCCACAAGTGTTGGCACATCCAGCACCGCGAAGACTAACGTCCGCGAATCTTAGGTTTGCCACCACGCTTTTTAGGCATGTGGCGCGGTGTCTTGGGTAGCCCGTTGTGCTGGGTTGCAAACGGCATTCCCCCTTGTTTGGCGAAAGCACCGCGCGGTTGCTCGCGCGGAATTAAGTGTTTTTTGCCGTTGCCGATCAAATCTGTCCTACCCAGCCGTTTCAGTGCTTCGCGAAGCAGTGGCCAGTTTTCAGGGTCATGGTAGCGCAAAAAGGCTTTGTGCAAGCGACGCGCCTTCAAGCCTTTGGCAGTAAACACATCTTCACTGCTGCGGCTGACACGGCCCAAGGGGTTCTTCTCGGTGTAGTACATCGCCGTTGCATTAGCCATAGGCGAGGGGTAGAAGGTCTGGACCTGATCCGCGCGGAAGCCATTGCGCTTTAACCAAAGGGCTAAGTTCATCATGTCTTCATCGCTGGTACCTGGGTGCGCGGCGATGAAGTAGGGAATGAGGTACTGTTCTTTACCTGCTTCCTTAGAAAACTTTTCGAACATGGCTTTGAAGCGGTCATAGGTGCCCATGCCGGGTTTCATCATCTTGCTAAGAGGGCCATCCTCGGTGTGCTCTGGGGCGATTTTTAGGTACCCACCGACGTGGTGTTTCACAAGTTCTTCCACATACTCTGGGGTTTCAACTGCCAGATCATAGCGCAGACCTGAGGCAATCAAGATGCGCTTAACACCGCCGATGTCACGTGCTTTACGGTACAAATTGACCAGTGGTGTTTGGTCGGTGTTGAGGTTTTTACAAATCGTGGGGTAGATGCACGCCGGGCGACGGCAGCTCTCTTCGATTTCCTTGCTTTTACAGGCGAGTCGCCACATGTTGGCAGTGGGGCCGCCAAGATCGGAAATCGTGCCGGTAAAGCCGGGGGTTTTGTCGCGAATATTCTCGATCTCGCGCAAAATCGAGTCTTCAGAGCGACTCTGAATGATACGACCTTCATGTTCGGTAATCGAACAGAACGAGCATCCGCCAAAACAACCGCGCATGATATTCACTGAAAAACGAATCATTTCGTAAGCGGGGATACGCGCATCACCGTATTTGGGGTGCGGAATTCGCTGATAGGGCAATTCAAACACCGAGTCTAACTCGTCTGTTTCAAGCGGCAGCGGCGGTGGGTTTTGCCACACAAACCGTTGGCCGTGTTTTTGAACTAAGCTGCGGGCGTTGCCGGGATTAGTTTCTAGGTGGAAAACCCGCGAGGTGTGGGCGTATTGAACCTTATCTTCGACCACTTCCTCGAAAGAGGGGAGAACGATAATGGCATTTTTGACCGCCTTTGCCGCCGCCGCTTTGTCGAGGTCGAAAACATTGACCACGCTGGTGTCGCCATCGCCATCAACCGCGATACTAGGATTGCTGTCCATCGCTTCGTAGGGGTTGGCGATAGGGTCGACGCGACCCACTTTATCGACATCGCGTGAATCAATATAGGCTATGTCGTTAGGTAGTTTGTTTAGGACGAAGGCAGTGCCACGCACATTGCGAATATCTTCTACCGCTTCGCCACGGGCAATGCGGTGGGTAATATCGACAATGGCACGCTCGGCGTTGCCATAAATCAAAAGGTCGGCTTTGGCATCGATCAGGACCGAGCGGCGTACCTTTTCACTCCAATAGTCATAGTGGGCTAAACGGCGTAGCGATGCCTCGATACCGCCAAGAATAATCGGCACATCTTTGTAGGCTTCGCGGCAGCGTTGAGCGTAGACGAGGGTGGCACGGTCAGGACGCTTGCCGCCTTCATTGTTGGGTGTATAGGCGTCATCGTGACGCAATTTTTTGTCGGCGGTATAGCGATTTATCATCGAATCCATATTGCCCGCAGCGACACCAAAGTACAGATTGGGTTTGCCGAGGCGCTTAAAGTCGCTGGCGTCTTGCCACGTTGGTTGATCGATGATACCGACACGGTAACCCTGGGCTTCTAGTGTGCGCCCAATCACCGCCATACCAAAGCTCGGGTGGTCGACATAGGCGTCCCCCGTGACAATGATGATGTCGCAACTGTCCCAGCCAAGCGCGTCCATTTCTTCCCTTGTGGTAGGCAAGAAAGGAGCGGGGCCAAAGCATTCAGCCCAGTATCTGTCGTAGGAAAAAAGGTGTTTTGCCTTGCTCATGTCCGGTATTGCAACCATTCGTTAATTTTGAAAAGACATTTTATCATTTTGCGGGAGGCTAACCCACTGAAATTTAAGCGTGATACTTCGAATTTATCGTAGTATTGTCGGGTTTTGTAGGGAAAACCAGGTGTCTAGTCGTCGTAGACGTGCTTTTTCTTGAAGATACCATCCTCTTCAGATAATTCCTGCCAATCGCGTTCTTGGCGGGCTTTTTCTCGAGCCTTGGCATCACTAATGTCCTGAATATTCTGCTGCGCTTCGGTGGCCATTACCTGGAACTCTTCCATTTTTACTAATCGATCAGGACGCTTGGAGCGCTGCAATAAATTCAAGCAGGTCGTGCAATTATGGACGACCACGCTGTACCTTTTTTCCTGCATAGCCTCTTTGGCGGCCAGTTCATGACTTTTAATTTGCAGTTCCAGCATGGCGTGTTGTAAATCCATTTTGAGGGGGGCAGAGTCCTTGGGATTTATGGTGTGCGCTTCGATCATGTTGTTGAGTAATTTACCCAATGTGCGAATGGCATTTTTGGCGTCGCTCAAGCCAGCAGGGGTGTCTGGTAGCTGTGGTTCAAAGGGTATGTCCAGTTGCTCTTGAATGGCACTCATCATCACAATCGACTGTTCTAAGCGTCCGGCTAGCATGGGGTCACTGGGATTAAGCTTGGCGAGGTTGCCATATAAATTGCGCAGCTTGTGAAGCACCATTAGCCTAAGTCTCGGTGAAAGCACTTTGTTGCTATCGTCAACTAAGAGGTCTTGAAGTAGGGTGGCACGTTGGCGCAACAGGGCGCTTTGGCGCTGGCGTTCGCGGCGCTTCTTGTCGGCCGCTTGCAAAATGGAGGCGGTAATGACCATCAACATAATACAAGCGAGAATAATAACGGCGGTAGTTGTCGACACGTGACTCTCAGCTAAACCAATGAATATCTTCAGTATAGTCGGCAGCTAGCGAGAAAGTTTTTAATAAAAGTGCATTTTTTTTCAGGCTAGCGCTTGACTCGCCGGCGGGCGCTCCCTAAAATGCGCGCCATCTTGATTGAAGCAGTGCACACGCGCTTATCAAGGGACTGCGTCCCCTTCGTCTAGTGGCCTAGGACATCGCCCTTTCACGGCGAGAACAGGGGTTCGAACCCCCTAGGGGACGCCACTTTTTTAACCCGTAAGGGTTTTCGTGTGCGGGATTAGCTCAGTTGGTAGAGCGATACCTTGCCAAGGTATAGGTCGTCGGTTCGAACCCGATATCCCGCTCCAATATTTGTCCCCTTCGTCTAGTGGCCTAGGACATCGCCCTTTCACGGCGAGAACAGGGGTTCGAACCCCCTAGGGGACGCCACTTTTTCCTCAATGTAACGTCTTTAGATCCTGCTTAGCCTCTAGCATGTTAAAACTCGCACCGCGGTTTTCTGCCTCATAGCGCATTTCATCAAGCTGCGAATACATATCTATCTCTTCATCGCTCAGGTAGTGCATACAGTCGCCGCTAAAATACCAAAAGAGATCGCGTGAGATGGCAGGTGTCAGGTGGGGGTAACACGCCACAACTTGGCACAGTAGCGTCTGGCCCTCGCTGTAAAAGGCCTCATCAATATCCGTCCGTGCGCATAGGTCTGTCAGGCGGGTAACAAAAGCATGGTCTTGTTCGCTAAAGCTTTCGCTGTTGAAGGGCGCGATAGTGTTGACCTTATCTAACAACTGTTGCATTAATTGGCGGTGATAGCCCTGATAATCCATTGATTTATCTCTCATTCAGTGCGCCTGTGGCGCTGTCTTTGTGTATAATTTGGCGTTTACTTAAACGCACATTGCAAGTTGCATATTAACATTTGGGGACGTCTATGTCTGAACCCGCTGCCATTAGTATTCGTGGATTGGCCAAAAAATACAGTAACGGATTTGAAGCGCTCAAAGGTATTGACCTTGAGGTGAAATCCGGCGACTTTTTTGCATTGCTCGGGCCCAATGGCGCTGGCAAATCCACAACGATTGGTATTATTTCTTCACTGGTTAACAAAACCAGTGGCAGTGTCTCGGTGTTTGGCATCGATATCGATCGTGACTTCCCCAAAGCCAAGCGAGAAGTAGGCATTGTACCGCAGGAGTTTAATTTCAATATCTTCGAAAAGCCGATTGATATTTTGATTAACCAAGCCGGTTACTACGGTATGCCTAGAGCTGAGGCGATTAAAAATGCCGAAGTGTATTTAAAGGAGCTTGGTCTTTGGGAAAAGCGTCATATGCCCAGTCGTACCTTGTCGGGAGGGATGAAACGCCGCTTGATGATTGCTCGTGCGCTCATCCACAAACCGCGCCTATTGATCCTCGATGAGCCCACGGCCGGTGTCGACATCGAACTGCGTCGCTCTATGTGGAAATTTATCCAACAAATTAATCAGCAGGGCACCACCATTATCTTGACGACTCACTACTTAGAAGAAGCTGAGCAGTTGTGTAAAAACATCGCCATTATTAACCACGGCGAGATTGTCGAAAATACCGACATGAAGAGTCTATTACGTCGTCTCAAAAAGGAGGTGTTTGTGTTGGACAGTATCAATGTACTGCCTGCTGATATCATTGTGAAAGGGCATCATGTCACGCGTCTTGACGATCACAGTTTAGAAATCGAAGTCGACAAAGGGCAGTCTCTGAACAATATTTTTGCCTTGTTGGCCGACAGTGGCGTCCAAATCGGCTCGATGCGTACCCGCGCCAACCGCCTTGAGGAGTTGTTCGTTGAATTGCTCAACGGCAGCCAGGAGGCTAAGGCATGAATTATTCAGAAATGATGGTGGCCTTTGTCACGCTAGTTCGTAAAGAAATCCGCCGCTTCATGCGTATTTGGGTACAAACACTGGTGCCCCCCGCCATCACTATGACGCTTTATTTCGTCATCTTCGGTGCCATCATTGGCTCGCGTATTGGAGACATGGGTGGTTTTACCTATATGGAGTTCGTGGTGCCCGGTTTGATTATGATGTCGGTGATCAATAATTCCTATTCCAATGTCGTATCTTCATTCTTTGGCGCCAAATTCAACAATAGTATCGAAGAGCTGTTGGTGTCTCCAACACCTAGCTTTGTGATTCTTAGCGGTTACGTTTTTGGTGGTGTAGCTCGCGGCCTGTGTGTTGGTGCTATTGTGACGCTAATGTCGACGTTTTTCACTGATCTTAATATCCAGCATGTTGGCATCACGGTGCTCACGGTCATTCTCACCTCCATCATGTTTTCGCTGGCCGGTTTTATCAACGCGGTATTTGCCAATAGCTTTGACGATATCAACATTATTCCGACCTTCGTTCTCACTCCGTTGATCTATTTGGGCGGGGTGTTTTATTCGGTGTCGCTGCTGCCTGACTTCTGGGCCGGGGTGTCTAAAATAAATCCCATGCTGTACATGGTTAATACTTTCCGCTTCGGCATTATTGGTGTTTCAGATATCGATTACCGCCTGGCGCTAGGCATGATTGTGTTTTTCATTATACTCATTGGTGGCGTGGCGTACTATTTGCTGGAAACCGGTCGCCGGATTCGTACCTAGGAGGTAACGATGCACCCTATACCGCTTGGAAAAGACACCGAGTACCGTTTTGATTACGACGCATCGCTGCTAGCACCGATTCCTCGCGCTGAGGGGCGACATAGCCTGGCTATTGACGACAGCCACTTCGTCGGTATGGATGTGTGGAATGCCTACGAAGTCTCTTGGCTGTCGCCCAAGGGTCTGCCGCAGGTGCGGGTAGCGAAATTAGTCGTGCCATGCCATTCGCCCAATATTGTGGAGTCGAAGTCACTCAAGTTGTATTTGAATGGTTTTAACCAATCGACGTTTGCCAGTGAGACTGATGTCGAGACCACCATGCAACGGGATATTTCGGCTTGTATAGGCGCTGAAGTTGAGTTGCAACTTTTGGATGTCGACGCTGCACAAGATTTCGCGCTAGCTAAGCTCCCCGGGGATTGTTTAGACCACCAAGATATTAATATTGACACCTACCATACCGAATTGGAGTTGCTCGAAGCCGGTGAGGGTAGTGTCGCGTGCAGGCAGGTCTATTCACACCTGTTGCGCTCGCTGTGCCCTGTGACAGGCCAGCCTGATTGGGCGACGTTGTATATCGAATATAGTGGTCAAGCTATCGATGAAGCCTCCTTATTGCGTTACATCGTTTCCTTCCGCAATCAACAAGACTTTCACGAGCTTTGTGTGGAAACGATTTTCAGCCATCTTTGGCAACGTTTTGAACTAAATTCTTTAGCGGTTTATGCGCGCTATCTCCGGCGTGGTGGTATTGATATCAGTCCGATGCGAAGCTCTGCCCCCGTGACTTTGCCCGATTGGCGCCAGCTACGTCAGTAGGAGGATCTATGGAAGATATCATTGAACAGCTGCAAGCACTGTGTGAAGACGTCCCCGTGCCGCTCGATTTGCCCAATGAAGACGACTTGCTGGAGGTCGAGGAAAGCCTATTGCTGCCCATCCATCCTTCTCTGCGTACCTACCTGCTAGAGGCCTCTGACACCGTTTACGGTGGTTTAGAGCCCGTGACTGTGGCAGATCGTCAGTCGCATACGTATTTAGCCGATGTCACCGCGCAGGCATGGGATGAGGGCATGCCTCGCGAGTACATGGTGGTGTGTGAAGTGGCTGAGGGCTTTTATTGCATCAACCACGAGGATGGTGAAATCCAATGTTGGTCACGCCGTGATGGAGACTTCGACAAGCAGCATTGGGATACGCTTTGGGATTGGGTCGAGGACGTCTGGCTTAGATCTTAACAGCCGCCCAACGCAATCTATTGGCGTTGCTAGCCACTGTCACCGAAGAAAGCGCCATGGCGGCGCCGGCAATCATCGGATTCAACAATTCGCCGGTGACGGGATAGAGGGCGCCGGCGGCGATGGGAATGCTAACCACGTTGTAGGCGAATGCCCAAAAAAGATTCTGCTTGATGTTGCGCAGAGTAGCGAGACTGACTGCCACCGCATCCGCGACACCGCTAATACTGTTTCGCATCAGCGCTACATCAGCGCTAGAAACCGCCACATCAGTCCCTGAACCCATAGCAAAACTCACATCCGCTAATGCCAAGGCGGGGGCGTCGTTGATGCCATCACCCGCCATCGCGACACGCTTACCCATTTGCTGCAATGAGGCAACATAGGTCTGTTTATCTTCAGGCAATGAGCGCGCGTGGTATTGGCTGATGCCCAAAATGTTAGCTGTTTTGGCGACACTGGTCTCGCTATCACCGCTCACGATGACGCATTCAATACCGCGCGCCTGTAATTGTGCTATGGCATGTACCGAATCCTCGCGCAATGGATCAGAAAAGAAAAAACGCGCCGCGTATTGGTTATCTAGGGCCACATACACCACGCTGAAGCCGTCGTCGTTGGTATGTGCTGGCACGGTAATGCCACGTGCTGCCATGTAGCGCTCGCTACCAATGGCGACATCGATATGATCAACTCTGCCGGTGATTCCCAGTCCGCGTGCGATATCAATGTTTTCGACATTTGTGGTAGCCGCACCGCGCTCTTTACAATAGGCCTCCAGCGCTGCCGCCAACGCGTGTTCTGAGTACGATTCAAGTGACCGGGTCAGTGTGTAGAGTTGGTGTCTGTCGACATGATCATCAATCTCTTCATGGCTTACCACAGGCTTGCCAATGGTGAGGGTGCCTGTTTTGTCGATGACTAATACGTCGATGTTAGCGGCACCCTGCAGCGCATCGCCGTTGCGTATCAAAATACCCATTTGAGCCGCGCGACCAACGCCGACCATCACCGACATGGGTGTGGCTAACCCCAGTGCGCAGGGGCAGGCAATAATGAGCACGCTAACGCCAACCACTAATGCATAAGCGCCTTGTGGCGCTGGACCAAGCCACCACCAAGTACTGGCGGCTATTCCGGCAATAACGATAATAGCAGGCACAAAAACCGCAGAGATGCGATCCGCTAATTGACCAATAGGTGGTTTAGCACCCTGGGCCTGTTGCACCGAGCGAATGATATTGGCGAGGGTAGAATCATTGCTGCGAGAGGAAACCACCATACTAAACGTACTCGCGCCATTAACACAGCCGGCATAAACCTTATCGCCCACCTGCTTGTCGACGGGAATGGGCTCACCGCTCAGCATAGATTCATCAATAACCCCGTGGCCATCATCGATTTCGCCATCGAGTGGAAGTGTTTCACCCGGCTTGATACGGACACGTTTGCCAACGCCGATGGCATCGACAGGACAACGCTTTTCTCCGTCGTCAGAAATGAGCCAGGCTTGCTGAACTTGCCGTTCCAGAAGGGCGCGGAGAGCTGCGCCAGTCTTATGACGAGCATTGTGTTCAAGTAGTCGACCCAGGTTAACAAAACCTAGAATCATAGTGCTAGCTTCAAAATAGACATGCCTCGCAGTTACCGGCAAGGACGTGTAAAACACCACGACCGCCAATGAATAAAGCCAGGCTGCCCCTGTGCCGAGCGCGACGAGTGTGTCCATGCTAGGGGCCAGATGTCGCGCGCTGCGCCACCCAGTGGCAAAGATGGCGCGACCAGAAAACGCCATGGCCATGGCAGCGGCGACACCGACTAAGCCCCATGCCATTTGCTGATGGGAATTTGATACCATCATGCTACCACCGGCTAATCCCCAGCCCATCATTACCATGCCTGGCAATAGTGCGGCAGCAGTTCGCCATTGTAACTGGCGCTTTTCATGCTGGGCAAGGCGTTCGTTTTCCGCTTCGATGTCTTGCAGGGAGCTACCGGTTTGCTCTGTTGCGCCGTATCCAATGCTCTCTACGGCCGCAATAATTGCCTCGCCACTAAGGTTGCTTGCCACACAAAGGCTGCGGTCAGCAAAGTTTAAGCTGGCGCTGTCGACCCCTTCGAGCTTGGCTAGGCCGTTTTCAATTTTACGAACACAACCGGCGCAACTAGCACCGGTAACAGCGAATCGGCGAATAATTTGTTTATCAGATGGGGTTGGCATAACGAGTCCTTAAGCTTATACACACTATAAACCAAGGCTTTCATTTATGGCTAGCAGACAAAAAAATGGCGACCTAGGTCGCCATGAGTTATTTGATGATTAACAGTGGAATTTCGCTGGATGAGATCATCCTTGTTGTATTGCTACCGACAAAAAACGCCCGCACCGCAGAGTGACCATAGGCACCCATCACAAGTAACTCGATATCGTTATCCTTTTTGTAGGTCTTCAGGACATTAAAGATATTACCCGGGATGAGCTCAGCGGTTACCTCGAAGCCAAATTTTTGCATAAATTGGCTAGCATCAGCCAGTTTAGCTTGGTTGCTGATATTATCCTCACCGACAGTCACAATATGGCAGGGTAGGCCCTGCAGCAATGGGCTTTCCGCAATGCGTTTAAGTGCTTTAACACTGGTATCTCTACCATCGTAGGCCAGCATAAAGTTACGCGGAGCTGAGAATTCGCCAACCGTCAAAAGGATAGGTTCACTACGAACCCGCGCGGCACGTTCGGCGTGCGAGCCTAAGTGGTTTGAAATGCTGCCGCTGTTGCCGTTACGCCCCATCACAATAAGTCGAATGTCTGCGCTTTTCTCTTCTAGTGCATCCAATACATCGCCGTGGCGTTGTAAGGTGTCTACGAATTTGGCGCCATCATCCTTGGCGCGTTGCTTCGCGGCTGCTAATATCGCTTTGCCGTGTTCTACCGCTAGCTTATTGCGTTTGGCATCGAGCTCTGCTAATTCAGTTAGCAAAGCATCGTGCGCATCGACACCAATGGTGCCCGATAGGTCGCTCTCACTCAGATCGGGTTTTTCGACCGTGTGCAGCAGCATCAAAGGGGTATCGAGTGTGTTGGCAGCCCAGGCGGCGGCATCGCATACCGCGTCGCTGATGCTGGAACCATCGATGCAGGCAATCACTTTTTGCATAGTAGATTCCTTAGTGTCCACCGAGAAGTTTGGCGACTTCTTCTGGATTATTGTGAACGCCGAATTTATCGACAACGGTTGAGGAGGCTTTATTCATTCCGACAACATTAACCTCACAGCCCTCTCGGCGGAAGCGAATGATGACTTTGTCTAATGCAGCTACCGAGGTCAAGTCCCAAAAATGGGCTTGGCTGACATCAATGGTGACCTTTTCAAGAACCTCTTTGAAATCAAAGGCGGCAAGGAACTGTTCTGATGAGGCAAAGAAAACCTGGCCTATGACCTTGTAAGTACGGTGTTGGCTAGCGTCTTCGATGTGGCTGTTAACCGCCATAAAGCGTCCAATTTTATTGGCAAAGAACAGCGCCGCCAAAAGGACACCCACAAATACACCTATGGCAAGGTTGTGTGTCATTACTACCACAGTGACGGTACTTAGCATCACAATATTGGACGAAATAGGGTGCTCTTTTAAATGGCGAATAGACGCCCAAGAGAAGGTACCAATCGAGACCATGATCATCACTGCGACCAACGCCGCCATTGGAATGCGCCCAATCCATTCATCCAGAAACACCACCATTACGAGCAATAATACACCGGCAAACAGTGTCGACAGGCGGCCGCGACCACCCGATTTCACGTTGATCACCGACTGTCCAATCATGGCGCAACCCGCCATACCACCAAGCAAGCCTGATGCGATATTGGCGATACCTTGCCCACGGCACTCGCGGTCGCGGTTGCTGCTAGTGTCGGTCAGATCGTCGACGATAGAGGCCGTCATCATGGTCTCGAGCAAGCCGACCAACGCCAATCCAATCGAGTAGGGCGCAATAATTTGTAAGGTTTCAAAATTCAACGGCACGTCAGGCCATAGAAAAATGGGCAGGGTGTCTGGCAGTTCACCCATGTCGGATACGGTGCGAATATCGATATCAAAGCCAATCGCGATGCCGGTCATTGTTAAAATGCACACCAACGGCGAGGGCAATGATTTGCCTACCAGTGGAACGTATGGGAACAAATAGATAATACCGAGTCCGGCGGCAGTCATGGCGTACACGTGCCATGTCACGTTAGTCAGCTCAGGCAGCTGCGCCATAAAGATGAGAATTGCGAGGGCGTTGACAAAGCCTGTCATGACGGAGCGAGAGACAAAGCGCATCAAACTTCCGAGCCGAATATAGCCCGCAAATATTTGTAATACACCAGTGAGCAGGGTTGCCGCCAACAGGTATTGCAGGCCGTAATCCTTTACCAGGGTCACCATCAGTAACGCCATGGCACCTGTGGCAGCTGAAATCATTCCCGGGCGACCACCGGCGAAGGCAATAACCACCGCAATACAGAAGGAGGCGTACAGCCCTACCTTTGGGTCGACACCGGCGATGATCGAAAAAGCAATCGCTTCAGGAATAAGGGCAAGGGCAACAACTGTGCCCGCCAGTAAATCGCCGCGAATATTAAAAAACCACTCGCGCTTGATGTGTTCTATCATTACAGTGTCTTACCGATTAAAAAACCGCGCATTCTACCGATATGTATGGTCGTTCGCAATGAAACCTCTGGAGCTCCCTTTGATTAGTCGCGCGCCACAAATTTTTGAAAAGCAGCGTAATCTCTTTCTATTCGCGGCAGTATTGGGTCTATGGGGGGCAGTTGTTACTGTGCTTCCAACCATTGATGAGCTCGTTTATGTGCGCGTTGCAATGGCTAGCTTAATGACGATATTGTTGTTGCTTCGCAACAAAATTCCATTTATCCCGCTATTCATCAGTTTTTACTTAGCCTTACTTGTAAGCGGCTACATGACAGGCATCATCAGTGGCAACGAGTATCGAAGCTTAGTGATATTAAGTGTTAGCGTTGTCATGTGTGGCTTTATGCTTCCAGAAAAGGCGATGCTGCTAGTATTACTTGGGGGCGGCCTCACCCAAGCGGCCATTGGTTGGGATATCTACCAGTCTGGTACAAGCGCCTTTCGAGTTGGTCTCATAGGAACTTTCGTCAGTGCGGTATCGGTATGGCCCGTGCTTGCAATGAGGAGAACCCTAAGCCAGCAACTTAATTCAGCGTTAATGCAGGCCGGCGAGATCCGCATGCTTGAAAGCAGCAATGACAAGCATCGTTCACTAAATGAGCGGCAAAATGAGAACTTTAGGGAGTTTATCTACGCTATCAGCCACGATCTACGCGCGCCTATTAGAGCGATCTCAGGCTTTGTAAAGATGCTTGCGACCGATAGCGACAAGAAACTTGCCCCCCAAGAGCATATGTACCTAGAGCGAATTGAGGCTGCTTCAGGGCGTCTTAATGGTATGGTAGAACGGCTGACTCAGCTTAGCCGATTGCAAACCAATACCCGAGACCTGGTCGCAATCAATTTGTCGAAACTACTTGGTGAAATGGGCGATGTATACCGTAAACGCTATTCTGAAGACATCGAGTTTCGAATCGACCAAGATATGGCGTTACATGGCGATCTCGACGAAGTGAGCCTCATGTTTAATGAATTAATCGACAATGCCTGCAAAAATCTCCAACCCATACAGCGCGGTAAGATTCACTTAGGCGTCACATTGCATAACAAAGAAAGGGTCTTTTTTGTCGAGGATAACGGTATCGGTGTCGTTAGTGCTCACGACTTAGAAGAGATGACTAAGTTGTTTAGAACCATTCACGCCGGCGAAAAAAGTAATGGCGTTGGTCTATCCATTGCCAGCTTTGTAGTAGAAAAAATGGGCGGACTGCTTAAAGTTTCATCCCCTGGCGAAAACCAGGGGACACGAATTGACATAATCCTGCCTAATTGATCGCTAGGGTTTTTTGTGGCTCGAGAACCCCATTAGGCGATAGGCGGGGCAGTAGCTGACACCTGCAGTGAAAAGCGGTACAAGCCCAAGCGCGCCCCACCATGATTGGTAATACACGCCTACCGCAACAATAAGCCCGCCAAACACAAATCGAGCAACTTTATCTGAACCACCGACGTTTGATTGCATAATCATGCTCCATAACTCATTTATAGAGAGTATAGATCAGCAAAGGTAAGGCTTGGAAGGGGAGAGCGATCGCTTACGCCACGCTGTTGAGCTTTAACTAGCGACGCTTCAGTTTTGGCAAGGCATCATTGGTGAGGATCAGCCATTCTTGTAGATGGGCGTTCTCAGCCTTTTTTATCGCACACTCGCGACAAAACTTTTGCCAATAAAGCTTACCTTGTATAACGTTTTGGCATTGTGAACATTGCATCGATGCCACCTCCCTCTTGTGAGGGTAATGTCGGCGGGGCTGTTTATAGCTTTAATTGAATGACGTAAAAAAAAAGACATGTAATGGAGTTTTCAGATGCCGGATATTCGTGATGATTTTCAACAGCGCGAGGTCGTGAAACTTGCTGAATACCAATGGGTAAGCTCTCCTATGCCAGGCGTTGAGCGAATGATGTTGGATCGTCGCGGTAACGAAATAGCACGTGCAACCTCACTCGTTCGCTATGCACCCAATAGTCAATTTTCCCCCCATAGCCATGGCGGCGGTGAGGAGATTCTGGTGTTAGAAGGCGTGTTCGCTGATGAAAATGGCACCTATTCGGAAGGCACCTACCTAAGAAATCCTATAGGAACGTCTCACACGCCGATCATTGGTGATGAAGGCGCGCTAATTTTTGTTAAATTGCACCAGTTTTCTCCCGACGATTCAGCTCAGTTGTGTATCAATACCCATGAGCAAGCGTGGCTGCCTGGTTTAATGGTTGGACTTTCAGTGATGCCTTTGCACGAATTTGGCACGGAGCATGTGGCGTTGGTTAAGTGGGCACCGAATACACAGTTTCAACGGCACACGCATTGGGGCGGCGAGGAGATTTTGGTGTTGGAGGGCGTATTCTATGATGAGCACGGGGTTTACCCCGCAGGGACTTGGCTGCGCTCGCCACATATGAGCGAGCACCAGCCATTTACTAAGGAGGAGGGCGCCCTAATATATGTCAAAGTTGGGCATCTTTCAGGCCTCTAAAAATACTTTAAAAAATCTCTCAAGCATTTGTTTTAATTGAAATCATCTTCCTTGAGATTAAAGAATCGTACGGCGTTATTAAATAAAATATCGCGCTTTTGCTGCTCGCTGAGATAGTCGGCGTTTTTAATCACATTGATCGATGTTTCCATCAGTCCAGGCCATAGCAGCAGGTCGGTACCGTATAGGATTCGTTTGGCAAAACCCGCTGTGGCTAGGCGTTCAATGTAGCGGTTGACCTCGGCCAATGGGTAGCTCCAAATCATGCCTGCCACATCCACGTAGACATAGGCGTGTGCGCCCATCAACGCGATCATAGCGTCTGCCATTGGGTAGCCCGCATGCATAACCCAGATTTTTAGTTTCGGATGACGTGCCAACAACTCTTCCAGCTCAAAGGGATGGCCTAGCGAGGCGCGGTAGTTAGGTTGGGTAATATTGGCCATGCCATTGCCGCCCGTACCCATATGGATGGCGACGGGAATTTTTAGCTCCTCGGCCACTCCAAAATAGGGATCTAGCGACATGTCCGAGGGCGACATGCCACGATATTGTGGTGCCACTTCGCCAACCACTTTATAGTAGCCGCTTTCCAGCTTATCCCTAAAATCCTCCAGCGAGATGTCTTCGGCGCTACTAAACGACAGCGAAGGAATGACTCGTTTGGGATTGGCCTTCTTGAAACTACGCAGCACATCATCATCACCGCCGACCACCATGGTGACATTTAGTCGTTCTGCTTCCGCCAGGGCACTCTCTTGGTAGTCCTCGGTTGAAGAGGCAGGCTGTAAAGGATTATCACAGTCAGTGTTAAAAAAGGCCGGTGGCTCCATGTGAGGGTCACCGCCGGGCATATCGGTTAAAAACCATGGGCACACAGGGCCTATACCAGGTCTAATTTTCATCGCGTGCACATGCACGTCAATAATGGGCTCTGGAGCAGCTGCCAGCGCAGGAAGGGCTGCGACGGCGATTAATATGGACGACAACAGGCTTGAAACAACAGCGCGACGTAACATGAAAATACTCTCGAAGAAAAGAAAACCCGACATTACGGTGGTATTCCTGAATGGGCAAGAGGGAAGAGGCTAATCTAAGAACACTCGTTAGTGTTGAATGATGGCAATGATGTAATAAGAATAGGGTGGATCAGTCGAAGAGCTTACGGATTTGGAAATTTTGAGAATTGTAGATTGAGAGTATTAGCTCAGAGTGGATGGGATAGTATTTAACAGGGCATTATGAATGCCTTCTCACGTTTATGGTGTAGAGTCCATCCGGGGCAATAAAGAGACCGGAGTAGTGATTCATTTAGAATATTTAATTTGGGGACTAAAGAAGAATGGGGTGGACGATGGGATTCGAACCCACGACGACCGGAATCACAATCCGGGGCTCTACCAACTGAGCTACGCCCACCATTACTCTGCAAAATTGGCACGCCCAACAGGATTCGAACCTGTGACCGACGGCTTAGAAGGCCGTTGCTCTATCCAGCTGAGCTATGGGCGCTCAGAAATCCTGGAGATCGATAGAGTGGTCGGGGTAGAGAGATTCGAACTCCCGACATCCTGCTCCCAAAGCAGGCGCGCTACCAGACTGCGCTATACCCCGAAATACTACCAACTGCAGTAAAAGTGCTTCCTCAACGAGAAAGTGCGCGCATAATACCGCCCGAGACAGAGTACGTCAACGCTGAATTCGCCTTTTTATGACATCTTCTTACCCCTGCCTTTTAATTGCTTAAATGCTATACAATAGGGTCACAAAATAGCCAAGGATGCGTGATGAGCTTGCAAGATATAGAACAACAATTGACCGCGATTTCTCAGCAATACAAGGATTACCCTCCTGTCATGGATTGGCAACCCAGCCACCAAGGTAGTATTGATATTCGCATTGATCGTGAAGGTCACTGGTATCACGAGGGCATTAAGTTTGAGCGGGACGCGCTGGTACAATTGTTTGCTAAATTGCTGCGTAAAGAGGGCGACAGCCACTATATCGTCACGCCAGCTGAAAAGTTGGCTATCACGGTAGAATGTGCGCCCATTGTGATTTTAAGCGTCGTAAAAGTCGGCGAGGGAGAGCAAAGCGAATTGTTCTTTACCACCAATACCAACGAACGCATCCATCTAGCTAAACCACTAGCGTTTGAAACCATCCCTTACCATGGTCAGCAGTTGCCTTGTCTACCTATTCGCAATGGGATGCAGGCTTTGCTGCATCGCAATGTGTTCTACCAATTGGCGGCCTTGGCTGAGCTGGATGAGGACGAAAACGCCTACATCATGAGTCACGGCGAAACATTTTATTTACCCAGCCCCTAGGAAAACCTATGCGTCTCATTTTTACCTTAATCACTATGAGTCTTTTGGGTTGTGCCTCACCTTCACCGGCGCCTCAGCTGGCTGCTATACCCCCGAAGGGGTTTAATCAAATCATTGATGTTGATGCTCGCCGCAATGGTTTCGGCAACCCAATACGGGTATGGCTTGAACCTGGCATTTATCAGGTTGACCCGATGACACCCGACCTAGGGGGTAGGTATACGGCACGCCATGCATGGGCAGGTGAAAATGAGGGCTGTGATCGCTTTGGGATTGATTGTTTACAAGGGTGGCAATGGACCACTATTGTGTACGCGACTGACGTCGTACTAAGCCCGCTCAATCGACGTTTTCACAACGGTAAGCCCATTGTCTGGATACCCGGCGATGCTATTGTGAATATGCCAGCCCCCACCATATTTGCTCCGCGTGCTACCCCAGAATTAGCCTTTGCCTTTGCTCCCAAAGGTGAGCGATTCGAGGTTATGAACGCTGGCTTTGTTTTATTTTTTGATGTCGATCGCCAGACCTACGATAACTTGGGTGGTGTTTCATTTTTGTTGAGCAAAGTGACACTTGACGGTCCAGATAGCGATGGCGACATGTACGCCGATAGTGAGGATGCTTTTCCAGCCGACGCGACTGCACGACTGGATAGTGATGGCGATGGTTATCCCGACCGGTGGACACTAGGTAACGAAAACATGCCACACACATTGACCATTGATGGTTTTCCCTATGATGCTTCTCGTCACCACAACCAAATACCGACCATCGATTAGTTTAGTCGCGGCGTAGCCTGTCGTTAACAGCGATGGGGTTGGGGTAGTTGAATACCACGATATAAGACGACACTAAGAAGCTAATGATCGCCGTTGCCTGGATTAAGTGCGAGGCCTCTTTGCCGATCAGGGCATTGGCAAAGGCAACGTAGGCAATCAGCAGAGAGAACTCGCTTATTTGCCCCAAACGGAAGCCAACATCCCAGGCAAGACGGTTATTTTCACTGAGTTTACGCAGTAAAAATCGAAAAATGACAGGTTTGGCACCAAGAATCACTGCAGAAAGTACGATAGCAGGGATGATAATACTGCCGAGCACCGTCAAATCGAAACGCGCGCCCAGCGAGAAGAAAAACAAGATTAAGAAGAAGTCACGCAATGGTTTCAAGCTAATCGCGATGTACTGTGAAATAGGGCTACTCGCTAGGCTAATACCGGCGATAAAGGCGCCAATTTCGGCCGATAACCCGGCTGCATGGGCCGCTTCGGCAACACCCAAGCACCAGCCGATAGCAATTAAAAAAATGTACTCGTGAAAGCGGTCAAAACGCTGTAACAGCTCCAAAAGCACATAACGAACAAAGCCAAACGCCAACGCAATTATTACCGGCAGGGCTAGCAAGGTAAGCCCCAACCCAGGCAAATCGAACTCCCCAGAACTGCCACTGAATAAAAACAACAGCACGAAAATCGCGATCACATCCTGTAAGAGCAGCAGACCAATCATCAATTCACCCGTGTGCTTGTGGTGCAACACGGTGGTCGGCAGTAGTTTAATACCGATAATGGTGGAGCTGAACATCATGGCCAACCCAACGATCCAAGATTCTGTATTGGGAAACCCAAAGGCGCGGCTGATGGCGTAGCCTATTAGAGCAAATGACAGCGAGCTAAACAGCGCGACCGTGGTCGCCTTACGCAGCATGGTCACTAACGCCTGAGGCTGCATGTCCAGTCCCAATAGAAACAGCAGAAAGATAATGCCGATATGGGAAATATCAGACAGCAAGCTTAGGTCATTGATATAGGCAAGACCGTACGGGCCGACCAATGCGCCCAAGACAATATAGGCGATCAACAGCGGTTGACGGGTATAGAGGGCAAATGTTGCAAGAACTGCTGCACCACTAAAGATTAGAAAAAATGAGGTAGTTAGACTAGCATCCATGCGTTTATTTATAGCAGAGATACCCGCCTAACGATAGGCAAATACGACTTATCTGTGCCACAGTGGGCGAGGATCGTCTACTGCGCCTTGATAGGGGAAGGTAAAGGTCGACAAATAGCTATTGGCGCTTTCTATGTCTTCATCTTTGCGCAGTACAAAAGAATCAAAGCCACAGCGGCGCATGGCGTATAACTGGTCGATCAATACATCACCAACGGCGCGGATTTCACCCTCGAACTTAAGCTGTTCACGCAACTCGCGGGCATAGCTGTAACCACGGCCATCGGTGAATACTGGGAAATTAATGGCCACTACCGAGACTTGTGGTAACTCTCCTGCCACTAGCCGAGGTGATTGATCTGACTGCAGTATCAAGCCCAGCTTTTCAGTACCCCGTGCCAACAGTGTCGCATGGTGATTACGCCAGTGGTTTAACGACACAATAACTTTACCCGCGGGTATATCGCTTGCTTTATCTAGCTCAACAGTGTCGTCGAGGATTTGCCAGTTGTCGTAGACAACTGCGCCATTGCTAAGCAGCTTTTTTGCCATATACCTTCTCCTTAAAGGGCTCAATACCGACACGTTTAACCGTGTCGATAAACAATTCATCGTCGTAACGCAGACCGACATAGCACTCCAACAACTGATCAATGACCGCAGGGATTTCTTCTGCCTTGAATGAAGGACCAAGAATTTTGGCGATTCGGCCATCGCTACCTGAGTCACCGCCAAGGCAAACTTGGAAAAACTCTTCGCCTTTCTTATCAACACCCAAGATACCAATGTGGCCGATGTGGTGGTGGCCACAGGCATTCATACAGCCGGAAATATTGAGGTCGATGGTGCCCAAGTCATACAAGTAATCAAGGTCGTCGAAACGCTGCTGAATTGCCTCGGCTACCGGAATTGATTTGGCGTTGGCCAGTGAGCAGTAATCGCCACCAGGGCAGCAGATCATGTCGGTCAAATAGCCAATATTTGGTGTTGCCAGGCCTCTGGCTTTGAGCTCGCCCCACAGTTCGAATAAATCGCTGCGATGCACATCTGCCAATACCATGTTTTGCTGGTGAGTGGTGCGGATTTCACCAAAGCTGTAGCGATCTGCCATATCGGCAATCGCTTCCATCTGATTGGCGGTGACATCACCAGGTGCCACGCCGGCGGGTTTTAGTGAGAGGTTTACCACCGCGTAATTTGGCTGTTTGTGTTGCTGCACATTGCGCTCCATCCAGCGATCAAACGCCAAATGCTGATCACGTTGATCAGCAAGTGTTTGCGCCAACTCGGCGACAGGCGCCGTTTGGTAGACGGGCTCGGTAAAGAACGAGCTTGCCCAAGCGATATCTTTGTCGGTCAGGGTAGAGGGCCCATCTTTCAAGAAATGAAGCCATTCATGCTCAACTTGGGCGCGGAAAGCTTCAATGCCCATAGCCTTAACCAAAATCTTTATACGCGCCTTGTACTTGTTGTCGCGGCGACCGTGTTGGTTATAAACACGCAGAATCGCTTCTAAGTAAGTAAGTAGATGTTTTGGTGGCAACGCTTCGTGTATCACTTCGCCCACCATAGGGGTGCGTCCTAAGCCGCCCCCTACAAAAATACGACAGGCCAGTGCATCATCGACCTCAATTAATTCAATGCCGATATCGTGAAACTGCACCGCCGCACGGTCTGCATGCGAACCGTTCACAGCGATTTTGAATTTGCGAGGCAAGAATGCGAACTCCGGGTGGAAGGTCGACCACTGACGTATCAATTCACAGAGGGGGCGGGGATCAGCCACTTCATCCTGAGCAACGCCGGCGAACTGATCTGAGGTAATGTTGCGAATACAGCTGCCACTGGATTGAATCGCGTGCATATCCACCTCAGCTAACTCCGCCAATATGTCGGGCACACTTTCCAAGGTGGGCCAGTTCAACTGAATATTTTGCCGCGTTGAAATATGACCGTAGCCTTTATCATAACGACGACTGATAGCAGCCAATCTACGCAACTGGGTACTATTTAGCATGCCGTAGGGGATGTTAATACGCAGCATGGGAGCCTGCCGCTGAATATAGAGACCATTTTGCAGGCGCAAAGGTAAGAACTCATTATCCGCAAGCTTTCCATCCAGATAGCGCTGAGTCTGGTCGCGGAACTGGGCAACACGTTCGATCAATGTTTGTTGATCATGCTCGTTATAGCGATACATGCAAAAAATCCTAGCAGGTTAGATGGTCGCTATAATAACCAACCTTTTTAATATCATCGAAGAATATAAAGCAATATTCTTATTTCATTTAAGAATATAAGTGCGTCATAAACGCACTTCATCTTTAAGGTGAAAACTGTATAATCACGACCTGAATTAGGCCCGCATGGCGGAAATATCATCAGTTTGAATGGGAGTTACCATGTCTGACAACAACAACTACAACGACGGCGCTGCCGACGCTATCGCTGCTACTGCAATTATTGCTCTGGTAGTTGGCACAGTTGTGTTTTGGTTGAGCGGAATGCCTACCTAACAAATCCATATAAAAAAACGGGCCGCGGCCCGTTTTTTTTTTCGCCCGGAGTAAGGCTTAACTACTCGGGTAAAACCAATTGCACAACACCGTAGACGCTCAACATAAAGACAATCGTGAAAATTATGCCGGCAACGATAAAGGGAGTCGCTGATTTAGCGTTGAAGTCTTTTTCGCGGTTTTTCGAGCTGTTAACCCCAAAAGCGCTAGCCAATACAGCAAACACTACCGTACCTAAACTGGGAGATTGTTTAGATTGCTTTTCTTGTTGCTCGCTCATGGCATTATCCTTCGTTTTGATACCAGTTTTCAGGCACTAGCTTTCAAAGGGTCGTAGTTTAACACGGGACTCAGCCAACGTTCCATCTCGGCGAGTGATAGCCCCTTTCTTGCGGCCAAACTTTCAACTTGATCTCGGCCGATCTTACCGGTAGCGAAATAACGCGCTTCGGGATGAGAAAAATACCATCCGCTCACACTCGATGCTGGGTTCATTGCATAGGCGCTTGTCAACGAAACATCGGTATTTGCTTCAGCCTCTAACAACGAGATGAGCGTCGCCTTTTCCGTGTGATCTGGGCAAGCAGGGTAACCGGGTGCGGGTCGAATACCTCGGTAACGCTCACGAATCAAGTCTTCATTGCTCAGATTCTCGTCGCTGCCATAACCCCATAGTTCCTTGCGAACCCGCCAATGCATGTGCTCAGCGAAGGCTTCGGCAAGCCGATCGGCGAGGGCTTTTAGCATGATACTACTGTAGTCATCGTGTGCCTCTTCAAAGGCTTTGGCTCGTGCTTCGACGCCATGGCCAGCAGTGACCACAAAACCACCCACGTAATCATTTAATCCACTGCCCACGGGTGCCACATAATCTGCCAATGATTGATTGGGCTTATTGTCCTGACGCTGCATTTGCTGGCGAATGTGGTGCAGGGTGGCCATTTCCTCCTGTCGCGCCTCATCGCTGTACAAAATGATATCGTCATCACGGCTGTTCGCCGGCCAGAAACCGACCGCGGCTCGGGCGGTGATCCATTTTTCGTCGACGATTTTACGCAGCATGGCCTGGGCATCGTGGAATAAATTGGTCGCTGCCTCGCCTACGACGTCATCTGTTAGGACATTGGGATACTTGCCAGCCAGATCCCATGAGATGAAAAATGGTGTCCAGTCGATGGACTCTATTAGACTCTGAATGTCATAGTCATCGAACACTTTTACGCCGGTAAAGGAGGGTACTTGCGGTTGATAGGAGGACCAGTCGGGAGCGAATTTATTGGCTAGCGCCGCGGGGTAGCTCAGCGCCTCGCTCTTGGCACGACGCCCAGCATTGCGCTCGCGAACCACTTCGTAGTCACTGCGCACACCCTCAATAAAGGCGGACTTGGCATTCCCGCCGAGTAAGTTTTGTGCCACGGTAACCGAACGAGACGCATCCGCCACATAGACTGCGATTTCGTTATGATATTGGGGTTCGATTTTAACCGCAGTGTGGGCTTTAGACGTTGTTGCACCACCAATCATCAGCGGGATCTGAAAGTTGAGGCGTTGCATCTCGCGTGCAACATGCACCATTTCATCAAGCGAAGGGGTAATCAGGCCGCTCAATCCAATCAAGTCGACGTTCTCTTCACGTGCTTTTTTAAGAATGTCCTCGCAAGGCACCATCACGCCCATGTCGATCACTTCAAAGTTGTTACACTGCAGCACCACGCCGACAATGTTTTTACCAATGTCGTGCACGTCGCCCTTAACCGTGGCCATCAAAATTTTGCCATTGCTCTGCCGTACGCCGCCTTCCGACTCCGCTTCAATATAAGGCAGTAGGTAGGCCACAGCTTGTTTCATCACACGGGCTGATTTCACCACTTGCGGCAGGAACATTTTGCCCTCGCCGAACAGGTCGCCAACCACGTTCATGCCGTCCATTAACGGCCCTTCGATTACCTCAATAGGGCGCGCTGCGGCCGCGCGCGCCTCTTCAACGTCGTTGTCGATATAGGCGTTAATCCCTTTCACCAAGGCGTACTCAAGTCGCTTATTCACAGGCAGTTCGCGCCAGCTAAGGTCTTCTTCACGCACCTTGGCGCTGTCGCCACTGTATTTCTGCGCCATGTCGAGCATGCGCTCGGTGGCATCTTCGCGACGGTTCAGCACGATATCCTCAACCGCTTCGCGCAGTTCCTTAGGGATATCCTCGTAAATCGCTAATTGCCCCGCATTAACGATGGCCATGGTCAGCCCAGCGCGAATAGCGTGGTATAGGAACACCGCGTGAATCGCTTCGCGCACAATATTATTGCCGCGGAATGAAAACGACACGTTGCTCACGCCACCCGACACCATGGCGTGCGGGAGGTTTTGCGTAATCCAACGCGTGGCTTCAATGAAATCCACCGCGTAGTTGTTGTGTTCTTCTATACCGGTGGCAATGGCAAAAATGTTGGGGTCAAAAATAATGTCCTGTGGCTGAAAGCCAACCTTGTCTACGAGTACTCGGTAAGAACGCTCACAGATGTCTTTCTTTTTCGCTAACGTATCTGCCTGTCCGCTTTCGTCGAACGCCATAACGACTACCGCCGCCCCATAGCGTTTGCAAAGTGTGGCCTTTTCAATAAATTCCGCTTCGCCTTCCTTAAGGCTGATCGAATTCACAATGGCCTTGCCTTGAATGCATTTTAGACCGGCTTCAATAATGTCCCATTTTGACGAGTCAACCATGATAGGCACTCGGCAAATGTCCGGTTCAGCGGCAATCAAAAGTAAAAAGCGCACCATTGCCGCCTTCGAATCCAACATACCCTCGTCCATGTTGATATCGATGATCTGCGCGCCGTTCTCTACTTGCTCGCGAGCAATATCCAGCGCGGTATCGTAATCTTCTTCACGAATAAGGCGGGCAAATTTGGCTGATCCAGTAATATTTGTGCGTTCACCTACGTTAACAAACAGGCTATCGGCACTGATCACAAACGGCTCCAGACCGCTTAATTCACATTGCACTGGACGTTCTGGGATTTGCCGTGGGGGCAGGGGAGCCACAGCCTCTGCGATTTGACGAATAAACGCCGGTGTCGTACCACAGCAACCGCCAACAATGTTGATAAAGCTACTTTCGGCGAAATCGCGGATAATGCTGGCCATCTCCTCAGGGCTTTGATCGTACTCGCCAAACTCATTGGGAAGCCCGGCGTTGGGGTGTGCGCTAACGCTGGTATTGGCAATTTTACTTAATACTTCAACATAAGGGCGAAGCTCTTCCGCCCCAAGTGCACAGTTCAGTCCAATGCTAATGGGCTTAGCGTGCGCCAGTGAGTACCAAAAAGCTTCGGCCGTTTGGCCAGACAGGGTGCGACCCGAGGCGTCGGTAATTGTGCCAGAAATCATGATCGGCAGTTCTACCCTGTGATCATCGAAGTACTTCTGTACCGCAAATACCGCGGCTTTAGCATTGAGCGTATCGAAAATGGTTTCAAGCAGCAGAATATCCACACCGCCCTGTACCAGACCGTCGATGGATACCAGATAATCGGCGACTAATGCATCAAACGTGATGTTTCGAAAGCCGGGGTCGTTCACGTCGGGCGAAATGGTCGCGGTGCGCGAGGTGGGCCCAAGCACGCCGGCAACAAAACGAGGTTTTTCAGGGGTCGACATGTCATCGGCAGCTTCGCGAGCGATACGCGCCGCTTTAACATTTAATTCGTGTGATAAATCCTGTAGCTGATAATCCGCCTGGGATACCTGGGTGGAATTAAACGTATTGGTCTCGATGATATCTGCGCCCGCCTCTAGATAAGCGAGATGGATGTCCCTAATAATCTGCGGCTGGGTAAGACTTAGCAAATCATTATTGCCTTTTACATCGATAGCGTAGTCGGCAAAACGCTGTCCACGATAGTCGGCCTCTTCAAGGTTATACTCCTGAATCATCGTTCCCATGGCACCGTCTAAAATGAGGATACGCTGTTTTAGAGCGTCTTGAAGGCATTGATTTTGCATGATTTTGTCCATATTTTTGTTTCGCAAAGTATATCAAAAATATTCGATATATCAATGCTGGCGGGGCTTTCGGGGTTATGTATACAAAGTTGGGTGCCATTTATGTGCTTGATGCAAGTATGCCAAAGTGTAGACCAATATCAGCAATACATTGTATCCATTGAACGTATATGCAAGGCCTTTAATGCCCCTTTTTAACGTGGGGATTAGCCATTAAAAAATGAAATTTGCTGTATTTGTTGTCGTGATTGATAGAGTCCGCACGTAAATAGCTCTACAATAGCGCCATCGAAAGGAGTGAAAGACTATGGTAACAATTACAGAATCAGCGCAAGGTTATTTGGCTGAATTGCTGGCAAAGCAGGGCGATGACGTTTTGGGCGTGCGTATGTTTATCACCAACCCAGGTACCTCTCGCGCCGAGACCTGCATTGCATACTGTCGCGAAGGCGATATCAATGAAGAAGACGACAGCGTTGAATTTACAGCGTTTAAAGCGTTCTACGAAAAGCGCTCGCTACCATTTCTAAAAGACGCCATTGTTGATTACGCCAAAGATCGCATGGGTGGTCAGTTAACCATTAAAGCGCCTAACGCCAAGATGCCCCAGGTGAGTGCCGACAGCCCCTTGGAAGACCACATCAACTACATTTTGTACAACGAAGTAAACCCCTCGTTAGCGGCCCACGGCGGCGAGGTAAGCTTGGAGAAGATTACCGATGACAAGGTAGCGATTCTTAAGTTTGGCGGCGGTTGCCAGGGTTGTAGTATGGTCGACGTCACCCTGAAAGAGGGCGTAGAAAAAACCCTGCTGGAAAAAGTGCATGGTCTTGCGGGTGTGCGTGATGTTACCGATCACACCGACAAGTCAGATGCTTATATGTAATGAGCAATAAAGTTTAATCATAAAAGGCGCCAATATGGCGCCTTTTTCGTGTTGGCTAGCTTGTTGCGATCGCCGCCTTGATGGTATCGCGCATGTTGCGCAGCGACTGTTCGGTAGTCTCCCAGTCGATACACTTATCGGTAATAGACACGCCGTATTGCAATTCGCTCAAGTCAGCGGGCACTTTTTGGTTGCCAGCGCCGATATTTGACTCAATCATCACGCCGACAATGCTTTGATTGCCATCCGCTATTTGGTGGGCAATGTTATCCAACACAAGCGGTTGTTGTTTGTGGTCTTTGTTGCTGTTAGCGTGGCTGGTGTCGATCATAATATTTTTTGCCAAACCGGCCGCTTCCAACTCTTGCTCGGCTAGGGCTACGTGAACCGAGTCGAAGTTGGGACCGTTGCTGCCACCGCGCAGTACCAAGTGGGCGTATGCATTGCCTTTGGTCTCTACCACTGATACAGCGCCATCGCTGTTAATCCCCAAGAAGCGGTGCGGGTGAGCCACTGAGCCCAAGGCGTTGATAGCCACTTCGAGACCGCCGTCGGTACCGTTTTTAAATCCGACTGGGCCAGACAAGCCTGAAGACATTTCACGGTGGGTTTGCGATTCGGTGGTGCGCGCTCCAATGGCCGACCAAGCAATGAGGTCTTGCAGATACTGTGGCGATATTGGATCGAGTGCCTCTGTGGCTAGTGGCAAACCAATTTCTGAAAGATCTATTAATACCTTGCGTGCAATATGCAAACCTTCTTCTATCTTAAATGAGTCATTCAAATAGGGGTCGTTGATCAAGCCCTTCCAACCTACTGTTGTGCGGGGCTTCTCAAAATAAGCGCGCATCACAATATAAAGTGTATCGTCTAATTCCTCAGCTAATGCCTTGAGACGTTTGGCATAGTCCAGGGCCGCTTCGGTGTCGTGAATTGAGCAGGGGCCGATTACCACAAAGACGCGTGGATCTTTACGATCCAGTATTGCGCGAATGGTATCGCGCCCATCATTGACAGTTTGCAAGGCCTGCTCGCTGGCGGGAACCGCTTGTTTAAGGGCCGCTGGCGTTATCAGCGGGGTGTTGGATGCAACATTAATATTGTCTGTATTCGTACTCATTTTTGCTAATCACTGCTAGTCAAAATCGTGTATCCTACTTGAAAGCTGCTCAAAAGTAATGAACAAAGGAACTGTCTTGGCAAATTTAGCGCCTCTTTTTGATTTATCTTGTCTCGACGGTCAACTACAAGACCCCGCGAATAGTTTTGTTTTAGCGGCTAATCGCCGCCTCGCCGCTAAAATAAACCAAGCCTATCAACAGCGCGCCGCCCTGCAAGGCTCCACGTTGTTGGCCCCAGAGGTTGTATCGCTAGCAGATTTTCTTGCAAGACAATACCAGCGCGCCGTAATGCGCGGGTTGTTGGCGCCACGTCGTATCATGCCCGCGAACATGGAGCGCTGGCTATGGCGCGAAGCGGTCGAATCCGCACGAGATGCGTCAACAGCGCTACTAAAAGCCGACAGCGCCGCGCAGACGGCGCGCAGCGCGTATCAATTGGCTATTCAGTACATGCTCAATGACGCAGACTTAAATCCCCATCTTCGCCAGTGGCGCGACAACTATATCGCCCGTTGTGAGCAACTGTCGGTGATCGATAGCGCCAAGGCAGAAGCTCTTGTGGTCGACAAATTACTGCTAGATTCGCCCGACAAGTCGTATTATTTCATCGGTTTTGAAGCCATACCAACCCTATATCAGTCGCTGCTGGATCATTGGCAAGCACAACCGGTGACGGTTACACCTAGGGTGCAGCAGCAGACGCTGTATAGCTTTGAAAACAGCGAAAGCGAGCTGCGTGCCGCCATTGATGCGGCGGTGCGTTTCACGGAGCACGACCCAGCGAAACGCTTTGCCATCGTTGACCCCGCGCTAAGCCAGCGCCGCGATGTAGTCGAACGCTTACTTGTGCAGCGTATGGATCCTGACGCAACTAGTGTCTTTGGTGAACGACAGGTGGTTCGCGCCAACATATCCGCGGGGCAGCGTGCGGCAGATGCCCCGATGTTGGCCATTATTCCAGATCTGCTTCAGCTTTGGCTGCAAAACATGGATATGGAAACGTTGAGCGCTATTTGTCATACCCCGTTTATCGCCGCCGCCGACAGCGAAGCCTTTGCCCGCAGTCAGCTCTACAGCGATGTGCTAAAACGGGGTCGACCCCAGAACGAACAGGCTTTTCTGCGCGAAAAGGCACAAGCTGTGTGTCCAAATTTCGCGCAAGGCTGGCAAGCCATGGCTGAGCAGTCACGTCGACTTCATTTACACCGACAGACCTATACGGTATTTGAGTGGTGTGATTTTTGTGAGACCGCCTTGGCAAGCATGGGATGGCCAGGTCAGCGAGAAACCGATTCGGTAGAGTATCAACAACTCGTTTTTTGGCAGGATATACTCAATAAAATCAAACAGTTGCCGCGTGAATTTAACCTCGATGTACACCGTTTTATCGCTTTGTTGCGCGATGAACTAAGCCACTCGCTGTTTCAGGCGGAAGTGGAAGATGCGGCTATTCAGGTGCTCGGTAGTCTTGAAGCCGCCAGCCTGAACTTTGATCGGTTGTGGGTCGTTTCGATGAGCGATGGCAATATACCGGCGCGCGCAAAACCCAACCCGTTGTTATCGCTGGAGCGGCAACGTGCGTTAGATATGCCACACTGCGACGCCGGCCGTGAATTGCGCTTTGCGCAACGCTTGTTAACGTCATTCCGCACCAGTGCGCCGCAAATTCGCTTCAGTTTTGCGCGCTTTGACGGTGACATTGAACGGCGTCCATCGCCACTTCTCGAAGATTTAACCGCTGAACATCGTCATTTCGACGCCCCCCTTGCAAGCGCCATCGAGCTGGATTGGTTCGATGATGAATGGGCGCCAGCGGTTAACAACGCCAGCCTTATTAAAGGCGGCGCATCATTATTGGGTGATCAAGCCGCTTGCCCCTTTAAAGCCTTCGCTACCCATCGTTTGCGGCTGCGAAGAATTGACCCGGTAAGCAGTGCTATGCCCGCCCATATACGTGGCACAGCGGTACACGATGCGCTGGAAATTTTGCTACCCAAAGGCTTGTTGCAGTCACAACTGGAGCAGCACGCCCAGGACAGTCTACAGCAGGCCATTGATACGGCGCTTGACAGTATGACGCGCAAGCGGCCGGATATTATGCAGCCGCGTTACCGGCAGTTGGAAGCCCAGCGCATACGAGAACTGCTGCTAGAGTGGTTGGCGTTGGAGCAGCAGCGGCCACCGTTTACGGTGCAAGCCACGGAATTGCCCTGCGAAACAGAATTTGCCGGATTACCTTTGACGTTGAGAATCGACCGTATCGATGCCTTGTCTGCACACCGACTCATGGTGATTGATTACAAGACCGGGTCGGCGAGTATCAGCCGTTGGCACGACGATAGGCCAAGCGATCCGCAACTGTTGTTATACGCCTTGCTGATCGACGATGGAAGAGTAGAAGCGTTGGCAAAAGCGTCCGTAAAATACGGTGAAATAGGCTTTAAAGGCATCTCGTGCAACGATGTTCAGATGGCTGGTATTGACGCCGTGAAAGGTGAAGAGGCCCTGCCTCCAGAGCAAATATGGCGCGACCTAAAGGCCCGCTGGCACGTCCGATTAGAGTCGCTGGCAAGTGAGTTTATGGCGGGTGACGCTCAGGTTCTTCCTACCAACGACGCGAGCTGCCAATACTGTCATCTACAGGATGTATGCAGAATAGGAGATCGCCGATGAGCCAGGTTGCTGATTGGCTAGCCAGAGAAACCGCCATTGACGTTACCCGCTCCTTCAGCGTGGTAGCCCCCGCGGGGTCGGGTAAAACCGAGCTACTCACCCAGCGCTTGTTGGCGCTGTTGGCCATCGTCGACAATCCAGAAGAAGTGTTGGCGATTACCTTTACCCGCAAAGCCGCTGAAGAAATGACTGAGCGTTTGTTGTCTGCCATGCACAAGGCTTTGCAACCCATTATTGAGGCACTGCCATCACATGAGGCGAAGACCAGAGAGCTTGCGCAAAACGTGCTTAGACGCGATAGGGAGCGCGGCTGGCAACTCTTACAAAACCCCAATCGCCTGCGCCTGAAAACCATTGACGGTTTCTGTACCAATATTACCCAACAACTGCCGCTTGAGGCACGTTTTGGCGCCGATGTCGGTGTGGCAGATGAACCTGAGGAGCTCTATCAAGAAGCCACTCGTCAACTACTGGCAGAATTGCAAGACAATTCAGCAACGGCTGATCAATTGGCCACGGTTCTCGCGTTATTGGATAACCGCCTCGAGTCCTTCGAACAGCTATTTTGCCAACTGCTCGGTAAACGAGACCAGTGGTTAAGCTGGATGAAACGGGCGCAACACCACGATGGTCACGACGCCTTTATAGCGGCGCTTGAAGCCAACATTGACACTCTCAATTGCGAACGGATCGGCGCGGTAGCAAAGCTGTTAGCCCCACTAGCCTCTGATATTTGCCTACTGTTAGATTTTGCCTCGGACAAAGTGCCGCCACATCATCCCTTGACTACATTGCAGGGTATTACAGAACTTCCAGCGGTGTGCAGCGATTCGCTAAGCGCCTGGCAAATCATCGTTGATCAGCTATTGACCACAACCAATACGCTGCGTAAAAGCGTCACCAAGGCGAACGGCTTTCCCACGCCAAAGGATGCACCCGATAAAGCGGAAGGTGACATCTACGCCCGGCGTAAAGCGGCATGTATAACTCTTCTTGATATGCTGCGGGATATGCCTGGGGTAGAGGAAGCGCTGCTTCGCTTACGCGAGCTCGTCGCGCCAAGGATTGACGCGCAACAGAGTGCAACAATCTCAGCCCTGATGGCCATATTACCGCGCAGTGTCGCCCACCTGTGGACGGTATTTTCGCAGCGCGGAGTGGTGGATTACATCGAGATTAACCGCGCCGCAAATGACGCCCTAGGCGACGATGACGCGCCGACAGACATTGCCCTAAAACTCGACTACCAAATTAGCCACATACTGGTAGATGAGTTTCAGGATACCTCTCCGCCACAGTTGACGTTGCTTGAAAAGCTGACCGCTGGTTGGCAATGTAGCGACGGCAGAACCCTTTTTATCGTGGGTGATGGCATGCAATCCTGTTATGGTTTTCGCGAAGCCAATGTCGGTATTTTTCTCAACGCGTGCGAGTATGGCATTGGCCATGTCGCACTCGAACCGCTGCAGTTGACAGTGAATTTCCGCTCCCAAGCCGGGGTGATCGACTGGGTCAATAACTGCTTTAAACGGGCGTTTCCTGCTAGGCATGACGCTAGTGCCGGCGCCGTTGCCTTCTCTAGTGCCATTGCTCAAAAAGATCTATTGGAAGGCGATGCCTGCCAGTGCCACGCGATAGTGGAGGACGACGATGGCAGCGCCGAAGCCGCCAAAGTAGTGGCCATTATTCAGCAAATTCGAACCGATCATCCCAAGGATAGCGTGGCTGTTCTAGTTCGCGGCCGTCGCCATTTAAGCCACATTTTACCGGCGTTGCGCGATGCCGATATCCCTTGGTTGGCACAAGATATTGATCCCCTTGGCAGCCGCAGCGCCGTTCGCGATTTACTGAACCTTTTCCTAGCGTTAAACAACCCAGGCGATCGCAATGCTTGGGCGGCCTTATTACGCTCCCCTCTGATCGGCCTATCGCTGGCCGATATGCTTGAACTTTGCGACTCTACGTTGACACTGGGGGAACTCATCATCAGCGGCAACGCCAACGAGCTGAGTTTATCAGTCAGTGGCAAAGCACGTTTGACCCGCGCTGCCAACGTTTTGCGTCGAGCCTATCAACAAAGGCAGCGCTTCAGCCCCAGAAGTCAGCTCTATCGCGTTTGGTGCAGCTTGCATGGAGACGCATTAGCCGCGGCAGAAGGAGCGTCAGTAGGCGATGATATTGAGCGTTTCTTGGCATGCTTGGAACAACTGCAGGCGTCCTCTCATGGCGGGCAACCACCGTCAAAGCAGCGTATAGAAACCGCCCTGAAGAAACTTTATGCCAGTGCAGACACCAGCGAATCTGGCGCGGTGTCGGTGATGACTATACATAAATCGAAGGGGCTAGAATTCGATCATGTCATTATTCCTGGACTGGATCGGAAAACGCGCTCGCAGGATAAAGCCCTGGTGCAGTGGCAACGCATGGATTTTAACGTGGCGGGAGAAGGCTTTTTCATGGCACCGCTCTACCGTGACAAAGACGATGAGGGGCTTTACAAACTTCTCAGTAGCGAGAAAAAACGCCGAGAACAGTTAGAGTCTACACGTCTGTTATACGTCGGCGTAACGCGAGCCATTAAACGTTTACATCTGATCGCACGACTAGAATTAACGGCCAAAGATGAATACAAAACGCCCTCAGAAAACTCGCTGTTGAAACGTATTTGGCCGACCTTCGAAGAACAGGCGCAAAGAGATCAATCAAGCAGACATAATGGCCCTGTTGACAAAAAAGATCGCCTCGAGCTGCGGCGCATGATTGATCCGCGCAATCGCCGTGCTTCTCTATCCGCACTGCCGTCGTTACCTTCTGTCCCATGGCAACCGGGGCAAGGCGCCAGCAATATTCCCGAGGTGAATGGAGACAGCGAAGCGCAAGCCGTGGGGAATCTGGTGCACCGTGCGCTTGAACTCGCCGATAGACAGTCCCTAGACCTGTGGCGAGATACACACGCACTTGCACCTCGCTTGTTGGTCATTAGCGAAAGCTTGGCTATACCACGCGCAATGGAGGCCAAGGTTATCCAAGCGGCGGCCAGCCAATTAGCATTAATAGCAAACGATACCGACCACCGGTGGATATTTCATTCCCACAAGGCTCGCAGCGAATGGCGTGTCATCGGCGCCGAAGGGCGTTTGAGTATTATCGATAGGGTGGTTTGGGACAGCGCGGGTGTCGCGACCATCATTGATTTTAAGACCGCCTCACCGAGCAATGGCGAGACCGTAGAGGCATTTATTACTAGGGAATCTTTACATTATGTGCCGCAACTCGAGCACTATCGACAATTGCTTTCTTCACTAGGCGAACGTGTTGGCTCTGCAGGGCTTTACTTCACTGCCCTCGGACGCTGGCAAGTATTACTTTAGGCTCGCGATAATTTCTTTAATCTCGGCGCGGCACTCTTTGATCATATTGATACTGCTTTCAGCCGAAAGATTTAATTTCGCCAATGCGGGAATACTCGCCCAATTTTTCGGGTGGTTGGGCTGGCCGATATTGGCATGTAAGTTGGCCAGCATCACCACGTCAACGATGTCTGCATCTCCCTCGTGGCTGCGATCGTAGTAGTTGTGCTCTTGCGCGACATCGATGTAGGCCTTCTCAAAGCCCCACGCCTCCATAATAGCGGCGCCAATATCGGCGTGCCAAACCGTGATTATTTGGTTGAGATCCTCTTCTTTGCCGAGTAATTCTTGATGTTCATCGGCCCGCATGTAGATGTAATACTTGCCGATATCGTGCATCAAACCTGCCAGCATAGCGTGGTCAGATAGCACCACTTTGGTTTGTTTGGCGATGATATAACTCAATACCGCCACTTGAACACTGTGCTGCCAGAGGGGACGTAAATGCTTAGCGAGGGGGCCCATAGCGCGCGCTGTCATGATCTGTTGCATAGCGACTGCCATAGCGGCATTACGCACCATATCAAAACCCAGACGACCAATGGCGGTTCGCAGATCAACCGGGCCGTCGACGCCGCGGCGCATTAAAGCGGAGTTAGCCATTTTTAATAGCCGCGCCGTCAACACAGGGTCGGTTTTCACGACATTGAGGACTTTTTCGATATCGGAGTTAGGATCGTTGATAATGCGACGAACACGCAATGCGACTTCCGGAAAGGTAGGGAGCTTTAGATTACCCTTATCCAGATCCTGCGCGAGTTGTTTGACAAACTGAAATCCATAATCTTTGTGATCGTTCATAAAGGGACCTGTAAATTGACCCTCTAAATATAGCCAAGCGCTGGGTATTTGCCAGCGACAATTGGCTATGGTGCGCTCTGTACATTGACGAACAGCGTCAGTGCTTGACCGGGCTGTAAATACTTACTGGGATTGAGCTTATTCCAGTCAACAATATCATTAATTTGAAGATTAAATTTATTGGCAATGCGGGCCAAAGAATCACCCCGGCGCACTTTGTAGTTGACCTTCTTGACCACTTTTTTGCGGCTGCTTGGCGGTAGTGGGCTGGTATCGGTCACTGGGCGATAAATCTTAAGGACTTTACCAACGCGCAGTGGGTCGCGACTGGCCATGCCGTTCCATTTGGCCAGCTGGGCCACTGTGACATTGTAGCGGCGAGCGATTGTCCAAAAGGAATCACCCGCTTGCACCGTGTATTCGTCGGCCAATTCGGCACGCCTTGCTAGTCGTTGCTGGTGATTTTCCAAACGGTTACTTTCACTCAGTCCGTAGGCGCTATCAGACGAACTCGCCGTCGGTATTAACAGCACCTCGCCAATACGAATGTTGTTATTGCGCAGTTTATTGACCTTTTTAAGCGTAGCGACATCGGAGTTGTGGCGCTGCGCAATGGTACCGAGAACATCACCGCGTTTGACAACGTAGCGGGTCCAACTCAACCATTGCTCCTTGGGCAGCTGGGCTAGGTTTTCGCGAAAAATATGGCTTACCTCAAGGGGTAACACTATGTAGTTTGGCCCCTTGGGAGAGGTGGCCCAGTGGTTAAAGCCGGGGTTGAAGCGATACACTTCATCCATCGAAATACCCGCCAATTTAGCGATTTTTGCAAGATCGATCTGACTGTCAATCTCGACCAGTTCAAACACGGGTTCGTTGGGTACCGGTGTCAGACTTACACCATAGCGCTCAGGCTCCGCGACAATTTTTGAAATCGCAATAAGTCTCGGTACATAGGTTGAGGTTTCGCGGGGTAACTTCAGCGCCCAAAACGCGGTGTCTTTGCCGTCGCGTTTATTCTTTTTCACCGCACGCGCTACGCGTCCCGGACCGGTGTTATACGAGGCGAGTGCATGTAGCCAGTCACCTTTAAAGGTTTGATTCAAACGCTTGAGGAATTGCGACGCTGCACGCGTTGATGCCACGACATCGCGACGACCGTCATACCACCAATCATCGTGCAGTTTAAAAAGCTTGGCGGTACCGGGAATGAACTGCCAAAGCCCAGCCGCGCGGCCGTGCGAATAGGCAAATGGGTCATAGGCGCTCTCGACGACGGGTAATAGCGCTAACTCCATGGGCAAACCTTCTTGCTCTAGGGTTTGCACGATGAAATGAAGATAGGGGGCCGCGCGTTTGGTGACACGTAAAATGTAGTCAGGGTGATTCTTATACCAGCGCAGTTCAGCCTCTACGCGGGGATGATCAATCGAGGCGATATCACCAAACTGATCTCTGATGTGTTGCCACAAATCACTAGGGGGAATAGCAATCGGCTCGACCTCTGTCTTGCCCGGTATCGCGGTGACTTCAGTGTCAGACTCGCTCAGGTTGTCGTCGATCAAATCTACACGCGATGTGCAGTCAGCAGCACAATCGCGATCTTCGTCAGCGTCAGCAATGACCACGGGCTCTGCTTCGGCAGTAGCATTATCAATGGCGGTGATTTCGCTATCGTCACCGTTAAGCCAAGCGTCCCAGCGCGCTTGCCAGTCGTTGAGGGTGGGGGTCGCGGCACAGCCAGCCATGCTCAAACAACAACACAGGGCAATCAAATGGCGTGACAACGTATTCAACAAAACAATCTCCGCAAATGTAAAAAGGGCGTATGTTACCCGATGCTACCCAATCAATCGACCGTCAATTAAAAGCGGTCTTTGTAAGCACGCAGGGCAGCGAACACCGCTTCATCACTAGATAAGCGTTCACCGCTTGCTAGGGCAGCCGCATGCTGTAAGGCCGGCTTAGCAGCGCGTAAAAAGGGGTTGGTTGCTTTTTCTAAGGCAATACTTGATGGCAGCGTAGCGATACCGTGGGCACGGCAAGCGGCCACGTCAGCGATTCGTGCCTGCAACTGTGCGTTTTCCGGGTCAACCGCCGCCGCAAACGTCAGGTTGGCGGTAGTGTACTCATGGGCAGCATAGACTTCGGTGCGATCTGGCAAGTCGGCGATTTTGTTCAAGGAGTGCCACATTTGCGCAGGGGTTCCCTCGAAGAGACGACCACAACCACCCGCAAATAGCGTGTCGCCGCAGAACACGACATGACGACTGCCCGCTTCACCTTGGTATGCCACATGATCGAGCGTATGCCCCGGTACAGCCATAGTGTGAAAAGTAGCGCCTAGTAAGTGGAAACTATCCCCTTCGCGGGCGGTGTCAGTTATTTCTGTGATCGACGGATTATCTGGGCCAATGACTCGTAAATTACGATGTTTAGTCAACTCAGAAATACCGCCCGTATGGTCTCCATGATGATGGGTGATCAACACACCTTCCAACTGCAATTGATGAGTGGCTAAAAAGCGCTCTACCGGCGCTGCCTGACCCGGGTCAACCACCCAACATTGCGTTCCTTCCACTAGCGCCCAAATATAGTTATCGGTAAAGGCCGGTAGCGAGTAAATATTCATGAATTGCCCCTGTAATCGCAGCGCTTGGCTGTGCTATGTTGTCATGCTTTGGTAAGGAATTTTGCGTGATTATTGCACATAACAACGACGACATCATGCGCCATCCCGATACCGTCGACTACTGGTGGCGCCAATCGCTGGGCAGCGATATTTTGCAGTCAGAAATCGACACCATTCAAACCCATCTCGCGTCGAGCTGGGGGGAGTGGGGCATGCAATTGAGTACATGTCAGCAGTTACCCTTGCTTAACCAAGGTCGCATCAATCAAACCTACCGGCTCGACCCCACGGGTAATGCTGGACAACGTGAGCTCGTCGCTAACGCTGAGCAATTACCTATTGAGTCAGATGCGCTTCAGTCCTTGGTGTTACATCACGTGCTTGATTTTCACCGTCATCCGCACCAAATACTTCGTGAAGCGGCGCGCGTTGTATCCCCTTATGGACGTTTAACGCTTTGTAACTTCAATCGCTTTAGCCCATTGGCGCTTAAACAGGCTATGTTTGGCTTTCATGGACGCTACAGTCTGCGCCGCTTGCTGACGCGCTCTCAAATCAACGACTGGTTACATCTTATAGGCTTCGAAATCGAACGAGTGTCCTACTGTGGTTTTAATTTCCCGAGCCGACGCTGGCACGCTAGCGATGGTCATTATGCTCGGATAATGGGACAATATCTCCCCAGATTGGGCGGCGTCATTGTGGTCACTGCTCGTAAAGAAAAACGACCGGCGACGCTAAATCGCGCAGGCTGGAGAGAACTTTCCAGCCGTCTGCAGGGAAGTACGGAAGTTGGCAGCGCACGTGATATTGCGCGGAGAGAATCTTGAAAAACATCGAAATTTTTACCGATGGTGCTTGTAAAGGCAATCCCGGCCCAGGTGGCTGGGGGGCATTACTACGCTACAACGGCCGCGAAAAGCCACTCTACGGTGGCGAGAAAAACACCACAAATAACCGTATGGAGCTCACCGCGGCGATCGAAGCGTTGCGCGCGGTGAAAGAGCGCTGCGTGATCGACCTCACCACGGATTCGCAGTACGTTCGGCAAGGCATTACCGAGTGGATTGGTAATTGGAAGGCACGCGGTTGGAAGACCGCTAGTAAACAACCCGTGAAAAATGTGGATTTATGGCAACAACTTGACGCATTGATTCAACAACATGATGTGCGGTGGCACTGGGTTAAAGGCCACTCGGGGCACCGCGAGAATGAAATAGCTGATGAACTGGCTAACAAAGGGATTGAGGAACTGGCATGAGACAAATCGTACTCGACACTGAAACCACCGGCTTAGAAACCTCACTTGGTCACCGCATTATCGAAATTGGTTGCGTCGAATTGATCAATCGACGTCTTACCGGTAACCACTATCATCAGTATATTAATCCCGAACGCGAGATCGACAGCGGTGCGCAAGAAGTGCATGGCATCAGTCGCGAGTTTCTGGCGGATAAACCTGTATTTTCTAGCATCATTGATGAATTCATGGCCTTTATCGATGGCGCCGAATTAGTGATTCATAATGCGCCTTTCGATATTGGCTTTATCAACCACGAACTTAAACTCAACAGCAGTAAATACCGCCGGGTTGAAGAGTATTGCGGGGTTGTCGACACCCTTGCCATGGCGCGCCAAAAGCATCCCGGGCAACGTGTGACACTGGATGCACTATGCAAACGCTATGGAGTGGACAACTCGTCACGTACGCTACACGGTGCGCTTTTAGACTCGGAGATTCTTGCCGACGTCTACTTGCTGATGACGGGCGGCCAAACCCATTTATTTGGTGGCGGCTCAGATAGCTCGGGCACAAAAAATAATGATTCAGAGGATTACGCCAAGCAAGCGGCGGCATTTGCCAACCGTCGTCCCGGCCTTATTATCACGCCAACCGCGCAAGAAGTTGCCCTACACGAGTCACGCCTTGACGCCATCGATAAAGCGTCTGGCGGCAACTGTTTATTTCGTCAATAGTTGAGGCGTGACTCGCTTCAACTAATTAGCGGCAATTCCTAGGGTATCGTGGGTACAACGTCTATACTCAATTCAACGTGATAAAAGACAGACTCATGGAAGATGATTCATATAGCATCGCTACGCACCGTCGTTCCCGACATTGAGCAAGATTTAGCCCAAGCTCAGCAGTGGCTTGAATATCTGCATGTCTCCCGTGACGAGACTCACTTGGCATCACTTCAACAGGCACTTGCAAGGTGCATTGGGGCGCTTTCCATGGCAGGGCTTGCCGATGCAGCCCTTCTACTACAAGCCCTTAACGATGCCGCAACACAACTCCATCAACGTATCGACGAATGGAGCGATGATGTCATCAGCGCCGCCGCCTATCCACTATTTTTGGTGCCACGCTATTGCCACTGGGTTATCGAACAAGGCCAGCGCAATGGTCCCATTTTACTCGATGCTATTAATCATCTTCGCCAGTACAGCGGGGAAAAAGCGCTGATTGAAAGTCAGCTACTAGGTATCGTGATTGATCCGAATGTATCGCCTTTAAAAGCGCTTAAAAATCCCCCGGCGAGTGATATTAAAGCGCCGCTGAGCAAAATTATTCCACTCTTTAAAAAAGCCCGCCTGGCCATAGATAAACAGCCCGAAGCCGCATTAAACCTACTTGCCAAGGCCTCCATACACCTGCAAAAAGTGTGTGGCAACGCGCCTATAGCCGAGCTTTTTTGGTTGTTGAGCTGCATCATTGAAGCCATGGATGACGGAGATTTAAGGCTCACCAAACAGCGAAGACAATGGCTATTATTGGTCGAACAGCAACTGATGACGCTGTACAAAGATCCCGACAATGCCCTCAAAAAACCCTTGTCGCTCGCCATCAAGCGCGAATTTCTTGCGCTGATTGCTCTGTCGCACTCGACCCGTGAACGCTCAGTTAAGCTTGCCAAGCTCTACCGTTTACCCGATTTGCCCTTTAGCGATCGTGATATTGCGCTGGGCATTACCCGCATGCGTCAACCCGGTAGCGATGTTTACCAGTCATTGGTCAAATGCATCGAAGTAGCCGTAGAGCAAATGAGTCACCATCTCGCCGTTTTGCTCGAGGATCAACCCATCACGGATGAGGGTAGGGCATTACTAGTCCAACACATGGACAACATCAGTGCCGCGGTATGCATGTGTGAACTTCCCCATACAGGGGATTTAACTCAGCAATGCCGACAGGATATCGACATGTTGTTAAACAACGCGCCTAGCAAGGAAGTGCTATTTCGTCTGGCTGAAGGTCTGCTGTTCCTACCCGAGCGCTTCAAAGTCATGGCCGATCAAACACTAGATGCAGCTGCCAAGACCCACTGGACTGACGTGAGCAATAGCGAGCTGATGCCTCAGCGTTACTTCAGCGACAGCATTAGTATTGTGTTGGCACATGCCTATAAGGAAGTTAGCGATATCATTTTGCAACTCGATATCGCCCATGAAACCGACAGCTACGAAGTAATCGAATCACTACTCATTAGAATGCAAAATTTGCAACATGCCATGAGCATGACGCATCAAACGGAGATTGCCCGCGCCTGTCAAAACCTTCACGAGCAATTGGAGCCGTGCAGCATACACGCCGATGCTAGCGATATTGAACAGTTGGCCTGGCCAATGATTGCCTTGCAGGAACACATTGCATTGGCCACCTATCAACACCATAGTGTTTCGCTGTGGCCGTGCTAGACGCTTGCAATAGCGCTATCAAGTCGGCACGATAAGGTTTTAAAACCACTATAAGGATATCTTGTGCTCGAATGGTTCGCCGAATACGGCATGTTTCTCTCCAAAACCCTCACCTTTGTCATTGCCATCGTTCTGATTATTGCCGTCGCAGCGGCGGCTGGCCAGCGCCGTAGTAAAGGCCATAAGGGACATATCGAAATCGACTCATTAAACGATGAGTTCGAGCAGCTTCAGGATGAACTGCAGAGTGTGGTGCTGGACGAAGACGAATACAAATCCCGCAAAAAAGAAGAGAAAAAACGCGAAAAAGCTGAGAAAAAGCAAAAAGGCGAGCAAAAAGATTTACCGCGTAGCTATGTTTTAGAATTCGATGGCGACATCAAGGCCAGTGCGGTCGAGAATCTCAGAAAAGAAATCGATGCCGTGTTGTCAGTGGCCGAAGAGGGGGATGACATCATTCTCAAACTCGAAAGCAGCGGCGGCATGGTGCATAGTTATGGTTTAGCCGCGTCTCAGTTGCATCGTATCAAGGAAAATAACATCCCATTAACCATATGTGTCGATAAAGTCGCCGCCTCGGGTGGTTACATGATGGCCTGCGTGGCCGATAAGGTCTATGCGGCCCCCTTCGCATTGCTAGGTTCTATCGGTGTGATTGCTCAATTGCCCAACTTCAACAAATTGCTGCGCAAAAATGATATCGACTTTGAAATGATCACCGCTGGTGAATACAAGCGGACATTGACCATGTTCGGCGAAAACACCGATGGTGCACGTAAGAAATTTAAGCAGGAAATCGACGAGACCCACGATCTTTTTAAACAATTCGTCACTGAGCAACGTCCACAATTGAATATCGACAGCGTTGCTACGGGCGAGGTTTGGTTTGGCAAACAGGCGCTAGAGAATCACCTTGTCGATGAGATCTCTACTAGCGACAGCGTGATCTATAAAGCGATGCAAAATCGCGATGTGTACAGCGTGGCGTATAAAGAGAAACATGGCTTGATGGAAAAGTTGGGGTTACAAGCTGAAGCGAGTATCGAACGTGCTTTGACCAAATTCATTAGCCGCAATAGCCAGCGCCAACCGTTCTAGGTTCCATGACGTGTAGGCACAGGAGGACACCATGTTAAGACTATTACTGTTACTACTCTTCGTGCCCTCATTGGCGCTTGCGCAAGGTTTGTCTGGCAAGGTTTACAAAAGCCCTACCTGCGGCTGCTGCAACGCTTGGATTGAACACATGCAAGAGGCAGGCTTTACCTTAGAAGGCCGCAATACCGATGCGCTTGCTAAGGTCAAAAGAGATCTAGGTATAGCTCCAGCCGCCCAGTCTTGCCATTCTGCCGTCATTGGCAAATATGTTTTCGAAGGTCATGTGCCCGCAGCGGCTGTGAGCCGTTTTCTAGAAAATCCTCCTGCCAATGCGCTGGGATTGAGTGTGCCTGGAATGCCTATTGGTAGCCCCGGCATGGAAATGGGCGAGAGACATGACGACTACACCGTGCAAGCCTTGATGCTAGATGGATCGATGCGACCCTATGCAGAAGTGAGCCGCGATAGTATTAACTATCGCGACTGAAGAGGAGGGTCGAGAGCTTACAGCTCGCGAACCCACATATTGCGGAAACTTACTTTATTGCCATGATCTTGCAATTTTAAAGGTGCACAGCCGTGTTGATCGATCTGTGGTGGCCCTATCCACTCGGTGGTGCCGGCAATTTCTTGGTGGTTATGTAGCACCACGCCGTTATGCATCAAGGTCACATAGCCGGGTGATACCCGCTCGCTTCCGTTGAAACGAGGCGCGGTGTACAGGATGTCATAACTCTGCCATTCACCGGTGGGGCGCATGGCGTTAACACGCGGCGGCACTTGCTTGTAAAGCGCACCTGCTTGGCCGTTGCCGTAGGTCTCATTATTGTATGAGTCCAGCACCTGCAATTCATAGCGTTCTTGAATGAATATACCCGAATTATTGCGCTGTTGACCTTGCATGCCTTTTACATCGGTAGGCGTTTTCCACTCAAAGTGCAGCTGCATGTCGCAGAATGAACGTTTGGTACGAATATCGCCTTTACCAGGAGCGACCGTCACGACACCGCGCTTGATCGCCCAGGGTGACACACCGCCTTTGGTCGACTCCCACTCGCTCATATCGCCGGCCATCAATTGAATGGCGTCAGAGGGCACATCGTTTTTACCTAGGCTAACGACGGGGGGCTGATAGGCCCAGCTCTCGGTTTCTTCCGCCATTTTCAAACGTTCTTCGAGTGGAATATGCTCAAACGTTGCTTCGTGGTGAGCTGAGACAGCGGCGCTTAACAGCACAGCCGCGAAGGGAATTAAAACTCGGGCGCCCATGCGCGATCTCCTTTTTTGTAGGCGAAGTCACCATCGTAACGACCGGGAACAGAGACATAGCGCAGCACTTTGGTGGCGCCTAGTTCCGAGGTGAAGAAGCCAAATAACGTGATTTGTTTCATCAGAGTGAAGTAGTGAGGAAGGCCTTTAGAGGTCACTACAGCCCACGCACCTTGGCCAGCGGTTTCGCTGCTGTTAAAGGCGTTGGCTTCATTGTTAACCACTGAAAGAAAATCGTGGCGCTGTTCAGCAGAGAGCGCCGCCACCGATTCGCCAAACTGTTGTTGGCTGCGTTTTTCCAGGTCAACCAGGCCCACTTTAAAATGTGCCAATTGGTTGTTGTCGTAGCAATCCGTGACAAAGCGCAGGGTGAAGGCCGGCGTGCCCGCGTCGACTGCCCCGGGTGTGTCAGTGCGAGGAATAATGGTATCGCACACGGCTTCCCACAGAACGTAGTCGTCCTTGCTAAAACCGGTTTTTTCAAGTGGTGTTGCCGCCGGCATTTCCACATAGGCCATGGCGTCCGCGCCAACCAGGCTGGCCCCAGTCGCCGCGGCGATCATTTTTAACAGTTTACGACGATTCATTAGATGTTACCTCGCTTCAATTCTTCAACGGCGAAGTCGGCCGCGCGAGCGGTCAACGCCATGTATGTCAATGAGGGGTTAACGCACGAGGCCGAGGTCATCGCCGCGCCATCGGTCACGAAGACGTTGGGGGCATCCCACACTTGGTTGTGTGCGTTGAGTACCGAAGACTTGGGGTCGCGACCCATGCGCGCAGTGCCCATTTCATGGATACCCATTCCTAAGGCGTAGTCGTTGTCGTAGGTGGTGACATTTTTTACACCCGAGCGCTCGAACATCTCAGCCATTTCATTGGCCATGTCTTTGCGCATTTTGTACTCGTTTTCACGAATTTTTGCGTCAAATTCCAGTACTGGCAGTCCCCACTTATCCTTGACTTCGCTGTTCAGGTAAACGCGATTGCGATGATCGGGCAATACCTCACCAAACGCGGTGGCCGAAATGCGCCATGGGCCTGGTTCCGTAATGGCGTCTTTTAATTCTGCACCAATCCCCATCTCGGCATTGTCGCGATAAACGCCCTGACGATTTGCACTACCTTGATAGCCAAAACCGCGCAGATAATCGCGCTTATCATCACCCCAGTTGACAAAACGAGGCACATAGAAACCCGTTGGGCGACGTCCGTAGGTGTACTTATCCTCGTAACCCTCAATTTCACCAGCCGCACCTACGCGGAAGTGGTGGTCCATCAGGTTGTGGCCAAGTTCACCCGAACTACTGCCCAGACCGCCTTCCCAGATATCGTTGGCGGAGTTCATCAGTACCCAGGTCGAGTTCAGAGCCGAGGCATTCAAGAACACGATTTTGCTTTTGAAAACATAGGTCTGGTTAGTTTCAGCATCAAGGACTTCAACACCGGTGACGCGTTTGGTGTCTTTATCGTAAATCAGCTCTTTCACAATAGAGAAAGGTCGCAGTGTCAAGTTACCTGTTGCCATCGCAGCGGGCAGGGTGGCTGACTGGGTGCTGAAATATCCGCCGTAGGGGCAACCCAACCAACAACGTGCCCGGTATTGGCACTGTACCCGATTCTGCTCAGGGCGCGACTCGGTCAAGTGTGCGGTGCGCCCAATAACAAGGTGACGTGTACCTCCGTACGCTTTCTTGATACGGGCGGCGATATCTTTTTCCACCACATTGAGTGGCATCGGGGGGAGAAACTCGCTGTCGGGGATGACATCCAATCCCTCATGAGAACCAGAAATGCCGGCAAATTTTTCCACGTAGCTGTACCAATCAGCCAAGTCCTCATAGCGAATCGGCCAGTCGGTGCCAACGCCTTCTTTGCCGTTGGCCATGAAATCCTCGCGGTTCAAACGGTAACTCTGGCGACCCCACAAAAGCGAACGCCCACCCACGTTGTAGGCGCGGTACCAGTCAAAACGTTCTTTCTCAACGTAGGGCGATTCTTGGTGACTTGCCCAAGTGCCCCAGGTGCGCTCGTTGAGCGGGTAGTCTCGGCGCAATACGGGTTCATTCTCTTTCATTTCACGAGTAGGGCGGCCGTGGTGAGGGTATTCCCATGGTCCCTTGTGCGCGTTGATATAATCCTTGACGTGTTCGATGTTTTTGCCACGCTCCAGCATCAATACTTTGAGGCCTTTTTCGGTCAGCTCTTTCGCTGCCCAGCCACCGCTGATACCTGAACCCACCACAATGGCGTCATAGGTGTAATTATCAGACATTTGCTTTCCTCTCGATGTGATTGGTTATTTTTTTTCACTAACGCACAAATTTAAAGCTTTTCAATGATAATTAAAAGCTCTTTATGCAATCGGTTTCAATTATTTACTAGCACTTCCTCGCAAGATCAATTTGTGCGCTAAGCGGCGTCGTTTGTCTACGATCTCTTCACCCTCAATGATATCGATTAACATCTCCATAGCTGTCCATCCCAGCTGTTCAATGGGCTGAGAAACCGTCGTCAGCGGTGGATTGTTGAACAGCGCGATATCAATATCGTCAAAACCAGTGACCGCGATATCCTCGGGCACCCTAAAACCTGCGTCTTTAAGTCCGCGAATTAATCCAAAAGCCATATAGTCGTTGGCGCAAAATACCGCGCTAGGGCGATGAGCCATGGACAAAATACGCTGTGCTGCAGCGACACCGGAAGCAGGGCTGTAATCACCCTGCAACATCCACTCTGGGGTAACGTCAATGTGCTGCGCGGCTAGTGCACGGCAAAAACCTTGCACGCGATCTGTTGTCACTGGGCTTGGATAGTCGTCACTAAACTCTCCTTTCAAACAGGCGATGTCGCGGTGCCCCATAGCAATTAACATAGATGTCATATCAAAGGCCGCCGCGATATTGTCAATTTGCACGCTGGGCAAGTCCTGCTCGGGAGGGCACTCCAGCAGATTGACATAGGGGATGTTTTTTTCCCGCGCTAGCTGCATTGGGCGCTCAGTAGCGCTCAGTTGCAAAAAACCATCAGCCACCTTGGAGCGAATCTGTTCGATGTATTTTTCTTCGGTATCGGCACAGTGATGTGTAATGCCCAATAACACCGAATATCCTCGGGCTTGAGCCGCTTTGTCGGCCTCGGTAATCACCTGTGAGATAAACGGGTTGGTAATGTCGTTAACCAGCACCATGACGTTGCCGGAGCGTGAACGGAGAAGGTTGCGGGCGAGGGCGTTGGGATGATAATTAAGCGCCGCTACTGCCTCTGAAATACGCGCATGTGCCTTTTTTGACAGCAGTTCTGGCTTGCTAAAAAAGCGCGAAACCGAGGCGATAGACACATCAGCAAGGCGGGCGACATCGTTGATATTGGCCATGCAATAATCTTTATCAATAAATTAACAATAACATAGCCTTAAGGGGGCTCACTTGCCAAGTAAAACCATAAAAACTGTGGAATTAACGTTAAAATTATTAGCGGTGACCACGCCATAACAGCGCAAGCAATAGGTCAGAAATTGGGCTTAGAACATATATAATAATAAGTACATATTCAGCCTCTTGGTATGGTGTCAGCCGAAGACTTGGTGACATGACGCTTGCGCGCAGTAAGGCGTAAATACCTTGGTGTTGTTTGAAATCGTTTATCTGTTTAATTCAGGCCGTTTGTTAGCATCGATCTTTAACCGGACGGCGTGTTTGGAACGCTTTGTCTAGCGGGCGATTACTATTTTGTTGACGTTGCGGCTTTTACTGACGGATGGCGCAAATATGTAGAGCTTGTTTGGTAAGCATCCCCAATCAGTCTGCTGGACTGGATGTAGTCAGTGGCAGTCGCCAGCTCGGTATTATTCGGTGTAGTGAGTGACGAGTGGTGGTTCAGGAAACGCCATCAATAGCGTTTTTTAAAAAAAACGTCTTTTTTGAAATCTGAGATGTTTTGGCGGGAGTTATCCCTAAAATTCAAAAAATGGGGCGTTTTTAGATTTCTCGGTAGTAGATAGTCTACATACATAATTTCGCATAATGTATATTATGTTAAATTAATGAATAAAACTTAGTATTAACTTTTATGCCGTTTTGCGGAGTAATTAGACCATTGCGGTCTAAAGGTAACAAGTTTGTTGCATTATTATTGGATTAAACTATAGTCATTAGGGATTAATGTAAGGGTTTCTTTAATGCTTAGCAGCCTCTCAAAAGTACGTTTTTCTTTTTGTAATTGGTGCATATTTACGCTGATAGGCGGATTAATTGTTACCTCTTTTGCCGTATGGCGTGTAATGAACCTCAATGAATCGTTGCGAAACGAACTCTTTTCAGAGATTGCCTCAGAACGTCATCAAGAGTTTTTGGATATAACGAACCGCCATGAGCGTTTTTTAAACTCTATTAATGCCATGCTTTTTTCACACTTCATTGAGCCCAAGCACAACCTGTTACAAATTATTGACGTATTAGAAGCCTACATTGGTAAGCGTGATCCCCTTGCAGAATTTCCCGGATTATTTTCCTGGGGTTTAACCAAGCGCATTCTTCCTGAGGATCTCGAATCCAACATGGAATTGCTAAGATCTTATTATCCCGATTTTACAGTGTCGGGATTACCTCAAGCCTCTAAGCAATTAGTGTAAGCGTCGACCGACTACACCCTAGATCGCTTCAGCGTACCGTGCTTCGTCCAGATTGATGTTCCACGGCAGCAGCTCTGCCACTTCAGTGATCGGCGTACAGTTAATCCTTTTCAGTACGGCTGTGAGATAGGCCTTTGGATCAATGCCATTCAGTTTTGCAGTACCCATGATGCTATACAGCGCAGCACCCGTATGCCCACCCAGCTCTGAACCTGCAAACAAGTGATTTTTTCGACCAACCACCAATGGCCTTATAGCACGCTCCGCAGCATTGTTATCGATTTCAACTTTGCCGTCACTTACGTAAAGAATGAGATCATCCCACTGCTTACGAGTGTAGTTGATAGCTCTGGCCATAGGACTGCCTTTCACACATTGTCGAATGTGTTCATCCAACCACAGTTTTAAGTCATCGAGTATTGGCTGAGATTTTATTTTCCGTATTCTCGATCGTTCATCAGGAGGTAAGCTTTTGATTTCTTTTTCTATGGCATACAGCTGATTGATGCGATTAACAGCGTCTGCCGCTACTTCACTCTTGCCTGCGTCTACAAGCTCAAAGAACTTGCGCCTTGCGTGCGCCCAGCATCCCGCTCTATGTACACCTTGCTGTAAGGCGCCATTATAACCGGCGTAAGCATCCGTCTGGATAATTCCCTTGTAACCTTTTAAATGCCGTAAAGGCTCATCACCGGAACGTGTTGTACTGTATTGGAACCATACCGCAGGTGCGGACCTTGGGTCCCATGGGCGATCATCGCGCACATAATTCCAGTATCGGCCAGTAGCCGTTTTACCATTACCAGGTACGAGTGTCGGTGCCGTGGTGTCATCAGCATGGAGTTTATGTGCTTCCATCACATGTGCTCGAATGGCATTTGTAAGAGGCAATAACAATGCGCCGACACGGCCCGCCCAGCCTGCAAGAGTAGAACGATCCAAGTCGATGCCTTCACGTTGAAACCGCTCGGCCTGACGATAAAGCGGCAAGTGATCGGCATATTTATCGACGATCACTTGTGCGATCAGTGCTGCAGATGCGATACCACGATCGATAACGCGCTCTGCAGCAGGTGCTTGCGATATTTTATTACAGGCCTTACAGCCGAACTTGGGTCTGATAACTTTGATAACACGATATTTGGCTGGGACGATATCTAATACTTCGGAAACATCTTCACCAATGTTCTGCATTGATTGTCCGCAGTCGGGACAGCTACATGCTTCAGGTACAAACGTCTTTTCTTCACGAGGCAGTTCTGCAGGGAATGGTTTGCGTGTTCTGTTTGGTTTCGCTGGTGTGCTAGCCGTTGAATGTTCGAAACCTTGCTTAACCTGCTCGATCTCAGCCTGAACCGTGGTGATGTCTTCCATCTCCAGCTCATACTGCCCTGATTCAGATGATCGTCCAAATTGGCGTTTGCGATGCAATTTTATTTGCAGTTCTAACTGACTAACACGTGTTTCTAAGTAGGTATTATGCGTCGACAACTGATCCACTTTACCGGCCATAGCCAGCAACATTTGCTTGAGCAATTCGGGATCGTTCGGTAGTGTCTTGGCGGTTAATTTCATGGTGAAATTATACCAAAATCGAGCCTGAAAGTACCGCCATTACTGAGTTTTATAAGAGATATTTACGCTCTAATGTGCGTTTATGAACACGCCAATCTATGCCTTCTAACAGCATGGCAAGTTCAGCCGGTGTCAGTTGAATTTTGCCGTTGTTAGCCGATGGCCACACAAACTTGCCATGCTCGAGAAACTTGTAAAATAGACACAAACCTTGACCGTCCCACCACAATACTTTGATCCTATTTCCGGAGCGACCACGGAAGACAAATACGTGCCCAGATAATGGATCAGCATTGAGTGTTGATTGGACCGAGGCCGCCAGTCCCAGAAACCCTTTACGCATATCGGTGTGGCCTGCTGCCACCCAAACCTTAACACCCGAGGGAAGACTGATCATCGCAACGTCCTAACCAGCTGAAGTACCAAATTGTGATCAAGAGCATCAATTTCTAAGTGATGTCCAGATTCAAAACGTATGGTTACGGATGAGGCAGAATAGGGATCAGGCGTTGACGCTATCTGAGTCTCAATATTCTTGGGTAAATCTAACGACTCAGTACACGTTGGCAACTGAGCTGCCTGTATAGCAACAGGCAAAAAATCTGCCTGAGTTCGACTAACACCTCGCTTCCAGACAATGCCGTTTTGATACTCCCGAATCCAGCGGGCAAGTTGGTTTTGATTGACGCCGTACTCTCGAGCAACTGCGGAGCGTGATTGATAACTCGTGAGAGCAGTTTTCACGATATTTAGTTTCTGAGTCGCCGAAAAATGTCGACGCTTTGCTGGCTGTTGATTGTTCATTATAAGTTCCCACTAAAAAATAGATGGGAACTTAAACATTTAAATTTCGGC